>JAGBEX010000041.1 GCA_017936765.1 Clostridia bacterium
GCCCACATAGCTCACCATTTCCGGTGGCAATGACGAAGGGGTCCCACCTGTTCCCATCCCGAACACAGAAGTTAAGCCCTTCAGTGCCGAAAGTACTTGGCTGGACACGGCCCGGGAGGATAGGTCGCTGCCGGATTCCATTTCAGAAGCATCTCACTTTGAGGTGCTTCTTTTTTTGTTGCATATGGTAACTGATAATGGTAGAATGGGGAAAAAGAGAAGTGGAGGGTTCGATATGATCCGTCACATTTGTATGTTCACGCTGCGGGATGAGGGCAAAGAGCAGCACATCAGCGAATTTATGGCGAGGGCGGAGTCGCTGCGGGCAATTGGTGAGATCAGGCGGCTGGAGGTGGTGCGCAACGATCTGCGTACGCCTGCCACCAACTATGATGTGGCGTTGATTGCTGATTTCGACACGGTGGACGACCTGAATGCTTATCAGAAGTCGCCGGTGCATCTGGCCTTTGGTGAGTTTGTGTATACCGTTCGCAAGGAGCGGGCGTGCATTGACTACGAGCTGTGAGAGGTACGGGCGATGATCCACAACAAGCTGGTGCGTGACCGCATTCCGGAGATCATTGAGGCGTCCGACAGGAAGTGTGAGTGGGAGGTTCTTTCGGACGAAGAATACCTGGCGCGGCTGGATGAGAAGCTGCAGGAGGAGCTGGCGGAATACCTGGCGGACAAGTCCCTGGAGGAGCTGGCCGACCTGCTGGAGGTGCTGATGGCGGTAGCCGAGGCGCGGGGATCCATGGCGGAAGTGGAAGCCATTCGGGTGGCGAAGAAAGCCAAACGCGGTGGGTTTGAGAAGCGTATCTTGCTGAAATCCACGGACGACGGCCAGTGAAAACAACTTTAGTACAATAAATCGCTGGTTCATTTCTTGACACAGGGAAGCGGATGCTTCATAATAGATTCGTATTGAAGAGGCAGGTTTTGCGTTCCTGCCTCTTTCCAAATTTGATGGCGGTCAACGGAGGGAACCGTATGACGATTATCGATACACACGCCCACATTTATCCGGACAAGATCGCGCTGCGGGCGTCGCAATCCATTGCAGATTTTTATGAGATGCCCGTGGTGCTGGACGGCACGGTGGGTACGCTGCTGCAAAAGGGCGTGGAGGCTGGCGTGACGCGGCACCTGGTGCATTCGGTGGCTGTGACCTGGGAGCGGGCCGCGTCCATCAACGATTTTATCGCCGCTGCGGTGGCGCAGTATCCGGATAAGTTTGTGGGCTTTGGCGCCATGCATCCCGATCACCCGGAGATGGAGAAGGAGCTGGATCGCATTCTGGCGCTGGGGCTGAAGGGTGTGAAGCTGCACCCGGATTTCCAGAAATTTATGCTGGACGATCCGGCGGCGCTGCGGCTGTTTGAGGCCATGGCGGAGCGCGGACTGCCGCTGCTGGTACACACGGGGGATCATCGCTATCCCTACAGCACGCCGGAGCGCATGGCGCGGGCGCTGGATCATGTGCCGCGGCTGAAGGCCATTTGTGCGCACCTGGGCGGCTGGTCGGTGTGGAGCGATGCGTGGAAAATGCTGGCGGGTCGGGAAACTGTGTATGTGGACACCTGCTCCAGCCTGTATGCGCTGACACCTGAGGAAGCGGTGAAAATCATCCACCGCTACGGCGCGGACAAGGTGCTGTTTGGCACGGACTACCCCATGTGGGACACGGCAGAGGAACTGGCGCGGTTCATGGCGCTGCCGCTGACGGAGGAAGAGCAGGAGATGATCCTGCACAAGAATTTTGAACGGCTGATGGGGGAGGACAAGGCATGATCGCCATTATCGACTATGGTATGGGTAATCTGCGCAGCGTGCAGAAGGCCTTTGAATTCCTGGGATTTGAGGCACAGATCACCGACGATCCGGCGGCCATTGCGGCGGCGGATCATGTGGTGCTGCCCGGCGTGGGTGCCTTTTGCGATGCCATGGCCAAGCTGCGAGAGACCGGGCTGGACAGGGCGGTGATCGATACGGCGAAGAGCGGCAAGCCCCTGCTGGGCATTTGCCTGGGGATGCAGATGCTGTTTGACCATAGCCAGGAGAATGGCTTCTATGATGGCCTTGGGCTGCTGCCGGGTACCATTACGAAGTTTGAGGACAGGGGACTGAAGATTCCCCACATGGGGTGGAACACGCTGACCACTCGGGAATGCCCCCTGTTTGACAAGGGGGACGATCCCTGCGTGTATTTTGTGCATTCCTACTGCATGGCCGAGGTGAGCGACGACTTCACCGCCGCCACCTGCGATTATGGCCAGACCTTCACCGCTGCGGTGTGCCGGGGCAATGTGATGGCCACCCAGTTCCATCCGGAAAAGAGTGGCGAGGCGGGCCTGAATATGCTGCGGCGCTTTGCTGAATGGAAGGGGGCGGAAGTATGCTGACCAAGCGCATCATTCCCTGCCTGGACATCCGGGACGGCCGGGTGGTGAAGGGCATCAATTTTGTGGATATCCGCGACGCGGGCGACCCGGTGGAAGCCGCTGTGCGCTACAACCAGGCCGGTGCGGACGAGCTGGTGCTGCTGGACATCAACGCCTCTCATGAGAAGCGCGGCACCATGCTGGACGTGGTGAGCCGGGTGGCCGAGCAGGTGTTCATCCCCTTCACGGTGGGCGGCGGCATTGCGGAGATCGAGCAGATCCGGCAGATTTTGCTGCGGGGCGCGGACAAGGTGAGCATCAACAGCCCGGCGGTGCGCAACCCGGATTTCATCACCGAGGCGGCGATGCGTTTCGGTAGTCAATGCATCGTGCTGGCCATGGACGTGAAAAAGCGGGAGCATGGCGGCTGGGATGTGTATGTCAACGGCGGCCGCGTGAACACCGGCAAGGACGCCCTGGAGTGGGCGGTGGAAGGCGTGAAGCGCGGCGCGGGCGAGATCCTGCTCACCAGCATGGACACCGACGGCGTGGGCGAGGGCTTTGCCCTGGACGTGACCCGTGCCATTGCGGATGCGGTGCCGGTGCCTGTTATCGCCAGCGGCGGTGCGGGCAAGCTGGAGCATTTCCGTGATGCGCTGACCATTGGCGGCGCGGATGCTGCCCTGGCGGCCACGCTGTTCCACTTCGGCATTATGAAGATCAGCGACCTGAAGGACTACCTGGCACAGGAAGGCGTGCCGGTGAGGAGAGTGTGAGCATGGCTTACGAAAGTGATCTGGCGCTGCGGCTGGTGCCCTACACCGCCGGCGAGCAGCCCAAGGATCGGCAGTTTATCAAGCTGAATACCAACGAGAATCCCTATCCGCCGTCCCCCAAGGTGGCGGAGGCCATCGAAGGGTTGTGCGACAGCCTGCGCCTGTACCCGGACATGGAGGCCACCCAGCTGCGGGAGGCCATCGCCCAGGTGAACGGCGTGGAGCCGGAGATGGTGTTCTGCGGCAATGGCTCCGATGAAGTGCTGGCTTTTGCCTTTGCGGCCTTCTTTGCCGGAAAGCGGCTGTTGACCCCGGATGTGACCTACTCCTTCTACCCGGTGTATGCCAATCTGTTTGGCGTGGAGCATGAGGCGGTGCCGCTGAAGGCGGACTTTACCGTGGATGTGGAGGGGATGATGCAGGGCTGCCCCATGGCGCTGGCCAATCCCAACGCGCCCACGGGCATCGAGCTGCCCCAGAGCGAGATTCGCCGCATGGCGCAGCACGCAAGGGACAACGGCGCTGTGCTGCTGGTGGACGAGGCCTATGCCGCCTTCGCCCAGGAGACGGCGGTGCCGCTTTTGAAGGAATTCGACAATGTACTGATCGTGCGCACCTTCTCCAAGAGCCATGCGCTGGCGGGTATGCGCGTGGGCTATGCCATGGGCAGCCAGCGGCTTATTGACGCGCTGCGGCGCATCCGGGACAGCTTCAACAGCTACCCGCTGGATCGGCTTGCCCAGGCGGCGGCCACGGCCTCCATGCTGGATGTGGACTACACCGCCAAGACCGTTGCGCTGGTGGTGGCCGCCCGTGACCGCGCCTTTGCCCGCTTGCAAGAATCCGGCATTGAGGTGCTGAAGAGCGCCACCAACTTCCTCTTTGTGAAGGCTGGCGAGGATGCCGCCCCGGTGCAGAAGGCGCTGCGGGAGGAGGGCATTCTGGTGCGGCACTTTGGCTCCCCGCGGCTGAAAAGCTGGCTGCGGGTGACCATCGGCACCACGGAGGACATGGAAAAGGTGACCGATGCGCTGATACGGCATATCAAGGGAGAATAAAAGAGGCGGCTTATAAGCCGCTTCTTTTATTCTGCGCTTCGGTGGATGGACCTCTCCGCCGAGAACCCCTCCGGGTATCTGGCCTTCAGCTTGTCGATGTTGCGCTGGCAGACTTCTTCCAGGGAGACATCCAGGGCGAAGGCGGTCTCGGCCAGGTACCAGGCTACGTCGCCCAGCTCCTTGATGAGATGCTCGCGGTCAAGCTCGTGACCCTGGGCCAGGTGGCGCTTCACGATGTCGATGGCCTCGCCGCTTTCGCCGCAAAGCCCCATGACGCCGTTGATCAGCACGTCCTTCTTGTTCAGGGCGGGGTTCAGGGTGGTGAGGGCAAGCTGCTGGTATTCGTTGAGGGTCATGGTACGCCTCCTTGATGATTTCGCAAAAATTTGATATGATAGAGGGGGAGTCATTCCCGGCGACTGCGGAAGAAACTCTGCAAAAGTGCGCGGCATTCGGCTTCCATCACGCCGCCCTGCCAGCGGGTCACGCCGTGGAGGTGGGGATCGCCGGGAAGGTCGTACACGGAGCCGCAGCAGCCCTGACGCTCGTCTGCTGCGCCGAAGATGCATTGCCCCAGCTGGCTCATCACCATGGCGCCGGCGCACATGGGACAGGGTTCCAGGGTGACGTAAAGGGTGCAGTTCCGCAAACGCCAGTCGCCTAAGAGGCGCGCACCCTCCCGCAGGCAGATAAGCTCTGCATGGGCGGTGGGGTCGTGGGTGGCCTCGCGCTGGTTGTGGGCGGCGCAAATGAGGGTATCGCCCTGCACCAGCACCGCACCCACGGGGATCTCGCCCGCGGCGGCGGCAAGCTCTGCCTGCTGAAGGGCCAGGGACATCCATTCATTCATACGATCAACTCCTTTCGCCATTGTATCACAGATGGCGCGGGCTTTCAAGGAAAGGAGAAAGCGATGAAACGGAGGCTATTGACGGTGCTGTTGTCCTGTGCATTGCTGACCTCCTGTGCCGCAGCGGAGCAGGGGAGCCTGACGCTGATCGCCCTGAACGTGGGCAAGGGCGACTGCCTGCTGCTGGGCAGCGGGGAGACGCTGTATCTCATCGACGCCGGCCTGCGGGAGAACTGGGGCATGGTATCCAATGCGCTGCACCAGATGGGCGTGACGCGGCTGGATGGGGTGATCATCACCCACACGGACGGCGACCACGCAGGCGGCGCATGGCCGCTGGCTATGTCCGGCCTGGAGATCGGCGGCTGGTACGCACCGAAGTATTACACTGACGTGAAGGACAGCAAGCATCCTGTGGCGCTGGCCGCTGAACTGCGGGGCGAGAGCGTGAACTGGCTGGAGGCGGGCGACAGTCTGCCCCTGGCTGGCGGCAAGCTGACGGTGATCGGTCCCCGGAGCCTGAACAAGGACGCGGAGAACTGCAACTCCCTTGTGCTGCTGGCCGAGGGTGGCGGCGGACGGATGCTGCTGACCGGGGACATGGAATTCCCGGAGGAAGAAGAATTGCTGGGTGCTGGGGTGATCCCGCCCTGCAATGTGCTGAAGGTGGGCAACCATGGCGAGGAGGACGCTACCTCCGAGACGCTGTTGCGGCAGGTGAAGCCGCAGGTGGCCATCATATCCACCAACACGGTGGCCGAGCCGGATACGCCCTCCGACAGAGTGATGAAGCTGCTGGGGCAGCAGGGTGCGGCTATCTATCAGACCCAGAATGCCCCGGTGGGGGTGATGGTGACGCTGACGGGCGGTGAGGCAAAGGTGAGCAACCTTTCCAGCGGCGAGCTGCCTGTCCGCTGCCAGACCGTGCAGCTGACGGACAAGAGCGCCAAGCGGGACAGCATCAGTCTGATGAACCATGGCGCGGAGGCGGTGGACATCAGCGGGTGGTACATCCTTTCGGACAGGGGCGGCGAAATGTTTGTGTTTGCAAACAGGACGCTGCAGCCGGGGGAGAAGATCACCATCAGCAGCCAGTCCAGCGATGAAAAGGGTGACTTGACCTGGCCGGAGAAGAAGGTCTGGCACAAGTCAAAGAGTGACAAGGCCTGCCTTTATGATGCATACGGCAGGCTGATCGACGAAAAAGAGTAAAGGAGAATGATTATGCGTATTGCCGTTACTTATGAAAACGGACAGATCTTCCAGCACTTTGGCCACACGGCACAGTTCAAGCTCTACATGGTGGAGGGCGGTGCGGTGGCCTCCAGCGTGGTGCTTAGCACCAACGGCAGCGGCCACAGCGCCCTGGCGGGCTTCCTGGTGAGCCACCAGGTGGATGCGCTGATCTGCGGCGGCATTGGCGGTGGCGCACAGGCCGCGCTGGCTGCTGCGGGCATCCAGCTCTATGCTGGCGTCCAGGGCGATGCCGACGCCGCGGTGAACGCCCTGCTGGCAGGCGAACTGGCCTTCAACACCGGCGCCACCTGCGACCACCACCACGACCACGGCGAAGACCACACCTGCGGCGAACACGGCTGCGGTGAACACACCTGCGGCGGGCATTGCCACTAAGCAACGCAACCCCTCAGTCAGCCGACGAGCGGCTGACAGCTCCCCTATCAAGGGGAGCCATAACCTGCAGTCCATCTAACTTAGCCGTCCGCAAGGACTCTCATCGTGTAACCCGGCTTTGCCGGGTTCGCGGGGTGTTTTCCGCTCCATGAGGTCAGGCTTTAGCCTGACTAACGCAGCCCATTGCTTGCAATGGGCAAGTGTAGCCAACGCCGGGCTTGCCCCGGTGATGGCCGAAACAGAAAACATTCCTTACGCGAAGGAGCGGCCGTGGGCTTTAGCCCACAGCGACGTAGCGCCAAAACTCAAAAAGATGGCTTCTTCAGAAGCCATCTTTTTGAATGCGCGAGTGTGTCCATAAGCCGAGTTCTGTATTGGACGATCATCTATCCAGGCCTGACGTTACCGCGCAGGCTCAAGCGATTGCGAAGGCGCGACGGGCCGCCGCATATGCCTCCATACCATCTTGCATCAGGTGGGGTTTACATCACGGTCAAGTCGCCAAGCCGTGGGTGAGCTCTTACCTCGCCTTTCCACCATCGCCGGCAGCAAAAGCTGCTTAGGCAGTATCTCTCTGTTGCACTCTCCTTGGAGTCGCCTCCACCGGCCGTTAGCCGGCACCCTGCCCTGTGATGCTCGGACTTTCCTCATGCCCCCGAAGGGACCCGCGATCGTCTGGGCACCTCGCACGGGTGAAATGATACCGCGAAGGAGCGAATTTGTCAAGCGGGTGGGTTGTGATTGATTTACGCGACGGGATGTGCTATAATACTTTAATCTATGGAAGGGAGGTGGAACGATGGTGACTGATCGCCGTCTGTTTGCGCTTCCCTTTGATTATACCGCCGCACGATGTTGCGCAGCCTGACATAGCCTGATGCAGCATTGAAAAGGAGGTAGCGGCAAGTGCCGCAATGTGTGTATGTTTGATCAACTGCGGGAGGATATGGCCGCCATTATGGCCCGCGACCCGGCGGCCAAGTCCAAATTGGAGGTGCTTTTGTGCTATCCGGGGCTGAAGGCCATCCGGGCGCACAGAAGGGCGCATAAAGCATTTGTGAAGGGTCATGTGACGCTGGCGCGGATCATCAGCCAGCGGTCCCGGCACAAGACCGGCATTGAGATCCACCCCGGCGCCACCATTGGCAAAGGGTTCTTCATCGACCATGGCGACGGTGTGGTGATCGGCGAGACCACCATCATCGGCGACAATGTGACCATCTACCAGGGGGTGACCCTGGGCGGCACCGGCAAGGAGACCGGCAAGCGCCATCCCACCATCGGCAACGGGGTGACCATCGGCTCCGGCGCGAAGGTGCTGGGTCCCATCACCATTGGCGACAATGTAAAGGTGGGCGCGGGGAGCATCGTGCTCAAGGACGTGCCGCCGGACTGCACCGTGGTGGGCAACCCGGGCCGCATCGTCCGCAAGAAGAACGTGAAGCGCAACGAGATTGACCTGGATCAGGTGAATCTGCCTGACCCCATGATGGAGAAGATGCAGGCGCTGTACGAGCGGCTGACCCACATGGAGCAATGCCTGGCACGCCGCGCCTGCGAAATGGGCTGCCACGAGTGTGTGGATGGCTGCCAGATCCAGAAGGACTTGACTGAAGCAAAGAACACGGAGGTTTAACGATATGCATATTTACAACAGCATGACCCGCCGCAAGGAAGAATTCAAGCCCCTGAACGAGGGTAAGGTGGGCATCTATGCCTGCGGCCCCACGGTGTACAACTATTTCCACATCGGCAACGCCCGGCCTTTCATCACCTTTGACGTGCTGCGCCGCCAGCTGGAGCGCGAGGGCTATGACGTGACCTTTGTGCAGAACTTTACCGACATCGACGACAAGATGATCCGACGCGCCAACGAAGAGGGCATCACCGTGAAGGAGCTGGGCGAGCGGTTCATTGCGGAATACTACAAGGACGCTGGCGCCCTGGGCATCCGCCCGGCCACGGTGCATCCCAAGGCCACGGAGCATATCGGGGAGATCATCGGCCTGGTGAAGAAGCTCATCGACAACGGCCACGCCTATGCTGTTCCCAGCGGCGACGTGTACTACCGGGTGAGCGCTTTCCCCGGCTATGGCAAGCTGTCCGGCCAGAACATGGAGGACCGCGAGATGGGTGCCTCCGAGCGCCTGGACGTGGAGACCGACAAGGAGAACCCCGCCGACTTTGTGCTGTGGAAGGCACAGAAGCCCGGTGAGCCTGCCTGGAAGTCCCCCTGGGGCATGGGTCGTCCCGGCTGGCATATCGAATGCTCTGCCATGTCCATGAAGTACCTGGTCGACACCTTCGACATCCATTGCGGCGGCAAGGATCTCTTGTTCCCCCACCATGAGAACGAGATCGCTCAGTCCGAGGGCGCCACCGGCAAGCCCTATGTGCGCTACTGGATGCACAACGGCTTCATCAATGTGGACAACCAGAAGATGTCCAAGTCCCTGGGCAATTTCTTCACGGTGCGCGACATCGCCAAGGAGTATGACCTGGAGGCTGTGCGCCTGTTCATGCTCAGCGCTCACTACCGCAGCCCCATCAACTTCAGCCGTGAGCAGATCGCTGCTGCCCATGCCAGCCTGACCCGCCTGTACACCGCCCGCGACAACATGAAGCACCTTCTGGGCAGCGTGCAGGAGAAGGAGCTGACCGCCGCCGAGCAGGAGTTCCTTGCCCATGTGAAGGAAGCAGAGCAGCGCTTCGACAACGCCATGGACGACGATCTGAACACCGCCGACGCCCTGGGCGCCATCTTCGAATTGGTGAAGGAAGCCAACGTGACCCTGAATGCCGAGAGCAGCAAGGCCGCGGTGGAGGCTGCCCTGAAGAGCCTGAAGGCCCTGTGCGACGTGCTGGGCATTCTGCAGAAGGAAGACGACACCCTGCCCGAGGACATCCAGCGCATGGTGGACGAGCGTGCCGAGGCCCGCAAGAACAAGGACTGGAAGCGCTCTGACGAGCTGCGCGATGCCATCAAGGCGGCGGGATATATCCTGGAGGATTCCCGCGAAGGTCAAAAAGTCCGCAAGAGCGTGTGATGAAACAAAAGACTTTCGCCGTCAGGAGCGTGCTGGGTTGGCTGCTCCTGGCGGCGTGCGTCGTCCTTGCGGCATGGGCGGTGCTGGATGGTTATGTGCCGCAGCCCCAAACGAGCTATGCCGCCACCGGGCGGTATGCCTCTGTGCAGGCCGTGCCGGTGCAGACGGGGGCGATCCCGGTGAACAGCGCTGACCTTGACCTGCTGGACGAGCTGCCCGGCGTGGGCGAGGCCACGGCAGAGGCCATTGTGCAGGAGAGGACGCAGAGTGGCGCCTTCTTCTACCCGGAGGACCTGATGCACGTGAAGGGCATCGGGGAAAGCAAACTGGAAGACATGCGGGATATGTTGGACTTGACGGAGGAATAACATGGCGTATCAGGCTCTTTACCGCCAATGGCGGCCGGTGGATTTCTCTTCCATGGTGTCGCAGGAGGCCATTGTGGCCACGCTGCGCAACCAGATCACCACGGGGCGCATTGCCCACGCGTATCTGTTCTGCGGCAGCCGCGGCACGGGCAAGACCTCCACGGCCAAGATCATGTCCCGCGCCATCAACTGCGAGAATCCGCAGAACGGCGACCCCTGCGGCGTGTGCGAAAGCTGCCGCCGCCTCCTGGCTGACGAGAGCCTGGACGTGATGGAGATCGACGCGGCCTCCAACAATGGTGTGGATGAGATCCGCGACCTGCGGGAAACGGTGAAGTACCCGCCCCAGCAGGGCAAGTACAAGGTGTATATCATCGACGAGGTGCATATGCTCAGCGCCTCGGCCTTCAATGCGCTGCTGAAGACCCTGGAGGAGCCGCCGGCCCACGTGGTGTTCATCCTGGCCACCACCGAACCCCAGAAGCTGCCCGCCACCATCCTCAGCCGCTGCCAGCGGTTCGACTTTGGCCGCATTCCGGCGGGGCAGATCGCCGGGCGGCTGCGTCAGGCGGTGGAGGGTGCCAGCGCCACGGCCACCGACAGCGCCCTGAACATGATCGCCCGCGCTGCCGAGGGCGGTATGCGCGACGCGCTGTCCATACTGGATATGTGCCTGGGCTACCGCAGCGACGTGGATGAAGAACTGGTGCGCAGCGTGCTTGGCACCAGCGACAAGGGGTTCCTCTTCCGCTTTGCTGATGCCCTGGAGGCCCAGGACGCGGCCATGCTGATGGGGATGATCGACGAGCTGATGCGGGGCGGCCGGGAACCCATGGTGTTTGCCAAGGATGTATCCCAGCACCTGCGGGCGCTGCTGATGGCCAAGTGCTGCGGGGAGGACCTGGCAGCGCTGCTGGACCTGACCCCGGAGGACGCGGCAGAGTATGCCGAGCAGGCCGAAGCCTTCACCGAAGGCCGCCTGATGAAGATGATGGAGCTGTTCATGGCGGTGGAGACCGAGCTGCGCTGGGCTTCCTCGCCGAGAATCGCCCTGGAAAATGCGGCGCTGAAGGCCTGTTTGCGCACCGCCGAGGCGGATACCGCGGCGCTGAATGACCGCATCGCCGAGCTGGAGAAGCAGATCGGCGAGCTGACGGAGAAGATCAAGAATGGCGTGGTGGCGGCGGCTCCTGCTAGGGCGGCCAAGGCTGCCCCCAAGGCGGAGAGCAAGCCGGAGACGCCCCGTCAGGTGGTGCTGACGCCCACCGGGCGCAATAGCGACGAGACCTGGAAGGAAGCCATGAACACCCTGAAAAAGACGTCTTCCGGCGTGTTCAGTATGCTGACCATGGGGCGTTATGTGGGCTGCGACGGCACCATGTACCGCTGGGAAGCACCCATGGGGCAGGACTTCTTCGTTACCGCGCTGAACAAGGAGGACAAGCGCAATGCCATTGCCGAGGCGCTGACCCAGGCCGCAGGCGTGGAGAGCCGCTTTGAGGCGGTGATGCCCGGTCAGGCCGTGCAGAGCGCGGATAGCGCCGAGCAGAGCCTGCTGCAAAGCCTGGGGGAAACCTTTGGCAAGGAGAACTTTATGATCCAGGAGGACATCAAATAATGCAGGTGGGCGTACCGACCAGAGATAAACGTGCTGCGGCGCTGTTTGCAGATATGCCCGGCGCGGAAAGCCTGGTGCTGGCCGCGCTGGAGGGTCAGGGGCGCGTGCTGGTGGATTCCCCGGTGCATCCGCGCTGCGGCGTGGCGGCAGCCGGGGATTTCCTCTATTGCTGCGGCGTTCCTGGCGTGGAGGCCAGGCCGCTTTTGCGCCGCGCCATGGGCGTTTGCCAGGACTGGCTGATCTACGCCCCCGGTGCGTGGATGGACGTGGTGCAGAGCATCGCCCCGGTGAAGCTGATGACCCGGGTGGCCTATGAGCAGCATCAGCCGGAGGATGGACACCTGCGTAGTCTGCTCAAGGCCATGCCGGAGGGTGCGAGCTTTCAGCCCATTGAGGGGGAGTGGTTCGACTGGTGCCGCCAGGCCGAGTGGAGCCGGGACTTTGTGAGCCTGTACAGCGACGAGGACTATCAGCAGCATGGCCTTGGTGTGCTGCTGCTGGTGAACGGCGAGGCGGTGGCAGGGGCCAGCTCCTATGTGAGCTACCCTGGCGGCATCGAGGTACAGCTGCAGACCCGGGACGACAGGCAGGGCAGGGGATACGCCACCCTGGCGGCGGCGAAGCTGATCCTGATGGCCCATGAGCGTGGGCTGATGGCCACCTGGGATGCAGCCAACGAGGCTTCCGCGCACATTGCGGAGAAGCTGGGGTATGTGAAGAAAGGGGAATATCAGGTGGCTGTGATCGATAAATAGGGGAGTGAGAAACATGGCTGAACAGTTTTTGACGCTGATGGCGGACTACTGCGAGGAGGATCAGGCGCACATTCTGCAATGGTACAACGCCTTGCAGCAGGCGGGCTTTGTCGGTCAGCAGACGGCGGGACTGCCCATGCACATCTCCCTGGCCACCTTTCCTTTGGACGAGGAGAATGGGGCCATTGCGCTGACCAGGCGTGTGGCGGCAGAGTTTGCCCCGGTGGAGGCGGACATCCGCCATGTAGGCATTTTTCCTGGCGGCAGGGTGCTGTTTGCCGCGCCGGACATGAGCGACGCGCTGGTGGCCTTGCAGCAGGCCTGCGGCGCTGGCGATGTGGGCGGGTATGCCTGGACACCCCACACCACCATGCTAATAGACGAGCCGGAGCGCATCGGCCAGGCGGTACCGGTGCTGATGAAGCATTTCACGCCCATCCGGGCAAGGATCGATAGGCTGCATCTGTGTGCCTTCTGGCCGACGCGGGAGATCTTGCGGGTGGAGCTGACGGGAACGAAATAAGGCGAGGGGAGTGTTCTTTCCAGAAGTGGAGGGGCGCTCCCTTTTGTATTTGTTACTAATTGTTAAGTCTCTGACAAAATTTCAAAATCAGGCAGGAAATAGGAGGGTTATGGAGAATAAGAGAAATCGGGACAAATTTGAACCACTTTACTTTTTCCTGCCCGAAAGGGTGGGTTACGTAAACATGGAGGGAGATTAGACATGGTTAGCACACAGGACCTCAAGCAGGTGCTTGCCAAGAAGCAGGCCATCCTGCAGGGTGATGCCGAGCGCATCGCCAAGCAGCGTGCTGCCGGCAAGCTCACCGCCCGCGAGCGGGTGGGCAAGCTGCTGGATGCAGGCAGCTTTGTGGAGCTGGATGCGCTGGTTTCCAAGAACAACGACTACGCAGGCGTGATCACCGGCTACGGCACGGTGCAGGATCGCCCGGTGTACCTGTTCGCGCAGGACTTCACCGTACACGGCGGCGCCATGGGCGAGATGCAGGCTAAGAAGATCTGCAAGGTGCTGGATCTGGCCCAGAAGACCGGCGCACCCGTGATCGCCCTGTGCGACAGCGCCGGCGTCCGCGTGGACGAGGGCGCTGCGGCGATGAACGCTTACGCCTCCATCTACGCCAAGATGGCCAAGATGAGCGGCGTTTGCCCCATGATCGCCCTGGTGATGGGCCCCGTGGTGGGCGGCGCTGCGCTGATCGCCCAGCTGGCTGATGTGAGCATCGAGGCCGGCAAGGTCGGTCAGCTGATGGTGTATGGCCCCCAGGTCATGAGCGCCATGACCGGCAAGACCTTTGATGCTGCGGCTGTTGGCGGCGCTGACGCCATGGCCAAGCAGGGCGGTATTGCCCTGACTGCCGAGGACGAGGACGCTGCCCTTGCCCTGGCCATCGAGGTGCTGGATCTGCTGCCCAGCTGTAATGCTGAGGACGCTGCCATTGTGGATACCGACGACATGAACCGCATCCTGCCCCAGATCGATGCTGATGACGCCGACGCCCTGATGGCTGCCATGGCCGACGCGGGCAAGGTGATCGAGCTGTATAAGGAGTGGGGCAAGGAGATCCGCGTGGCGCTGTGCCGCATGGGTGGCCGCAGCGTGGGTCTGGTGTGCGGCAATGCCAAGGAGAACGACGGTGTGCTGACCCCCGCCGCCGCTGCCAAGGCTGCCCGCTTCATCCGCCTGTGCGACTGCTATAGCCTGCCGGTGGTGAGCCTGATCAATTCCAAGGGCATTGCTGTTCCCGCTGTGGAAGAGCAGGCTGCGACCATGATCGCCGCTGCCCAACTGCTGTATGCCTACGCCGAAGCCACCACCGCCAAGGTGAGCGTGGTTGTCGGCAATGCCATCGGCCAGGCTTACGTCGCCATGGGCGGCAAGGCCAATGCCGATGTGACCTACGCCTGGCCGGGCGCTGTGATCTCCGCCCTGACCCCCGAAGCCGCCGTGCAGGTCCTCTACACCGAGGAGCTGAAGGCTGGCAAGGAGCCTGCCCTGGAGACCCGCGCCAAGCTGGAGAGCGAGTTCGCCGCCAACGTGGCTGACGGTGTGGCTGCTGCCGCCGCCGGTATGATCGACGACGTGTGCGATCCCGCCCAGACCCGCAAGTATGTGATCGCCGCCCTGGAGATGCTGTCCTCCAAGCGTGACAGCAATCCGCCCAAGAAGCACGGCAACCTGCCGCTGTAACGGAAAGGAACGTGTAAGGTATGGAAACTTTGATTTTCGGCCTGACCGTCACCGGCATCGGCGTAGCCATCGTGTTCGCCGGTCTGGTGGTGCTGATCGGCTTGATCAAGCTGGTCAACATCGCTACCGGTGCTTCGGGCAAGCCCAAGAAGGAGAAAAAGGCTGCTGCCCCCGCCAAGGCCGCTGCGCCCGCCCCTGCCCCCGCGCAGGACGAGCAGGTGATGGCGGTGATCGCCGCTGCTGTGGCTGCCCAGGATGAGGAACTCATTGCTGTGATCTCCGCTGCTGTGGCTGCCATGATGGACGACGGCGCGGCCTTCACCGTGCGCCGCATCCGCCGCGTGACCAATGCCTCTGCCTGGCAGAAGGCTGGCCGCGAGGAACAGATTTATTCCCGCTTTTGATCAATATCATCGATAAGATTTAGGAGGAAAAGAATCATGCGTACTTTCAATATCACCGTGAATGGCCAGACCTATGTTGTGGACGTTGAGGAAGTGGGCGGCGCTGTGCGCGCTGTGGCTCCCGTGGCTGCTCCTGTGGCTGCCCCCGTGGCCGCTCCCGCTCCTGTGGCTGCTGCTCCTGCCGCCGCTCCTGCTCCCGCTGCCCCCAAGGCTGCTGCGCCTGTGGCTGGCGGTGAAGCCGTGAAGGCTCCCATGCCCGGCACCATCCTGGACGTGAAGGTGGCTGCTGGCCAGGCTGTGAAGGCTGGCGACGTGCTGTGCGTGCTGGAAGCCATGAAGATGGAAAACGAGATCCCCGCTCCCAAGGATGGCACCGTGGCCCAGGTCGTGGTGAGCAAGGGCGCTTCCGTCAACGCTGGCGACGCTCTGGTCGTGCTGGCATAATCATCTGGCAGCTTTGACGAAAGAGAGTTGATACAATGCAGATCGATGTGATGCAGACCCTGGTGGATCTGTACAAATCCTCGGGCATTGCACAGTTCGTGGCCGATCCGCTGGCGCTGGTGATGGTGGGCGTTGCGTGCCTGCTGATGTACCTGGCCATCGTGAAGCAGTTTGAGCCGCTGCTGCTTTTGCCCATTGCCTTCGGTATGCTGCTGACCAACCTGCTGGGCAGCGAGGTGTACCACGAGGAGCTGTTCGCCGGCGGCCATGTGAACTGGGGCCTGTTCGGCGGCGCATTGCTGGTGGATGGCAATAACCTGCTGGATCAGGCTGCCTATGTGGTCAATGCCGCGGGTCAGGTCATCAACAATGCAACCGGCGCCATTATCGGCCACTTCACCACCGCCGTTGAGGTGGAAGCCACCGTGCTTTCTCCCCTGAGCGACGTACTGGCCTCCATCGCCGCCAACGGCAACAAGGCCAACATCGTGATGGAACACGCTTTCCTGAACGGCGGCCAGGTGTATTCTGAGCTGGGCGTTTTGCTGGCTACCTCCGGCAAGGAGATCGCCGCAGGCCTGCTGGACTACCTGTACCTGGGCGTGAAGCTGGGCATCTACCCCTGCCTGATCTTCATGGGCGTTGGTGCCGGTACCGACTTTGGTCCCCTCATCTCCAACCCCAAGACCCTGCTGCTGGGCGCTGCTGCCCAGGCGGGCATCTTCTTCACCTTCATTGCAGCCTCCCTGCTGGGCTTCACCCCCCAGGAGGCTGGCGCCATCGGCATCATTGGCGGTGCTGACGGCCCCACCGCTATCTGGCTGACCGGCAAGCTGGCGCCCCATCTGCTGGGCCCCATCGCCGTGGCCGCTTACAGCTACATGGCGCTGGTTCCCGTCATTCAGCCCCCGATCATGAAGGCGCTGACCACCGAGAAGGAACGTCAAATTGTCATGGCGCAGCTCAAGCCTGCCACCAAGACCCAGAAGATCGTGTTCCCCATCGTGGTGACCATTCTGGTAGCCGTTCTGCTGCCCTCCGCCACCGCTCTGGTGGGCTGCCTGATGCTGGGCAACCTGGCCAAGGAGTGCGGCGTGACCGAGCGTCTGAACAAGACCATGCAGAACGAGCTGATGAACATCGTGACCATTTTCCTGGGCGTCACGGTGGGCGCTACCGCTACGGCCAGCACCTTCCTGACCTTCGACACCATCAAGATCATCGCCATGGGCATCGTGGCCTTCGGCATCGGCACTGCCTGCGGCGTGCTGCTGGCCAAGGTGATGAACTGGATTACCGGCGGCAAGATCAACCCGCTGATCGGCTCCGCTGGCGTGTCCGCTGTGCCTATGGCTGCCCGCGTGTCCCAGAAGGTGGGCCAGCAGGCCAACCCCGCCAACTTCCTGCTGATGCACGCCATGGGTCCCAACGTGGCTGGCGTTATCGGCTCTGCCATTGCGGCAGGCGTGCTGCTCTCCATGTTTGGTTAAGCAGACAGTATATTGTAAATGAACGACTTTCGGATATAGGAGGAAGAACCTATGCCCAAGGTACAAATTACCGATACCATCCTGCGCGACGGCCACCAGTCTCAGGCTGCCACCCGTATGCGCACGGAGGAAATGCTCCCTGCCTGCGAAATGCTGGACAAGGTGGGCTACTACTCTCTGGAATGCTGGGGCGGCGCTACCTACGACAGCTGCCTGCGCTTCCTGAATGAAGATCCCTGGGAGCGCCTGCGCAAGCTGCGCGCTGCCCTGCCCAACACCAAGACCCAGATGCTGCTGCGCGGCCAGAACCTGCTGGGCTATCGTCCCTACAGCGACGATGTGGTGGAGTTCTTTGTCAAGAAGGCTGTGGAGAACGGCATTGACATCATCCGCTGCTTCGACGCCCTGAACGATCTGCGCAACATGCAGACCGCCGTGAAGGCCACCAAGAAGTACGGCGGCAAGGCGGAGATCGCCCTGAGCTACACCGAGTCTCCCGTGCATAACGAGGACTACTTCGTGAAGCTGGCTGAAGAGATCGAGAAGATGGGTGCTGACCTGATCTGCATCAAGGACATGGCCAACCTGCTGCTGCCCTACAAGGCCTACAGCCTGGTGAAGCGCCTGAAGGCCGCCACCAGCCTGCCCATCGTGCTGCACACCCACAACACCACCGGCACCGGCGACATGGTGCTGCTGAAGGCCGTGGAAGCTGGCGTGGACGTGGTGGATACCTGCCTGTCCCCCTTGGGCAGCGGTACTGCTCAGCCCGCTACCGAGGCTCTGGTGGCTACCCTGCAGGGTACCGAGTATGACACCGGCATCGACCTGAACCTGCTGGCTGACCTGGCTGAGTACTTCCGCAAGGTGGCCGACCGCCTGACCAACGACGGCTGGCGCGATCCCTCCCGCGTGCTGGGTGTGGATGTGAAGACCCTGCAGTATCAGGTTCCCGGCGGTATGCTGTCCAACCTGATCGGTCAGCTGAAGCAGGCCAACGCCATGGACAAGTATTACGATGTGCTGGCCGAGGTGCCGCGCGTCCGCAAGGACTTTGGCTATCCTCCGCTGGTGACCCCCACCTCCCAGATCGTTGGCACCCAGGCCGTGATGAACGTGCTGGGCGGCGAGCGCTACAAGATGGTGCCCAAGGAGTCCAAGGATCTGCTGGCCGGCCGCTACGGCAAACTGCCCGCCGAGGTGAACGAGGACGTGCGCAAGAAGTGCATCGGCGATACCAAGGTGATCACCCACCGCTTCGCCGACGACCTGCCCCCCGAGCTGGAGACCCTGCGCGAGGAAATGCGCGAGTGGTACCAGAAGGAGGAGGACGTGCTGTCCTACGCCATGTTCCCCAAGGTCGCGCCCAAGTACTTCGAGTACCGCGCTGCCCAGCAGCTCAAGGTGGATTCCACCATGCTGGACAAGGCCGACAAGACCATGCCTGTGTAACCAGAGGGGCGCTGCTCCCCTGGACTCCCCAGCAGAGGGCGCTGCCCTCTGCACTCCTGGTCAGGGCGCTGCCCTGACAACCCGCCCAAGGGCCGTTCGATCCGCAACCTCAATCGTCGCACTCTCGCTGTCGCTTCGATTGCTCGTTTCGGTTGATTCGCTCAGCTCGCTGCTTCCGCCACTGGCGGCGCTCGCATCGCTCACCCTTTCGAAACCCATTCGGCGATGGCCGGGTGGGTTTTTCCTTTGCGGGGGTCACGGTGCAAATACGGTTGCGCCGCGACGCGGGGAGAGTTACTTAGGCTCCCTCTCCGAGGGAGCTGGCAGCCGTTAGGCTGACTGAGGGAGTGGTTCTGCTCCTTGCTCCAACGCCTTACATATTCTTGCACCTGTAGGGGCGATCTGCGATCGCCCGCACGCCGCACACAACGCCCAGCAGGCATTTTCCGCAACGTGGCGGGCGAACACAGTTCGCCCCGACAAACGGAAATGCAGCGCAATGAAGCAAGCAGTATTTTTTCGGGCGAATCAAAAACAAATTGTTAAATCTTTTGCAAAGGGGATTGATTTCCCGCCCATTTTGGTGTATGATTGTATATGGGAAACCTTGCATGATTTCGCAATTTCATGCGTATCATAAAGGCCTGAATAACTATATTAGAAAGAGGTTGCAACCAACATGGCTGAGTTGAATCTGACCAAGTATGGCATCACCGGCACCACCGAGATTGTGCATAACCCCTCCTTCGAAAAGCTGTTCGAGGAAGAGATGAACCCCGCTCTGGAGGGCTTCGAAAAGGGCCAGCTGACCGAGCTGGGCGCCGTGAACGTGATGACCGGCATTTATACCGGCCGTTCCCCCAAGGATAAGTTCATCGTCATGGACGAGAACTCCAAGGACACCGTGTGGTGGACCTCTGACGAGTTCAAGAACGACAACAAGCCCGCTTCCCAGGAAGCTTGGAACGAGTGCAAGAAGCTGGCCCAGCAGCAGCTGTCCAACAAGAAGCTGTACGTGATGGACGTGTTCTGCGGCGCCAACCCCGACACCCGCATGAGCATCCGCTTCATCATGGAAGTGGCCTGGCAGGCTCACTTCGTGAAGAACATGTTCATCAACCCCACCGAGGAAGAACTGGCCAACTTCGAGCCTGACTTCATCTCCTACAACGCCGCCAAGGCCAAGGTGGAGAACTACAAGGAGCTGGGCCTGAACAGCGAGACCGCTGCCATCTTCAACATCACCTCCCGTGAGCAGGTCATCCTGAACACCTGGTACGGCGGTGAGATGAAGAAGGGCATGTTCTCCATGATGAACTACTACCTGCCCCTGAAGGGCATTGCTTCCATGCACTGCTCTGCCAACACCGACATGAACGGCGAGAACACCGCCTTGTTCTTCGGCCTGTCCGGCACCGGCAAGACCACCCTGTCCACCGACCCCAAGCGTCTGCTGATCGGCGACGACGAGCACGGCTGGGACGACAACGGCGTGTTCAACTTTGAGGGCGGCTGCTATGCCAAGGTCATCAACCTGGATGCTGAGTCCGAACCCGACATCTACGCTGCCATCAAGCGCAATGCTCTGCTGGAGAACGTGACCGTGGACGAGAACGGCAAGTGCGACTTTGCCGACGACTCCGTGACCGAGAACACCCGCGTGTCCTATCCCATCGATCACATCAAGAACATCGTGAAGCCCGTTTCTGCGGCTCCCGCTGCCAAGAACGTGATCTTCCTGTCTGCTGACGCCTTCGGCGTGCTGCCCCCCGTGTCCATCCTGACCCCCGAGCAGGCTCAGTATTACTTCCTGTCCGGCTTCACCGCCAAGCTGGCTGGCACCGAGCGCGGCATCACCGAGCCCACTCCCACCTTCTCTGCTTGCTTCGGCCAGGCCTTCCTGGAGCTGCATCCCACCAAGTACGGTGAGGAACTGGTGAAGAAGATGGAAGCCAACGGCGCCAAGGCTTACCTGGTTAACACCGGCTGGAACGGCACCGGCAAGCGCATCACCATCAAGGATACCCGCGGCATCATCGACGCCATCCTGAACGGTGACATCCTGAAGGCTCCCACCAAGAAGATCCCCATGTTCGACCTGGAAGTTCCCACCGAGCTGCCTGGCGTGAACCCCGCCATCCTGGATCCCCGCGACACCTATGCCGATGCCGCTGAGTGGGAGACCAAGGCCAAGGATCTGGCTGGCCGCTTCATCAAGAACTTCGTGAAGTACACCGGCAACGATGCTGGCAAGGCCCTGGTTGCCGCCGGCCCCCAGCTGTAAGGGCGCTGCCCTTACAACCCGCCAGAGGGGTATCACCCCTCTGGACTCCCAAGCCGCGATTGAGTTGAGCGCTTTGTTCGACTGATTGCGCGTGGTACGTTTATTAGCGACCTGCCGAGAGGTGGGTCGCTTTTCGTATGCGGGGAATTGACAAGGGGGTAGGGGAAACGGTATAATTTGAGCAGGTTCTATGGAGAAATTGCATAGTGGGAGGACGACAATATGAAGAGATTGTTGCTTGTTTTGGTGGCGCTGATGCTGGCGTTGCCCCTGGCGTGGGCAGAGGATGCGGAAATCCCACGTTTGCAGGGCGGGCAGGATCGCGAAACGGCGCTGGTGCTGACGGAAGAGCAGCTTGGCAAGCAATGGCTGACCTATGTGAGCATGGACAACTTTGGCAAGAATGTGACCAACTCCTGGTTCAGGCTGGAGGTGCCGGTGGACGGCACACTCACGTTCTCGGCGTGGAACGTCGGCAACCAGGTCAACCGGCCCTGCATCACCAATGCCAAGGGCGACAAGCTGCTGTGGAAGAGCATTGCGGTGAATGATCAGCTGCATTATGAGATCAATGCCACCGCAGGCGACACGCTGTATATTGAGTTTGCCTCCTTTGGCTATGGTGTGGCCATGGACATGAAGTTTGCGATCTGCTACGATGGCTATCACCAGGAGGGCGTGTATTACGAGGTCGCCAAGGAACCCACCTGCACCGAGGCGGGCGAGCGCATCTTCCCCTGCACGATCTGCTTCTCCACCTACCGCAGCGAGGTGATCCCGGCGCTGGGCCATACCGCGGGCGAGGCGGAGATCGTGGAGGAAGCCACCTGCCTGAAGACGGGCTTGAAGATTGCGAAATGCACGGTGTGCGGTGAGGTGGTCAGCAGCGAGGAGATCGCTGTGATGCCCCATACGCCTGACGTGGTGACCACGGTGAAGATGGCTACCTGTACCGAGGATGGCCTGGCTGAGCAGCATTGCACGGTGTGCAATGCCACCCTGGCTACCGAAGTTCACCCTGCCCTGGGACACACCCTGGGCGAGTGGAAGGATGAGGTTATGGCTACCTGCACCGCCGACGGCCTGCGCAAGCAGTATTGCGCGGTGTGCAATGTGGTGCTGAACGAGGAAAAGGTGCCTGCCCACGGCCATGCTGCGGGCGAATGGAAGGATGAGGTACAAGCCACCTGCACCGCTGATGGCTTGCGCAAGCAATACTGCGCCAGCTGCCATGAGGTGCTGGCAGAGGAAACCGTGGCGGCCTATGGGCATTCTCCGGCAGAGCTGGCTGTGACCCGCGAGGCGACTTGCCTGCAATCCGGCCTGAAGGAGAAGCTGTGTTCCACCTGCGGCGTGGCGCTGGAAAGCCAGCAGCTGGACGCCCTTGGCCACCGCTACACCGAGTGGGAGATCACCACCGAGGCCACCAAGGATGCAGAGGGCGAGCAGCGCCGCCATTGCACCAACTGCGGCGATACCCAGTATGAGAAGCTGCCCAAGGTGGAAAAACTGTTTGGCATTTTCTAAGCACACAAAAAGCGGCACACTCCATTGCAGAGTGCGCCGCTTTTTTCATGCAGGTTACTCCCAGTCCACCAGTCCGGCCTGCTCCAGGTATTCCTGCTGCAGTTCCATGTAGTCGTCGATGAGGCTGCCCACCTTCACCGCCATGTCCGGGTCGAAGTTGTTCTGGGTGGCGAGGGCTTCTACCATGTACTCAAAGGCCTCGTCGTCGTCATAGTAGTTGTCGCCAGCGTCGCCGTTTGCATCAATGACGCCGGCGGTGTGCATGAAGGCCATGTCGGCGTCAATGGCCTGGTCGATCAGCTGATCGATGAGGAAGGACAGCGCCTTGTGGCCTTTGCGGTCGATGCGGGGGAGGATGTAGGCCAGGGCGTCGGCCTTGTTGTAGCCGTTCATCATAGGAGAGCCTCCTGAATGCGGAATTCGGAATGCGGAATTCGGAATTGAGTGTGCAGCGCGGGCGAACGCAGTTCGCCCCTACATTTGCACAGCCAAGTAACAATACGAAAAAATGGGTTTCGAAAGGGCCGAATGGCCCTTCGCGGAGTCCAGAGGCAGAGCCTCTGGCGGGAGTGCAGAGGGCAGCGCCCTCTGCTGGTGGGAGTCCAGAGGGAGGTGAAACCTCCCTCTGGTTACAGGACTTCCTTGAATTTTTCCAGGGTGTCTTTGAAGACTTCCATGGCTTTGCGGAGGGGGTCGGGGCTGGACATATCGATGCCGGCCAGCTTCAGGGCTTCGATGGGGGGGACGCTGCAGCCAGCGGAGAGGAACTTGCGGTAGTCGGCTACGGCGGATTCGCCCTCGGTGAGGATACGCTCGCTGAGGCTCACGGCGGCGCACAGGCCGGTGGCGTAGACGTAGACATAGAAGGCGTTGTAGAAGTGGGGGATGCGCATCCACTCGTTGGCGATGACCTCGTCCACCACGCAGGCGCCGCCGTAGTACTGCTGGTTCAGCTCGTAGTAGGCCTTGGAGAGGGACTCCTTGGTGAGGGGCTCGCCCTTGGCGGCCATGTCGTGGCTGATGCGCTCAAACTCGGCAAACATGGTCTGGCGGAAGCAGGTGGTGCGGAACTGCTCCAGGAAGTGGTTGAGCAGGTAGGCCTGGGCCTTCTTCTCGGTGAAGGTGGAGAGCAGGTGGCGCATCATCACGGCCTCGTTGCAGGTGGAGGCCACCTCGGCCACGAAGAGGCTGTAATTGGCCTTGGGGGCGGGCTGGGCCTGATTGCTGTAGTAGCTGTGCATGGAGTGACCCAGCTCGTGGGCGATGGTGAAGGCGCTGTCCAGGTTATCGTTGTGGTTCAGCAGCACATAGGGATGCACCTTGCTGAGGTCGCCTGCGGAGAAGGCACCGGAGGACTTGCTTTCGCTGGGGTAAACGTCGATCCAGCCATTGTCGCGGGCTTCCACCAGCTTGGCCAGGTAGTCCTCGCCCATGGGCTTGAGGCCTTCCAGCATGAGGTCGAAGGCCTTCTCGTAGGGCATGTCCATGTGGAAATCGCTGACCATGGGGCAATAGAGGTCGTACATATGCAGTTCGTCCAGGCCAAGCACCTGCTTGCGCAGCTCCAGGTACTCGTTCAGCACGGGCAGGTATTCGTGGATGACCTCGATGAGGTTATCATACACGGCCTGGGGGATCTGCAGCGGCTCCATCTTGGCGGCCAGGGCAGAGGTATACTTGCGGGCGGCGGCCTGGAAGGTATCGTTCTTCACAGAGCCGTTGTAGGTGGCGGCAATGGTGTTGCCAAACTTGCCATAGGTACCCATGATGCCCTCAAAGGCCTGCTTGCGGACATCCCGGTCGTCGCCGTGGATGAAGGTGGAGTAGTTGCCCTCGCTCAGCTCCTGCTGGGAACCGTCGCTGAGGGTGATGGCGGGGAACTTCATGTCCACATCGGTGAGCATGGAGAAGGTGGTGCTGGGGGAGTCTGCCACCTCGCCCATCATGGCCAGCAGTCGCTCCTGCTCCTTGGGCAGGGCATGAGCCTTGTCCCGCATCAGGTCGCTGAGGAACACGGAGTAGTCCGCCATGTCGGGGTCGTTGATCATGCCGGTAAGGATGCTCTCGTCCAGGTCAAGCAGCTCCGGCTGCATGAAGGCGGAGGCGGTGCTGGCCTGCACAGCCAGGGCGCGGACACGGTCGCTCATGGCCTGGGCGGTGGGGTCGGCGTTGTCGGTCTCCTTGTTGAGGAAGGCGTACTCGAACACGGGCATCAGCTCGGCATCCAGGTCGAAATAGGCGCGGATGACCTTGCGGGGATCCTCGGCCACCTTGCCATCGAACTGGGCAAAGGCGGCGATCTTCTCGCCCAGGGCGGCAAAGGCAGCCTCCCAGGCCTCCAGGGTGGGGTAGATGTCGGTGAGTTTCCACTTGTACTTGTCAGCGATCTCGCTGCGCTTGCGGAGTTTTTCTGCCATGATGTTTTCCTTCTTTCTATATTATTTCTGATAGATAATACTGCGGTTTGCGGTGGCGCTTTCGCTGCCGATGGGGTAGAAGGCGATGCGCTGCTGATCCATCACGATGGTGCCGGTGGAGCCGCGAAGCTGCTTTTGTTTGATGAGCAGCTGCATGAGTTTGTCGGTGAGCTCAGGGCCGCCGCCACGGGTGAGGCAGTCCTTCCACAGGGTGAAGTGGCAGCCCTCGCCGGAACGGGAGCAGAAGAAGGTCTGGGCGTTTTCCAGCACCTGGCCTTGTCCACACACCGGGCAAACGACCTCCGGCACGGTCTTGGCCTTGGCCACCAGCTTTTGCTGGCGCTTTTTGCGGCGACCATCATCGGGGAAGACCACGGTGGCGCGGTTGTCCCGGGCATAGGTGACCAGGAAGGTGGAGAAGCGGCGGATGCTCTCCATGAACTTCATGGGATCCTGCTTGCCATCGGTAATCTGATCCAGCGCCAGCTCCCAGCGACCGGTCATTTCGGGGGAGGCGATCTCCTGGGGCATGATGGCGATGAGCTGCACGCCCTTGTCCGTGGCCACGATGGTCTTACCCTTGCGCTGAGCATAGCCCACCTGCATCAGCCGCTCGATGATGGCGGCGCGGGTGGCGGGGGTGCCGATGCCGCTGCCCTTCATCTGCCGCTGCAGCTCCTCGTCCTCCAGCTCGCGGCCAGCGTTCTCCATGGCGGAGAGCAGCGAGGCATCGTTGTGCTGGGGCGGCGGCTTGGTGGCGTCCTGCTTGATCTGCGTGTCCTTCACGGTGCGGGTATCACCCTTGGTCAGGGGCGGCAGGGCGGTTTCTTCTTCCACATCGGTGGTTTTCTTTTTGCGGGTCTTGGGCGGGTTGGCCAGGGGAGGAATGTCCCGCCAGCCGTTTTGCAGCACCACCCGGCCATTGGTGCGGAAGCGATGCTCGCCCACCTGGGTGATGACCTTCGTCGCATCATATTCGCAGGCCGGATAGAAGGCGGCCAGCATCCGGCGGGCCACAAGATCGTAGAGCTGGCGCTCGTCCTCCGGGAAGGTGGAGGGATCCACCCGCTTGGCGGTGGGAATCAGCGCATGGTGGTCGGTGACCTTGGTTTCGTCCACGGTGCGCTTGCTCACCGGCAGCTTGCCGCCGGGCAGGGCGGGCGGTACCAGCGCCTGGTATTCAGGGGGCAGCAGCTTCATGGTCTGCACCACCCGGGGGATCATGTCCGGGGGCAGGTAGCGGCTGTCGGTACGGGGGTAGGTCAGCGCCTTGCGGGTCTCGTAGAGGGATTGCGCCAGCTTCAGCGTTTTATCGGCGGTAAAGCCCAGGAGCTTGTTGGCGTCCCGCTGCAGGCTGGTGAGGTCGTAGAGCTGGGGCGGCAGGTCGCGCTTGCGGGTGGTTTCGGCAGAAAGCACGGTACCCTGCTGGCCCTTGACCTGCGCGGCGATGGCTTTGGCGGCCTCTGCATTGGGCAGGTGGGTGTCCGGCTCCAGCTTTTCATCGAACCAGGCGCCCTTGTAGTCGCCAAAGTCGGCGGTGAGAGTGGCGTATTCCTCCGGCTTGAAGTTCTCGATCTCCTTGCGCCGCTTGACCAGAATGGCCAGCGTGGGCGTCTGCACACGGCCAACGGAGAGCAGCGTGTCGTATTTCAAGGTAAAGGCGCGGGAGGCGTTCATGCCTACCAGCCAGTCGGCCTGGGAGCGGCATTGGGCGCTGTGGAACAGCCCCTCGTACCTTTCGCCGGGCTGGATGGTGCGGAAGCCCTCGGCAATGGCTTCGTCGGTCATGGAGGAGATCCACAGGCGCTGGATGGGCTTGCGGCAGCCGCTTTTCTGATAGATGTAGCGGAAGATCAGCTCACCCTCGCGCCCCGCGTCAGTGGCGCAGATCACACCATCGGTGCTGTCGGCACAGATCAGATCCTTCACCACCTTGTATTGGTCGCGGGTGGTGGGGATGACCTTCAGCGGAATGTCCTCCGGCAGGATGGGCAGGGTGGCCATGCTCCACTTCTTGTACTTCTCGTCCAGCTCGTCCGGCTCGCAAAGGGTCACCAAATGACCTACAGCCCACGTCACCACGTAGTCCGCACCCACCAGGCAGCCCTTGCCCTGCTCACGGCAGCCCAGCACCCGGGCAATGTCCCGCCCCACGCTGGGCTTCTCCGCTACCACAACGATCCGTCCCATACACATCCTCCTTGAGTGCTTATTATAGCACAAGGAGAACGAAATTGAAACCTGCGGTTTCAAACTTCCAGGGCAGGGGACGGTTTCGGCTACGCCGACCAGAGAGGGCGCTGCCCTCTCTGGACTCTCCTGCCAAAGGGTCTTCGACCCTCTGGACTCCCTTTCGGGGATGCCCAGCCGGGAGGGCTCCGAGAAGGGGTCACGCCGCGCAACGGGCGCGCCGCGACGCGGATCAAGCCACTTTCCGCGCACCTGTAGGGGCGATCTGCGATCGCCCGCACGCCGCACCTACGCACAACAAGCAGGCAACGCGCACCAGAACAACAAACTCGCGCACAGAGCGCGAGCCAATGCCGCGCGATAGGTACCCAAAGCCAGGCGTTATATAGTGTACGTTGCGGTACGCCCCCGCGAGGAAGATGGTGGGGCAACCCCGATGGGGCTGCTACCCCATGGCGGGTAAGGGGGTCCGGGGGCGCTGCGAAACAGGCTCAATTCAGCGCCCCCGGACGGCTTTTGGTTCTTTTCGCCGGGACGAAAAGAACGTCCCCGCACAAACGCAGTGTAACAAGGAAACAACCAACCATCACTACCCCAAAATCCCCCGCTGCTGGACAAAAAAACCCGAATGAACTATACTATCCCCGGTGATGAACATGAACTACATTGTCCAACATAACGGCCGCACCCTGCGGGACATCCTCCGGCGGGACATGGGCGTGAGCTACTCCGCCATGAAGTCCGCCAAGTGGGATAACCGCATCCTGGTGGACGGTATCCCCACGCCGGTGAACGCCATCCTCCGCGCGGGTCAGACCGTGACCATGCTCTGGCCGGAGGAGCAGCCGGTGTATCAGCTGCGGCCCTATGAGCTGACGCTGAATATCCCCTATGAGGACGAGCATCTGCTGGTGATCGACAAGCCTGCGCCCCTGGCCAGCCAGTCCAGCGCGGGACACCCGGATAACTCGCTGGAGAATGCGGTGTATGCCTACATGGGTTGCCCCAAGGACTTCATCTACCGCCCGGTGAACCGGCTGGACAAGGGTACCAGCGGACTGATGGTGGTGGCAAAAACGCCCCATGCGCAGCATCTGTTGCAAAGGCAGCTGCACACGGAGGCGTTTCAGCGGGTGTATTTGGCTGTGGTGGAAGGTGTGCCGGAGCCGCTCCGGGGCGTGATCGATGCACCCATTGCCAAGGTGGAGGCAGCCAGCATCCGGCGGGTGGTTTGCCCGGAGGGGCGGCCATCGGTGACCCATTATCAGGTGGAACAGGTCAGCGGGCAGCGCGCGTTGGTGCGGCTGAAGCTGGAGACCGGGCGCACCCATCAAATTCGGGTACACATGAGCCACTTGGGCTGCCCGGTGTGCGGCGACTTTCTTTATGGCACGGAATTGCCGGAGCTGCCGGGGCGGTTTGCCCTGCACTCGGCAGAGCTGGTGCTGGCGCATCCGCTAACGGGAGACGTGCTGCACATCGCGTCGCCGCTGCCGGAGGAACTCAGCGCTTTGCTGTGAATACGGCGGTGGGGCCGTCCAGCGCCTGGGCGAGGGCGGCTTGCAGCCAGTCAAGACCCCGCTGGCGCAGGGCGGTCAGACGGGCTTCCACCTGGGGCCAGGGGATGTCCATGCCCTGCACGGTGAGGTCAAGCTCCCGCAGCAGGTTATCGATGCGGCTGTTCTTGGACTCCGGGTCGTCCTCCTTATAGCGGCGCAGCACCGTGAAGGGGCGCTGCAAAATGGAGGCAAACACCGTGCCGTGGAAGGAATCGGTGCAGATATAGGCGGCTTCGTCCAGGTAGCCCAGCCATTCCTGGGGGGAGAGACCATCCGCCAGGTCGTAGGGCTGGTGATAGGCGTTCTCGGTCACGGGGATGACCTTCACATTCAGGTTCAGCTGCCGGGACAGCTGTTCCACCCGCTGCCAGTAGCTGGGATCATCCCCGATGAAGTAGCACAGCAGATAGGGCGTTTCGCCATGGGGATGCCGGGCCAGCGCCTGCCATGCCTGGCGGGTCTGGAGGCACACGGGGTCGGGCATCACGGCAGGGGGATAGCCCACCAGGGCTTCCAGCAGATGTGCGCCCTCCTGTTCGCGAACGGAAACAGCAGCATATTGCTTGATTAGTCCGGCCATGCGCCGGGCTTTTTTGGCGTTGGGCATCTGGCTCACACCCAGGGAGGGCGCATAGGCCACCCGGGGCTTGTTGTTGGCAAAGTTCAGGAAATAGGCCGGGTTCAGCCACACCGGCGACCAGATCTGGTCGCTGCCGGAGAGCAGCACATCATACTGCGCGGCCTGCTTTTTCAGCGCGGCGTGATCGGCACAGACGGGGGAGAGACGCATATTGGCCTTGTAGAAATCGCCAAAGGAGGCGCTCTTGCTGCGGGCGCCCTGGTTGGTGGCCTTCACGGCCTTCTTCTGCAAGCCCTCGAGGATCAGCTTGGGGGAGTTGCCGCTGGAAAGCAGGTTGCGCACCTTTTCCAGCTGGCTGGGCTTGTAGTCGATGTGTTCTGCCTGGTAGCCCATGTCTGCAATGGCTTTCTGCAAGGCCCAGGCCTGCAGGGTGGAGCCGTAGTTATCGTTGTGCAGGAAGGTCATGATGCCGATGCGCTTCATAGGATCATCCTCTCGTGTGGATGAACCATTATACCACGGAATCAGCCCTGGCGTAAAGGTGTGCGCACCTCATGGATGCGGCCGTCGTCCGTGAGGGTGATCCAGCCGCCGTCCACCCGCACGCCATCGCAGGTGAAGGCAGGCTCATCCCGCCCGGCGTGGAAGTGCCAGGTGGCGCTGCCCCATTGCAGCGTGAGGGTGAAGCCGTCCCACTCCGGCGGCACCAGGGGGCGCAGGCGAACCTGATCGCCCCGCTTGTCAAAGCCCAGCAGCTTTTCCACCACAATGGTATACAGCCAGGCTGCGCTGCCGGTGTAAAAGCTCCAGCCGCCCCGGCCGAGCTGCTGGGGATGGCTGTACACGTCCCCGGCCAGGGCATAGGGTTCCAGGCGGTAGCGCTCCGAGTCGTGGCCGTGGTGGATGGGGTTCAGCGCCCGCACCAGCGCCCAGGCACGGTCGATCCAGCCCAATTCGCTCAGCGCCCAGACCATCCAGGCGGCTGCGTGGGTGTACTGGCCACCGTTCTCCCGGATGCCCGGCAGATAGCCGCCGATGTAGCCTGCGTCCAGTTTGCCGTCGAAGGGCGGGGTGAGGAGCTTCATCAGGCTGCGGCGGGGGTCGAAGAGCTGCTGCCAGGCCTGATCCACAGCCTGGGCGGTACGCTGGGTGACGCCCAGGGCAAAGACCGCCCAGCTCTGGCTGAGGCTATCGATGCGGCACTCCGGGCTGGTGGCGCTGCCCAGGGGTGCACCATCCTCGAAGAAGGCACGGAGATACCAGGAGCCGTCCCAGCCGCTGCGCTCAATGGCCTGCAGGAGCCGGGCGCGGACGTCCTCGATCTCCTGGCGGGCGGCATCATCGGCATAGTGGGCGAAGTGGTGGAGGGTCACGGCGTAGAACATGGCCAGCCACAGGCTTTCGCCCCGGACGCGGTTCATGCCGTCGTTCCAGTCGCCGCCGTCCATCAGGGGAAGGCCATTACGACCCAGGCGGATGGAGGTCAGCGCCCGCAGGCAATGGGTGTAGAGGGAATCCGTTTCCCGGGTGGAGGGCGGCGTGTGGTAGAGATCCTCCTGCCCATCCGGGATGGGATCACCCAGCAGCCAGGGGACTTGCTCCTGCAAAACGTCCCTGTCACCGGTGCGCTGGATGTACCAGCAGGTGATGAAGGGCAGGAAGAGGCGGTCGTCGGTGATGAGGGTGCGCACCCCGGTTTGCGCAGGGTGCCACCAATGCTGCACGTCCCCATCGGTATACTGGTGGCGGGCGCAGTCCAGCAGGTGGGCGCGGACATGCTCCGGCTCGGTGAGGGTGAGGGCGGTCATGTCCTGCAGCTGATCCCGGAAGCCGATGGCGCCGCCAGCCTGATAGAACCCGCAGCGGGCTTCCAGGCGGGAGGCGCGCACCTGCCAGGGCAGGATGCGGTTGATGAGCAGGTTGAGGCTGTCCTCCGGGGTGAAGATGTGCAAGCGGGTCAGCCGGGTGACCCATTGCTGGCGGGCGGCGCGGTAAACGGGGGAGGTGCCGTGCTGGCGCAGACGGGCAAGGAGCTTCTCCATGTCGTCCATCTGGGCGCAGGCACCCAGCAGCCAGGTGACCATTTCGCTGCCGCCAGCGGGAATGGTGAGGGGCAGGGTCAAAAGGGCGATGGTGCCAGCCTCATCGGCAGGGGCGGCCAGGTTGGGGGCGGTGCCGAAGCCGTGGAAGGCCAGCGGGCTGACGGGGCGGCTCTCGCAGCGGCCTTCCACCAGGGTGAGGCAGCCGAAGCGCTGCATGGCCGGGGACGAGGCCACCACGCCGCCTTCCACAGGGGTGAGGCAGACCAGGCTTTCGTCCAGGCCGCCGCGGCCCATCACGAAGCGGGCGGCGATGGTCAGCGTCAGGCGCTGCTCCTGCTGGGTCAGGTTTTTCAGCCGCAGACTGCGGCTGCCGAAGGCGGTGCCGGGAACCATGGCGGCGGTGAGGGTCATGTCCAGGTCATACCCCAGGCTGCGCCAGGTGGTGACGCCGGGGGTAAGCTGCACACGGCAGTTCATCCCTTGGCCAAGGGGTAGGGGAGTGGGGGTGAAGAGACGGCTGCCATCGGCAAGATAGGCGCACTCCGCCACCGTGGGGCAAACGGGGTCGTTGCTCCAGGGGGTCAGGCGGGAGAGATGGCTGTTGCCCGCAAAGGTCATGTTCAGCCCGCTTTCCATGCACAGGCTGCCGCTATGCTCTTCGGTGAGCAGGCTGCACCAGGGGGCAGGGGTGACGGCACCTTTTTCCAGGCGAATGACGTAGTCGTCCGTGCCGGGCTGAAAGCCGCCCAGGCCGTTGTCGAACCGCAGGTTTTCTATCTCCAGGGCGGGGGCGTGGGCATCGGTCTGGGGCGGTGCAAGGGCGGGCAGCTGCTGTGCCTGTGCCTCGATCTGCACGGTGATGGTGCCAGCACCCTCGTAGAGGATGAAGCGGGACATGGCCTCGATGGTCTCACGGGCGCCCTCGGGCAGGTCGGAGGCCAGCAGCACGACAGCGGGGCGGGTAAGCAGCGCCTCGCGGGCTTTGGCCTGGGCGCGGGCAGCCTGATCCCCCTCGCACAGCACACACAGAGCGGCGGGCTGTCCCAGAAGATGGAGCCACTCGATGGCATCGGAGGCATCCCGCAGGAGGGAGATGCAGCCTTCGCTGTGAGCCATCACGGTGAGCAGCGGCGTGTGGGGGTTCAGCCCGAAGGTATGCAATATGTCCAGCGGCTGCTTCAGGGGCGTGATGGCACCCTGATGGGGCTGGCAGCGCCACATCAGCCCGCCGAAGAGTCGGGACAGCTGGGCGGCGCGGGTCTGGTGGATGGAGAGAGAATCCGTGATGGTGCGGCTCAGCAGGCCGGACAGGGTGAGCAGGCTGCTCACGTCCGACAGGCGCGGGGTGAGTGCCTCCAGGGAGAAATGCTCGCCGGGGCGCATCAGCCGGGTGGGGAAGATCACCGCCGCCTTGCCCCGGGGTGCCACCTTCAGCCGGGCGCGGAAGGAGGCGCAGGGGGTGATGGGCGCGCCAATGAGACCATCCCGCAGGGGTGCTTCCAGCGCGGCGGGATGGTGCAGCGTGCGGTTGCGCCCCTGGAAGGCCATGCGGTCGGTCTCGGCGGCCAGCGCCAGCAGCGGCTCGTGGGTGGAAATAGCGTGGCACAGGGTCAGACGCGGTTCATCGGCTGCCTTGGGGCGGCGGGTCACGGTGAGGACGCGTTCCTCCGGGCGGCCGGTCTCGATGAACAGGTCGGAGTAAGCCGGATGGTCAGAGGCGGCGGCGCGCAATTCCGGCACCAGGCAGCTGGCCAGGTCGATGGTGCGCTCCCGGCTGGAGAGGTTGCTGACCTCGATCACATGGAGGAAGGCTCCCTGCACCGGATCGGTGATGGCGGTGAGGGCGGTCTGCACCTGTCCGCAGACCCGCACGAAGCGCAGGTGACCCTCGCCAAAGACGGTCTCGCCGGGCAAGGCGGGATCGGTGAGGCGGTAGGAGGTGAGACCATCGTGCAGGTAGAACTGGATGCCCTCGATCTGCGTGGGATCGCCGGTGAAGCGGGTCAACTCGATGCCCCGGGAGCGCATCACCCCCAGGCCCTGGGCGCTCATGAGCAGCATGGCCTCCGGGCTGCCGATGATGTGGGCATCCATGGGGACAGAGAGCGGCTGGGCGCTGCGGTGGAAGGCCGGTTCCTTGGGGGCGAGTGTCTCCGGGTGGATGATGCGGGGCGGCAGCAGCAGGCGGGGGATGCGTTTCTCCTTCAGCAGCAGGGAAGCGGCGGCAGCGGCGGGAACGGCGGCGAAGTGCTGCTGAAGGATGCTGCCCGTCAGCGCATTGCAGATGGCGCAGAGCAGCATCCCTTGGTGGTGCGCCATGTGGCTCTGCACCACGGCCTCGCGGGAGCCTTCCGGCAGGTGCGCCGGGTCGAAGTCGATGGCCTCGAAGAAGCCCAGCCGTCCCAGCATTCCACGGCTGCGCAGCCGCATGAGGCTGTCGCAGGCATCATCCATGGCAAAGGGCAGGCACAGGGCGGCGGCATAGGGCGCGACCACCGGGTGGGGCGCGCAGGCGCCCAGCGCCATTTCCGGCAGGCCAAAGGCGTGGTATTGGTAGTTCATCTGGGGATCAAAGCCCCACCACCCGCTTTCGGATATGCCGAACATACCCTCCACACCGTGGCGGCGCTGGGCGCGAATCACGGCTTGCAGGGTGTGGTGCATCATGGTGCCGGGGGACGTGGGCAACAGCAGGCGGGGCATGAGGTACTCAAAGGCGGTGCCGCCCCAGCTGACGCAGGGTGTGTCCCGCCCCACCCTCACCTGGGTGCGGTTCAGCCGAGCAAAGTGGCGCAGGGGGACGTCACGGCGCATTACCGCTACGAAGCTGAGCAGCTGCGCCTCGCAGGCGTAAAGGTCGTAGTGGGCGGCGTCCAGCGCATCGGCATCGGCATGGTAGCCGATGGAGAAAAGCTGGGCGGCGGGGTCGTAAAGGCGGTGAAGCTCCATGGCGGCAGCAAAGGCGTCCACCTCGTCGGAGAGGGTGAGGGATTCGTCCTGCATCTCCGGCAGATAGCTGCGCAAGCCCTGGGCCAGGGCGATGAGGCAGGCGCAGAGGTTGCCGCAATCCACGCTGGAAACGAAGTGCGGCTCCAGGATGGACAGATCCTCGGTGCTGTACCAGTTATAGGGCAGGCCGTGCCACAGGGGCAGGCGGCGCAGGGTCTGCATGGTTTGGTGGACGCGGCTGCACATTTCGTCCGTGCCGATCAGCCCCAGCTCCCGCATGGCCAGGCAGGAGAGCAGGTACATGCCGATGTTGGTGGGGGAGGTGCGCCGCGCCACGCCCCGCCAGGGCTTGAGCTGGAGATTGTCCGGGGGAAGGTGGTGTTCCTCCTCCGTCACGATCTCCTCAAAGAAGCGCCAGGTGGCCTGGGCGACGTCCAGCAGGGCGGTCTCCATGTCCGGGGTGGGGCGGGGCAGGGGCTGCTGGGGCGCATCCAGCTGAGGGTGCATGACGGGGAAGCAGGCGAAGGCCGCTGCCAGGGCCAGGCCGGGCAGATACAGGGGCTGCAGCGCCAGGGAAAGGGTCACCAGGGCGATGACCGCCAGCACCTGGCTCCAGTTTTCCCACACGGAAAGCTCTGCGCCGCTGTCCATGGCGGAGGGCAGCCAGTCCAGGCGGTGGCGGTGCTGCACAAAGCTGCGCCACAGGGCGCGAAGGATGGCATCGGCGCGGATCACCGCCCGCAGGGGCAGCTCCACCAGCCGGGCGGCAAAGCGGCCTGGGGTGGCGAAGGGCAGCTCCGGCAGGAGCAGCGCAAACAGCGCCAGCAGGCTGCTGCGAGCCAGCACGGCGTACACAAGGAGCAGCAGGCGGCAGACGGGGATGAGGCTGACGCGCAGATTCTGCCGCAGCTTATAGCGGCTGTGAGAAGAAAGGGGATTGCGGCGCACGCCGGAGGGCGTTTTCACATGGGGGAAGAGCCAGGGCAGCAGCTGCCAGTCGCCCCTTGTCCAGCGGTGGAGGCGCTTGAGCCAGCCGGTCACGGTGGCGGGGTGACCATCATAGAAGGCCTGGGCGGCATCCTGGGCGCAACCGGCCAATTCGCCCTCCAGCAGGTCGTGGCTGAGGATGGTATCGGGCAGGAACCAGCCCTCGGTGGCCTCCAGCAGGCTATCGGGGCGGTAGAGTCCCTTGCCCTGGTAGCTGCCCCGGCCTGTGAGCCGCTGCCAAAGGCTGCTGATGCCTGCGCCATAGGGATCCACGCCGCCGCTGCCGCCCTCCCACAGACTGATGCGGCTGCGCACGGTGTCCGGGTCGATTTCCATGCGGGGCTGCAGGATGCTCACGCCCCGCACGCCCTCGGCGGTGTGGCGGCGCTCGTTCAGCGGGTGGGACAACGCACCGATGAGGGGCAGCAGGCTGTCCGGGGCGGGAGTGGTATCGCTGTCCAGGGTCAGCACATAGGCATAGCGGCGATGGAGGAACCCCGGCGGCAGGGTGGAGCCTTCGTATTCATCCTGGCATTCCCCGTGGACGATGAGCTGGTTGAGGCTTTCCAGCGCGCCACGCTTGCGCTCCCGGCCGATGTAGGCGCGCTGATCCGCATCCCAGGTGCGGCGGCGCTGCATATACATGAAGCGCCCGCCATCGCCGTCCACGGCCTCGATGGCCATGCGGGCAGCGGCTACGATGGCGGCATCCTCGCTGCTGGTCTGGGTGATGCTGTCGGTGTAATCCCCCAGCAGGAGACAATCCACCGCGCCCTCCGGGAAGGCCTTGCGCGCCAGCAGCAGGCGGCGCACCATGGGAACGGCCTGGGTGCGGTCACGCATCATGGCAGGGATGACGATCAGCGTGCGCATGTCCTCGGTGACGCGCTCCACGTGCATCCGGGGCAGGGGAAGTGCGGGTACAAGGCGGCGCAGGAGGGCATCCAGCAGAAAGTGATGCAAATAACTGACAACGCCAAGAAACACAGGCAGCGCCCACAGGGGATGGCCGCTGTGCAGGAAGATCAGGCTGGAAACAACGGCGCAGATTGCCAGCCCGCCTCGATAAAACCATGCCGCATGGCGCTGGAAAAACAAACGCAGCCGTCCCCTGCGCACATGGAGGTGTTGCTGCAAGGCGCGGATGCCCATCGGCTCCAGCAGATACCAGCCCACATGATCCCGCAGACCATCCGGGTCTGCCTCGCCGCACAGAACGAGGATGCTGCGGGCCAGGTGCATTTCATCCACGGAAAACAGCTTTGCCAGGGCGGCGATGCGCTGGCGATAGAGCAGGCGGCTATCGGCATCCATGGCGGGATAGGTGGCGGTGGGGTCGTGGAGCAGCTGCTGGTGGAGGGGATCCACGCTCTCCTGCAGGGTGGGCCAGTCCAGCTTGTCCAGGGCGCGGAAGCAAGCGAGAATGCGGGCAAGGTGGTCGGAGATCACGGCCTGCTGGCGAGCGTGGTCTTCGGCTACGCGGGCGGTGGAATAACCATCCCGCGCCATGCGTTCCTCCAGGGAGGCCAGCAGGGTGGTTTCCCGCTGCTCGGTGAGAAAGGTGAGCATGGCCTGGGTCTCGGCCACGGACAGGTGCTGCTGGTTCAGCAGCTCCATGGGGCGGCGGCTGCGGATGAGCCTGCGGGCAAGCTGCTGGCCGCGGCGGGTGTCCAGCAGGGCGCGGCGCAGGTTTTCCAGCACGTCGGCCAGCTGATCGGCCAGGCAGATGCGCATACACAGGGGCAGGTGGAGCTGCTCCTGCAGGGTCAGCGTGCAGCCGGAATGAAAGGCCTCCAGCGCCGCAAGCAGCTCCGGGGCCTGCATGGTGCCGCCGGTGAGCAGATAGCGCTGGCACAGGTGCATCATGCGGGGCAGGCCGGAGGCAGCACCGGGCAAGTGCGGTGCGTGGCGAAGCTCCTGGGCAGCGGCCATCAGCGGCATGAGCAGCCCCCGGCCGTTATCCCGCAGGTAGCTCAGGGCGGCAAGCTGCTCCTTGCTGCGCAGCAGGCGGTGCAAAAGCGGCAGCACCCGGGCGTCCATCCGCACAGCGGTGCGGCGCTGCCAGGGCAGGTTGGAGGCTGTCACATAAAAGTGTGTTTGTCTCCGCTCCTGGGGGAGAGGCTCTATCTCCGGCAGGGGCGGCAGGGGTCGGCGGTGAGCAAAAACGCTGCGGGCCATGAGCCACACAAAAAGGCAGGAAATGGCTAAAATACTAAGCTGCACCATGGTTTGGCCATCCTTTCGATGCATTGATCCTTTGGAGCAGGATGCGCCAAAATGGTGCTGATTATCCGGCATGAAATACCTGTAACGAAATGGGAAACAAAGACCAAAAATATTGACAGGAGCCACTAAATGTTGTATACTACCTACCGTGGTATAGTTTATGCGGGTGGAGTCTGCCCGCCGGGAGTTGATGAACGTGCGCCGTGGGCATGGAGCAGATAAAAAGCACATTACCGGCGCCGTGGCGCTTGTGCTGGCGCTTGTGCTGGCGGTGATCGGCTTTGTGGTATTCAGCAAGCTTGAATCCGAAGCCTACCCGGAGCAGCGCGGCCAGATGAGTGAAAACTTCGGCAAGCTGCCCACCACCGAATACCAGGGCAAGACCTACCAGATGAAGCCCAACCTGACCAGTATGCTGTTCATCGGCTACGATAAGCTGGACGACACTCCTGAGGTGGGCTTCCGGCGGGGCGGTCAGGCGGACTTCCTGCTGCTGGCGGTGCTGGACCACAAGGCCAAAACGGTGCATCAGCTGCACATCGAGCGCGACACCATGGCCAACATGACCGTGCTGGGCATCACCGGCAACAAGGTCGGTACCCGCAAGATGCAGATCTGCCTCTCCCACGCCTATGGCGCCAGCGAAGAGGAGAACTGCCAGTATACCGTGGATGCGGTGAGCAGCCTGCTCCAGGGCATCCCGGTGGATCTGTACATGGCCATGGACATCCGCGGCATTACCGCCTTCAACGATGCGGTGGGCGGTGTGACCGTGCCCATCGAGGACGACTTCTCGGCCTACGATCCCACCATGGTGCAGGGTACCACCATGAAGCTGCAGGGTATGCAGGCGGAATATTACGTGCGCAGCCGCTACGAAGTGGGCAACGGCTCCAACGAGCAGCGTATGCGCCGCCAGAAGACCTACATGAATGCAGTGACCGAGCTGGTTCGCCAGCGCATCGGCGAGGATTCCTCCTTTGCCAACACCATGCTGGACGCCATTGAGGACGTCAGCAACACCAATATGACCCGCGGTCGTCTCATCAATGAGATCAACCGGGCATACACTTACGATATTCGCCCCGCTAAAAATCTGGCGGGTGAATATAAAAAGGGCGACGATGGATTTATGGAGTTCCACGCGGACGACGATTCCATCATCTCCTGGGTTATCAATGTTTTCTACAATCCCGTGGAGTAAAACTTGCGGAGATTGCGGAGAAAAAAAGAAAGGAAGCGGGTTACTATGAAGAAGGTTCTGTCCCTGATCCTGGCCACCCTGCTGGTGCTGACTTCCATCGCCGCTGTTGCTGAAGAAGTCCTGCCCAGCAAGACCACCTCTGACCTGGCGGAAGTGACCGAAGTCGCTGCTGAGAACGGCGAAGTCGTGCTGACCGTTGTGGAAGAGTCCGACAAGTATGTGGAAGTTCTGGCTGCTACTGTTGAGGCCGTGCTGAATGGCACTGCTCCTGCCGATCTGTTCACTGCTGACACCAAGGCTGCTATCGTTGAGAAGGCTGCTGAGGCTGAGCTGGAGCTGAACGAGATGATCGCCATCGCTGCTCCCGATTACACCGCCGAGAACGGCGCTGTGACCGCCAAGTTCACCTTCGAGACCCTGTACAAGGCCGAGCAGACCCTGATCGCTGTTGTGTCTTGCTACACCGGCGAAGCTGTGGAAGAAATCGTCCTGGACGCCGAGGCTGACGAGGCTGGCGCTGTGGTCGTGAAGTTCACCGCCGATGCCATGGCTAAGATCGCTGCTGCTGATTCTGCCATCCTGGCCATCCTGAACACCAAGTAATTTGGTGATTCAAACGCTATGAATGCCGCACGCAGCGGTGGACGCTTGTCTGCTGCTGCGTGCGGAATTTGCGTTAACACACATTTTCTGCTACCGACCGACAAAGTTTACCGGCATGGGGGATTGACATGGCCGCCAACGAGCTACAGAAACGCGAAACCTATAGGGATGCTGCAGTCGTCAGCCACGAACCAGAGGAGATGGAAATCGACCTGGTTGAATTGATGTACCGTCTTTTGGAAAAGGCCAAGTACATCATTCTGGCAGCCATTGCCGGCGCCATCATTGCCGGCGTCATTACCTTCCAGTTCATGACGCCCACCTACACCGCCACCTCGAAGCTGTACGTCCTCAACTCCAAGGACTCCGCGCTGAGCCTTTCTGACCTGCAGATCGGCACCCAGCTGGCCTCGGACTACATTGAGGTGTTCTCCAACTGGCACGTACACGAGATGGTGAACCAGCGCCTGGGTACGGACTACACCTACAGGCAGCTGGACGAAAAGGTGAGCGTTTCCAACCCCTCCGGCACGCGCATCCTTTACATCAAGGTGACTGCGGGCAGCCCGGAGGAAGCCAAGACCATGGCTGATACCTACGCCGCGGTGGCGCAGGAATTCATTGCCGCAAAGATGGAAACGGAAATGCCCAACGTTTTCGAGGAGGCGCTCAAGCCCTCCGCGCCGTCTTCGCCCAACAAGACCAGGAACGTGATCCTGGGCTTCCTGCTGGGCGCTGTGCTGGCCTGCGGCATCATTGTGGTACAGTTCATCACCGATGACCGCATCCGCACTTCCGAAAGCCTGGAGAAGCATCTGGGTATGGCTACCCTGGGCATGATGCCCACCACCAAGGGCAATGAAGTGACCAAGGGCAAGAAGAGCAAGAGAGGCGGTGCGAAGGCATGAGACAGGCTATCATCCGCGAGCTTCCGCCCATGGACTATGCGGCGACCGAAGCGCTGAACACCATCTGCACCAATCTGGCCTTCGCTGGCCGTGACCTCAAGAAGATCATTTTCACCTCCTGCATCCAGAGTGAGGGCAAGAGCTTCATGACCATCCGCATTGCGCAGAACATGGCGCGCCGCGGCCGTCGTGTGTGCCTGGTGGATGCGGATATGCGCCGTTCCTTCCTGGTGAAGCGCTACGGCATGGAAACCGCTGGCCAGATGACTGGCCTGGCGCACTACCTGGCTGGCCAGTGCGAGCTGGACGACGCCATCTACGAGACCAACCTCCATGGTGCGTGCATCATTCCCGCCGGGCGTGATGTATCCAACCCCATGGCGCTGATCGACTCCCCCTACTTTGGTGCCATGCTGGACGAGCTGGCCAACGCCTTCGACGTGGTGCTGGTTGACGCTCCGCCGGTGGGCATGGTGATCGACGCTGCTGTGATGGCCAATGACTGCGATGGCTGCGTGTTCGTGGTGGAATACAACCACACCCGCCGCCGCGACCTGGCTGCTGCCAAGCACCAGATGGAGCAGTCCGGCTGCAAGGTGCTGGGTTCCATCATCAACAAGGTAACCTTCGACACCATCAGCGCCAAGAAGTACTACAACAAGGGGTACTACAAGCAGTACACCAGCGGCTACGAACGCAAGTCTGATCAAGCCGACAAAGCATAAAGGCGTGAGACGATGTTCGTTGATATTCACCACCATCTGATCCACGGCGTGGACGATGGCCCCCAAGACTTTGAACACACGCAGCGGATGCTGATCCACGCGGCAGAGCAGGGCGTGAGCCAGATTGTGGCTACCTCCCATGCAACGCCGGGACGAGAGGCTTTCCCTGCTGAAAGATACCTGCGCCACCTGGCCCAAGCCCAGGAATGGTGCGATGCTCAGGGATTGAACCTGTGCATCCACTCCGGGTGCGAGGTGCTGTATACTGACGAATCCCCCCGCCTGCTGAGCGAGGGACAGGTGCCGACCCTGGCGGAGACCTGGGTGACCCTGGTGGAATTCTTCCCGACAGATCCCTTCGAGCGACTGTGCCAGGCGGCGCGGCTGCTGGGCAACGAGGGCTTCACCGTGGTGATGGCTCATGTGGAGCGCTACCGGGCGCTGCAATCCCTGAGGCGCGTGGAGGAACTGCGGGAGGAATACGGCGTGAAAATGCAGATGAACTGCAACACGCTGCTGAGCCGCAAGGGATTCCTGATGGATCGCTGGACGCGCAAGATGATCGAGAATGGCTACATCGATTTTGTGGCCTCCGATGCGCACAACACCTCCAGTCGCCCCTGCAGTATGCAGCTCTGCTACGAAGAGCTGTTTGCAAAGTATGGCGAGGAAACCGCCAATGCGCTTTGCTTTGAAAACCAGATCAAGCTATTGCAACTATAAGAGAAAAGAGAAGCCGATGGCTTCTCTTTTTTTACTCCATGGTCAAAGGTCGCGGGGGTCGATTTGCAGGTGATTGCAGATCTGCACCACCACATCGAAGGAGGCACCGCCGATGCCCCGGGAGAGCAGCGTGAGCAGGGTGCTGTAGGGGATGTTGGCCTCCAGGGCGAACTGACGCAAGCTGGGGTAGCGGTCAAGGATGGTCTTGCGCAGCGCCCACTCCCGGGTCATTGGGGTGCCTCCACGGTGGTGACGGCCAGGCCAAGCTCCTCCAGGGCGATGCGCTGCTCGTCCAGGCAATCCCAGTCGGTGATGAGCGTATCGAAGTCAGCGGCGTCGCAGACCTTGATGAAGGAATCCACACCGATCTTGCTGCCGGGCAGCAGCAGGACTTTGCGGCGGCTGTTGCGAATCACAGCGCGCTGGAAGGCGGCGGTTTCGTCGGTGCCGTTGGACAGGCCGAAGGATGCCGTCAGTCCGCCGCCGGTGATGAAGCACAGGTCGAAGTGCATCCGGCTGACAAACTCCGTGGCCAGGCTGTCCACCAGGGAGCCGCTCTGGCGCATCTTGCCTCCGGCCAGGTAGACCTCCACGTTGGCGAAGGGGCGCAGCGCCTTGGCGATGTCCACGGAGTTGACCACCAGGGTGTAGGGGATGTCTGTGGGCAGGAAACTGGTCATGATGTGGCCGAAGGAGCCGCCGGTGAGGTAGATGCAGTCGTGCTTGCGGATCAAGCTGGCGGCGGTGCGGGCGATCTCGCGATAGTTGTCATAAACGGGCATGGTGGCAAAATCGCGGTCAAGGGGCGGACGCACGCTGACCTGCTGGGGCAGGATGGCGCCGCCGTGGGTGCGCTTGCACAGGCCCTGGCGCTCCAGCTGGGTCAGGTCGCGACGGGCGGACTCCACGGAAATGCCGTAGGTTTCAGCAATATCGGCCACGGTGACCGTGCCGGATTGCTTCAGCGTTTCGATGATCTGGTGGTGGCGTTCTTCCATAAACATGGGTATATCACCTCTATGAAAAAATGATGCTATCGAATTCGACAGCATCATCATACAACATAAACGGGAACAAATCAATAGAAACGGCAATCGGATTTGCGCGTATCAGAAGAGTGCGGACAGCGGCACATAGGCCATGGGGATGAAGATGGCGGGCAGCAGGTTGCCCACGGAAAGGTGCTTGTCGTAGAGCATATTCAGGCCGATGCCGATGATCAGCAGGCTGCCCACGGCGGACATCTCGTTGATGATGGGATCGGTGAGGATGGGGGCGATCCAGGTAGCCAGCAGGGCAATAGCGCCCTGATACACCAGCACCGCCAGGGCAGAGAGGCCCACGCCTGCGCCCAGGGTGCTGGCGAAGAAGATGGCGGACACGCCGTCCAGGGCGGCCTTGGCGATGAGGGTGGAGTGGTCGCCCCGCAGACCGCTGTCCATGGAGCCGACGATGGCCATGGCACCCACGCAATACACCAGCGAGGCGGTGACGAAGCCCTTGGCAAAGGTGGAATCGTTGCGGCCGTGGAGGAGCTTGCGCTCGGCATAGGCGCCCAGCTGATCCAGCCGATGCTCGATGTTCACGGCGCTGCCAAGCAGGCCGCCCACCACCATACTGACGATGACGCACATGGTATCGCCGGTCTTGATGGCGCCGCTGACGCCGATCAGCACCACGCACAGGGCGAGACCCTGCATCACGGTTTCCCGCATACGCTCCGGAATGCCCTTGCGCAGGAGAAGCCCCAGGGCGGTGCCTGCAAGAATAGCGACAGTATTGATAAGCGTTCCGATCATAAACAACACTTCTTTCAAATTGAAAATGCCTGTCCGGGTGGACAGGCATCAGGAGACCTTGACATTACTGGGCGACAGTCTCAACAGGGTACACGGACACCTGCTTCTTGTCGCGGCCCAGGCGCTCGAAACGAACAACGCCGTCCACCAGAGCGAACAGGGTGTCGTCCTTGCCCTTGCCGACGTTCACGCCGGGATGGATCTTGGTACCACGCTGACGGACCAGAATGTTGCCGGCCAGGGAGAACTGACCATCGGCACGCTTCGGGCCCAGGCGCTTGGATTCGCTGTCACGGCCGTTACGGGTAGAACCCATACCTTTCTTGTGAGCGAATTGCTGCAGATTGAGCTTAATCATCATTTTTTCCTCCAATCTTGTATGGAAAGGTTGACATCTTGGGGAAACTGCTCTGCCACATCCTTGAGGCCCTGATGCAGGAAGCCGAAGAGGACTTGTGCATCGTGCATGGCTTCAGGGGAGAGGGAGGCGGGGAGGCGGAAGTGCAGCGCGCCGGATTCGTTTTCCAGAATCTCGGGAATGATGCCGCACACGCTTTCCAGGCTGTTGGCACAGGTGGCACCCAGAATGGAGACCGCTGCGCAAACGATGTCGTAGCCTTCCTCGGCATAGTCGGAATGACCTTTGGCAGAGTAACCGGTGATGTGTCCATCAACACCCCGGTAGAGGATGGCGCGGATCATTACGCGTTGATCGCGGTGATCTCCACCTTGGTGTAGGGCTGACGGTGGCCGGCCTTACGATGATAGTTCTTCTTGCTCTTGTACTTGTAGATCACGATCTTCTCGCCCTTGACCTGAGCAACGACCTTGCCCTCGACCTTGGCGCCCTCGACCACGGGATTGCCGACCTTCACTTCTTCGCCGCCAATCATCAGCACGTCGAAGGAAATGGTGGAATCCACATCCTGGTTGACCTTCTCGATGTAGATCACATCGCCCTGGGAAACGCGGTATTGCTTGCCACCCGTTGCAATGATAGCATACATGGTGCAGCACCTCCTGAAATTTACTCGCCGGGCCATGAGGTTGTGCTTGCGCACATTTGGACAGACCTCTCCCGAGCGGCTTACCGAATTATTCTATCATGGGTGGTCCCCCGTGTCAAGGGAAATGCGGCGATTTTTCAAGAAAATTCGAGGTTATTCCGCCATGAAATCGTGCAGTTTGCCGGACTTATTCAGGCAGAAGCCCTGCCAGCCGTGGTGGAGCGCCGCCTCGATATTGGCGGGGTTATCGTCGATGAAAAGGGTGCGGGCGGGGTCGAGGTGATAACGCTCAGTAACATACTGGTAGATGGCGGGGTCGGGCTTCACCATGCCCACGCGGGAGGACACCACCAGATCATCGAACAGGGAGAAGAAACTGTGTTTGCGGCAGGCGTAGGCGAAGGGTTCGCTCATGTAGTTGGACAGCACCAGCAGCTGCTTGCCGTGAGCCTTGCAGGCGTGGAGCGCCTCAACGCCCTCCTCGATCACGTCCTTCAGGTCGATCCAGTTGTCCAGGATGTGGCGGATGGCGGGCCGCAGCTCGGTTTCCAGGCCGACCATGGCGATCTCGGCTTCCTGGGTGGTCACGGTGCCGTGATCCATCATCACCCAATAGGGGGAGTTGAACATTTTCACCAGCAGCTTTTCGTGCAGCTCGGTTTGGCCGGGGAACTGCTCTTCAAGGATCTTGCGGGGTTCAAAGGAAAGCAGCACCTTGCCCACGTCGAAGATCACGGTGTCGATCTTATCCCAGGGCATTTTGGCGTATTGGTCGTCGATCATCAAACGGATCATCTTTCGCACCTCCATTGATGAAAGCATACGCCAGGATGAAAGAAAAATCAAGCCGGACTTTTCATTTCGGGGAAAATCGTGTACAATAGATGCAAGGAGTGTGATCCTGATGAAAAGAGTATTTATCACCGTTTTGGATGGCGCGGGCGCGGGCTGGCTGCCCGATGCTGCGCAATATGGCGACGAGGGTGCGTCCACCATTGCCCATGTGATCGAAAAGTGCCACCCCAGCCTGCCCAACATGGCCAAGCTGGGTCTGGGACACATTGAGGCCCTGGGCTATCCCAAGGACGAGAAGGCCGTGGGCGCCTTTGGCCGCAGCCTGGAAAAGAGCGCGGGCAAGGACACCACCACCGGCCATTGGGAGATCAGCGGCCTGCACCTGGCAAAGCCTTTCCCCACCTTCATCAACTTCCCCCAGGACTTTATCGAGGCCTATGAGAAGGCCATCGGCCACAAGGTCATTGGCAACAAGCCTGCCTCCGGCACCGCCATTCTGGAGGAGTTGGGGCCGGAGCATGTGGCGAACCGTACGCCCATTGTGTACACCTCGGCGGACAGCGTGTTCCAGATCGCCTGCCATGAGGACGTGTTCAGCCGGGAAGAACTCTACGAATTCTGCCGCATTGCCCGTGAGATGCTCCAGGGCGACCTGGGCGTGGGGCGCGTCATTGCCCGTCCCTTCATCGGCGAGCCGGGCGCTTATGTGCGCACCAGCGGCCGCAAGGACTTCTCCCTGCCGCCCTGTGGCGAGACCCTGCTGGACGTGGTGAGCAAGGCCGGTATGCAGAGCCTGGGTGTGGGCAAGATCGAGGATATCTTCGATTTCCGGGGGCTGACCGGCTCCAACCATGCCAGCGGCAACCCGGCCTGCATCGAGGCGCAGCTGGCCTACATGAAGCAGGACTTCGACGGATTGTGCTTCACCAACCTGGTGGACACGGACTCCCTCTACGGTCACCGCAACGATGTGGAAGGCTTTGCCAAGGCGCTGGAATACTTCGACCAGAAGCTGCCGGAGATCCAGAGCCTGATGGGGGAGGGCGACCTGCTGATCGTCACCGCCGACCACGGGTGCGATCCCACCTATCCCGGCACCGACCACACCAGGGAGCATATCCCGCTCTTGGTATGGCACCCCGGCATGAAGGCGCTGACCGACCTGGGTACCCGCACCACCTATGCGGACATCGCGGCCACCGCAGCCGAATGGCTGGGGCTGCCGGAGCGATTCAACGCCACGTCCTTCTGCGACAAGCTGAAATAAGGAGAGATCGATATGGTTACGTATGAGAAGATCGTGAACTGCGCCGAGGCCATCCGCAGCGCCGTGGGCGGCGCGGAGATCGGCGTGGTGCTGGGCAGCGGCCTGGGCGACTATGTGGAAGCCCTGGAGGACGCCAGATACATCGACTACAAGGACATTCCCGGCTTCCCGGTGTCCACCGCCCCCGGCCACGAGGGCCGCTGGTGGACGGGCAAGCTCCACGGCAAGACTGTGTGCATGATGCAGGGCCGCCTCCATGCCTACGAGGGCTACGACCTGGATCTGATCACCATGCCCATCCGCATCATGAAGCTGCTGGGCGTTGAAACGCTGATCCTCACCAATGCGGCGGGCGGCGTGAACGAGACCTTCAAGCCCGGCACGCTGATGATTTTGACGGACTGCATCAACTTCTCCGGCAAGAATCCCCTCACCGGCCCCAACATGGACGAGTTCGGCCCCCGCTTCCCGGATATGACCTACGCCTATGCGCCGGAGCTGATCGACCTGTGCGAAAAGCAGGCGGAGAAGATTGGCGCGGACTGCGTGCGCAAGGGCGTGTACATGTGGTTCAACGGCCCCTGCTATGAGACCCCGGCGGAGATCCGCCTGGCCCGCGTTTGCGGCGCGGATGCGGTGGGTATGTCCACCGTGCCGGAGACCATCATCGCCAACCATTGCGGCATGAAGGTGCTGGGCGTGAGCTGCATCACCAACATGGCGGCGGGCATCCTGAACCAGAAGCTGGATCACTCAGAGGTGGTGGAGGTCGCCAACCGGGTGAAGGCCACCTTCCGGCAGCTGCTGGACGCTACCATTGAGGCCATGTAAACAATTTCCATGCAAGCATCCCTCTTCCCAAGGCCACACTATGGCCAAAGGAAGGGGGATTTTTTGATATGAAGAGATGGAAGCGGGTCACGGCGGCGCTCCTGTGCCTGAGCCTGTGGATCCCTTTTGCCGGGGCGGCGCTGGAGGATGGCACCCCCATGGAGCTGACCACGCCCTCGGCCATATTGGCCGAAACGGCCACCGGCACGGTGATCTTTGAGAAGGACGCGGATGTGCGGCGGGAGGCGGCGTCCATCACCAAGATGATGACGGCGCTATTGGTGCTGGAGGCCCTTGAACGGGGCGACGTGCAGCTGGAGGATCAGGTCACCGTGAGCAGCCATGCGGCTGGGCAGAAGGGCAGCCAGGCGCTGCTGGACCAAAGTGCCAGCTACTCGGTGGAGGATCTGTTGCGCACCACCATCATGGCCAGTGCCAACGACAGCGCCGTGGCCCTGGCGGAGAAGCTCTGCGGCAGCGAGGAGGCCTTTGTGCAGCGGATGAACCAGCGAGCGCAGGAGCTGGGCATGGCCAACACCTGCTATGTGAATGCCACGGGCTATCCCCAGGAGGGCCAGTACACCACCGCCCGGGACGTGATGACGCTCTCCTGCGAGGTGGCCAAGCACCCGCAGTATCATAAATACGCCAGCGTGTGGATCGATACCCTGACCCACCCCGGCGGCCGGGTCACCGACCTGACCAACACCAACCGGCTGGTGCGGTTCTACGAGGGTTGCGACGGCTTCAAGACTGGCTCCACCGATGCAGCGAAGTATTGCCTGGCGGCCACCGCCGAGAAGAATGGTATGCGCCTGGTGGCTGTGGTGCTGGGGACGCCCAACTCCCAGACCCGCTTCAACGAGGCGCGGAGTATGCTGGACTACGGCTTTGCCAACTACCAGCGCACGGTGATCGCCAACAAGGGCGATCTGCTGGGGGAGAGCCTGCCTGTGAAGGGCGGCAGTGCCGAAGAGGTGGAGCTGATGCTGGGCAGCGGGCTGAGTATGCTGCTGCGAATGGGTCAGCAAAGCGGGCTGAAGCTGGAGCTGGCGCTGCCGGAGAGCGTGGAGGCACCCATTGCCGCAGGGGATGTGCTGGGCATGGTGAATGTGCTGCTGGAGGGGAAGCTGATCGCCAAGCTGAACTGCGTGGCAGCCTGTGATGTGCCAAGGCCCGGGTTCATTGAGGGATTGTACCGGATACTGAACAACTGGCGGTGAGGGATGCAGGGATGCATCCCTTTTTTTCGGCCATCACCGAGGCAAGCTCGGTGCTGGCTACACTTCGGTCAATGCAAGCATTGACCTCGTTAGTCGGGGCGCGTGCCCCGACCTTTTCTCATGGAATTCTAATACATCATCGATGAATATACCTTGACAGGCGAGGTATCTTGTTATACAATGCAAGCGAGGTGATCGATATGAGAAAGTGGTACAAGCCCAATGCGGAACGCGACCTGATGGCCTATGTTTTTCGGCCTTTCCAAGCCTATTGCGTTGATATGCAGGATAAAAAATGGTATAATCCCATGTGGAGGGATTCTTATGACAACTCGATTCGTTGACCTGGCGGAATACATTCCCGGTCTGGCGGTGGAGGCGCGCTATGCCACCTGCCACAACCTGACCGGGCATCCGCTGGCGGGCTACCGGGCGCAGAAGGCGCTGGCGCGGGTGGAGGCAGCCCAGGCGCTGCGCTGTGCCTTTGACCTGGCGCAGCAGCTGGGCTATGGTATGCTGGTGTACGATGCTTATCGTCCCCAGAAGGCGGTGGATGATTTCGTCATCTGGAGCGAAGCGCCGGAGGATGGCACCACCCGGCAGGAATTCTACCCGGCGCTGGAAAAGACGCAGCTCTTCCCCCTGGGGTACATTGCCCGCAGGTCCGGCCACAGCCGGGGGGCCACCATCGACCTGACGCTGACGAAAGATGGGGTTCCTGTGGACATGGGCGGCGGCTTTGACCTGATGGACGAGCGCAGCCACCACAATGCGCCCGGACTGACCCAGGAGCAGGAGGAAAACCGCCGCAGGCTCTGCGCCATCATGGCCTATGCGGGCTTTGCACCCTATGAATGCGAGTGGTGGCACTATCGCCTGATGAAGGAACCTTGCCCGGACACGTATTTCGACTTTGATATAGAATGAGGAGGACACTATGCTGGACCAGAACATTGCAAGGGAAGTGCTGGCCTGTGCGGTGCGCACCGGCGGCGACTTTGCGGAGATCTTTATGGAAGACCGGGTGGATCATTCCCTGATGATGCGCTCCGGCCGCATTGAGAACGTGAACAGCGGCCGCATCCATGGCGCGGGTGTGCGCGTGTTCAGCGGCACCAATGCCATTTACGTCCACACCAACGATACCAGCCGCGAAGGCCTGATGGCCTGTGCCGAGCAGGCTGCCGCTGCGGTGAAAAGCGGCAAGGGCTGCGTGGTGGAGGCCTTCAAGCCCAGCTGCTATGTGCGGCCGGAGGAGATCCGCATTCTGCCCACCGACGTGAAGGCTGCCGTGAAGGCGGAGAAGATCCGCGCCGCAGAGGCGGCCGCACGGCGGGTGTCCAAGGAGATCGTGCAGGTGAATGTGGGCTACACCGACCATGTGCAGGATGTGCTGATCTGCAACACCGAGGGCGTGTTTGCCACGGATCGCCGGGTGCGTACCCGCATGAGCGTGGGCGCTGTGGCCAGCAACGGCACGGAGATCCAGACGGGCATGGAAGGCCCCGGTGCGGCCATGGGCTTTGAGATCTTTGACGAGCGCATCGACCCGGAGAAGTACGGCGAATTGGCCGCCAGGCAGGCGGTGACCATGCTCCATGCACCCCTGTGTCCCGCTGGCGTGATGCCCGTGGTGATCGACAACGGCTTTGGCGGTGTGATCTTCCACGAGGCCTGCGGTCACAGCCTGGAGGCCACCAGCGTGGCCTTTGGCGTGAGCGAGTTCTCCGGCAAGCTGGGGCAGATGATTGCCGCGCCCTGCGTCACCGCCATCGACGATGGCACCATGGTGAACGAGTGGGGCAGCTTGCACATCGACGATGAAGGTATGCCCACCACCAACCTGACGCTGATCGAAAACGGCGTTTTGAAGAACTACATGATCGACAAGCTGGGCGGCCGTCGCATGAACATGGCGCCCACCGGCTCCGGTCGCCGTCAGAGCTACGCCTGGGCGCCCACCTCCCGTATGCGCAACACCTACATTGCCGCGGGCAAGGACGACGAGGCCGAGATGATCGCTACCATGGGCGACGGCCTCTACGCCAAGAAAATGGGCGGCGGCTCGGTGAACCCTGCCACGGGCGAATTCAACTTTGCGGTGAACGAGGGCTATCTGGTGAAGGACGGCAAGATCGCGCATCCGGTGCGCGGTGCCAGCCTCATCGGTCGCGGCAGCGAGGTGCTGCTCAAGATCGACCGGGTGGGCAAGGATATGCAGATGGGCCAGGGTATGTGCGGCTCTTCCAGCGGCAGCATCCCCACCAATGTGGGTCAGCCCATGATCCGCGTCAGCAGCCTGACCGTGGGCGGACAGGGCTAAGGAGGGCTATGTGATGGATAAGTTTATGGATAAGCTGCTGGCTGCGGCCAAGGCGGCGGGCATCGATACGGCAGAGGTGTTCTATCAGAGCGGCAACTCCTTCTCGGCAGAAGCCAAGGAAGGGGAGATCACATCCTACGAGGTGTCCACCTCCAGCGGGCTGAGCCTGCGCGGCACGGTGAATGGCAAGATGGGCTATGCGGCCACCCAGGCCTTCGACGAGGCGGCCATCGGTCAGCTCATCGAGGGCGTGAAGGAATCCGCCGATCTGGTGGAAAGCGACGAGCAGGACGAGATCTTTGCCGGGGAAAAGGAATATCCCCAGATGAAGGAGCCGGAAACGGACATGGACGAGGTGTCTGCAGAGGAGAAGCTGGCGCTGTGCCTGGCCATCGAAAAGGCCGCCAAGGCCGCCGACAGCCGTGTGTGGAAGGCAGAGAGCGCCGTGTCCACCCAGCGCGCCAGCATCCACCTGAAGAACAGCTACGGCCTGGACCTGAAGTGGAACGATTGCCTGTGCTATGCCTACGGGGAACCCATTGCCAAGGACGGCGATTCCACCGCCGTGGGCATGAAGCTCAGCTGCGGCACCCGCTTTGCCGAGCTGGATGCGGAAGAAATCGGCAGCAAGGCCACGGAGGATGCGGTGAGCAAGCTCCACGGCGAATCCGTACCCCAGGGCGAGTACCGGGTGATCCTGCGCAACGATGCCATGAGCAGCCTGCTGCGGGTGTTCAGCGGCATTTTTTCCGCCGAGAATGTGCAGCAGAAGATGTCCCTCTTGGGTGGCAAGGAAGGGCAGACCATCGCCTCCGACGTGGTGACGCTGATGGACGATCCTCTGCTGGAGGGCGGCTTTGCCACCTGCCCCTTCGATGCGGAAGGCTCTGCCAGCCGCACCAAGGCGGTGATCGACGCGGGCGTGCTGACCACGCTCCTGCACAGCCGCAAAACTGCCCGCAAGCAGGGCGTGGAGACCACCGGCAATGCCAGCCGCGGCAGCTATGCTGCGCCTGTGCGGGTGGCACCCACCAACTTCTTCTTCAAGCCCGGCGAGAAGGATCTGGCCACCCTCATGACCGACATGGGCGAGGGTCTGGTGATCACCGAGCTGGGCGGCCTCCACGCGGGCGCGAACCCCACCAGCGGCGATTTCTCCCTGCTGTCCAAGGGCTACAGCGTGAAAGCCGGCCGGCGGGACAAGACGGTGGAACAGATCACCGTGGCGGGCAATTTCTACGAACTGCTGAAGAACATCCGCGCCGTGGGCAGCGATTTGCTGTTCCCCGGCAGCTCCACGGGCAGCCCCTCGGTGGATGTGGGCGTGCTGCAGGTTTCCGGCAAGTAAGCAAAAAAGTTCCTTCCCAAACGCGTTATTATGTAGAGGAAGGTTTACCCCTCCTCGTCATGAGTCGCGGGAAATACAGTAAATTCAAGCAGTTATGGCTTGAAGGGAAACCTTCAAGTACATAGCTGCTTTTTCTATTGCAGCAGAAAGCGAGGATACC
>JAGBEX010000042.1 GCA_017936765.1 Clostridia bacterium
AAATGTATGAAGAAAAGAGCGACAGTACATTAAAAAGACTGTTTACAAAGGATGGATTGTTAAAAGGATTTATCCTGATTGGCAAGACCGAACGTGCCGGAATCTATACCTCTCTCATCCGTGAAAGGACGCCTCTCGACACGATTGACTTTGAAACAATGAAAAAAGTTGCAACTTCCGTTGCATTTTCTCCCGAGAATCGTAGAAAAAAGTTTGGAGGTGTGGTATAAATATGTCGATCAATGCCAAAGAGCTTGATTACAGGGTCTTGAACGAGGCGCTGCGGAAAGCCGCCGGGGAAGTGACCCTTGAGGATTGCTGCGGCCAGCGCTTCATCGCTGCCGGAATGACCAACAGGCACATCACTATCAGCGGCATCCCTGGCAATGCGCTGGGCGCTTACCTCAATGGCGCCATGATTACCGTCAGGGGAAACGCGCAGGACGCAGTCGGCGATACGATGAACGAAGGGAAGATCGTTGTTCATGGCAATATCGGCGATGCTGCCGGTTACGCCATGCGCGGCGGAAAAATCCTTGTCAAAGGGAATGCCGGCTACCGAGCAGGAATCCATATGAAAGCTTACGAGGATAAGATCCCCGTGATGGTGATCGGCGGAGGGGCAGGCAGCTTCCTGGGCGAATACCAGGCAGGCGGCGTCATCATCGTTCTTGGCCTTGAAGCTGGGAACGGGAAGATCGTCGGATACTTCCCGTGCACGGGTATGCACGGCGGAAAGATGTTCCTGCGCTCTGACTGCAGGGACATCAGCTTTCCAAGTCAGGTGACGGCTCGCCCTGCGGATGAAACGGACCTGGCAGAAATCAAGGCGGATATTGCCGAATTCTGTGAGACTTTCGGTTACGATGCAGGAGAGATCCTGTCCGCCGCCTTCACAGTTGTGACGCCGGACAGCAAGAACCCATACAAGCAAATGTATGTAGCAAATTAACGAAGAGAGGTACACCGCTATGAAGTATTCAAAGGGAGAGGTCATGCAGTACGTACGGGAGGAAGACGTGAAGTTCATCCGTCTTGCTTTCTGCGATGTATTTGGCAGACAGAAAAACATTTCAATCATGCCGGAGGAGCTGCCTCGCGCCTTTGAATATGGTATTGCATTCGATGCATCCGCCATCGCAGGCTTTGGCGATGAAACAAAGTGCGATCTTCTTCTTCACCCGGATCCTGACACGCTGATGATCCTTCCGTGGCGTCCTGAGCATGGAAAAGTCGTTCGGATGTTCACCAGCATATCCTATCCGGACGGTACACCCTTCGAATGCGATACCCGCAGTCTGCTCAAAAGGGCGGTGGAAGACGCGCGGAGGGCAGGATATACCTTTGCCTTCGGCGCAGAACAGGAATTCTATCTGTTTGAGCTTGATGAAAAGAACAAGCCGACAAAGATCCCCTACGATGAAGCAGGATATATGGATATTGCTCCTGAGGACAGGGGGGAGAATATCCGCCGTGAGATCTGTCTGACATTGGAACAGATGGGCATCCGTCCTGAAAGCTCGCACCACGAAGAAGGTCCCGGCCAGAACGAAATTGACTTCCGTTATTCTGATCCGCTGACTGCGGCTGACAATACGATGACCTTCCAGACCATCGTCAAAACGGTTGCGCGCCGCAATGGCGTACATGTGGATTTCGGCCCGAAGCCGCTTGAAGACAAACCCGGCAATGGCTTTCATATCAATATGTCCGTCAAGCCCTGTGATGATCCCGACAACCTTTACTATATGATTGCCGGTGTGCTCGACAAGGTTGTGGATATGACTGCGTTCCTCAATCCCACCGAAGCGTCCTATCAGCGCTTTGGCAACCATAAAGCTCCTGGTTATGTTTCATGGTCGAGTGAGAACCGCTCCCAGCTCGTGCGGATTCCTGCTGCCGTGGGCGAATACCGCCGTGCGGAGCTTCGCTCACCCGATCCGCTGGCCAATCCATATCTTGCCTTCGCGCTCATGATCTATGCAGCGCTGTCCGGCCTTGAAAGCAGGCAACCGATGCCGGAAGCCGCCAATATCAACCTGTATAAGGCGGATGCCCAAACCTTGTCCAGGTTCAGAAAACTGCCCGAGACGCTGAACGCTGCCTGCAGCATTGCAGCAGAAAGCGACTTCATCAAGGCGCATATTCCTGCTGCAATTCTGGACATCTACTGTCATCAATAAAGCTGAATAAAAGCTTAGAAAGGAGGGAGCAGCATGAGCCTGAAGGAACGGGTTTACAGCGTTCTGGTCATATCAGCGGCAGAAGGCTTCAATGATGCGCTCACCGCCCTGCTCCCTGAGGCAAGATACTCCCCTGTGCAATTCGCAACGAATGTCGGCGCTGCCAGGCGTGCCCTTGCCGAACGTGCTTTTGATATTGTTATCATCAACTCGCCTTTGCCCGATGAAACAGGCATGCGGTTCGCCATTGATGCCAGCAATTCAAAGGAAACGGTCGTGCTTCTGATGATCCGGGCAGAGCTTCAGGAAGAAGTATTCGACAGGGTTGCTGAGCATGGCGTATTTGTTCTTTCCAAGCCGACCGCAAAGCCCATCATCACAACTGCGCTCAGCTGGCTGTCAAGCGCCCGGGAAAGGCTCAGAAAAACCGAGAAGAAAACGCTCTCCATCGAGGAGAAAATGGAAGAAATTCGCATTGTAAACCGTGCGAAATGGCTGCTGATCAGCGAACTCAAATTCGATGAGCCTGGGGCGCACCGCTACATTGAGAAGCAGGCAATGGATCGCTGTGTGTCCAGGAAAGTTATTGCGGAAGAGATCATTACGACGTACTCGTGACCTGTCGATATTGGGCAAAGATGTTCTTGACACCTTTGGTGAGATTGTGGCACAGGCAAAAGCGGAGCTCATCAAGTTTGGCATGATCCGGAGAATTGGGATCTGAACAATCTGTGCCGAATTTGGACGCATCATGTATATGCCGGGGGAAAATAATGCACGAGATCGCTGTGAGTACAAAGGATTTATATCGTGGGATGATGCAGCATAACAACCCACCTTACCTCTTACTTAATCAGTAGATAAAAAATACCGCTGGCACAATAAAACTTTGTGCTGGCGGTATTTCGTTATAAATGTCTGAGTCTATCAACCATCCTTTGTGTTGCGATCAGTTGCCGGTAAGAAATGTGTAAACACCCTTGACAAAACAACGCGGAACACAGGATGGGTTTCGAAAGGGCCGAACGGCCCTTCGCGGGAGAGTCCAGAGAGGGCAGCGCCCTCTCTGGTCAGTTACGCAGGCGCTTGTCGCACTTGATGGCGAGCTTGGTGCCGACGGACTGGATGACCTGGACGATGATGACCAGGACGATGACGGAGGCATACAGGACGGCGTAGCGGTAGCGGTTATAGCCATAGGTGATGGCGATCATGCCCAGGCCGCCGCCGCCCACGGCACCGGACATGGCGGTATAGCCCATGATGGTGGTGATGGCCAGCGTAAAGTTGCTGATCAGGGAGGGAACGCTCTCGGGCAGCATCACCCGCAGCAGGATCTGCATGGGGGTGGCGCCCATGGACTGGGCGGTCTCGATGATATTGGGGTTCACCTCGCGCAGGCTGCCCTCCACCAGGCGCGCCACAAAGGGGAACGCCGCAATGGCCAGGGGAACAATGGAGGCCACCGTACCCACCGAGGTACCCACGATGGCGCGGGTCAGGGGGATCACCATGACCATCAGGATGATGAAAGGAACAGAGCGCAGGAGGTTGATGATCACGTTGAGTACCTTCATCAGCAGGGGCGGCAGGGGGCGCACGCCCTTGGCATCGCCCGCCACCAGCAGCATACCCAGGGGCAGGCCGATGAGGATGGCGAAGAAGGTGGCCAGGATGGTGGCATAGAGGGTTTCCCAGGTGGCAAAGAGGAACTTGGTTTTAATGACCTCCAGCGCCTCTTCCAGCTTTTCAGGCGTAAATGCGTTGGCGAAATTCATGCCTCCACCCCCTTGTTCTCACCATAGTTCACTTCAACAGAAACAGTCACATCCGGCGTTTTGCGCAGGAAGTTCACGGCCTTGGCCAATTCGTCCGGGCCGCCGGGGATTTCCAGCAGGATGTAGCCATAGGCGCGCTCGCCCACCGAACGGGTGGAAGCACCCAGGATGCTGGCCGCCACGCCCACCTCCATGGCCATCTGGGCAATGAGGGGTGTTTTGGCTGCGGGGCCGCCATTGAAAATGATGCGCACACGCTGGCCATGCTCGTCGCTGATGGCCACGCTGTCCGCCATTTCCGGGTAGACCAGGTGGCGGGTGGCATCGGCCTTGGGATCGGCAAACACCTGGGCGACCTCGCCCTCCTCCACCACGGCGCCGTGCTCCAGAATGGCCACACGGTTGCAGATTTCCTGCACCACGCTCATCTGGTGGGTGATCACGATCACCGTGATGCCCAGCTTTTTGTTGATGTCGCGGATCAGGTCAAGGATCTGGTGGGTGGTTTTGGGGTCAAGGGCGCTGGTGGCCTCGTCGCAGAGCAGCACCTGGGGATCGGTGGCCAGGGCGCGGGCGATGGCCACACGCTGCTGCTGACCGCCGGAAAGCTGGGCGGGATAGGCATTGGCCTTGTCCGGCAAGCCGACGATCTCCAGCAGCTCGCGGCCGCGCTTTTCTGCCTCCGCCTTCGGCACGCCGGAGAGGCGCAGCGGCAGGATCACGTTCTTCAGGCAGGTGCGCTGCATCAGCAGGTTAAAGCCCTGGAAGATCATCGTCACGCGGTGGCGGACTTCACGCAGCTCCTTCTTGTTCAGGCTGCCCAGGTCGCGGCCATCCAGCAGGATGTTGCCCTCGGTGGGGCGCTCCAGCATATTGATGCACCGCACCAGCGTGCTTTTGCCAGCGCCGCTCATGCCAATGATGCCGTAAATATCGCCATTGTTGATGGTCAGGTTCACGTTTTTCAGCGCGTCCACCGGGCCATCGGAGGTGACGAAGCTCTTGGACAGGTTGCGAATCTCGATCATGGGGTGTCCCTCCGTAAAGGCAAAGGCACACCGGCCACCCCGCAAGGGACAGCCGGTGTGTCTGCATTAGCAAAGCTTACTTGATGGTCAGGGCAGTCAGGTCAGCCTGCTTGCCGCCGTACAGACCCATGGGTTCCACGTGGATGGGAGCAACCACCACGATGTTGGTGCCGTTCTCGGCGTTGAAGTTCTCCTGATAGGGAATGTGAGCGAAGTAATTGGCAAACACTTCGCCACTCTCCACCACCATGTTGGGCTGCACGTAATCGGAGAATTCCTTCACATCCAGCTTGATGTTCTTCTCAGCCAGGATCTCAGCAGCCACCTCCAGGATCTGGGCATGGGGGGTGGGAGAAGCAGCCACGGAGATGGTCGTGCCGGCCAGAGCAGCATAGTCCACGGTGGGATCAAAGCCGTCGGTGGGCTCAGCCACAACGGACACGGCAGCACCCTTGTAAGTTTCGGTGATGTAGTCAGCCACCTTCTGGCTGTACAGGACAGCGGCCAGAGCCTTGGCTGCATCGGATTCCTCGTTGCCGGCCTTCACGCACAGCACGTTGGCATAGGGGGAATCAGCGCTTTCGATCAGCAGGGAATTCTCCACAGGATTCAGGCCGGCATCCAGGGCGAAGTTGTTGTTGATGATGGCATAGTCCACATCCAGCAGAACGTTGGCCACCATAGCAGCCTCGACCTCCTTGAAGTCGATGCCCACATAGTCCTCAGCCACGTCGTCCTTGGTGGCGGTCACGCCAGCTTCGGGATCCAGCTTGATGTAGCCATTGGCCTGCAGCAGCAGCAGGGCGCGGCCTTCGTTGGTGGGGTCGTTGGGAACAGCGATGGTGATCTTGTCAGCCAGGGCAACAGAGGCGCAGGACAGAACCAACAGGGCAGCCAGGACCAGAGACAGGAACTTTTTCATGATCAATCTCTCCTTACATTGAATTCGTTACAGTTGTGCAGGCAAGGTGTATGTCACATTCGCCTGCTCTCCTGGTTGGACTGAACCAGGAGCTTTGCTGTAGCTTTCATAGGGTACGATCTCCTTTCACCAGCGGTCGGAAGATAAAAAAGAGGGAAGCCTCCGATGAAGCTCCCCTTCTCGACCGGATGCGGCGCTTGTTCAGCGGATCATCCGTTTATCTGAAAGCCCATCGAAGATTGACACGCGAAGCCATGCACATGCTGCACATGCGCATCATCATGGACATCGTGGCGGTGTTCTTCATGGTGCTTTCTCCTTCCTCTGATGATGAAAGCATGATACCACATCCGCTGCCCTACTGTCAACCGCTTTGCCTGTTTTCCGATTGTTTTTCTGCCCATTTTGTAAATCGTCTGCCAAAACATAATTTTGTAAAATATCCGCAAAACCCTTGCAACATTTTCGCATCCCTACTATAATAGAATGGAATAAATGTACAATGGCGGTTTTTCCCGCCGGGGTGATGATGATGAAACACTTCTTCTCCGTGCTGCTGGTGGCGCTGCTTTTGCCCTGCGCCGCTTTTGCCGAGGGTGAGATGATCCTCCTGGACGAGACCGGCAGCCTGCTGGTGGAATCCACCGAAGCCCGCGAATTGACCCGCGGCGCCCAGGGCGACGATGTGACCGAGCTGCAGCAGCGCCTCACCGAGCTGTATTACTACTCCGGCACCATTTCCGGCAGCTATGGTGAGAACACCCAGGCTGCCGTGAAGGCCTTCCAGGAGGACTTTGGCCTGGATGCCACCGGCAAGGCCGATGCTCAGACCCTGGCGCTGGTATATTCCACCCTGTACCGCCCCCTGCAATACGGCTCCTCCGGCGAGGACGTGAAGCGCCTGCAAACCCGCCTCACCGAGCTGGGCTACTACACCGGCAAGATCTCCGGCAACTTCCTGGAGGCCACCGGCTCTGCCATCGAGCGCTTCCAGCAGAAGATCGGCGAGGAACCCACCGGCATTGCGGATATCGACGTTCAGGCGCTGCTCTTCAGCGGTGATGCCCTCTCCGCCCACGCCAAGGTGGAGGTCACCCCCACCCCTGCCCCTGACCTGGACAATATGTCCTTCCTGGTCATTGACGAGGATGCCCCCGTGACCCCCACGCCCATCCCGGTGGTGGAGTTCAAAAAGCAGCTGGCCCGCGGCTCCACCGGCAAAACGGTGAAGCAGCTCCAGGAGCGCCTTACCGAGCTGGGCTACTACGAAGGCCCCGTGTCCGGCAACTTCCTGGGTCACACCGCCAACGCTGTGAAGGCCTTCCAGAAGCAGAACGGCCTCAAGGCCGACAGCATCGTGGGCGAAGACACCTGGAACATGATCTTCAACACCTCCGACATCATCCTGCCCGATCAAACGCCCCGCCCCACGCCCACGCCTACCCCGGTACCCTTTGCCATCACCGTGGACGTGAACAACCAGGTCACCACCGTGTATGGCCGTGACGAGAACGGCGACTACACCGTGGTGATCCGGCAGATGCTCTGCTCCACCGGCACCAAAGGCGCTCCCAGCGATGTGGGCGACTGGGTGCTTTCCGGCCGCAACGCCCGCTGGTGCTACTTCCCCAAGTGGGGCGGCCATGCCCAGTACTGGACGAAGATCAACGGCTCCATCGCCTTCCATTCCGTGATCTACAACACCGTGGATACCATGGATCTTTCCGTGAAGAGCTACAAGAACCTGGGCAAGCGCGCCTCCCACGGCTGCATCCGCCTCACCGTGGCCGATGCTCGCTGGATCTATGAAAACGTGGGCAAGGGTACGGTGGTGACCATCACTGAAAAGCTGCCCAAGGATCCCGAGCTGGTGGCCTCCCTGAAGCTGCCGCCCCTGAACTACGGCAATATGCTCCCCAAGGAAACGCCCCAGCCCACCGCCGAACCCAACTACATCAGCGGCGGCCAGCCGCCCTTGCCCCTCACCAAGCTGAAGAAGAACGATTCCTCTCCCGCCGTTTACTGGATGCAGAAGAAGCTCACCGAACTGGGCTACTACCAGGGCAAATGCTCCGGCACCTACCTGGCCGGCACCGCCTCCGCCGTGAAGGCCTTCCAGAAGGCCAACGGTCTGAGCGTCAACGGCGACGTAGCCTCTGTGCAGATGCTGGAAAAGCTCTACGAAAAGGAGCTGGCCACCCCGGAACCCATTCCCACACCCGCTGCAAACTAACACAAAACCGCCGCCTGCAATCTCTGCAAGCGGCGGTCCTTTTATTTGGTAAACAACCGTTTCTTCTGGGGAACAAAGGCGCGCACCAGCGTCAGGTGCAGCTTCTGCCACAGGTTCAGGCGGGACTGGATGCCCGCGTAGGCCTGGGCGGCCATGGTGGTTTCCTCCGGCTCCGGGTTCAGCCTGCCGTAGAACACCAGCGCCATGCACTCGCCCAGGGGCGTCATGGCCACCGGGTAGCGGCGCAGGCTGTCGATGCGGCGCATATACGCCATGGGCGACTCGCTGGCCTCCCTGGGCAGCTTGACCACCCGCAGCGCATCGCTGATAGCCTGCATCCATGCCGACCAGCGTCCCATTTCATCCTTGGCGCGCTTGGCGCATTGCTCCGGCTGCGTCCACCAGATCCGCACCCCGCAGCCCACTGCCGCCAGCAGCACCAGCAGCCACCACAGCCAGCCCGTGCTGGGCTTCTCAGGCTGCTCCGGCTCCTGGTTGGGTACTTCCGGCTCCGGCGTGGGAGTGGGTTCGTCTTCCTCTGCGGGAGGCTGCTGACTGGATTCCGGCGTGGCCTCTGGCTCCTGCTCCGGGGTTTCCTCCGGCTCAGGGGTATTCTCGGGTTCGTTTTCCTCCGGGGGAAGCAGCTCTTCCGGGGCGTCCATGCTGCGGTTCTGGGCAGGGGTGGCGTCGAAGGTCAGCCAGCCGAAGCCCTCGAAGTACACCTCCGTCCAGGCATGGCCGTGGAGTCCGGTCACATAGGCGTGACCATTCTCGTCCGGCTCAGCCAGGTAGCCCTCCACATAGCGGGCAGGCAGGCCCACCATGCGGCACAGCACCGTCATGGCCGAGGCAAAGTAGGTGCAGTAGCCTTCCTGGGTATTCAGCAGGAAGTTGCTCACAAAGTCGATGTTCTCCGGCTGGGGGTCCACCTCCAGCGTATAGCGGAAGCTCCGCGCCAGCCAGGTCTGGATGGCATAGGCCTTGTCGTAGGGCGTTTCTGCCCCGGCGCAGGCCTCCTGGGCCAGTTCAAACACCAGGTCCTGCAGGTGATCCGGCAAGCCGGTGTAGTCGTGCAAAATCTGCGGATACAGCGGATCCTCGCTGCTCTCGCAGGCCTGGATCAGCGTACCCAGTCCCGCATCGCCGGCGATCATCAGCGGCGCGGTGACGGTGTAGGTGTCCCCTTCCTCCAGGTCGCGGGTGACGAACACCTCGCTACCGGAATTGAAGTACGGCACCAATTCGCCGCCAGGGTTCAGCTGCCGGATGCGCTGCGGGACAAACAGGCTGGAGGCGCTGGAGGACAGCATCCGCACGCTCACCGTTTGGTAAGCGGTCAGGCCGGCGTCCTCGCCCAGAGCGCCCTGGGGCAAGGCCATGTTGAAGGTATCGCTGCGGGCATCCCGCCATTGCAGGCTGGACCACAGGTAGCGCCGTCCGGCCATGGAATCCGTCCAGATGCGGCCGGTGTACTCGTTCTTCACGCTGCCCCGCAGGTAGACCTTCCGGGGCGTTTTCACCAGCATCACGGGGTGATCCGTAGGTTCCGCCTTGCCGCCCAACTGGTGCTGCCCCTGGGGATAATAGCCTTCGCTGGCCAGGGTGAACACGTTTCTGGGCTGGGTGAACATATACCGGGCGAAGATCTGATCCCGCAGCTTGTCGGCAGCGTCCTTCAGGGGTTGAATGGTCACGCCCTGGGTGGGCGTCAGCAGCAGCGCCAGGGTGGTGATCACCGCCGCCAGGGGCAGCGCCCGGTGCAGGGCCACATCCTCGTGGCCACTCACCGCCGCCTGAAGCAGCACCCCCGCCATGGCCGGGGCCAACCAGGGCAGCGCCCGTGGCTGGTCGCTAAGCCAGAGGATCATGGCCGCCAGCAGCGTCACCGCCAGGGCGGGATAAGCCCCCATGCTGCGGTTGGTCAGCGCAAAGGCAGCCACGCCCATCAGCACCGTCAGCAGCAGCGCCGTTTCCTGCGCCACCATGGGCAGAGCGCCGTTCAGGCCGGTGAAGTGGAGCGTCATGGCGCGCAGGATCTCGCTGAGGGTATTCATGCCGCCCAGCAGCAGCCAGGCCGCCGCGCCCGCCAGGATCACACCGCCCATGATGAGCCGCGTCAGCTTCCTGGTCGAACACAGCGTCATCACCAGCGTGATGCCCGAAAGCACCGCAGCCGCCATCCAGCCATGGGCCAGCATTCCCATGCAGCCCAGCATGGCCAGCGTCAGCCCCAGCGCAAGCAGATAAGCCACCGCACCGCGGCGCACCGCATCCTTCATGCCATCGCTCCTTTCCGTTAGATTGTTCAGCATTTACGCCGGAACCGGCGTCACATAGCACACTTCGATCTGCCCCTGCTGCAATTTGCTGATCAGCGGCAGCACCATGGGATCATCCGGGGTAAAGGTCACCAGATACAGCCGCACAATGGGACCCATGCGGCGCATACGGATCATCACGTCCACCATGTGGCTGGAAAGCCTTGCGGAGATCACCACCGTGGCGCCTACCTTGCGCATCCGGCGGGTCTCCAACAGCAGCACCCGCTCGAACTTGTCCGTTTCCGAAAAGTCCACCCGCGCCAGGTTTTCCAGGATCATGGGCATCCCCATGGCCTTGTCCAGCTCCACAGGATGCTCGCCAAGCAGCGGCAGGCGCACCGCATGGTCGGTGGCCATCTGGCTGTTCATCACCGAGGCGGCGGTCTCCAGCAGGGAGTCCCGCACGTCTGCCTCTGCCTCCGGGTGACCCCAGGAGGGCGGCGGAGAGCAGTCCATCAGCACCAGGGCATCGGGCAGCACCGGTTCTTCAAAGCGGCGCACCACCAGCTCCCGTTTGCGAGCAGAGAGCTTCCAATGGATCTTCTTCAGCGCATCGCCGGGCATATAGGCGCGGATGTCGCTGGGGTTGGTCACGTCCTCGGTGGCGCGGGCCATGGTCTCCAGGCCGGAATCACCGGGGGCGAAGGTCAACTGCTCCACCTGGAAGGGCAGGGGCAGCACCAGCAGCTCGCTCTGGGCAGCCTTGGGCTGCTTGGTGATAGCAAACAGGCCGAAGAGATCCTCCACCGTGCAGCTTTTCACGCCGGGGCTGCTCACGCCCACATGAGCTGCATGGAAGGGCAGCGTCAGCTTCTGGGTGCGGCCGGGGGCATCCTTCAGGCGCACGGCGGTCTCCGGGGTGTCCGGCGTGGCGTAAAGCTCCAGCAGCATGGGCGCAATGGGGATGATCCCCCTGTGCTTCACCGTCACGGTGAGCATCACGCTCTCGCCCCGCTGCACGCTGCGCCCGCTGAGATCGCTGTGTACCTCCAGCGTCCGCGCCGCCTGCCACACTCCCAGAAAGCTGAAGGCCACCAGCAGCACGATCAGCACCGCCGCGGTGAGGAAGATGGGGCTGCCCGTGGAAAAGGCGGCCAGCAGCAGCGCCAGCACCACCACGGTGGGCCAAGTCAAATGCATTTTCATAGCTTTACAGGCACCGCCACGTTTTTCAGGATCTTCACCAGCACCTGCTCGGCGGTGACACCCTTCATGCGGGCTTCGGGGTTCAGCACCACGCGGTGGGACAGCACCGGCAGCGCCATGTGCTGCACATCCTCCGGCAGGATAAAGTCACGCCCGTCCAGCAGCGCGCAGGCCTGGGCGCCGTGGATCAGCGCAATGGCTGCGCGGGTGGAAGCACCCAGCGTCAGCGCGGGATCCTGACGGGTGGCTGCTGCCAGGGTGGCCACATAGGAGCGCACCTCCGGCGAGCAGTAGATGGTGGTCACCATCTGCTGCAGGGCAATGATGTCCTCTGCTGCGCATACAGGCTCCAGCACGGCCATAGGCTTCACCGTGCCGGAATAGCGCTCCAGCACATCCATCTCCTGCTCAATGGTGGGATAGCCCATGGCGATGCGCAGGAAGAAGCGGTCCATCTGCGCCTCGGGCAGGGGGTAGGTACCCACGAACTCTCCGGGGTTCTGGGTGGCCAGCACAATGAAGGGCTGGGGCAGCTTGTGGGTGATGCCGTCCACGGTGACCTGCTGCTCTTCCATTACTTCCAGCAGCGCGGACTGGGTCTTGGGGCTGGTGCGGTTGATCTCGTCCGCCAGGATTACCTGACTCATCACCGCGCCTTCCTTGTATTCCATTTCGCCGGTCTTGAAGTTCACCAGCGTGAAGCCCGTCACGTCGGAGGGCATCAGGTCGGGGGTGAACTGGATGCGGCGGAAGGAGCAGTCCAGCGACTTGGCCAGGGCGCTGGCCAGGGTGGTCTTGCCCACGCCCGGCACGTCCTCGATCAGCACATGACCCTTGCACAAAAGGGCGATCAGCGCGTACTCGATGGCCTCCTCCTTGCCGACGATGACCTTGGAAATATTCTCCTGCAGGGCTTGAATGATGCGCCTGGGCTGCATACAGACTGCCTCCTTGATTACAAAAGTTTTTCACTTTATTATAAACAACATTTCATATTTTTTCAAGCGTTTGTTGCTTTTATGCTTGAAACAACCCTGCTCATGCTGTAAAATATCAGCATACACAAGGCTTTTCACGCTCTGTGTGAATTGTAACAATTTCGACATGAAGTGGTGCTGAAAGATGTCAGATCATCAGGATTCCCTGGCCGCCTCCACCTGGCTCCCGCTGCTGACCACCCGGTATATGGGGCGTGGTCAGGCAGAGGTGCTGCAGGAGGCCACCTCCACCAATACCCTGCTGAAGCAAATGGCACTCTCCGGCGCGCCCGCCGGCAGCCTGTGCCTGTGCGAGTCTCAAACTGCCGGCAAGGGTCGCCTTGGCCGCATCTGGCATTCCCCTGCTGGGCAGGGGCTGTGGCTCTCCGTGCTGCTGCGCCCCCGCATCCAGCCGGAGCAGGCTCCCCTGGTGACCCTCTGCGCCGCCCTGGCCATGGCGCAGGCCGTGAACGAGACCACCGGGCTGGATGCCCGCATCAAGTGGCCCAACGACCTGGTGCTGGAGGGCAAGAAGCTCTGCGGCATCCTGCTGGAGATCGGCTTTGCAGCCAGCGGCATCGACTACATCGTGGTGGGTACCGGGCTGAACGTGGGACGCAGCGCCTACCCTGCCGAGCTTGCCCACCAGGCCACCTCCATTGCGGATCACATGACTCCCCCGCCCCGCCGGGAGCTGCTGGTGCGCTACCTGGCCGCACTGGAGGAGACCATCACCCGGCTGGAAAACGATGGTTTCGCTGCCCTTGCGGAAGCCTACCGCGCCCGCAGCTGCACCCTGGGCAGCATGGTGAAGGTCTCCGGCAGCGAGGAGTTCACCGGCGTGGCCGAAGACATTGACGAAACAGGCGGGCTTTTGGTTCGGGACCAAACGTCCGTCCTGCGCCGTGTGCTGGCAGGTGACGTATCCGTGAGAGGAGTGATGGGCTATGTGTAAGGTGCGCGGCGTGGGCATCGACCTGTGCGACATCAGCCGCATGGAAAAGAACTTGCAGGACGACCGCTTTCTGAACCGCTTTTTCACCCCAGCGGAGGCAGCCTATATCCGCGGCCGCGGCCTCAGCGCCAGCCAGAGCATGGCGGGCATCTTCGCCGCCAAAGAAGCCTTCCTCAAGGCCGTGGGCGTGGGGCTGGCGTTCCCCCTGCAGGACATCGAAGTGCTGCACACCGAGCTGGGTCAGCCCTACTACCACCTGATGGGCAAGGCCGAGAAAGCCGCCGACGGTGGCCAGGCGCTGCTGTCCATCACCCACGAGGGCCTGATGGCGGCGGCGGTGTGCATCTGGCAGAAATGAAAAAAAGAGACTTCACTACGAAGTCTCTTTTCTTTATCCTTGCTTCACCCATTCCTCCCACACGTCGGGCTGATACCCCACGGTGGCCTTGCTGCCATTGCGCACGATGGGCGACTTCAGCAGCCAGGGGGTCTCCAGGATGGCCGCCATCAGCAGGCTGTCCTGATTGTAATAGCAGGCGGGATGCTCCTTGACCTTCTTGTCCTCCCGGTCGATGATGTTCTGTAGGCCGCCCGCCTTGGCCATCACCTGCACCTCACGCTCGCCCAGCTTGTGCTTTTTCAGGTCCATCACCTGCACGGTGATGCGCCGTTCCTTGAAGAACCGCTCCGCCTTCTGCACATCGAAGTTCTTTTTGCTCACATACATCTGGATGTTCATTTACACCCTCCTGATATCCTCGCCCATGAACACCACCTGGGTGCATTGGCGCTTGTCCGTCAGCCGGGAGGCAATGCGCTCGGTGTAGCGCTCCCGCAGCTCCCGCAGGTTCAGGTTGGTGCTGATCACCGTTCCCTTACCCGCGGTCTGCCGCTCGTTGATCAGGTTAAACAGCTGCACAATCGTGATATTCTCCATCAGCGGCTCGCTGCCCAGGTCGTCCAGGAGCAGCACGTCGGCCTCCATCAGGCTGTCCAGTTCACCCATCTGCCCGGAGAAATAAGCCTTGCGCGCCACGTCCAGAAAGCGATAGGCGCTCATCATCAGCACATTATGGCCCCGATCCAGCAGCCGCTTGGCCATGGCGTGCATCAAAAAGGTCTTGCCCAGGCCGCTGGGACCCATCAGCAGCATATCGCTGGTGGATGCCTTGGGGTACTGGTCTGCCCAGGTCTGGCATTGCTCGCGGATCATACTCATCAGCTGCCGCTGGGTGAAGGGCTGCCCCTCCACCTTCTTGTCCGGGAACACAGTCAGATCAAAGCTCTCGAAGGTCTGCTGCGCCTTTTCGCCCAGACCTACCTGCTGGTACAGCCGGGCATAGAAGGCGCTGCGCAGGCAGTCGCACATTTCCTTCACCGGCTCGCCCACATAGCCCGTGTCCTTGCACTTGCCGCAGCGGTACACCGGCTCCAGGTAATCCTCCCCATAGCCGTGCTGGTGCAGAAGCTGGGCGATACGGGTGTTCATCACATCCATGCGCCGGGGCAGCTCATCCCCCTGCACACGGCCATCCAGTATGCCCCGCAGCCCAGCAAAGATCATGCTCTGCCTTTCGTCCATCAGCTGGGCGATCTCCGGGCATTTCGCCGTGACCTCTGCCAAACGGCGCTGGTCTTCCTGATCGTTCCGCATCCGCTGCTGATCATACTCGCCCTGCAGCTCCCGCAGGATGGCATTACGCATCGCCGTTCATCTCCTTCAATCGCTGCTGCATCCATTCCGGCAGCTGCTGGTTATCCTCATACTGACGCTGCTCATACTGCTGCTCCCGCACCACTTTGCCGGCCTTGGCAGCGGGCTTTGCCTTTTCGTGCGCCGCCGCAGCAGCCTCGGGGGTGGAAACGCCCTCCTGCCGGAAGGTATCCAGGAGCTTGTTCAGATAGGGCACGGGCTTCTCGGCATCCTTGGCGAAGGCAGCGCAGTACACCACCATCTCCCTGGTGAAGCCCCATTCCTCCGTCCACTTCTGCACCAGGGCGCGGTTGGCCGCAGAGGAGCGGGAGGTCTTGCCCCACACGCTGTAGAGCTGATCCACAAACTCGTTGTACTGTCCGATCTGCGCCATGTATTCATCGATCTGCGCCACGGTGGTCAGGCCGTTCTTGTGCCAGTTTTTCAGGGTCTTCAGCACATCGTCGAAGTCGCAGGCGCGCTTGGCGCATTCTTCGCCCGCCCGGCGGATGATCTCATCCCCATACAGCGTGCGCATTTCTGCATACAGCTTCATGGTGCTGTCGTTCACGGTGAGACCGGGCTTGTTCAGCGTGGCAAGCAGCTTGCGCAGGGGTGCTTCCACATCCTCGCGCTGCTGCTTGTTCTTTTCCAATTGCTTGGCAGAAATGGTCTTCGTGCCGATCTTCTCCCGCTTGTCCCGCAGCACACCGTCCAGGTACTTGAAGGACGGATTCTTGCTGTTGGTGGTATCGTCGCAGGCCGCCAGAATGGCCTCCGGGGTATAGCCCCACTCCTTGAACCATTTTTCGTACAGGTTCATTTCCGGCTGGGTGGGTTCGCGGAGCATACTGAACTTCCGCAGCACCGCGCGGCTGCCCTCCAGCACCTTCTTGTCCCGGTCAAGCACCACGTCCACGTCCTCGGCGCACTTGGCGCCCGCCTCGGCCAGCTCCACCGCCCGTTTTTCAGCCGCATCGAAGGAGAACTTCGCACCGCGCTGCTCGATCAGCCTTTCCAGCAGCCGCAGCACGACCTCCTGGGGCAAGCCCATCTGCTCCACCCATTCATAGCAGCGGCTGACCTCCTTGCCATACAGATTGCGCTTGTTGTCAAACAGGCCATGCACCGCCTGACCAAAGGCATCGTACACCGGGTCGTTGGGCGCTTCCATAAACATGAGCTTCTTCGCATTCACATAGCGGAAGGTGGGCGGCCTGTCGCTGATGCGATGCACCAGCCCGCGCCGCTCCCAGTACCGGAACGCCGCCAGGATCTCCTCCTCCGTCATGTTCAGGTATTGCCCCATCTGCTCGATGGACGTGTCCTTCTGCGGATGATAGCATTGCATCAGCCCGTACAAATACACCTTCACATGGTCGCCCTGCGCCCCAGGCATATGCTCCAGAATGAACAGATTGTCCACCGGAGTCACATCAAACATCGTGTACTGATCCTCAAAACTGAACAATCCGTCCACTCCCTTCTTCCGTAACCTTGATTATAACATATCTCGACACAAAATGAAACCTGCGGCTTCAAACTTCCACAGATTTCGCCTCCGGCGACCAAAGGGGACGCTGTCCCCTTTGGAAACCTCTGCCAAAGGGCCGTTCGGCCCTCTGGACTCCCGTTTTGGGGATGCCCAGCTATGGGGTCTCCGAGTTGGGGTCACGGCGCGCAACGGGCGCGCCGCGACGCGGAGGAAGCAGCGAGCCGTGCCGCACTCGCAATTCCGAATTCCGAATTCATCATTTGAAAAAAGCGGCGCGTTTCCGCACCGTTTTTTTCTTACGCATTGTCTTCAATAATGGCCCGCGCCGCTTTTTTCCCCGCGCCCATGGCCAGGATCACCGTGGCTGCGCCAGTCACGGCGTCGCCGCCGGCGTAGACCTTGGCTTTGCCGGTGCGGCCGTTTTCATCAGCGGTAATGCCGCCCCACTTCTCTGTGGGCAGGTCGGGGGTGGTCTTTTTGATCAGCGGGTTGGGGCTGTTGCCGATGGCCACGATCACCGTTTCCACGGGAAGTTCAAACTCGCTGCCGGGCTTGGCCACCGGGCGGCGGCGCCCCTTGGCGTCGGGTTCGCCCAGTTCCATTTCCACGCAGGTCATGGCGCGGACAAAGCCGTTTTCGTCACCCAGGATCTCCATGGGGTTGGTCAGCAGCCGGAAGTGGATGCCCTCCTCCTTGGCGTGGTGGATCTCCTCCTTGCGGGCGGGCATTTCCTCCTCGCCGCGGCGGTAGACGATGGTCACGTCGGCGCCCAGGCGCTTGGCGCAGCGGGCAGCGTCCATGGCTACATTGCCGCCGCCGATCACCGCCACACGGCTGCCCACCTTTACGGGGGTGTCGTGCTGGGGGAAGGTGTAGGCGCGCATCAAGTTGATGCGGGTCAGGAACTCATTGGCAGAATACACGCCGCACAGGCTTTCGCCGGGGATCTTCTGGAAATTGGGCAGACCCGCACCGCTGCCGATGAACACCGCGTCGTTGCCTTCCTCCAGCAGTTCGTCCACCGTCATGGCGCGGCCCACCACCGCATTGGTCACGATCTTCACACCCAGGGCGCGAATGGCGTCGATCTCCTTCTGCACCAGGGCCTTGGGCAGGCGGAACTCCGGAATGCCGTACATCAGCACGCCGCCGGGGGTGTGCAGCGCCTCGTAGAGGGTCACGTCCCAGCCAGCGCGGGCCAGGTCAGCCGCGCAGGTCAATCCAGCGGGGCCGGAACCCACCACCGCCGCCTTCTTGCCGCAGGCAGGAGCCGTTTCCACAGAGACCTTGCCCTCGTTCATGGCATAGTCGGCAGCAAAGCGCTCCAGGCGGCCAATGCCCACCGCTTCGCCCTTGATGCCCCGCACGCACTTGCTCTCGCATTGGGTCTCCTGGGGGCAGACGCGGCCACAGATGGCCGGCAGGCCGTTCTGGGTGCGGATGACCTCATACGCGCCCTGGAAGTCGCCTTCCTTGATTTTTGCAATGAAATTGGGGATCGGCACATTCACCGGGCAGCCGGTAACGCAGGGGGCGTTCTTGCAGTTCAGGCAGCGGTCGGCTTCTTCCATGGCGATCTCCCGGGTGTACCCCAGAGCGACCTCCTTGAAGTTACCGGCGCGCACCACCGCATCCTGCTCCGGCATGGGGTTCTTCTTCAGCGACATATTAGGCATGGCTGCGTGCCTCCCCTGTCAGTCTGCACTTGTGCAGCTTTTCTTTGGCCTTGGCTTCCTCCGACCGGAACATCCGGCTGCGGGCAATGGCCTCGTCCCAGTCCACCAGATGACCGTCGAAGTCCGGGCCATCCACGCAGGCAAACTTGGTCTCGCCGCCCACGGTGACGCGGCAGCCGCCGCACATACCCGTGCCGTCGATCATAATGGGATTCATGCTCACGATGGTCTTCACGCCGTAGGGCTTGGTGAGGTTGCACACAGCGCGCATCATGGGCAGGGGGCCGATGGCGATCACCACGTCGTACTGTTCGCCCGCCTTCAGCTTTTCCTCCAGCGCCTGGGTCACAAAGCCCTTGTGGCCGTTGGAGCCATCGTCGGTCATGATGGTCAGGTCAGTACAGGCAGCGGCGAGTTCCTCCTGCAGGATGATCAGATCCTCGTTGCGGAAGCCCACGATGAGATCCACCTTGGCGCCCGCCTCATGCAGCGCCTTGGCCTGGGGATAAGCAATGGCCACGCCCAATCCGCCGCCGATCACCGCCGCGCGGGTAATGCCCTCGGTGTGGCTGGGTTCGCCCAGGGGGCCAACAAAGTCCAGCAACGCATCGCCCTCGTTCAGGTTATCCAGCTTCTCGGTGGTGTAGCCCACCTTCTGGAAGATGATGGTCACGGTACCCTTTTCCCGGTCATACCCGGCAATGGTCAGCGGCACGCGCTCGCCCTCTTCATCGATGCGGAAAATAATAAACTGGCCGGGCTGCGCCTTGCGGGCAACCAGCGGAGCCTGGATTTCCATCAGGGTAACTGTATCGTTCAGCACACGCTTTTTCACAATGGGAAACATGGCGTTACCTCCTTCGGGTCAACAGGCTTCTATTTTACATCATCCTGTTAAAGTGTGCAATCTCTCATCTGTTCAATTTTTGTTCATATTTAGCCATTTCGTAGGTTGACTTATTTAATAGGAAGGACTACAATAGTCTCGCCGTGTTTCGACATGGTTTTTATGCGTTTAGGAGGGTTGACGATGTTCTTTCTTCTCTTTGCCTTCTGGATCATCCTCAACGGCCGCTGGACCACAGAGGTGGCCATTGTGGGCGCCGTGGTCAGCGGGCTGATCTATCTGTTCATCTGCAAATTCATGGACTACTCACCCAAGAAGGAGTGGGCCTGCGCCCGTCGCCTGCCCAGGGCCGTGGCCTACGGCGTGTTCCTCATTGGCGAGGTGTTCCAGTCTGCCTGGCAGACCATCAAGTTCATCTGGTCGCCCAGGGAGATTGTGCAGCCGGAGGTCACTTCCTTCCACACCAAGCTCCGCACCGATGCGGGCAAGGTGATCCTGGCCAACTCCATCACCCTCACCCCCGGCACCATCACCGTGGATATCCGCGATGACCTGATGCTGGTGCATTGCCTGGATGAGAGCCTGGACGCCGGCCTGGAAGGCTCCGAAATGGAAAAGCGCATCATGAAGCTGGAAGGAGGCCACCCCCATGACTGAAGCGTATTCCGTCCTGTATAACGTCACCCTGGGCATTCTTGGCCTGTTCCTGCTGGCCTGCCTGGTGCGCGCCATCATCGGCCCCCGCATTGCCGACCGGCTCATCGCCATCAACATGATGGGTACGCTGATCGTGATCATCATCTGCGTGCTGGCTTTCCTGATGGGTGAAGGCTATCTGGTGGACGTAGCCATCATTTACGTGATGCTGTCCTTCCTGGCGGTGGTGCTGCTGACAAAGATCTACATGGGCGTTTACCACGAAAAGCGCCGCAGGGAGGAGGGCAATACCGATGCTTGATACCATCCGCTTCATTATTTCCCTGCTTCTCACCCTTGGCGGGCTGTTCGTGCTGCTCTCCGGCGTGGTGGGTATCTTCAAGTTCAAGTATTCCCTCACCCGTCTCCATGCCGCCGCCCTGTTTGACACCGTGGGCATCGTGCTGATGGTGCTGGGGGTGGTCGTTGGCACAGGCTTCAACCTCACCTCGCTGAAGATGCTGATCATCATCGGCATTCTGTGGCTCACCAGCCCGGTGTCCAGTCACCTGATCGGCCGACTGGAGATCACCATCAACGACGAGCTGGAAAAGGACATGATGGTGCTGGACCAGAGCATGGTGCAGCATGAAAAGGAGGGCGACTGAGCATGGAGTTTCTCAATATCCTGCTGTTGGTGTTCATCATCGTGTGCGCCGTCTCCGTGTCGCTGACGAAGAACCTGTTCACCTCCATCGTTATTTTCATGAGCCAGTCCCTGGCCATGAGCGTGATCTGGATCATGCTGGAATCCCCCGACCTGGCCGTGACCGAGGCCGCCGTGGGCGCTGGCATCACCAGTCTTCTGCTCTTTGTGACGCTGAAGAAGATCCACGCCATCGATCAACAAAAGAAGGGAGCGACCGGCCATGGCCAAGATCAGGAATGATTACGAACACAGCTGGTGGCCGCGGCTCCTGCAATGGCTGGAGGACGGCTCCACCACCCTGGACGATGAATTGACCCAGGAGATGGAGGAATCCCGCGAGGGACACCTGCTTCCCTCCCACGAGGACGTGGCCGCCTACGAGGCCAAGCTGGAGGAGAGGCGCAACCAGCAGCTGGCTGCCGAGCTGGACATGTACGCCCACGCCCACCAATGGAGCAAGACCAAAGGCGCCAAGCTGGTGGACTGGTTATACCGCATCATGTCCGTGGTGATCTGCGTGAGCATCATCTGGGTGCTTTTGCAAACGGCCTCCTACCTGCCGCCCTTCGGCTCCCCGGATAACCCGGTGAACAACGAGGTCAGCCAGCGCTACATCGAAAAGGGCATGGAAGAGACTGGCGCGGTGAACATCGTGGCGGGCATGATCCTGGACTACCGTGCCTTCGATACCCTGGGCGAGAGCAATGTGCTGTTCATTGCCGCCTGCTCGGTGCTGATCCTTCTGCGGGTATCCTCCGACAAGCACGATCCCACCTCCGTCCACCAGCTGGAGGTGGAGGCCGACGACCGTATGTACGAGCCGAAGAATGACATCATCCTTCAGCACATCACCGCCTTCCTGGTACCCATGATCCTCATCTACGGCGTGTATGGCGTGATGAACGGCCACATATCCCCCGGCGGCGGCTTCTCCGGCGGCGCCATCATGGGCGCGGCGCTGATCCTGTACCTCAACGCCTTTGGCTTCAAGCGCACCGAGCGGTTCTTCACCTTCAAGACCTTCAAGCTGGTCTCCGTGTGCGCACTGAGCTTCTATGCCATCAGCAAGGCGTATTCCTTCTTCACCGGTGCCAACCACCTGCACTCCTTCATCACCCCCGGCAACCCCGGCGACCTGTTCTCCGCAGGCCTGATCCCCTACCTGAACATTGCCGTGGGTGCGGTGGTGTGCTGCACCATGTACGCCTTCTACACCCACTTCCGGAAAGGAGATATGTAAGCCATGAGTTTCCATAATTACGAAGAAATGGCCGCCATGATCCTCTTCGGCATCGGCTTCACCACCCTGCTTTTGCAGAAAAACCTCATCAAGAAGATCATCGGCTTCTCCATGATGGACTCCGCCATCTACCTGTTCCTGGCCGCCAAGGGCTTCATCGAGGGCCGCAAGGCGCCCATCGTGGTGGACGGCGTGACCTCCATGGAGGCCTACATCAACCCCATTCCCGCTGGCCTGGTGCTGACGGGCATTGTGGTCAGCGTTTCGGTCACCGCGCTGATGCTGGCGCTCACCGTGCGCCTCTACCGCCGCTACCACACCCTAGACATCGACCGCATTACCGCTTTGGTGAGAAGGGAGGAGCAGTAAGCCATGGAGCCTTGGCAATCCATTCCCTTCGCCTGCATCCTGCTGCCCCTGGGCTCCGCCGCCATGACCAGCGTGCTGAAGGGCCGCTGGGCGCGGTATTGGACCTTCACGGTGCTGACCATCGTCACGGCGCTTTCCGCCGTCTTTGTATGGCTGATGGCTGGCTTCGAAGGCAGCTACACCTACATGATGGGTCACTACCCCGCACCCTGGGGCAACGAGATCCGCGCTGGCCTGCTGGAGGCCATCACGGCGCTGTTCTTCAGCATGATCATGCTGCTGTCCCTGATGGGCGGCCTGAAGAAGATCGACGAGCATCTCCTGGCCGACAAGCAGAGCCTGTATTACGTGATGCTGCTGCTGCTCACCGCCGCGCTGATGGCGCAGGTCTACACCAACGACCTCTTCACCGCCTATGTGTTCCTGGAGATCATGACCATCGCGGCCTGCTCGCTGATCACCGCCCGCACCAAGGGGCGCACGCTGGTGGCCGCCACCCGGTACATGATCATGAACCTCTTGGGTTCCGGCCTGTTCCTGCTGGGCATCACCCTGCTGTACGACCTCACCGGCCACCTGCTGATGAGCAACATCAAGGAGGCCGTGGCTGCCCTGGCGCAGTCCGGCCAGTATCAGATGCCCCTCACGGTGGTCATCGCCATCATGAGCATCGGCCTGGGCATCAAGAGCGCCCTGTTCCCCTTCCACACCTGGGTGCCGGATGCCTACGGCTACTCCACGCCCACCTCGGCAGCGGTGCTTTCCTCCCTGGTGAGCAAGGGGTACATCTTCCTTCTGATCAAGATCTTCTATCGCGTCATTGGTCTCGACGTCATCGCCTCCACCGGCATCCTGGACATTCTCTTCGGTTTTGCCCTGGTGGGCATGGTGATGGGCTCCATCTCCGCCATACGCCAGAGCGATATCCGGCGCATGATCGCCTTCTCCTCCGTGGCACAGATCGGCTACATCTTCATGGGCATGGGTCTGGGCAACGAGCAGGGCATGACCGCTGCGGTGTTCCACATCTTCGCCCACGCAGTGTGCAAGGCCATGCTGTTCCTGGCCGCAGGCGGCCTGGCCGATGCCTCGGGCAACAGCAAGCAGTTCCGCGACCTGCGAGGTTCCGGCTTCCGCAGCCCCATTGCTGGCGTGGCCTTCACCATCGGCGCGCTGAGCATGGTGGGCTTCCCCTTCCTGGGCGGCTTTACCAGCAAGATGAACTTTGCCATGGCGGCCATGCACGGCGGCGATACCCGCATGATGCTGGTGCTGCTGGTGCTGGTGATCTCCACCTGGCTCAACACCATCTACTTCCTCAAGACCGTGATCACCCTCTACCGCAAGCCCCTGCCCGGTGCCGTCTATCCGGTGGAAAAGGGACGGCGCGGCTTCTGCTTCAATGCTTCGCTGGTGCTGTTTGCCGCGGTGAACGTGGCGCTGGGTCTTTTCTCCCAGGGCATCATCGAGGGTATCTCCCGAGGCCTTAACATCTTTGGCTAAATTGATCTGATCGTAGGAGGCATTGCCATGATCGGTTCCTGGTATCTGCTCATTCCCGTGCTGCTGCCTATTCTTTCCGGGCTGGCGCTGTGCTTCTTCAAGTCCTTCGAGGATGCCAAGAAGCGCAATCTCTTCACCCTGGTCATCATGGTCGTCAATGTGCTGGCGCTGCTGCCGGTGCTTTTCTCCGGCGACATGACGCTGACCCTCTTCACCCTCAGCGATAACCTGCCCATCTTCCTGCGCACCGACACCCTGGGCAAGATCTTCGCCACGGTGATGGCCTTTGTGTGGGCTGCGGCAGGCGCCTACTCCTTTGAGTACATGGCCCACGAGGAAAACCAGAAGCGCTACTACAGCTTCTACCTCTGCACCCTGGGCGTGCTGATGGCGCTGTGCTTTGCAGGCTCCATCGTTACCTTCTATATGTTCTACGAGTTCATGACCCTGCTCACCGTGCCCATGGTGATGCACACCGGCAAGAAGGACGCCGTGGCTGCTGGCATCAAGTACCTGATCTACTCCGTGGTGGGCGCTTCCCTGGCGCTGCTGGGCATCTTCCTGCTCAGCCCCTATGTGTCCACCCTGGCCTATCAGGCTGGCGGCGTGCTGGATGCCGCCAAGGTGGCTGGGCATGAGGGCTTCGTTCTCACGGTGACCTTCCTGATGATCGTGGGCTTTGGCACCAAGGCGGGTATGTTCCCCCTCCACGGCTGGCTGCCCACCGCTCACCCGGCGGCTCCCTCCCCGGCCAGCGCTGTGCTGTCCGGCATCATCACCAAGGCGGGCGTGCTGGGCGTGATCCGGCTGATGTACTGCTTTGTGGGTGCCGAGTTCCTGCGCGGCTCCTGGGTGCAGACCGCCTTCATGAGCCTGACGCTGTTCACGGTGTTCATGGGCAGCCTGCTGGCCTTTAAGGAAGGCGGGCTGAAGAAGCGCCTGGCCTATTCCTCCGTGAGCCAGCTGAGCTACGTGCTGCTGGGCGTCAGCACCATGCATCCCCTGGGCTTTGTGGGCGCGCTGCTGCACGTGGTGGCTCACTCTCTCATCAAGGATACCCTGTTCATGTCCGCCGGTGCCATCATCCACAAGACCGGCAAGACCCAGGTGGCCGAGCTGGAAGGCATTGGCAAGCAGATGCCCGTCACCATGTGGTGCTTCACCCTGGCCAGCGTTGGCCTGGTGGGCATCCCGCCCTGCCTGGGCTTTGTGTCCAAGTGGTACCTGGCCCAGGGCGCGCTGAACATGACGGGCGTGGCTGCCTTCTTCAGCTGGCTGGCTCCGGTGGTGCTGCTGGTGTCCGCGCTGCTGACGGCGGGGTACCTGCTGCCCATCAGCATCCGCGGGTTCTTCCCCGGCCACGATGGCGAGGGCAAGCTGAAGTTCTTTGAGAAATGCGAACCCACCCACGTCATGCTCATCCCCATGATCCTCCTCACCACGCTGGTCATTGTGTCCGGTATGTTCCCCGGCAGCCTGGTGGAAATGTTCACCGCTCTGGCCAGCACGCTGATGTAAGGAGGCGCCACCATGCTCTTATACCTTACGCTGTTGATCCCGCTGCTTGGCGGCGCGCTGCTGCCCCTGTTCCGCTTCAAGGGGCTGAAGAGCCGCGGCATTTATGTGGAGGCGGTGGTGATCCTCACCTGCATCCTCGTTTGGGTGCTGCTGCTGACCCGCACCGATGCTCGCTATGATCTCTTCACCGTGATGGACGGGCTGACCCTCTCCTTCAAGGTGGACGGCATGAGCTGCATCTTTGCCGGGCTGGTGAGCATCCTGTGGCCGCTGGCCTCCCTCTACGGGTTTGAATACATGACCCACGAGGAGCGCCCCAACACCTTCTTCGCCTTCTACACCATGACCTATGCCATCACCCTGGCGGTGGCCATGGCGGCGAACCTGTTCACCCTGTACGTCTTCTACGAGTGCCTCACCCTCATCACCCTGCCCCTGGTGGTGCATAAGCAGGATGCCAAGTCCATCCGCGCTGGCCGCAAGTATCTGTACTATTCCATCAGCGGCGCGGCCATGGCCTTCATTGCCCTGGTGTTCACCCTGCACTATGGCGCCACCACGGACTTCACCCTGGGCGGCATTCTGGACATGACCAAGGTGGCTGGCCACGAGCATGTGCTGCACCTGGTGTTCCTGCTGGCCTTTGTGGGCTTTGGCACCAAGGCTGCGGTGTTCCCCATGTACGCCTGGCTGCCCGCTGCCTCGGTAGCGCCCACGCCCGTCACCGCCCTGCTCCATGCCGTGGCTGTGGTGAACGCCGGTGCCTATGCCGTGCTGCGCGTGATCTACTACGCCTTCGGCGCTGAGTTCCTCTACGGCACCACCGCCCAGACCATCGCCCTGGCCATTGCCTGCTTCACCATCGTGTTCGGCTCTGCCATGGCGGTGAAGGAGCAGCACTTCAAGCGCCGCCTGGCCTATTCCACCATTTCCAACCTGAGCTACATGCTCATGGGCGCTGCCCTCATGACCCCTGCGGGCATGACCGGCAGCCTGAGCCACCTGATCTTCCACGGCGTGATGAAGATCACCCTGTTCTACTGCGCAGGCGCGATCCTCGTGCGCACCGAGCAGGAGTATGTGCAGGATCTGCGCGGCTTCAGCAAGGTGATGCCCTTCACCTGCTGCGTGCTGATGATCTCCAGCGTGGCCATGGTGGGCATTCCCCCGCTGGCGGGCTTCGTCAGCAAGTGGAACCTGCTCACCGCCGCCGCTGATACCGGCATGGTGATGGGTACCGTGAGCGTCGCCGCGCTGATCATCTCCGCCATTCTCACCGCCATTTACCTGTTCACCGTGGCGCTGCCCATGTACTTCCGCCCCCTGAACGAGGGCGTGACCCTGAATGGTGATCACGATCCCTCCTGGATGATGAAGCTGCCCCTGTTCATCCTCACCCTGCTGGTGGTGGGCCTTGGCCTGTTCTCCCAGCCGCTGGTGATCTTCCTGCGCCAGATCGCATCCGGCGCCATCTTCTAAGAAAGGAGGCTTCCCCATGGCGATCCTACCCATTCTGGCTTTCGGCCCCATGGTGATGGCGGCTGTGTGCTACCTCATCGGCCGGAAAAGCAAAACCGGGCGCGACGTGGCCGTTGGTCTGACCGGCATTGCCACCTTCGCCCTGTGCGTCCTGACCTGGAACAGCGAAGCCGCCTTTGCCTGGGAGGGCTTCTGCGGCCTTGGCCTGCACCTGAAGGTGGACGGCTTCCGCAGCCTGTATGCCTGCATTGCGGCCTTCATGTGGATGATGAGCGGCCTGTTCTCCCACGAATACTTCGCCCACTACCACAACCGCAACCGCTACTATTTCTTCAACCTCATGACCCTGGGTGCCACCCTGGGCGTGTTCCTCTCCGATGATCTGTACACCACCTTCATCTTCTTTGAGATCATGTCCCTGACCAGCTACACCTGGGTGGCTCAGGAGGAGACCCCCGGTGCCATGCGCGCTGCTGCCACTTATCTGGCGGTGGCGGTGATCGGCGGCCTCACCACGCTGATGGGTTTGTTCCTGCTCTGGCATGAGCTGGGTACGCTGAGCTTCTCCGGCATCCGGGAGGCCATGGCCACCTATCAGGGCAACATCAGCTTACCGGTGTGGCTCACCCTGGTGGGCTTTGCCGCCAAGGCTGGCCTGTTCCCGCTGCACATCTGGCTGCCCAAGGCGCATCCCGTGGCCCCGGCCCCGGCCAGCGCCCTGCTCTCCGGCATCCTCACCAAGAGCGGCGTGTTCGGCCTCATCGTCATCTGCGCCAACCTGATGCCCGGCAACGCTGCCTTCGGCAATGCGCTGTTGGTTCTGGCGGTGATCACCATGTTCCTGGGTGCGCTGCTGGCGCTGTTCTCCATCGACCTGAAGCGCACGCTGGCCTGCTCCTCCATGAGTCAGATCGGCTTCATCACCGTGGGTCTGTCCATGATGGTGCTGCTGGGCGAGGACGGCTCCCTGGCCGCCTATGGCTCCGTGATGCACATGATGAACCACTCCCTCATCAAGCTGGTGCTGTTCATGGCCGCTGGTGTGGTGTACATGAACCTGCACAAGCTGGATCTCAACGAGATCCGCGGCTTTGGCCGGAAAAAGCCTGTGCTGCACATCGCCTTCCTGCTGGGCGCGCTGAGTATCGGCTGCATCCCGCCCATTGGCAGCGGCTACAACTCCAAGAGCCTCCTGCACGAGGCCATTCTGGAGCTGGTGCATCACCTGGAGGCCCACGGCCACTCTGCCCTGCCCTATCGCTTTGTGGAGATCCTCTTCCTTGTCAGCGGCGGCCTCACCGTGGCCTACATGACCAAGCTGTACATCTGCATCTTCTGGGAAAAGAACACCGCCCGCCAGGAAGAGTTCGACGGTATGCGCAAGTACATCAGCAAGCCCTCTGCCCTGGTGCTGCTTTTGAGCGCCGCTGTGCTGCCCTTCCTGGGCGCGCTGCCGGAAATGCTCATGACTCCCGTGGGCGTGCGCTCTTCGGCCTTCTTCGGCCAGGAGGTGCTGCACCACGAGATCCCCTACTTCGGCGCAGCGAACCTCATCGGCGCGGCGCAGAGCATCGGCATCGGCCTGGTGGTGTACTTTGCCATCGTCCGTCCCCTGCTGATGAAAAAGGTGGACGGTGTCCGCGTGTATGTGAACCGCTGGCCTGCCTGGCTTGACCTGGAGAACGCGGTGTATCGCCCCATCCTGCTGGACTTCCTGCCGGGTGTGCTGGGTGCCATCACCAAGTTCATTGCCAGCATCCCGGAAAGCTTCGCCGTGGTGAAGATCATCCCCGGCCTCATCGTGGGCGCGGTGCGCTTCCTGTGCGAGCTGCCGGAGAACATCATTCTGCTGCTGCGCAAAACGGCCTTCCGCAAGCGTCAGAAGCGCCGTCCCGTGCCGGTGGGCAACCGCTTCACCTACGGCTGCGGCAAGGCTCTGAACGGCCTTGCAACGGCCTTGAACGCCACCTTCCTGCGCTCCAAGCCCATGCGTACCGATTTCGAGTACGTGCTGGACGCCTCCTGGCGGGAGCTGACCCAGGGGACCCACCGTATCACCGCCACCATGTCCTTTGGCCTGCTGCTGATGTGCATCGGCCTGTTCATCACCTGTATGTACCTTTTGCAGCAATAAGGGAGGCACCACCATGGCTGAACAGAAGAACATCCTGCTCCTGGGCGATTCCCGCCGCATGGGCTACCAGCCCTTTGTGACCGCCAACCTTGAAGGCCGCGCCGCAGTGCACGATCCCAGCGAGAACGGCCGTTGGGCTGGCTACACGCTGAACTCCCTGCGCTTCTGGCTGCATGAGTTCCCCACCCCGGACATCGTGCATTGGAACTGCGGTCTGTGGGACCTGGGCGACGACTATCACCTGGGTCGCCCCTTCTCCCTGCCGGAGGAATACCGCAGCGCCGTGGAGCGCACCGTGACCGTGCTGCGCAAGCTCTTCCCCGGTGTGCAGATCATCATGGCCACCACCATGCCCGTGGCCGACGAGAACACCACCGGCATCCGCGCCTACAACGATATCATCCGGGAGGTTGCCACTAAGGAGAACATCCCCGTGGACGACCTGTTTGCCCTGATGGACGGCCGGATGTGCGAGTTTGACCGGGGCGACCGCCTCCACCTGAACGAGGCAGGCAACACCCTCGTGGCTGCCCAGGTCACCAAGGCCATCGAAGCCTATCTGTAACACATAAGCCGGATCTCGCAAGAGATCCGGCTTTTCTTTTGCCCAGGTTTTTGCTATAATGGTGGCAATCGCAACGCAATGGAGTGAAATCGTATGACCGAGCGCCTTTACTACGATAACGCCTACCTCACCGAGTTCGATGCCCAGGTGCTGGCCTGCCGCCCCAATGGCGCGCAGTTCGACGTGCTGCTGGATCGCAGCGCCTTCTACCCCACCTCCGGCGGCCAGCCCTATGATACCGGCAGCCTGGGCAATGCTCAGGTGGTCGATGTGCAGGTGGCCGATGGCGAGGTGTGGCACACCGTCACAGCGCCCCTCACCGTGGGGGAAACCGTGCATGGCCGCATCGACTGGACGCGGCGCTTTGACCATATGCAGCAGCACGCGGGCGACCACATGATCGCCGGAACCCTGCACCGGTTGATGGGCGGCGTGACCATCGGCCTGCACATCAGCGAGGATGTCTCCACCATCGACGTGGCCATGCCCCAGGGCGTGACCCGCATTTCCGACGAGGACATCCGCCGCGTGGAAATGGAAGTGAACGAGCGCATCCAGCGGGATGTACCCATCCGCTGCTGGTTCCCCGATGCAGAGGAACTGGCAACGCTCCCCCTTCGCAAGGATCCCACCGTGAGCGAGCATATCCGCATCGTGGCCATTGGCGATGATGAAATGGTGGCCTGCGGCGGCACCCACCCCTCCACCGCCGGGCAGCTCGGCCTGGTGAAAATTGTTTCCGTGGCCCCTGCCCGGGGCAAAATGCGGGTGTCCTTCCTGGCTGGCCAGCGCGCCCTGCGGGACTACACCAACTGCCACAGCGCCGTTCGCGCCGCCTCCGAGCTGCTCTCTGCCAACGTGGACACCCTGCCCGGTGCCGTGGCTGCCCTGCAGGAGCGCCTCCGCCATGCCGAGTACGAGCTGACCCGCTTCAAGCGGGAGCAGCTGCTTGCCCAGGCGCAGCAGTTCATTGATCAGGCCGACGTGCTGCCCGACGGCACCCGGCTCATTGCCCGCTTTGTGGAGGCCGATGCTGCCCTGCTGCGGGACGTGACCTCCAGGCTCATCGAGACCCCCGGCGTCATCGCCCTCATGGCCGCCATGACCGGCGAGCAGGCCGCCTATGTTTTTGGCCGTTCTGCCGATGTGCAGGCCGACATGGGCGCCCTGCTGCGGGACTGCGCCAAGCCCCTTGGGGGCAAGGGCGGCGGCAGGCCGGACTTTGCCCAGGGCGGCGGCTGCCCGGAGATCCTGGAAGCTGCCAAACAAATGCTGCTGAAATAAACAACAGGCTGCGCCTACATGGTGCAGCCTGCTTTCTATTCAGAATTTCTTCACGAGCTTCTTCCAGTCGTACCCTTCAAACTCCCGGTGGTGTCCCCGCTTGCGCGGATTAGCCGCCGCCTGCTCCCTGGGCGTCAGGTTGGTGTGCATATACAGCGTGTCCAGCCCTGCCGCCTTCGCGCCAGCAATGTCCGTGTCCCGGTCATTGCCGATCATCAGGCACTTGCTCGGGTCAAGCTGCTGCTCCTCCAACAGCGCCCGGAAGAACCGCACATCCGGCTTGCGGCACCCGTAGTCCGAGGACAGGTATACCCCGTCAAACTCCTCGCCCAGCCCCAGGTGCTTCAGCTCGTAGGCGGTAAACACCCGCTGGGCGTTGCTCAGCAGCCACAGGCGATAGCCCTTGCGCCGCAGGGTGGCCAGGGCTTCCTTCACATAGGGGTACAGGCGAATGTACTCGGTGGACGCAATGCGGAAGAGCTGCGCGGCGTTCACCCCCAGCACGTCCGCATCGGCCACGCCCCTGTCCCGCAGGAGCTGCGCCATCACCTGCTCAAAGGGGATATCCGGAAAGCACTCGTAGCTCTGCCCGGCCTTCGCCTCCCGCTGCGCCATGGCAGCATCGAAGGCGGCGTGCAGTTCTTCGCCGGTGCAGGGCGCGCCATAGTAGCCGAAATACAGCGCCGTCTTGTTCCACACCAGGGCGTTTTCCTCGGTGTGAATATCCACCAGCGTGCCATACAGGTCAAAGATCAGGTCGGTGTACATCAGCATCCCTCCGCTCTGATTATAGCACAAATCCTTGCAAAAGTGGGCATTTCGGCTTATAATGTCTATCAAAAGCCTACGGAGGTGTGCGATGAAAGCCGCGCTGATTCTGCTGCTCTGCCTGCTGATGGCTATACCCACCGCGAATGGAGAGACTGCCATGAATACCTTTACCCCCAACTGGAACAATGTCAAACCCCTTGGCCGCACCAAGCCCCTGGAGGATTCCCTGTGGCTGTGCTTTTCCGGCTCCGGCGCCGAGTTCACGGCCGAATGCACCCGCCTGGCCATCACCATGGCTGGCGATTCCAATGTGAACGACAAGAGCAACCAGACCCGCATCGCCATTGAAGTGAATGGTCAGCGTGTGGTGGACGATATGCTGGACGCCGCCGAAAAGACCTACACCGTTTGGGAAAGCGAGGCCGCCCAGCCCATCACCGTGCGGGTGATCAAGCTCAGCGAGACTGCCATGTCCACCTGCGGCATCAAGGCCATCGCTACCGATGCAGCGGCCATCCAGCCCACCGCCAAGAAGGCGCGCGCCATCGAGTTTATTGGCGATTCCATCACCTGCGGCTATGGCGTGGACGACGAGGATGCCAACCACCCCTTCTCCACCTCCACCGAGGATGTGACCCGCGCCTATGCCTACAAGACCGCCCAGGCGCTGGATGCTGACTACAGCATGGTGTCCATCAGCGGCTACGGCATTATTTCCGGCTACACCGGCACCGGCGAGAGCAAGGTGACCAACCAGCTGATCCCCACCTATTACGAAAAGCTGGGCTTCTCCTACGGCAGCTATCAGGGCGAGACCCCTGCCAATGTAGCCTGGGACTTCTCCGCCTACACCCCTGACCTGATCGTGGTGAACCTTGGCACCAACGACGACAGCTACACCGGCACCGACCCGGAGCGCCAGGAGGACTACCGCGCTTCCTACACCGAGTTCCTCAAGGTCATTCGCCGCAACAACCCGGACGCCACCATCCTCTGCACCCTGGGCATCATGGGCGACCGCCTCTACCCCCAGGTGAAGAACGCCGTGGCCGCCTACACCGAGGAGACCGGCGACACCAACATCGGCTGCCTGAAGTTCGACGTGCAGTCCCCCGCCGATGGCTACGCTGCCGACTGGCACCCCACCGCTGCCACCCACGACAAGGCCGCGGAGAAGCTGATCAAGCGGATCCAACAGCTTATGACCTGGTAAAAACAACCGCATAGCAAAGCGCCCTGCATCCACACAAGATGCAGGGCGCTTTTTCGCACCATAACCCCAGAAGGTGTCGGAGGCGCCGCAGCGCCTCTGACTGTAATCGTATCCGCCGGGTTTCCCGGCGGGGCGGGGCGTTTTTCGCTCCATGAGGTCAGGCTTTAGCCTGACTAACGTAGCCCATTGCTTGCAATGGGCAAGTGTAGCCAGCGCCGGGCTTGCCCCGGTGATGGCCGAAACAGAAAACATTCCTTACGCGGAGGAACGGCCGTGGACGGCGCTTGCGCCGGACACAGTGACGAAGCGCAAAATTCAAGGAAGTGGCTTTGCCACTTCCTTGAGGCGCTACAGCGCCAATTACCAATCTTCGAAGATCTCTTCGCCTTCTTCAAGCTCGATCTCTTCGTCCTCCAGCAGCTCTTCCTCTTCTTCCTCAGCCGGGTCGCCCAGGTAGGCGTCCACAATGGCCTGGGACCAGGTGCCAGCAGAAGTGATCACGTAGTTCTGCAGAGTGTTGGTGTAGAAGTCGAAGTACGCGTTGGAATACACGGGGATCGTGGGCAGCACCTCTGCCCAGTATTCCTGGAAGGCCACCCACTTCTGGCAGTAGGTCAGCACGTCGCCAGGCTCGGTCATGCTCATATCCTTGGCCAGTTCGTACAGCTTGCTGTCTTCAATGGCCTGATAGTTGCTGCCCACTAACTCGCCATCGGCAGGCACAAAGTTCAGCGTGGGGTCGAACACCACGTCGAAGTTGGTGGCCAGGTACATCATGTCGCAGTCGCGGGCTTCCTGACGGTAATACTGCTTCAGCAGGTCATTCATGGGAACCGGCTCCATGGTCACCTTGATGCCCACCTGAGCCAGATAGTCCACGAAATTGGTCTGCAGGCTATCCACAATGGTGTTGCCCGCAGGATAGATCAGCGTCAGGTCCAGGGGAACGATCTCCTCGCCGATCTTGGCGCAGCGCACATCGTCCTTAGCGGGATCGAAGGCGGCACCCTCACGGTTCAGCGTCCAGCCGTCGCCCTCCAGCAGCTTCACAGCGGCTTCCAGGTCCAGGTTGTACACCGGGATATTCTCCATGGTGATCTCTTCCCAGGCCAGCAGGGCTTCTTCGTATTCTTCCTTCTCCTGGCGGCTGGCGGACTCTTCAGGCTCCTCCAGCGGAGGCTCCACGGTGCCGTTCACCATCTGGTACATCCATTGGCCGATGCCATAGTAGCCATCCACACGCAGGCCGAAGTTGCCCACGTAGTCGCTCACCAGGGTGTCCTTGTCCAGGCAGTAAGCAATGGCCTGGCGCACGGCCTGGCTGTTCACAGCAGGCTTTTCGCAGTTGTAGGAAATGAAGCTGTAGCCAATGCGGGCGTAGTTGCCCATGTACACAGCGCCAGTACCCACACCGGCAATGCCCTGCATGATGCTGTCGGTCTTCACAGCCTTGTTGATCAGACCCAGCTCGCCCGCCAGCAGCTGATCCACCATGGTCTCGTTCTCCACGGTCTTGTAGGTCAGGTGCTGGATGGTGGGCAGCACTCCCTCGGCATTGCCCTTGTAGTATTCGTTGATCTCAAACTCGGCCACTTCGCCATCATAGGAGATCAGCTTGTAGGGGCCGCTGGTGACCTTGGGATAGGTCACATAGCCGGTCTCGGCATTCAGCAGGGTCTCCTTCAGGGCTTCGGGAGTAAAGGTGCCGGCGGTCTTGTCGATATACACGCCCTGGCCATCGTCCTTCACCTGGCAGCCGGGAGCGATAACGCTGATGGGCAGCGCATAGCACCGCAACAGACCCAGCTCGTAGAAGAAGGGACGATACTCCTTGGCCACAGTGAAGGAGATCATCGTGTCGGAGGTTACCCGCAGGCCCGCCAGGGTCGCGGCCTCGCCATTCTTGTAGGCTTCCATGCCCAGCAAGCTTTCATAGCCATTGGTGTTGCCGCCGATGGCTTCAATTTCCGGCGCCACAGAAAGCAGCACGGAGAAAGCATAGTCCCAGGCGGTGATGCGGGAGCCATCGGAGTAATACAGGTCGTCAGCCAGCACCATGGAATAGGTGCGGTTGCCCTCCGCATCGTCATACACCACAATGCCCGTGACCACGGAAGGATCCACGTTGAACAGGCCTTCTTCCTGCTCCCACTGGATCAGGTTGTAGCCAAAGAGCAGCTCCTTCACGTCCAGGTCGGTGGTGTTGTTGCCCCACAGCTGGGTGGAAAAATGGCCGCTGAAGGCCGTGGTGTTGCCCACAACCAGGTGATCGTAGGTCGGAATGATTTCCTCTGCCACGGCAGCCATCTGGCCAAAGGCCATCATCACGGCAAGTAGCAATGCCATCCATTTCTTCATGCAGATCATCCTTTCTGTCGAACATGGCCATGAAACTCATGCCCGGCAAACCCGGAATGCCCGACATATGACTTGCATATGCCGGGCAGAAATCATTCCGGGTTTAGTTTTTTTAGCGTTCCATTTACTCGAAGCACTCGCCAGCGTTGAGATGCACGTTGCCGATGCCCAGAGGCGTGTCGTAATCATCAATGAAGATCCAACCGTTGCCTCTTCTGACATACACAACCGTGTACTTGATATCGCGTGCGGGCATCCAACCCTTGACTTCCTTCAGGCTTGCGCGGTAGCCGTCGATCACGGGAGAATCGACGTCGTACACATCACCGGCCTTCAGGGTCTCGGTGTAAGTGGGAGCCGCCTCGCTGCCATCGAGGTAGATGTACTCAATGGTCAGCTTGTATTCCTTCGCGGTGTAGATAACATCGTACACCATGTCCTGCTTCTCCATCACGCCGGTCACGCGGTAGATGTCAGGCTCGTAGCCGCGGATCTTCGGGCTGGTGATCGCATAGGGATCGCCAGTAGCATACTGCTGGGTGAAGGTCTTGGCTGCGACCTCGCCGCCCACGTACTCATACCAGTAACGCACGGTTACACGGTAGATCTCAGGCACCACGGGCATGGGATCGATGGGATCGTCCTCATCGTCGCTGCCTTCCGGCACCTTGGGCTGGTCAGGATCGTCAGGATCGGGAATGGGATCAGCCTTGGCCACGGCCACGTTCAGGATGTGGCCAGCCGCAGCATCAGCCGCAGTTACAATGCGGGTGGTGGTAAAGGTCTGGCTCTCGCCCACCTTCAGCACTTCGATGGTCTCGTGCAGGCCGGTCAGCTCGTCATCCACCTTCACGTTGGTGTAGTCCACGTTGCCGTCGTTCTTCACCACGATCGTGTAGGTGATGGTGTCGCCTACCTGAGCCGTCGTCGTCACATCGGAGGTCTTCACCACCGTCAGCGTGGTATCGATGGGTTCGGGATCGTCTTCCTCGTCGTCGTCACCCTCGGGGATGTGCGGCGGGTTCTCGGGATCGGGATCCGGAATCTCATCGCCCTTAGCGGTTACGCTGTTCAGCACGGTGCCTGCCAGGATGTCGTCAGAGGTCACGGTGTACTCGGCGGTGAAGGTCTCGGTAGCGCCCACAGGCAGCTCTTCGATTGTCCACTTGTCGCCGGTCAGCTCGTCGACCACTTCCACATTGGTGTAAGGCACGTTGCCGTCGTTGGTCACCGTAATGGTGTAGGTGATCTTTTCACCCAGCTTCACCTGCTTACCCTGCTTATCGGAGGTCTTCACCACCGTCAGCGTGGTGTCGATGGGATCGGTGGGATCGTCTTCTTCGTCGCCACCCTCGGGGATGTGCGGCGGGTTCTCGGGATCGGGATCCGGAATCGGATCACCCTTCGCCGTCACCACGTTCAGCACTTCACCCTTCAGGATGTCGTCAGAGGTTACCGTGTAGGTCGTCGTGAAGGTCTTCGTATCGCCTACCGGCAGCTCGGGGATCGTCCACTCGTTCTTGGTCATTTCGTCAACGACCTTCACGTTCGTGAACGGCACATTGCCCTTGTTCGTCACCGTGATGGTGTAGTTGATCACTTCGTCCAGGCCAACGGTCTCGCCCTCGTACTTGGAGCTCTTGATCA
>JAGBEX010000043.1 GCA_017936765.1 Clostridia bacterium
AGTTTCACCGTATGACCGGACATGAGGAATATAATGATTTCATATGCCGGACTCACCACAATTCTGCTGCCTATGAAACGAGGCTTTGCACACACAATTCTATCCGTGTTACCGTCATCCGGGAAATCGTGCGGGATACGCTCCATGCGGTCAATCGTTATGCCATCACGGATGAGGAAGACTTCCGTCGCAGACTTGTTCGGAAAGCGGCAGCTTATCAGCCGGATGATCGAAAGCAACTGGCAAAGCGCATCCGCGATAAAGAGAAGCGCATCGCCCGCCTGGAACATCTGCTGAAGAAGCTGTACGAGGATTATGCCCTGGGACATATCCCGGAGGAACGCTTTGACAAGCTGTCTGCGCAGTACGAGCAGGAGGAAGCTATGCTGAAAGCAGAACTTACAGATGATCAGACTCGGCTGAACGAAGTGCAGACTGCCTCTGCGCAGACCGACAAGTACCTTGCCCTTGCTCGCAAATATCGGGACTGCACAGAAGTAACGGACGACATGATCCTCGCCTTTGTGGAGAAGATCGTCGTCTATCGTACCATCCGCCCAGCCAAGGGACAAAGCACACGACAAATCGAGGTGCACCTGAACTACATCGGACAATTTCCTATCCCGACGGAAGGAATGGAGAATGAAAATGAATAACGGCCCAACACCCAACAGGCAACGCATGAGGCGACTCGGCGTTGCTTCTTTTTTTGTAAGAATCAGGAGGAACAATGACGAAGACTACCCCTATGATGGAAGTGACCCGCCGATACGGGCATACCGTTTACACGATCAGCGCCTTCGGAAGTCCAGAAAGCGCCTGTACTTATGAAGACCGGCTGCTGAATCTGATCCAGCATGAAGCGGATAAAATGGACAGTTGCAAGAAGAATAGTGATGATTCCGAAACCAAAGTCAACAAAATCTAAAAGAGCAAGTATTGTGAGATGGCATACTGAAAGGCGGCCTGCTGCACCCTGCGCCGGTCATCTTTTGCATGCTTGGAACTTCGCGCCAACTTGGCGCGAAGTCTGCAAACCCAGTAAAATCAAGGCTTACAACTTCGTGCCAACTTTGCACACCCCATTCAGAAAGGAAAATGATTATGATGAACATGAAAAACAAGCCCGTTGTCATCGGCATCGACCATGGCTATGGCAACATGAAAACCGCCCACTGCTGCTTCCGAACCGGCATCATGCCCATTGACGGAAATGAGCCTGTGTTCAGCAGCGACATCCTGACCTACGACGGTAAGTCCTATGTGATCGGTCAGGGCCACAAGGAATTTACCGCCGACAAAATGCTGGATCAGGATTACTATCTCCTGACGCTGGCTGCTATCGCCCGCGAGCTGCACATCCGCAACCTGACCACTGCCCGTGTGGTACTGGCGGTCGGCCTGCCGCTGACCTGGGTGTCCGCGCAGAAGGAGAGCTTCCGGGCATACCTCATGCAGCATGAAGCTGCCGACTTCACCTTCCGCGAGGCAGCATACCATGTGGAGTTCGCCGGCTGCGAGGTGTTCCCCCAGGGCTTCTCTGCTGTGGCTGCCCAGCTACGGGATTTCTCCGGCATCAATATGCTGTGCGACATCGGCAACGGCACCATGAACGTGATGTACATCAACGACCGTAAGCCCATCCCGCAGCGCTGCTTCACGGAGAAGTACGGTGTCCACCAGTGCGTGCTGGCCATCCGGGAGAACCTAATGCGCACCTGTGGCGTGACCATTGACGAGGCCATGATCGAGCGTATCCTGCGCACCGGCAAGGCTGAGGTTGGCGAAAAGTACATGGCTGTCATCCGGCAGACCGCTGAGGAGTACATCGGCGGCATCTTCCGCAAGCTGCGCGAACATGAGTACAACCCCGATCTGGTGAAGCTGTATGTCATGGGCGGCGGCAGCTGCATGGTGAAGCAATTCGGCAAATACGACCCGGCGCGCGTGAATTTCAACCACGATATCTGTGCCACTGCCAAGGGCTACGAGCTGCTGGCAACGGAGCGTCTGCGGAAGGCCGGTGAGCTGTGATGAAGCGCATCTTCACCACGACGCTGCGGTTGGACATGACCGATGAGGAGGATCGTCAAGCGTGGTCGCATCTACAGCGGATGGACAAGAAGCAGTACCGGTCCTACAGCAAGGCAATTGTGGCAGCGGTCAACGACTATTTCGGACGGCAGGAGCAGCTGGCAGCAGACCCATATCTGGAAACCCGTGAGAAAGAAGATGCTTTCCTGCAACGGATTGAGAGCACGATCTGCAACGCTCTGCGGTTTGCACCTGTGCCAATGGCGGCAGTGCAGCCGTACACGCCCACACAGACCGAACCGACACCGGCAGACGTCGATCTGTCCACGGCGCTGGACTTCGCTGATAGTTTCTGATACCAGTACCGCTCCTGGTTGGTATTGCTGTAATACCAATCAGGGATGTGCCTGATACCAGTCCCAACACCGACCAACAATGCAATACCAACCCTGTGGCCATCTGGTATCACCCCGGTACCGGATGGCCGTTCTTTTGATACCAGAAAGGAAAACGAACATGACTGAACATGAAAAGAAACTGATCCAGGCACGACACCGACTGGAGGAGGCCCAGATGCGCGACCGGGACAAGGAACGGAAGGCACGAACCCGCCGACTGATCCAGACCGGAGCGATCCTCGAAAAAGCTTTTCCCCAAGCACGAACCATGACCACCGACGAACTGGAGGAGTACCTGTGCAGTACGCTGAGAACCGAGTAACCAGACAACCGACGAAGGAGGCGTTCCGGGCAACCGGAATGCTTCCGCTTCTTTTTATCCCCGAAGGGCGCACTGACTCACCACCCGAGGGGCGGTGGTCTCCCCTGACGGGGCCGTGCGCTCTCCGAGGGGACATTTCGTGTCTGCGGACACGACCAAAGGGCTTTCCGCTCGTCCTTTGGAAACCTTCGGTCGCTCTCCTCACAGAGAGCGACAGGCTGCGCTGTCATATCCCCATATGCCATCCCATCCTGCGCCTTGCTGTCCTGCCACTGGCAGCACATCTGCGGCATGACGCAACCTGCCACCGGCAGCTTGCGGGCACGACGAGGCTGGGTTACGACGAAGGAGGTGAACGCAAGTGGCCATCTATCACATGCAGGCAAAGGTCGTGAGCCGTGGCAAAGGTCGCTCCGCCGTGGCAGCCTCTGCATACATGAGCTGTTCCAGCGTGACGAATGAGTACGACGGCGTCCATCACGACTACACGCGAAAGAAAGGTCTGATGTGGGAGCAGGTGTTTCTTCCGGAGAATGCGCCCGTTGAGTGGCAGGAACGCGCTGCCCTTTGGAACGCCGTGGAGGATGCGGAAAAGAGCAAGGATAGCCGCCTTGCACGGGAGTTCGTGGTAGCCCTGCCACGTGAGCTGAACCCGGATCAGCAGATCACCCTGCTGACGGAGTACATCCAGCAGCAATTCGTAGCAGACGGCATGTGTGCCGACGTGGGCATCCACGATCCCAACCCTCCCGGCCATAATCCCCATGCTCATATACTACTGACAATCCGTCCGCTGGATGAACAGGGAAAGTGGCAGTACAAAACAGAAAAGGAGTATCTGTGCATCCGTGGCGATGAGGAGCTGGGCTTCACGGCAGTCGAATTTCTCCATGCGCAAGACGAGGGCTGGGAGAAGCAGTACCCCTATCTGGTCGGTAAGAAGAAGGTGTACATGACCACAGCTGACGGCGAAGCACAGGGCTTGAAGCGTGCCTCCAAGCATCCGAAAAGCACCACCTACGGCAGACAGAATCCCATCACCGAGCGCTGGAACAGCGAAAGCCAACTGATCCTCTGGCGCAGCGCATGGGCGGATATCGTCAATTTGCATCTGGAACGGGTTGGCTCCACCGAGCGTGTTGACCACCGCAGCCACGCCGAGCGCGGACTGGACGAACAGCCCACTATCCATGAAGGAATTGCTGCCCGTGCGATGGAGAAGAAAGGCATCATCTCCGACCGGTGTGAGCTGAACCGGCAGATCAAGGCCGACAATGCGCTGCTGCGGGAGCTGAAGGATTTGGTCACCATGCTGTCCGAGCTTGTAGCCGATGCAGCATCCTCCATCACCGACCAGCTGACCAAGCTGCGCGAGAAGCTGATTGTGATCTGTTACCAGATAAAAGCTATCATCAGGAGCAGGGATAAGCGCACCGCGACCATTCAGGCAATTCAGCCGAAACTGAAGCGGTACAATGAACTTACGCAGCAGATCAGGCAGAAGTCCAAGGCTCGCAAGGCGCTGGTGGCAGAGCGGAAGAACACCTCCAAGCTGAATCTCATCAAGCAGCACGACCTGTCCCGGCAGATCACGACACTCACAGAAGAAATCGAAGAACTGCGCTCCGAAAAGGAAAATCTTCTGCTGGATCTCGGCTGTGCGGATGATTCTGGCATCAAGGCGGTGCAGAGCGAAATCACAGCCATGGAGGCCAGCTTGCACAAGCTGGATGAGCAGAAGGATAGGTATTCAGCTGAGCTGGATGAAACCCTGCAACAGTACAAGCAGCTGCAAAGTCAGGCAGAAGCAGAAGATCAGCAAAAGATACGCACCGATGCCGCTGCGGCAGCCTCCGCAAGATTGCAGCAGGCATATGGGAAGCACTACAATGCACAGTTGGCACGGGAAAGTCAGCAGGATGTTGCTGCATGGCTCGGCGAATCAACGCAGCCTGCATCCATTCGGGAGCGTCTTCATCGTGCCGAAAGGAAAACACATTCTGCCCCCAAGCACTATCAAGATAAACCTGAACGATAAACGAATTACCCGCCATGAGGCAGACTTATCTGCTTCATGGCGGGCTTATTTGTTTTTGTTGTATACGCCGGATGCTTGGCGGTAGTTATGAGAATAAGGCGTGACTGTGACAGCAAGTCATTGCATCCATCTTAAGCTGCTTTGCAACATACACAACTTTCGCGCAGTCATGCAGATCCTTTGTGGTGGTCCGGGGACGGTATAGGGCATCGTTGCAGCCGGGTGTTGGTTATAGCGTCCCGTGCCTACATGACAGTGGGCCATTTGCCATGTTCCGTCCAGCGGCAGGGTGATATGTTTCAGCGTCATAAGCCGTCTCCTGTCAGTCTTGCTTGACGATCTGCATCCCGCGCAGCATCAACCCGGTCGTCTCCACCTGCGCGCCGCCTGCGATATACAGCGCGCAGTCAGTCCGGATGGTATGCACAGCGTCGTTTGGAGCAAGATCAAGGCGCTCGCCCTTGAGGACGATGTTTTCGGAGGGCTTGCGGATGTAGTCGATATCCCGCAGCGTTACCTCGCGGATGTTGCCATTGACACCAACGATGCCCATGGCATTTTCACCCGTGCAGGTCACATTGCTGATGTGAACATTTCTTATGGCACAGTCTGTCATGCGGGTAGGCCGCTGCTCGACGGGCACGTATTTATCCTGCGACACAGCCATCATCAGGATGGGCTCACCATTGCCCCACCAGTTGCCTGCCCGGACGCGGGTGTCGATCAGACAATTCGTCGCGCGGACGTTCTCGACCAGCGCGCATTCATCGTGAGCCATGAAGGTCAGGCCGCGGTTGGATTCCCGGATGATGCAGTTTGTGATCAGCACGTTTCGTACCACTGAGTACATATAGCCGATCACGAGCGCCTTGGAGCAGGAGCGCAGGATGCAGTTTGTGATCACAACGTCCTCGCAGGGCTTCTCCCAGTTGGTGATGGCGCTCAGGGCGATGCAGTCGTCGCCGGAGGAGATATTGCAGTCGGAGATGATGACACCCTTGCAGGCGGTGACATGGATGCCGTCATCATTGGGGATGGTCAGATCCGTGTCGATGGTCAGCCCCAGGCACTTGACATCCTCGCATTCGGAGAAGGTCGTCGTCCAGCAGGGTGCGTCGATGATGCGGATGCTGCGCAGGGTCACGCTCCGGCAACCGTGGAAAAAGATGCACTGACCGGGGCGCTTTGTGATGGGATGGGTGCATTCGTGCGTTTGCTCCTTGGTGAAGGGAACCGACCCTTCCGGCACATTCCACGCGTTCATGTCGTAGAAGCAGTGACCGCTCAGGTCGATGGTGCCATAGCCGTCAATGGTGATGTTTTCCTGATACAGGCAGACGAGGAAGGCGGTCAGGTCGCCCATCTCGTTGTGATGGTAGGGCTGCACGGGATAATCTGCAAGATCGCCGCTGGCCTTCAGTACAGCTCCGGAGGACAGGTGCAGACTCACGCCCCTGTTCACCAGCGTACCGGAGAGAAACACGCCCTCTGGGATCAGCACTGTGCCATGCACCTTCGCCGCGTCATCCATGGCGGCCTGAATGGCGGCGGTGTTCATCGTCACGCCGTCACCGACAGCGCCGTATGTCATGATATCAAACATTCTTTTCTCTCCTTTACTTCAACAGATTTGCACCGTTCTGTGCGATCATATCCCGATACCAGAAAGCGGAGTCCTTCCAGATGCGCTCCTGTGTTTCATAGTTCACATAAATCAGCCCGAAGCGTTTGTTGTAGCCGCTGTTCCACTCGAAATTGTCCATCAGCGACCAGTACATGTATCCCAGCACAGGTACGCCCTCCTGTATCGCCTGGTGGAGGCTGCGCAGATGGCGTGCGATGAAATCAATGCGCTGCGGATCATGGACTGTGCCGCCATCCAGCGCCACCCAGTCCAGATTGGCCATGCCGTTTTCGGTAATCAACAGCGGCAGGCGGTAGCGCTCGTACAGGAATTTCGCCATGTGCCGGAAGCCTTCCGGCGTGATGGGCCAGCCGTTGCTGGTCTCTGCCTCTCCGGGCACGCGGTATCCATTCAGTGTCGGTGCATGGTAAAAGTTGAAGCCGAAGAAGTCCAGCGGCTGGGATATGCAGGCCATATCGCCCTCGTGTACATCAGGAAGCCAGTCGGAGAAGGCCTGCAGGCCATCCTCCGGATATGCGCCGGTGAAGACCGGTTCCGTCCACCAAGGCGTGCACCACACGCCATCTTCCCGGCAGCAGGTAAACATACGCTGGCGCGCTGCTTCCACATCGGCAGGCGCGTCGCTGTCGGGGAGGATGTAGTTCAGCGCCGGAGCAAAGCCGATTTTCGGCGTTGTTTTGGCATACTCACGGATCACCTGCATCGCTCTGCCATGCGCCAGCAGCAGGTGATGCGTCACCTGAAACACGTACCGCCTGGGCAGCCTCATCCCAGGAGCCTGTAAAGCAATCTCATGTCCGCACTGCGCGAAGCACTGGGGCTCGTTCAAGGTGATCCACCATTGCACCCGATCACTCAGGCGGTCAACGACGATGCGGGCATATTCTGCGAACCAGTCGGCGACCTCCCGGTTCAGCCAGCCGCCGCGTGCCATCAACGCCTCAGGGAAATCCCAATGAAAGAGCGTCACAACGGGCGTGATCCCGGCAGCGAGCAGCTCGTCCACCAGATCGCTGTAGAATTGCAGACCGGCCTCGTTTACCCTTCCCGTTCCCTCGGGCAGGATGCGCGGCCAGCTGATGGAAAACCGGTACGCCTTCAGCCCCAGCGCCTTCATATGTGCCACGTCCTCCCGGAAGCGGCGGTAATGGTCGCAGGCGGTATCGCCGTGATGATTGCCCGCGATCACACCCGGCTGGTGCGCAAAGGTATCCCAGATGGACACACCCTTGCCGTCTGCCTGCGGGCTTCCCTCAATCTGATAGGACGAGGTTGCTGCGCCCCAGAGAAAATCATTCGGAAACATGCTGTATTCCTCCCGATTGCTGCGCCTTGCTGAATTGCTTCGGCGTGCAGTGATAGGTCTTTTCAAACACCTGATAGAAGTAGCTGACGTGATTGAAGCCGCTGGCCATGCAGGTTTCCAGCACCGGCTTGCCCTGACGGAGCAGCTCTGCAGCATAGTTGATGCGTTTCATGTTGATGAAGGCGGTGGGCGTGATGCCCAGATACCGTTTGAAGGCCCGGTTCAGATGCTCCTGTGATACGCCGGAAAGTCCCACCATTTGTGGAAGGCCTTCAATGAAGTTCTCCGGCTTGCTCATTTTCAGCACCAGTCTGGATAACCATGGGGGCAGTTGTCCCTTGGTGCTTTCGGGCGCGGTGAGCATTTGCTGCAGGAGATCCGGCAGGATGGACAGGAAGTACTGTCGCCGCGCATCGCCCGGTGCGTGCTTGCCGATCGCCAGCAGCCGCTGCGATATATACCAGTGTACGCTGTCAGGGTAAACGATCTGTGGCGGAGCAGGCAGGTTGAGAAAAGTATCCTCCGACAGGCTCATGTATCCGCAGGCTTTTTCGATCAGCTCCCGCGTTACGCCGCAGGACAGCAGCTCCATGTCATGGTTACTGATGAAATGATATCGATGCACATCCTCCGGACGGATGAATACCAGCGTGCCCTGGGTCAGCAGCCGTTTCTCAGCGTTAATATGGTGGATCGCCCGGCCACCCAGGACATAAAAGAATTCGTAGAAATCATGCGTATGCAGCGGGTAGGTGTCCTGTACGCTCATCTGATGGAGAAACCCCACGCCGGAGCGCAATTCATCTTCGAGCATCGTCAGGTGGATCACTTCGGTCGGCATATGGCGTCCTCCCTTCACGGCGTGATCTCAATGGTGGTTATCCCTGAATTGGGAGCGTGGATGCGCAGAAGACCGCTGTCTGGATCGTAGTCACAGGACGCTTCCATATCATTGCACAATACCCGGTGTGGGGCTGTTTCACAGTAGACGCCAATCTCACCGCCATCCAGCAGCTTCACACACAGACGCCCGTTTTGCCACTGGCTGCTGATAATCGCAGCAGCCGTATTGTACTTATCCAACATCCCCAGCGGCGCGACGCTCCTTTCAATGGAGACAAAGAAAGCCAGTGCGTATTCGTCTTTTCCAAGCGTCGCAGGAATGGCTTCCTCGCGCCCGACAGTCAGCATCCGTCCGCTTGGCTGAAGATACACCGCAAAGCGCTCGCCTGTCAGCCCTGGAATGTCCGATGCCCGGAGCGTGCCTGACACAGCATTTTCCTCCGTGCAGTTAAACACCGCCAGTACCCCCGCCTGGCCGCAGAAATTGAATACCTTCAGCAGAGCTTTCTCTCTGCAACAGTTGGTGAAGAGGCAGTCTGGTGTAGGAAGTGCAGGCCCGTCGCATCGCAAGATGCGCCCGTCGTTGGTCACGAGACGGCGCAGGATGGTGAAATCCTGCTGACCGGGCTTGTCACTCACATAAACCGGCCCACCGCTGATTGCTCTCGCAGCAGCGTGGATCTCCGCGCCGGGGGCGTGGGACTGGAACATATCCCAGTCAGGCACGGCGAAGGTCGAAGACCACATGGCGTTCATCGCGTTGATGTAGAGATGCTCCTGTTGCTTGCGCAGATTGCCGGGGATGTAGTCATCACTGTTACGCCAGCAGTTGGTGTCACGCATATTGTATGCTACGTCCACGCTGTTGCACATGCAGTGGATCACCTGCGCATCGAAACAGGCGGAGGCGGCTGTCTGCATGGCCTGCTGATAGGCCTGCATCGCGCGGCCCTGCCCAGTCACGCCGCGGGTCATCGCGTCCATTGCACCCTGCCCGTCGATCTTGACCATATCCACGCCCTGTTCCATCAGGTACCTGTGCAGCTCATCATAGAAGCTGCCAATCTCCTCCGGGCAGATGAAATACAGTTCGTTCTCCGTGGGTTCGGCGCTCCATGGACGGATATTCCCCCGGTTGTGCAGCAGCGTATAGCGCGCAGACAGGGGGCCTTCCGGGCAGATGCCCGCCCAGTAGCCTTCGAAATTATGCCACACGCCAAAGTGCTTCAGCCCGTATTCCTCCTTGGCACAGCGAATAAGCTTGCTCAGCCCGGCAGGGAATTTCACAGGATTGATCTGTGCCTCATACAGCTGGTCGCCGCGATTGTCCCATGCGCCGTCATCAAGGATCATGAACCCCAGCGGGAAATCATTCTCCCGGAAGGAGGCCAGTCCAGCAAGTACCTTTGACGCGTCCACCGCGCCATAGAATGCGTCCCATGTGCACCAACCAAGGCTTTCCATAAAGGCAGGCGTTTGCTTCTCCGTGCGCAGTCGGAAGCTGCCCAGCTTCGCCGCGACTGCTGTGACGGCCTCATGGCTGAGCGCATAGGGATCATCCCCCTCGGCGATGCACAGCAGCACGGCTTCCTCTGGCTCTGTGCCGGGGAGTGCGCCCTGCATGGTGACGATAATGCCGCCCTTCGAGCCGCGAAGGGCAGCCTTCACATCGCCTGAGATCATCGGCAGCGCCACACCGTAGCTACCGTTTTTCTTCTGCCACAGCAGATACTGGGTGTGCGCAGGAATATCCGACAGATTCGTTCCGGTGTGCGGTGCGATCCAGTACATATTGTAGTTTGCCAGCGCCAGCCAGCGATGCACATCATCGAGTGGGATCGACCTGCTTTCAGCGCCGGCGATCTCTGTACGGGTGAAGGATTCAAAACGGATCATCAATGCCACCTCGCTAACAGAAGTGCGTTTTTCACCATTATATCATAGCTCGTATTCAGATGCTTCCTCCATTTTGATAAAAACTTTCACTATATTGATCTGTTTCAAAAATCGGAATCCCAAACGAGATTGAATCAATATTGTGAAATTGTCTGTCGTGTATGCTTTTGCACATTTCCTGCAGGCACCAGATACCGCACCGGAGGGAATGCCGCACACAAAGGTCAGGAGTGACTATCTGCTCATGCTGACACAATGCATTCTCGGCCTGGCCGTTATGCTGCTGCCTTCGATGAGCAACCGTACACTACTACTGAATTCTGTTTGTGGTATGCTTGAATACGGCACTCAATCATCTGAATGTGGTTAGCAGATCATTGGTACATCATTCGTATTGGCGAACGGTTCCAGATGGGTATGGGCAGAATGATGGAAATAGAAAACTGCTCCGAACAATAAGATGGATGGAAAGGAAGGCGTTATCCTTCACTTTACAACCCAAGAAATGCCGAAACCAGCAAGCCCGCTAAGGCTTGCTGCTTTTTGTTCTGCGTGATAGAATGAAAGCGACAAACTTGAATTTGACGGTCATTTTTCACTCTACCGATGGTTGATTCCTCCCTACTCAACCATCGGTTCGTGTTCTTTGGTCCCCTAATTGTCTATACTGAAATCGAAAGGAGGTAGCCTATGGACCAAGTAAAAATCGGAAGGTTCATTGCCAAGTGCAGAAAAAAGACAAACTTAACTCAAATGCAGTTGGCAGAAAAATTGAACATCACCGATAGAGCAGTATCAAAATGGGAAACGGGAAAAGCAATGCCCGATTCTTCCATTATGCTTCCACAGGCGGAAAAGGCACATCTGTACCCGACCTGTAACACAAGAACAGCACCCAACGAAATCCTTCGAGGGTGCTGTTTAGTTAAGGTCATTCGATGTTATAAGACGGCGTGAGATGCCCTTATTCCTTACGAATTAAATTATTGGGGAAAACACCCTTGACAAAACAACTCGAATGGGAAGGAACTTTTTTAGTCCTCGTTGATATGCTCCATGCCCTGCCAGAGCAGCGTGCGCACGTGTTCATCGGCCAGGGAGTAGAAGATGGTCTTGCCATCCCGGCGGCTCTTCACCAGGTGGGCTTGCTTCAATATGCGCAGCTGGTGGGACACGGCGGATTGCGTCATGCCCAGCAGCTTGGCCAGGTCGCACACGCAGACCTCCGCCTCGAACAGCACATACAGGATGCGGATGCGGGTGCCATCGCCAAAGACCTTGAACAGGTCGGCCAGGCGGGAGAGGGTGTCCTCCTGCGGGAGGGAGGCCTGCACCTGCGCCACCTTGTCCTCATGCACGCAAAGAAAGCCGCAGGTGTCCAGTTCATGCTCAGTCATGCCTTCGCCTCCTTTTTCGGATATTATAGCAGGTTTTGCGCGGAAACGCAAAAAGAAAATGGAGGCAGCGCTTGCTGCCTCCGGCGTGGGTCACAGGTCGGTGGAGGTGCCGGGAGCCTGGGTGGGTTCCTCGGTAGGTGCCTCCGTGGGAGCCTGAGTGGGTTCCTCGGTAGGTGCCTCCGTGGGAGCCTGGGTGGGTTCCTCGGTAGGTGCCTCCGTGGGAGCCTGAGTGGGTTCATCCGTGGGCGCTTCGGTGGGAGCCTGGGTGGGTTCATCCGTGGGCACCTCGGTGGGCGCCTGGGTGGGTTCGTCCGTGGGTGCCTCGGTGGGTGCCTGGGTAGGTGCATCCGTGGGCGGCACGGGGCTGGGCGTGGCGTTGGGGATGGGGTTCTGCTCGTCGTAGAGCAGCTTGAGGGTCTCGGCATCGGCCTCGCCGGTGACCTTCAGCCCGGCCACCAGCTGGAACTGCTCCACGGCAGCCTTGGTGTCCTTGCCGAACTTGCCGTCAATGCCCTTCTCGCCCACGCTGTAATCCAGCTCGTCCAGGAAGGTCTGCATGATCTTCACGTCCGCGCCCTCGTCGCCTTCCTTCAGGGGAGCATAGGGGTCGTAGGCGGGTGCCTTTTTGCTGTAGAGCTTGTTGAGCATGGCTTCGGAGGCGTAGCTGCGGTTGCGGTAGCCAATGGCGCATTGGAAGAGGTTCACCGCCAGCAGGGTGTTCTCGCCAAAGTCGCCGTCCACCTTGCCCACGGGATAGCCCAACTCCAGCAGGCGGCGCTGCATTTTGCGCACGGCAGAGCCGGTGTCGCCGCGGGAGATGCGGCCATCGTCTTCTTCCTCCACGGTGGGCTTAGCGGTGGGCTTGGGTGTGGCCGTGGGCTTGGGTGTGGCGGTGGCGCTGAGCTTGGCAGGAGCGGCAGGTTCCGGCGTGGTCATGGCGGAGAGCATCAGGGGCGAGGGCGCGGTGTAGTCCCGGCTCTCCAGCACGGTGTATTGGCCGTTCTCGTTCACGGAAAGGGCAATGAGCTTGCCGTTGGTCGCCACGGCGTGGGTCAGGTCGGTGCCGTAGAAGGGTACGGTCTCCATCATGCCGGAAACGGGGTCGATGACCTCCACGCTGTGCTGCTCGGTGACGATGGCGATGGCTTCCGGCGAGACGCTGATGCTCACGGGCTTGCTGACCTGGCTGCGCACCAGCACCTTGCCACCCGCAATGGTGCTTTCATCCACGGGCAGAGGCAGGCGCATGAGGGCATAGCCGCTGAGGCTGTTGGCAGCCACGTAGTACAGGGCATCGGCGGTGGCACAGGCGGCCACCACATCGGGGATGCCGGAAAGCTCCACGCCAGCGGCATCCACGGGGGAGAGGACGTTCTCCTTCAGGAAGTAGGAGGTGGACAGGGCGGGTTCCGTCGCCATGATGCGGGAGGAGGAACCGTCCAGCATCACCTCGTAGCGGCGGCCATCGGCGGTGGTGCAATACAGGGCGGTGTCCGTCATGCCGATGAGGTTGGCAATGGGCGTTTGCAGCACCTTGGTGATGCCAGCGGGGTCGGTGAGATAAAGGTAGTTGTTTTCGCCCAGATAAGCGGTGTAGCCTGCGGTGCCGGAAACAATGGGTTCAGCAGCGGCGGGCAGCGCCAGCAGCAGGGCCAGGAGCATACACAGGACAGAGATACTTCGTTTCTTCATGGATAAGCCTCCTTGGCATTGGGTTTTGTGTGTTCCATTGATACAGACGATGGAGTGTTGGAAGTTCTTGCATATGGCTTGCATTATTTACAATTTTAACATATACTTGTGGCAGCCTGAAACGGAGGAAACGCTGATGCTGCTTGCCATTGCCACGGCTCCACGCAAGGTCTGATGAGGACGAGCCTGCCTGGAGATATGTGAAAAGGAGATCGTCTTCATTGGCTTTGCATCCGATCAAATAACGGATTGATAGGAGTGGAGTCAATATGAGATATTGGAAAATCATCAAGAATATGCGCGGTTTCCTGACCCTTTCGCTGACTCAGGGCTTTTCTGCCCTGGGCAGCGCCATGACGAATTATGCGCTGATCGTGTGGTCGTATCAGCAGGAGGGGAGCGCGCTGACCACGGCGCTGCTCACCGTTTGTTCCTATGCGCCCTATGTGGTGATGAGCATCCTGGCCGGGGCGCTGACGGATCGCTGGGACAAGAAGCGCACGCTGCTGGTGTGCGACAGCCTGGCAGCGCTGTGCAGCGTGGCGGTGCTGGTGCTGCTGCGGTGCAATGCTCTGCAGGTGTGGCACCTCTATGCGCTGAATGCCCTGAACGGTCTGATGAACACCGTGCAGCAGCCTGCCTCCGACGTGACGGTGACGCTGCTGACGCCTAAGGAGCATTATCAGCAGGCCAGCGCGGTGCAGTCCTTTCTGGGGTCGGTGAACAGCCTGCTCACGCCTGCGCTGGCCACGGCGGTGCTGACGCTTCTGGGTCTGGATGCGGTGATTCTGTTTGACCTTGCCACCTTTGCGGCGGCCTTTTTGGCGTTGCTGATGCTGAAAATCCCACCCGTTCCCCACAAGGAAGCAGCGGAGCAGAGCGTGCTGAAGCAGGCCAAGAGCGGCCTGCAATGGCTGGGGCGGAACCGGGGCATATTGCACCTGATCCTCTTCCTGGCAGCCATCAACCTCACGGCCTCCATGTACAATGCGGCGCTGCCGGCCATGCTGCTGCCCCGGGAAAATGGCGAGACCCTGCTGGGGACCATCAACACCGTGACGGGGGTAGCCATGCTGCTGGGCAGCGTGGCTGCCACAGCCTGGCCAAAGCCCAGGAGCCGGGTGCGGGTCATCTGCAACACGCTGCTGGTGTCCATGTGTACCGAAAACCTGCTGCTGGCGCTGGGCAAGTCCCTGCCGGTGTGGTGCGTGGGCGCGGTGGCGGGGTGGATCGTGATCCCGCTGATGAACGCCAACCTGTCCGTGGTGATGCGGGCGGGCATCCCGGTGGACATGCAGGGCAGGGTGTGGGCTGCGCGGAACACGCTGCAATTCTTCACCATCCCGGTGGGGTATCTATTGGGCGGTGCGCTGGTGGATCACCTGTTTGAGCCGCTGATGGCGGCGCAGGCACCGGGCAGCCTGCTGTCCATCCTGTTTGGCACAGGCAAGGGCAGCGGGGCGGCGGCGCTGTTTATGGTGCTGTGGCTGCTGGGACTTTTCACCTGCCTGGTGTTCCGCAGGGACAGGCACATCTGGCTGTTGGAAAAAGAAGCAGAAATGTAATAGTAAGTTCATAATAAACTGGGAAGAAAAGCCTGCGCGAGGGCGTTTCATTGGTGTAAGAGGAAAACATCTCCGGAAGTGAGGGGATTTGGATGAAGAAGAAACTTTGGCTGGTGCTGGCTGTGGTGCTGATGCTGCTGGTGGCGTCGTCTGCCCTGGCAGAGGACTGGTTCGGTGTGGTGTACAACAACAGCACCGTGAACCTGCGCCAGGAGCCGAGCCAGTATTCCACCTGGCTGGGTTCCTATGCCAGCGGCGAGTGGGTGCAGATCCACTTTGAGGACGGCAACTGGTATTATGTTACCGGCCCGGATGGCAAGAACGGTTACATGAGCAAGAACTATATTGACGTGAACACGCCCCGCTATGGCGTGGTGGGCGTGGTGAGCAACGACAAGCCCACCGCCTACCTGAACCTGCGCGCTGCGCCCAGCTATGGCGCTACGGTGGTGGATATCTACTACAATGGCGTTCCCTGCGTGCTGCTCAGCCAGTCCAACGGCTGGTATCATGTGCGGGTGGACGGCGTGGACGGGTACTTCCGGGAGGAGTACATCACCCGCTACTCCTACGCATACAGCGAAGAGGTGGCTACCATCGTTACCCCCAACAACACCGGGCTGAACCTGCGCTCCGGCCCCGGCATGAACTATGCCTCCATGGGCTTGTACAATGGCGGTGGCTATGCGATGGTGCTGCAGAAGGGCAATGGCTGGTGGAAGGTCTCCATCGATGGGAAGGTCGGCTATATGAAGACGGACTTCCTGCAGGATGGGGTACTCAAGCCCACCACCAGCCAGCTGGCCACGGGCAGCAGCAATTCCACGCCGGTGAACACCAAGGGCGCCTACGCCGTGGTGACCAACCCCAAGTCTACCCAGGTGCTGAACCTCCGCGCTCAGCCCAACACCACCAGCAAGGTGCTGGGGCAGTACCGCAATGGTGCGAAGCTCACGGTGCTGGGGCAGGGGACGGAATGGTGCCAGGTGCGGGACAGCGCCGGAAACACCGGCTATATGATGACCCAGTTCCTCACCCTGCACAACCTGCCCACCACGCCCACCATGAAGGTGGAACATCCCCAGCGCACGTTCGTGAACCTGCGCAACAAGCCTTCCATGCTGCTGGGCGGCGTGCTGACCAGAATGCCCCATGGGCAAACGGTGACCGTGCTGGCGCCCTCCAGCAATGGCTGGGTGAAGGTCTACTGCAATGGTCACACAGGTTACGCGGTGGATTATTTCCTGGATTAAAGCTTGCAGCCGTTGAGAAATAAAGCTCAGCGGCTGTTTTTCTTTCGTTTTCTTTTGCGAAAACGTTGTAGGGTGTGGGAATCTATGCTATAATACAAATTGAATCAATACCCAAAGGAGGATGACATAACCATGAAGAAATTGCTTTGCCTGCTGATGAGCCTGCTGCTGTGCCTGGGCGGCGTGGCCATGGCCGAGGATGCTGCGGCTCCCGCGCTGAGTGAAAATATCTACGACTTCCAGGTGGAGATCGAGGGCGTGGTGTACCAGCTGCCCATGCACGTGAAGAACCTGCTGGACAACGGCTGGGCCTTTGCCGACAAGGGCGAGACCCTGCAGCCCAACCACTACACCCTGGGCAACATTGAAATGAAGCAGGGCAACAAGGTGTTTGATATCGCGCTGTACAACCCCGATATCGTGACCCAGCCCTTCGAAAACTGCTATGTGATCAAGACCACCTTCGATCCCAAGCCCTACAATGCCGAGGCGCCTGCCGTGAAGTTCGCCAAGGGCATCACCATGGCCGCCGGCTCTGATGAGATCAAGGCCGCCTATGGCGAACCCAGCGACCTGTATGCCAGCGACACCTCCTACTACATGACCTACGAGTTCGACATCCGTCAGGAATACGCCGCCGACTACTACAAGGGCGAGCTGACCAAGATGGAGCTGTACAACTTCACCGACGAAATGCCCAACGTGGTGCTGAGCGCCTATGACCCCAACCCCACGGAGGTCTATGGCCGCTATGCCGCCCACGAGGACGACGGCACCCTGTTCGGCCACTCCTTCACGGTGGATGGCGTGAGCTACCAGCTGCTGACCCCCGTGCAGACCTTCATCGACAACGGCTGGACGGTCAAAAACGTCAGCACCTACCTGGCTGAGGACTACGTGGCTGCTGATTCCTCCTGCCGCGTGGAGCTGTTCAAGAACAACCAGACCATGGACGTGTACGTCAAGAACTACGAGCAGGATCGCGCTGCCAAGGTGGCCTACTGCTTCGTGACCGAAGTGAGCTTCGACAGCTATGACCTGGGCAGCATCGAGGCCTCTGTTCCCGGCTTCAAGCTGGGCATGACCGCCGATGAAGCCAACGCTGCCCTGGCTGGCTTCACCTATGTGGAGAGCCGCGAGTCCAGCTACTCCACCAGCCACCGCGTGTCCCAGTTCGAAGAGGGCAGCGACTACATGACCCTGTACGTCAACAACGAAAAGGGCATCGTGAGCGAGATCACCGTGGAGTATCGTCCCCAGGTGGATGAGCTGCCCTTCTGATGCAATGGTAACCAAGCAGAACCGTTCGGCATGAGCGGTTCTGCTTTTTTGTTTTGGCGCGTCACTTTTTGCCCCTCCGGCGCGTTATATGGGTGAAGATCTTCTGAACCACTCCATGGAGGATACCAATGAACGAAAAGGATTTTACGGCGCTGTGCCAGGAGCATATGCTCGGCATGTACCGCATGAGCATGGCGCTGGTGTGCAACCCGGCCGATGCCCAGGACGCCGTGCAGCAGGCCCTGCTGAAGGCATGGGCAGCCCGGGACAGGATGCGCCCCGGTGCCGAGCGGGCGTGGCTGATGCGCATTGTGATCAACGAAAGCCGCAATGTGCAGCGCCAGCGGATGCGTCTGGTGCCGGTGGAGCGCTTGCCGGAGCAGGCTTACACTCCGCCGGACACCGACCTGCGGGAGGCCATGGATGCATTGCCGGAAAACTGGCGGCTGCCGCTGCTGCTCAAGTACATGGAAGGCATGAGCGAAAAGGAAGCGGCCAGGGCGCTGGGCATTACCCAAGGGGCGCTGAAGGCCAGGCTGCACCGGGCGCGCAAGGCGCTGGAGAAAGCATTGAACGAGGAGGTGGAGCTGGAATGAAGAAAATCACACAGGAAAGCTTGCGGGCGATGTATCCTCCCATGCCGGAGGCATATGCCGAAGGGGTGCTGGCCTCCTTGTTCCAACAAGAGGAGGAAAAACCCATGAAGAGAAAGATATCGGTAGCCTTTGTGCTGGCGGCGGTGCTGACGCTGCTGGTGGTGGGCGGCGTGGCCGCAGCGGTGAACTGGAATGTGCTGACCTTCCTGTATGGGGAGGAGCAGCCGACGATGGAACCCATGCTGGCGCAGGTCGCGCAAACGGGCAGCGCGGGTGGCGTGACGCTGGAGATCAGCACCGCGGTGACCGACGGCCGGAGCATTGCTTTTGACTGGATGCTGAATGTGGAGGACGACGCGCTGCCGGTGTATTTGCAGACGGAGAACGTGAAGGTTGCCGGGACGGAAAACCTCTGGCTGGATCCTCTGGGCGGCTTGAACAGGGTGTGGCTCACGCCGGAGGAGACGACAAGGCGCGGTGGCGAGCTGATCTGGCTGGAGAATAGATGGATGCCGGGCGAGGAAATAGCGGTGGAACTGACGCTGGGCGTTTACAAGCCCCTGGGGGAGGTGGTGATCTTCACATCCCCGGCGGATCGAGCCAAGGCCGAAGAGCTGGCGGCTCAGGGCGTGTGGACGGTGGTACCCGAGACGGAGATGTTCAGCTCGCGGCAGCAGAACCAGATGTGTCCCCTGTGGCGATATGACGAGCTGTCCGAAGCAGAGCTGGCGAACTATGAGCGCAGCGAGATCAAGCTGAGCTTTACGGTGACGGTGCCGGAGGTGGCGTGGGAGCAGCTGGCCACGGACAAGGAAGCATATGAGATCGCACCGGGTGTTTCCTTCCAGGTGACTGAGGCTTACCGCACGCCGCTGAACATCTGGGCTACCATCGATATTGCGGTGGCAGGCGAGGAAAACCAGCTTGGCGCCATGGAAAAGTGGGATAAGCTGTTCTTTGAGTTTCAAAATGCGGAAGGGCGGCATATCTCCCAATTGCAGGCAATAACGTTAGGAATAGGCATTACCACCTATTCCGAGGAGAATGGCGTGTATCACCAGAAATTTACCATATGCACCGGTGCCTATGACGCGGCAGAATTTGCTGAGGACGACGGACTGCACCTTGCTTGCTACATGGGCAAGGAAACGGAACGCGAAGGGTATCTGACCCTGGTGAAGCAGGGTAGATACAAGCTTCATGAGGTGAAGTGAACAAAAAAGACACCGGCCGGTCTGGTCGGTGTCTTTTGCTTAGTGTCCGTAGGTGGTTCGGATGGTGAAGGGCACGCCCCACATGTAATAGCTGATGTTCAATTCCCGCACGGAGTGCATGTTCACGTCCGTGAGGATGGTGGCGCCCAGGTCGCCGGTGGTGCGGGCGGGGAGGGCGCGGGCGGCCTCGTCGGCCAGCTGGAGAACGTCGCCCTGCATGGGGGTGACCTGCACCTCCACCATGTCGGCGGTGACGAAGCAGTTGTTCTTCAGCCGGATGGTGTAGGTGTAGAACTGGTAGTTCGCAGCATCGCCCAGGGGGGTGGTGGTGAAGGCGGTGCCTACCACGGACTGGTTCTCCACCTGCTGGCGAAGCTGGTTGAACAGATCCGGCTGGGTGGAGGCCTCCACGGCCACCACGCCAATGGCCTCCACAGTAACATTGGTGGTCAGGTACAGGTAGCCCACGCCGATCAGGCAGGCGATGAGCAGCAGCACGGCTGCAATGGCGGCATACTTCATTTACTCGGTCTCCATTTTCTGAAGGATGCGGTTCATTTCCGCGATCATTTCCGCGTCGCGCAGGCTGAACTTGAACTCCACGCGGCGGGAACGTTCTGCATTCACGGTGCCATCCGCGTTATACACGGGGTCGGTGTAGCTCTTGCCCTTGGGGACGATCAGCGTGCGCAGAAGCTCGCGCTGCTGGGCGGAGAGGGAGGTGGTGGTGAGGCAATACTTCACCACGGTCTGGGCGCGGTTTTGGCTCAGATCCAGGTTGGACATGTATTCGCCCACATTGTCGGTGTGGCCCTCGATGATGATCTCGCCCAGGTAGTCGCGATATTCGGAATCCAGCAGCACGCTCATGTAGGCGGGGAGGAAGCGATCCAGCAGCGCCTGACCTTCCTCGGAGAGCTTGTAGGAATTGAACTCGAAGAACACGGCGCTTTCCAGCACGATGTCGCCGGTGGTGGCATCCACCGTGGCGCGCAGGCCGGAATTAGCCAGCGTCTGGGACAGGTCGGACACGATCTGCGTGCGCAGACCCACCATGGTGTCGATCTTCTCCGCCTGTTCGGCCATGGCCTGCTTCTGGGAGGCCAGCACCTCGGTGGCGGCGTCCAGGGCGATCTGCTTGTTGGCCAATTCACCCTGGAGGATGATCAGCTCCTTCTCCCGGCTGGCCAGGGCGGCGTTGGCTTTGTCCAGTTCGTCCTGCTGGGAGGTGAGGACGACCTGCGCTGCGGCCAGCTCGTCCTGGGCAGTGGTCAGGTCGTTCTGGGCAAGGATGAGGGCGGCGTTTTGCGCGTCCAGGGTGGCCTGCTGGGCATCCAGCTGGATGATGATCTTGTCCACCTCGGCCTCTTTGGCAATGACCAGGGCGCGCTGGGTCTCCAGCTCCTGGGACTTTTCCTCCAGCATGGTCATGTAGGAGTGCAGCGAGAGGCAGAGGATCAGCACAAAGATCAGCACCAGGGCGGCCATCATGTCGGAATAGCTGATCCAGCTGGCGCCGGTGCTGGTGGCACCACGGCCGGCGCGCCGGTTATGCATTCGTTGCCTGGCCATGATCAGGCCTCCTTTTTGTCAAGGCTGTTGGCGGCCTGCTTGAGAGAAGCCTGCATGGAGGTGAGCATCCGCTGGATCTCGCTGAGCTGGGCGGTGGTCTTGCCATCGGTGCCGGCGGCGTTCACGCTGTCCACCTTTTCGGTGAGAGTGGCCACCAGGCTGTTCATGTTTTCATCAAACATGCCCAGGGCGCGGGAGAGGCCCTCCACCACGTTCTGCACAAAGCCCTGATAGCTCTGGGAGAGCTGGGTGCTGGATTCCTGCATGGTCTTGCCCACGGCGGCCAGATGGTCGCTCACGTTGTCGTTGCCGCGCTGCATGGTGGTCATGGTCTCGCGGCTCTGGCTGCGGAACTGCTCCAGGGCGGCGGAAAGCTCGTCCTGGTAGCTCTTCAGGCGCAGCAGGGAAGCGGACTGCTGCTCGCTGGCCTGGCGCATCTTCTCCAGCAGCTCGGCAGAGGACTGCTCGAAGCGCTCGTCCCGGGTGCGGGCGGTGTTCAGTTCGCTGACATAATGCTCGAAGTGGTTCATGACCTCCTGGCTCACGCCGTGGAGGCGGGTCACATCGCCCACGATGGCGGAGGCCGTTTGCATGGATTGGTCCATCCGCTCCAGGGAGAGCTGCTGGTTCTGGTTGATCTCCGTCAGCGTACGGCCCAGCTCCAGGAACTGGTGGTTCAGGCTGGCGTTCATCTGGTTGACGAAGTTGTTCACAATGCGGCCAACGCCGTCCACCTGGGCGCGGGTGGCACCCACCAGGAAGTCGTCCATGCTGCGGGCAACGGGCTGCATGGCGCGGCTGACGCTGACCTCCATGGACTTGGCGAGCTGGCCGGGGAGGGTATCGGTAAGGGTGGAGAGCATATGGTTGCTGTCCTGATTCTGGCAGATCAGCTGCACGTCGTTGTCCAGGGGGCGCTGCATGGCCAGCTGGGTGAAGGACTCTACAAAGTCATCGATGGCGCGGTAGCTGGAACCCTGGGCGATGCGGTTGAGCATACTGAACACGATGGAGCAGCTCACGCCTGCCACGGAGGTGCCGAAGGCGAACTGCATACCGGCCAGCAGGGTGGGAACACCCTCGATGATGGCATCCGCATTGGTGAAGTCCAGGCCGCCGATGCCGCGCACCATGCCCATGAAGGTACCCAGAATACCCAGGGAGGTGAGCATACTGGGGATCATTTCCGCCAGGTTGGCATTGCCGGGGCCATGGGCAACGGTATCATCGTTGATATAGTCCTCCACATCGCAGGGGAGGCCGCGGCGATCCAGCTGCTCGGCATTCTGCAAAAAGCGCAGCCAGGAACCCCGCAGGCGGCGGCCCATAAAGCGGCTCTCCTGCCAGACGGGCTTTTCGGAGGTGGTGTTGCCTGCATCGTGCTGCAAGCGGCGGATGGCGCGGCGCAGGGCGTGGGTGGTGTTCCACAGGGGGAGCAGGCATTTGATCACGCCGATGAGGGTCACCACGGCGATGGCCGCATAAACAAGAATATCTGCCAGCTGGGGGAGCAGCTCGGTCACTTTGCTCAAAACGGACATATGGGTACCTCCTTTGGGGTCTGCTTCATCTTATTGTACATGATTTTTTGCTAATTGTAAATATTTTGAGCGCTTCATATAACAAAAACGTTACAATTTTGACTTTTCATGCAGTGGTCAATGGAAAATTTTCTGCATAGGATGAAGCGGAAGCGAGGGATGGACGATGCAGAGCGGATGGGGAAGACCGGCAGCACGGCGATGCTATCGACGGGACGCCATGCCCACCATTGGCCTGGTGCTGATCGCAGCGGGGCTGATCCTGCTGTTCACCTGCATACCGGGCTGGGCCTGGGCGGCGCTGGCGGGGATCCTGCTGATCGTGCTGGGGTACGCCCTGATCCGGTTTGGCGCGGGGAGGTGAGGGAATGGCGGTGCGCATGGTGTGCGTGAAAGCGCCCAGGGGCATCAGCGGATTGCTGAGGCTGCTGGCGGGGAAAAAGAAGACAACCTGACAAAAATACAAAGAAGAAACAAACGGAGGCTCCCATGCGCTTGACAGGGATGGAGCCTCCGTGCTATGATGTTCACGTTTCCCGGAAGTGAATAGAAAAAGGAATCAGAGGCGCATTTTTCATCAGTAACGCTGCGGAGGAGGAGCATCCGGCGAGGCAGCGCGAAAGGGAACGATGCCGAAAGGCGGTTCAGGCTCGCTGGGTCGCCTTGGGCGCGGGGTGAACAAGTCCGCGACTGTCATCGGGCTGCTGCCCGGCGGAGCGCTGGTTCAACGGCAGAAACAGGGTGCATGGCATCGCTGTATCCTGCTGGCGCACCGCAGGCATAGCTTGGGGTGATTTTTTCTATACTGCTGGATGATGAATGAGGAGGAGTAGAACATGGAAAAGTATCGTGTAGGCATCGTTGGCGCCACCGGCATGGTGGGTCAGCGTTTTATCTCCCTGTTGAAGGATCACCCCTGGTTTCAGGTGACCTGCGTGGCGGCCTCTGCCCGCAGCGCTGGCAAGAAGTATAAGGACGCGGTGGGAGCCAACTGGGCTTTCGACTGGGAAATCCCCGCTGATGTGGCAGAGCTGACCGTGGTGGACGCATCTCACATCGACGAAGTGGGCGCGCAGGTGGATTTCGTGTTCTGCGCCGTGGCCAACCTGACCAAGGATGAGATCCGCGCCCTGGAGGAAGACTACGCCAAGCACGAGATCCCCGTGGTGAGCAACAACTCCGCCTGCCGCGGCGTGAAGGACGTCCCCATGGTGGTGCCGGAGATCAATGCCGACCACATCCGCGTCATCGAGCAGCAGCGCAAGCGCCTGGGCTGCAAGAAGGGCTTTATTGCTGTGAAGCCCAACTGTTCCATCCAGAGCTATGTGCCTGCCCTGACCCCCCTGATGGACTTCGGCCTGGACAAGATCAGCGTTTGCACTTATCAGGCTATTTCCGGCGCTGGCAAGACCTTCAAGACCTGGCCTGAAATGGTGGACAATGTGATCCCCTACATCGGCGGCGAGGACGAGAAGAGCGAGAACGAACCCCTGAAGCTGTGGGGCAAGGTGGAGGATACCGAGGACGGCCTGGCCATTGTGAATGCCACGGAGCCGGTCATCAGCGCCCAGTGCCTGCGCGTGGCCGCCAGCGACGGCCACATGGCTGCGGTGAGCGTGTCCTTCAAGAATAAGCCCAGCATCGAGGAGATCAAGGAACGCTGGAACAACTACGAGACCGAAGCCCAGCGCCTGAACCTGCCCAATGCGCCCAAGCCCTTCCTGCAGTACTTCGAGGATCCCACCCGTCCCCAGACCAAGCTGGATCGCGACTTCCAGAACGGCTTCGGTGTCTCCATCGGCCGTCTGCGCGAGGACAAGATCTTCGACTACCGCTTCGTCTGCCTCAGCCACAACACCGTCCGCGGTGCCGCCGGCGGCGCGATCCTGACGGCGGAGCTGCTGTGTGCCAAGGGGTATATTGTGAAGTAACGAGGGGGACGCTGGGAGGCGGCTTTTCTGAGAAAAGCCCCTCCCAGACCCACCCGAAAAGCGGCGACTTTTGATGAAGTGGTCGCGTGTAACTTTCGCTTGGGTCTTTTCGCGCTACGCGCTTACTTGAGCGAAATGGATTGATGATAGACAGGAGGTCACAAGCATGAGAAAGCCTTTGTTCACCGGTTGCGGTACGGCTCTGATTACCCCCTTCAAGAATGGTGAAGTGGATTACGAGGCTCTGGATAAGCTGGTGGAGGATCAGATCGCCAAGGGTGTGAGTGCGCTCATTGCCGTGGGTACCACCGGCGAGCCTGCCACCATGACCTGGGAGGAGCATCTGGCGGTGATCCGCCGCGTGGTGGAGAAGGCCGACCATCGCGTGCCTGTTATTGCTGGCACCGGCTCTAACGCTACCAGCGAGGCTGTGTACGCTGCCAAGCATTCTGCCGAGTTCGGCGCAGATGCTCAGCTGGTGGTGACCCCCTATTACAACAAGACCAGCCAGGCGGGTCTGGTGGCGCACTTCAACGCCATTGCCGATGCAGCCACCCTGCCGGTGATCGTCTACAATGTTCCCAGCCGCACCGGGCTGAACATCGGCCCCGAGGCGCTGGCGGAGATCTGCCGGCACGAGAACGTGATCGCTGTGAAGGAGGCTAACTCCGATGTGGCGCAGGCCATGGAAAAGCTGCGCCTGTGCGGCGACAAGGTGGACTTCTACTGCGGCAACGACGACCTGATCGTCCCCACCATTGCCTGCGGCTTCAAGGGCGTGATCTCCGTGCTGTCCAACGTGCTGCCCGCCGAGACCTCCCAGATGGCCAAGCTGGCGCTGGAGGGCAAGAATGCCGAGGCGGCCGCCATTCAGCTGAAGCTGCTGCCCTTTGTGAACGCTCTCTTCAGCGAGACCAGCCCCATCCCCGTGAAGGCCGCCCTGGCCAAGATGGGTCTGTGCGAGGACGAGCTGCGCCTGCCCCTGGTACCCATGCAGGAAGGCCCCCGGCAGAAGATGTACGCCATCATGCGGGAGCTGGGCCTGATCGCCTGAGGAGGAATGCACCGATGAAGATCCTGATCTCCGGCGCGCTGGGTTTTATGGGTCGCGAAGTAGCGACCCAGGCCAGGGCGCGGGACATTGAAGTGGCCTGCGGTGTGGATATCGTGTCCGGCCAGGCCGACTATCCGCTGTACACCGATTTCGAGAACTGCCCCGTGGTGGACGCCATTGTGGACTTCTCCACCTGGAAGCCCGGCGCTGACCTGCTCAGCTACGCGGTGAAGCACCGCATCCCCGCGGTGATTGCCTCCACCGGCCTGAGCGACGAGCAGCTGGCTGCCATTGACGAGGCGGCGAAGGTGATCCCCATCTTCCGCAGCGGCAACATGAGCCTGGGCATTGCGCTCCTGCGCGCCCTGGCCAAGAAGGCTGCCTCGGTGCTGGGGGAGAGCTTCGACATTGAGATCGTCGAGGCGCACCACAACCGCAAGGCGGACGCTCCCTCCGGCACGGCGCTGATGCTGCTGGACGCGGTGAAGCAGGGCTGCGAGTCTCCCCGTGAGGCGGTGTTTGGCCGCCATGGTCGCGACTGCAAGCGGCAGAAGCAGGAGATCGGCGTCCATGCCCTGCGCGGCGGCACGGTGACCGGCGAGCATGAGGTGTGCTTCTTCGGCACCTCCGAGCGGGTCAAAATTAGCCACAGCGCGGAGAACCGCAGCGTGTTTGCTGCCGGAGCGCTGCAGGCGGCCATGTTCCTCGTCGGCAAGGAGCCGGGGCTGTACAACATGGACGATGTGGTGGGACAGATTTGACAAAACGGGTCAGTCGTGGTTGCGGCTGGCTCTTTTTCGTGGTAGGATGGTGGGGAGGTGAGGAACATGCACGTTGAACTGGTCCGCGCTACCGTTGCGGATGCGCAGGAATTGTGGCAGATGCAGAAAGAAGGCTTTGCTGCGCTGTTGGAAAAGTATCAGGACTTTGAATTGAATCCGGCAGCGGAACCCATTGATAAAACCATCATGCGGCTTCAACAGCCTTATCGGGACTTCTATTTTATTGTAGCGGACGGCAGAAACGTGGGGGCGATCAGTGTCAGGACCGCGCCTGACGGTTGGAAGAAGCTGGGCCCGCTGTGGGTGCAGCCGGCTTGGTGGGGCAACGGCATCGCCCAGGAGGCCATCCGGCAGGTGGAGGCGATTCACGGCGCTGACAAGTGGATGCTGGACACCATTTTGCAAGAAAAGGGCAACTGCCACCTGTATGAGAAGATGGGCTACCGGCAGACGGGCGCGACCCATGTGGTGAATGAACGCATGACGCTGGTGGATTATGTGAAGGAATGACTTCTTACAAAAAAGAGAGATGCCTTTCGGCATCTCTCTTTTGCATCCGTATTGCCGTCTCGCGGGGCATTGCTGGGCAATGCACTCGCTCGTCGGAAATGGGTGCAGGCACTGCCTGCATTAGTCTTCTTCGTCCTCCTGCTTGTCGGCGGCGGCGATGATCTTCTCAGCCACGTTGGCGGGAACTTCTTCGTAACGCTCAAAGCGCATGGTGAAGGAGCCGCGGGCCTGGGTCATGGAGCGCAGGTCGGTGGCGTACTTGAACATTTCGGCCTGGGGAGCTTCGGCTTCCACCATCTGCTGACCGTCGGTCTGGGTCATGCCGATGATGCGGCCGCGGCGCTTGTTCATGTCGCCCATGATGTCGCCCATGTACTCGTCGGGAACGATGACCTCAACGTGCATGATGGGCTCCAGCAGCACGGGGGAGGCTTCGGCGCAGCCCTTCTTGTAGGCGATGCGGGCGGCCGTCTTGAAGGCCATTTCGGAGGAGTCAACGGGGTGGTAAGAGCCATCGTACAGCTTGGCGCGCAGGTGAACCATGGGGTAGCCTGCCAGCACGCCGCGAACCAGGTTCTCACGCAGACCCTTTTCAACAGAGGGGATGAAGTTGCGCGGCACCACGCCGCCCACCACGGCATCCACAAACTCGAAGTCCTGCTCGCCATCCAGGATGGGGGAGAACTCGATCCACACATCGCCGAACTGGCCGTGGCCGCCGGACTGCTTCTTGTGGCGGCCCTGCACCTTCACGGACTTGCGGATGGTCTCGCGGTAGGGGATCTTGGGATCCTGCAGGATGGCGTTGGCGCCGAACTTGGAGGCCAGACGGTTGCGGATCACGTCCAGGTGCATTTCGCCCTGGCCGGAGAGCAGGGTCTCGGTGGTCTCGACGTTCTTTTCGATGGTGATGGAGGGATCTTCTTCCATCAGGCGGCTCAGGCCGGAGAAGATCTTGTCTTCTTCACCCTGCTTGGAGGCGTACACGGCCTTGCTCATGCAAGGTGCGGGCCAGGCCAGGCCGGGGTACTGGATGGGGTTCTGATAATCGGCCAGGGTGTCGCCGGTCTGGGTGTACTGCAGCTTGGAGAAGGCGCCCAGGTCGCCGGCGTGCAGGGTCTGCTTGGCCACCTGCTTCTTGCCGCGGAGGATGTACAGGCCAGAGGACTTTTCGGTCTTGTCCTTGTTGACGTTGTAGAGGATGGTGTTGGGGGTGAGCGTGCCGGAGAAGATGCGGAACAGGCTCAGCTTGCCAACGAAGGGGTCGGCGATGGTCTTGTAGATGAAGGCGGAGAAGGGCTGGTCGTCCTTGCAGACGCGAACCTGAGCCTCGCCGGTGCGGGGGTTGAAGCCGTCATGCTCGATGCCTTCGTGGGCGGGAGAGGGCAGGTACTTGGCCATCAGGTCCATCATACGGGCGATGCCAACGCCGGTGAGGGCGGAGCAGGCGCACACGGGAACGATGTCGCCGTTCTTCATGCCCTTGCGGAAGCCGATGAGGATCTCTTCGTAGGACAGCTCGCCTTCCTCGAAGTACTTTTCCATCAGCTCGTCGTCGGAACCGGCGGCAGCTTCCATCAGGTCGTCAAAGGCCTTATCGACCTTGTCCTTCATATTTTCGGGCATGGGAACTTCCACGCTCTTCTTATAAGCACCTTCGTAGGCCTTCTTTTCCAGCACGTTCACAACGCCCTTGAAATCGGGGCCTTCGCCAATGGGCATCAGCACGGGAACCACGCAGGAGCCGTGGCGGTCGCGCAGCTGCTGGGTGACCTTGTCGAAGTTGGCATGGTCGCGGTCCATCTGGTTGATGACGAACATACGGCCAACGCCGCTCTTCACAGCGTGCTTGAAGGCCTTCTCAGCGCCCACGTTGAAGCCGGTGACGCCGCCCACCACGATGCAGGCAGTCTCCACCACGCGCAGGGGGCCGACCATTTCGGCGATAAAATCGAAATAGCCAGGCACGTCGATGATGTTCAGCATCTTGTCGTTCCAGTCGATGGGCGCGCAGGCGGCGCTGATGGAACACTTACGCTTGATTTCTTCGGCCTCGAAGTCAGTGGTGGTGGTGCCGTCTTCCACCTTGCCCTGACGGTCGATAATGCCAGCGGCGTAGAGCATGGCCTCGGTCAGCGTGGTCTTGCCCTCGCCGCCATGTCCCATGAGGGCGATGTTGCGAATGTTACTGGTCAAATAATCAGCCATGATATGTTCCTCCTCGTTAAACTTGAATGTGGTTGTATAAGCCCTGGGGCTACCGAATGGATGGACTTATACGCTCTCTTTTACGATAAGAGTATCATATCATAAAAACTGCCAAAAGAAAAGCCTGATTTTGCATCAAAACGTATCTTTGGCAGTTTTTTATAAAGTTTATTTTGTCTTTTTGGTGTACTAAAAGCCAGAAGCGACATGAAAACGCTTATGCACGAGCCAGCAGAGTCTCCATCAATGGGCGGATCTGGGCAGGGTCGCCGCTGGTTTCCAGGCGGAGGGAGCCGCCACGGTCGCTGAGCAGATCGCGCTGTTCCAGCACCCGCGCCAGCTGCCGGGCGGTGCCGGCATTGCCGTCCAATATCAACACATGGGGCGGGAGGATCTCCTGCAGAATGGGGCGTAGGAACACATAGTGGGTGCAGCCCAGCACCACGGCGTCCACCTGGGACAGATCGTAGGCCAGGAAATGCTCCTGCAAATAGCGCCGCGCTTGGTCAAAGGCCTGCTGCTCCACCAGGTCCATCAGGCCAGGGCAGGGCAGGGGGTGCGCCCCCTCGCCATAGCGCTGATACAGTGCTTGAAACTTGGGCAGCCGCAGCGTCATGGGAGTGGCCAGCACCAGAATTTGACCTCCGCGGCGCTGCTCGGCGGCGGGCTTCAGGGCAGGCTCCATGCCGATGATGGGCAGGTCAAGCTCGGCACGCAGGGTGGCGGCAGCCACGCTGGTGGCGGTGTTGCAGGCGATGACCACGGCCTTCACGTCCTGGGCGATGAGGTAGTCCATCACGCCCCGGACATAGCCCAGCACCTCCTGCTCCGGCTTGGTGCCATAGGGGGCGTGGAGGTTATCGCCAAAGTAGAGGAAGTCCTCCCTGGGCAGGGTGCGGCGCAGTTCGCCCAGAACGCTGATGCCCCCCACGCCACTATCGAACACGCCGATGGGGGAAAAACGATCAGGCATGGGATGCACCTCCTTCATTCACGATGGTACTATTATAGTCAGACAGGATGAAATTAGCAAGGCACTTTTCTTGCGTATTGTGGCGAAACAGGGTATAATGGTGCGTATTCCAAGGCAAGGAGATATACACATGGCAGAGATTCAGGAAATTCGCCTGGGCGACGTGGTGCAGACCCGCAAGCAGCACCCCTGCGGTTCCAGCGAGTGGACGGTGATCCGCACCGGCGCGGATATCAAGATCAAGTGCAACGGCTGCGGCCGCATTGTGATGATGGACAGGGAGACCTTCCTCAAGCGGCGCAAGAAGGTATTGGTGCAGGGCCCTGCTGTGGAGTGACCTGCACCCTTCAGGTGCAAAGATACGACAGAGAAGGAGAAAACGCAGATTGATGCATGACCTGATATGGCTAATATGCGCCCTGCTGATCGCGCTGCTGGTGAAATACCTGGTGGTGGAGGTCGTGCGGGTGAAGGGCGGCAGTATGCGCTCCACCCTGCAAAATGGTGAGGTCATGCTGGTGAACAAGGCGGCCTACTTGCTGGGCGAACCGAAGCGCCAGGATGTGGTGATCTGCCTGTACCCCGGCAGATACAGGGACAAGTGGAAGCTGGTGCCGCAGTATTTCGTGAAGCGGATCATCGGCCTGCCCGGCGAGACCATCGCCATAGAGGAAGGCGTGGTGCTGGTGGACGGCCAGCCGCTGGAGGAACCCTATCTGGACGAAAAACACACCCAGCGCAAGACCAGCATGGCGCCGGTGACTTTGGGGGACGATGAATACTTCGTGATGGGGGACAACCGGGACAGCTCCAACGACAGCCGCCGGGTGGGTGCGCTGAAACGCAAGGCGCTGATCGGCAAGGTGCAGGCGGTGCTGTTCCCCTTCAAGGCGATCCGCAAGATTCGGTAAACAGGCAGGCGGCCACCGCCCAGCCGGTGTTGTCCAGGGAGAGGTCGTCGATCTCCCCGCAAGGCAAAGTGAATGATGTTTGATGCTCCCCGGCGCTGCGGCACACGGCTGCGGCCAGGGGAGCATTGTTTTCGTCGTAGAGGGTCAGGGCGCCGTGCTGGTGCAGCAGGGCGAGGTAGTCCTCGAAGGTTGCGTCCAGGGAGTGCATCAGCATCGCGTGGGCGCGGCCCACATAGCGCAGGTGCCAGGCGCGGCAGCTGTGGGCGGCGGGTTGCGCCTGCGGCCAGCGGTGGATGAACCCGTACTCCCAGCTATACGCCAGCAGCCAGCGTCCGGCCTCGGTGGCGGCGTAGGGTGTGTCCAGGGGCGTGCCATTCCAGATGGGACACAGGCGCACGTCCACCGCCCAGGCAGTTTGATGCTCGGAGCAGTCCGGCGAGGCCACGGCCTCACGGGCAGCCAGCAGGGCGCTTTCGAGGGGCATATCCCGGGAAAGGTCGGCCAGGGTGTCGGTGAGCAGAATGCGCTGCTGCTCGCCGGAGCGGGTGCCTGAGAACACGGTGAATTGCAGGATGCGCTCGTTCCTTGCGGCGGCAAACAGCTCCGTGAGGGCGGAGAGCGTGTCCTCGCCGGACACGGCGGTGAGGTCGCGGCAGGCCACCCGGCCCTGGGTGTGGTTCAGCACGGCAAAGGTATCGGCGGGAGTGTAGCCATCGGGCAGGGGGTGGCTTTCGTCGATGAGCAGCAGCTTGCCCTTCATCAAATGCTGGGTCGGCACGGTGAGCTGCTGGGTGGGGATGTCCTCCGGCAGGCCGGGGCGGACGCAGGCTGGCAGGGTGGAGGCGGGCTGGGTCTCTACCCTTTCTGCGGGAGCGTGGAGGGGGTAGACCTGCTGATCCACTTGGGCGGGGCGCGGCCACCACACCAGCGCTGCCAGCAGCAGGAGAGGGATGCACCACAGCGGCCAGCGGCGTGGTCTGGCGGGCTGGGGCGGCGGGGGCGAGGGACTCCACCCGCGTACCATGGGCGGGGATGTGCGTTGCATGGGGGATGCGCCTCCTGGGGTGTTGATACACGCAGTTTGCCCCCTGCGTGCATGGTTTATACAGATTGTTACAGCCCGTTTCTTGCGTAATGGAGAAGCCTATGGTATAATGCAATGGGTTTATGTATGCTTTTTTACTGATTGATAGGCAAGGCTGGTGAACTTGATGATGAAAAAGTTCCTTTTGGCGCTGCTGGCGGCGCTGTGCATCCTGGGTGTGGCCTGCGCTGGCGCAGAAACGCTGACCTTCGATGCCATCTCTGCTACCTGCGAGATCGACGACGACTACATTCTGATCACGGCTGACAACATGAGCGCCCACCCGGACTGGATCGCCAACCGCGGCTCCACCCTGGAGGCGCTGCTGGCCGACTTTGAAGCCCGTGGCGTGCTGGCGCAGGCCTGGAGCAAGGCGGACGACGTGTGCATTGAATTCACCGCCGTGAAGGACAGCCTGGCCAATGAGTATTTCGACATTGACCAGCAGTCCACCGCCACCCGCTCCTCCTATCGCAAGCAGCACCTGAATGGCGCGCAGTTCAAATCGGAGGGGTACAGCTATTCCTCCGCCGAGTGGAAGAACTACACCAAGGGCGGCCGCTTCCTGATGCTGAAGTACACCCGCAGCTATGGCGGCGAGAGCTACAAGGGCTTTGCCCGCCGCACCATCCGCAATGGGTATACCATCACGGTGGACTATAAGGTGTATGGCCGCAACCTGAAAAACGCTGACAACAACAAGCTGACGGAGATCCTCAAGACCTGGAAATTCACCACCGTGAAGGGCAAACCCCTGGACGTGGTGAACAAGGTGGTCTTTACCGAATTGCCGCCCATGGAGACCAACACGGGCAAGTTCTCGGTGGAAGGCACCTGCGATCCCGGGCTGCACTTCACGGGCGTATTGATGCGCATGTCCTCGCCTGATCCCATTGTGATCGAGGCCGACGCCACCGCCAAGGGCAAGTTCTCCATGGATGTGGAGCTGCCGGAGGAAGGCGTGTGGCTCATGACCCTTACTGTGGACAACCAGGGTACGGTGACCGAGGAGATCGTGTTCGACACCACCACCTATCAGGCCAAGCTGCTGCCGGTGAATTTCGACGAGGATATGCCCATCGACTTCGAGGTGGCAGAAGCCTCGGAGATCAACAGCAACACCCTTGTGATCTCCGGCAAGACCATGCGCAATGTGAAGATCCAGTGCATCGTGGGCGATTCCTACGACAAGCAGGTGACCACCAACGCCAACGGCACCTTCTCCTTCAAGATCGACACCAGCAAGGAAGGCAACTACAACATCACCGTGGTCTTCCAGAAGAAGAACTACACCACCCGCCGCTTCACGGCCATGGGCAGCCGCGTGCTGACCGAGGAGGACGTGAAGGCCAACTACCGCGAGGAAGCCGTGAAGCCCGCCTATTCCACCCTGACGGACAAGATCAAGGGCTACACCGGCCGCATCATGGGCTACAACCTGTATCTGGTGAGCAAGACGGAGCAGGAGGACGGCAAGTGGCTGGTGCAGATGGGTATGCGCACCTCCACCAAGACCAAGAGCGGCTACCGGGACATTGTGTACATCATTGCGGAAGAGGAACCCACCTTTGAAGTGGGCAGCAAGCAGAAGATGTATGGCAAGTGCATCGGTGAGATGGAGGTCGAGGGGAAGGATTATCCCGCCTTCGAGCTGCTGTTCTGGGATGGGGCAGTGAAGTAAATTGCAACAAAAAAAGGAGCTGGCCGTGCTGGTCAGCTCCTTTTGCTATGCTTATTTCTTGTGGTATTCCTTGCACATCTCCCGCAGGCCGCATTCCTCGCACAGAGGCCGCTGGGCCTTGCACACCCGGCGGCCATGCCAGATCAGCCAATGGTGGGCGTCGCACCAGTCCGCCTTGGGAATGGCGCGCATGAGCTGCTTCTCGGTTTCCTCCACGGTTTTCGCGTCGGCCAGGCCCAGGCGGTTGCTCACGCGGAACACATGGGTGTCCACCGCCAGGGCAGGCACCTTGAAGGCGTTGGCCAGCACCACGTTGGCGGTCTTGCGGCCAACGCCGGGCAGGGCGGTGAGTTCCTCGCGGGTGGCGGGGACTTCGCCCCCGTGGCGGGCGCAGAGCAGGCGGCAGGTCTCGATGATGTTGCTGGCCTTGCTCTTGAAGCCGCAGCTCTTCACCATGGGGAACAGGTCGTCCAGCTGGGCTTCCGCCATGGCATGGGCGTCCGGGTAGCGGGCAAACACGGCGGGAGTCACCTTGTTCACCTGCTTGTCGGTGCATTGGGCGGAAAGCATGGTGGCGATGAGGGTCTCGTAGGGGTTGGTGAAGTTCAGCTCCGGGCCGGCATCGGGGTAGAGATCTTGCAGGGCGGCCAGGATGGCCTTTTTGCTGGTACGCATGGTGTGCCTCATTTCAGGTTCAGGTTCAGTTTGGCTTTGCTAAGGCCCTGCAGCAGCAGGTAACCCAGGAGGATGTTGGCGGGTGCTTCCACCAGATAGGACGGGCCGCGCAGGGCGAGCCAGACGGTGTAGCCTCGGCTGGTGTAGAGGATGCTGAGCCACAGGGAATTCAGCAGCCAGTTGATGAGCATGGAGCAGATCACCGCGATGCACACCCGCAGCAGCGTGGGCTTGCGCTTGTGCAGCACCAGGCCGCAGACCAGGCCCACCAGCACATTGGTGAGGGTGAAGCCGGGAAAGTACGCGCCCTGGGGGAACAGGTGCGCGCCGACTAGATCGCCCAGGCCGCCCACCAGCATGGCTGCAGGCGCACCCAGCAGCCATCCGGCAATGAGGATGGGCTGGAAGCCGAAATTGTACTGCTTATCCAGGAAGGGGATCTGCAAAAGGTTGCCAAGGATGATCTGCAGGGCCGTGAGCATGGCGGTGAGGGTGATGAACAGTATGCGATTCTTTTTGGGCATAGAGAACCTCCTGCAAGCAAAAATTTGACTCGCAGGAGGCAGCTAACGCAAGCAGCGGGATGCGCCGCTGGCACCGCACCGGAGGGATCCGGTTTCGTCTTATGACAACTCCCCGTTCATAAGCACTTAACGCGCCAGCAGCTACTCTGCCTGCTACGAATCAGTACCCATATTATATACCGTTTCGCCGTATTTTGCAATGGAGATACACAGGAAGTGCAGCGTTAGGTGGTGGGCAGATAGAGGAAATTCATTTCATCATCAAGGATGGGCTTGCCCTGGGCGAAAGGGAGAAGCATTTCGTTTTCCCAGCGGATGAGCCGGGCAGGGAACCAGGGTTCCTTCGGCCAGGTATCGGCATGGAACACAAAAGCGCCCAGCAGCCCATGAATGAAGCCCGCCTCCATTTCCCGATGGCGGAGAACGCCACCGGCGGCCTGATAGCCCCGCACGGCGGCGCTGCGCTGGGCTGTGCTGTTGAAGCCAGCCAACAGCATGCCCAGGTCGGTCATGGGGAGGCCGATGCCGCACAGGGAGAAATCGATGGGGACGAGGCCGTCCTCCGTTTGCAGGATGTTGGAGGGGGAGAGGTCGTCGTGGATGGCGATGGGGGCATCCTGCGAAGTGGCGAAGCTCTGCGCCACAGCCTCGCAGGCGGCGCGGAGGATGCCAGCGTGTTCATCGCCCAGCTGGTGCCTCTGCACCATGGCGGTGAGCAGTTCGGCCTTGTCGTGGACATCGGCCTCATCGTAGGCGCGGAGGCCTGGATGGGTGAAACCTGCGGCGGCCTGATGCAGAGCAGCAGTCATGCGGCCAGCCCGGAAGCACATCTCCGGGGTGTAGTCCTTGCCGGAAACGACCTGACCGGGAAGCCAGCGCAGCAGCGTGGCGGCGGTGCCATCGGGCAGGAGCGCCACAAGGTCGCCGGAGGGCGTGGACTGGGGCTGCTGCACAATCATGCCATGGTCGTTCAGGTGGGCGAGAAAGGCCAATTCGGCATGGCGGTTCTCGATGGTACAGGGGGCGTAAACACCCGGCGCAGGGCTGTGGATGCGCAGCAGATAAGCATCATGGATGCGGTAGATCAGGTTTTCGTTGTGCTGGAGGAATGCCGCCTCTGCACCTTCAAGGCCGAAGCTGGATAGTGCCTGACAGAGCAGCTCGCTCATGCGTGGCTCCTTTCCAGCGCGGCATAGGCGGCGGCAATGCCGTCCACCGCGGCGCTGACGATGCCTCCGGCGTAGCCTGCGCCCTCGCCTACGGGGAAGAGGCCGTCCATGCGGTCGGCCAGATAATCGGTGCCGCGGGGCAGACGCACGGAGGAGGAGGAGCGGGTCTCCACGCCGGTGAGAACGGCGTCGGGGTGGGCAAAGCCGTGGAGCTGCCGGTCCATTTGGGTAATGCCCAATTGCAGGTCGCGGATGATGAAGTCCGGCAGGCAGTCACGCAGATCGGCGGGGGTCACGCCAGGCTGGTAGGTGGGCTGCACCTCGCCCAGGCGGGTGGAGGCGCGGCTGGCCAGGAAGTCTTCCACACGCTGCACGGGGGCGCGGAAGTCCCCGCCGCCGGTGCGGTAGGCCGCCTGCTCGATGCTGCGCTGCCACACGAAGCCTGCCAGGGGATGGTCGTCGCCGAAATCCTCGGGGTTCACGCCCACCAGCAGGGCGGCATTGGCATTGCGACCATCGCGGGCGTGGTAGCTCATGCCGTTGACCACCAGGCCGCCGGGCTGGGAGGCTGCGGCAATGACCTCGCCTCCGGGACACATGCAGAAGGTGTACACGCCCCGGCCATCCGGGGTGTGGATGTTCAGCTTGTAGTCTGCCGCGTGGAGGGCGGGGTGATCGGCAAAGCGGCCGTACTGGCTGCGGTTAATGAGGGTCTGCGGATGCTCGATACGCACGCCCATGGCGAAGGGCTTCTGCACCATGGTCACGCCCTGCTGGAACAGGGACTGAATGGTGTCCCGGGCGCTGTGGCCGATGGCGAGAAGAACCGTATCGGTGAGGATCTCCTCGGTGACGCCATCGTGCTGCACGGTGACGCCCTCCACGTGCTGGCCACGGAGGATCAGAGCGGTGAGGCGGGTCTCGAAGCGGACTTCGCCGCCCAGGGAGATGATCTCCCGGCGGATGGAGGCCACCACTCCCTTCAGCCTGTCGGTGCCGATGTGGGGCTTTTGCAGGAAGAGGATCTCCTCCGGCGCGCCATGGCGGACAAAGGTCTCCAGCACGGTGCGCTGGTGGGGCGACTTGATGCCCGTGGTGAGCTTGCCATCGGAAAAGGCGCCGGCGCCACCCTCGCCAAACTGCACATTGCTGTTGGGGTCAAGGGTGCCGTCCTTCATCATGGCGGAAACGTCCTGGGTGCGCTGGTCAACGGGCTTGCCTCGCTCAATCAAGATAGGATTCGCGCCCGCCTTTGCCAAAATCAGCGCAGCAAACAGTCCCGCAGGCCCCGCACCCACCACCACCGGAGGACGGCGGAACGCTGCGGGTGGAATGGGCCTGGCAGGCTTGGCGACCACCTTGGTGGCAATGCCATTCTTCAAGCGGCGCAGCACGTCGTCCTCGTTCTTCACGGAAACATCCACGGTGAGAACGAAATGCACATCGCCTTTGTCGCGGGCGTCAATGGACTTCTTCACCAGGGTGATGGACTGCACCAGCGCGGCGGTGAGCTTCAGCTTGCGGCACACCAGCGCCAGCAGATCGCCATCGGCGTAGGAAAGCGGGAGGGAGAGGTTGGGTAAGCGGAGCATAGGACCTCCAGAAAAATGAAGAATGAATGATGAATAATTGAGCGTGTGGCGGCGGGCGATCGCAGATCGCCCCTACAGGTGCGCATATAAGCGGCTTTTTCCGCGTCGCGGCGCATCCGTTATGCGCCGTGACCCCAGCTCGGAGATCGCCTGGCAGCACCATCCCCGAATGGGATTCTTAAGGGTCGAAGACCCTTGAGCGGGAGAGTCCAGAGAGGGCAGCACCCTCTCTGGTCACACCGGTTCTCCGTGGTTGATGATGGCGCCGTGGCCGGGGAGGACGAGCCAGCTGTGGCCGGAGATGCGGCGGCGGAGTTCGGTGAGGATGGCTTTGGCCTTGGGGGAGTCCTCGTTGACGGAGGTCATGAGGTAGGGCGCGAGGCGGTTGAAGGCCTGCTGCTCGGGGGTATAGCCGCGGACGTTGACGTAATCATCGCCGGTGATGGCAATGCGGTGTTCCTCGTCCATGAGGACGATCTCGCCGGGGAGGTGGCCGCCGTTGCCCTGGTAGACATCGAAGCTCATATCGGCAAAGGTGAAGTGGCCGATGAGGGAGAGGGGCAGGGCATCGTTGCAGGGCTGGGTATCCAGCACATGGAGCTGGTCGGCACGGGGCGGCTGATACTGGGTGATGATGCGGCTCAGGCGGGAATAGGGCAGGGTCTTGCGGTTGCGCTCCCGCAGGTGCGGGCCGCCGGTCAGCTCGGACAGGAAGCAATCGGCGGTGCGCTGGCTGACGTGGATCACATCGAAATCCGGCACAAGCCCGGCATGGTCGTAATCGGCATGGGTGAGCAGCAGCTCCTTGGGGCGGCTGTCAAAATCGGGGAAAAGCTCGTGCAGGCGGTGGAGGGTCTCGCTGCGGTAGCAGGCAAAGCCGCTGTCGATGACCAGCAGCGCGCCGGTGGGGAGATCCTCCAGCACGGTGATGTTGCTGCCGCAGGCGGGTTCCAGCACGGTGCAGTTGACCCGCTGGGTGAGGGGCAGCAGGCTCAGCCGGAAGGGGAAGCCGTGATGCTCTGCCACAAAGTGGGCAAAGCGGCTGATGTATTCAAAGGTCTTGCTGGGCGGCTCGTTGCACTCGTCCAGCTGCTGCATGACCAGGTTGGCGTTGAAGATAAAGTCGTTGGTATCCTCCTGGGACAGGTTCAGCAGGCGGCGCATCTCTCCGGCAAAGGCGATGTAGAAAACGGTGTTGTCCAGATGCTTTTCGCCGGCATCGTATTGCAGGATGCGTACGGGGCAGAGGGTGGATAATTCCCGGAGAAGATTCTCGATGACGCTGGGATCCTCGATGTACAATCCCATTTTGAAGAACTGCTTCCCGGAGCCGTTCTCCTGGCTGCTGATGTAGGAAATATTGATGTTGTGCTGGCTCAGCACCTCCAGGATGGGTAGCACGGTGCCGGGACGGTCAGGCAATTCAAACTCGGTGAGCAGCACCTTGACCTGGGGCGCGGTTTGCGCAAAATAGCCCGCCTGCTCCAGCTCCTGCTGGATGGCGGCCTGGGCAGGGGCATCGGCCTCCACATCCACAAAGAGGGTGTGGCTGTCCACGGCCTTGTTGTAATTGCAGCGGGTGATATTGCCGCCGTGGGTCAGGATGATGCGGCTGGCCTTGAGGAATGCGCCGGACTTGTCCGGCATGGTGGTCATGTAGGAACGCTTCATGGGTATCACTCCAATAGTGGGATGGGGTCAGGGGACGAACAGCTCCGGCCAGCGCTGGGGCGCGGCGGTGAGCCATTCGGCGTAGGCTGCTTGCCAGGTGTCCTTGGCAAAGGGGCGGCGGGAGTCGCCGATGCGGGTGGCGTATTCCTCGGCGTACCAGAGCAGGCTGGCTACCTTTTCGCGGCGGGTGCGCCACTCGGCGAAGATGGTCTCGCTCCAGATGCGGGCTTCGGCATATTGTTCGGTGGCCTTCACCTGGGTGATGAGGGCTTCCACATCGTAGGGGATGCGGCGCTCTTCCACGGCGACGCTGCCACCCTCGATGGTCAGCAGGGTGTAGCAGGCGCCGAATTCGCAGCCGTCCAGGGGCATACCGCAGGAGCCGGGGTTGATGAGCCAGCGGCCATCAAAGCAGCCGTGGGCTTGAATATGGTTGTGACCGAAGATGTACACGCCGGGTTCCAGGGCGGCAATGGCGCTGCGACAGGCTTCGTCCTCGGCCATGGTGCGGCGGAAGTCGGCCAGGAGAGCTTCGCGGGTCACCGGGCTGTGGGGATAGCGGAAGGGAAAGGCGCTGGTGCGGAAATGGGCATGGAGCGCCTTGCCCATGAAGGCCTCGGAAGAATGCGCCATGCGGAGGGTGAGGCCATCGCAGGGCAGGGTGATCTCCTCCGGCAGGGCATCCAACCAGGCCTTGTTATCGGCGGTGAGGGTGCGGGCGCACCAGCGGGAGACCTCGAACTGGCCATCGTCCCCCGGTGGAACGTCCAGGTGGTTCTCGTCGTTGCCACGAACGAAATGGGCGTTGGGCAGGCTACGGAGCAGGGCGGCCACCTCGTTGGGCCAGGGGGCGCTGATGGAATAATCGCCCACGAAAAGATACGCCCCGGCACCCTGCTGGCGTGCGTCATCAAGGGCGAGGCGCAGGGCGGGGGCGTTGCCGTGAATATCGGAAATAACGGCGTACTTCATGGCTCAATCCTCGTGCCAGCGGATGCTGTCGGGCAGGGTGAAGGCAGCCTGGGGGTAGTCCACACGGGTCAGCTCCAGGCCGTGGGGCGGGGCGGTGACCCCCAGATCCAGCCGATTGCCGCTGGCGATGGCGCGGGTGAAGGCGTCCTCGCCCCGGCGGTGGTGGCCGATCTCGATCAGCGTACCGGCAATGATGCGCACCATGTTGTACAGGAAGGCATCGCCCTCGATGGTGAGGATGAACTCCTCGCCCTGCTGGGTGATTTCCGCTTTATGGATGGTGCGGATGGTGGTCTTGGCCGTGCCGCCGCTGGCCTGGAAGGCCGCGAAATCGTGCTTGCCCAGGAGGGTTTGCGCGGCCCGCTGCATGGGCGGCAGATCCAGCGCCACAGGCACATGCACATGGGTGTTGCGGCGGATGGCGCTGCCGTGGCGGGTGTTGATGATGCGGTAGGTATACTGCTTGCCGCAGGTCATGAAGCGGGCATGGAAATCCGCGGGGACTTCACGCCCGGTGAGGACGCGTACGTCCCTGGGCAGCATGGTGTTGAGAACGAAGGGGAATTTCTCCGGGGGAATGGAGGATTCCGTGTCGAAATGCACGGCCTGCCCCAGGGCATGGACGCCTGCATCGGTGCGGCTGGCGCCGGTGACCACGATGCGCTCGTGGGTGGCGGCGCTCAGGGCCTCCTCCAGCACCTGCTGCACGGCGAGGCCATTGATCTGTCGCTGCCAGCCAGCGTAGTTGGTGCCATCGTATTCCACGGTCAGCAGGATGCGCTTCACAGGATAAGCCCCTCCACAACGATCAGCAGGATCAGCCCGGCCATGGCGGCGCAGGCAAGGTAGTCATGCTGGGTGATCTTCAGCACGCGCATACGGGTGCGATGCTCGCCGCCGTGGTAGCAGCGGGCTTCCATGGCCATGGCCAGGTCGCCTGCCCGGCGGAAGGCGCTGACGAACAGCGGCACCAGCAGCGGCACCATGGCCTTGGCACGCTGGAGCAGGTTGCCGCTCTCGAAATCCGCGCCACGGGCCATCTGCGCCTTCTGGATCTTGTCGGTCTCCTCCAGCAGGGTGGGGATGAACCGCAGAGCGATGGACATCATCATACCCAGCTCATGGGCGGGGAAGTGGAAGCGCTTGAGGGGGGAGAGCAGCAGCTCGATGCCATCGGACAGCATGATGGGAGAGGTGGTGAGCGTCAAAAGCGACGTGCCCACCACCAGGAACATGAGGCGCAGGGAATAATGCACGGCCTGGGAGAGTCCCTCCACCGTGATGTGGATGAAGCCCAGGCGCAAAAGCGTGGTTCCCTCGGTGGTGAAAAACAGGTTGAGGATGAAGGTGAGGATCAGGATGAAGCGCAGGGGCTTCAGACCCTTGGTGAGCATTTTGAAGGGGATGTTGGCCATGCGGGAGGTGAGGTACACAAAGCCCAGCACGATGGCATAGCCCACCAGGGAATGCACCATGAACACCGCCACGATGAAGGCAATGGTCAAAACAATTTTGATGCGGGGGTCGAGGCGGTGGACGAAGCTGTCCACCGGGTAATACTGCCCCATGGTGATGTTCTTCAGCATGGATGTGCCTCCTTCCACTTGGCCAGCAGGCACTCCTGCAATTCCTGGGGCGTGTAAAGATCGGCGGGCAGGTCGATGCCGCGGGCGCGGAGCAGGGCGCAGAGCTTGGCAGCCTCAGGCACGCCCAGGTGGATCTTCTTCATCATGTCCACCTGCTGGAAGATCTCCCGGGGGGTGCCGGTGGCCACCACCTCGCCCTTGCTCATCACAATGAGGCGGGTAGCCAGGCGGGCCACATCGTCCATGCTGTGGGAGACCATGATCACCGTCACGCCGCCCTGGGCGTGCAGCTCCTGCACCATGGACAGGATGCGGTCGCGACCCTTGGGGTCAAGGCCTGCGGTGGGTTCGTCCAGGATGAGGACCTTGGGTTCCATGGCCAGCACGCCTGCAATGGCCACCCGGCGCATCTGGCCGCCGGAAAGCTCAAAGGGGCTACGCTCGGCATATTTGTCGTAATCCAGGTGGACGTGGGCCATGGCGCGGCGAACACGCTGGTCGATCTCCTCATCGGTCAAGCCCAGGTTCTTGGGGCCGAAGGCGATGTCCTTGGCCACGGTTTCTTCAAAGAGCTGATATTCGGGGTACTGGAACACCAGCCCCACCTTTTGCCGGATGCGGCGGCGGTCTGTCTTTTCGCCGTTGAGATCCTCGCCGTCGATGAGAATGGTGCCGCTGGTGGGCTTCAGCAGGCCGTTCAGGTGCTGCACCAGGGTGCTTTTGCCGCTGCCGGTGTGGCCGATGACGGCAATGAACTCGCCGTCCTCGATGGTCAGGTTCACATTCCGGATGGCCGTGGCCTGGAAGGCGCTGCCCTCGGAATAGGTGTGGGTCACGTTGCTCAGTTGGATGGGCATAGCAGTTTGCACACCTCCTCGGCCATTTCTTCTACCGTCAGGATGCCCTGGGGCAGGGGCATACCGCCCTTGCACAGCTGGGCAGAAAGGGCGGTCATGTGGGGAACGTCCAGGTGCAATTCCCGCATCTCGTCGATATGCTGGAAAACCTCACGGGGCGTACCCATGCGGGCGATGCGTCCCTGGTTGACCACCACCACCCGGTCGGCCTGGGCGGCTTCCTCCATGAAGTGGGTGATCCACACCACGGTGATGCCCTTCTGCCGGTTCAGGCGGCGCACGGTGTCCAGCACCTCCTTGCGGCCGGAGGGATCCAGCATGGCGGTGGCTTCGTCGGCAATGATCACGGAAGGCTCCATGGCCAAGATGCCGGCAATGGCCACGCGCTGCTTTTGTCCGCCGGAGAGCATATGGGGCGCGCTGTCGGCAAACTCGTTCATGCGCACGGCGGCCAGGGCGCTTTCAATACGGGCGGGCATGTCCTCGGTGGGAACGCCCAGGTTTTCCAGGCCAAAGGCCACGTCCTCCTTCACCACGGTAGCCACGATCTGGTTATCCGGGTTCTGGAAGATCATGCCCGCCTGCTGGCGGATGTCCCAGACGCGGTCTTCATCGCGGGTGTCCAGCCCGCAGACCACAACGGCGCCCTGGGTGGGGATATATAAGGCATTGATCAGCTTGGCCAGGGTGGATTTGCCGGAGCCGTTATGCCCCAGCACAGCCACAAATTCGCCGGGCTGCACCTTCATGTCGATATCGGTGAGGGCAGGGTCTTCCGCTTCTTCATAGGTGAAGGAAACCTGCTCGACCTTGATCCTTTCGTCCATGGTGTTCTCCTTGAAAATAAGCATGGTATACCATCCGATATTCTACCACAATATGCATGAAGCCGCAAGTAAAAAGGCAGGATAGAACAAAGGAGGTGCGAGATGCTTACACTCTTTGTTCGCGCGGTGCTGTTATTCATTTCCGCCGTCATCGCCATGCGGCTGATGGGCAAGCGGGAGATCGGCCAATTGCAGCCCTATGAGCTGGTGGTGGTGATCATGATCGCAGAGCTGGCGGCCACGCCCATCGGGGACGTGGGGTCGCCGCTGCTGTATGGCATTTTGCCCATGGCGGCGCTGGTGATCTGCCGGGGGATCATTTCCTGGCTGTGCATGGTGAGCGACAAGTTCCGCACGCTGATGTGCGGCCAGCCCACGGTGCTGATCAAGGATGGGGTGATCTGCGAGGATGCGCTGCGGGAGATGAGCGTGACCCTCACCGACCTGATGGAGGACCTGCGGCTGGGCGGGGTGATGGATCCCTCCCAGGTGGGGATGGCGGTGCTGGAGACCGATGGGCAGGTGACGGTGTTCCCCAAGGCAGCTTATCGCCCGCTGACACCGGTGGACATGAACATTCAGCCGGAAAAGGAAGGCCTGCCCCTGACGCTGATCATGGACGGCAAGGTGCAGGAGCAGAACCTGCAGCGGGGCAGCCTGACGCAAGCCTGGCTGACGCAGCAGCTGCAGGCGCTTGGCTATGCCCACCCGCAGGAGGTGTTTTTCATGTGCGTGAATACCCAGGGGCTTTTGCTGGCGCAGGGCAGGCAACGCAAGGAAATGCAGCAGAGGCAGGTGTTCGCTGCGGACAAGGTGAGGTGGTGAGATGAAGACGAGCCTGAGGCTTTCGCTGGCGCTGCTGGCGGTGGTGATCGTGGGCGGGGTGCTGAACATTTATACAACGAAGACGATCTCCGACAGGTATGTTTCTGCGGCGGAGGAGCTGCGGACGCTGACGGAAATGCAGGACTGGAGCCGGGCGGAGGAGGTGGTGCAGGCGTACCTGACCTCCTGGAAGGATACCTTGGCCTGGCTGCAAATGCTGATCAACCACGATGACGGGGACGAGGTCTCCCGGGCGCTGGAGCGCATCGGGGCGGGTATTCAGGCACAGGAACGCCCTGCCTGCCTGGAGGGCTGCGCCGAATTGCGGGAGGCAGCGGAGCATATTTACCACCGGGATGCATTCACATGGGGGAACATTTTGTGAACGTCACACAAAAATGTGTCAAGCGTAGAAATTAAGTAAAATTTAGCAAAAACTGTTTATTTTCCCTTGACATCTGTAAGGGAATTTGTTATAAAAAATACTGTATACATTTGCACTGGATGGTGAATGGAAATGCCTAAGAAGTGGAATGAGGACAGTGTGCTGGTGGATAACTTGGCGGGAAATCTGTTTGAAGCGCTTCCACTCTTTCCCAAAAGGCTGATGCATATTGATGCACTGGTGCGCCAGCATCAGATGCCCTTCTCCCATATCCAGATCCTGGTAATGCTGGGCGGCGAGGATATGTCCATCGGGCAGATCTCCGACCGGCTGGGCATTGCCAAACCCAATATCACCCCCCTGGTGGACGCCCTGCGGGACAATGGACTGGTGGAGCGCATCCGCAGCGAGAAGGATCGCCGCATTGTGAATGTGCATCTGCTGCCGGAGGGCGAGGAGAAGCTGCGCGCCATCCGGGAGGATATCGCCGCCCAGGTGAAGGCCTGGAAGGGCAGCCTGAGCCGCAGCGAGGTGAAGGAGCTGAGCGGCGCCCTGGCCAGCATGAACCGCATTGCGGCGCTGGTGCAGACGAATGAATAAAAAAACAGCCAGGAAAGAGGCGCGAGATAGTGCTTTCCTGGCTGATGATTTTATCTCAGAAATTTTTTTGAAAAAGTGCTTGACATTCTGCTGGGAATCGTGTAATATATCCCTTGTCGCCGCTAAGGCGAGGATGTCGCGGGGTAGAGCAGTTTGGTAGCTCGTCGGGCTCATAACCCGGAGGTCGTGGGTTCAAGTCCCACCCCCGCAACCATGTGGCTCCGTAGCTCAGTTGGCTAGAGCATTCGGTTCATACCCGGAGTGTCATTGGTTCGAGTCCAATCGGAGCCACTCCATAAACCTTGAGTCCAAATCGGATTCAAGGTTTTTTTGTGTTCAAAAGCTGCTTTTGCTGGTGGGGTTGTTCAAAACGCCAAAGGCCACCAGCAGCTGCAAAAGGCTGGTGACAAGGCCGGTGATGGCCTCGCTCAGACCGGTATCGATGACGCCCAGGGTGACCAGGATCACCAGCACCTGGGCAGCCAGGGAACTCCACAGGATGGGGGAGGAAAAGCGGCTCTGCTCCATGTTCAGTCTCCTTTCGGGGTGGGATGGTGGTAGGCTTTCAGGTCGCGGATATCGTGCATGGCTTCCTTCATCTGGCCTTCCAGCACAAAGGTGCGCTCCACAATGGAATTGTGCTTGCTCACCTGCTGCTCCAGCCGCTCGATGCGGTAGGTGGTGAGCTTGTTGGCGGTGATGATGCCGCCGAAGGTTCCCACCAGCGTGCCGAAGAGGGACAGCAGCGCAACGATGATGGTATCACTCATGGTCATTTTGCCCCAGGGTGGCGGCAAGGGCGGACTGCAGCTGGCGGGCTGCTTCGGCAGGCAGGGTGAGGGTGACGGTTTCGCCGGAGGTGGTGAGGTAGTCTGCTTTCATCCAGCCGGTGTGGTCACCGTGGGTGACCTGGCACCAGCCATCCTGCTGATGAAGGATGGCCACGGTGTCACCCACCGGTATGCGGTCGATCAGCCCGCCGCCGGGGGATTCGCGCAGGTTCACCGTGCTGCCCTGCCGGGCGGTGACGGTGGCGGTGGCGGTGGTCGGGGTCATGGGGGCTTCTCCTTTCTGGCTGATGCATGTAAGCCAGCCGTGGTGGAGCCACTTGCCCAGTTTGGTGTCGGTCACGATACCCGGAGTGGTGCAATGAAGGATCTGAAGCGGCGTGGTGCTGCGGACAACGCCCACGTGGTAGTAGTCCAGGGGATCAGGGTGGTCGGCGTAGCGGCTGGGCAGGTCATAACCGGAGGCACCGGGTTCGCGGGACTTGAAGACAACTTCGCCCACGGAGAGTGCATCGGCCGAGGCGATGGGCTGCAAGCCGGAGACTTCGTTGCGGGCGGCATAGTTGCTGCCGTGGATGCCTGGCCAGGTGCCTCCGCTGCGCTTGATCGCACCGATGATCAGGCCGATGCAGTCGCAGGTGCCATCGGAGCCATCGCCGCCCAGGCGGTAGCTGGGCGACGAGGCGGCGATGTGGTCAAGCTGGGTCAGGAAGGTGTCAAGGCTGATGCTCCGGCTCATGGGCGGCCTCCTGGGGCGGGGCGGGCAGCTGAACGGTCTGCAGGGGCTTCAGCTCCTTGATGGCCGAAACCAGCAGCACACAGTTGCGCTCGCCGTGGACTTCCAGCTCGTTGAGGTAGGTCAGGGCGTTGAGGATGGCTTTGTTCATGGGGACTCCTTTAGGCGTAGACCAGGTAGGTCAGGTCGGTGGTGTTGTAGGTGACGCTCTTCACATAGGTGATGCCGCCGGACACCTGGGTGCCGTTGGCGTTGAAGAAGGGCGGCGTGGTGGCGGTGGTGTACTGGGTGCCGGTGCAGACCTTGGTGGTGGCGGTGGTCAGGCTGCTCTTGAGCAAATAATTCTCTGCCACATACCTCGTTGTTGGATATTGGCTGGTGATGGTGGCAGCAGGCATATAGGTGGATCGCACCCAGCTTTGGGTGGCGATGTCCGCATCCTCCAACGCGCCTTTGATCCACTCGTCGGAACTCATGCCGTTGATGGTGCCGAACACGATGTTGTCGAAGTCCGCTTCGCCGCCAACGATGCTGTCCACGCTGATGTACTTGGTGCGCAGCTCCGTGGCCCACAGGTCGGAAATGCTGCCCTCGAAAGCCTCGAATTCCTCCATGGTCACATAGCCCTGCAGGTCGATCTTGTCGGCCTTCAGGGCGATGGTATTGGCCTGGGCATCGATGCGGCCGTTGGCCAGGGTGATGGCGGCGGTGTTGCTTTCGATGCCGGAACGGAGAGTGAGGATATCGGTGGCGTGGAGGTTGATGGACTCGGCTTGGGCGGTGATTTTCTGGGCTAGCAGGTCGATGTCCCTGGCTTGCAGGGTGATGCTTTCCTGGGCTGCGATGAGCAGCTTTTTTTGTGCGGCCAGGTCGTTCCATTGGTAGGTGACCTGCTTTTTCACCTGGGTGGTGTCAACGATCAGCCCGGCCAGCACGGTGGAAGCATTGCTGCTCTGGTTGGCCAGGGTGACCCGCACTTGCTCCGGCGCGCCATAGACATCCTGCCAAGCAAGGGACACGATGCGCTGGGTGAGGGTCTCGCCCTCCGGCAGGCAGACCCGGCAGGGGAAGCCAAGGTGGAAGCTGTCCAGCGCGGCGCCGGTGAGATGGGACAGGTCGGTGGCATCCATGGTGACGGTGACCTGCGGGTCCTTGTGCAGGTCGAGGTAGCGCTGGCCGCGGCGGGTCAGTTCCTCTGCGGTCAGGTCGGCAGAAGCGTCCAGGCTGCGGCTTACCACACCCCATTGGGCAATGGTATCGGCCTCCAGAGGTGCCTCCACGCCGGGCAGATACAGCCGGGTGCAAAGCTCGCTGCGGTCGGTCTCGATGGTGAGGCTGCGCAGGTTGCGGGTGAGGCGGCACTCGGTGACGCAAGAATTGCTCAGGGCGCGGAGGTGGAGCTTCCAGGGGAAAACAGTCTGGTCGAAGTCCAGGCGGTAGTCGGGCAGCTCGGCCATGAGGTCGGTGAGGGACTCCAGCAGGTTGGCATCTTTGTGGCGCAGGGTGAAAAGCACATCGGCGGGAACCTCCACATCGCCGGGCTGCCACAGGCTTTGGTGGGCAAGCAGCTGGGTGAAGAGCTGGGCTGCGGGCAGGGTGCGGGTCTCGCCGGTGCCGGGAATGGTGGTATCCGCCAGGGTGACCAGGGCGTGGTTCAGGCTGATGCGGGTGGCGGTGTTCCAGTCCCGCTCCACCTGCTGCACCCGGAAAATGCCTGCGCTGCCCTGCTGGGTGTATAGCTCCACCAGTTGCCCGGTGGTGACCTGGGGCGATTGGGGCGGCAGGGTCATGGTGGCGGTGGAGAGGCTCATGTTCAGTTGGATGGACAAGTGGGTGGGTTCCAGGCGGTACAGCTCGTTGAGATGGCTGTCCATCAGGCGGGGAAGGCGGATGCTCGTCACAGCCAGCGCCCCCTTGCAGAGAAGATGCACCCGCTGGCCGCTGCACCATCGGCGGTGAGGGTCACAGCGCTGGTCTGGCCGCAGGACAGCAGCAGGTCGTCGCTGCTCTCCGGGGTGCGGTGGGGCAGCACATCAGCGCCGTCAATGGTGGCGGTGAGGGTGCCGCTTTCGTGGCTGATGACCAGCTCCTGGCCTGCGTGCAGCGGCAGGCTGCGGAAGGTGATGTGGCTCAGGGGCGTGACGATGGTGACCTCCTCGGGCGCGTCCGTGACGCAGAGCCAGCGGACATCCACCGGGGCGGCGGGAGCATCGCCGGGGAGATAGAGCGTCGAGACGGCAGAGGTAGTGGGCTGGGCGTCCTCCCAGAAGGGTGCTTCATAGGCGGTGAAGGTGACGGACAGGGCGTCCGTCCACTTCAGGGCGCTTTGCAGGGTGGGGAGGCTTTCGGCCTGCACCTTCAGGCGCTGTTGGGGGCGGTCGCTGGTGGTGAGGTAACTGCCCTGCGCCCAGGTGCGCACCTTGTGCAAAATGGCCTGGCGGCGGGCGGGGTGCGGCTCGCGGATGGCAAAGCGCACCGTGACGGACAGGCTCTGCCGGGCGCGGCGGGCAAGAAAAACACCGTCGCCCTGGGCGCGGGCGGCGGTGGACAGCAGCTGGCTGGGCGGCTGCTCCTGAAGATCAATGATGCAGATGGCCGGGTCGAGATCCTGCAGACCCTGCTGATCCAGCCATACTTTGTATCGGGTCATGGGTACCTCCTTGGTGCTTATTGGGCAGCGAAGTCCATCTGGATGGCGCCGGTGTAGCCATCGGTGAGGGCGGTGCGCTCCACGGTCAGCTCATAGCTGCCGACGTTGCTGCCGGGATAGACGGCGAAGATGACCACCTTACCGCTGCTCTTTGCCCCGGAGGGAACGCGGATGTACACCTCCTCGCCAGCGGCGGCCTCGTAGGTGGTGGTCCAGTCGGTGACGGTCACGGTGACATCGGCACCCTCCAGCTGCTTCACGGTGAGCTTGTAGATGGCAGCGGCGTCCTCATAGGGCAGGGTGAGGCGGATGTTGGTGTTGGCGGCGCTGTAGGCCAGGGTTCGCTTGCTGTAGTACAGGTAGTCGGTTTCGCCGGAGGTTCCGGCGCTGTTTTCCATGGCGGCAAGACGGGTGCTGAAATCGTTCAGCTGGGCCGCGAAATCCTGCTGGGTCAGGGCGCTGCACTTGGCGATGCCTTCCAGGGAGCAGGCGGGCAGATCCAGCAGATTGCCACCCTCGTCAAAGGCGGTGACCCCGCTGAACTCGATGACCTTGCGCTTGTCCGCAATGGCGATGGCGCTCTCCAGGTCGGCAGGCATATGGAACACATAGCCGGGGAGACTTTCGCCCACGAGCCGCAGGGTGACGCCGGAGATGTGGATGGCGGGGTAGCGGGCCATGGCAAGCGCGGTGGCGGTAGCGGATTCGGCAGAATACAGCGTCACGCCGCTGACCAGGTCGAAGCTGCCCTCGCCGGTGTACACCGCATCCACATTGCTGATGTTGATCTCGCCCTCGAAGTAGCGACCGTAGTCGCAGCGCAGGTTCACCAGCTGATGCACCCAGTCCGTCAGTACCTGGCAGTTCGTGATGTTCAGCGCGCCCTTGCCGTAGCCGAAGTTCAGCGTGTGGCCGTAGATGCGGCAATTGTGGATGGTGACGTTGGCGAAGTAGTCATGCACGTCCACGCGGTTCAATTCGCATCCTTCAAAGGTGACCTCCTTGGCACCGTTGAGGCCAACGCAGCCCCAGTAGCCCAGGAGGTTGCAGTCGCGCACGGTGAGGTCCAGCACGCAGGCAGCGTTGAGCAGATAGCCCGCCACGCCGCGGGGATAGGCCTCCGTAGGCTTGCCGGCGATGTTGATGCCCTTGACGTTCTCCATGGTCACGTCGGCGCAGTTGTTCAGGGTGAACACGCTGCCGCGGTAGCCGGTGTTCTGGGTGGTGCGGCGGTTGGGGTGGATGACGAAATCCCGCAGGACCACATTGCTGCGCTCGCAGCGCAGGAAGTACACCGCCACGGAGGCAAAGCCTACGTCAAATTCCAGGGTACAGCCGCGGAAGGTGAGCTGGGTGGCGGGATAGCGGGAGAAGGTGACCTGGGTGGATTCGCGGGCGTCGTCGATGGCGGGGCTGTAGACATAGCCATCCATGCCGTGGCGGATGATCTCCTTGCGATCCTCGGTGGTGATCTCGCCATCGTTGTAGCGGGTGGCGTCGCCGGGGTGGGTGAGGATGAACAGGCCGTTGGGCTGGTAGCCGGTTTCGGCAGAAGGCCAGCGGGTGGCGAACTGCCGGATGTCGCTCAGGTCGATGCCCTCGGCCTCGTAGTAGGTCTGGCCGCCCAGCCAATAGGTGCCGTTGCGGTTGTAGCTGTCGATGAGCATGGTGGAGCCGCTGAGATCCACGTTGTGGTTGTTCACATACAGCCAGCCGGAGCAGGCCTTGTAGATGGTGCCGCCGTGCTGGACAACATCGCAGCGGCACTTCTCACCGATGAAATGGGCGCGGTACATGGCCTCGTAGTCGTCGTGGGTGCCGTCCAGATAGGCACCGCAGGCGGCGTAGCTCACCTGGGAGACCTTGCCGGAAAGCAGCGTGGCCGGGGAGCAGGGCAGCAGGAAGGATGCGAACAGGGCGGTGAGATCGGTGCAGGGGATGGGGTCAAACAGGTAGCTGCCGTTGAGCGTGGCGCCGTCCTCGGTGATCTTGCGGCACAGGTGCAGGGTGCCGTCCTTGATGAGCAGGGTGTCGGTGACATCGCCCAGGCGGCGAAGGGTGTAGTCAGCACCCTCCACGGTAAGGGTGGCGCTGCCGCCATCGGTCAGGCTGTTGAAGATGGCCTGCACGCTCTCGGTCAGCACGGGCTGGGCGGCTTCCAGCACGGTGAGCTGGTCGGCTTCGGGCAGGGCGTTGATCTCCTCCCAGGTGACCTCCAGGGTGATGGCGCCGGAGCCGATGGTGCTGCGGGCGGCCTGGGCGGCGGCATCGGCCTGCTGGGCGGCGGCGCTGGCCTGGGCAGAGGCGGCCTCCATGACCTCGATCTGCGCCAGCATGGCGGTGAGGTCGGGGACGATGTCCTCCGGGTCAGTGATGGCGTCGGTGCGGCTGGCCGCCACGTGGCCTTCGCCCCAGAAGATGGTGCTGGTGCAGCCCTCCAGCGTCAGCTTGATGATCAGGCTGAAGCGGCCATTGCGGGTGTAGCAGGCAGCGGGCAGGGTGAGGGCAGCGCAGCCCTCTTCCACTGCGCCGGTGATGGGGACGGTGACACCATCGGCACGGATGAAATAGCCGCTGACGCTGGCACCGGTGGTGTCAACCGGGACGCCGCTACGGGTGCAGGCGATGCTGAAGCGGTGCGCCTGCTGGTCGTGGGTGAGCAGGGCGGGGCGGATGGGCTGCATGGTCACGCCACGATCCAGGTCGGTGAGGAAGGAAAGGGTGGTGCGGATCGGCATTGATACGCCTCCTTTGGCAAGAATAAAACAGAGCCGGGTCAAATGACCCAGCTCTGTTGATATCAGCTTACCACCCTGCCCGTGGACACGCAACGACGGCGATGGACATGATGGACGGTATTTACTCCTTGAACTCGATGGCGTCCAGCTTGTTCAGCAGGGCGTCCACTTCCTCCATGGAGGAACCGGTGAGGGTGAAGATGTAGCTGCCTGCGTCGCCACCCATGGGGACGTAGAGCTGCACCATGTACAGGGTGGCCTTCAGGTCAAGGCCTGCAGCGGTGTAGTCGGCATCGTAGGACATGATCAGGGTCATGGAGCCGGTCTCCTCATCGCGTTCGGCGATCAGCAGCGCCTCGTTGGACACGGCGACGCCCTGGGCGGCCAGACCCTGGGCAGACTGGGTCAGCACCAGGTTGCCGAAGGTGGTGGCATCGATTTCGCCCAGCGCACTCACGTCCTCGGAGGTCCACACGGCGTTGATGTTGGAGTGCATGGTGGCCGTTTCGTCGTAATCGGGGTAGAGCATGAACAGCACCTGGCCATTGGCCTTTTCACCCTTCTGGAGGGCGTCGGTGGCGTTCATGGTGATGGTGAAGTCGTCAAATTCCACTGCGTAGGCATCGGGGTTGGAAGCCGCTTCGCCCAGGGCGATGGCAGGCAGCAGGAGCATGAGGCTCAAAAGCAGCGCAAGAATCTTTTTCATGGGTATTCCTCCTCCAAACAATTTGGTGATTTCACTTTACCATAAAAAAGCGGCGGATGCAAGCAATGGATTGTACTATTCCTGTTTCGCCCGGCGGAGGATGGCGGCATTCCAGCCAACGGAAATGACCTGCCCCAGCATGGCGGCCATGGCCGCGCCAAAGAGCCGCACCTGGGGCAGCGGCACCAGCAGCGCGGCACACAAAAGTGAGGCGAGACTGCTGACGATGGTGGCGGTGAGGGAGCGGCGCTGCAGGCCCAGACCGGTGATCATGCCCATTTGCACCTGATGCAGAGCAAAGAGCAGCGCCAGGGGACACATGAAGCGCACCAGCGGTGCCAGGGCGGGCGTGTGATAGAGGTGAAGGCTGAGGAAATCAGCGGTGAGGTACAGCCCGGCAGAAGAGGCAAGGCCGATAAGCAGCGCGGGGCGCAGCAGGCGCTGCATGGTGCAGCGCAGGGCGCGGGGATCGCCCTCGGCACGGGAGATGGCTGGGGTGGTGATCATGCACAGGGCGCTGGTGACCACCCCGGGGATGAGCATCAGGGGCATGGCCATGCCGGTCATCAGGCCGAACTGGGCGGTGGCGGCGGTGGCGCTCAAGCCGGAATGCCGCAGGCACACCGGCAGCAGCACAGCCTCCAGCGTGCGCATTCCGGTGAGAAACAGCCGGGACAGCGTGGTGGGCGCAGCCAGGTGGAAGATCTGCCTTTGCAGCGCTCTGCTGGGGGCGGTCAGGTGGTGGCGCAGGGGGATGGCGCGGCGGAAGATGATCACCACCACCAGGGCGGCCACGGCCTCGGCAGCGCCGGGCAGGGCGGCGGATATGCCGGTGGAGGCACCGCGCAGGCTCAGCACCAGGGCGATGGTGAGCAGAAAGCGCACGCCCTGCTCGGCACACTCGGCAGCGGCGGGGAGCAGGGTGTTTTCCAGCCCGTAGCAGTAGCCGCAATACACGCTGCACAGCCCCAAAAGCAGAATGTCCGGCGCATTGAGCAAAATGGCGGGCAGGGTGCGCATATCCCCCAAAAGCCACGCAAAGCAGGGCGCCAGCAGGAGCAGGGCGGGGATCAGCCACAGGGCGGCGCGGGTCACCAGGTGCAGCCCGGCGCGCAGCACATTGGGGCGGTCGATGGCGGCCTGCTTGGCGGTGAGGCGGCTCATGGCGGCAGGGATGCCTGCGGTGACCGGGGTCAGCGCCAGCATTCCCACGGAATTGGCCATTTCCATCACACCCAGCGCCTCGGCTCCCATCCACCGGGCAAGCAGCAGCCGCAGGATGAACCCCAGGCCGCGGGTCAATCCGTTGCCCAGGGTGAGGATCAGGGCTTGCCGGGCAAGCGTCATGCACATCGCCTCCATTCGGGGAAGCGTATGCAGCGGCAAAGCAGAAATTGACAAGCGGCATGGGACTATGTATAATGAGAAAAAACGTTGAAGGCGGCGATTGGCATGGATAAATGGGATAAGCGGTTTATGGAAATGGCGCACGTGATCGCAGGCTGGACAAGCTGCTATGTGGAGGGCAGGAGCATCGGCTGCGTGATTGTGAAGGACAAGCGCATTATGACCACCGGCTACAATGGTGCACCCGCCGGACTGAAGACCTGCCGGGAACGCAAGGAATGTATGCGCCGCAAGCTGGGCATTGCCTCCGGCACCCGGGCGGAACTGTGCTACGCCATCCATGCGGAGCAGAACGCCATCATTCAGGCGGCGAAGCTGGGTGTGTCCATCGATGGTGCGACCCTCTACTGCACCCACCAGCCCTGCAGCGTGTGCGCGAAGATGATCATCAACGCGGGCATCAAGCGGGTGGTGTATCAGGAGGGATACCCGGATTCCTTCTCGCTGGAGATTTTTGATGAGGCGGGGATTTTGCTGGAGAAGTATGTTCCCGAAGAGGCGTAAACGAAAAAGTGAGCTTGCTATGGCAAGCTCACTTTTTCGTTTGGGAATTATGAATTATGAATTAGGAATAATGAATTGAGAGTGGGGACGGCGGGCGATCGCAGATCGCCCCTACAGGTGTGCGTAAAAGTGACTTCTCCCGCGTCGCGGCGCGCCCGTTGCGCGGCGTGACCCCTGCTCGGAGATCGCTTGGATGGGCATCTCAGGATGGGAGTCCAGAGGGCCGAACGGCCCTTTGGCGGGATTCCCAAGGGCAGCGCCCTTGGGCGGGAGAGTGAAGAGAGGGCAGCGCCCTCTCTTCGTCCGTTACTCCTTGGGGTTTGGTTCCTGGCCGACGCACCAGGAGCGGAGTTTGTTGACGGTGCGTTCCACGGCGTCCTGGCTGGTATACCAGGGTTCGTCGAGGTAGCGGTAGTCGAACTTTTTGATGAACCAGGAGATATCGTCCTGCATTCGGTTGAGGTTTTGGGTTTCCATATCGGTGAGGCGGGTGATGAAGTCGGCCACGTCCTTGGCGGGCAGCTCCTGGGGCGCCCACTGGATGAGGGTGGCCATATGGGGCAGGCACACGCCCTTGGAGGCATTGAACTTATTGCGGAACTCGGTATCGTTCTGATACAGGTGGAAGAAGGTATGCAGGTAGCGATCCATGTTCTCCTGGATGCTATCGCACAGGATGCAGCTGGAGGCCATGGTGCTGATCTCCTCGGCGATCTTCTCCATATCGGCCCTGGCGGCGGAACCCTTCTTCAGGCGCTCCAGCATGGAGGCGCTGGAATAGGCATGGGCGGCCTTTTGCAGGGAAGCGAAGGCCTTCTCGGTACGGCGGCGGGTCTCGGTCAGGTGGGATTCCAGCATCAGCGCATGGCCCAGGCGGTTGCTCATGGAGAAGAGCATGGCGTGGTGATGGGGGCAGAAGCCCTTATCGTTGACCTGGATGCGGGTATCCGGCTCCATGACGGAGGCGCCCAGGTAGCGCTCGGCCTCGCCCAGCTCGGTCTTGCGGTGGAGGGCGCAGAGCAGGCACTCACCCTCCAGCTTGAGGGAGTCCCACACGGGGATGGTATCGATATGGTAGCGCACGGGAACACATCCTTTCGGAGCTTACATCTTCAGCAGAATACCGGCCACGGCACCCATGGCGATGAACACGATGGGGTGCAGCTTTTTCATGGGCTTCCAGTACATCAGCGCCACCAGGATGGCGTAGAGAATCAGGGCGATCCAGTTGATGGAGGCAAGGAAGGTATCGGCTTGGTGGAGGAGGGCGATCTTCATCACGGAGAAGCCGGCGGCGGCGATGAGGCCGGCCACGGCGGGACGCATGAAGGAGAACATATTCTGCACCAGGGGATTATTCTGATAGGCGTTCATGGCCTTGGCAACGAACAGGATGATGATCAGGGACGGCAGCACCAGGCTCAGGGTGGCCAGCACGCCGCCCAGGATGCCGAAGGAGGAGAAGCCCACATAGGTGGCCATGTTGACGCCGATGGGGCCGGGAGTGGACTCGCCCACGGCGATCATGTTGCCCAGCTCTTCGGCGGTGAACCAGTTATACTTCTCCTGCATCTGGGTCAGGAAGGGCAGGGTGGCCAGGCCGCCGCCCACGGCGAACAGGCCGGTCTTGAAGAACTCGATGCACATCGTCAGCAGTTCGCTCATGCCTTTTGCACCTTCTTTCCGAAAATGAAGCTCAGCACGGCGCAGGCCACCACCACATACACGGGGGAGAGCTTGAGCAGCGCCACCACCACAAAGGCGATAATAGCCAGGGCGATGTGCCAATGCTGCTTGACGTTGGACTTGAACAGCTTCACCACGCTGACGGTGATCAGCGCACACACGGCCACGCGGATGCCCGCAAAGGCGTTCTGCACCCACACGATATCCATAAAGTTTTCCAGCACCAGGGCGATGATGGTGATGATCACCATGGAGGGCGTCACCACGCCCAGGGTGGCCACAATGCCGCCGATGACGCCCTTGACCTTATAGCCCACAAAGGTGGCGGTGTTCACGGCAATGATGCCGGGGGTACACTGGCCAATGGCAAAGTAGTTCAGCAGTTCCTCGCTGGTGGCCCACTTGTGCTTGTTGACGATCTCCCGCTCCAGCATGGGCAGCATGGCGTAGCCGCCGCCGAAGGTCAGCGCGCCGATGGTGAAAAAGGCGCGAAACAGGTCAAACAGAACTTTCACAACCATCCTCCTGACAAAATGTTGATTCCTGCCTATTATACGATGAATTTGAACCGGGTGCAACCTATCGGCAGGAGAAATGCGCAGGGAAATGGGGCTTGCCTTGGCATGGGGTTATGCTATATAATATATTATAGATGAAATTGGCATGAAGACGCATACACACGCATACCCTTGCCTGAAAGGCAGGGGAAGAGCATGGGACGTGTGGAAAAGAAAATGTACAGGCGCGCCAGGAGACAGGCTCTTTTGCGCAAGACGCTGGCGCTGGGTATTTTGGTATTGATCGGCCTGGGGGCGCTGATCCGGCTGCGGGGCATGGATGAGCTGGAGGCGCAGCACGTGCCGCAGCCCACGCCCACACCCGTGGCCTCCGCCTACGACGAAACCGTGGAGACCAGGGAAGTGACGCTGCCTGCGGAAAGCTGGTATGCCATTCAGACAGGGATCTACTCCACGGCAGAGGCGGCGCAGGAAAAGCGCGACGCCTATGCCCAGCGGGGCGCACCGGGGTATGTGAACCAGGATGGCGAAAAGTGGCGGGTATACATTGCCTGCTATGGCGACAAGGACGATGCCGCGGCGGTGCGGGAGCGGCTCAGCGTGAATCAGGGTGTGGAGACCTACCTGCATAGCTGGGTATGCCCGGAGATCACCTTGCGGCTCACCGGCATGGTGGGGCAACTGGACGTGGTGGAGACCGGCCTGACGCTGATGCACCAGGCGGCCAATGTGCTGCGGGACAACGCCGCGCTGCTGGATGGCGGCGAGCGTACCCTGGGTGAGGCGAGGAGCGTGGTGGCGGCGCTGGATGAGTCCATCCGGCTATGGCAGGACACCGCGGGGGACAGGTTCACCAGGCCCTATCCGGAACTGGTGGAGATGGAAATGCAATTGGCCGCCGGCTGGAAGGAAAAGCACGCCGCCCTGCAGGAAACGGAGAGCGCCACGGCGCTTTCTGCTGCAATGAAATTGCAGGCCATGGCGCTCTATGACGAAAGCTGCGCCCTGCGCCAGGCGCTGATGGAATGAATGCACATGATGCAGATAGAGGAGGAATACACTTGACGATCCGTGACGTGATGAACATTGTGGAAGGCAAGGTACTCTATGGTGAGGAACTGCTGGACAACCCGGTGGACACGGCCTGCGGCTCCGACCTGATGAGCGACGTGCTGGCCTTTGTGAAGGACAAGACGGTGCTGATCACGGGCCTGATCAACACCCATGTGGTGCGCACCGCCGAGATGCTGGACATTACCTGCATCGTGTTCTCCCGGGGCAAGCAGCCCAATGAGGAGATCCTTGAAATGGCCGAGGAGGCGGGCATTGCGGTGCTTTCCACCAAGATGACCACCTACACGGCCTGCGGCGAACTGTATATGCGCGGCTTGCCGGGTACCAAAGAAAAAACGAAATAAGGAGACGCTGACATGGCGATTTTGATGGAGCAGGTTTTCCCTGTGGAATCGGGCGCTTATGCCACCGCTGGCGAGGCGTCCACCACCATTAAGCGCAAGCTGAAGCAGCTGGGCATCGACGCCAATGTGCTGCGTCGGGTGTCGGTGGCCAGCTATGAGGTGGAATTGAACCTGGTGATCCACTCCATGGGCGGCACGCTGACCTTGCAGGTGGATCCTGAGAAGGTGACGCTGATCTCCCAGGACGTGGGGCCGGGCATCCCGGATATCGACAAGGCCATGACCGAGGGCTATTCCACCGCCAATGAAGAAGCCCGCACCCTGGGCTTTGGCGCTGGCATGGGCTTGCCGAATATGCGGCGCAATGCCACGGAATTTGACATTCAAAGCCAGGTGGGCGTGGGTACCACCATTATGATGTCCTTCGCGCTGAAGGGCTGACACAGGAGCAATACCAATGGACGAGAAACGTAGATTTCATTCGGTGCGGCTGGAAAAGGACAAATGCAAGGCCTGCACCAATTGCCTCAAGCGCTGCCCCACCGAGGCCATCCGTGTCCGCGGCGGCAGGGCGCATATCATTGATGAAAGGTGCATCGACTGCGGCGAGTGCATCCGCGTGTGCGAATATCACGCCAAGATCGCCGTGACCGATCCCTTGTCCTCCATCAGCCAGTTCAAGTACAAGATCGCGCTGCCTGCGCCCTCGCTGTATGGTCAGTTCAAGAACCTGCGGAGCATTGCCCAGGTGCTGACGGGCCTGAAGCACATGGGCTTTGACGAGGTATTCGAGGTGGCCCGCGGCGCCGATGTGGTGACCCGTGCCATTCGCGAAAAGCTGCGCCAGCCCGACCTGCCCAGGCCGCTGATCTCCGCTGCCTGCCCGGCCATTGTGCGCCTGATCCAGGTGCGCTTCCCGGATCTGATCGACCACATTGTGGACATCCGCCAGCCCATGGAGGTGGCGGCGCTGATCGCCAAGCGGGAGTTCGCCCGCAAGCATGACGTGCCGGAGAGCGAGATCGGCTGCTTCTTCATCACGCCCTGCCCGGCCAAGGTGACGGCCATCCGCAACCCCATTGGCCATGAAAAGAGCGCGGTGGATGGCGCCATCAGCGTGCTGGAGATCTACGGCCTGCTTTCCAGCCACACCAAGGGTCACGATACCGACGACAGCCTGGTGCAGGCCACCTCCTGGGGCGTGGGCTGGGCCAACAGCGGCGGCGAGGCCAATGCGGTTTGCCCGGAGAACTCCATGGCGGTGGATGGCATCGAGAACGTGATCCGCGTGCTGGAGGAGATCGAGAACAACAAGCTCCACGACCTGACCTTCTTTGAGGGTTCCGCCTGCACCGGCGGCTGCGTGGGCGGCCCCCTGAACTTTGAAAACAACTATGTGGCGCGCAACATGATCCGCCGCCTGGTGGACAGGGACAGCGACCTGCACCCGGAACATCAGGTAGATGTGAGTATGCTGACCAAGTATCCCCTGTACAACCAGAAGGACATCATGCCCAACACCGCCATGAAGCTGGACGACGACATCGTGGAAGCCATGCGCAAGATGGAGAAGATCGAGGACATCTACAAGCGCCTCCCGGGCTACGACTGCGGCTCCTGCGGCAGCCCCACCTGCCGCACCTTTGCCGAGGACATCGTGCAGGGCTTCGCCACCGACATGGACTGCATCCACAAGCTGAAGGAGCAGCTGAAAATCATGGCGCAGCAGATGGTGAACCTGGCGCAGACGACCCGCGAGTGACCAGAGGGACGCTGTCCCTCTGGTCTCCCTGGTCAGGGCTCTGCCCTGACAACCCGCCAAAGGGTCTTCGACCCTCTGGACTCCCTTTCGGGGAGGACGATTCGGGGTGATCTCCGAGAAGGGGTCACGCCGCGCTATGGGCGCGCCGCGACGTGGGGGATGTGACTGCTATGATATATGAAAGGATGATTACCAATGACGATTCAGGAACTGATCGAGCTGACCGGTGCGCAGGATCTGACGCCGGATACGGATAAGAGCGCGGAGATCTCCTGCGGGTATACCTGCGATCTGCTCAGCTGGGTGATGGCCCATGGCCAGGCCGGCATGGCGTGGATCACCGTGCAGACCCACATGAATGTGATCGCCGTGGCTTCACTGATGGAGATGGCGGCGGTGATCGTGCCGGAAGGCATTGAGATGGAGGAAGCCTCGCTGGAAAAGGCGAAGGAAGAGGGCATCACCGTGCTGGCCAGCGAGAAGACCGCCTATGAGCTGTGCGCGCTGATGGCGGAGAAGGGGCTGCCCGGTTCCCCCAGGGAGGCATGATCCATGTTTGTGGATCTGCACATTCACTCCTGCCTGTCCCCCTGCGCTGATGACGACATGACGCCCGCCAACATCTGCGGCATGGCGCACATCAAGGGGCTGGACGCCATTGCGGTGACGGATCACAACACGGCGCGGAACCTTCCTTATGTAAAGGAAGCGGCGGACTACTACCACCTGATCCTGCTGCCGGGCATGGAGGTCACCACCCGAGAGGAAGTTCATCTGCTGGGATATTTTCCCACGGTGGAGGATGCGCTGGAGGCTGGGGAGGTGTTTTCCTCCCATTTGCCCAAGATGCCCAACCGCCCCAAGTTCTTCGGCAATCAGTACATCATGAACACGGATGACGAGATCATGGGCGAGGAGATGCGGATGCTCATTGGCGCCACCGACCTGGACCTGACGGAATGCACCGAGATCATTCGCAAGCGCGGTGGCGTGGCCATTCCGGCGCACATCAACCGGGGCAGCAATGGCCTGCTGGTCAACCTTGGCCTGATGCCCCAGGAGCCTGCCTATCCCGTGGTGGAGGTGGCGCGGCACATGGAGATCCATCCTTCCATTGTAAAGGATCGCATGGTGCTGTATTCCTCCGACGCCCACCAGCTGGGGAACATCATGGAGGCAGAGTTTGACTTCCCGGTGGAAAGATTTTCCCTGGGAGGACTGTTTGACACGCTGAAAAATGCCCGTTGAGACAGTTAGATAAGAATAACAAAATTCTGGATTTTTCACAGCTTGAAGCACCTTTTCCTGTGCAAAACTACGGTTTTGCCGAAATGATGAAAAAAAGGTTTATCTTTGCAGATAATGGTGCTTTCTTTTTACCACGGTTTATGTTAAAATATCTACAATATGCGCGGAATCTTTCTGCGCATTGGAGTTGTAACCATTGTAAGGAGGTTTCATGTACCATGCCTGAAATGAAGGAAAAGTACGTGCAGCTGGATGAGGTCATCGCCAAGCACAAGGGTACCCCCGGTGCGCTGATGCCCGTGCTGCAGGAAGCTCAGAACATTTTCGGCTACGTTCCCATGGACGTGCAGCAGATCATCGCTGACGGCCTGGGCACCACCCTCGCTGAGGTGTATGGCGTTGCCACGTTCTATGCTCAGTTCTCCCTGGAACCCAAGGGCGAATACGTTGTGGGCGTTTGCCTGGGTACCGCTTGCTACGTCAAGGGCAGCCAGAAGGTGCTGGACAAGCTGAGCGAGGTGCTGGAAGTACCCGTTGGCAAGACCACTGCCGATGGCAAGTTCACCCTGAACGCCACCCGCTGCCTGGGCGCTTGCGGCCTGGCCCCTGTTATGATGATCAACGACGAAGTGTACGGCCGTCTGGTGCCCGAGGATATCCCCGGCATCGTGGAGAAGTACCGCGCCTGATCGCTGAAACGCTGAGGTAGGTGACATCCCGTGCGCGACCTTTCGCTGCATTTGCTGGATCTGGCACAGAACAGCATCAAGGCTGGCGCCAGCCTGGTGACCATCCGCATGACGGTGGATGAAAACGGCTGGCTGACCTTTGTGCTGATCGACGATGGCTGCGGCATGACGCCCGAGCTGCTTAGCCGGGTGACAAGCCCCTTTGCCACCACCCGCACCACCCGCAAGGTGGGCCTGGGCATTCCCATGATGATGGAAAACGCCCAGCGCGCCGGCGGCGATTTGACCATCGAAAGCCAGGTGGGCAAGGGTACCACCCTCACCGTTACCTACGATACCCGCAACATCGACAGCCTTCCCATGGGGGATCTGGCCGGAACGATCCTGAGCCTGATCCTGGTGAACCCCGACAGGCCGGACTTCCTTTTTGAAGGCAAGTCACCCACGGGCGAGGGGAGCTTCGACACGCGGGAGGTCCGGGCTGTGCTGGCCGGCGTTCCCCTGAACGAACCTGCCGTGACCGCCTGGATGAAAGAAGCACTGGAAGAGACCATCAACCCAATCTTTGGAGGTGTTTGAGCTATGAAGTCCCTGGCTGATCTGGAAGCTATCCGCGCCAAGACGCTGGAGAACATTGCCATGCGCAAGGATAATCACGACGCTGCCCGCGTTGTGGTCGGCATGGCCACCTGTGGTATCGCCGCCGGCGCCCGCCCTGTGATGCTGCAGTTTGTTGAAGAGATCAAGAAGCGCAACCTGGAACACGTGAACGTGTCCCAGACCGGCTGCATCGGCATGTGCCGCCTGGAGCCCATGGTTGACGTGATCCTGCCTGGTCAGGAAAAGGTGACCTATGTGAAGGTCAAGCCTGAGATGGTTGCCCGCATCGTGGCGGAGCATATCGTGAACGGCCGTCCTGTGGAAGAGTACACCATCGGCGCTGCTGAGTAATCTCTACGACACATGAGGAGGAGTACCCATGAATCTTTATCGCGCACACGTGCTGGTCTGCGGCGGTACGGGCTGTTCTTCGTCCGGTTCCGCGCAGCTGATCGAGCGTTTTGAACAGCAGCTGAAGGAAAAGGGCCTGGAGAAGGAAGTCCAGGTCGTCCGTACTGGCTGCTTCGGCCTGTGTGAGGCCGGCCCCGTGGTTATCGTGTACCCCGAAGGCACCTTCTACAGCCGCGTGAAGGTCGAAGACGTGGATGAGATCGTCTCCGAGCATCTGCTGAAGGGCCGCAAGGTGCAGCACCTGGTGTATGTTGACCATGCCACCAAGGAAAGCACCGTTCAGAAGTCCCTGGACGAGGTCGGCTTCTACAAGCAGCAGAAGCGTCTGGCGCTGCGTAACTGCGGCGTGATCGACCCCGAGAACATCGACGAGTACATCGCCTTTGACGGCTACAAGGCTCTGGGCAAGGTGCTGACCGAAATGACCCCCGAAGAGGTCATCAAGGTCGTGCTGGATTCCGGCCTGCGCGGTCGTGGCGGCGCTGGTTTCCCCACTGGCAAGAAGTGGCAGTTTGCCGCCGCCAGCAAGGCTGACCAGAAGTACATCATCTGCAACGCTGACGAGGGCGACCCCGGCGCGTTCATGGATCGTTCCATTCTGGAAGGCGATCCCCACTCCGTGATCGAGGCCATGGCCATCGGCGGCTACGCCATCGGCGCTACCGAAGGCTATGTGTACGTCCGTGCTGAGTATCCCATCGCCGTTGGCCGTCTGCAGACCGCCATCGACCAGGCTCGCGAATACGGCCTGCTGGGCAAGAACATCTTCGGCAGCGGCTTCGACTTCGACATGCACATCCGTCTGGGCGCTGGCGCCTTCGTGTGCGGCGAGGAAACCGCTCTGATGCACTCCATCGAGGGTATGCGCGGCGAACCCACCCCCAAGCCTCCGTTCCCCGCTGTCCGCGGCCTGTTCGACAAGCCCTCCAACATCAACAACGTGGAGACTTATGCCAACATTCCGCTGATCATCAACAAGGGCGCTGAATGGTTCAAGAGCATCGGCACCCCCGGCAACAGCGGCACCAAGGTGTTCGCCCTGGGCGGCAAGATCAACAACACCGGCCTGGTGGAGATCCCCATGGGTACCACCCTGCGCACCGTGATCTACGACATCGGAGGCGGCATCCCCAACGGCAAGAAGTTCAAGGCCGTGCAGACTGGTGGCCCCTCCGGCGGCTGCATCCCTGCCGAGCATCTGGACATCGCCATCGACTATGACTCCCTGACCTCCATCGGCTCCATGATGGGTTCCGGCGGCATGATCGTTATGGACGAAGACAACTGCATGGTTGACATCGCCCGCTTCTTCCTGGACTTCACCGTGGACGAGAGCTGCGGCAAGTGCACTCCCTGCCGCGTCGGCACCCGCCGTATGCTGGAAATCCTGGAGCGCATCACCGAGGGCAAGGGCGAGGAAGGCGACATCGAGAAGCTGGAAGCCCTGGCTGAGAACATCAAGGCCACCGCTCTGTGCGGCCTGGGCCAGACTGCTCCCAACCCCGTGCTGTCCACCCTGAAGTACTTCCGTGATGAGTATGAGGCGCACATCAAGGAGAAGCGCTGCCCCGCCCATCACTGCCAGAAGCTGCTGAACTATGTCATCACCGACAAGTGCCGCGGCTGCACCCTGTGCTCCAAGGTCTGCCCCGCCGGCGCCATTTCCGGCACTGTGCGTGAGCAGCACGTGATCGACACCACCAAGTGCCTCAAGTGCGGCGCTTGCATCGAGAAGTGCCGCTTCGGCGCGATCATCAAGAATTAATCGTGCAAAGGAGGACAAAAACAATGGAACAGCTGATTCAACTGACGATTGACGGCGTGAGTGTTGAAGTTCCCGCTGGCACGACGGTTCTGGAAGCCGCGAAGAAGGCTGGCATCAACATCCCCACCCTGTGCTATTTGAAGGACATCAACCAGATCGGCGCTTGCCGTCTGTGCGTGGTGGACACCGGCGCCCGCGCCCTGCAGGCTGCCTGCGTGCTGCCCGTGACCCCCAACATGGTCGTGAAGACCAACACCCCCGCGATCCGCAAGGCTCGCAAGACCAACCTGGAGCTGCTGCTGTCCAACCACGACAAGCGCTGCCTGACCTGCCCCCGCAACCAGAAGTGCGAGCTGCAGACCCTGTGCAACGAGCTGGGTGTGGAAGACGGCGACCGCTTTGCCGGTGCTGTGACCAAGCACGAGATCGACGATCTGTCTCCCTCCATCGTGCGTGACAACAACAAGTGCGTGCTGTGCCGCCGCTGCATCGCTGCCTGCAACAAGACCCAGGCTGTGGGCGTCATTGGCCCGGTGAACCGTGGCTTCATGACCTCTGTGGAATCTCCCTGGAACCTGAAGCTGGCTGAGATGAGCTGCATCAACTGCGGCCAGTGCATCGCTGCCTGCCCCGTTGGCGCCCTGTATGAGAAGGATGGCACCCAGCAGGTGTGGGATCTGCTGGCTGACCCCAAGAAGCACGTTGTGGTGCAGCCCGCTCCCGCCGTCCGCGCCGCCCTGGGCGAGGAATTCGGCATGGAGATCGGCTCCCTGGTCACCGGCAAGATGGCCGCTGCCCTGCGCCGCCTGGGCTTCGACAAGGTGTTCGATACCGACTGGGCTGCTGACCTGACCATCATGGAAGAAGGCACCGAGCTGATCGGCCGCCTGAACAACGGTGGCGTGCTGCCCATGATCACCTCCTGCTCTCCCGGCTGGATCAAGTTCTGCGAGCACTACTATCCCGAGTTCATCCCGAACCTGTCTTCCTGCAAGTCTCCCCACGAGATGGAAGGCGCCATGATCAAGAGCTACTATGCCGAGAAGGCTGGCATTGATCCCAAGGACATCGCCGTTGTGTCTGTGATGCCCTGCACCGCCAAGAAGTTCGAGGCTGCCCGTCCTGAGCTGAGCGTGAACGGCCTGGCTGACGTGGATTGCGTCATCACCACCCGCGAGCTGGCCAAGATGATCAAGGAAGCTGGCATCGACTTCGTGAACCTGCCTGACGAGGACTTCGACGATATGCTGGGCGAGTCCACCGGCGCTGGCGTCATCTTCGGCGCCACCGGCGGCGTGATGGAAGCAGCCCTGCGCACCGCCTATGAGCTGGTGACTGGCGAGGCCCTGGACAAGGTCGAGTTCGACGCTGTGCGTGGCGTGGAAGGCGTGAAGGAAGCCTCTGTGAAGGTTGGCGACGTGACCCTGAATGTGGCCGTGGCTCATGGCACCGCTAACGCTGCCAAGCTGCTGGACGCCATCAAGGCCGGCGAGAAGACCTATCACTTCATCGAGGTCATGGGCTGCCCCGGCGGCTGCGTGACCGGCGGCGGCCAGCCCATCGTTTCCGCTGCCAAGCGCATGGAGTGCGATCCCAAGGCCCTGCGTGCCGCTGCCCTGTATCGTGAAGATGCTGGCAAGGTCCTGCGCAAGAGCCACGAGAATCCCTCCATCAAGAAGCTCTACGACGAGTATCTGGGCCAGCCCAACAGCCACAAGGCTCACGAGCTGCTGCACACCACCTACACCGCTCGTCCCAAGTACAGCAAGTAACCAGAGGCTCTGCCTCTGGACTCCGGCAGGGGCGCTGCCCCTGCACCCTGCGAAGGGTCTTCGACCCTTTCGAAACCCTTCTTAAGGGAGCCGACAAGGCACAAGGAAGCAGCTCGATTCGTCGGGCTGCTTTTCTTGACGCTGTTTTTCGGCTGTGCTATACTTTGACGAGAGTGCTTTTGAGGAGTGTGGGCAATGAAAAAGATGGTAGCAGCGATCCTTGTATTGCTGCTGATGATGGGCTGTGCGGTGGCGGAAAAGCAGCCGCTACCGGAGATCTTCCGCTTTACCCAGGAGACCCAGCCCAGGGAGAATGTGCGCAAGGACGTGTACATTCAGCGCACGTACCCCGTGACGGCCAATGAGCAGGTGAATGCGGAAATGCGTCAGGTGATCGACCAGATGGTTGAGCGCGGGCGGCAGCACCTGCCCACGGGCGCGGTGAAGAAGGACAAGAGCTACCTGCGGGTGGGAGCGGGCATCAGCCGCACCGGGCAGAGCTGGATGAGCTTCTTGACCACCGGTGCGGTGAAGCACGAGTATGAGCAGATCCATGCTGAGCTGGATACCCGGGTTTACGACCTGGCCACGGGTGAGCAGATCACCATGAGCGAGCTGTTTGCGCCGGAGAGCGCGGGCTGGGATGTGATGGCCCAGGCGGTTCGGACGCAGCTGAGTGCCTATTTTCCGCAACAGGAATGCGACGGGGCGGCGCTGGATGCCTTGTGCAGCAGGGAGGCGCTGCTGGAGGCGCCTTTCACGCTGACGGCGGGTTCGCTGCGGCTGCACTACAAGGCAGATGCGCTCTATCCGGGCAGAACCACGCTGATGCACGTGCGCATCCTGTATTCGGACATTCGCCCGCACATGACGGCGGAAGCCCGGCGGCAGACGGACAACAGCTGCTACAAGCTGGCGGCGCTGACCTTTGACGATGGCCCGGCGCACCTGTATTCCATCAATGTGGTGGACACGCTGCGCGCCCATGGGGCGGACGCCACCTTCTTCCTGGTGGGCAACATGATGAGGCAGGGCCACTACGTGATGGCCTACGAGCATGACGCGGGGTTCCCGCTGGCCTATCACAGCTATGAGCATATCACCGGGGGCAAGGGCATTGCGGCGCGCATCCCGGAGGAATGGCAGCAGTTCTGCGATGAGATCGTGGAGGTGACTGGCACCATACCCACCATGATGCGTGCGCCGGGCGGGTACGCGGATCCCTTCATCCGTGCGGAGATCGGCCTGCCGCTGATCCATTGGACAACGGGCGCGGGGGATGGCACGGGCAACCGCGACTACAACGAAAGCACCCACAGGATGATCGCCGGAAACGTGGGCATTGGCGCCCAGGACGGCGCGGTGATCCTGATGCACGACCTGCGGCCAACCTGCCACAAGTATCTGGCCATGGCGCTGGAAAAGCTGGAGGAGCGCGGCTTCCTGTGCGTAACGGTGGAAGAACTGTTTGATCGCGATGGCATCAAGCTGCAGCCCAACACGGTGTATACGGGGGCTGGGGAATACCTTGAATAAACAAATGCAGGCAACCGGGATGTGGTTGCCTGCATCTTTTATTGCGGGTTGGTCAGGATGTGCATCCCCTCCGGGGTGACGCGCTCCTCCAGACGGCCATCATGGTAGAGATAGGCAGTCTGGGGCGCATCGTGGGCCAGGCTGAGGCGACCCACAGAGACCTCGTAGGCCATTTTGCTGATGACGCTGCCGTCGGCCAACTGCTTTTGGTAGGCGCGGGACTGGAAGCGGCCCAGCAGCTGCACCTTGTCGCCCACCTTCAGGTGGGAGGCGAAGCGGGCGGTGCGTCCCCAGGTGATGCAGGGGATGTAGTCGCTCTTGCCATAGGCGCGGTTCACCGCCAGCATCAGGTCGGCGATCTCCCGGCCGAAGGGCGTGGTACGGTAGCTCGGGGGCTTGCATAGCGCGCCGGTGAGGGCGACCTGGTTGGGGTTTTCGCCCGTATCGGTGGGCAAAAGGCGCTGCACGAAGCCGGTGATCAGCAGCCGACCGGCGCCTTCCACCACCTTGTTATAGCTGCGGAGCTGGCCTTCCATGGCCAGGGGTGTGCCGATCTCCATGGGCAGGCCGTCCATCAGCCGCTCGCTGAGGGTGATGGGCAGAAGATCCTCTGCGCCGGAGAGCCGGGGCACGGAGAGGGTGGCGTAGTAGAACTTTTCACCAAAGACCTCGTGGCCGTAGACCGGGGCCTCGGTGAGGATGCCGCTGAGATGCAAGGAGTTTCCCGTTTCTTCCATGTGGATCACCTTTCCTTTTGTCGTTATTCGGCGCTGGCCACCGGGTGCTGCTTGCCCTGCACGTCGATGGTGGCCTCGCCTTCCAGGAGGATCTCTCGGGCGGGGATCATGGTGAATCCCTGCTGCTGATAGGTTTTCAGGATGGTGGGCAGGGCGTCGAGAATGTACTTGGAATCGTTGTGGAAGAGGATGATATCGCCCTTTTGCACATTCTTGGTGGCGCGGCGGATCAGGTCGTCCACGCCCTTGTTTTTCCAGTCCAGGGAGTCGATGCTCCATTGCACCACTTCATACCCCTCGCTGCGGGCTACGGTGACCACCTCGTTATCATAGTCGCCATAGGGCGGCCGGAAGGAGGTGGGGCGCTGGCCGGTGAGCGCCTCGATCTTATCGCTGCAGCCGTCCAGCTCGCGGATGATCTGCTCCTTGGAAAGCTTGCTCATCTCCGGGTGGGAGTCGGAGTGGTTGCCGATCTCGTGGCCCCGCGCGGCGATCTCCTTCACCAGCTCCGGGTATTTGTCCACCCAGATGCCCACCAGGAAGAAGGTGGCCTTGGCGTTGTATTCATCCAGCAGGTCAAGGATGCGCAGGGTCTGGTCGCCGCCCCAGGAGGCATCGAAGGACACGGTGATCACGTTGTCCTCACGCTCCACGCAGTACACGGGCAATTCACGCTTCACGGCCAGCACGGTGGTGGCGTCCTGCTGCAAGGGGCCTGCATAGCACACGGTCAGCAGCGCCAGGACGCAGCACAGTGCGGTTTGCCTGAGCAACCATGGGGTGATGATGCGCCGCCTGGGGGCGGGGGCCGCCTCCTGCCAGAGAAGGGCGCGGCGGGGCTTGGGCTTGAGGGGAGTGGGTTGTGACATGGGTCTGCCACCATCCTTTCAACATTGTATGCGGCGCAGGGCGGGGATAGTCCGCAAGCGGCAAAGGTAGTGCTTTTGCGACAAAAGTAGCGGCACTCGCCCATTGCCTGGTGGTGAGAGCTTATGATGGCAGGAGAAAAAATATTTTTGCAGAAAAGGCAGAACACGATGAAACAAAACAGCGCCCTTCCAAGTACCGGAAGGGCGCTGTTTGTTATATGTGCATTGTAGGCGAAAGTCGCCGTTCTTCGGGGAGAGCGCGAGAGGGCGCTTCTTTCAAAGAAGCGGCCCTCTCGCACCCCTCACTCCCGCTCTCTTAGCGTTCCCCCCACGTCGAAGTGGCGGGTGGAGTCGTTGAAGCCGGAGAAGGAGAATTCGTTGGACAGGCGACGGAGTTCGCTGCGGATCTCCTGGCCGGGGAGGATTTCGAGGTTATAGTTCACGTCGAAGCGGGAGAGGCAATGGGTCTTCATGGTATCGATGCCCAGGGCGTTGCAGCACCAGTCCATGTATTTGGTGTTGTTGACGTGGCCGTTGATATCCAGGTCGGTATAGACGGGGATATGGGTGCCGGTTTCCAGCGTGCCGGAGACCTCGGTCACGGTGGCGGGAAGGCCAAGGGGCGCCAGGAGGTCGCTGTTATCGGGCATGAGGGCGGCGCAGATATCGGGCTTGGCCATCTTGCGGGTGTTCACGTCCAGCAGCACCCACAGGCTGCCTGCGCGGCCAATTTCCTCACCCTGCTCGTTGCGGAAGATAAAATAACGGGGGAAGAACCAGCGGCGCACGGGCATGGGGAAGGTCTCGATGGAGACGGTATCGCCGATCTTGGGATAGCGATCCATCACCACCTCCACGCGGGTCAGCACCCACACAACGCCTTGCTGCAAAAGCGCGTTGCGGCCAACGCCGATCAGCGTGCCATGGATGCCCGCCAGCTCCTGCATCACTTCAAGAATGGCGCTGGGCTTCCATTGCCCGGTGAGGTCGCAGTCCTTGGTGAGGATGCGCACATCCTCGCGATAAGTTTTCATCATGGGTCAATCAGCCTTTCTGTACATGGAAATAAGGATGGGAAGGGTGCGCAATAACTGGGTGAGATATCCGATGGGGACGAAGGTGTTCTCCCGCACCATGCGGCGGATATCGGCCGGGGTGGCATACTGCACGGCGCAGACCTCGCCGGACTGAAGCTGCAGGGTGGAGAGGTCGGCATCCTGGCAGAAGAGGTACACATGGTGCAGCCCCTTTTCGCCCAGGAACTCGAAGATCTTGCCGCCATGCTCAAAATTGGGGGTGAAGCCGATCTCCTCCTGGGTCTCGCGGATGGCGGCGGTATCGGGTTCCTCGCCGGAGACCACCGCGCCGCCGGCGCTCTCGCACCAGTAGGAAGGCCAGTTGGGCTTGGCGGGATCACGCTGCTGGATGAGCAATTCGCCCCGGCTGTTGACGATCCACACGTCCACCACGGGCCAGTACATGCCCTGGGGAGCATCCTCGCCACGGCGGATGGTGATGCCGGTGGGGTTGCCCTTGGCATCGAACAGGTCAAGCATTTCTTCCACAAAAATCACCTCGATGGAGAATATTATAGCGCGAACAGGAGGAAAACACAAGGTTCAATAGTGGAGGAAGGCATGGGCAGGGGATGGGGGAAATAGAATAAAGCAAACAAAAAAGGACGAGCAAAAATGCCCGTCCCTTTTTGAAAGAAAGGGGTTGCGGTATAAGGGAATCACTCCTTGGAAGCCTTCAGCTCCTCAAGGCATTTTTTGCACACGAGCTTGCCCTTGTAGGGAACAACATCGCGGGCATCGCTGCAGAAGATGCAGCTGGGATGATACTTTTTGAGGATAATCTCGTCGCCATCGACAAAGATCTCAAGCATATCCTTGACACCGATATCCATGGTTCTCCTCAATTCGATGGGCAGCACGACACGGCCCAGGGTATCGAGTTGGCGCACAACACCTGTGGATTTCATGAAGATCAAGTCCTCCTTGAGTAAAGAAAAATGGGGAAAATTTATTGATCAATTAGTATTTTATTAGCATTGCTGATTCTTGTCAAGAGCCGTTTTATAAATATAACGAAATTTTGAGGTGAAGAAGGTGTGAACAAGGTGTGGTGCGTGTTGGTGGTGGCAGGCGGTGTGGCGGCTTTGCTGGGCGATGGCGGCGCGGGTGCAGCGGCGCAGCTTTTGCAAAGCGGACAGGGGGCGGTGGAGCTGATGCTGGTGCTGGCTGGCTCCATGGTGCTGTGGAGCGGTGTGATGGAGATCCTGAACCGCACCGGCGATGTGGAGCGCTTGGGGCGACTGCTGGCGCGGGTGCTGTCGCCGCTGTTTGGCGGGCTGAAGGACGGCGAATGCTGGTCGGCCATGGGGATGAACATAGCAGCCAATGTGCTGGGGCTGGGCAATGCAGCCACCCCGGCGGGGATCCGGGCGGCGCAGCTGCTGGAGAAGCAGGGTGAGGCAGGTCTGCGGGCGCTGGCCATGCTGCTGGTGATGAACAACTCCGGCCTGCAGCTGCTGCCTACCACGGTGATGACGCTGCGCAGCGCGGCGGGGGCGGCCAATCCGGCGGATGTGTGGCTACCGGGACTGCTGGCCTCCGGCGCGGCGACGGTGTGCGGGCTGGTGCTGATGGGGCTGATCAACCGGGGAGGGTTGCGGCGTGGGTGAGGGTCTGGTGCTGGCGGTGGTGGTGCTGATCGTTTTACGGGGGATGACGAAGGGCGTGGATGTGTACGGGGCGTTCATCCAGGGTGGGAAGCGGGGGATGGACGCCGCGGGGAGCCTGCTGCCTGCCCTGTGTGCCATGACCATGCTGCTGGCGGTGGTGAATGCCTCCGGGCTGAGCCGGGTGTTGACCAGCCTGCTGGCTCCGCTGATGCGGCTGATGAACCTGCCGGAAGAGGTAGCGCCCATCCTGCTGCTGCGGCCGCTGAGCGGCTCGGGCAGCATGGCGGCGCTGCAGGAGATCTTCGTGCAATGCGGCGTGGACAGCCGGGCGGGGAGGATTGCCTCGGTGCTGGTGAGCGCCTCGGAGACCATTTTCTACACCATGACGGTGTATCTGGGGGCGACGAATATCCGCAAGCTGCCCTGGGTACTGCCGGTGTCGCTGGCATCGTATATGGTGGGGGCGGCGGTGTGCGGGGCGGTGATACATTAGCGCTTGCAGGAACGCCGAAACTCATGTATAATAAAAAAAGTGCTGAATGCAAGGAGTACACATTTATGCTGAAATTGACAGGCGACAGCCGTGACGTGGCGCGAGCTGCTGTGATGCTGGCCATGACCGCAACCCGCGAGGATGAAAACGACATGAAGGCCGAGCTGGGCCGGATCGGCATCCAGGCAGCGGCGGTGGACTATGGCGGGGAATTCGTGACCTCGGTGATGAAGATGGTGGAGCGCGCTGTGGTGGCTGCCAAGCGCGAGAACGTCATTGGCGATACCTCCCACGAGGAGGGCGTGGTGGCCGGTGCTGCCCGCGAGGCGCTGAGCCAGGTCAGCACCAAGGCCCTGGGGCTGAACGTGGGTGGCAAGATCGGCGTGGCCCGCTGCGGCGAACACGTGGCGGTGGCGGTGTTCTTCGCCATTGGTCTGGTGCATCTCAACGAGGTGTGCATCGGCATGGGTCACCGCACGATTGCAAACAGAGGATAAGAGGAGGCAGGAATTATGCCCTTGAATATTGCCATGGACGGCCCTGTGGGCGCCGGCAAGTCCAGCATTGCGGCTGAGGTGGCCAGGCGGCTGGGCATTTTGCACCTGGACACGGGTGCCATGTATCGTGCCATTGGTCTCACGGCGCTGCGCCGTGGGGTGGATGTGGCGGATGAAGCCGCTGCGGTGGCTTTGAGCAAGGAGCTGGACATTTCCGTGGCTCATGAGCCGGACGGCCAGCACACCTTTGTGAACGGCGAGGACGTGACCGGACTGATCCGCACGCCGGAGGTGAGCATGGCGGCTTCCTCCATCAGCAAATACCTTGGTGTGCGTCAGGGCATGGTGGCCTTGCAGCAGAAGCTGGCTGCCCAGACCCCCATGCTGGTGGATGGCCGGGACATTTGCCTGAGGGTATTGCCCAATGCCACGGTGAAGCTGTATCTGACCGCTTCCGCTGAGGAGCGCGCCCGCCGCCGCTGGCTGGAGATGCAGCAGAAGGGCGCTTCCGACACCTATGAGCAGGTGCTGGAAGACCTGAAAAAGCGGGACGACCAGGACATGAACCGTGAGGTGGATCCCCTGCGTCCCACGGAGGATGCGGTGATCGTGGACTCCACGGAGATGAATTTCGAGCAGGTGGTGGAGTACATTCTCGCCATTGTGAAGGAGAAGACGGCATGAGTGAAGCACAGAAGCCCCAGCGGAAGAAATCCCGGCTGTACGCCTTTCTGCGCGGCCTGGGCGATGTGGCCTTCCACAGCGTGCTGCCGGTGAAGTACCATGGCGCCGAAAAGCTGCAGGGGGAGGAATCCTTCATCGTGATCGGCAACCACCAGTGCTGGATCGACCCGGTGGTGATGGCGGTGCCGGTCAAGAAGCGGCAGATCAGCCTGCTGGCCAAGAAGGAGATCGGCGCCGGCGGCAAGCTGACGAAGATCCTGGATAATATGCACGTGGTGCTGGTGAACCGCCACAACACCGACATGGAGGCCATGCGCGCCTGCATGAAGGTGGTGCGGGAGGGTCACATCCTGGGCGTGTTCCCGGAGGGTACCCGCCACCACAAGGGTGTGATGGAGGAGCTGGAGACCGGCGTGGCGATGATCGCCCTGCGGGCCGGTGTGCCGCTGATCCCCATGCTGATCCCCCAGAAGATGAAGTTCTTCCGTCGCAATGATTGCTATGTGGGCGACGCCATTCCCCTGGACGACCTACGGGAAAAGGGCATCAACAAGGATACCTGCCAGGAGCTTTTGCAGCGCATTACCGCCACCTATGCCCAGATGCTGAAGGCTGCAGAGAGAAAATAAGCTCCCTGTGCAAAGTTTTTGGACTTTTTTTCAAACCTTTGCAGGAATCGCAGGATTTGCGGAGAACATAGTAAAATCAGAGCATTTTGAAAGGACGTTTGCCTATGCCCATTGAAGTGGCTGCCCACGCGGGATTCTGCATGGGTGTTCGGCGGGCGGTGGAGGCTGCCTCTGCGGTGGCTGATGCGGGCAAACCCTCCTGCACGCTGGGGGAGTTGATCCACAATCCCCAGGTGGTGGAGATGCTCCGCAGCCGCAATGTACCGCCGGTGGCTTCTGCCGAGGAAGCGGCCGGGAGGCAGGTGCTGATCCGCAGCCACGGCGTTTCGCCGGATGTGATCGAAAGCCTGCACCAGGCGGGCTGCGAGGTGCTTGACCTGACCTGTCCCTTTGTGGACAAGCTGCATCGCATCGTGGCCGAGGGTACCGGCGCGGATTGCCCGGTGATCCTGGTGGGCGAGAAGGAGCATCCCGAGGTGCGCGGCACGGCGGGGTGGTCCAAGGGCGAGGTGCATGTGGTGGCCACGCCGGAGGAAGCGGCTCAACTGCCCGATATGCCCAAGGCGCTGGCGGTGGCACAGACCACCTTCCCCCCGGAGCGGTGGGAGGCCATTGTGGACGTGCTGAAGACCAAGGTGCAGGAGCTGGCGGCCCACAGCACCATCTGCTCTGCTACGGAGACCCGGCAGCGCGAGGCCAAGGAGCTGGCCCAGCGCATGGACGCGATGATCGTCATCGGCGGTCGGAACAGCGCCAACACACAAAAGCTCTATGCGGCCTGCAAAAGCAGATGCCCGCGAACCATTTTGGTAGAGTGCGCGGCGGAGATCCCGCCTGCCTTTGCAAATATATATTCCGATAAAATTGGAATTACCGCCGGTGCGTCCACGCCCGACGGCTCACTTAAGGAGGTTGTAACCCGCATGACTGACATTGAAAACAAAGACTTCATGGCCGAAATCGAAGCTACCCTGGTGAAGATCCGCCCCGGCCAGACCGTGACCGGCACCGTCGTTCAGGTGACTGAGGACGAAGTGTGCGTCAACATTGGCTACAAGGCCGATGGTCTGATCAAGCGCAGCGATCTGACCCAGCAGGATGTCCAGCTGGGCGACGAGATCGAGGTTGAGGTCGTTAAGGTGAACGACGGCGAGGGCAACGTCCTGCTGAGCCAGCGTAACATCGTGAACCGCAAGGCTTGGGAAGCTCTGATGGCCAAGTACGAGGCCAACGAGTATGTTGAAGCTGTGGGCAAGGAAGCCGTGAAGGGCGGCCTGATTGCCGACGTTGACGGCGTGCGTGCCTTTGTTCCCGCCAGCCAGCTGTCTCAGCGCTATGTTGAGAAGATCGCTGACTTCGTGGGCAAGGACATGAAGCTGAAGATCATCGAAGTGGACAAGCAGAAGAAGCGCATCGTTGCTTCCCGCAAGGCCGTGATGGCTGAAGAGTCCGCTGCCAAGAAGGCTGCCGCCTGGGAGAACCTGGAAGAGGGCATCGTGATCCACGGCATCGTTCGCCGCCTGACCGACTTCGGCGCTTTCGTCGATGTTGGCGGCGTGGACGGCCTGATCCACATCACCGACCTGAGCTGGGGCCGCATCAAGCATCCCTCCGAGGTCGTGAAGCCCAACCAGGAGATCGACGTGAAGATCCTGAGCCTGGACAAGGAGCGCGAGCACATCCAGCTGGGCTACAAGCAGCTGCAGCCCCGTCCCTGGGACAACGCCACCGAGAAGTACCCCGAGGGTGCCATCGTTGAGGGCAAGGCTGTGCGCATCACCGAGTTCGGCGCCTTTGTGGAGCTGGAGCCCGGCCTGGACGGCCTGGTGCACATTTCTCAGTGTGCCCTGAACCGCGTCGCCAAGGTGGAGGACGCTGTGAAGGTCGGCGAGACCGTGCGCGTGAAGGTGCTGTCTGTGGATCCCGAGAAGAAGCGCATCTCCCTGAGCATCCGTCAGGTGCTGGAAGAGGAAGCCTTCGAAGAGATCCCCGCTGAGGTGGAGTTCGAGGTGGTTGCCTCCGATGAGGCTGCCGTGGAAGAAGCTCCCGAAGCCTAATCAAGCAACGATCAAGGAGGTAAGCAAAACGCTTGCCTCCTTTTTATTTCCATGAGGGAAGGGACACATTGTGGGAAAGTGTATCATTATTGCGCCGCTGTATGCGGGGGAGCATCAGGCCTATTTGCAGCCGGAGGATGGCGATCTGCTGATCTGTGCCGATGGTGGCTATGATGCGGCGGTGAAGCATGGCTTCAGGCCGGATCTGGTGATCGGCGACTTCGACTCCATGCCTGCCGACCATGTGCAGGGGTGTGCGTGCATCACCCTGCCCGTCCACAAGGACGATACCGACATGGTGGTGTGCCTGGAGGAAGGCCGCAGGCGCGGGTATACCAGCTTCCGCATTGCCGGATGCCTGGGCGGGCGGCTGGATCACACCATCAGCAATCTGCAATGCCTGTACGATTGTGCGCTGCGGGGCGAAAGTGCCTGGATGTGCGATGGGCAGAACCTGGTTTCCGTGCTGCTGCCGGGCAAGTATACCCTGCCGAAGATGGAGGGGTACAAGTTCTCGCTGCTCAGCTACACGCCGGAGGTGAAGGGACTGACCCTGCGCGGCACGGAATGGGAGCTGGACAATGACACCCTGACCAACCGCTATCCCTTGGGCGTGAGCAATGAAATCCATGCACCCTGGGCAGAATTCTCCTTTGCGGAGGGTGCGCTGATGGTGCTGTATAGCAAAGATATGTCCTTCGTGACAAACTAACAAAATCTGCGTCATTTCGCAAAAGTAGTATTGAGTCGCAGGGGGAAATCTGCTATAATTTCATCTATCTATTGTTGATAGGAGCGTACCGGCATGGTGGAAATGGGTAAGCTGCTGACAGAGGGCAAGGGTAAGCGAGTCTACGCAACGGAGGATCCGGGCAAGGCCGTCGTGTATTTCAAGGACGAGGCCATGGCCTTCCATGGGCTGAAGCGTGGCCGCATCCTGGGCAAGGGTGAGGTCAACAACGCGGTGAGCCGCCAGTTCTTTCAGCTGCTGACGAAGAACGGCATCGAGAACCACTACATCGAGCAGGTGGACAACCGTCACAGCCTGGTGAAAAGGGTGGAGATCATCCCCGTGGCGGTGAAGGTGCGCAACCGCGCTGCCGGCAGCCTGGCCAAGCGCTACGGCCTCTCCGTGGGCGAGAAGATGGAGCCGCCGGTGGTGGAATTCTGCCTGAAGGACGATTACCTGGATAACCCCTTGGTGAACGGCACCCATATCCAGGCGCTGAAGCTGGCCACGGAGGAGGAGACCCGCCAGATCGTTCAAACGGCGCTGCGGGTGAACGACATCCTCACCGAGTACATGAAGGAGATCAACATCGAGGTGATCGACTTCAAGCTGGAGTTCGGCCGGTATGAGGGGCGCATCCTGGTGGCGGACGAGATCTCGCCCGACACGGCGCGCTTCTGGGACTCCCGCACCCACGAACCCCTGGACATCGACCGCTTCCGCCGCGACCTGGGCAATGTGGAGCAGGCCTATCAGGAGCTGCTGCACCGCATGATGGGCATGGATGAGGCGGAGTAAGCCTCAAAGGCAGGTTTTTCAAGAAAATATGGTGATTTCACCCCGCGGGAATATTGCATCCGGCGGTAAAGTGTGTTACAATAACCCGTGGTGTGCGCACAAGCGCGTACAGCCCCATGAGATCGCAGGAGGGAATTCATTCAATGAGCCACACCTATGAGAAACTTTCCAGCAACAAGGCCAAGCTGACCTTCGTTATCCCTGCCGAGCAGTTTGACGAAGCCATGCAGAAGGCTTATCTGAAGAACCGCACCCGCATCAACGTTCCCGGCTTCCGCAAGGGCAAGGCCCCCCGCAGCCTGATCGAGCGTATGTACGGTGAGGCCATTTTCTACGACGATGCGCTGGAGCTGGTCTTCCCCGAGGCCTATGACGCTGCCATCGCCGAGTTCGACCTGAAGCCCGTGGATCGTCCCGAAGTGAATGTGGACGAGATCGGCGCCGGTCAGGACCTGAAGTTCACTTGCGAAGTGTTCGTCCGCCCCGATGTGGAGCTGGGCCAGTACAAGGGCCTGGAAGTGGAGATCACCAAGCAGACCGTGACCGAAGACGACATCAATGCCCGCATTGAGCAGGATCGCCAGAAGGCCGCCCGCACCATCGACGTGGAAGACCGCGCTGTGGAAGAAGGCGACACCGTGAACCTGGACTACGCCGGCAGCGTTGACGGCGTGGCTTTCCAGGGCGGCACCGCCCAGGGCCAGACCCTCAAGATTGGCTCTCACCAGTTCATCCCCGGCTTCGAGGAGCAGATGGTGGGCATGGCCATTGGCGAGGAGAAGGACCTGAACGTGACCTTCCCCGAGCAGTATCACTCCGAGGAACTGGCTGGCAAGGCCGCTGTGTTCCACGTGAAGGTGAACGGCATCCAGAAGACCGAGATGCCTGAGCTGGACGACGATTTCGCCGCTGATGTGAGCGACTTCGATACCTTCGAGGCTTACAAGGCCAACATCGTGAAGGAGCTGGAAGAGCGCGCCGAGAAGAACAACGACGTGACCTTCGAGAATGCTCTGGTGGAAAAGGCTGTCGAGAATGCCACCATCGACGTGCCCCACGCCATGATCCATGAGCAGCTGCACTACATGATGCGCGAAATGGAAATGCGTATGGCCTACCAGGGTCTGCGCATGGAAGACTACCTGAAGTACACCGGCCAGACCATGGAGCAGCTGGAAGGCGCTTATCATGGCGAGGCTGAAAAGCGCGTCCGCATCGAGCTGACCCTGGAAGCCATCCGCAAGGCTGAGGCCATCGAACCCACCGAGGATGAGATCAAGGTGCAGATCGAAGAGCAGGCCAAGCGCATGGGTCAGGAGGTCGAGGCCTTCGAGAAGAGCCTGACCGACGAGCAGCGCGCTTACCTGGCTGACTCTGCCGCCGTGCAGAAGGTCGTTGACCTGCTGAAGGCCGAGGGTAAGGCTGTGGAGAAGAAGGAAGAGGTCGCCGAGGAGAAGCCCACTCCCAAGAAGAAGGCTGCCCCCAAGAAGAAGAAGGCCGAACCCAAGGCTGAGGAAGCCGCCGAGTAAGGCATTCAACTGAATAAGCAACAGTTGCGCGAGAGGTGGCCTCATGCGGTTTGACCGTTTGTGCTGCCTCTCGCGTTTCAAATTATCCAGGCATAGCATGGGCAAGCCCTGCATAGAATAGAAGGACGGCCTGTGCATCATGCGCAAGAAGGAGGTATGACGCAATGACGCTTGTACCCATGGTCGTGGAGCAGACCAACCGTGGTGAACGCTCCTATGACATCTACTCCCGCCTGCTGAAGGATCGCATCGTGTTCCTGTCCGGCGAGATCGAGGACAACATGGCCAACCTGGTGGTGGCGCAGCTGCTCTTCCTGGAAATGGAAGACCCGGATGCGGACATCAGCCTGTATATCAACAGCCCCGGTGGCTCGGTGACGGCGGGCATGGCGATCTATGACACCATGCAGTACATCAAGCCCCAGGTACGCACCGTGTGCGTGGGCATGGCAGCCTCCATGGGCGCGTTCCTGCTTATGGCTGGCGAAAAGGGCAAGCGCCTGGCGCTGCCCAACGCCGAGGTGATGATCCACCAGCCCCTGGGCGGCGCTCAGGGCCAGGCTACCGATGTGGCCATCCGCGCTGAGTGGCTTTTGAAAACCAAAACCAAAATGACCAAGATGATGGCCGACATGACCGGCCAGCCCCTCGACAAGGTCAAGGCCGACGTGGAGCGCGACTACTTCATGGACGCCGAAGAAGCCCTGAAGTACGGCATCATCGACGAGATCTATCAGCCCAGGAGCAAGTGACGGGGCTGAAACCTACGGTTTCAGGCTTCCCTTGTTTCGGCTACGCCGACCAGAGGGGGCATTCTGCCCCCTCTGGACTCCCCTGACCAAAGGGTCTTCGCCCCTCTGGACTCCCCTTCGGGGAGGGCGGGGCGGGGTGGTCGCCGAGGAGGGGTCACGGCGCATGACGGATGCGCCGCGACGCGCAGCCTGCGACTTGCTGCGCGGCTAAGTGGCTTGCTGGGGCGAGTTGCTGAGAAGAAACCAAGTATCACCCGGAAAAATGGGTTTCGAAAGGGTGAGCGATGCGAGCGCCGCCAGTGGCGGAAGCAGCGAGCTGAGCGAATCAACCGAAACGAGAAATCGAGCGACAGCGAGAGGGCGACGATTGAGGTTGCGGATCGAACGGCCCTTCGCAGGGTGCAGGGACAGAGTCCCTGCCGGGTTGTCAGGGCAGCGCCCTGACCGGGATTCCTAAGGGCGGAGCCCTTAGGGGAGGAGTTTATGGCAAGAGACGAGTTTCAGGGGACGCTGCACCGGTGCAGTTTTTGCGGGAAGACGCAGGACAAGGTAAGGCGGCTGGTGGCGGGTCCCAATGTATTTATTTGCAATGAGTGCATTCTGCTGTGTCAGGAGATCATTGCTGACGAGCTGCCCATGATGCAGGATGGTCCGGATGCGCAGGAGCTGCCCACGCCTGCTGAAATGAAGGCGGTGCTGGATCAATACGTGGTGGGGCAGGAGCAGGCCAAGCGCGCGCTGAGCGTGGCGGTTTACAACCACTACAAGCGCATTGGTCAGCCCATGGAGCAGGGCGATGTGGAGCTACAGAAGTCCAACGTACTGCTGGTGGGTCCCACCGGCTGCGGCAAGACCTTCCTGGCGCAGACGCTGGCGCGCATCCTGAATGTACCCTTCGCCATTGCTGACGCCACCAGCCTCACCGAGGCGGGCTATGTGGGCGAGGACGTGGAAAACATTCTGCTTCGCCTGATCCAGGCGGCGGATTACGACATCGAGCTGGCGCAGCGCGGCATCATCTACATCGACGAGATCGACAAGATCGCCCGCAAGAGCGAGAATCCGTCCATCACCCGCGATGTGAGCGGCGAGGGTGTGCAGCAGGCGCTGCTGAAGATCCTCGAAGGCACGGTGGCTGCGGTGCCGCCCCAGGGTGGCCGCAAGCATCCCCATCAGGAAATGATGCAGATCGACACCACCAACATCCTCTTCATCTGCGGCGGCGCGTTTGATGGCATCATCCCCATCATCGAGAGCCGCGTGGGCAAGAAGCTGCTGGGCTTTGGTGCTGAACTGCAGAGCAAGCGGGATCCCAACACCTCCAAGGCGCTGAAGGATATCCGCCCCGAGGATCTGACCAAGTTCGGCCTGATCCCCGAGTTTGTTGGTCGCCTGCCCATTGTGGTGACGCTGGATCAGCTGGACGAGGATATGCTGATGCAGATCCTTACCGAGCCAAAGAACGCCCTGTGCAAGCAGTATCAGAAGCTGCTGGACATGGACGGCATTGAGCTGACCTTTGAGCCGGAGGCGGTGCGAGCCATTGCCAAGCAGGCCATTGAGCGCCGCTGCGGCGCCCGCGGACTGCGCGCCATCATCGAGAATGTGATGCTGGACACCATGTTCGAGCTACCCAGCCTGCCGGAGGTCACCGGCTGCATCATTGACGAGAATGCGGTGAACGGCGGCAAGCCCCGGCTGGTGGAGGGCATCAAGCGCAACTCCCGCCGGAAGGTGGAGGAGCCGAAGAAAGAACCTGCGGCAGAGCTGCCTGCGGAAGAGGAAAGTGCATCTTAATCAATCTAAGAAGCGACGGTGAAAGACTGTCGCTTCTTTTGCGTTTGCTAGCGAAAGTCGCCTCCCACCGTTCCTTTTTTCCATATCTTCACGCACATGATTGAAGAAGATTTGCCCATCCTATCCAGAGAAATGGAGGGATGTGCGTGTTCAATCTTGTGCTGGTGGTGATCCAGCTGGTGGTGACGCTGGTGGTGGGCATCTACTTTTACAGGCAGCTGAAGCAGCAGAAAAAGAACACCCCGGCGGTGCGGCGGGAAGGCGCCAAAGAGATGGAGAAGCTGAACAGGATGCGGGGCATTCACCTGTCGGAGCCGCTGGCGGAGAGGGTGCGGCCGGAGAACTTCAAGGACATCATTGGCCAGGAGGACGGCATCAAGTCGCTGAAGGCCATATTGTGCGGAGCGAACCCGCAGCACGTGCTGATCTACGGCCCGCCCGGCATTGGCAAGACCTGCGCGGCGCGGCTGGTGCTGGAGGCGGCGAAGAAATCGAAGGGTACACCTTTTTTGAAGGATGCGCCCTTCATTGAAATGGACGCTACCTGCGTGCGCTTTGACGAGCGCGCCATTGCCGACCCGCTGATCGGCAGCGTGCATGACCCTATCTATCAGGGGGCGGGGCCGCTGGGGGTGCAGGGCATCCCGCAGCCCAAGCCGGGGGCGGTGAGCAAAGCCCACGGCGGGGTGCTGTTTCTGGATGAGATCGGCGAGCTGCACCCCATTCAGATGAACAAGCTGCTGAAGGTGTTGGAGGACCGCAAGGTGATGTTCGAGTCCGCGTACTATGTGCCGGACGACAATGCGGTGCCGAAGTATATTCATGAGGTGTTCAAGAAGGGGATGCCTGCGGATTTCCGGCTGGTGGGCGCCACCACCCGCAGCCCCAACGAGATATCCCCGGCGCTGCGGTCGCGGTGCATGGAGATTTTCTTCCGGGCGCTGACGCCGGAGGAGATCGCCACCATTGCCCTGGGCGCGGCGCAGCGGGCAGGGTATGACATGGCGCAGGAGGAAGCGGAGACCATTGGCCGCTATGCTGCTTGCGGCCGGGATGCGGTGAACATTGTGCAGATGTGCGCCGGGCTGGCGCAGCTGGAGGAACGCCGGGAGATCACCGCGGCAGACGTGAGTTGGGTGGTGCAGTCCGGACACTATGCGGCGCGGCCTTCCCAGCAGGCAGACCTGACGGCGCGGGTGGGGGCGATCCACGGACTGGCGGTGTTCGGCAGCCATCAGGGAGCGCTGCTGGACATTGAGGCCGTGTCCACCCCCGGCACGGGCGAGGTGATCGTGACGGGCATTGTGGAAGAGGAAGAACTGGGGCAGGAGGGCCACCGGATGCGCCGCAAGTCCACCGCCCGTGGCTCGGCTGAGAATGTGAAGACCCTGCTGGCGGAGCTGGGCTTCCCGCTGGGAGAGCGGAACCTGCACATCAACTTCCCCGGCGGTGCGCCGGTGGACGGCCCCTCGGCAGGTGTAGCCATGGCGGTAGTGGCGGTGAGCGCCCTCACCGGGCAGAAGATCGACGGCTGCTGTGCGGTGACGGGGGAGATCTCCGTTCAGGGGCAGGTGAAGGCGGTGGGCGGCGTGCCGGAAAAGCTGGAGGCCGCCCGGCTGGCGGGCATCCGCAGGGTGTTCATTCCCGCGGAGAACGACATGGAGACATTGCATACCATGGGCATGGAGGTGCGCTGCGTGACGGAGCTGCGCCAGGTGCTGGAGGAAATGCTGCTGCCGGTGACGGTGGAGGATGCCGCTGCGGAGGACTGCATTCCCGCTTCCACCTGATGAGGCTTGCAAAAATGCCGGATTGCGGGTATACTGGTATTTGTCGGAATTTGCGTATCCGGTAAAGTATGCTTTTAACGCCAGGTGGCGTTTGATCAGGAGGACATTATGCCAGCAAGAAAAAAGACGATTTCGCTGCCGGTGTTGGCGCTGCGGGGACTGATGGTTTTCCCCCACATGGTGCTGCACTTTGATGTGGGCAGGAATAAATCCGTGGCTGCGCTGGAAGAGGCCATGATGGAGGGTCAGCGGATCTTCCTGGTGGCGCAGAAGGACGCAGAGGTGGATGATCCCGGCGTGGAGGAGCTGTGCCGGGTGGGTACCATTGCCGCCATCAAGCAGGTGATGAACCTGCCGGGAGACAACCTCCGTGTGCTGGTGGAGGGCGAGAAGCGCGGCATTTTGCAGTCCATCACCCAGGAGGAACCCTATCTGCGGGGAAACATCAAGCCGGACGAGGGTAAGATCGACGGCGATGAGGTGGAGCTGCAGGCGCTGGTGCGGGCCACCCAGGACTTCTTTGAGACCTATGCCAAGACCAGCCTGCGGGTGAGCCAGGAGACCGTTGCCTCGGTGAAGGATGTGGATGCGGCGGATCAGATCGCGGATATTATCGCGGCCAATATCCTCACCCGCATGGAGGATCGTCAGGCGATCCTGGAAGAGATGGATGTGAAGCGCCGCCTGGAGACCCTGTGCGGCATTCTGGCCCGGGAGACCGAGCTGGCCGGGGTGGAAAAGCAGGTGCAGGCCCGCATCAAAAAGCAGATCGAGAAGAACCAGAAGGACTACTACCTGCGGGAGCAGATCAAGGCCATACAGACCGAACTGGGCGACACCGAGGCCACGGACACCGATGATCTGCGGGAACGCATGGAGAAAACGCCCCTCAACGAGGAAGCCCGCCAGAAGTGCGAGAAGGAGCTGGAACGCCTGGCACGGATGGCTCCCGGCACCCCGGAGGTGGGCGTGAGCCGCACCTATATCGAGTGGATCCTTGACCTGCCCTGGGGCAAGACCACCGCGGACAACCTTGACCTGAAGCGCGCCCGCAAGGTGCTGGCACAGGATCACTACGGGCTGGAAAAGGTGAAGGAGCGCATTGTGGAGTACCTGGCTGTGCTGCGCATGAAGCAGGACATGAAGGGCCCCATCCTGTGCTTCGTCGGCCCTCCTGGCGTGGGCAAGACCTCCATCGTGCGGGCCATTGCCCAGGCGGTGGGACGCAAATTTGTGCAGATGAGCCTGGGCGGCGTGCGGGATGAAGCGGAGATCCGCGGTCACCGCCGCACCTACATCGGCGCCATTCCCGGCCGCATCATTGCGGGCATCAAGCAGGCCGGAACGATGAACCCGGTGTTCCTGTTTGACGAAATCGACAAAATGAGCCACGACATGCGGGGCGACCCCGCCAGCGCCCTCTTGGAGGTGCTGGATGCGGAGCAGAACGAGAACTTCCGCGACCACTACATGGAGCTGCCCTTCGACCTGAGCAAGGTGATGTTCATCACCACGGCCAACTCGGTGGACACTATCCCCGGGCCGCTGCTGGATCGCATGGAGATCATTGAGGTTCCCAGCTATACCGAGGAGGAGAAGCTGCAAATCGCCAAGCGTCACCTGCTGCCCAAGCAGATCGAAGCTCACGGCCTGCAGCCCAAGACGGTGAAGGTCAGCGATAGGGTGCTGCGCAGCCTGATCGAAGGTTATACCCGGGAGGCGGGTGTGCGTACCCTGGAGCGTACCGTGGCCAAGGTGGTGCGCAAGGCTGCCGTGACCATGCTGGATACCGACGTGACGGAGGTCACCGTGACCCCCGCCAAGCTGAAGGAATACCTGGGCGCGGTGCGCTATGTGCGGGAAATGCCGGAGAAGGAACCCCGCATCGGCGTGGTGAACGGCCTGGCTTATACCACCGTGGGCGGCGAAATGCTGGAGGTGGAGTGCGCCATCATGCCCGGCAAGGGGAGCCTGCAGCTCACCGGCCAATTGGGCGACGTGATGAAGGAATCCGCCGAGGCGGCCTTCACCTGGGTGCGCGCACATAGCGTCGAGCTGGGCTTGAAGGACGACTTCTACAAGGATAAGGACATCCACATCCACGTGCCGGAGGGCGCGGTACCCAAGGACGGCCCCTCGGCGGGCGTGACCATGGTGACGGCGCTGACCAGCGTGCTGACGGGCATTCCCGTGCGGCAGGATGTGGCCATGACGGGCGAGATCACCCTGCGGGGCCGGGTGCTGCCCATCGGCGGGCTGAAGGAAAAGACCCTGGCGGCCTACCGGGCGGGGATCAGGACGCTTTTGATCCCCAAGGAGAACGTGAAGGATCTGGAAGAGATCCCGCCCCATGTGCTGAGCCAGTTCCGCGTGGTGGCGGCAGAGAAGATCGACGATGTACTGACGACCGCCCTGGTGACCATGCCGGGCAAGGAGAAGAACTGTGGAAATCAAGACGGCTGATTTTATTACATCCATGGCGCAATATGGAGATTTCCAGGGGCGCGGCCTGCCCCAGGTGGCGGTGGCCGGCAAGAGCAATGTGGGCAAGAGCAGCCTGATCAACAAGCTCTGCCGCCGCAACAAGCTGGCGCGTACCTCTGCCACACCGGGCAAGACCCGGCTGATCAACGTGTTCCTGTTGAACCAGTATTTCCACCTGATCGACCTGCCGGGTTACGGCTTTGCCAAGGTGGACAAGAAGGAGAAGGCTCGCTGGGGTCAGATGATGCAGGACTACTTTGAGCAGGCGGACGAATTGCGCCACGTGCTGTGCCTGGTGGACATCCGCCACGAACCCACCGAGGACGACAAGCAGATGAACCTGTTCCTGCGGCAGATGGGCATCCCCTTTACGGTGATCGCCACCAAGGCAGACAAGATCAGCCGCGGTGCAAGGCAGAAGCAGCTGGCCCCCATTTGCCGGGCGCTGCTGGTGCAGCCCTGGGAAGTGATCTGCTTCTCCTCGGAGGACGGCACCGGCCGCGACCAGCTGCTGGAGCTGCTGGAGCGGGTGACCACCCAGGAACCTGAAGCAGAAGAAGCACATACCATGGAGCAGCCCGAAGAATAAGCTTCCGGGCGCCATGGAGGTGCTTGACATGATGCGATATGCACATAGCCCCGCGCTGTCCCGCCACGAGGCGGCAATGCTGCGGGCAAAAAAGCCATCCGGCAGGATGGCTTTTTTGAATTCGGAATGCGGAATTCGGAATGCGGGATTGAGTTTGTGGACGGCGGGCGATCGCAGATCGCCCCTACAATGGGCGGTGAGAAGGTACGTGTTGAGGCAAGTGGCAGAACCACTCCTTCCGTCAGCCGCAAGCGGCTGCCACCTCCCTTTACAGGAAGAGATTTGTCAAGGGTAAATTTATCTCTAACTGGACAGGAGGGTCAGTTCATAAAACACGAGCCTCCCGTAATGCCAATGTACAAAAGTGAGACTATTTCAGTACTAACAAAACAGCCCCGCCCTCTATGTCGAATAGAAGGCGGGGCTTGCATCATAGTGTTTCATTTCGTTGGCGTTGCAGTGTGCGTTGTGTTTCTACTTGGTTAGGTTCAATGACTTGCTTTGCAGAGCGGTCCAGCAAATCAGACAAATCTTTCTTGCTCTGGGCAGTTTGCATTGTTTCATACAGAGAGGACTTGCCGTTTTCTGCACGACTGGGCAACGCATCCGGGACAACTTTGCGCACCCAATAACGTACAGTTTTCAGCTCGTCCAGTTCAGCTTGTACCGCCTCCACATCGGGCCGCAGAGCCTCGATTTCCTGTTCAAGCTGTGCTTTCTCCGCCCGCAGCGACTTGCGGTCAATGGGATGAGACAGCCCAAACTTATGCAGCAGCCGCTGGGCTTTCTTGTACTGTTCCAACTCGTCAGCATGTGCAGTAGCGAAGCGTTCCTTTGCACTCTTCCAGCGAATGTTGCTGTATTCGCTGTACACCGGCTGCAAGTCATGTACGATCTTATCTGCGTTCAGCAGCGCATCAATGTCCCGAATACGTTGTTCTTTGTCGCGTACTTTCTTGCGCAGCTCGTTCATGTGTGCGTCGGTACGGGACAGGTATTCACCAAGGGCATACACCGTATCAAGCTCCCGTTCTTTCAAGAAAGAGATGGCATTGAGGATTGCCTGCAAGTCCTTCAACGACGCCTTCGTCCGTGCCCGATGATCCCAGAACTCCCGGTCAGCCTTGCGCAGTTCCAAATAGCTGAGCAGGACTTCGCCGAGGTTGTAATCGTCCGGGTTGGAGATAGTTTCGTGCCGGGACAGTGTTTCCTTAATGCCGTGTAGCCACTCACCCAGAGCAGCAATCGTTTTCTGCAAACCACGGATAAGGGCGTTGACATGCTTGATCTCCCAGTTGTGTTCGCCACGAGTGGTGGGAATGCCTTTACGTTCCAATGCAGCTGCTTCCGGGCCAAGATGAATCTGCGGTTCCAGATCGGTGATGCCCTGACGCTCATAGGATCGCATATCAATACGCTCGGTACGACCAGCAGCTTCCAGCGCATTGTTCTGCGCAATTTCCCATTCGTGACGCCAGATCTCAGCGTATTTCTGGTCGTTCCAATCGACGGTATCCATGCGTTCCCGCAGCCATCTGCCATTGTCTCCCTGGATGCGCTGTCCGTTTTCATCCAGCACATAAGCCGTCTTTGTTTTGGGAAGCCAGCGCCCATTTTCATCCATGGCACGCATGGTCAGCATCAGGTGAACATGAGGATTGCCGTTTCCTGAGTCGTGGTAGTACAAATCACAAATCATACCTTTGTCCACGAATTGCCTGGTGCAGTAGTCTCGGATCAGGGCAAGATTCCGTTCAAAGGTCAATTCCCTTGGCAGGGTAATGGTGAAGCGTCTTGCGGTTTGGGCTTTGTTGCTTTTCTCGGCAGCATCCACCGCATTCCATAAAGTCTGCCGGTCGGCATACTCAGGCGGTGCGTTGTGTGGAAGCATAACCTCCGTGTGCCTCACACGCTTCGGGTCGCTATGCGGGTACTTCCATTCGTGGTCGTACTCTGAATACAGCTTTTGTCCGAGATAATAAGAAGCACCAGCCATGGCAGATTGATTCTTGCCACGGCTGGTGATGGATATGGAGAAATGAGGACAGGGTATTATTTGTCACATCCTTTCTTCAGCGCCGCAGCGCTGTCATGGTGGGTAGCAGATGGAATCGACGCAGGGAGGGCTTGCCTCCCTGGTGCTGACAAAGGGGAAATCTCCTCTGCCAGCGGGCTGCATGCAATGCCCCTCAGAGAGCGCAATGCACGGGCACCGTGCGTATAATTGCGCCCTCACATTGTGAGGGGTCAGCTTGTCTGAACATCGGTACTCCGGATCAATACCCGTTTGTCCCCGGACGCTGTGTTGTTCAGCAGTTCCTCCACGGTGCCCTCGGCATCCCCTCGACGGATTTCCAGCATCTCCTTGACAATCTTCTGGACGCCACCAAAGCCGAACACATAGTCCAGAAACAACTTGATATCCTCGTTGGTCAGCAGTTCGGCTTTGTCCCCAAGGTGATGGGTCAGCTCACCGCCACGGAAATAGATATAGGCGTTGCGCTCCTTTCGGGATGTTTCATTGATTTGTTTCTGTAGGTCTTTCTTCTGAGCAAGCAGCTTTGCGATCTCCTGTTCAACATGATCCGCTGCCGCCTGCAATTCCACAGTGGTCTTGTTCTTGCGTCTGCTCATGCATGGTTCCTCCTTGAATGTTTGTTTTGAAATGAATAGGAAACGGCGACCCGCTGTCTGTGCGGGTCGCCGTTTGCGTTATGCAGTTGCTTCTGTGTCTTTCTTGTCAGCCAGCGCGGCTTCTGCTTCACCTTGTAGGATACTTTTCGGGTGCGGAAATTGACCGTGTGCCCCATGTATTCCTGCTTGCTCAAGATGTTCAGCACAGTACCGCCATGCCAATCGTAGCGGTGTTCCGGTGAGCCGTTGGCCTGCCCAGCATCGCCGCTGCGTTTTGAAAAGTAGTAGCCAGGGGTTTCTACCTTTTCATGCATCAGGATGTTGGCGATCTCGTACGGCCCATGCCCTTCGATGGACAGATGGAAGATATGCCGAACGACAGCCGCTGCTTCCTCATCAATGAGCCAATGGTTATGATCCTCCGGATCTTTCTTGTACCCATACGGCGCATTGGTGGTGATGGGCTTGCCGGATCTGCCTTTCAATTGAACAGCGGCTCGCACTTTCCGGGACTGGTCACGCAGGTACCATTCATTCATGATGTTCATGAACGGTGTGAATTCGTTGCTGCCCGGATCGTCGCTGTCCACATTGTTGGCGATGGCAATGAAGCGCACATCGTGCTGCCGGAACAGCACTTCGGTGAAGTAGCCGGTCTGCAGATAGTCACGGCCAATACGGCACATGTCCTTGGCAAGAACCGTACCAACTTTGTCTGCTTCCACATCTGCCACCAGCTGCTTCCATGAGGGACGGTCAAAGTTGCCGCCCGACCAGCCGTCATCGGTGTAATGAACGCAGTTCAAAAAGCCATGCTGTGCAGCATAGCCTTCCAAGTACGCTTTTTGTGATTCAA
>JAGBEX010000044.1 GCA_017936765.1 Clostridia bacterium
CCACTTACCATTTATCGTTGCAAGAGCATCCGGTTATCGTGTGGGACTTCCACTCACTGATGCTGGCGATAAAGTTCCTGTTCTCTGTCAAGCTGACGGCTGAAAAGAATCCCATGAGCTTGTGCGAACATTGCCGCATGGTGTTCTATGCTCCACGGGCAGACTCGCGGTTCTGTTCTGCCGAGTGCCGGAAAAAGGCGAGCAAGAAAACTTGATGATCAGGCTAACAGGAAATCCAGAAGACCAAGCGTAAGGTCTGTTACCTTCTCCAACAACCATCCAGCGATGTGCGGAGCAAAGGCGAAGAAGAGACCAAGCCCCGCCGTCTGGAAAATCATGCCGTTGGAAGCGTTGGCGATCCACCCAGCAACAGAGCCGATAAGGAATACCGTTGCAAGCAGATTGGTCACGATGGAGGTCAATCCAACAATTACGGATGAAATCAGCTGGAACACCAGCAGTATCGCAATGAGAGGCAGAGTGGCTATCCGCAGGGGCAGCTTGAGCAGTTTCTTCATAAGTACCTCCATCTGATTTGGGGAGACAGGCACGGGCATGTGGCTCGTGCCTGTTTGTTTGCAGCGCGGTTCTTCAGTCATAGATCAACTCGTTGAACAGTATTTCTTCGATCCGGTTGTGAATGCTGTTCATGCGGCGTACCCATTCCATCTGGTCGGCAGCTTTCAGCTCCTCGGTGACACCTTCGGCAGCTTTCATCTGAGGAATCAGCAGATCCAGGCGTTCCTGGCAGGCATCGTCGATGCTGTACAGGTGTTTCATAAGATTCCCAGACAGCAGGAGCTGATTGAACAGGAGGGAACGATGCTCCCGGAGATAGCGCATGCGCATTCTGCCGTACTTGCCAAGCGGGCGCATGTCCTCGGCAGGGATGCCGATGTTGGGCAGGTAATAGTCTCCGCAGCGTCGATAAGTCAGTTTCATGGGGTATCCTCGCTTTCTGCTGCAATAGAAAAAACAGCTATGTACTTGAAGGTTTCCCTTCAAGCCATAACTGCTTGAATTTCTTGTATTTCCCGCGACTCATGACGAGGAGGGGTAAACCTTCCTCTACATAATAACGCCTCATACGGGGTGGGTTTTCTTTGGAGGGTCACGGCGCGAATACGGTCGCGCCGCGACGCGGGAGAAGTAACTAAGGCTCCCTCTTCGAGGGAGCTGTCAGCCGAATGGCTGACTGAGGGAGTGGTTCTGCGGCTTGCCTCAACGCGTTGCTTTCTTTCTACCTGTAGGGGCGATCTGTGATCGCCCGCCTGCCGCGGTATGCACAGCCCCTTGCATAGCAAAACCTCCCGCATCAATCCTGCGGGAGGTTTTCGTCGTACAAATGGTGTTCCACATAGTCGGCTTTGCGGTTGTTCATGATCATCACCGCAGCCATGGTGAGGAACGCGCCTGCTGTTGCCCAGGCGGGCTTTACCAGCACAATGGCCAGCACCTGCACGACCAGGGCAAGCACGATCAGCAGCACCATGTCGAAGCGGTGATCCGCCGTCCACTTGCGCTGCCAGTAGGCCTGGCGTTCCTTGAACAGAAAGGGGGATTCCTTCATGACCTGGGCGATGGTCTCATTGGCGGCAGCAAGCTGCTTGTCCGGCTCGATGCGCTCGCCCTGCAAAAGCTCGTTGATGGTCAGGCCGTGCATTTCGCTGAGCAGCTGGAGCATTTCCACCGGGGGAAGGTAGGTGCCGGTCTCCCAGCGGGAAATGGTTTTGTTGCTGGTGCCAAGCTGCTGGGCAAGCTGCTCCTGGGTCAGGCCGCGCTCCTTGCGCAGCTGGGCGAGGAAGGAACCGATGCGCTGCATATCCATGGGAATGACCTCCTTTGCCCGTTCAGCATAGCACACAGCCGCCGGAAAGTACAGGACACAAACAGCGAATGCTTATAAACACAGGATCTGCTGCAGGTGCGCCCAGTCTTCGCAGCCCAGTTTTTTCAGGATGGGTGCGGCGTAGCGGTCGAAGTCCGTGTGGTCGATGAGGCGGAAGGCGGCTGCGGCGGCATCCACGGCGGCATCGCAGGTCGGGTGCTGGGCGGTCCAGCCCACGCACAGGAAGCGCAGCAGCGTGTACACGGCACACAGCGCCAGGTATTCATCCTTCAGCGGCACCGGGCGATCCTGGAAGGGGAACTGGACGAAAAACATATGGTTCACCAGCATATGCTCAAACCAGCTTTCCCATTGGGGCAGCAGCGTGGCGAACTGCGCCGCTGCCTGCTGGTAGCGCTGGAAGGCCTCTTCGCCCTGGCCGAAGTAGCTCAGGGCAGCCTCGCCATAGGTGCGGATGCTGTCGCTGCCCTCATCCATAATGGCCAGCATCTTCTCGGCGGTGGTCAGGCCGGCAAGCAGCTGGTCGTGGCCGGGGGTGATGATCTCCGGCACGGGGATGCACTCTGCGCCTTCCAGCAGGCGCACCACACGGGCTTCGTCCTGCTGGGTGAGTGCCTCGTCCATGGCCATCAGGGCGTTGCCCAGCAACAGAATGCGCTGGGGCAGGGGAAACTGGCGATTCTGGATGTGACCGATGAGCCACAGCCGGATGTCCTGCTCCCGGCCAGCGGTGTGGAAAAAGTGCTGGCGGGGGGCGGCGGGCGGCAGGGGAAAGTGCAGCTGGGTGGGGATGAAGCGCAGGGGCGTCTCGTGCCGGAGCAGCTGTTCCAGCACGGCCTCGCAGCTATTGGCGCAGGAGCATTCCAGCGCATCCCCCTGGCGCACGCCGCGGGGATAGAGCCTGCACACCGCGGAGAGCAGTTCTTCGCCCACTTCTGCATGAAGGGCGCAGCGGCCGTCGGGCAGGTGCAGGGGGCATTGGCCATCGTAGCGGGGCGAGATCTGCGCATAGCTTTCCGGGGTGGGATGGGGCGCCAGGTGCATGGCACCGTCCAGCCTGCGGCGCAGTTCCGGCGAACAGTCCACACTCAAAAGCTTGAAATAATCCGTCATGGAAATGGAGATGGGCCAGCCTTCGCAGCAGGGCTTGCGGCACTTGCCCATTTTGCAGGAAAAATCGGGGAAATAATCGGGTACCAGGAACCTTTGGTCGTCGGACATAAATCGACCTCCCTTTCATTATTTTTTGGTGGATTTTCTTGTTCTGGGGGCGCGGGAGCGGCGCTGCTGCACGTCGGGCTTCTGGGGTGCTTCGCCCCGCAGCGCCAGCAGCTGGTCGCGGAGCTTGGCGGCCTTTTCGAATTCCAGCTCCTTGGCGGCGGTGAGCATCTGATCCTCGATCTGCCGCATCAGGGCTGCGCGCTCGTCTTCGTTCAGGGCGGTGGGAGAGGCAGCCTCGGCTGCCTTGGTGATCTCCAGCACATCATGGATGGCGTTGCGCACGCTTTCCGGGGTGATGCCGTTGGCCTCGTTGTATGCCTGTTGCAGGGCGCGGCGGCGGTTGGTCTCGGTGATGGCGCGCATCATGCTGTCGGTCATGGTATCGGCATACATAATGACACGGCCATCCACATTGCGGGCGGCGCGGCCGATGGTCTGTACCAGCGAGGTCTCGCTGCGCAGGAAGCCCTCTTTGTCCGCATCCAGAATGGCCACCAGGGAGACCTCTGGCAGGTCCAGACCTTCGCGCAGCAGGTTGATGCCCACCAGCACGTCGTATTCGCCCAGGCGCAGGTCGCGGATGAGTTGCATACGCTCCATGGTCTGGATATCGCTGTGCAGGTAGCGCACGCGGATCTCCAGCTCCTTCAGGTAGTCGGTGAGGCTTTCGGCCATGCGCTTGGTGAGGGTGGTGACCAGGATGCGCTCCTTGCGGGCAACCACCTTGCGGATCTCGCCCACCAGGTCGTCCACCTGGCCGGTGGCCTTGCGCAAAACGATCTCCGGGTCAAGCAGACCCGTGGGACGGATGATCTGTTCCACCACCTGCTGGGTTCGTTCCATTTCATAGGGGCCGGGGGTGGCGGAAACGAAGATGGTCTGCTTGATGCGCTGCTCGAACTCTGCAAACAAAAGCGGACGGTTGTCGTAGGCCGAGGGCAGGCGGAAGCCGTAGTCCACCAGGGTGTCCTTGCGGGCGCGGTCGCCATTGTACATGGCGCGGATCTGCGGCACGGTGACGTGGCTCTCGTCGATGAAGCAGAGGAAATCCTTGGGGAAGTAGTCCAGCAGGGAGTAGGGGGCGTCGCCGGGCTTGCGGCCATCGAAGTAGCGGCTGTAGTTCTCAATGCCCTGGCAGTAGCCGATCTCCCGCATCATTTCGATGTCGTAATTGGTGCGCTGGGCAATGCGCTGGGCTTCCAGCAGCTTGCCATCGTGCTCAAACTGGGCAATGCGCTCCTGCAGGTCCCGCTCGATGACGGCGATGTTTTCCTCCAGGTGCGTGCGGTCGGTGGCGTAGTGGGTGGCGGGGAAGATGCTCACGTGTTCCAGCTTGGCCAGCACATGGCCGGACACGGCCTCGATCTCGCTGATGCGGTCGATCTCGTCGCCAAAGAACTCGATGCGCAGGGCGTGTTCATGCTCGCCGGCGGGGATGATTTCCACCGTGTCGCCCCGCACGCGGAAGGTGCCGCGGACAAAGTCGATATCGTTGCGGGTATACTGGATGTCGATCAGCTCCCGCAAAAGCCTGTCGCGGCTGACTTGCATCCCCGGGCGCAGGGAGATCATCTGTCCCTCGTATTCGCTGGGGTCGCCCATGGAGTAGATGCAGCTCACCGAGGCCACGATGATCACGTCCTTGCGCTCCCGCAGGGCAGCGGTGGCAGAGTGGCGCAGGCGGTCGATCTCCTCGTTGATGGAGGCGTCCTTCTCGATGTAGGTATCGGAGGAGGCGATGTAGGCCTCGGGCTGGTAATAATCGTAATACGAAACGAAATATTCCACGCGGCTGTCGGGGAAGAAGGCCTTCAGCTCGGAGCAGAGCTGGGCGGCCAGGGTCTTGTTGTGGGCAATGACCAGGGTGGGCTTCTGCACCTTTTCAATGACGGACGCCATGGTAAAGGTCTTGCCGGAGCCGGTGACGCCCAGCAGCACCTGTTTGTCCATGCCCTCCATCACACCGCGGGCCAGGGCCTCGATGGCCTCGGGCTGATCACCGCTGGGCTTGTAGGGTGCCTTCAACACAAATTTGTTCATACCAACCTCCGCGAACGAGTGTTCCTTGCGTATGATACCACAATTGGCCGGATGGGTAAAGGGGAACATTCACCAGCACTTGCAAGGAGATTGATTTCACAGTATAATGGATACTGGATATTGATGCGAAGGAGTGTCACCATGGCAAGAAAGCATCCGCGGGTAAAGCCCGCAAACTGGTTGCTGCCTCTGCTCTTTGCCCTGCCGGTGCTGGCGGGCGCGGCGGCTGCATTGCTCCTGTGGGGAGACAAGATCCGCGAGCTGTTCAGCATTGCGGTGAAGCTGGCGGTGATTTCATGAGAAGTATTCGTTTGCCGGGCAAGCTGGCACACACATTATCAGTCGTTTTGACCTTTCTGCTCACGCTGACCCTTCTTTTAACCTGCCTGACCTGGCAGATGCACCGGGTGGCCACCGACAGCGCCCTGCATGAGGGCGTTGCCACCGACAGCCGCATCCTGGCCTTGCAGATGGAGCGCATCCAGGCTCGCGTGGAGGAGTTGGCCCAGGAGCATCACTTCCACAAGGAAACGGCCATGCAGTTCATCACCACCGATGCGCTGGCGGATTACAACCGTGAGGTGACCGCCTGGTGGATGGGCATGATGGGCGAGGAGCCGGAAATGGAAGCCCCGGAATGGGACGTGAGCGAGATCGAAGCTGCGGTGCGGGAGGATGCCCTGTTCCAGGAGAACACCCCGGCTAATATGCGCCGTTCCACCGCCCGTGACCTGGTGGCCTATGAGATCGGCCTGGCTGCCCGCAAGGCGGTGCTGCCGGTGCGCAGCGATATCCTGGCCATCATCATGCCCAAGGTGCTGGAGAAGGTGGAGGTTCCCACCCTGATGAACTATCTGGCGCTGGCGCCCCAGCTGTGCGGCGGTGCCTCCATCGCCCTGGCGCTGCTGCTCCTGCTGGTGATGATCAGACGCGTGTCCAAGGCTGCTTTGTACATTGGCGCGGGCATGGGTGCTGCGGCGCTGTGCATTGCAGGCGTGGGCTGTGTGGTGTATCTGCTGGATATCCCCGGCATGATCGCGGAGATCTCCACCCTGCTGGCGGCGCAGGTGAGCCTGCTGACCAAGCAGGTGGCGCTGCAGGCGGGATTGTTTGCGGCGGTATGCCTGGTGGTCGGCCTGGCGCTGATCGGCCTGCATCAATTGGACATGCGCCGCCTGTGCCGCAGGAGGAAGGTCGCGGCATGAGAGAAGTGAATCACCACACCGTGCGCTCGGCCAAGATCACCAAGCCGCTGACCCTGGCGGTGGTGGCTGACCTGCACAACGGTGCTTATGAGGATCTGCTGCCTCATTTGCAGGGCGTGGACGCCATATTGATCCTGGGCGACCTGGTGAACCGCCACCGCAGCGATTATGCTAACGCGGTGGGGTTTTTGAAGGATGCGCCGGAAATCGCGCCCACCTACTATGCCATTGGCAACCACGAGCGCCGCTCCCCCCAGCGGGAGGAATACTGGCCGCTGGTGCTGCGCAGCCGAGCCGTGGTGCTGGACAACACCTTTACCCTGTTTGAAGGCATTGTGCTGGGGTCGCTCAGCTCGGCCTGGCCGGGGAAGGTTAAAGCGGATTTCCTGGCAGATATGGCGGCGCAGAATGGATTCAAGCTGCTGATGTGCCACCATCCGGAGTACTTTGAACCCCATGTGCAGCAGCATGATATCGACCTGACGCTCTCCGGCCATGCCCATGGCGGACAGGTGCGGCTCTTTGGCCGGGGGCTGTTTGCACCGGGGCAGGGCATTCTGCCCAGGCTGACCTCCGGCTGGTATTTCGACCGCCGCCTGCTGGTGAGCCGCGGGCTGACCAATTCTGCCGGAGCGCCACGCATCAACGATCCCTGCGAGCTGATCCTGCTGCACCTGAAAGGGGAGAATGACCCGTGATGAACCAGCTTTCCGCCGTGCTGAAGAAGGCCGGGGATATGATGCTGCAATACCAGCAGCCCCGGGTGTACGCCAAGGGCAAGCACGCGGACTTTGTGACCGAGGCCGATTTGGCGGTGCAGGAATTCCTGCTGGAGGAGCTGGCGAAGCTGTTCCCCACGGCCAAGTTCTTTGCAGAGGAAAAGAAGGACAATGTGTTGACGGATGAGCTGACCTTCATCATCGATCCCATCGACGGTACGACCAACTATTTCCGCAAGCGGGAATGCTCGGTGATCTCGGTGGGTGCGGTGGAGAACAAGCGGCCTGTGCTGGGGGCGATCTTCGATCCCTATCAGAACAGGCTGTACCACGCCCAGCTGGGCAGGGGTGCCTGGTGCGGTGAAACGCGGCTGCGGGTCTCAGAAGAACCCATTGAGCGGGCGCTGATCGGCCTGGGAACATCCCCCTATTATGATGAGCTGATGGAGCTGACTGGCCGCACCGTGGGCGCGCTGATGCCCCGGGTGGCCGACCTGCGGCGCACGGGTTCTGCGGCTATGGAGCTGTGCGATATTGCATCGGGCCGCAGCGATGGCTGCTTCGAGTGGCTGCTCCAGCCCTGGGACTATTGCGCAGGCGTGCTGCTGGTGGAGGAAGCCGGTGGCCGGTGCGGGAACATCATGGGTGGGGAGGTCACCTATGAGAAGGGGATCTCCTTCATGGCGGCCAACGCGGTGTGCTTTGAACAATTGCAAAAGATATTGCAGGACGTAAAAAACGGTGTGATCTGAGTCACACCGTTTTTGCTATTCTTTGGGATATTGCAGCACGAAGCATTGTCCGTCTGCCGCGGCATAGGTCTCCGGGAAGATGGCGCGGGCGTTGGGCAGGTATTCCTCCGGGTCGTCGATGCAGTTGCTGAAGTGGGTCAGCACCAGCTGCTTAGGCTGTGCCTGGCTGGCCAGTTCGGCGGCCTCTGCAAAGAGCATATGCCGGTTCTTCAAGGCCTGGGGGCCCTTGGCCTCGTCGCCGTACATGCCCTCCAGGAACATCAGGTCAACACCTTGGCCATGCTGGATGATCTCCGGCACGGGGCGGGTATCCGTGGCGTAGAGCAGGCTCACGCCCTGGCGGGGTGCGCCCAGCACGTCCTGGGGCAGCACGTCGCCCACGGGGACGCCCTGCTGCAAGTCCTTCCAGTTTGCCATGGGAACGCCCAGCGCCCGGGCTTTCTCCGGTTGGAAAGCGCCCTGGCGGGGCAGGTGCAGCCGGTAGCCATAGCAGGGGATGCCGTGGTTCACCGGGAAGGCGGTGATGCTCAGGCCGATCATGCTGAATTCCTCGCACCCGCCGTGCAGCTCGTGCAGCTCCACCGGGAAGGACAGCGCCGGGGCAATGACCCGCAGGCCATCGATGATGCGCTTCAGCCCCACAGGCCCCCAGATGTGGAAGGGTTCTGTGCGCTCCGCCTTGTCCAGGGAGAGCAGCAGCCCCGGCACGCCGCTGCAATGATCGCCGTGGTAGTGGGTGATCAGCAGCCCGTCGATGCAGCGGAACCCCCAGCCCAGCTTGCGAATGCCCGTCTGCGTACCCTCGCCGCAGTCGATGAGCAGACTGCGCCCGTTGACCCGCACATACAGGCTGGAGAGGGCGCGGTCGGGCAGGGGCAGCGCGCCGCCTGTACCCAGAGTGCAGCATTCGAGCATGAAAAAAACCTCCTTTGGGGAATCACAAAATGATTCGCCAGAGGAGGTCTTTTTTCCTGCAAACTTACTTGATCTTGCGCAGCTCCTTCATCAGGCGCGGGCCGATGGCCATGGCCAGCACCACGCAGATGATGCACTCCGGCACCATGTAGCTGGCATTGTAGCCCAGGGAGTACACGATGGGGGACATCCCCTCGGGGGCGTACTCGGCAAAAAAGAGGACGCCGGAGGCCACAGCGGCGATCAGACGCCCCAGGGAGGCGACGATGGAACCCAGCGTCAGGCCCAGGTAGGTGTTCTTGCTCTTGCTGAAGAAGCCAGCCAGGCCGATAGCGCCAAAGGCAACGGGATAATCCAGCAGGAACTGGGGCAGGGAGTAGAAGTAGGGCTTGAGGATGAACTGCAGGATGCCGTAGACAGCGCCCAGGGTCAGGCCGGGGCCTGCGCCATAGGCATAGGCAAAGAGGATGATAGGCAGCATACTGGCAGCCGTGACAGAGCCGCCCTGGGGCAGCTCCACCACCTTGATCAGGCTCAGCACGGAGCTAAGAGCGATGCACACGGCACCGAGGGCCAGCTTCTTGGTGGTCCATACGTTTTCAGCAGAAGCACCCTTCACCACGCGATACAGCACCACGCCGCCGACCAGCAGCACGGCCAGCAGCAGCCAGCCCCAAACGGTCAGGTCGCTAAAGTCGCCAAAGGCAGTCTCGAACCAGGAAGGAGCGGCTTCCACAGCGGCTTCCTCGGCATGGGCAACGGAGAACAGGAAATTCATGAGATTACCTCCTTTTTCTTTCGCATCCCCAAAAGAAAAACCCGCGATCTTTCGCGGGGAAACAGGAGCGGCTTTTTGCAAAGCCCACGCCGTGCACTGCGTGTTTCCGATTCCCTACGGTAGGATTACCTACACAGGTTCGAAGGGTCGAGCGTTGAGGCTCTCTCAGCAGCTTGCGCTGCACCCCCATCGGTGGATGCAATTTTCGTGATTATGATAGCACCGGAAAAAACTTTTGTCAAGGGTATTGACAAATGTATCGGCATCCGATATACTTTATATCGGCGGTCGATATAACGGCTGCCGAAAGGATGAAACAGATGGGTACGATCAACGGAGCATTGACGGAGGCGGTGTACTACATCCTGCTGTCGCTGGTGCAGCCCATGCACGGCTATGGCATCATGCAGAATGTGGAGAAGCTCTCCGGCGGGCGGCTGCGCCTGGCGGCAGGCACGCTGTATGGCGCCATCAGCACCATGCAGGAGAAGGGGTGGATCTTCGCCCTGAGTGCCGATGGGGACAGCCGCAAGAAGGAATACATGATCACGGATACTGGCCGTGAGGTTCTCCGCGCCGAGTACAGTCGGCTGAAGGAACTGGTGGAAAACGGCCGGGCTGTATTGGAGGAGGATGCGCAATGAGACAAGTGATCCGCAAGTGGTTCTGGGCATGGGAGTTTGACAAGGAGGAGCAGTGGCTCAACGACATGGCTGCTCAGGGCAAGGCGTTGGTCAGCGCCCGGTATGCCACCTACGAGTTTGAGGACAGCCAGCCCGGGGAGTATGCCATCCGGCTGGAGATGTTGGAGAAATTCCCCTGTAGCCAGGAAAGCCAGCAGTACATCGAGTTTGTGGAGTCCACAGGCGCGGAATTCGTGGGCAAGGTGATGAAGTGGGTGTACTTCCGCAAGAAGAAGGAGCTGGGGGACTTTGAACTCCACGGCGACAACGCTACCCGCATCAAGCATCTGAAGGGGATCATGGTGCTGCTGCTGCCCTTGGGCGCGCTGAACCTTTTCAGCGCTATCTCCAATCTGAGCATCGGCATCGGGATGGGTTCCACGGCCAATGCGCTGTGCGGCCTTTTGAACCTTGCGGTGGCGGTGCTGCTGGGCAAGGGATGGACGTTGCTGAACGAAAAGAAAAAGAAGCTGGAAAAGGACGCCCAGCTGTTTGAGTGAGGTGGATGGAGAATGAAGAAGAATGCGTGGAGGATCTTCAGCGTGGTGTGTGCGCTGATTGGCTTGGCGCTGTGCATCTTTGCTATTGTGAAGAAAGGTGAGCAGCCGTTTCCCTTTCTGGGATTATTCTTTGCTAATGTAGGCATTTGGACGAACATTATTGTGACGCAGAAAGAGAAGAAGGAGAAGCAGCATGAGTGATTTCCTGAATGCCGCCCTGCCGTGGATCGCCCTTGGCATGGCGATTGCGGTGGCCATGACCTATATGAATGCCGCCAAGGCAAAGAAAAAGTGACCCGCGTGGGTCACTTTTTCTGTTACCGGATGATATGCACGCAGCTCTCGTCGTACCAGTCCCGGGGTTCCGGCTCCTGGGCGGGATGACCGATGAAGATGATGTTCAGCGGGATGTGCTTTTCCGGCAGGTTCAGCAGCTTGGCCAGCTTTTCCTCGGCCTTCTTCTGGGGATGGATGCCGCACCACACAGCGCCAAGACCCAGGTCGGTGGCGCGCAGGAGAATGTTCTCGGTGGCGGCGGAGCAGTCCTGGATCCAGAAGGCGGAGGCGTGGAGGGGCAGGGCGCGGCTCAGGTCGCCGCAGACCACCAGGGCGATTTTGCCCTTGATGTGGGTGAACATGGTGGTGCCTTGCAGCGCCTCCACCATGTCGGGATTGGTGACAACGTAGAAGGCCCAGGGTTGCTTGTTGCAGGCGCTGGGGCCGCTCATGGCGGCGTGGAGCAGCTCCTGGATGTGTTCCTCGGACACGGGTTCGTCGGTGAATTTCCGCACGCTGCGGCGGCGGAGCAATACGTCTTTCAGTTCCATGGTCGCACCTCGCTCTTTTCTGAGTAGATTATACCATAAATCAGATTTCTTGCAAGAAAAGGGTCGATTTCTGCGTTGAATTCGTGTAAAATAGAGGGGTGAAGATGAAGGAGGTTGCTATGCACCACTTTTTTGCTTATGTATCCCGGCTGAAGTTTATCCGCCGCTGGGGGCTGATGCGTTCCACCCAGCCGGAGAACGACGCCGAGCATTCCCTGCAGGTGGCCATGATCGCCCACGGTCTGGCGGTGATCGCCCGCGACCGCTACGGCAAGGACGTTGACCCGGAACACGTGCTGGCGCTGGCGGTGTATCACGACGCCACGGAGGTCATTACCGGCGACCTGCCCACACCGGTGAAGTATCACAGCCCGGAGCTGCGCACCTCCTACAAGCAGCTGGAGGCACTGGCTTCCCAGCGGCTTACGGCCATGCTGCCGCAGACCATGCGCCCTGCCTTTGCGCCCTACCTTGCCGATGGCGAGGACTATGCCCATCAGCTGGTGAAGGCGGCTGACCGCATCAGCGCCTACACCAAGTGCATGGAAGAGCAGCGGGCGGGCAACCATGAGTTCGACGCGGCAGGGGAGAACGTGCTGCGGGCCATTGAGCAGATCGATCTGCCGGAGGTGCGGGACTTTATGGCGGAGTTCGTGCCGTCCTTCGCCCTGACGCTGGATGAGCTGAACGCCCCGGAGGCACAGGCATGAGGGTCGGGCTGAGCAGCGCGGCCTTCTATGGCCGGTTGGAAACAGAGGATGCCGCCGCCCATGTGCGGGACTTTCCCGCCCAGGTGTGCGAGGTGTTTCTGGAGACCCACAGCGAGTATTGCCGCAGCTTTGGTCAGCTTGTGCGGCAGAAGCTGGGCGACTTGCCCTGCGTGAGCGTTCATGCCAAGGGGACACAGTTCGAGCCGGACTTGTTCGGTCGCTCCCATCGCCAGGTGGAGGACGCCATGGGCATTTTTGCCGGGGTGTGCGATGCCGGAGAGGCGCTGGGCGCGAAGTATTATGTGTTCCACGGCCCTGGCAATGCCCGCAACGCCCTGCCGCCGGACAAGGTGAACGCCCTGCAGGAGCGCTTCGGCCGGATGCGGGAGATCGCTGCCCAGCGCGGCATGGAAGTGCTGTGGGAGAATGTGAGTTGGTGTTCCATCCGCACCCCGCAGGACGTGCAGCGCGCCAGAGAGCTGCTGCCCGGGCTGCACTTTGTGTTGGATGTGAAGCAGGCGCTGCGGGGCGGCGTGGACGTGCTGGAGATGATCGCGGCCATGGGTCGGGACATCCGCCATGTTCACGTGCTGGACTGGGATGCGCAAGGCGAATTGCGCTTGCCTGGCGAAGGCATTGTGGACTGGCAGGCGGTTCTGGCTGCCCTGCGCAGCGTGGGCTACGATGGCACCATCCTGCTGGAACCCTATGGCCACCAGGCCACGGACGAAGCGGCGCTGCGCCGCAGTTTGGACTATCTCCATGGGTTGATTTTGCGCGAATAAGCGCGTATAATATGGAACAGATGATTTGTTAGGAGGACGTTATGATGCTCAAACGCATTCTGTCCCTGATGATGGTACTGTGCCTGCTGCTGGGCGGCGTGGCCGTGGCCGAAGACGAGGAATACAGCCTGGGCGACCTGATCGTTTCCGTGGAGGAAGAGCCTGCTGAGGAAGCCACGGAGGAAGCGGACGACGAGGAGTTCTATATCGATGAGGAAATCTCCGAGCTGGTGAATGCCCTGGAACAGGACATGGAGCTGGACACGGAGAACGTGATCGATCCTGCCTCCCTTGACCTGAATCCCAACCTGCCGGACAATGTGGTGAACATCCTGCTGGTGGGCGTGGATGGTCGCTCTGAAGACATCGAGTCCGGCTCCAAGCATGGAGACGTGCAGATCATCGTGTCCATCAACAAGGACGATGGCTCCATCAAAATGACCAGCGTCCTGCGCGACCTGTATGTCAACATCCCCGGCTACAGGAACAAGAACCGCATCAACGTGGCTTATTCCCGCGGCGGCGGCCCCCTGGCCATGCGCACCATGAACAACCTGTTTGAATTGAACATTGAGTATTATGTGACCATCAATTTCTATGGTCTCGCCTCCATTATCGATGGTCTGGGCGGCATTGACATCGAGCTGACCAAGAAGGAAGCCAATGCCATTAACGCCTACATCAAAAAGAACCTGAAGAAGGGCGGCTACGACAACCAGGACAAGGACTACGAGCGCCAGCCCCTGGAATCCAAGGCCGGTGTGCAGCACCTGGATGGCATCCAGGCTGTGATGTACGCCCGCCTGCGCTCGGTGGACAACGATTTTGAGCGTTCCAACCGCCAGCGCCACCTGCTGGAGCTGCTGCTGGGCAAGGTGCTGGACGGCGGCATGAGCATTGATAAGCTCTTTGGTCTGATCGAATCCTGCCTGCCCTATGCGGAAACCAACATCACCCCCATGGCCATGGTAGAACTGGCGATGGGCGTGCTTTCCTCCGACATCATGACCCGTCTGCAAAGCGGCGACGCCCTGCTGGAGCAGCAGCGCATCCCCCTGGATGAAACCTGGAAGTATTACACCACCGAGGGCGGCGCCAGCGTGGTGGCCTTCCGCAACAACAACCGCCGCCAGCAAAACGTGGAGGCGCTGCACCAGTTCATCTACGGCGCATATTACCCGGTGGAAACAAAATAATAATTGTTTTTCCAAAAGATGCCTTGCTTTGCAGGGCATCTTTTCTTATGCTTGCATAATGGTTACAGGTTGGACACAATTTCGTGTGACAAACAAACATTGAAATAATGTGCAAAAAGCAGTATAATTCAACCAGAAATTCCAGAAATTGAGAGGAGAATAGGGATGAAACGGTTTGCGATTGTTTGTGCATTTGTTCTTTTGCTGAATGTGCTGTGTCCGGTGGGGCATATGCACGCGGAGGAGATCAGTACGCCCACGGATGTGGAGTGTACGCACTCCTATACTGAATGGAAGGCATATGACCAAAATACGTGCATGATGTATTGCTCGGATTGTGGCGAACCCACGGGTGTGCAGCAGGGGCATGTTGAACTGTGTACGAATCCTGGTGTATGCCACACCTGCGGTTCGGCTGATGTGAATCTTCAGTTTGGACACTCGGGCGGCACGACGGAGCCGACTGTGCAGTATGACGCATACACCCATTGGACGGTATGTTCTGGCTGCAATGCGAAGGTTGATGAAGCCCAGCATACTGGTGCAACCTGCGACAACAACGCCTGCGAGGTCTGCGGCGCTGAGTGTGCCGAGGAGTTGGTGGAGCACTATGTCTTCGCCTTTTCCTATGATTACAACGACGAAGAACATTGGCAGCGTTGTGATAAGTGCAAGAAAGTGATGTCCGATCCTGAACCGCATACAGGCGGAGACTGTGTAGATGGTTCTTGCGATGGATGTCACGTATACTATTTCCCGAACCCGCCGCATATTGGCGAGGATATCTATTTGTACATTCCGGGCGAGGCTGGCCACTTCCTGGGCTGCACCCATTGCGATAGCCCCGTAGGCCAGCCAAGCGAGCCTCACGAAGTGAGCTGCATGGATGATTCTGTGTGCCTGGTGTGCAGCAAGCCCAATCCAGAGGATGCCATTGTGAAGCACACCGGTGACCTGGTGTGGATGCATGAACTCACACACCATTGGCAGGTTTGCACGGCGTGTAATAACACGGAAGAAAAGCTGAACTATGGCCCGCATGACAGCCTTGAAGGCTGCAGCGTGTGCGGCTTTGACTGCACCCATGAAAACACGTCTGCCTGGATTGTTGCGGGTGATTTCCACTATCGGAACTGCCTTGACTGCGGACTGTCGGTTGATCGCGCAGAACACTACTCCGAGGATGTGGCTGGCATCTGCGCGGTTTGCGGCACCTCCTTTGCGGACTGTGACAATGGCGCGCATGGTGTTATGGGCAGATTCTTCGATGAAACCCATCACTGGTTTGGCTGCGAGAAATGCGGAGCGGTTCTTGGTAATTACGAGGAACACTTTGTGCTTTGCGCACAGACTGATTTGACGAAGTGTCAGAGTTGTGATGCAACAGTAGATCCGACAAAAGTGGAAATGCAGCACGCGTCTTCTGATGAAGGCTGGGTGGCAGTAGATGCATATACGCATAGGATTACCTGTGCATGTGGTGAAGAGACCGAGGAGTCGGGTCACTCCAAGCATTGCCAGGCTGATGTCTGTGAATACTGCGGCTATGAAGGTGAGTTGCTGAATGGCGGCGTGTACCACAACTTTGATGGCAAGTACGAGTATGACGAACATTTCCATTGGGGCGTCTGCGTTGATTGTGGGGAGAGCGAGAATTTCCAAACTGCCCACATTCAGCAGGACTGTAAGTCGGACATTTGCCAGGTCTGTGGCGCTACGTTTGATAACGATCAGCACTACGGCTATACCGATGAATACGAGTATGACGAAAGTGGCCATTGGTTTACCTGTACGGATTGTGGAGAAAAGACTGAACCCCAGGAACACCTGTATGTTTGCGATGAACCTAACGGCTGTACGACCTGCGGGTATAAGCCTTCGGGAACTGTGAATGTTTCCCATTGGTGGACGGAAGAAATTACGGATTGCGGCGAATACCATGCGAGAATTTGTCCGAAATGCGGTGAAGAAAACTTCATTCAACCTCATGTGGTTTCCTGCGCTAAACCTGGTACTTGCGTGACTTGCGGTGCTACGAATGTGACGACCGAATCGCAGTCGCACAAGGTAAGCGGCTACGAGTCCGACGGGACAAACCACTGGCAAGTGTGTTCGGTCTGCGGACAGAAGTGCAATGAAATGCCGCACAGAGCAAACTGCGCTGCACCTGGTGTGTGCGTGACCTGCGGCTTGAAAAACGACAGCATTCCTGTGAATGACCATGATGTTTTCAACAGCAAAGTCTATCACGACGAAACGACTCATTGGCGCATCTGCACCAAGTGCGGTGAAAAGGCCTTTGAGGGTAAACATTATGAATACTGCCAGGAAACGAATGGCTGCTGCTATGAATGCGGCTATGTTGGAACTGTTGAACCTGAGCATCAGGCATTGAAGGCAGGCTGGGTAAACGACGCTGACAGCCATTGGAAGGTTTGCGCTGTTTGCCAAAAGGTAGTTGATAAGGTAGCCCATGCTGATGGAAACAGCGATGGCAAGTGCGATGCCTGCGGCTATACGCTTGTCCATACGCACGCCTGGGGTGAGCCGGTGACCGTTCCTGCGACCTGCGCTACCAACGGCAGCACGACCACCACTTGCACCACTTGCGGTGAAAAGACGGTGGAGACTATTCCTGCCACCGGCAAGCACACCTGGGGTGCGCCTGTGACCGTGGAAGCCACCTGTGTGGCTGCCGGCAGCAAGACTACTGCTTGCACCGTGTGTGGTGAGAAGACCGTGGAGACCATCCCCGCCACCGGCAAGCATAGCTGGGAGACCGTGAACAGGGTTTACGCTACCTGCACCAAGGCTGGCCGCACGGAGCGGGTCTGCACCGTGTGCGATGAACTGAGTGTTACTACCCAGGGTGCCAAGGGGCATTCCTACGGCCTGGTGTTTATCACCGAGGGTAATGGCACCCATGCCAAGACCTGCGCCGACTGCGGCGCCAAGCACGTGGAAAACTGCGTGCTGACCAGCACCGAGATGGGCAACATGGTTTGCTCGGCCTGCGCTACCTGTGGATATACCGTGTACACCATGACCGACACCGTGCTGGAGGAAGTGGAAGACCTGACGGAGACGAAGGCGGAGATCGAAGTGAAGCGCGTGGAGAACGTGAGCTTCGAGATCGTGGCCGAGCCTGTGGAAGAAGGCACCGAGGCTGAGACCGAGACTGAGACCGAGGCCGAACCCACAGAGACCGCCGACGTGGTACTGGTGGTGCATGAGACCGAGCTGGAGATGACCGTGGAGCTGCCCGACACCGTGAATGCCAGCGTGAAGAAGGTGCTGGCGGTGAGTATGCTCAAGGAGGGCAATGCCATCCAGCCCAGCAGCAAGGTGAAGCTGAGCATCCCCGTGGTGGAAGAAGAAGTCACCGGCATGAAGCTGGTGCTGATGAACGAAGACGGCCAGCTGATCGAGATCGCGTATGAGATCATCGATGGCGTGATCGTCTTTGAAACGGACATGGTGGGTATCTTCCTGTTCGTGGAAGCCGAGGCATAAGACATCATGCAAGGGAGCCTCTGATCGAACGCGTTATTATGTAGAGGAAGGTTTACCCCTCCTCGTCATGAGTCGCGGGAAATACAGTAAATTCAAGCAGTTATGGCTTGAAGGGAAACCTTCAAGTACATAGCTGCTTTTTCTATTGCAGCAGAAAGCGAGGATAC
>JAGBEX010000001.1 GCA_017936765.1 Clostridia bacterium
CAAAAATGCTGACCGCGTGAAGGTGGCCTGCCTGGCTCAGCTGGTGAACGTGATCGCTCCCATCATGACCCGCAATGGCGGCGGCGTGTGGGCGCAGACCATCTACTGGCCGCTGATGCACGCCTCCAAGTATGGCCGCGGGACCGCCCTGCGCCCCGTGATCGAGAGCCCCACCTACGATTGCTCCGACTACGAGCAGGTCCCGCTGGTGGACGGCACCGCCACCCTGGGCGATGACGGCTCGGTGACCATCTTTGCCGTGAACCGCGACATGAGCGAGGACATCGTGCTGAACGCTGACCTGCGCGGCTTCGGTGATCTGAAGATCGCTGAGCACATCGTGCTCCATCATGACGATGTGAAGGCCATCAACACCGAGAGCAATCCTGACAATGTGGCTCCTGCTGCGGGCAATGGCGGCACCATCGACGGCGGCAAGCTGGAAGTGAAGCTCCCCAGCCTGAGCTGGAATGTGATCCGTCTGGTGAAGTAATTCCCTTGCGCCTTTTGCCCTGGACTGCTCCGGTAGTCCAGGGCTTTTCGATAGGATATCCAATCAGAAAGGAAGCTGCCTATGAGCGCCTGTTATCATATCCGCCCCGATCGCGTGATGGGCGTGCGCGACCTGATGCTGTATGGTCACTTCATTGAACATTTTCATCGCCAGATCTACGGCGGCGTGCTGGACCCGGGCAATCCGCTTTCCGATGAAGACGGCCTGCGCACAGACGTGCTGGAGGCCATGCGGAAGATCAAAGTGCCGATCCTTCGTTGGCCGGGCGGCTGCTTTGTTTCCTCCTACAACTGGAAGAAGGCGGTGGGTCCCCAGCGTACGCCCGTGTTCGACAAAGCATGGCGGGTGGAGGATCCCAATACCTTCGGTACGGATGAATATGTGGCCATGTGCCGCAAGATCGGCTGCGAGCCCTACATCTGCACCAATGCGGGTACCGGTACGCCGGAGGAAATGAGCGACTGGGTGGAATACTGCAACCTTAATCACGAAGGGGAGTTCGCCCGCTGGCGCATTGCCAACGGCCACCGTGAGCCCCACAAGGTGAAGTACTGGTCCATCGGCAACGAGAACTACGGAGCCTGGGAGCTAGGCGCCAAGACCGTGGGCGAGTGGGGACGGCTGGTGCTGGAATCCGCCAAGCTGATGAAGCACGTCGACCCGGACGCAGAGCTTTCCGCCGCGGCGCTGACGGATATCCATTGGAATGTGGATCTGCTCAGCCATTGCGGGCAGCATCTGGACTGGATCTCCATCCACAAGTACTGGAACCTGATGGCGGAAAACAACGATTTTGCCGACTACGAGCAGACTATGGCCTATACCAATGACCTGGAGAACGACATCAACAAGGTGCGGGGCCTTTTGATGGCCATGGGGCTGGAAAAGCGCATCAAGATCGCCTATGACGAGTGGAACTTGCGTGGCTGGCACCACCCCAAGGTGCATACCATTCAGCAGGGTCGCACGCCGGAGGACTATCTGCTGCCCCGGGACAAGAACGACCGCAACCAGGATTACACCATGGCGGACGCAGTCTTCTCCGCCTGCTTCCTGAACACCCTGAACCGGAATTGCGATATTGTGGGCATGGCCAACTTTGCCCCCATCGTGAACACCCGCGGCTGCATCTTTACCCACAAGGACGGCCTGGTGCTGCGCAGCACCTACCACATCTTCGACCTGTATGTGAACTACCTGGGCGAGGAGATCCTGGACGGCTGGGACGACCATGCCGAGACCATGCACGTTGTGGGCAAGACCGGCAATCACGAGGATGTTCCGGTGCTGGATGTGCTGCCCACCCGCATGCGCGAAAGCGGCATGCTGTGCGTGGCCGCGGTAAACAAGCATGCGTCGGAGAGCAGGGCGCTGTCCATCGCGCTGGAAGGCAAGGCAGCCGCCGGTCAGTATCGCGTGATCACCGTGAACGGCGAAAGCACCGAAGCCTACAACGACATCGGTGTGGAGCAGGTCTGCCTGACGGAAGGCGAATGGCAGCCCATCACCGCTGACGTGCTGTCGGTGCGCCTGCAGCCCCACTCGGCCAATGTGATCCAGATCAGATAAACAGAAAAAACCAGCGTCCGGCGGGCTAACCATCGGACGCTGGTGGGCTTTAGTATGGTTGGATGATCAGGCTTCGCGAACCCAGACCAGCATATCGCCGGGGGCGCGATTTCCCCATGCGAAATACGGAATGGCTCGGATTGGAGCAGGCGAAGTTTGAGGTGCGTCAGCCGAATAAAGCTGGTCAGATGCCTTCTGCACAAGCCCCTCAGCCTGGAGCGTGATCATTCCGGCCAGATCGCCGTCAACAACGGGCCGGATCGCTGCATCATCCGGCAGGATCAGGGCGGTCAGAGCCTCGGCATGATCTGCGCCCTCCACACAATACACCAGCGGGCCCCGGGCCAGGGCGACCTTGCCAGCGGCATCACGCACGCAGGGATGCGCATGGAGGCGGCGCACAGGCATATCAAACGCTACGGACATGCGGTCGCCTGCTTGCCAATTGCGGTGGATGTGGCAGTATCCGTCGGTGGCGTTGGCCTCGACCTCTTTGCCATTGATGCAGATCTGCAACTTTCCGGCATGCTGGGGGATGTGGATTGCCAGGGTGAAGCAGCCGCCGTCATGGATGGTGTATTCGGCCTTGCCCTCCCAGGGATAACTGCTTTCCATGCTGATGCGGCCATGCTTGGTTTCTGCCTGGCTGCCGATGAACAGATGGCTGTACACCGTGTCATCGTTCGCGCTCCACAGGTATTTGCCCAGGGATGTGATCAGCCGCGCCAGATTGGGCGGGCAGCAGGCACAGGCGTGCCAGGCGGGCCGCTGGGGCAGCACGTGTTGATAGCCTGGAACAATGCCGGATACGCTGGTATCCACCGCCAGAGGATTCACATAGAAGAAGCGCTTACCATCCAGCGACATGCCAGCCAGGGCAGCGTTGTACAGCTCCAGCTCCATTAGGTCGGCATAGCGGCCCTCGGGCTTGATGGCCAGCATGTTGTGGGCGAAAAACGCCATGGCCACAGAAGCGCAGGTTTCACCATAGCAGCGGTCGGCGGGCAGGTCGTAATCCACGGTAAAGGATTCACGGTGAGAAGTGGAGCCTATGGCGCCGGTGACGTACATCTGCTTTCGCGTGATGTTGTCGAACAGGCGATCACAAGCGGCGGTGATCTCCGCATCATTGGTATCGGCTGCGGCGTCGGCCATGGCGGTGAGCATATACAGCTGGCGCACCGCATGCCCGCGGGCTGCCGTCTGCTGACGCATCGGTACATCGGACTGGTTATAGGCTGTGTCCTCAGGAAGAATATCATAGTCGCCATAGCGCACGTTGGGGTGGGCGGGGGTATGTTTCTTAAACCATTGGGGATCCTGCCCGCGCAGGTCGAGGAAGCGCAGCGCCATGTCCCGGTATCTGACGTTGCCGGTGGCGTGATAGAGCCGCATCAGGCCGATCTCGATCTCCTGATGGCCGGGAAGGCCATCTTCCTGCAGGAACCTGTCGCAGATGTGGTCGGCCAGACGGATGCAGATATGCAGCAGCTCGTCTTTGCCCACGGCTTCATGCAGTGCAACGCCTGCTTCGATCATGTGACCGGCGCAGTAAAGTTCGTGACATTCCAGAAGGTTTGCCCAGCGGTTCTGCGGCTCCTTCACGGTAAAGTAGGTATTCAGATAACCGTCGGGCTGCTGGCAGCGGCCGATGAGGGCCACCACGTCATCCACGCGTTCTTCCAGTTCCTTATCGGGCTTCAATGCCAGGGAATAGGCGGCGGCTTCCAGCCACTTGGCCACGTCGCTGTCCTGGAACACCATGCCATAGAACTCGCCGGTTTCTTCGCCGGCGGCCATGCGGAAGTTGCTGATGGCATGGGACTTGGCTGCTCCCGGCACCTCGTCCCGGAGGATCTTTTCCATATAGGGGATGGTCACATCGGTCATCAGACGCTGGCGCGGTGACCAGAATGCGTCGGTGATCCTGACCTTGTTCATGGGGATCTCGCGGATGCTCATGGCTGTGCCTCCTAGGATAAAAATGATTATGTATTCTGAAAGTGATCTCTGCAACGTGTTCTGTATCAACAGGATAACAATCGGCCTGCCTAAAGTCAATACAGAAGGCATGGAAAAACGAAGAAAACACCGCAAAACATGTGCGAAAAGGTCGGAATATCGACAGAAACAACTTGACAGATGGTTTGGTATAAGGTATAGTATAATTAGTTCAGACAATCCTTGAATACTTTTGATAAATCAAAACTAAATCGACGATCCGGGCGGAGGCAAATGAGGATGAAGTGGATATGTTGGGTGATGTGTGTGATGCTGATGACAGTTTCCCTTCCTGCGTGTGCAGAAGATGCTGCACCGGCGTTCAAAAGCGTATCGGTGCATGATCCGTCAATCATCAAGGCGGATGATGGGTATTATTACATCTTTGGCAGTCACATGGCCGCGGCCCGCAGCGAAGACCTGATGAGCTGGACGAGCATCTCCACCAATGCCCAGAGCGGCTGCACCCTGGTGGAAAATGTGCAGACCCAGATGAAGGAAGCCCTCTCCTGGGCTAAGACCAACACCTTCTGGGCACCCGATGTGCAGCAGCTCAAGGATGGCCGTTACTATTACTATTACTGCACCTGCGAGGGATCCAGCCCCCTGTCTGCTATGGGTCTGGCGGTGAGCGACAAGCCCGAAGGTCCCTATGAGGATCTGGGCGTGTTTCTCAAGTCCGGCGCGCCGGGCTATAACGCCACGATTTATCCCAACGTGGTGGATCCCCACACCTTCTTTGACAAGGAAGGCAAGCTGTGGATGGTTTACGGCTCCTATTCCGGCGGCATTTACATTCTGGAAATGGATCCGGAAACGGGCTTTCCGCTGGAGGGTCAGGGCTATGGCAAAAAGCTGCTGGGCAAGAACCACAGCCGCATCGAGGGCCCCTATCTCCTCTATAGCCCGGATACGGACTACTACTATCTGTTCCTTTCCTTCGGCGGTCTGAATGCCAACGACGGCTACAACATCCGCGTGTGCCGCTCCAGGAATCCCGACGGCCCCTACGAGGATGCTCTGGGACAGGATATGATCAAGTGCGGCGGCAAGCCCGGTACCTTCTTCAACGATGTGGACTATGTGGGCTATGGCGTGAAGCTCATGGGCGGGTACAAGTTCGACCTTGTGGATACGGATACCAACCGTATGACGCAGGCCTATCGTTCCCCCGGCCACAATTCCGCCTATTATGATCCGGAGACTGGCCGGTACTTTATCATCTTCCACACCCGCTTTGCCAATTCCGGCGAGATGCACACCGTTCGTGTGCATCAGATGTACATGAATGAGGAGGGCTGGCCGGTGGTTTCCCCTGTGCGCTATGCGGGCGAGACTGCCCAGGCCATCGCTGCTGAAAAGCAGAGCGGCCTGTACAAGCTGCTGTTCCACGAGCGTGACATCAACCGCAAGGAGCATGTGTCCCAGCTGGCCACCCTCCAGGCAGACGGTACCATCACCGGCGATGTCAGCGGCACCTGGAGCTGCGGGGATGGCGTCAACATCACCCTGACCCTGGCGGACAAGACCTATCATGGCGTGATGCACACTGCCTGGGACAACAACGGCGAAAAGTGGAGCACCATGTTCTCTGCCCTTGACCAGGAAGGCGCGGCCCTGTGGGGCATCCGTACGGGAGAATAAACATATCCCTTAGGGGGAGGTTCGTGATATGCGCAAGAAGATTTTGCTGGTGCTGCTGGCGGTGCTGTTGTTTGCTGTGTCAGCTTCTGCAGAGGAGAGCTGGATGGTCTTCAATAACCGGACGGAGGCCATCTACACCCAGGCGGTGAAGAGCTATCAGCAGCCTGTGTATGCCGGGGAGGCCGTGGAGGCTGAACTGGCACTGACTCTCAGGACTGGTGAGAGCGGCCAGGTATCCTTTACTGTGCCGGAGGATGGTCAGTATGAGATCTGGCTCAACTACAAGAACCTGACCCAGTCCTCCCTGCCCACGGAGATCGCCATCTCCGTGGATGGTGTGCTGCCCTTTTATGAAATGCGCAGGGTGAAGCTGAATTCCCTGTGGGTGGATGACGGCGTTTTCCCCACCGACCGCTATGGCAATGAAGTGGCTACCACGCCTCACGCGGCAGACACGGTGATCACCGCGGGCATCGCTGATTCCACCGGTCGTACCGATACCCCCTTCCTGTTCGAACTGACTGCTGGCGAGCATGTGCTGAATTTCGATGTGCAGGACGGCGAGATCGAGCTGAGCGGCATGAGCCTGCGGGCGCCGCAGACTGTGCCGGAATATGCCGGTGAAGCTGCCCAGGGCAGCAATCTGATCGTGATCGAGGCGGAAAACATTGCGTCCCGCAACGAATCCTCCATCCGCGGCGCAGGCGAGTTCAATGCCGTGCTGACGCCCTACGAGGTGGAGGTACGCCGCATCAATCACCTGGACGGTGCGTCCTTTGATACGGCGGGCGATACGGTGACCTACAACTTCACCGTGCCCCAGACCGGCTGGTATTACATGGACTTCTTCTACCGCCAGAGCGTTAAGGCGGATTTCCCCGTGTTTGTAGATATCCTCATCGATGGTCAGCTGCCCTCTGCTGCGGCGAAGCAGGTGCCCTTCGACTATGCTACCGGATTCACCGATAAGATCGTGACGGCAGGGGAGGACTATCAGTCCTTCTACCTCACGGAGGGTGAGCACACCCTGTCCCTGAGGATCAACGCTGCCATCCTGACTCCTGTGTATGAGATGATCGACAGCGTGCTGGCGGAGATCAACGGCCTCTCCCTGGAGGTGGTGCGCCTCTCCGGCGGCATTACGGACAAGTATCGCGATTATGAGCTGCTAACCTACATCCCCAACCTGGTGGAGATCCTCTCCGGCTGGGCGACGGAATGCGAAGAGATGGTGGAGTACGTCAAGGATTATTCCTCCATCGGTTCCGGCAGCGCCTTCTCCAACCTGACGCTGTGTGCCGACCAGCTCCGCCGCCTGGCAGAGGAGCCGGAGGATCTGCCCCGCCGCCTGTCCGAGCTTTCCACAGGCTCCAACTCCGCTGCCCGCATGCTGGCGCAGCAGTTGCAGGACATAGCCCTCAACGATCTGGCTATTGATCAGATCATTTTCTTCCAGCAGGATGCACAGCTGCCTGAGCGCATCGGCTTTGCCGAGAGCATGATGAAGGGCGTCAGCCGCTTCTTCACCTCCTTTACTGCCCAGGACTACGCTGCTGGCTCCGGCGAGGACGGCCATCTGCAGGTGTGGATGGGTCGCAGCCGCCAGTATGTGGAGCTTTTGCAGAACATGATCGACACCCAGTTCACCCCTGCTACCGGCATTGAGGTGGATCTCTCCCTGATGCCCGATGCCAATAAGCTGGTGCTGGCCAATGCCGCCGGTACCGCGCCGGATGCGGTCATCGGCCTGCAATATGTTGTTCCTTCCTATCTGAATATCCGCGGCGCCCTCTATGACCTGACGCAGTTTGAGGATTTCGGCGAGGTGGCGCAGCGCTTCTCCTCCGGCCTGTTCATTCCCTATACCCTGGGGGATGGCATCTATGCCATGCCGGAAACGGTGAACTTCTGGGTGATGTTCTACCGCACGGACATCATGAGCGCCCTGAACATCGACATTCCCACCAGCATGGATGAGGTGAAGCTCATTCTCCCGGAGCTGCAGCGCCGCAACATGAACTTCTACTATCCCACCGCCGGCATGGTGGGACTGAAGGTCTTCCCCGGCACCCTGCCTATGATCTTGCAGTCCGGCGGCTCCATCTATTCTGAGTATGTGGGCAACACCACCCTGGACAGCGAAGAATCCCTCAAGGGCTTCCGCGAAATGACAGAGCTGTTCACCATCTACAACATGCCTACGGACGTGCCCTCCCCGGGCTTCTACCAGCAGTTCCGCGATGGCACGTTGCCGATCGGTATCGCCGACCTGGCCACCTATAACCTGCTGCTGAACGCCGCCCCCGAGCTGGACGGCTTGTGGGATATTTCCCTGTTCCCCGGCCTGACCAATGAGGAAGGTGAGGTGGAGCGCTGGACTACCGGTGGTGCGGAAACCATGGCCATTATGTCCCAGACGGATATGCCCCAGGAGGCCTGGGAATTCCTGAAGTGGTGGTCTTCCGACGAGGTGCAGAGCCAGTTCGGCAGCCAGCTGCAGTCCACCTACGGCTCCGAGTACATCTGGCCCACGGCCAACACCAACGCCTTTGCCTCCCTGCCCCTGAAGAGCGACCACAAGACGGTCATCATGGAGCAGATGGAGTGGATGACCGAAGCACCCTGGGTGCTGGGCACCTACATGCTGGAGCGTGAGCTTTCCAATGCGTTCATCTCCGTAACGGTGGACGGTGTGGAGGCTCGCCGCGCCATGGATACCGCTGTGAAGCGCATCAACCGCGAGACCTTCCGCAAGCTGGAGGAATTCGGCTACTATAAGGAAGGCGTGATGCTCAGGGAGTTCAAAACGCCGGATGTCTCTGTGGTGGAGAATATCATCAAGGAATACAATGCGCGCAAGGAAGGGGAGAAGGCTGAATGAGAACCAAGAAAAGCACGCCCTATCTGTTCCTGGCGCCGTATCTGATCCTCTTCTCGGTGTTCATCATCATTCCCACGGTGATGGCGGTGGCCCTGTCCTTCACCAACTACAATGCGGTGCAGACGCCGGAGTTTGTTGGCCTGACCAACTACATCAACCTCCTGACCCAGGATAGCATCTTCCTGCAGTATGTTCTGCCCAACACCATCCTCTTTGCCATCGTGGTGGGCCCCATCGGCTACATGCTGGCATTCTTCCTGGCCTGGTCGCTGAGTCAGCTGACCAAGCTGCCCCGCACCATTCTGGCGCTGATCATCTACTCGCCCTCCATGACCATGGGCGTGGCCATGACGGTGATGTGGCGCGTGGTGTTCCTGGGCAACCAGAGCGGCATTGCCAACTATGTGCTGACCCAGCTGGGCATCATCACCGAGCCTATCGTGTGGATGCTGAACACCAATTACATCATGCCCATCGTGATCGTGGTGGCGCTGTGGGGCAGCATGGGCGTGGGCTTCCTGGCCATGCTGGCAGGTTTGTTGAACATCAGCCCCGAGCTCTACGAAGCCGCCGCTATCGATGGTGTGCGCAACCGCTTCCAGGAAGTGTTCTACATCACGATTCCCTCCATGAAGCCCCAGATGCTCTTCGGCGCGGTGATGGCGGTGGTGAACGCCTTCCAGGCGGGCAACATCGGCGTGATGCTCACCGGCTCCAACCCCACGCCCCAGTATGCGGCACAGCTGATGGTGAACCACATTGAGGACTACGGCTTCGCCCGCTACGAAATGGGCTATGCTGCGGCAGTCTCCGTGGCGCTGCTGGGTATCATCTACACATTCTCGTTCGTTGCACGCAGACTCTTTGGTGAGAAAGATTAAGGAAGGAGGAAAGCTGTATGGCCATCGGCGGTACCAAAGTCAACCCGAAGAAGTTCCATAAAAATCAGATTCCCTTCTACCTGTATCTGATCCCTGTGGCGGTGTTCATGGGAGCGCCCATCGTGTATATCATCAACCACGCCTTCAAACCCATGGACGAGCTGTTTGCCTTCCCGCCCAAGTTCTTTGTGAGCAATCCCTCGCTCATCAATTTCCGGAACCTGTTCCAGACGGCGGCAGGCTCCTCCATCCCGATCTCCCGCTACATCTTCAATTCCTTCATCGTTACGGTGGCGGTGGTGCTGCTTTCCATCATCATTTCCACCATGGCAGGCTTTGCCCTGAGCAAGATGAAGTTCAAGCTGAAGAACACCATTTTTGAGGTGAACAACCTGGCGCTGATGTTCGTGGCCACGGCGGTGACCATTCCGCGTTACCTGACCATCAACGCCGTGGGCATCCTGGATACCTACTGGGCGCACATCCTGCCCCTGATCGCCATGCCGGTGTGCCTGTTCCTGATCAAGCAGTTCATGGATCAGGTGCCGGACAGCCTGCTGGAGGCTGCCCAGCTGGAGGGCGCGGGCGCCTTCCGCATCTACTGGAAGGTGATCCTTCCCCTGACCAAGCCCGCCATCGCCACCGGCGCGATCCTGGCCTTCCAGAGCGTGTGGACGAATGTGGAGACCTCCAACCTGTTCACTTCCTCCGAGGGCATCCGCACCCTGGGCTTCTACATGAACACCCTGTCCGGCGTGGGCACGGTGCAGGGTCAGGGCATGGCTGCTGCTGCGGCGATGATCATGTTTGTTCCCAACCTGCTGCTGTTTGTGGTGATGCAGTCCAGCGTGATGAACACCATGGCCTACAGCGGCATGAAGTAAGGAGGGCGCATGATGAAGAGAATCGCAGCATTCCTGCTGGCGGCGCTGCTCCTTGTGTGCGCGCTGCCTGCCCAGGCCGCAACGCCCTACCGCACCTTTACCCTGGGCGTGGACGGCGACCTGGTGGAGACCCAGACGGCCTATGAGCCGGTGCGGGCCATGACCCGCTTTGGCGAGGAGACCCTCAAGAACCCTGCCGACCTGCGCATGGGTCCCGACGGCAACCTGTACATTGCCGATACCGGCAACAAGCGCATCCTGGTGGTGACCCCCGAGGGCGAATTTGTGAAGGAGATCGGCAGCAAAAAGACGCTGAAATCTCCCAACGGTGTATTCGTGGCTGATAACCTGGACGTTTATGTGGCGGACGAGAACGGCCGCACCGTGGTGATCTACGACCAAGACGGCCAGGTCATCCGCGAGGTGGAGCGCCCCACCCATCCGCTCTTTGGCGAGGGCTCTCCCTACAAGCCCACTAAGCTGGTGCTGGACAAGCGCGGGAACCTGTACATTGCCTCCACCGGCTCCACCAACGGTATCATCCAGATCTCGCCCAACGGCGATTTCCTGGGCTACTACGGCGCCAACACCTCCACGGTGAGCCTGCTGACGGCGCTGAAGAAAACCTTCTTCTCCCAGGAGCAGCTTTCCACCATGGCGGGCATTGTGCCGACCTCGGTGAAGAACCTGACCATTGACGAAAAAGGCATGGTCTACACCGTTTCCCAGTCCAATGATACCTCCACCCTGCGCCGCCTGAACGTGGCGGGCAAGGATACCCTTACCCCGGATTGGTGGTATGAGATGAACACCGCCGTGGCGGTGAACAGCTCCGGCGCCATCTTTACCGCCAATGCCAACGGCTATATCATGGAGTATACCTCCGAGGGCGACGCGCTGTTCATCTTTGGCGCCTTTGACTACGGCGACCAGCGCATCGGCACCTTCAAATCCGTTACCGGTCTGGTGGCGGCGGATGATTATACCCTGTATGTGCTGGACGAGATCCTCGGCAGCATTCAGGTGCTGCGTCCCACGGAATTTACTGATCTGGTGCATTCTGCCTTCCATCTTTTCCAGGAGGGCAAGTATGCGGCATCCAAGGAGCCCTGGACGGAAGTGCTGCGGATGAACTCGCTGTTCACCTACGCTTCCACCGGCCTGGGCGAGGCGCTGTACCGCGAGGGCAACTTTGAGGAAGCGCTGGAGGCCTACCGCAACGGCGGCAGCCTGCAGGGCTACTCCGATGCCTTCTGGGAGCTTCGCAGCGATTGGCTGCACAAGAATCTGGCCACCATCCTGATGACCATCGTGGCGGTGGTGATCCTGTGGCAGGTCATCAAGTTCGTCAACAGGAAGACCGGCTTCCTGAAGCCTGTGATCCGTCTCAAGGAGAAGGTTGCCGCGCTGAAGCCTGTCCGCCAGGTGGGCTGGGCGTTCATGATGCTGCGCAACCCCTTCGACTGCTGCTACGGCATCAAGCGGGAAAAGCGCGCCAGCTGCTGGTCTGCGCTGGTGGTGCTGCTGGTGTTCTTCATCCTGTTTGTGGTGAACAAGTACTTCAGCGGCTTCCTGTTCCGCAGCGTGCCCGAGGGCTACTATGAGCTGCTGAACGATTTCTTCACCGTGTTCGGTGTGTTCCTGATGCTGGTCATCTGCTGCTATCTGGTTTGCACCATCAAGGAAGGCGAAGCCACCTTCAAGGATATCTTCATTGGCGGCGCTTATGCCTTGATGCCCATGGTGCTGGCCATGCCCATCCAGCTGGTCATGACCAATGTGCTGACCTTCAACGAGCAGTTCTTCATCACGGTGGTGCAGGTGGTGGCCTATGGCTGGACGGGTCTGCTGATCGTGCTGATGCTGATGTATCTCAACGACTATTCCTTCTGGCAAACCATCAAGATCATCGTCCTGATGCTGTTCACGGTGTTGATCATGACGGCGCTGATCTTTGTGGTGTATGTGCTTATCAGCCAGCTGGTGGACTTCATTGCGTCCATTTACGGAGAGGTGGTGTATCGCTTTGTTAAAAAGGTTTAAGCTCCTGGCGCTTCTCCTACTTGCATTGTGCTTCACCTTTGCCGCCGTGGCCGAGGATGCATCCCTGATCCCTGAGGGATACAGCAAGGTGGCCGAGAACAGCCGCTTCAACCTGTACCTGCGGGAAGAGAACCTGTCCATCATTGTGGAAAGCAAGGCAAGCGGTAAGCTGCTCCATTCCACCGTGCAGAGCCTGGAGGGCATCAAGGACAACGATACCTGGAAGGGCTTCTACCAGAGCGGCGTGGTGATGGAATACATCGAAGATGTGAAATCCACCAACACCCAGGCGGACTTCATCAACATGGCCAGCGAGGTGACTTGCGAATATGCAAATAGCGGCTTTACTGCCCATGTGAAGTTCCCCGATATCGGCATTTCCTATGATGTGACCCTGGAGATGGACGAGACCGGCTTTGTGGTAACCATCCCTCAGGATAAGATCGTGGAGGAAATGAGCGACAAGTATACCGTGGCGACCTTCACGGTGTTCCCGTTCCTGGGTCACAGCTATCTGGGGCAGGATGAGGGCTACATGATCATCCCCGATGGTCAGGGTGCCATCATTGAATTGAAGGATAACGAAAAGCGCTACTCCTCGCCCTTTGATCGCCCGGTCTATGGCACCAACATCGGCATTGAGGATACGGTGAACTCCATGTGGAGTGTGGCCACCGAGCCGGTGATCATACCGGTGCTGGGCATGGTGCACACGGAAGACCAGATCGGCTTTCTCAGCGTCATTGAGGAAGGCGACCAGGCTGCCCGCATCATGGCCTATCCCAATGGCGTGCGCACCGGCTTCGACTGGGTGGCTGCCCGCTACACCTACCGCATGGTGTATGCCCAGCCCACCGGACCTTCCTCCGGCACGGTGAGCATGCGTACCGAAAAGCCCCGGGATTTCGACATCGTGCAGCGGTTCTTCCTGGAGGATGGCGAAAGCGCCACCTACGCCGGTCTGGCCTCTGCCTGGCGGGATCACATGGCGGCAAAGGGCACCTTCCAGAATGCAGACCAGCGCCCCTTTGACGTGCAGATCGATTTTATCGGCCTGGAAAAAGAGAACTATGTGCTGGGCAAGCGGGATGTGGTGATGACCTCCTTCCAGCAGGCGGAGGATATGATCAACGATCTTGCCGCCAGCGGCGTGGAAAACATGGCCATTGTGTACCGCGGCTGGCAGAAGGACGGCCTCACCGGCAGCCTGCCCACGGATGGATATTCCCCGGCGGCTGCCCTGGGCGGCGTGGAGGGCTTTAACAGCCTGAAAAAGCTGGCAGAGGAAAAGCATCTCCACCTGGCGCTGGAGGCGGATTTCCTGACGCTGAACCCTGCGGTGAACCCGGTGATGACCTACAATGCCTTTAAGAAGATCACCTCCCAGACCTTCCGCAAGCCTTCCTTCGGCCTGGTGTATGACAGCCTGAACTATCTTACCCCGGCCAAGACGCTGGAGATCGGTCAGGGCGTGATCACCGCCATGAAGCAGGAGAGCGTGCCGGGCATTTCCCTGACGGGGATGACCCAACTGATGGCGGATTACTACTATCAGAACCATTACCACGATACCACGGAGCTTCAGACGTATTACCGCACGCTGGTCAGCGAGGCCGCCCAGGCTATGCCTACGACCCTGGCTGCGGCCAATGCCTACCTGTGGCCTTACGCCGATGCCCTGTCGGATATGCCGGTGGCGGGTTCTGATTACACCTACACCGCCCGGGAGATCCCGCTGCTGGCGATCGCCACCTCCGGACAGATCCCGTATTATGCGGAGTATGTGAACTTCCAGGCCAACAACAAGGAGTTCTTCCTCAACATGCTGGAGCAGGGCGCCCGTCCGTGCTTCCTGCTGACCTGGGAGGATCCCATTGAGCTGCAGAATACCAATTCTTCCGGCATTTACTCCTCCAAGTACGAATTGTACCGGGATACCATCATCCAATGGTGCAAGGAGCTGAACAGCTTCCAGCAGCTGGTGCAGGGCGAGGCCATCCTCCGGCATGACGTGGAAGGCAATGTGACCCGCGTGACCTGGAGCAATGGCGTAAAGGTGTATCTCAACTTTGGCGATAAGCAGGCCTCCATGGACGATGTGACGCTGGACGGAATGGCATACAAGGTGGTGAAGCAGGATGGCCAGTAAGAAAAACAAGCGTAACCCTCACGACAAGCGCAGGCTTACCAAGCGCAAGCTGAGGGAGTGGATGTACGGCTACATCTTCATCCTGCCGTGGCTCATTGGCGTAAGTATCTTCTTTGTCTACGCCATGGTGCAGTCCCTGCGGTTCTCCTTCTCCAACATCATCTTCTCCAACGGCATCACCTTCAACGCCCTGGCCAACCCTTGGGATAATTACGCCTCTGTGTTCATGAAGGAGATCAACTTCCCCATCACCCTGGCCAATTTCGGCCTGGGGCTGGCGCTGCAGCTGCCCATTATCATAGCGTTTTCGCTGATCATCGCGCTGCTGCTCAACAGCAAGATCCGGGCCCGCTCGGTATTTCGCATGATCTTCTTCCTGCCGGTGATCATCGCCACCGGCCCGGTGATGCAGCAGCTCACCGCCCAGGGCGTCAGCTCGGTACCCATGGTGAGCCAGAACACCCTGCTGGGTATTTTGCAGGGGCTGCCGGAATTCATCTATCAGCCCATCAGCGATCTGTTCTCTTCGCTGATCCTGATCCTGTGGAACTCCGGCATTCAGATCCTGATCTTCCTGGCAGGTTTGCAGAAGGTGCCCTCCACCCTCTACGAGGCGGCGAAGATCGACGGTGCTTCCGGCTGGGAGTCCTTCTGGAAGATCACCCTGCCGATCATGAAGCCCATGATCCTGCTGAACTCCATTTACACTGTGGTCACCCTGGCCACCGGCGGCGATAACGAGATCATTCAGCTGATCTACGATGTGAGCTACGCACCTACCAAGGGCTACAGCTATGGCGCTGCCATGTCCTGGATCTATACGGCGGTGGTGGCGGTGATCCTGCTGATCGTGTTCCTGCTCCTGCGCGAGAAGAGTGACAGGCGCGTGAAGTATGAGACCAAGCGCCCCGACCTGAAGGAAAGGAGGCAGGATGCATGAAAGACCAGCAGAAGCGTGAAGCGCGCAAGGAGCATTTCAAAAAAGTGATGCTGGGCAGCGCGGAAAAACGCGGCCTGATCATGAACATCGTGGTGTACACGCTGTTGATCACCATCGCGTTCATCTACCTTTATCCTGTGCTGTACATGGCCTCCCGCTCCTTTATGGATAAGACCGACCTGCTGGATGCCTCGGCCAAGTGGATACCCTCGGCACCCACGCTGAAGAACTACAAGGACGCCATCCTGACGCTGGACTTCTGGAATTCCCTGGGCAAGAACCTGTACCTTGCGCTGGTACCTACCCTGTGCCAGGTATTCATTGCCTCCATGGTGGGGTATGGCTTCGCCAGGTACAACTTCCCGCTGAAGAGGCTGCTGATGGGCGTGCTGATCCTTTCCTTCCTGCTGCCCACCCAGGCCACCTCCATGCCCAACTACCTGCTCTTTTCCCGTATGAAGCTGGTGGATGGCGGCATCAGGCCGTTCCTGATCACATCGGTGCTGGGTCAGGGCTTCAAAAGCGTATTGTGCATCCTGATCTTCTACAACTTCCACCGCCAGGTGCCCCAGTCCCTGGTGGAGGCTGCGGAGATCGACGGAGCAGGCCATATCAAGGCCTATTTCCAGATCGCTATTCCGCTGTCCATGGCGGCTATCGTGGTGGTTACCCTGTTTTCCTTCGTGTGGTACTGGAACGAGACCTACCTCATGCAGGTGTACCTGGGCTACGGCAGCACCCGTGCCACCGGCCTGACCACCTTGATGCTGGAACTGCAGAAGTTTGAGGACAGCTACAACGTGACCTTCGATGCCCGCGCATCCTCGGTCACCTCCACCAATAAGCTCAACGACGCCATCAAGATGGCAGGCACCATGCTCTCTATTGCCCCGCTGATGATCATGTACTTCTTCCTGCAGAAGCAGTTCGTGGAAAGCGTGGACAAGGCCGGTATCACCGGTGAATAATTCATTGGAGTCAAAGCCGGAAAGGCTTTTGATCAAAATAAACAAGGAGGAAACCCATATGAAGAAACTGGTTGCTCTCATCATGGCTCTGTGCATGATGGCTTCCCTGTGCTCCTTTGCCGGCGCAGAAGCTGCCTACAACATGCCCGAGCTGAACACCACCGACCCCATCACCGTAACCTTCATGACCTGGGACGACTTCGAGCTGACCCGCGCCCTGGCGGATAAGTTCACCGAGAAGTATCCCAACATCACCATCGAGATCATCGAGACCACCACGGCTGACGTGACCGGCACCCTGACCAATCTGGCTGCCGACAACAACATGCCCGACGTGTTCTTCTGGCTGGATCTGGATCCCCTCCTGGGCAATCACCTGATGATGGACATCACCGAGTACATCGAGAACGACGAAGAGGCTCAGACCAAGCTGTATCCCTCCCTGCGCAATGTGGGCTATGTGGACGGCAAGCGCTGCTTCTTCATGCCTGGTGAGAACCTGCCCGCTACCATCTACCTGGACAAGGCTGTGTTCGACAAGCTGAACGTGGAACTGCCCTCTCAGGACTGGACCTGGGAAGAGATGCTGGGCCTGATCGAAACCATGACTGATCCCTCTCAGGGCATCTGGGCTTACAACTTCTTCATGGGCCCCGTGACCCTGGGCCCCATCGCCCTGACCGACAATGTCACCGGCGAATTCGGCTGGGACGGCCAGAGCTACAACTTCGGCTCCGGTTGGGTGGACATGATGGAAAAGCAGTCTGAGTATGCCCGTCTGGGCTACCAGGCCATCAACGGCAGCGAGGAATACCTGACTGTGGTGCCTGATGACATGTGGGCTGGCGAGTCCGGCCATGTGGCCATCCAGATGGACGCCTACTGGACCATGAACAACATCTACACTCAGTCTGCTGCTCTGGAGCGCGGCCTGCAGATGGTTCCCTACAACGCTCCCATTGGCGAGGACGTGGAAAACGGCGGCCAGTTCTCCTGGCTGGACATGGTTTCCATTTCCAAGGACTGCAAGCATCCCCGCGAGGCCTATGAAGTCGCCAAGTTCCTGACCTGGGGCAAGGAAGGCTGGATGGCCCGTGCCGAGCTGTATCCCACTCTGACCCGTGATGTGACCAACGCCGAGACCGGCGAAGTCACCCAGGAAAAGATCTACCGTCTGCCCGGCTCTCTGCCCATGATCCAGGACGAAGAAGTGTCTGCTGCCATGGCTGCCATCATGCCTGACCTGGGCTACTGGAATGACTGGGAGGGCTTCTTCAACGCCATCCAGAACCCTGTGACCTTCGGCGGCCGTACCATCCCCGGCTTCAACACCTTCATCACCGACTACTATCATGGCTCTGACTATGCCGGCTACACCGGCATCGAGGCTGCCATCAACGCCGGCGCTATCGATCCCTTCGATTACACCGACGCCCTGGACGAGGCTGGCCGCAAGTACTATGACGAGGCCATGGCTGTGTTCTTCAACGTGTATGGCCAGGCTGAGTAATCAGGCTTGACATCATGTACCCTTTGGCCTAAACTACCAGGGGGGAACGGCTTAACCGCCGTTTCCCCCCTATTTACAAAAGAACGAAAGCGAGGTGAGCATCATGCTGCATATCCGCTCCCTGCGGGAAGGCCTGCCCCTGTTCCGGGCGCTGAACTCCGATATCCGCATCTCCATCATGGAGCTGTTGTACCAGGAAGGGCCGCTGCGCATGAGCGCCATCTCTGACAAGCTGGGCATCACCGCCGGTGCACTGACGCCCCACATCAAGGTGCTGACAGACTGTGGCATGATCACGGTGGAGATGGTCAGCGGCAAGCATGGCGTGCAGAAGGTCTGCTGCGCCACGGATGAGCGCATCATGATCGAGCCCACCCAGCAGCATCGGGACTTCAACATCTACGAAACGGAGATCGGCGTGGGTCAGTTCACGGCCTACGAGGTCTCGCCCACCTGCGGCATCTGCACGCCGGAAAAGATCATCGGCGTGGTGGATGATCCCCGCTTCTTCGCCAGCCCTGAGCGCATTGGCGCGGAAATTCTGTGGTTTGGCCACGGATATGTGGAATACATGCTGCCCTGCTTTTTGCAGAGCAATCAGGAACTGGTGGAGATCCAGCTTTCCATGGAAATTTCCTCCGAGGCTCCCGGCTGTTCGGAGGAATGGCCCAGCGATGTGCATTTCAGCATGAACGGCGTTCCGCTGGGTTACTGGACCAGCCCTGGCGACTTTGGCCGCATCCAGGGTATTTACAACCCGCCGTGGTGGTTCCGCAATTGGAATCAGCATGGCCTATACAAATTGCTTTCCATCAACAGCACCGGCACCTATGTGGACGGCGGCCGCATCAGCGATACCACGCTGCAGGATCTGAAGATCGACGGCAGCAGCGTGATCCTGTTCCGCATTTCTGTGCCGGAGGACGCCCGCAATGTGGGCGGAGTGACCATCTTTGGCCGTGGATTTGGCAACTATCCCCAGGATATCCGCATGCGCGTGCATTACCGTGACAAGGAGGAGAGCCTGTGAGGAAAGCGCTCCTGTGGCTGCTGGTGCTTCTTTTGCCCCTGACCGCCCAGGCTACGACCCTGACGGCGGATGCGAACGATACCTGGCGTGAAATGAGCGACACGCTCTATGGCCTCTTCTTTGAGGATATCAACTGTGCGGCAGATGGCGGGCTTTACGCCGAACTGCTGCAAAACCGCTCCTTTGAATACGAAAACATCCTGAACCCCCAGCGGGCAGACCACTACTCCGCCTGGCGCATCAATGCGGCGCCGGGCAGCAAGGCGGAGTGGTCGCTGATGAACGAGGATCCCTTGAATGCGAACAACCCTACCTATCTGCGCGCCAGCGTGGAGGAGGGGAGCCTGCGGCTGTTCAACCAGGGCTTTGCCACGGGCGCGCTCAAGGGCGGCATCACCGTGAAGGCGGGTCAGTCTTACGATTTCTTTATGTATCTGCGCGACCAGGCGCTGGAGGGCTGTGTGACCGTGGCCATCACGGACGCGGGCGGCAATCCCATGAGCGAACCTGTGTCCTTTACGCCTGAAGGGGCGTGGGGGAAGTACACGGCATCCTTTACAGCTGCGAAGGATGCTGACGCCTGGCTGTGTGTCACCGTGGAAGGACAGGGCAGCGTGGATCTGGATATGCTCTCCCTGATGCCTGCCGACCGCCTTGGCAAGGATTGGCCGGGCGGCGGGCTGCGGCGCGACTTGGTGGAGACTTTGCGGGGGTTGGAGCCTGCGTTCCTGCGCTTCCCCGGCGGCTGCGTGACGGAGGGCAGCTATACCCGCGATAATGTGTACAACTGGAAGGACACCGTGGGACCTGTGGAGCAGCGCCGGGAGAACCCCAACACCTGGGGCGGTATGCAGACCTATGGAATGGGCTTCTATGAATACTTTTGTTTGGCAGAAGAGCTGGGTGCGCTGCCGCTACCGGTGGTACACGCAGGCGTGCTGTGCCAGGCACGGGAACCCAGGGAAAGCGACTACACCATGGATGAGACCTGGGCCTATGCCCAGGACATCCTGGACTTGATCGAGTTTGCGACAGGCAGCGCCGATACGCCCTGGGGTGCGCTGCGGGCAGAGATGGGGCATCCGGAGCCCTTCGATCTGCGGTACATTGCCATCGGCAATGAAAACTGGGGAGCCGGATACTTCACCCGCTACGGCATCCTTTCCCAGGCGGTGAAGGAGAAATACCCGGAGATCACCTGCATTGTGGCTGCCGGGCCTGTGGCAGAGGGTGCGCTGATCAACGACAGCTGGAACCGGATCCGTGCCAAGTTTGCTGACAGCCTGGTGGACGAACACTACTACATGGACAGCATGTGGTTCCCGGAGCATGTGAACCGCTACGACAGCTATCCCCGCACGACCAAAGTGTTCTTGGGCGAATACGCCGCGCATGAGCCTGTGCAGGGCAGCCGCCGTCCCAACAATCTGCGGGCAGCGTTGTGCGAGGCGGCTTACCTTACCGGCATTGAGCGCAATAGTGATGTGGTGTGCATGGCGGCCTATGCGCCGCTGCTTGCCCGGGAAGGGCAGGTGGACTGGACGCCGGATCTGATCTGGTTCAACGGCACACAGGTGCTGCTGACGCCCAGCTATTATGTGCAGCAGATGTTTGCCCAAACCCTGGGCGACTGGGTGGTGCGCTCTGCGCTGGACGAGGAGAAGCTCTTCCATGTGGTGACCCGCACAGAGGACAAGCTGCAGGTGAAGCTGGTGAACCTGGCAGAGGAGGACATCCCCTTGACCATGCATTTGACTTCTGTGCCGGATGGCGAGGGTGTGTACACCCGCCTTTCCGGCGAAATGCGGACGGCCAATTCCTTCGTCAAACCCTTCAAAGCAGCGCCGGCAACGGGCGCGTGTCAGATTGCGAACGGCGAAGCTCAAACGGTGCTTCCTGCTTGCTCGGTAACGATTTATGAATTTCCGCTGCAATAATGCAGCCTTGTATCTATCACTTGTTTTATGGAGGAATCAAAATGAACTGCAACGATTATCGTCGTACGGCGTGGAATACCCCGTTTATCGCCCAGCGCGCTGATCCTTATGTGAAACTGATTGACGGCAAGTGGTATTTCACGGCCTCCGTCCCCGCCTACGACGGCATTGTGCTGCGCTGTGCCGACAGCCTTGAAGGCCTGCGGACGACCGCCGAAAAGGAGATCTGGCATGCCCACGATACGGGCGTGATGGGCGCACACATCTGGGCCCCGGAGCTGCACCGGCTGGACGGCTGCTGGTATATCTATTTTGCCGCCGGAGAGAAGGAGCATTGCTGGCGCATCCGCCCCTGGGTGCTGCGCTGCCGGGACGAGGATCCTATCAGCGGCACGTGGGAAGAATGCGGCATGATGCAGCGCGCCAATGATGATTATTTCAGCTTCACGGCTTTCTCTCTGGATATGACGGCGTTTGAACTCCACAGCAAGCGCTATTGCATCTGGGCGGAGAAGGTCAGCGTGGATCCCATGATCTCCAACCTGTACATCGCCGAAATGGAAACGCCCCTGAAGCTGAAAACGCCCCAGATGCTGCTCACCTCCCCGACCTACGCCTGGGAGCGCCACGGCTTCTGGGTCAACGAAGGCCCCACGGTGATCTGCCACGAAGGCCGCGTGTTCATGACCTATTCCGCCAGCGACACCAGCCCCGCTTACTGCATGGGTCTGTTGTGGATGGATGCAGCGGATGATCCCATGGACATCTCCGCTTGGCACAAGCTGAATCAGCCTGTGCTGCGGACAGACGCCGAGAAGGGTCTGTTCGGCCCCGGCCACAACACCATTTTCACCGATGAGAACGGCCAGGTGTACAGTTCTTATCACGCCCGCCCCTACGATGAGATCATCGGCAATCCGCTGTTCGACCCCAACCGCCATGCTTTCATCATGAAGGTGACGTTTGAAAATGGTCTGCCGGTGTTTGATATGAACAACCAGCTGTTCCAGGAAAAATAAACGGAACCGTCATCGGTAATGATGATTTGGATTGCTTGGTTGTCATTGCCCCTCTTGTTACGGTATGTCATATGCCAAGGCATCCTTCTGTTGCTTTTTGGGTTTATATTCTGTTTCTTGTTGAAATTCATGCAGCTGCGCCCTGATCGACTCTCTTTGCCTTGGCTCCCCGCCAGCTTTGATAACCGTATCAACACAGTAACGGATGCGCTCGATCAGATCAGGATCAACATTTTGTTCTGCGAGTGACGCACGAAGCTGCGCCTGTTCATCCAGCAGCTGCTGCAATTCATTGGCGATGTGTTCATAATCCGCTGCTTTGATCCCATTGGCGTTCATGTAGCGCAAAGCCTTTGCAAAGTCGTTCAGTTCCTGCTGATACTTCTCAGCGTACTGCTTCCGAATGAAGCCCATGCCGCGCGTGCTCTTGTCAGAGATTGGTTTGAGACGCTGGAATGTATCCAGATGCTTGAGTGCCGTTTGCTTCTTCCGAATAGCCTTGCCCACGCCGTCAAGCTGGGTAAGGCTTTCTTGTTGTTTGCCAACAAATTCATCGAAATCCTGCAACGTGCTGATACCAGCTTCTTGCATGAAGAACTGTACTTGTGCTGCGAATTTCAGGTCGTTGATACCAGCAGTCTGCCTTGCCTGCTTGCCCCAGTCTGCACGACCGGCCCTGCGTAGATTCTGGAACGCCTGAATGTACTCCATCAGCGAAGGTTGGTATGGCTCAGGCTTCATGATTTCTGCTGTCTTACGGATGGCCTCCGCCAGCCACTTTTTCAGTGACGCCAGCCGCATTTTCAATGATTGCAGCACACGGTTGAACTGCTTGATTTCCTCGTTGTACTGACCGATTTCTGTGCGGATGCCCTGTTGTTCCAGATAAGTGACAACTGGCCCCATATGGACAGTGGGAACCAGATCAACTCCCTGCCTCTCGTATGAACGGAGATCAAGCCGAACGTCTTCTCCGGCACGTTCCAGATAGCGGTTGGTTGTGTCAGCCCACGCGGTGCGCCACCGCTCACAGTTGCCGGGATCATCCCAATCCGTGGTACGAACCTTGTAGGATTTATAGTCGCCACTGGGCAGCTTGATCCGCTCACCATTTTCATCAAGCACATAAACACGTTTACCCTTGGGCAGCCACTTGCC
>JAGBEX010000013.1 GCA_017936765.1 Clostridia bacterium
CAAAGTATCCATACCATTCATCGGTATCTTGACTCTCGGATATGATTTTATCAGCAATAGCACAAGCGTATTTATCATCTTTCGATGTCAAATTTGCAACGAGGTTTTCGTGCATTAAATCTCACCTCCAAATTCAAGTTTATCGCTTTCTTTCTATCACGCAGAACAAGAAATCACAAGCCAGCTAAGGTTTACGGTTTCGCTTTTTCGTATGATGTAATGTAAAGGATAACTCATTCCTTTCCATCACTCTTCCTGGGGGAGCTTTTTTTCATTTGTAGCAATGCGCCGTCATTTCCAGAATACCCGGCTCGCCGTCGTTGCTTAGTATTTCCAATTCGATGCGGGAGGCCGCCAGCATGGGCAGCACCGCAATGTGCTTGTGGCCGATGGTGCAACCCTCGTAGAGCAGCACCCGGTCGGTTTTGCACACCCGCAGCCGCGCCCACAGGCGGAAGCGCTTCACCCGCTGGCCATGGGTGATATCCTCCCGGATCACCACCCGGTTCATCACCGGAACATTAGCGCTGTAGCCCCATCCGGCATGGTAATCCTCATGCTCAATGACGTACAGGCCGTCCTCCTGCTTCACTTTCCCATAGGGCAGCGGATGCTGATACACGCTGCGCCACAATTCGCCAAAGGCCTTCATCACCCGCACGTCGGCCTCATGCAGCAGACCACGGCTGTTGGGGCCTGCGTTGATCAGCAGATTGGCGCTGCGGCCCACGCTCAGCTCATAGTTGCCCAGAAGTTGCTCCGGGGTGGTCAGGTCGCCTTCGTTGTCCTTGCAGTCGAACCAGCTGCTGGGGCGCAGGCGCATATCGCACTCCGCAGGCATGAAGCGAGGCTCTGCCGCCCGGCCTGCATCGTTCACCGAGAAGGCGATCTGCGTAGCGATGCAGCCGTTGTCCAGGCTGGCCGCGCCTTCCTCGTTGCCGATCCAGCGGATATCCGCACCCTCCCGCAGCACATCGCCAAAGATCAGGATGCCCGGCTGCAGCCGCCGGATCTCCGCGGTGATGCGGCAGTGGTCGTAGTTCTTCCCCTCCGAGCCACAGCCGTCCAGCCACAGATAGTCGATCTTCCCATACCCGGTGAGCAGCTCGCTGAGCTGGCTGATGAAGTATTCATCGTACTCCGCATCGGTCTGCTCCGCGTGTTCCTCACCCCATTGGGCGGGGGAATAATACAGTCCCACCTTCATCTCCGCCCGGCGGCAGGCGTCCACAAAGGCGCGCACCACATCGCCCCCAAAGGGCGTGGCCGCCACGGAATACTCAGTATACTTGCTGGGCCAGAGGGCAAAGCCGTCGTGGTGCTTGCAGGTCATGATGGCATAGGTGGCGCCCATGGCCTTGGCGGCTTCCATCCATTGGTCGCAGTTCAGCTCCACCGGGTCAAAGGCCTGGGCAGGCATGGGCTTGCCGTCCCAGTCCTCATGCCCCGGAAAAAAGCTGCGGATGCCGAAATGAAAAAACGCACCGATCTCCCAATCCAGAAAGTCCAGCAGCTGCTGCGTGGGCTTGAGCATGGTACGACCCCTTTCCAAACCTTGCTTATTTCCCCGTGGACCCAAACCCGCCGCTGCGCTCCCCGGTGACCTCCGCTTCCTCGGCCAGGCCGAAGGGCAGGAAGATCCCCTGGCAGAAGCGCTCGCCGGGGCGGAGGGTCACCTCATGGTCGCCGCCGTTGACCAGCATGACGAGGATGTGACCCTCGTTGTCCGCGTGGACGTAATCGCTGTCGATGACCCCCACCGTGTTGGCCAGGCGGATGCCATGCTTGCGCCCAAGGGAGGAGCGGGGGCAGTTCAAAAGCACCCAGCCCGGCTCCATAAAGCAGCGGATGCCCGTGGGGATCACCGCCGTGTCGCCGGGGCGCATGGTCACCTCCACCGGGCAAACAAAGTCATAGCCCGCGCTGCCGGTGGTGGCGCGGCAGGGCAGCGGAATGTCGTCGATGTCCATCTGCACGGCATAGGCGGCTGCGTCCTGCTGATACTGTGCTTCGGATATCCTTGCAAAGCGTGCGATGCTCATGCCTTCCCCTCCCGGAATGCCGTGTAGGCATCACTCAGCCGCGCCAGTTCCTCCAGCGTCAGCTTCTCGCCGCGGATCTTCTCGTCCAGGCCGGCTTGGTTCATCAGGCCCACGGCCTCCTCCCGGCTCATGCGGAAGGTGGCGCAGAGGTTGTTGGTCATGGTTTTGCGGCGCAGGGCAAAGGCCGCGCCCGCCACCCGGAAGAAATCCTCCTGGCACTTCACCTCAGCGGCCGGGGTCTCCCGCACAGGCAGCAGCACAAAGGCGCTGTCCACCTTGGGCGGGGGCGTGAAGAGATGGGCAGGCACGTCCATGCCCAGCTCCGGCTCGCAGAAGTACTGGCAGCGCACCGCCAGCATTCCCCAGCCATCATCCCCGGGCTTGGAGAGGATCTTGTCCGCCACTTCCTTCTGCACCATCAGCGCCAGGCGCTTCATGGGCAGGCCGCAGGTGAGCAGCAGGGTGATCAGGGGCGTGGTGATATAATAAGGAATGTTTGCCACCACAGACAGGGGCTTGCGCAGCGCTGATGTCACCTCCGGCAGGTTCAATTGCATCACATCCCCCTGCACCAGGGTGAAGTTGGGCTTATCGTGCATGAAGGCCGTCAACAGCGGGATCAGCCGCTCGTCCAGCTCCACCGACAGCACATGATGCGCCGCAGCACACAGGTGCTTGGTCATGCTGCCGCTGCCGGGGCCGATCTCCAGCACGTCGTCCTCTTTCGTCACACCGCTGCACTTAACCAGCGCGGCCAGCAGGTCTTCGTCGTAGAGGAAGTTCTGCCCCAGGTTCTGCTTATATCTCAGTTGACTGTCGCGAATGCGTTCCTTGGTTTTGCTCATGGGTCTCACCTCCCGATGAGTATACCACATTTCCACCGCCGGGACAATCTTGAATCCATGCCCGCTTTGTGGCATAATGGACGGGAGGTGAAGGATATGCGACCAGTTCACATTCTTGGTGGCCGCGGGGGGCAGGTGCTGCCCCATCTGCTGCAATCGATCGGCCAACGCCATGCCCAGCGCCAGCGCATCGTGCTGCTGGTGCCGGAGCAGTATACCCTCCAGGCCGAGCGTGAACTGATCCACGGGCTTGACCTGCCCGGACTCATCGACCTGGACGTGCTGTCTCCCCGGAGGCTTTCCCGCCGCGTGGCGGAGCGGGGCGGCCGTGGCAAGCTGGCGCCCCTGGATGATCGCGGGCGCTCCATGGCCTTGAGCCAGGCGCTGAACCTTTGCCGGGACGAGCTGGTGTATTACCGCCGGGTGGCGCAGTCCCCCGGCTTGCCGGATAAGCTCTCCAGCCTGATCGCCGATATGCAGCGCTGCGGCATGACCCCTGAGGCGCTGCTGGAACACGTAAACACCCTGCCCCAGAGCGCCACCCGCGCCAAGGAAGCCGATCTGGCCCGCATCTGGGCGGAATATGACCGCATTCTGGAAGGCCGCTTTGCCGATGAGACCATGCAGCAACAGGAGTTGCTGCGCCGCCTGGCACCCAGCGGGGTGCTGACGGACGTATGCCTGTACGTTTACGGCTTCGACGTGCTGCCCCAGCCCATGTGCGCCCTGCTGGCGCTGGCCGCCACCCTGGCCCGGGAGGTCACCGTGACGCTGACCATGGACGCCAAGGAAGCCTATGATGGCCGCATCTTCCTGACCCAGCGGCGCAGCGCGGCAGAGCTGATCCGCCACCTGAAGGAAAAGGACATCCCCTGGGAGATGCGCTACCTGCCTCACCGGGACATTCCCGGCAAGGATGCCGCGCTTGCCCACCTGGAGCAGACCCTGTTCACCCGGCAGGAGAAGCCCTTTGCAGGCGATGGCAGCGCCATCCGCATCCATGCTTCGGCGCACCCCTTTGCCGAGGCAGCCCACGCCGCCCAGGTGCTGCGCGCCTGGCACGATGGGGGCATCCCCTGGAGCCGCATGGCGGTGGCGCTGGCCTCCCCCGCCGGGCTGGACGGCATTCTGGCGGTGACGCTGCAGGCGGCGGGCATCCCCCACTACCTGGCCCGCAAGGACAGCGCCCTGCGCCATGGCCTGTGCCGCCTGCTGCTGGCATCCCTGCGCTGCGTGGGCGGCGGCTATGCCCAGCAGGACGTGCTGGACGCCGCCAAGAGCGGCTTCTCCCCGCTGACGGACGAGGAATCCCTTCTATTAGAAAACTACGCGCTGGAGAACGGCATCACCCGGGGCAAGTGGCAGCGCCCCTTCACCCGGGGCGATCAGGCCGAAAGCATGGAACCCCTGCGCCAGCGCCTGATGGAGCCGCTAAACATCCTCCACGACGAACTGAAAAGCGCCCGCACCGCCACCGCCTCGGTGGAGGCTGTGTTCCATCTGCTGGAAAACGTGGGCGCTTACGACCGCCTGCTGCTGCGGGAGGAGGAGCTGCTTCGCCGGGGTATGCAGGCCGAGGCCGCCCAGAACCGGCAGGTGTGGCAGATCGTGATGGATCTGCTGGATCAGCTCCACGCGCTGCTGGGCGAGAGCCGCGCCGCCATGAAGGACATGGCGCGGTTCATCGAGTCTGGCCTCACCAGCGCGGCCATCAGCTCCCTGCCGCCCCAGCCCGATACCGTGATGGTGGGCGAGGCCGGCCACCTGATGACCGGCAGCATCGACGCCCTGCTGGTAATGGGCTTGCAGGACGGCGTGCTGAACGCTGGCATGGACAGCCTGATCACCGAAAGCGAGCGCGCCGCCCTGGCCGACGCCATGCACCGCCCCATTGGCCTGACGAGGCAGGAGCAATCCGCCCTGCGCCAGGCAGACTTCTATCGCACCATGGCGCTGCCCCTCAAGCACCTGACGCTGACCTTCTCCCAGGGCGGGCAGGACGGCGCAGCCCTGCGCCCTGCTGGCCTCATCGCCGATGTGCAGGCGCTGTTCCCCGATGTGCGCATCACCGGCGGCGTCACCGCCGATGGCTCCGACGAGGCACCCCTGTCTCCCCTGCTGGCGCTGGATGGCCTTGCCCTGCGGCTCCGCGCCTTGGCCGACGGTCAGGACACCGACATGGATGCCCGCTGGCAGGAGGCCCTGCGCTGGCTGTGGCAGAATGAAGCCTGGCATGGCCGTATCCAGCAGGTGGTGGACAGCCTGAACACCCGGATGAACCCCGGCACCCTCACCCCGGAGCAGACCCGCCGTCTCTTCACCCAGGACACGGTGTCCATCTCCCGCTTGGAAGAGTTTGCCGCCTGCCCCTACCGGCATTTTGTGGATTACGGCCTGAAGCCCGTGCAGCGCCGCCCCTTTGTGTTTGAGGCGGACGAGCGGGGCAGCTTCTTCCACGCGGCCTTGCAGGGCTATGCCACTCTGGCCTCCGCCCTGCCCAACTGGCCCCAGGTGGAGGATGATGAGATCGACCAGATGCTGGATCGCGTCCTGTCACCCCTGACAGCCGAATGGGAGGGCGGCCCCCTGCGGGAGGACGCCATGGGTCGGCAGCTGGGCGAGAGCTACGTCCGCGCCGTGCGCCGGGCGGCCTGGTTGTTCACCCGGCACTTGCAGAACAGCCGCTTCACCACCTGGGGCGCGGAGGTCTCCTTCGGCACCGAGGGCGGTCTGCCGCCGGTGGTGCTGACCCTCCACGATGGCCGCCGCATTGCCCTGCGGGGTACCATCGACCGCATCGACCGCTATGAGGGCGACAAGGGGCTGTACCTGCGGGTCATCGACTACAAGAGCAGCCAAAAGGGGCTTGACCCGGTGCGGATGTGGTATGGCCTGCAATTGCAGCTGCTGCTCTACCTGCGCGCCGCCACGCAGATCCGCCAGGGTGCGCTGCCCGCCGGTGCCTTCTACTTCACGGTGAAGGACCCCATGGTCAGCGCCGATGAGGACGTGAAGGCCACCGCCGAGAAGCTCATTGCCCGCAGCCTGCACCTCAAGGGCGTGGTGCTGGCCGATGCCGAGGTGGTGGACGCCATGGACATGGACGAGAAGCAGTATTCCATCGACAAGGTGTTCAACCAGGACGGCACGGTGGCCAAGTCCGCCAACGCCCTGGAACTGGAGGAAATGAACGCTCTGCTGGATCACGCCCAGCGCACCGCCGCCCAGCTGGCCGACCGCATCCGCGAAGGCCGCATGGAGGTCTCCCCCGCCCAGGTGGAGCAATGGTCCGCCTGCGATTATTGCGAGTATTCCGCCATCTGCGGCCTTGACCCCAAGCTTCCCGGCTGCGAAAAGCGGAAGCTGGAAAGCATGAGCAGGGGCGAGCTGATGGAGAAAATTCAAACGGAATGTTGAATTCGGAATACGGAATTCGGAATTTGGTTTGTGGCACGGCGAGCGATCACAGATCGCCCCTACACTTGCTTTGACAAGCAACTAACCCACACAGAAACAAAAGAAAAACAAAGCAGCATCCCGCCCAAAAAGGGAGTCCAGAGGGGCAGAATGCCCCTCTGGTGGGGTTTGGAAAGGGGCAAAGCCCCTTTCCCCGAAACGTTTTCAATACCTATTGCATATTTGGGGAAAATGGGTTATAATGGGGTCAGAGAAAACAACTCACAAGGAGGCGTTTCCCATGATTCAGATTATCGCAGGTAAAAAAGGCTCCGGCAAGACCAAGCGGCTTATCGATATGACCAACGAGACCGCCAAGCAGGCGACCAACGATGTGATCTTCCTGGATGACGACAACCGCTATATGTTCGACATCGATCACAAGGTTCGCTTTATCAACGCCGGTGACTATCACGTTCACACCCCCGAAATGTTCCTGGGCTTCCTCAGCGGTATGCTGAGCCAGAACTTCGACGTTGGCACCATCTTTATCGATGCCTTCACCAAGCTGTGCAAGACTGACCTGGCTGATGCCGAGCCCCTGTTCAAGACCATGGAAGAGCTGTGCGCCAAGCACGATGTGAAGTTCGTCCTGTCTGTGAGCGAAGATCCCGCGGCCATGCCCGAGTTCATGAAGGCTTACATCATCTGAGCCGATCAACTGACGAAGTGAATACAAGGGCGGTTGGTCAATGCCCGCCGCCCTTTTTGCATTCTATCAAATTTTTCCGGTCAGGAGCTGATCCCCCATGTCTTTCTTCTCCACCCGTGGCGGCGCATGCGTCACCGCATCCCAGGCGATCCTTTACGGCCTGGCCTCCGATGGCGGCCTGTACGTACCCGCCATGTTCCCGCAGATCTCACGGCAGAAGCTTTCCGAGCTGGCACAGATGAACTACTGCCAGCGCGCTTCCGCCATTCTGCGCACCTATCTGGAGGACTTCACCATTCCGGAGATCGATGCGGCGCTGGAGGCTGCCTATGCCCCCGCCAAGTTCGATGATCCTGCGGTGGCTCCCCTGCGCAAGCTGAACGATAACACCCATGTGCTGGAGCTGTTCCACGGCCCCACCCTGGCCTTTAAGGACATGGCGCTGCAGCTGCTGCCCCACCTGACCACCCTTTCCGCCCGCAAGAACGGCGAAGAGCGTGAGGTAAGCATCCTGGTGGCCACCAGCGGCGATACCGGCAAGGCCGCCCTGGAGGGCTTCAAGGACGTTCCCGGCACCAGCTGCACGGTGTTCTTCCCCACCGATGGCGTCAGCGACGTGCAGAAGCTGCAGATGACCACCACCGGCGGCGACAACACCCACGTCATTGCCATCAACGGCAATTTTGACGACGCGCAGACGGGCGTGAAGAACCTGTTCGCCTCCGAGCAGTTCAATGCTGATGTGAACAGCCGCGCCAAGGTGCTGTCCTCTGCCAACTCCATCAACTTCGGCCGTCTGGTGCCGCAGATCGTGTACTACTTCAGCGCCTATGCCGACCTGATGGCCTCCGGTGCCATCCACCCTGGCGATGCGGTGAACTTTGTGGTACCCACGGGCAACTTTGGCAACATTCTGGCGGCCTACTACGCCCGCAGCATGGGTCTGCCCATCGGCAAGCTGATCTGCGCCAGCAACCGCAACAATGTGCTGACGGACTTCTTCGCCACCGGCACCTACGATGTGCGCCGCCAGTTCTTCAAGACCAGCTCCCCCAGCATGGACATCCTCATTTCCTCCAACCTGGAGCGCCTGCTGTTTGAGGTGGCCGACCGCGAGGGCGAATTGATCGCCCAGTGGATGAAGCTCCTGAAGGAATGCGGCAGCTACGCCGTGGGCGAGCAGCGCCTGGAGTGGCTGAACAGCATCTTCGCCGCCGGCTATGCCGACGATATGCAGACCAGCGAGGAGATCCGCACGGTGTTCGAGCAGGAGAGCTACCTGATGGACACCCACACCGCCGTGGCCAGCCACGTGCTGCGCGAGTACCGCGAAAAGACCGGCGACCAGACCATCACCGTGATCGTCTCCACCGCCAGCCCCTACAAGTTCGCTGCGGACGTGCTTTCCGCCCTGAAGGGCAAGGACGCCGCTTCCGGCCTGGACGCCTTCCAATGCTCCGAGGAGCTGGAGAAGGTTTCCGGTATGCCGGTTCCCCAGCAGGTGAAGGAGCTGCGTGAGCTGCCCGTGCGCCACAAGGCTAAGTGCGAAAAGGACGGCATGGCTCAGGCTGTGCTGGATGCTTTCGACAGCGTCACAAAAGTGGCAGAGCCACTTTTGTGAGTTTGCGCTCCGTCACTGTGTCCGGCGCAAGCGCCGTCCACGGCCGTTCCTCCGCGTAAGGAATGTTTTCGCCAGAGGCGAAAACGCCCCGCCCCGTCGGCAAAGCCGCCGGATACGATTACAGTCAGAGGCGCTGCGACGCCTCCGACACCTCCAAAGTTTTTTGATAGGCCAAAGCCGCAGGAGCAATGCTCCTGCGGCTTTTCCTTGTTATTTTACTGTTCCTCGCTGGTCTCAACCTCGGCTTCCGTCTCCACAGCTTCCTCGGCTTCTTCCTCTTCCTTGTCGGCGCGAGCCACGGCGATCACCTGGCTGCCCTCGGCCAGCTTCATGATGCGCACGCCCTGGGTGGCGCGGCCGCAGAAGCGAACGTCCTCCACGCTGGTGCGGATGATGGTGCCATCGTCGGTGATCAACAGGATGTCCTCCTCCGGGTTCACCAGCAGCAGGGCGGCCAGGTCACCGGTCTTGTCGGTGAGGTTCATGGCGCGGATGCCCTTGCCGTTGCGTCCCTGCTCGCGATATTCATCGGGGCTGGTGCGCTTGCCATAGCCCAGGGCGGTAATGGCCAGCACCTCGCTGCCCACGTTCAGGGGACACATATCGATGATGTAGTCCTCTTCATCCAGCCGCATGGCATGGACGCCCATGCTGGCGCGTCCCATGGGACGGATGTGCTTCTCGTTGAAGCGGATGCTCATGCCCTTGCGGCTGCCCAGCATGATCTCGTCCTGGCCGTCGGTCAGCTCCACGCCCACCAGCTCGTCCCCTTCCTTGAGAACGATGGCGATCAGGCCGTTTTTGCGCAGGTTCTGGAACTCCTCGAAGGGGGTCTTCTTGATCATGCCGCCCCGGGTGGCCATCACCAGGTTGTGTCCCTCGGTCACGCTGGGAACAGGCACGATGGTGGTGACCTTTTCCTCGCCGGAGATCTGCAGCAGGTTCACAATGGCTGTGCCGCGAGCCTGACGCCCTGCCTCCGGGATCTGGTAGCACTTGAGGCGATACACGCGGCCCAGGTTGGTGAAGAACAGGATCTCCGCATGGGTGTTTACCACGCGCATCTGCACGGCGTAGTCCTCGTCCTTGGTGGTCATGCCGGAAACGCCACGGCCACCACGGTGCTGGGCGCGGTAGGCAGACTTGGCAATGCGCTTCACATAGCCCTGGTGGGTCAGGGTCACCACCATGTCTTCCTCGGCGATCAGGTCTTCCACGTCGATCTCGCCCTCGATGGTGGTCAGCTCGGTGCGGCGCTCATCGGCAAACTTGTCGCGGATGATGATCAGTTCGTCCTTGATCACGCCCATCAGCAGCTGCTCGTCGGCCAGGATGGCACGCAGGCGGGCGATGGTGCGCTCCAGCTCCTCGTATTCCTCCATCAGGCGCTCCCGCTCCAGGCCGGTCAGGCGGGCAAGGCGCATATCCAGAATGGCCTGCGCCTGCTTCTCGCTGAAGCCAAAGCGCTCCATCAGGGCGACGCGGGCGGAGGCGGTGTCCCGGTTGGCGCGGATGATGGCCACGATCTCGTCGATGTGATCCAGCGCCTTGATGAGACCCTCCAAGATGTGGGCGCGGGCTTCGGCCTTGTTCAGGTCGAAGCGGGTGCGGCGGGTGACCACATCCTTCTGATGCTCCAGATAGTAGTAGATCATCTCCCGCAGGGTCAGGATGCGGGGCTTGCCGTTCACCAGCGCCAGCATGTTGGCACCGAAGCTTTCCTGCAGGGAGGTGTGCTTGTACAGGTAGTTCAGCACCACCTGGGGGTACACGTCCTTCTTCAGCTCGATGACGATGCGCATACCGTTGCGGTCAGACTCATCGCGGATATCGCTGATGCCCTCCAGCCGCTTTTCATGCACCAGCTCGGCGATCTTCTCCACCAGGCGAGCCTTGTTCACCTGATAGGGGATCTCCGTCACGATGATGCGGTGGCGGTTGTTGGCCATGGGTTCGATGTTGGTCTTGGCGCGCACGTCGATCTTGCCACGGCCGGTATAATAGGCCTCGCGGATGCCGCGGCGGCCCAGGATGGTAGCACCGGTGGGGAAATCAGGGCCCTGGATATGCTCCATCAGGTCGTCGATGGTGCAGTCCGGCTTGTCGATCATGCAGATCACGCCGTTGATCACCTCGCCCAGGTTGTGGGGCGGGATGTTGGTGGCCATGCCCACGGCGATGCCGCTGGAGCCGTTCACCAGCAGGTTGGGGAAGCGGCTGGGCAGCACGGCAGGCTGCATCAGCGTCTCGTCGAAGTTGGGGTAGAAGTCCACGGTGTCCTTCTCGATGCTCTCCAGCAGGTAGGGGGTCAGCTTGGACATACGGGCCTCGGTGTAACGCATGGCGGCAGCGCCGTCGCCGTCCACAGAGCCGAAGTTGCCCTGGCCATCCACCAGGGGATAGCGGATGTTGAAGGGCTGCGCCAGGCGCACCATGGCATCGTACACAGAGGAGTCGCCGTGGGGGTGGAACTTACCCAGCACGTCGCCCACCAGACGGGCGGACTTGCGGTAAGATTTATCAGGGGTCATGCCCAGCTCGTTCATATCGTAGAGGATGCGGCGATGCACAGGCTTCAGGCCATCGCGGACATCCGGCAGGGCGCGGTCGATGATAACGGCCATGGCATAGGAGATGAAGGATTTCTTGACCTCTTCCTCCAGGTTGACCGGGATCAGTTTATCTTGAATGCTGCTCATGTTGCATAGGCTCCTTTTCTATCGGAGGAGATTGGCTGAATTCGGAATGCGTAATTCGGAATGATTTGTGTTCCGCTTGCTTGCTCCAGCGTTATGCAGAACAGTCACTTAATTCCGCATTCAGCATTCCGAATTCCGAATTAAATATCCAGGTCTTTCACAAGGTCGCTGTTCTCCTGGATGAACTGCTTTCGGGGTTCCACCTGGTCGCCCATCAACAGGGTGAAGATCTCGTCGGCCGCCATGGCGTCCTCGGGGGTGATTTGCATCATGGTGCGGGTGGCGGGGTTCATGGTGGTCTCCCACAGCTGCTCCTTGTTCATCTCGCCCAGACCTTTGTAGCGCTGGATCTCCGGCTTGGGATCGCGACCGATCTCGTCCAGCACCTCCTGCAGCTCCTCATCGCTGTAAACATACTTTTCAAACTTGCCCTTGGTGACCTTGTACAGGGGCGGCATCGCGGCATAGACATAGCCCTTCTCCACCAGGGGACGCATATAGCGGTAGAAGAAGGTGAGCATCAGGATGCGGATGTGGGCGCCGTCCACGTCTGCGTCGGTCATGCACACAATGCGGTGGTAGCGCAGCTTGCTCTCGTCAAAATCATCGCCAAAGCCGCAGCCGAAGGCGGTGATCATGGCCCGGATCTCCGCATTGCCCAGGGCCTTGTCCACACGGGTCTTTTCCACATTCAGGATCTTGCCGCGCAGGGGCAGGATGGCCTGGAAGCGGCTGTCGCGTCCGCCCTTGGCAGAGCCGCCTGCGGAGTCACCCTCCACCAGGAAGATCTCGCACTTGGAGGGATCGCGTTCAGAGCAGTCGGCCAGCTTGCCGGGCATGGTGGCGGAGGCCAGGGGACTCTTGCGGGTAGCCTCGCGAGCCTTGCGGGCCGCCTCGCGGGCGCGCTGGGCGCTGAGGCAGCGGTCCAGGATGATCTTGCCCACGGAGGGGGTTTCCTCCAGGTAGGTGGCCAGGGCGTCCTTCACGATCTCATGCACCGCGCCGCGGGCCTGGGCAGAACCCAGCTTGGACTTGGTCTGACTCTCGAACTGGGGATCCTCCATTTTGATGGACACGATGGCCGTCAGGCTCTCGCGGATATCCTCGCCCTTGAGGTTCTCGTCCTTCTCCTTGAGGATCTTGTACTTGCGGCCATATTCGTTAATGGCGTTGGTGATGGCGGTGTTGAAGCCCATCAGGTGGGTACCGCCGTCGGGGGTGGCGATGTTGTTCACAAAGGTGTACACATTCTCCGCATAGGAGTCGTTGTACTGCATGGCCATTTCCACCAGGATGCCGTTCTTCATGCCCTCGGTGTAAATGGGTTCGGCAAACAGCGCCTCCTTGTTGCGGTTGAGGTACTTCACAAATTCCTTCAGGCCGCCCTCGTAGTAGAATTCCTTCTCCACGGCTTCCTCGCCGCGCTCGTCGGTGAACACGATGCGGATGCCCTTGTTCAGGAAAGCCATCTCCCGCAGGCGGGTCTTCAGCACATTGTAATCAAAGGTCACACCCGGCTCAAACACACCCTCCGGGTTCTCCTCGGAGCGCACGTCCGGCCAGAACTGGATGGTGGTGCCGGTGCGGTCGGTCTCGCCCACCACCTTCAGGTCGTAGTCGATCTTGCCCAGGGAATACTCCTGCTGATAGATCTTGCCGTCCTGATACACGGTGACCATAAAGTGGCTGGACAGGGCGTTCACCACGGAGGCACCCACGCCGTGCAGGCCGCCGGAGACCTTGTAGCCGCCGCCGCCGAACTTGCCGCCGGCGTGCAGAACAGTAAGGCACACCTCAACAGCGGGGCGACCCATCTTGGGATGGATGCCCACCGGGAAGCCGCGGCCGTCGTCCTTCACGGACACGCTGCCGTCCTTGTGCAGCGTCACGTCGATGCGCTTGCAATAGCCCGCCAGCGCCTCGTCCACCGCGTTGTCCACGATTTCATATACCAGGTGATGAAGACCACGGGCATCGGTGGAGCCGATGTACATACCCGGGCGCTTGCGGACAGCCTCCAGGCCCTCCAGCACCTGAATTTGTTCCTCGCCGTAGTCCTCGGTGACCACGGTCGCGTTTTCCAATGCCTGATCCAATTCGTCAGCCATGCTGCACCTCTCTCAACTCAATCAGCTGCCGCTCCTCCATGCGTTTGCGCAGGGTGCGCGCCCCCACGCTGCACAGGTAGCCCGCATCCCGCGCGCCCTGGCGGCAGATCACCAGCGTTTTCGTTTTCCCCGTCAGCACCCTTAGCTGTCCCTTGCGCCGGAACTGGCCGATCAGGGTCTCGATCTGAAGGGATTGCTGGCGCTGCAGGTCGCATAAAGCGATGATATCCTCGCCGCGGACGGACACGCCCCCGCCCAGATGTACCAGCACAGGGAGGCCCCCTTCCCGGTGAAAAATCGCCTTTTCGCCATAGTAATCCAACATAAATATTATACCAAAATTCAGTTCAAAATGGAAGAGGGTTTCTTCATTATATTGCACGTTTTTTCGGATCTTTTCTAAATCGTTTTCAACCGGGGAAGATTGAACCTTTGCAAGCAGGCTTTTATGCTGCACCCGCGGGCTGCTGAGCAGAAAAATAAACAGGCAATATGACCAGCGGCAGGGCGGAGCAAATGGAGCAGCCCTCTCAGTCAGCGCAAGCGCTGACAGCTCCCCCGGAGGGGGAGCCAAGGCTGATGGGGTATTGCTGCTTAGCTGCGTAAAACTTCTTGGCTCTCCCTCCGGGAGAGCTGGCCGCCGCAGCGGCCTGAGAGGGCTGCGTGGCTTACTTCGGGTTATTCAAAAGACAATGCAGGACAGGTTTTTTCCCACGCAGAAGGTTTTTCCTTGCACTTTCCAGCGTTTGGGTCTATAATGGTCTGTACGCATGATCTTCATGCAATCAGGGAAAAAGGAGGAACTGTTTCCTATGGAAATCAACAACACGGAAACCACGACGCGCAGCAACTTTATCTGGGACGCCATCGAACAGGACTTGAAGGAAGGCAGGTACCAGCAAGTACACACGCGCTTCCCTCCCGAACCCAACGGCTATATGCACATCGGCCACTGCAAGGCGCTGATCATGGACTTCCTGACGGCGGAAAAGTACGGCGGCCAGTGCAACCTGCGCTTCGACGATACCAACCCCGCCAAGGAGGACACCGAGTACGTCGAGGCCATCAAGCGTGATATCAACTGGCTGGGCTTCCATTGGACCGGCGGCCTGTACTACGCCAGCGATTACTATGACAAGTGCTACGAGATCGCCGAGGACTGGATCCAGCGCGGCTTGGCCTATGTGGACGAGCTGACCCCCGAGCAGATGCGCGAATACCGCGGCACCCTGACAAAACCCGGCAAGAACTCCCCCTGGCGCGACCGCCCCGTGGAGGAAAGCCTGGATCTGTTCCGCCGTATGCGCAAGGGCGAGTTCCCCGAAAAGAGCCTCACCCTCCGCGCCAAGATCGACATGGCCTCCCCCAACATCGTCATGCGCGATCCCGCCATGTACCGCATTCTGTACAAGGAGCATTGGCGCACCGGCAGCAAGTGGTGCATCTACCCCATGTACGACTTTGCTCACCCCATTGGCGACGCCCTGGAGGGCATCAGCCATTCCCTCTGCTCCCTGGAGTATGAGATCCACCGTCCCCTGTACGACTGGGTGGTGGAACACAGCGCCCATATGCTCCCCGCCAAACCCCGGCAGATCGAGTTTGCCCGCCTGAACATGACTCAAACTGTCATGTCCAAGCGCAAGCTCCGCGCCTTGGTGGAAGGCGGCTACGTCAAGGGCTGGGACGATCCCCGTATGCCCACCCTTTCTGCCCTGCGCCGCCGCGGCTACACCGCCGCCGCCATCCGCGACTTTGTGAGCCGCATTGGCCTGAGCAAGGCCGACTCCACCGTGGATACCCAGGTGCTGGAAGCCTGCGTGCGCCAGGATCTGGACGACAAGGCGCTGCGTGCCTCCGCCGTGCTGCACCCCATCAAGGTGGTGCTGACCAACTGGCCGGAAGGCGAAGTGAAGACCATCGAGGTGGAAAACCACCCCAAGAAGCCCGAGCTGGGCACCCACACCGTGACCCTGGGCAAGGAGATCTACATCGACGAAGAGGACTTCATGGAAGTTCCCGTGGGCAAGTTCCTGCGTATGCACCCCGGCTTTGAGGTGCGTCTGAAGGGTGCCTGCATCGTGAAGTGCGAGGGCGTTGAAAAGAACGACGACGGCTCCATCAAGGAGATCCTCTGCACCGTGGACTTCGATTCCTTCGCTGGCTGCGAAGGCGCCGCCCGCAAGATCAAGGGCAAGGTGCTGCATTGGGTCAACGCCGCTGACGCCATCCCCTTCGAAGCCCGCCTCTACGATCCCCTGCTCTCCGCCGAGACCGAAGTGGAGGAAGAAGCCGAGGTCGTGACCGAAGAGACCGAGGAAGCCGCTGAAGAGGCCACCGACGCCCTCACCCGCTCCGACTACGAATTCCTCAAGAAGGTGGACCCCAACAGCCTGACCATCTGTCAGGGCGTTGCCGAACCCTTCATCCGCGATTGCGAAGCCGGCACCACCTTCCAGTTTGTCCGCGTGGGCTACTTCTGCAAGGATCCCGATTCCACCGCCGATCTGCCCGTGTTCAACCGCACCGTGGGGCTGAACGGCATTAAGCTGTAAGACGCTTCGACCAGTCCAGTTCGTTGCCGCAGGTAAACTCCCTCCGTCAGCCGCAAGCGGCTGCCACCTCCCTCGAGAGGGAGGCTTCATGCGGTAGCCAACCAATCACCACGTCCCAGCTATGCACCGCCTGGTGTCCCATTAAGCCAGGGCAACGTCAAAAGGCTCCCTCTCGAGGGAGCTGGCTCCGCGCCTGCGCGGAGACTGAGGGAGTTCACGCACCGGAACGGTACTCTGCAAGAGGAGGGATCATATGCGTCTTCCTTATGATCACAAACTTGTTTCCCTTGCCAAGTCCCTCCGCAAGCGTGCCACACCCCAGGAAAACCACCTCTGGTACGACTTCCTGCGCAGCCATCCTGTGCGTTTTCAGCGGCAGAAAGCCATTGGCCAATTTATTGCCGATTTCTACTGCGATAAAGCCCGCCTTGTCATCGAGCTGGACGGCTCCCAGCATTATCTGCCAGAAGCCATGCAATACGATGCAGACCGCACCGCTGCCCTGGAGGCCCGCCAACTGGAAGTCCTCCGCTTTACCAACCGCGACATTGAGCAGCACTTCCCTTCCGTTTGCCATTTGATCGAAGCGACTGTCAATGCACGCATTCTTCAACTGGAACAAGAGAAAGAAGGTTCACTATGACCAAAGTACGTACCCGTTTTGCGCCCTCCCCCACGGGCTTTCTGCACCTGGGCGGCCTGCGCGCAGCACTTTACGGATATCTCTTCGCCAAGAAAATGAACGGCGATTTCATCCTCCGCATCGAGGATACCGACCAGGAGCGCTTTGTTGAGGGCGCTACCGAGGTCATTTACGACACCCTGCGCGACTGCGGCATGAACTGGGACGAGGGTCCCGACGTGGGCGGCGATTACGGCCCCTACATCCAGTCTGAGCGCAAGGATACCTACCTGCCCTACGCCCAGCAGCTGGTGGAGAGCGGCCACGCCTATTACTGCTTCTGCACCAAAGAGGAGCTGGACGAGCGCCGCGCCGCCGCCGAGGCCAAGGGCGAGGTGTTCAAGTACGACAAGCACTGTATGCACCTGACCAAGGAAGAGGTTCAGGCCAAGCTGGATGCTGGCGTGCCTTACGTGATCCGCCAGAATGCTCCCACCGAGGGCGAAACCAGCTACCACGATGAGGTTTTTGGCGACATGACCTTCCCCAATGATGTGCTGGACGACATGATCCTCATCAAGCAGGACGGTATGCCCACCTACAACTTCGCCAACGTCATCGACGACCACCTGATGGGCATCACCCACGTCATGCGCGGCATGGAGTACCTGTCCTCCACGCCCAAGTACAATCTTTTGTACAACGCCTTCGGCTGGGACATCCCCACCTACATCCATATGCCCCCGGTAATGCGCGACGCCACCCACAAGCTTTCCAAGCGCGACGGCGACGCCTACTACTCCGACTTTGTGAACAAGGGCTACCTGCCCGAGGCCATCATCAACTATCTGGCACTGGTGGGCTGGAACCCCGGCAACGACCGGGAGTTCTTCACCCTGGAGGAGCTGGTAGAGGCCTTCGATGTAGGCCGTATCAATAAGTCCCCCGGTATCTTCGACGTGGAGAAGCTCACCTGGTTCAACTGGGAGTACATCCGCAAGATGGACTTCGAGAAGTACCTGACCATGGTCACCCCCTGGTTCGACAAGGTGCTGGCGGGCAAGGGCATCGACTACCGCCGCCTGGCGCAGCTGATGCAGGAGCGTACCGAGGTCTTCAACCGCGTGCCTGACATGGTGAAGTTCCTGGGCGAGCTGCCGGAGTACGACATCGACCTGTATACCCACAAGAAAATGAAGACCAACCCCGAGGTGGCCAAGGCCGCCCTGGAAATGGTGAAGCCCATCATCGAGGGCATCGATAACTGGACGGAGGAGACCATCCACGACGTGCTGATGGCCGCCATCGCCCAGGCCGGCCTGAAGAACGGCGCCGTCCTCTGGCCCCTGCGCATCGCCATCTCCGGCCAGGCCTCCACCCCCGGCGGCGCCATCGAGATCGCCTGGCTCCTGGGCAAGGCCGAAACCCTCCGCCGCCTCAACGCCGGACTGGCAAAGCTGGCTTAAGGGAACGCCAGAGGGAGGCGCTGCCTCCCTCTGGACTCCCACCGCTTAAGGGTCTTCGACCCTTAAGAATCCCTTTCGGGGATGCCGTTGCTCGGCGATCTCCGAGCAGGGGTCACGCCGCGGGGCCTTCGCCCCATTTCATTCGGTCGCGCCGCGACGCGATGCAAGCCGCTTGGCTGTACATATGTAGGGGCGATCTGCGATCGCCCGCCCGTCCACACTCTCAATTATTCATTCTTCATCATTCATCATTCATTCTTCATTTCTTCCGGAGGCGATTCCATGAACGACAAGCAAGTTCGCCGCCTTGCCATGAGTGGCGTCATGGCTGCTCTCGTGTTCGTTATGACCTACCTGCCCAAGGTCCCTGTGCCGGTCACCGGCGGATATGTGCATCTGGGCGACGGCATGGTGTTCCTGGCCGCTATGCTGCTGGGGCCTATGGGTGTGGCTGCCGCGGCTGTGGGCAGCGCCCTGTCCGACCTGGTGGGCGGCTACATGGCCTATCTGGTGCCGACCTTCCTCATCAAGGGAGCCATGGCGCTGGTGGCCTGGAAGCTCTACAAGCCCGGCAATTGGCTGCAAACTGCCCTGGCCTTCATCCTGGCCGAGGCCGTGATGGTGGCTGGCTACTTCGCATTCGAGGCAGTTCTCTATGGCGTGCCTGCGGCGCTGGGTGCCATCGGCCCCAATGCCATTCAGGGCGTGGCCGGTGTGGCCGTGGGGCTTTTGTGCGCCACGCTGGTACCCCGGCTGAAGGCTGTGACCAAGTGAAAATTTTACAAAGCACCGTCCTTTGGTGGGAGAACTGTTAAGGAACAATTTATTCTGCAACGAACAAACGAGCATCCGGCACTCGGATGCTCATTTGCTTATGTGGCCCAATAAACGCAATGCACTGGTAGAGTGCGTATAATTGTGCCCTCCTGTGAGGGGGAATCTGTTTTCGTTTGCTCAACAATTTGGAATTTACCAACCAAATAAGGCAGGCTCAATTTTGTCTATATCAACCGTGTTGTTTTGCTCGTTATCCAGACGAAAAACTTTATAATTTCCACCAATCGAAAGAGGTCCACCGTAATACGATATTCCGCAAATTCCAATCAACAAATTGCGGATTGAAAATATCCAGCGATATTCGACATTGCCCATTCCCAAAATCCCATAGTCTTTCACAAGAGATGCGTTTCCAAATAAATCTGCAAGAATTCTTTTGTTTTGTTCTCTATCGGTGAGGTTTAAAAACATTGATGAAAGACATATTTCACCAATTATAGTATTGCTTTTGTTTGATTGTTCTTCGATTATACTAAGTTGTTCATGAATCGATAAACTACTTAATTTTTTTCTTTCGGCATACTTATTCTTTAAATCCATAAAAAATCACCTCATATGCATTACAAAATACTGACGCAAAATATTTAGCTTCGGATAAAAAGTATTTTGTAAATCGGACGGCAAATTCAAGTTTACTCTTTTATTCTATCACAGAAATGCACGGAAGCGCAAGCCAGCCAAGGCTTGCGCTTACTTTATTTGCATAGTAGCAAGTGAAGGATAACTCCTTCCTTTCCATCACTCTCACTGGGCGGTGCTTCTTTTATTGACGCGCCCCCTTGCACCCGCTATAATAGAGAGCGACCGCAAAGGAGGTTATCCCATGAAGCGACTTCTGGCTCTGCTGATGGTACTGCTGCTGGCCATCCCCACCGCCTATGCCACGCCCATCCCCCTCAACGACATGACCGAGGTGCCTGAGACCAACGACGAGGGTTTCCTGCCCGAGGGCAGCGACCCCGTGTATTTCAAGGACTTCGAGGGCGGGTACTGGTTCTATCTGGATCACGCCCTGCGGCTGGAGATCACCCGCACCCAGACCTCCAAGCCGCTTCTGACCTACTACACCGCCGATATCTACCTGGCGCCCGGTACCTCCATGTACACGGTGACTTACAATCCCGACCATCCCGGCCGCACCAATGGTCTGCCCCACACCATGGCGCAGGAGCATAACGTGGTCTATGCCCAGAGCGGCGACTTCTACTCCTATCGCGTCAGCCACGATAACTATCCCGGCCACATCGTCCGGGATGGCGAGGTGCTGTACAAGAAGAGCTACTCCAAGCTGCTGGAGCGCGTTCCCAACCTGGCCACCATCGGCTTCTTCCCCTCCGGCAAGGCCGAGGTGAACGAGGCCTGGGAGGTTTCTGCCCAGGAGTATGTGGATCGCGGTGCCACCACGGTGATGGCCTTTGGCCCCATCCTGATCCGCAATGGCGAAATGGCCGATCTCACCGCCGATGCCTTCAGCCACAAGGAACCCCGCAGCTGCTTTGGCATTGTGGAGCCGAACCACTTTGTGGGTCTGCTGGTGGAAGGCCGCAAGGATCACTCTGATGGCGCCACCCTGGCCAGCTGTGCCCAGATCCTTTCCGACATGGGCTGCTGGGACGCCATCAACCTGGATGGCGGCAACACCGCAGCCATGCTTTTCATGGGCGAGAGCGTCCAGATGAACAACCGCGGCGGCGTGGATGAAAACGACCGCGCCATTCCCGATATTCTGTGCGCAGGCACTTATTAAGAAAGGACGATACCAATGATCCGCCTGAACTGCGACTATCTGGAGGGCTGCCACCCAGCCATCCTCCGCAAGCTGACTGAGACCAACATGGAGCAGACCGTGGGCTATGGCATGGATCCCTATTGTGACCAAGCCGCCGCCCTGCTCCGGGAGACCTTTGCCTGCCCTGAGGCTGCCGTGCATTTCCTGGTAGGCGGCACCCAGGCCAACACCACCGTCATCGCCGCCGCCCTGCGCCCCTATGAAGGCGTCCTTTGCGCCGAGACCGGCCACATCAACGTGCATGAGACCGGCGCCATCGAGTCCAGCGGCCACAAGTGCCTGGCGCTGCCCCACAAGAATGGCAAGATCACCGCTGAGCAGGTGGCTGCCGCCGTGGCCGCCCAGGGCAACGACGAACACATCGTGAAGCCCGGCATGGTGTACATCAGCCTCTCCACGGAACTTGGCACCCTGTACACCCTCTCCGAGCTGCAGGCAATGTACCGCACCTGCCAGCAGCTTGGCCTGTACCTGTTCATCGATGGCGCACGCCTGGGCTATGCCCTCACCGCCCCCGCCTGCGACCTGACCCCCGCCGACCTGGCCAAGTGCTGCGACGTGTTCACCGTGGGCGGCACCAAGGTGGGCGCACTGTTTGGCGAGGCGGTGATCATCAACCATCCCGAGCTGAACCGCAACTTCCGCTACATGATCAAGCAGCGGGGCGGTATGCTGGCCAAGGGCCGCCTGCTGGGCATCCAGTTTGCTGCGCTGATGGAAGACGGCCTGTACTTCACCATTGCCCGCAAGGCCGTAGAGCAGGCGCTGCGCATCCGTGAGGCGCTGATGAACAAGGGCATCCCCCTCTTCATCGATTCCCCCACCAACCAGCAGTACCCCATCTTCACCAAGGCGCAGCTGGCCGTGCTGTCCCAGCAGTTTGACCTGGCTCTGTGGGAGCCTGTTGACGCTGACCGCGACGCCATGCGCGTCTGCACCTCCTGGGCGACCCCGGACGAGTACGTGGACGCCTTCATCGCCGCGGTGGAAGGGCTGTAAGCTACTCCATCACATAAGAAAAGCACACTTGCCGACCCCTTTGCGGGAGTAAGTGTGCTTTTTGTTTTTCCCAGGAAGTTATTTATCGATCGTCCGGCTTCCTTGTCAGATACAGGACATGCGTATCCTCAAAGACAACCTTACCGCCATTCTCTGCAACCACCTTCCTGAGTCCCTCAAAGAACGCTGTCTTGTAAGGTTCCGGGATAACGATGTGGTCGCAATGGGTGCCGCAATAAGAAACATATTCATCCGGGTTCATTTCGCGCCGCCCAGGGAAATGATGCTGCTGGAAGTCCACATAGCCATACTCCGGCGCATGATCATACCGGAAGCCACCCTGCGCATAGGGGATCTCCGGCTTGTAGTATTGATCGTACAGCTTCTGGATCTTCGCATAGAGGTCTTCGTTGGGCGTTTTGTAGTCCGATCTTGTCAGCATCATGGCCAGAATGCCGCCGGGCTTCAGCAGCTCGAAGGTTTTGGCAAACGCCACCTGCTCCGGGATCCATTGGATGGTCGCCGCCGAGTAGATCATGTCAAACCGCTGCGAGGCGAAGTCATGGGTGATGAAATCATCATTCACGATATGGAAGTTGGTGAAGGCGCCGTATTTCTCCTTCATCTTGGCATACAGATGCTCTCCCAGCTCAATGGCATGATAATCGCAGCCGGTTTCCAGGATCGGATCTGTGGCCTGCCCGGTTCCCGGTCCAATCTCCAGCACCGTCTTTCCCGGGGCTATCCCAGCATGATCGATCAGGTACTGAAACAATTCCGGGCTGTATCGCGGCCTGAACCTGTCAAACTGTTCCGGTATCGTATCAAAAATCTTCCTTAATTCCATGCACTACCTCCAAGGCGTCACGATTCCTCCACCAGCTTGCCGCAGATATGCTCCGGGGTCAGCTCCAGCAGCAGGGTCTTGTCGGCATACTGGGCGATCTCCTTCTGGATGTAGGCATCGTCCGAGGTGAACTTGTGGCTCAGCTTCGTGGTGATGTCGACGATCCTGTCCATGTCCTCCACCACCTGCATCCGACCAAAGACGATCACGCTTTTCACGTTCAGCGCCCAATGGCCGGGGTTGCGGTAGCCCTGGTCATAGGTGCAGAAGGACACCTTGTCCCCCTTGCGCAGGGCATCCAGCCGATGGCCGATTTTGCCGCTGTGGAAGTAGATCTTGCCGTCCTCCTCGTTGTACCAATGGTTCATGGGCATACCGTAGGGGTAGCCGTCGTCCCCCATTACCGACAGCACGCCGCGGGTCTCCGTTTTCAGCACCTGGAGGCAGTCCTCCATGGGCAATTGCTTTTTCTTGCGGATCAATTCCCTGAACATCCGTCCACACCTCTCATCCTCTGTGGTCATACAAAGCAAGCCACGACAGCGGTATGTCGTGGCTTGTCTTGTTTCATGTCTTGCTTTCTGCGGTGGAGCTTACTCCTCGGTCTCCTCGTCGTCCTCTTCAAGCTCGGGGAAAACGGGCTTGTTGCAGGCGGGGCAGAGGTAGTCCTCGTCGAAGTCCACATCGGAGGCACGGAACTCGATCTCGTGGCCGCAGGAAGGGCAGGCGTAGGAGATCAGCTCGTCATCCTCGTCGTCCTCGCAGTCGCAGCAATCGCAGTCGTCGTCCTCGCAATCGCAGTCGTGGCAATGGCATTCATCGTCGTCGTCGCCGAAGAGGGTCTCCTCCAGGTCGGCCAGGTCGTCGTCGATGGACTCCACATACTCGTTCAGCTCTTCGTGAGCCTCACCCATCACTTCCAGCTCTTCGGCCATATCGCTCACAAGCTCCAGCAGCTCCGCCAGGAGCTTGTTGGAATCCTTTTCCATGTTGAGCTTCATGCCAGCGGCCAGACCCTTGATGTAGCTTGCCTTGTCAGTCAGTTTGCTCATGGTTTTCCTCCTGAAAAAACATTTTCAGTCACTTACCCAAGGATTCCGCACCTGCGGGTGCGGCCAAAGGGCTTTCCGATCGCCCTTTGGAAACCTTCGGCCGAAAACACTACTTGGTTGAATTAGTTTGGAATTAGGCGCGCTCCATATATTCGCCGCTACGGGTATCAATACGGATCATGTCGCCGGTGTTGATGAACAGCGGCACCTGCAGGCTGTAGCCAGTTTCCAGGGTGGCGGGCTTGTAGGTGTTGGAGGCGGTGTCGCCCTTGAAGCCGGGTTCGGTGTCGGTGACCTGCAGGATCACGAAGTTGGGAGCTTCCACAGAGAAGGCGCTGCCCTTGAAGAAGCGCATGGTCACGTTGGTGCCTTCCTTCACGAAGGGGATGGCGTCTTCCACCTGGTCAGCAGACAGGGGGATCTGGTCGTAGGTCTCCACGTCCATGAAGTAGTACAGGTCGCCATCGTTGTACACGTACTGCATTTCCTTGGTCTCGATGATGGCCTTGGGCATCTTGTCGGTGGGGTTGAAGGAGCGCTCAACCACAGCGCCGGTCATCACGTTCTTGATCTTGGTGCGCACAAAGGCAGCGCCCTTGCCGGGCTTCACGTGCTGGAAATCAACGATGTTCCACACGCCGCCATCCCATTCGACAGTAATGCCCTTTTTGAAATCGCCAGCAGTAATCATGATTCATTCCTCCATCTATTTCTTTTGATTTGTTTAGCGGATTTTTTATTGAAAGCTCGTAGGAGCAGACAACCATTGGTGATCGCCATTATGCGCGCGGAGTACAAGCCTGGCTACCAGCGCCATTGGCGGATTGGCTGCGGCCACTGGCCGCTTAGAGAATAATCAGTTCCTTGGTGGGGGTGGTGAGAGGCTCGCAGCCGTTCTCGGTCACCAGGCAGGTGTTCTCGATGCGCACACCGCCCAGGCCGGGGATGTACACGCCAGGCTCCACGGTGATCACCACGCCGGGTACCATCACATCGTCGGAGAGGTAGGACAGTCGGGGATTCTCGTGAATGTCGATGCCCACCGCGTGACCCAGGCTGTGACCAAAGCGGCCTTCATAGCCCTGGCTGTCGATGTAGTCGCGGGCGATCTTGTCCAGCTCGGCGCCGGTCTTGCCGGGGGCCAGGGCTTCCTCGGCCAGGATCTGCGCCTGCAGCACGGTGTCGTACACGCGGCGCATTTCGGCGCTGGGTTCGCCCAGGGCCACGGTGCGGGTCATGTCGGAGCAATAGCCGCCCACCTTGGCGCCGAAGTCCATGGTGATCATGTCGCCCTTGCGCAGCTTGCGGGGGCCGGGGATGGCATGGCACAGGCTGCCGTTCTCGCCGGAGGCGATGATGGTTTCGAAGGCGTTGCCGTCGGCGCCCAGCTTGAGCAGGGTGAAGTCCAGCTCGATCTGAAGATCCTTTTCGGTCATGCCCTCTTTGATCTTGGGCAGCAGCGCCTCGAAGGCGGCGCTGGTGATGGCCGCAGCACGGCGCATGGCCTCAGCCTCGGCAGGGGTCTTGATCTGGCGGAGCTTTTCGGGTGCGCCAGCCAGGGAGAGATAGCTCACGCCCTCGCCCACGGCGCGGCGCAGGCTTTCGTAGCTGCGCACGGTGAGGTAATCATCCTCATAGCACAGGGTATCGACCTGATCCTCCTGGCACAGCTTGGCCACCCACTGGTTGTGGCCCAACCCGCGGTCGGTCATGTTGACCTGGAAGCCGGGAGCCTGCTGCTCAGCCTGCTCCACATAGCGGAAGTCGGTGATGATCACCCGGCGGGTGCCGGAGATGTACACACAGCCTTCACCAGTATACCCCTGCGTCAGGTAGAACATATTGGAAGGATTATGCACCACCACAGCGCTTTGCGCCGTGAGGTTCAGCTGTTCTACAAGCTTATCAGAAGCTGTCAAAATTGTTCACTGCCTTTCCCGGATTGTCCAGCGCGCCTGCGCACGGACATATCCATCGGATAGTATACCATAAAACGCCGCTAAAGAAAAGGATTTTTTTGTGCTTGCAGGCCAATGAAATATCCTTTTCGCTCTTCGCCCTTCCAAATGCCAAAAAAGTGTGCTATAATGGACAACAAGTATTTGTTCGTTTTTTCAGGGAGGATTTTTATGTCACGCAAGATCATCGGCGTTTTGGCTGCAACACCGGAGACCATCTATGCCACCCGCATCCTGGATGCCATCGGCGCCCGTTGCCAGGCCTATGGCTATGATGTCGCCGCGATCAGCACCCTGTGCGATATTTCCCTTTTCCAGGAGAAGTATCTTGCCGGTGAAAAGAACATCTACAACCTGACCAATTTTGATCGGCTGGATGGCGTGATCGTGGACTCCCTTTCCCTGATGGACAGCGTCACCCGCGCGCTGATCCCCGAGATTCCCCAAATGCTGCGGGAAAAGTGCCGCAAGCCCGTGGTGTGCCTGGGGCCGCTGCTGCCGGAGTATCCCTCCTTCATCACCCGCAACCAGCATATTTTGAAGGATATCACCTCCCATGTGATCGACGTTCACGGCTGTCGCAGGCTCTATTGCCTCACCGGCCCTGAGGGCGACGCCGATGCCACGGATCGCCTGGCGGGCTTCCAGGCTGCGGTGAACGCCCACGGCATCCCCCAGGAGGAGACCCGGGTCTTCTATGGCGATTTCTGGTTCCCCGGCGGCGCTGAGCTGGGGCGGAAGATCGTTTCCGGCGAGGTTCCCATGCCCCAGGCGGTGATCTGCGCCAGCGACCACATGGCGCTGGGCCTGACCAACTACCTGACCAAGCACGGCGTCCGCGTGCCGGAGGATATCATCGTCACCGGCTTCGACGCCACCCCGGAGGGGAGCATCAACTCCGTGACCCTCACCAGCGCCGTGCCGGACTATGAAAGCGTCATCGTCAGCGCCATCGATGCCCTGCGCAGCCAGATCGAACCCGATGCCCCCATCCTGCCCTATGCCTACCAGCCCGGCGAGCATCTCCGCCTGGGCATGAGCTGCGGCTGCAGCCACGATATCGGCACGGTCATGGCCCAGATGCGGGAGTCCTTCTACAATGTGAATCAGGATCTGTCCGACGGCAACCTGAAGATCGACATGGGCGTGCTGCTGGAAAGCAGCATGATGGAGGCTCTGTCCGACACCGCATCGCCCCAGGAATGCATCTATCAGGTCTATATGAAGACCTATCTGATGGGTCCCTATGATGAATTCTTCCTCTGCCTTGATGAAAAATGGCTCCAGGCCGACCAATGCTGCAAAACAGGCTATCCCCAGCGGATCAAAATGGTGCTGACCAACTACCACCAGCCTGATTCCGGCCACTACGAAAACGGCCCGTCCTTCGAGACCAGCCTCATGCTGCCCAGCCTGGGCAGCGAGGAGCATGAACCCTCCATGTTCTACTTTATGCCCGTGCATTTCCTTGACCAGTCCATGGGCTATGCCGCGCTGCGCTTCGAGCTGGGCAAACCCCACCACATGACCTGCGTGATCCGCAACTGGCTGAAGAACGTGAACTCCGGCCTGCACATTTCCCGCACCGCCCACCGCCTGGAGTCCCTCTCCACCCGCGATGGCATGACCGGCGCCTACAACCGCCGGGGTATGGAGCTGATGCTGGATCATATGCTGCGCAAGGCCGCCCCGGAGGACAATGTGCTGGCCTTCGTGATCGACATGGACAGGCTGAAGCAGATCAACGATACCTTCGGCCATGCCGACGGCGACTTTGGCATCAATGCCATTTGCAGCGCCGCCATGAGCATCACCAGGGACAACGAGCTGTGCGTCCGCGCCGGCGGCGACGAGTTCTACGTCATCGGCATCGGGGCCTACGACCCTGCCGAGGCCGAAAAGCGCATTGCCGGCTTCTATGAGGCGCTGAGGCAGATCAACGCCAGCGCCAACAAGCCCTACACCCTGTCTGCCAGCATCGGCAGCGCCTGCATCCCCCTGGCCAGCGGCATGACGGTGATGGGCATCATCCGCATCGCCGATGCCAAGATGTATGAAAACAAGGTGCAGAAGAAGATGCAGAGGAAGGACTGAGCCCATGAACATCCGCCAGCAATTACAGCAGACACTGGGCGCACATCCCCACATTCAGCTCAACGATGTGGAGGTCGACCCTACCGCCATCCGCGCCATCATGATCAACGAGGTCGTGCCGGAGGATCCCGCCCAGGACTTCTACGGCAGCAGCGGCGAGCAATACCTTTCCACCACCATCCCCCTGTTTCAGAAGGCCGGGCTGCCCGTAGAGACCGTGGCGGACATCCTGCACATGGGCGTGTACATCACCAACGCGGTGAAAATGCCCAAGACTGCCTACGCCATTGAGAAAAGCAGCCTGGAGGAAAGCCTGCCCTGGCTGGAAGCGGAGCTGGCGCTGTTTCCCAATGTGCGTGTGGTGATGCTGATGGGCGATGTGGCCAAGAAAATGTTCAACCAGATTGCCCGCAAGACCACCAAGCGCAATGTGATCCCCTCCGGCGCTACCTACAAACTCCGCGCCACACCCTTCTATTATGGGGAGGTGCGGGTCATGCCCTCCTACATCATGACGGGCGGCAACATCCTGATCGAAAAGGCCAAGGTCACCATGGCCGCCCAGGACATTGCCACCATGGCAGAGCTTATCAAATAACACGCACACCGGACTTTCCGTCCGGTTTTTTCTTTGTACCAAAACGCTCCCCGGCGTTGACGCACCACGCACCGCGTGGTAGGATGGACTTTGTTCCATTATACGAAATCGAGGCGATTTTTCCCATGAACCGCTTGTTTCTCAAGGGCGTAAAGCACGGCATCCCCATTGCGCTGGGCTACCTTTCGGTGTCCTTCACCTTCGGCATGAAGGCCGTGAGCGATGGTCTCACCTGGCAGCAGGCCGTGCTGATCTCCATGACCAACGTGACCAGCGCCGGACAGTTTGCCGGGCTGCCGCTGATGCTGGCCCAGGCCTCCCTCATCGAGCTGGCGCTGACCCAGTTTATCATCAACCTGCGCTATGCGCTGATGGGCGTATCCCTCTCCCAGAAGCTGGACAAAACCATGACCACCCTGCACCGCATGGCCTTCTCCTTCTGCAATACCGACGAGATCTTCGCCGTGGCCTCCTCCCAGCCGGAAAAGGTGGGCAAAGGCTACCTGTATGGCCTCATGTCCACGCCCTGGCTGGGCTGGGCGCTGGGTACGCTGCTGGGCGCGGTGGCCGGACAGCTGCTGCCGGAGTTCTTCCGCACAGCGCTGGGCATCGCCATTTATGGTATGTTCCTGGCCATCATCCTGCCCCCTGCCCGCAAGGAGCATCCTGTGCGGGTGGTGGTGGTCATCGCCGTGGCGCTGAGCCTGTGCTTCCGCTACATCCCCGGGCTGAATCAGCTTTCCAGCGGCTTTGTGATCATCATCTGTGCCGTGGCCGCCTCCACCGTGGGTGCGCTGCTGTTCCCGGTAAAGGAGGGTGACGCATGAGCTGGTCTGATTTCTTCCCCTATCTGCTGGTGATGGCCGGTGTGACCTACCTGATCCGTATGCTGCCGCTGACGGTCTTCCGCAGGGAGATCAAGAGCGTGTTTGTGAAATCCTTCCTGCACTATGTACCCTATGCGGTGCTGGGCGCCATGACCTTCCCGGACGTGCTCTACTCCACCGGCAGCCTGTGGACGGCGCTGGTGGGCCTGGTGGTGGCCATCGTGATGGCCTGGCGCGGCCGCAGCCTGCTCACCGTGGCCATCGGCGCGTGCCTTGCCGTAGCCGCCGCCCAGGCCGTGATGCTGCTGCTCTGACCATCCATTCCGCATTCCGAATTCCGAATTCCGCATTTTCAATCCCCTTCTCCTGTGGTATAATGAAATACAACAGGATTGAAAAAGGGAGGCTGCCTCCATGAACATGGTCAACATCATCACCAAAAAGAAGCTGGGACAGGAGCTGACTGCCCAGGAGATCGACTATTTTGTGCAGGGTGCCGCCAGGCAGACCATTCCGGACTATCAGCTGGCCGCGCTGCTGATGGCCATCCGCTTCCAGGGCATGACCGACCAGGAGACCACCCACCTCACCCTGGCCATGCGGGATTCCGGCGACGTGTGCGACCTTTCCGCCATTCCCGGCATCAAGGTGGATAAGCACTCCACCGGCGGCGTGGGCGACACCACCACCCTGGTGCTGGCGCCCCTGGTGGCTGCCTGCGGTGTGCCTGTGGCCAAGATGAGCGGCCGTGGCCTGGGCCACACCGGCGGTACGCTGGATAAGCTGGAATCCGTCCCCGGCCTGAGCGTGGAGCTGACGGAGGATGCCTTCATCCGTCAGGTGAACGCCATCGGCGCGGCGGTGATCGGCCAGACCGGCTCCCTGGCCCCGGCGGACAAGACCCTCTACGCCCTGCGGGACGTGACCGCCACCGTGGACAGCCTGCCGCTGATCGCATCCTCCATCATGAGCAAAAAGCTGGCCTCCGGCGCGGATGCCATTGTGCTGGACGTGAAGACCGGCTCCGGTGCCATTATGCAGACGCTGGAGGGTTCCATCCAGCTGGCGCAGGCCATGGTAAACATCGGTGCGCTGGCAGGCAAGCCCGTCACCGCCATCGTCACCGGCATGGAGCAGCCCCTGGGTACCCATGTGGGCAACGCCCTGGAGGTGAAGGACGCCATCGACGTGCTGTCCGGCCGCACCACCGGCGCGCTGCTGGAGGTCTCGCTGCTGCTGGGCAGCCATATGCTGGTGCTGGCCGGTCGCTGCGCCACCCCCGAGGAAGGTCGCGCCCTTTTGCAGGAGGCGCTGGATTCCCGCCGCGGCCTGGCGAAATTGAAGGAAATCTTCGCTGCCCAGGGCGGTGACCCCGCCGTGTGCGACGATGTGACGCTCCTGCCCCAGCCCGCCGTGACCCGCACCGTGCAGGTTGGCCGCAGCGGCTATGTGGCCGAAATGGACACCACCGCCCTGGGTCTGGCCGCCCAGGCCATGGGTGCCGGGCGCGTGCAGAAAACCGACGCGCTGGACTACTCCGTGGGCTTTGTGCTGCCCGTGCGCATTGGCGACCGGGTGGAGCCGGACACCACGCTTTGCACGCTGTATGCTCGCAGCGAAGAGGATGCCGACAAGGCCGAGGCGGCGATCCGCGCAGCGATCAGCTTCTCCGATGCGCCTGTGGAGGCGCCGCCGCTGTGCTATGCCATTGTCACCAAGGATGGCGTGGAGCGGGTAAAATGAATAATGAATGATGAATAGTGAATAGTGAATAATGAGGGAATGAAGCACCCGCCAACTCATTCCTTCATTTCTTCATTAGCGAAGCGTCTTCATGCCCGAAGGGCGCTTCATTCACGCAAGAAAAAAGCTCTTTGCAAATGCAAAGAGCTTTTTTCTTGCGTGCGGGAAACAGGACTTGAACCTGCAAGTTCGTACGAACACATGAACCTGAATCATGCGCGTCTGCCAATTCCGCCATTCCCGCAGAACAGAAATGATTATACCGCCAGCAGAGCAAATTGTCAAGCAGTTTTTTTGTTTTTCTGCCGAATGCCTTTTTCATGTTCTTTCTCCCGCAATCGATTGACACAGCCGCCCTCTTGCCGCTATGATGGATGGGCAACAATTGTATACAATACGAAAATATACGTATCATGGAGGCAATGCAATGAATCTTACACAGAAAATCCTCGCCGCCCACCTGCTGACGGGCGAGCTTGTTCCCGGCACGGAGATCTCCATCCGCATCGACCAGACCCTCACCCAGGACTCCACCGGCACCATGGCGTATCTTCAGTTCGAGGCCATGGGCGTGGATCGGGTGAAGACCAAGAAGTCCGTGGCCTACATCGACCACAACACCCTGCAAACCGGCTTTGAAAACGCCGACGACCACCAGTACATCCAGTCCGTGACCAAGAAGCACGGCATTTATTGCTCCAAGCCCGGCAACGGCATTTGCCACCAGGTGCAGCTGGAGCGCTTTGGCGTGCCTGGCTACACCCTGCTGGGCAGCGACAGCCACACCCCCACCGGCGGCGGCATCGGTATGCTGGCCATCGGCGCGGGCGGCCTGGACGTGGCCGTGGCCATGGGCGGCGGCGCTTATTTCCTCTCCTGCCCGAAGGTGGTGGGCATCAAGCTCACCGGCAAATTGAACTATGGCGTGGCCGCCAAGGACATCATTCTGGAAGTGCTGCGCCGCCTCACCGTGAAGGGCGGCGTGGGCAAGGTGATGGAATACATCGGCGACGGTGTGGCCACCCTCACCGTGCCGGAGCGCGCCACCATCACCAACATGGGTGCCGAGCTGGGCGCTACCACCTCCATCTTCCCCTCTGACGATGTGACCCGCGCCTTCCTGAAGGCCCAGGGCCGCGAGCAGGACTGGACGGAGCTGAAGCCCGACGCCGACGCCACCTACGACGAGATCGTGGAGATCGACCTGAACATCCTGGAACCCCTGGTGGCCAAGCCCCACATGCCCGACATCGTGGAAACGGTGAAGGAATGCGGCCCCATCAAGGTGGATCAGGTGTTCATCGGCTCCTGCACCAATTCCTCCTATACCGATATGATGCGCGTTGCCCGCATCCTGAAGGGCAAGACCGTGCATCCCGACGTGAGCCTGGTCATTGGTCCCGGCTCCAAGCAGGTGCTGACCATGCTGGCCCGCAACGGCGCTCTGGCGGATATGCTGGGCGCGGGCGCCCGCATCCTGGAAAGTGCCTGTGGTCCCTGCATCGGCATGGGTCAGGCACCCAAGTCCAACGCCATCTCTGTGCGCACCAACAACCGCAACTTCTTTGGCCGCAGCGGCACCAAGAGCGCGGGCATCTACCTGGTCTCCTGCGAAACGGCGGCCATCACCGCCCTCACCGGCGTGCTGACCGACCCCCGTTGCCTGGACATCGACCTGGATATCCCCCTGCCCGAGGCCTTTGAGGTTAACGACAACCTGGTGATCCCCCCGGTGGAACCCGGCGCAGAGGACACCGTGGAGGTCGTCCGCGGCCCCAACATCAAGCCCTTCCCCATGGGCAAGGCGCTGGCCGAGGATGTGTCCGGCAAGGTGCTGTTGAAAATGGAGGACAACATCACCACCGACCACATCGCGCCCTCCGATGCCAAGCTGCTGCCCTTCCGCTCCAATGTGCCCTATCTCTCCGACTTCTGCCTGACTCCCGTGGACAAGGACTTCCCTGCCCGCGCCAAGGCCGAGGGCGGCGGCATGCTGGTGGCCGGCAGCAACTACGGCCAGGGCTCCAGCCGCGAGCACGCTGCCCTGGTGCCCCTGTACCTGGGCATCCGTGCGGTGATCGCCAAGAGCTTCGCCCGCATCCACCAGGCCAACCTGATCAACAACGGCATCCTGCCCATGACCTTTGAAAACGAGGCGGACTACGACCGCATCGACATGGCCGATGTGCTGACCCTGCCCGGCGTCCGCGCCCTGGTGGAACAAGGCAGCGAGAAGTTCGTCCTGCGCAACGAGACCAAGGGCGAAGAATACACGGTGCTTTTGCCCCTCACCCAGCGCCAGAAGGGCTGCATCCTCTGCGGCGGCCTGCTGAACTTCACCCGCGAAAGCGCCAAGTAAGGAGGCACCATGCGTTACCGCTATCTGCTGGCCGATAACGACAACACCCTCATGGACTTTGACGCAGCGGAGCGCAAGTCCCTCCGGGATGCGCTGACCGCCTTCGGCAAGCCCTTCTCCGACGAGGTGTTCACCACCTACCACCACATCAACAAGCTTTTGTGGGAAGCCCTCGAGCGGGGCGAGACCACCCAGGCTGCGCTGAAAATCGAGCGCTTTGCCCAGCTGTGCCAGCATTACGGCTGGCAGGATGTGGACACCAAGGCCCTGGCCGTGACCTTTCAGGATAAGCTCTCCACCCACGCCGACCTTCTGCCCGGCGCCATGCACCTTTTGCAGGCCGTTCACGGCAAAATGAAGATCGCCCTGGTGTCCAATGGTGTCAGCGCCACCCAGCGCGGCCGCCTCAGCGTGTGCGAGTTCACGCCCTTGCTGGATGCGGTCATCATTTCCGAGGAGATCGGCGTCAGCAAGCCCAACCCCCTCATGGTGGAAAAAGCCCTCGAGCTGCTGGGCTGCACCGATAAGCGGGAGGCCGTGTTCCTGGGTGACAGCCACTCTGCCGACATCGCCGCCGCGCATAACGCGGGCGTGGACAGCATCTGGCTCACCCGCCACGGCAAGGGGCAGAGCGACAAGGCCACCTACGTCGTGGAATCCCTGGAGGAAGCCGAGGCCCTGCTGCTGCAATGATCCCCCCGACCCCATGGGAGGTACCCTATGGAACTGACTGTTACCCTCAAGAATTTCCTGAACGGATCCGGCAAACTCACCGTGTTCCCCGCCAAGCGGAAGATGAAGATCTACGCGCTCCTGTACCTGGCGCAGAAGTTTGAGCCAAACAGGGACTACGCCGAGCGGGAGATCAACGACATTCTGCTGGACTGGCACACCTTTGGCGATCCCGCCACGCTGCGCCGGGAACTCTACGATTATCACTTCCTCGACCGCAGCACGGACGGCAGGCTCTACCGGCTTGCCCTGCAGCTGCCGGAAGCGGACGTGGACGCCTGGGTTCAGGCACAATTGTAAATCAACACCTGCGGGGAGCGATCTGCCATCGCCCCCGCATTTTTTTGTGCAAGCGCCCCTTGCCAAGCCGTCCCCGCCATGCTACACTAAGAAAAACTGTTCGTTGGAGGTGCCACCCAATGGCCTTTCTGCAAGTACAATTCTTTTCCGAGACGCTGAACGTGGCGTCCACCGTAAACGTCATCATGCCCGAACCCAGCCAGGGCATCGGCATCACCGCCGCCCAGTCCGGCGAGCTGCCCAAGGTGCTGTATCTGCTGCATGGCTACAGCGACGATCACTCCATCTGGATGCGCCGCACCTCCGTGGAGCGCTACGCTGCCGAGCATAACCTGGCGGTGATCATGCCCGCGGTGAACCACAGCTTCTACACCAACGAGGTGCAGGGCGAGCGCTATTGGGATTACGTCAACGAAGAGCTGCCCCGCGCCATGCATCGCTTCTTCCGCCTGTCCGATAAGCCCGAGGATACCTTTGTGGCCGGGCTTTCCATGGGCGGCTACGGCGCCATGAAGCTGGCGCTGACCCACCCGGAGCGTTTCGGTGCAGCGGCAAGCTTCTCCGGCGCCACGGACATCTGCGACATGACCGGCCGCCGCCAGGATCGTCTGGACAACTTCAAGCGGGTCTTCGGCCCCCTGAGCCGCATGAAGGGCAGCCAGCACGACCTGTTCCACCTGATGAAGAACAAGCCGGAGAACGCGCCCAGGCTCTATGTATCCTGCGGCACGGCGGATTTCCTGTATCACCAGCATCAGAAATTCATCCCCGCGCTGGAAAAGTACGGCTGGGACGTGACCCACTACGAGGAGCCGGACGCCGTGCATGAGTGGGGCTTCTGGGATCGGGAGATCAAAAAGTTCATTCCCTTTGCCATGAAAAAGTAAGCATAAAAAGACCGCTCAGTCCCGAAGGACTGAGCAGCTTTTTTATGTGGCAGAGAGGCTCCGCCACTTCGGTGACTTACTTCTGCAGAGCAGCGGATTCGCCAGCAATGCGGCCGAACACGATGGTGTCGGTCAAAGCGTTGCCGCCCAGACGGTTGGTGCCGTGGATACCACCGGTCACCTCGCCAGCAGCGTACAGGTTCTCGATGATCTCACCGCTCTCGTTGTACACGCGGCACAGGGTATCGATGCGGACGCCGCCCATGGTGTGATGCACGGTGGGCACGCGGGCGCCAGCATAGAAGGGGCCGTTGTCGATGGGAGCGCCGAACAGGGTGCGGCCGAACTGGTCAGCCTGGCCTTCCTTGGCGCCGCCGATGCAGTACTCGTTGTACTCAGCAATGGTGGCCTTCAGGTTGGCAGCGTCCACGTTCATCAGCACAGCCAGCTCGTCCAGGGTGTCGGCCTTCACAGCGCGGCCAGCTTCCACCAGCTGGTTGGCGCTCTCGCCGAAGTTGTTCAGCTCGTCGCCGGTGGGATAGGTATCGGAGTCCATCACGATCCACATGTAAGCGTCTTCCTGAGCAAACAGGTCGCGGGTCATGTCGTCGCGGCGGCCGCCCTCATCGCCATAGCGCAGGCCGGACTTGTTCACGAAGATACGGGAATCAACACCATGCTCGATGTTGCCGGACAGGGAGCCGGTCACAGGATCGCCCAGGGGCAGCAGCTGAATGTTGCCCATCTGGATGAAGTCAGCCTGCAGCTTCTGCAGCATCTTCACGCCGTCGCCGGTAGCGCCGGGATGGTTAGTGGACAGAACCTTCTCGTCCAGCATACCCCAGATGGCGTCGTAGGCCATGCGCAGCTCAACGTTCTTGGAGAAGCCGCCGGTGGCCACCACAACGCTCTTGGCATTGATGGTCACGGTGTTGCCGGTCTCGCCGGTGCAGACGATGCCGCAAACCTCGCCCTTCTCGTTCACCAGGATCTCTTCAGCCTTGGTGTTGAGCATCAGGTCGATCTTGTCGGTGTTGTCGATGTACTTGCCATAGGTCTCAAAGAAGCCAGCGCTGGCCTTGCCGGCGGGCTTCCAGGCGCGGGGCCACAGGCCGCCGGACACGGTGAACACAGCGTCCTCGCCCAGCCATTCCATGCCCAGCTCCTTGGTCCACTGGATGCCGTCATAGGCATTGGACACCAGGGTCATCACCAGCTCGGGATCGCCCTGATAGTCGCCGCCAGACAGGGTCTGGGTGTAGTGCCAGTACACAGAGTCGTTCTGCTTGATGGCGAACTCGCTGCGGTCTTCCACAGCGTTCACAGCGCCGCCAGCCAGAATGGTGTTGCCGCCCACCTTGGGCATCTTTTCCACCACGATGACCTTGGCGCCATTCTGCTCGGCAGTGATGGCAGCAGCCAGGCCAGCGCCGCCAGCACCGATCACGACCACGTCGGCCTCCAGGGTCTGGTCAGCGCCCTTTTCCACCACAACTTCCTTCTTTTCCATCAGGGCAGTGATGTCAACGCCGTTGCTCTCCAGGGCGTCCTTGGCAGCCGCCAGAATGCCCTGAGAGGTGAAGGTAGCACCGGAAACGGTGTCCACGTTGATGGAGTTCAGTTCCTTCATGTCAGCGGGAACCTTCTCCACAGCGGTGTCGCACACGCCGGGGGTGTCGTTGCACTCGTCCACGGTCACATCAACGATGGAGCCGTCGTCAGCCAGGGTCACGGTGACCTTGATGTCGCCCGCAAAGCCCTTGCCGGTGCCGGTGTAGCTGTTGTCAGCCAGAGCCAGACCAGCGGTCATCATCATGGCCAGAGCCAGAATCAGAGCCAGAATCTTCTTCATGGTATCTTCCTCCTTATTTCTCTTTGATTGACAAAACTTTGTCAACCTTTGGTATATATTATATCATATTCCATGTATGATTCAATAGTCTTTTCTTGATATTCTTTCAGACTTTTTTATCCTTCCTTCACACTTCCCGTATAGGAAAAGCCGCAGCAAGTTCGCTGCGGCTGAAATGTTATTCGTCGGCTAGTTCTTCTTCCAGCAGAGCCAGGTCGTCCTCTTCCTCCTCGGCCTGCTGCTTCATGGCAGCCTCATCCTCGGGGGCAGGCTCGGTAAACAGCTCCTTGCGCAGAAGAGCGTCGATCTCGTCGGTGATCTCCGGGTTATCCCTCAGGAACAGGCGGGTGTTCTCGCGGCCCTGGCCGATGCGCTGATCCTTGTAGGAGAACCAGGCGCCGCTCTTGTGGATGATGTCGCGCTCCACAGCCATGTCCAGCAGGGTGCCTTCCTTGGAGATGCCCTCGCCGTACACAATGTCGAACTCGGCCACGCGGAAGGGCGGTGCCACCTTGTTCTTCACGACCTTCACCTTGGTGTGGTTGCCCACGATGGCGGTGCCATTTTTGAGCTGCTCGCCGCGGCGCACGTCCAGGCGCACAGAGGCATAGAACTTCAGGGCGCGGCCGCCGGGCGTGGTCTCCGGGTTGCCGTACATCACGCCAACCTTTTCGCGCAGCTGGTTGATGAACACCGCCACGCAGCCGGTCTTGTTGATGATGCCCGCCAGCTTGCGCAGGGCCTGGCTCATCAGTCGAGCCTGCAGACCCACGAAGCTGTCGCCCATTTCGCCGTCGATCTCAGCCTTGGGGACCAGGGCGGCCACGGAGTCGATGACCACCACGTCCAGGGCGCCGGAGCGCACCAGCGCCTCGGCGATCTCCAGCGCCTGCTCGCCAGTATCGGGCTGGGAGACGTAGAGTTCATCGATGTTCACGCCCAGCTTCTTGGCATACACAGGATCCAGCGCGTGTTCCGCATCCACAAAGGCCGCAATGCCGCCGGCCTTCTGGGCTTCGGCCACAATGTGCAGGGCCACGGTGGTCTTACCGGAGGACTCGGGGCCATAGATCTCCACGATACGGCCGCGGGGAATGCCGCCCACTCCCAGGGCTGCGTCCAGGGTGAGGCAGCCGGTGGGGATCACCTCGATATTCTGGGCGCTGGCCTCGCCCAGCTTCATCACAGAACCCTTGCCAAACTGTTTATCCAGATCAGCCAGCGCGTGTTCCAGCGCCTTGAGCTTCTCTGCCTGCGCCCCGTCCTTCACGGGGGCAGTCTTCTCGGCCTTAGCCGCTTTCTTCGTTGCCATGTTGAACACATCCTTTCAACTCGATAGGATTATCCTATCATGCTCTGTTCGCATTTGCAAGGGGAACACCCGAAAAAACTCCACAAATCGACACCCAAACACCCCTGCATCATCCGCGTCGCGGCGCATCCGTTATGCGCCGTGACCCCCACAAAGGAAAAACCCACTTCCAACAACTGAAAGTGGGTTTCGAAAGGGTGAGCGATGCTCGCGCCGCCAGTGGCGGAAGCAGCGAGCTGAGCGAATCAACCGAAACGAGCATTCGAGCCTTTAGGCGAGAAGGCGACGATTGAGGTTGCGGATCGAACGGCCCTTCGTGGGATTCTTAAGGGCAAAGCCCTTAAGCGGAGTCCAGAGGCAGCGCCTCTGGCCCCTTATCACTCCTCGTCTTCCTCTTCGGGAAGCTCGGCGTTGTGGTAGACGTTCTGCACGTCGTCGTTGTCGTCCAGCATATCCAGCAGCTTCTGGATGTTTTTGAGGGTGTCAGGATCGTCCACGGACACGGTGTTCTGGGGGATCTTGTTCACCTCGGCGGAGAGGAAGGACAGACCCTGCTGCTCCAGGGCTTCGCGGACGGCGGAGAAATCGGCGGGAGAGGTGTAGATCTCGTAGACATCCTCCTCGGCCTTCATGTCTTCGGCACCGGCGTCCAGGGCCATCATCATCATCTCGTCCTCGTCGCTGCCGGGGGTACGCTCCACCACCAGCACGCCCTTCTCGTCGAACATGAAGGACACGGAGCCGGCGTTGCCCAGGTTGCCGCCGTTCTTGGCGAAGCAATGGCGCACGTCGGACACGGTGCGGTTGCGGTTATCGGTGATGGTATCCACGATCACCGCCACGCCACCGGGGGCATAGCCTTCGTAGGTGATCTGCTCGTAGTTCACGTCGCCCATTTCACCGGAGGCCTTCTTGATGGAACGCTGGATGTTATCGTTGGGCATATTGTTGGCCTTGGCCTTGGCGATCACGTCGCGCAGCTTGCCATTGGACTCGGGGTTGGCGCCGCCTTCGCGCACAGCGATGGCGATCTCGCGGCCGATCTTGGTGAAGATAGCGCCGCGCTTGGCGTCGGCCTTACCCTTCTTAGCCTGAATATTATGCCACTTGGAATGACCGGACATTGTATTCCCTCCTAATATATCAAAAAAGATACTCAAACAGAAACGTGTTATTATACCACTATTCCCGTGGGCGCGTCAAGTTTTATCCTGCATTCCTGCTATTTTTGCAGGGGAAAATGCATTCTTCGGCGAAATGATACCCAACACCACAAAAGATATGAGGCGACCCTATGTCATACGAGCTTTATCTGAGCCAGATCGCCGCTGCGCTGGCTGAATCCACCGGCTGCACCGAACCCTCCGCCATCGCGCTGAATGCCGCCACCGCCCGCAGAAACGTGCAGGGCGAGATCGTGCGGGTCACCGCCCGGCTGGATGCTTATCTGTTCAAGAATGCCATGGGCGTGGGCATCCCCGGCGCGGACGAGCGCGGCGTGGAGCTGTGCGTGGCGCTGGGCATCACCGCTGGCGACAGCGAGGCAGGCATGAACGCCCTGCACACCGTGACAGCCCAGCAGCTGGCCGAGGGCAAGGCCCTGCGGGAGAAGATCACCGTGGAGATCGCTGAGGAAGCCCAGGGGCTGTACATCGAGACCGTGATCGAAACGGAATACGACTGTGTGCGGGTCATCACCAGCCAGAGCCACGACCACATTGCCCGCATCGAACACGCGCCCTTCGCCCCCTTTGCTGAAGAGGTGCTGGAGGCCGAGGAAGCCGAAGAGGTATGCGGCGACGTGGCGGCCTACCTTGACTTTGCCAACCATGTGCCGCTGGAGAAGCTGGCCTTCCTGAAATCCGCCCTGGACATGAACCGCCGGGTCTACCGCACCGCCGTGGAGAAGGGCATGGATCGCCAAGTGCTGCCCTCCATGATGCTGAAGGATCCCTCCGTGTTCGTGCAGGCCAAGCGTATGGCGGGTGCCGCCAGCTATGCCCGCATGAGCGGTGTTCCCCTGCCCGTGATGACCGCCACCGGCAGCGGCAACCAGGGGCTGACCCTGTTCCTCACCGTGGACGCCGCCGCCCAGGCCTTTGGCGCCGATGAAGAAAAGCTCCTGCGCGCCCTGGCGCTGGCCAACATGGTGAACATCTACATCAAGAGCCACATCGGCCCGCTGAGCAGCGTGTGTGCCTGTGGCGTGGCCTCCGGCCTGGGTGCCTCCCTGGGCGCGGTGTATCTGCTGGGCGGCGGCGAAAAGGAAATGCTCCAGGCCGCCCGCAACATTCTGGGTTCCGTCAGCGGCATGATCTGCGATGGCGCCAAGGAGGGCTGTGCCAGCAAGGTAGCCCTCTCCGCAGGCCTGGCGGTGGAAGCCGCCTGCCTGGCCATGGAGGGCAGCGGCATCCACGCCCAGGACGGCATTCTGGACAACGATTTCGACCACCTCATCGCCCACCTGGGCGAACTGGTGCTGGAGGGCATGGGCAAAACCAACAGCACCATTGTGAACATCATGATGAACGAAAAGAGGTGCTGACCTATGACCATCCAGCAGGAACGTCTCACCCCGGAAAGCTACATCAGCTTCCTCGCCCGCACCGACCTGGGTTCCCAGTACCCCCGGGAGCGCTTTGAGGAGCGCATCGCCCGGCTGGTGCAAAACGCCTCCATCAGCCTCACCGCCCGCACGGAGGAGGGCGAACTCATCGGCGTGTGCTTCGGCATCACCGACTTTGCCTACTGGCTCTTCATCACCGACCTGGGCATCGACCGCCGCTACGTGCGCCAGGGCATCGGCAAGCAGCTGATGCAGCGCGCCCTGGACCTGGCCGGCGGCGAGAAGGACATCATCATGTACACCTGCGCCAACGAGAACGCCATTCAGTTTTACCAGAAGCAGGGCATGACCTTTGCGGAGGATGTGATGGTGTATAATCATGTGGATTGGACGGATTTTGTAGTAGAATAAAAAAGCGAAGGCTGACCGGGTAAGGTCAGTCTTCGTCTTTTATATATGCCAGCAGCTTTTCGCACCCCTCGCGGATGTCCCGGTACGCAATGTCAAACCGATCCGAATACCAGGGGTCGGACACCTCCCCCGGCCTGTCGGTGAAGTCCATCAGCCGATGGATCTTCCCCTCCGGGTCGCCGCCCAGCATCCGGTGCATATTGCGGATGTTGGCGTTGTCCATGCCGATCAGCAGGTCATAGTCCGCATAATCCCTGCGGGTCAGCTGCCGCGCCCCGCGTTTCTCCACCGGAATGCCCTGGCGCGCCAGCTCCGCCCTTGCCGGAGGATACACCGGGTTGCCGATCTCCTCGGTGCTGGTGGCCGCCGAGGCAATGCTGAACTGCCCCTCCAGCCCGCGTTCACGGACGAGGTGCTTCATGATCATCTCCGCCATGGGGCTGCGGCAGATGTTGCCGTGGCAAATAAACAGTATTTTCTTCATCGTCTTATATCTCCTAATAAGTGCTGTGTTTCTTCTTAAAATCTTCCCGTATAATCATATCACAAATCTGGCTCGTCGTATAGTTATGCTGATGATAACAACCATTACCAATGCGCACAGGTATGCCGTATTGCTCGAAAATGCTACTTGAGCAGGCCTTTTCAAACAGAAAACAGCTCCGCACCCACATTGTTCCGGTACGGAGCTGTTCTCAATCACACTTGAAAGCTGCCATTATCGAATACAGGACATTTACCTCAGAAATCCGAGCTGGTCATTTCACCTGTGCCAGCGCAGCATCCGCCTTGGCTATCCATTCAGTACGGTCACCCAGATCAATCGCGTTCAGCGCATCGAAGGTGTCGCTGACTTGTGCTTCATCAATGGTGCCGTCCTTCACGGCCTTGACCGCGCCGACCACCGCCTTGGCGGCGTTGATTTCACGCTTGGCATTCTGGAACATGTTGCGTACGGTCTTCTGGATACCGAACAGTTCGTTAAAATACTTCTCAATGGCCGGATAAACTCCACTATTGCTCAACTGTACTCGGAAGTAATTCATGCCGGAGGTGTTCTGGAAGCCAAACCAGCAGTAATGCCGGGTTTCTTCCTTGCCCTCGCTGTTCTTGGTGGTTTCGCTGTCGTATTCATAGGTGACCAGGTCGGCCAGGCGGTATACACAGGCGTACTCGGTCTTGCCGAAGAACATGAACTTGTAGCGGTTCTCGTTGAAAGCAATCAGGCCGGTAGAAGGTGACACATACACCTGGTATTCCTGAATGCCAGTCACCTGGCGCAGCTTTTCTTCCTTCACTTTGGTTTTCTTCAGCGGAACGAAGATCTGGTTCCACACCTTGGTGCCGTATTCGATCTGGGCGATATGATCCGTTACATCCTGCAGGTAAGCCGGTACGCAGTCGAAAGTCTTGAAGAGCTTTTTGCGGCAGTTCTTTCGGCAGATGTAGTTGCCGTCCGCCAGCTTCTGTGCGGAGATCAGACCGATCTCTGCTCCGCAGATCGCGCAGTTATGCTTTGCCATGGATTTATCCTCTCCTCCTTTTCTATCGGCCATCACCGAGGCAAGCTCGGCGCTGACTACACTTCGACCAATGCAAGCATTGGCCTCGTTAGTCGGGACTTGCGTCCCTCCCTTTTATTTTGTCTTTCTCCTCAGAGAAAGTATCAATCCCTCAATATGCCGTCAGAACTCACTCAGATAAAGGCTGCCATCCTCGCCGCTCATGTCCACAAAGGCAAAATGATATGCCCCCGTCTGATCCTCGTAGCCCACGGCCAGGTTGGGCATATCGCCATACATGACAGCTGTCACAGCAAGCGGATGCTCCGGATCCATTTCATACTGGATGTTTTCCAGCGTGGCCTGGATGGTCTCCTGGCCTGTCTCAGCGTTGACACATTGGATGGACACGCTGAACAGGTGAACATGCCTGAGCGTGGAATCCGCATACAGGACGTAATGCACCTTGGGCGTATCTTCATCCACAGGCTCGAATTCCGTGTAATCGTAGGCTGTGTAATCGTAGGCCGAAAGGTCGAAATCTTCGGCATAGGCAATGCCAAGGGCAAGGTCCGGGGGCGTGTATGCCTCGTCAAAGATATGGTAGTTGTAGTGCAGGGATACCTCCTGCGGAAAGTGCGACAGCTCGTTGTAAGGCACGGCAAGGTCGGCATCGACATACACACCATAGCCGTAGTATTCCACATAGGCCTGGCCGCTGGCATGTACGGCGCAGTTGCGCACAATGGTGTTCGGCGGAATCGCACCTGCAGGCACCAGGTCGCCCATAGCTTCGTAATAATCGGTCCAATCCGAAATCAGCATGGCGCTGCAAACCGACAGCCCCTCGCATTGCTGGAGATACTTCGCCTGAATGTAGCCCTGATCGTCCTCGTACACAGCGTAGATCCAGTTTTCGCCATACTGCTGGCAGTCCGTTACAACAGCGCCCAAAGGTACCTTAACCAAGCGTTTGGCGCTGGTGCTGGGGTTTTCCCGCAGGGAGACCCACTCGTTGCAGTTGACGACCTCCATGTTGCCATAGTACACATTGTCAGCCATGGCCGGAAGCACCGTGAGAAGCATACACAGCAGCAGGATCACCACAGTAACGCGCTTCATGCGGAGATCCCCTCCTTCGCCTTAGGCTTGCGAATGCCGAGGACAACCAGCACCGCGCCGATCACCATGAAAACCACAGCGCCGCCGATGACGCCGTTCTTGTTGGAAGAAAGCAGCTGGTCTTTGGTCTGCACGCCGTCTTTCACAATGGCACCCAGCTTTTCATGCGCCACAAGGGTATTGCCCTGCTGGATGCCAGCAACGGTCACCCCAGCATCCGTGCCTGTGTAGACCTTGTATGCGTAGGCCTTGGCACCCTCGCGTTCGTCAGCGATCTCCTTGTTCATCTCGCGCGTAAGGTGCGGGATATCCAGATTGCCGCTGTATTCAAAGGCGTCATAATAGTATGTACCGCCGACGATCACCCACCAGCGATCCGTCCAGGCACCTTCGGTTGTTTTTCCTTTAGAGACCTCGTAGCCCTTGGCGCTGATCTCCTCCATATTGAAGTCCTCATATTCGCTGCCAGCAGAAAGCCCGATGAGCGTCTTTTCATCCAGGGCAAACTCGCCCAGCGATGCCTTGCCGACAATGCTCTTCTGGCCCTTGGCTACCCAGCCGTATTTATACTCCATTTTTTCGCTGGAGGTCAGCTTGTACTCCTCGGCATAGCGATAGGCTTTGATGGTATCCAGCGACAGACCAAGCTCCTCGTCATAGGCAGGTCCGGTCATTTCCGGCTTGCCATGGATGATCACCATTTTGCCTTCATTTTCAGGCAGGATGACCGCTTCATCCAGATAGACGGCGGCTTCCAGCACATCACTCTGTCCGGGAAGGTCCGCAAAGTTCTTGATGCCCAGGGCGATCAGGGCAATACCCAGCACCAGCAGAATGATCTTACCGATGTTCTTCATGCTTCTTCACTCCCTTATATTGCACCGCTCAGGATCATGCACAGCTCCGAGCAATGCTCAGCCAGCATTTCTGCGGCCTTTTCCAGCGCAGCCATGGAGGGACTGCCAAAGTGGGCATTCCAGATCCCCAGCTGGGCGCGGTAGTAATCCATGAACGCTTGCTGATGCGCTGTGATCTGCTGAGCATATTCCGGACGCAGAGCTGCCCATTGCTGATAGAGTCTATTCAGCTCTTCCATCCAGAGGGTGATCCCGGTCTGCAGCCCTTCGATGATCTCCTCATCGGTCGTTCCCGCCAGGGACATGGCATCTGCAGCTTCAGCGTATATCTGCATATGCCCGGAACACAACACCACCGACTGGGTACCGTTGGCATAATGCTCGATATAGCAATAGGGATATGGTTCTCCATACGCATTATCGCCGCCCTGGGGCTCCATCATGTTTTCCCATTCATCATTCAGCGCGTTCTGGGTATTGGGACAAACAATGCCCGTTACATCAATGCCGTGATCCTTCTGGAACTGGCGGACAGCAGCCTCCGTCTTTTTGCCGAATTTGCCGTCCACTTCAGAAATGTCATCCCCCAGATAACCGGCAAAGAACAGCTGATACTGCAGGAATTCGATCTCCTCGGTATAGCCATAGATGCCCCGGTACAGCGTTCCTTCCGGATACTCAAGTGCCAGCGAACCAAGCGGGATCACCAGGATCAGCAGACATACCACCAGGGTTCGTAATGCTTTCATATGTTCCTCCATCAGTAGCTTGTAAAGCGCTGCTCCACGGTGTCGGAATACAGGCAAATGGCCTGAACCGTATCATCGTCAGCCACCACCACCTCCAGGTATCCGCAGAAGCCCTCATCATCCACAGAAAGCGCATCTGCCAGGGCAGGAATGCGGTAGGTGTACAGATCTGCCTGATCGGATTCCAGAACCAGGTTTTTCTTTTTCAGCACCTTCAGCGCATTGCTGATCTTGTCCCCCACCTTGATGCCATAAAGACTGTAGCCTTTGTCCATCAAAACGATCTGCTCCACATAAGGATCGCCGGAGATGTACACAGCATCGTTCTGCCACGCAGAGGAAGCATCCTCGGCTTCATCCAGCTCAAGCGCCTCTGCAACGGGCGCAGCGCTCATGAAGAAGTAGTTGGTAAGCTCGGTGCCTGTTGCCTGGGGCAAGCGTTCTTTGGTGGCGTCGGTTTCCACGCGCGCCTCAGCGAAATCAGACATGACCCAGCGGTACTTCTCCTTGTATTTGACTTTGTACCACACCGTGCCATTCTTGTCGGGTGCAGCCTCGTAGAGCTGGCCAAGATAGGTACCCTTTTTCGCGACCTGACCCATCTGCTTGTTGCCTTTTCCCGCCCCCGCACGGAGGTTGACCTTGCTGGCCGTTGTGTAAATGGCAATATCGCCGGGAACGTAGTCAAAGGCTTCCGTGGTCTTCTTTCCGCACACATCGCACACGGCAGACCGCTTTCCCTTAACCTTTTCCGTTGCCTGCTTGATGATGGTCCATTCGCTGTAGGTATGGGCGAGCTTCTTCAGCGTGCGGGTGCCTTCCTTGCCGCAATCACGGCACACGGCCTCTGCTTTGCCTTCCTGGGTGCAAGTGGCTTTCTTGATGATCTTGGTGTTTTTCCAATTGTGACCCTTGGGCTTTATCTCGTGCAAAAGCTCCTTGCCGCAGTTTTCGCACACATCCTTGCTTGTGCCGCTCATCTCACAGGTAGCGTCCTGCACAATTTCGGCCTCTTTCCAGTTGTGACCCAGGGCAGAGATGACGCTGGACCACTTCTTATCGCAGTTGGCGCAATGCATCTTTTCCAGGCCGGGGTTCTCGCAGTCGGGATAGATCGTTCCATCATCTTTCCAGTCGTGACCCCAGGCTTTATCGGTGATTTCAGTCTTTTTATAGTTGCAGTTATTGCATTCCAGAACCATGTAGCCATCTGTTTCGCAGGTTGGATATTTCACATCCACCATACTCAGATCATGGATGCCCTCTGTGCAGCTGTCGCCCGCCAGAGCGAAGATAGGCAGCACAAGCAGGAGCAATACTGCACACAGAAGGAATGTGATTGTCTTCTTCATGTGATCCTCCCTATCCGTTAAGGAAAGGCATACTGCCTGCCAGAATGGTTCCGGCAGGCAGCATACGACTTGATTTTTGCTTTATTGAGCAGGAACAAAGTGCAGATTCATGGTGCCATAGAAGTCCATGTCAAAGCCGGTTGCGGTGGGAATGCAGTTGTAGTTCACGCCGTAGTAGCTGATGACAAATGCCTCCGCCTTGGTCAGACCCATGGCAACCTCCTGCAGACCCCAGGTGAGGCCGGGCGTGTTGATGCCAGCCATGATGAACTCGCAGGTGCCGTTGGCATGGAAGGTCACGGAATATTCAGCGCCCAGGGTGGAAGCATCCATCGTATTGCCGAAGGAGGTGTAGGTCGTGGCCACAAACTTGATGTCCATGTAGTCTTCGTAGGAATCGAAGGAAGCAGCAGGCGCAGCGGGAGCAGCCGTCGCAACAGGAACTTCCGTGGCGGCGGGAGCAGGGTTCCACACAGCGTTTGCATCCTGGGAGAAGACCATGTAGCCAGCCAGCTGGCTGCCATAGCGCAGGAAGCCGCCATCCAGCAGGGTCAGCGGAGACTCAGCCTGGCCGAAACGCACCTGACCTTCGTCGTCGTACCACTTGCCAGCGTCATCCGCAGCGCCGGAAAGCTTGCCGGTACCGTCGGCATTCAGTTCCAGCTTGGCGTTGATGCCCATGGTGCGCAGGTCGCCCTCCAGGCCGCCGGTGGCCATGTAAACCATGTGCCAGGTGCCTACATAGGGCTGGAGGTTTTCCGGCAGGTCAGCAGATTCGCCACCCTCGCTGTTTTCCATCTGGCCAAGCAGAGCCAAGAGGGCAAGCAGCTCTTCATCGGACATTTCGTCGCTGTCGTCAGTTTCGGGAGCAGCAGCGGAAGCCTTGGGCTTCTCCACATAGCCGCGCTCGAATTCCACCAGCTCGCCGTACATATCGAGGATGCCGATGGAGTAGTTTTCGGTGATGTAGAACTTCATGCCGTCGAACTCAGCCACACCTTCCGCCAGCGCCCAGGTCGTGGTATACAGTTCGCCACCGTCGATCAGGTTGGCTTCGCCTTCCAGCAGGAGGATCTGCATATTGGGATCAGCCTTGCAGATCCAGCCGCCGATGAAGTCGTCAGCAACGCTGGGAACGTAATCGACCGCCGCAGCGGGCTGTTCGGTGCCGGAGGAAGCAGCGCCGCCAGCCTTGGTGAAGACCATCTCGGCAGCGGGCACGACCAGATTGCCATCGTCGTCAATGTAGATCTCGTCGCCCATGACGTTGGCCTTGCCATCCACGATGGACCACACGCCAGGCTCGGATTCGCCAAACATTTCCATGGCGCAGGTGCCGTCCTGGTTCAGGGTCAGGTTCATGGCCATGCCGCCCAGGTCCATGGTCCAGGTGCCGAAGTAGGCTTCGCCCTCCGCGCCGATGGGCTGAGCAACGGGCATTTCATTGCCGCTGTCCTGGGTACCCTCGCGGTAGAGGATCATCCAGCCGCCGCCGATGTTCAGGGTGTTTTCGTTTTCAATAACCATGGCGGTGTTGAACCAATTGCCGGTGGTGAAGATGGCGCCATCTTCCGTGGTCTTCCAGTTCATGTCGTACACGCGGCCGTCGGTGAAATTCATCACAGCGGTGAAGTCCGCGTTGAAGGTCAGCACACCGCGGCCATCATCTTCAACCCAGTTGCCGAGGAAGTCGGCGGAGGCGTCATCGGCAGGCACTTCAAAGCCGCCGGGACCAACATAGATTTCGGGAACATCGCCCACGCGGGTCAGCTTTTGCTCAACGGAATAGTTGATGATCAGGTAACCGTCGACAAACTGGATGGTGGAGCCCTTCCAGGTGCCCAGGGAAACCGTGGGCATGCCGTCGATGATTTCCCACTGCATGTGGTTGGTGTATCCGTCGGACTTGTAGACCATCTTCAGCTTGCCGTCTTCGGTGATTTCCACGGTCTTGTCGCTGCTTTCCCAGGTGCCAAGGATGGTGCCGGTTTCAACGACTTCCGCCACAGGCTTCATGATGACGGTGGTTTCCGCATCCAGCTTCACGGAGATGTTGCCATTGCCGTCAAAGGAGATCTCCGCCAGCTCAGTCGGGGTTTCACCGATGTACGCCACGGCATAGTCGCTGTACCAGCGCAGCTCGTAGGGTTCTTCCTCGCCCTCGATGGACAGGGCGGTGCCGTCGTCCTTCAGCACGAGGGTCATGGGGCCGATCAGCTCGGCAGAAAGCTCCATGCCGTCGCCGATGTAGGTGACCGCTTCCCAGGTGCCGATGAAGTACTTGGCGTCCTCGGCGTCAAACGCGGGCCAGGTCACATCCAGATACTCTTCGCCTTCCTGCTCGCAGATCACAGAGCAGTAGCCCAAATCCACCACCAGACGGCCGGTTTCGTTTTTGGCAGCAAAGGCAAAGATCTGATCAGCCTGGGGAACCTTGTCCACGGTACGGGCGACGAATACCATATCATCCTCCACATACCAGCCGACAATTTCTTTTTTACCTCCATCCAGATAGAGGTCGCCGAGACCGTTTAAATACAGGTTCAACTTAAGGTCGGGATAATCGGTGGTGGGATCGCCCATCACATCCAGACCGGAAACGCCAAACCAGTCGCCGATATAATCCCACGCAGCAAAGCTGTCCAGTTCCGGAAATCCTTCCGCCAAAGCGGGTACGCAGCCCAGCAGCATCATGGCTGCCAGCAGGAGACACAGGAACTTCTTCATACAATCAATCCTTTCAGTCAATATATATCCTTTTCCGCTGACCGGAAGAGAGGATTCTTCCGGCCAGCGAGTGATCCGATTGAAATCAACGGGAGACCTGGCACAGATCATTCACACGATCCATGATGGTCTTCACCATGGCCTGCGCCACCACCTCGGGATTGTTGGGATACAGGGCGATCAGCGATGCCTCGCGGGCGATCATCCACTGCATCAGCGCCGCGTGTTCTGCGGTGGCAATGCCGCTGCTTTCGCCCAGTCGGGCAGAAAGCTTGTTGTAGGCGCTGGTCAGTTCAACGCTCCAGATCTGACGCACCATCGTCCAGGCTTCAGCCGTATTCTCACCCTTGAGCAGCATATCGATCATGGCGAAGGGGAAACCGTGGGTGGGGCAATAGGTCTGGGTGTAAAGCTGCTTGCCGTTTTCCTCCGCGGAGGTCACACAGGTACAGGCTTCGGCGGCACCACCGGCGGTGGCTGCCACATTCAGCAGGCTGTCTGTACGCTCAGCGGCAACGGTGTGCATCTCATAGCACAGGGTTGCACACTTGTCCTGCCACACGTCGGCCACCTTCCGGGCAACCAGCGCAGGCTGATCGGGATACAGCTCCTTCAGCATCAGCTCGTAGTTCGCCAGGTCTGCCAGGAAGCGGACGTACTCTGTCAGCAGGATGGCCTTGGCGGTGGGATCAGCAGCGTTCAGCAGCGTCTGATAGAGGCTTTCCACTTCGGTGCGCCACAGCGCCACGGCGTAGGCCGCGGCCTGCATTTCCATTTCGGGGGTGGCACCCATCTGCTTCATCATCAGCACCGAGGACTGGGTATCCGCGTGTTCCGGGCAGAAGCTGGTTTCGTAGCTGGCGGAAACCTGGTCACGACCGGTGATGGTGAACATGCAGGAGGTGGTGCCGGTATGCAGCGTCTCGGTATCGATGGTGCCGAACATGGAGGGATCCATGGTGGTGCCGGGCTGCAGCTCCCCGGCATCGGTGCCAGAGGGATCCGTTACGGTGCCGTCAGAGGGGGTGAAGGGATAACCGGTATATCCGGGCAAAACGACTTCGCCGATGGGAACCTTGGGGATACTGACAAAGCCACCGTCAGGCGTCCAGGAGGGCAGCGTGGGGAATCCGGGAGACGGGGGCAGGGCAGGAATGATGTAGTCGGGGCCAATCGTCCCCCAGCTGGGCAGGGACTCGCCCCAGTGGTTTTCCTTCTCGCTGGTGTCGCTCACCACGCTGTTGGAGGTTGCGCTGCCCGCGTAATCGGAGGCCATGTAGGTGCCGGTGGCGGCGTTGCACACATAGCCCGCGGCCACGTCGGCATCGGTCACAGCGTGGATATAGTTGCAGGTGCGGGATTCGCCAGGCTCCAGCTTTTCGGCAGAGGCAATGGCCTGCACACCGTCCAGCAGGTCGAAGATCTCCACATCCAGCATCGTAAGCTCGCCGGCGTTGGTGTAGGTGATGCGATAGTGGATTTCCTCACCCAGGGTGTAGTAGGAACCGTTGAGGGGCAGGCTTTCCTCCTGCTTGGTGATGGCCAGGTCGGCAAACGTGCCGAAGGGGATGTCGCTGCCCTCAGGGAAGCCACAGGGCACGGTGACTGTGTTGGAGTACTCCACCACCTGATGACCATCTGCATCAGCGGCCGTCATATAGGCCACGTTCGTCACGCTGCCTGCAAAGGCATCCACATCGGTGACAACATAGAATGCCTGGAAAGAGGCTGTTTCTCCCGGTGCGAAAGTCGGCACGGTGGCGCCGGGGGCGTCGGTGATCAGGGGATCGTGGAACGTGAGATTGGTCAACGTTTCAGCGGAAGTATTTGTGGCGGTGATCTCAAAGAAAATGACTTCGCCGGGCTCATAGTAGCTGCCGTTGTCGGGCGTGTTGGTTGCCGCCTTGGTCACAGACAGGGCGGCGGACAGACCGAAGTCGCCGGAATCGTCAAAGCCGCAGGGCAGGACCAGCGTATTGGAAGTAATACGGTTCGATTTGCCGTTTTCATCGGAAGCGTAGATGAAGGTTGCGTAAGCGGTGTTCTCCACATAGCCGCGCTGAGCATCCGCCTCAGTTACGGTGTACTCGAATCCGGCGCCAAGCACAAACGCGTCTGCCGGGCCAAAGACAACCTGATCGCCGCCCTTGAGGGGATCGTAAATCACGATGTTCTTCAGCGGGTTGTCCTCGGTGGATCTGACGGTCAGGCCATACTGGATGACCTCACCCGGGACGTAGTATGCACCGTTGGCAGGGGCGCGCATGTCGATCTTCTCCAGCACGACCGGTGCTGCAGCAGGCGCGCAGGGCGCGGTGACAAAGGGCGTGGTAACGTTCTCCAGATCGGGGCCATCCTGCACGGTAGAAAGCAGTTCTGCCACGGCGTAGATCGCGCCGCGTGCGACGTCGGCCTCCGTCACGGTAACGGTCAGTGTGTGTGAACCGGATGCGCCGGGAGCCACGGGACCGCCGCCGTCTTCCGCAAACCAGCTGCAGATCTGATCGACCATGCTGCCGTAGGAGGGAACGTCACATGTCCAGATAGACACGGAGAAGGGATACAGGGTCTTATCGGTGCCGTTGGACCAAGTTTCGGTAAAGATGACTTCCTCACCGACCACAAAGTGGGTGCCGTTGGCGGGCGTGCTGCTAAGTACAAGGGTGAGGTCCAGACCGGCTGTGCTTTCCGCCTCCAGTGCAGGAATCTCACGTTGCTCATTCGTACCGCAACCGTAAGTGCAATCACGCTGCTCCAGACCGGGGACGCCTACCTGAGGCTCCGCAACCACATACCACTCGCCAAACACATGGTCAACGGGGTCGATGCTCTTCCAGTCCTCAACACCGCAAATATGACACTGTTTATAATCCCAGCCCTTTTCGATGCAGGTCGGGTCGGAATAGTGCCGCCAGGAACTGAATTGATGGTCACCTTTGTCGCCGTTGCGGCTTTCCGTTGCACCGCAGACGGAGCAGGAACGCTGCTCCTTGGCAGGCGTCTGGCAGTTGCCCGCAGACACCGTACTCCAGCCGCCCCACTGGTGGTCGCCGCGCACTTCGCGCTCGTTGAACACCTCGCCGCAAACGGAACATGACTGATTTTGAATGCCCCATTCGTTGCAGTTTGCAGGCGGGTTGCCATCCCAGTGCCAGGAACCGGGCGTATGATCGCCGGTGACAGGGTAGCTGGATGCTACCTGACCACACAGTGTGCAATACATTTCCATCAGCCGCTCTTCCTGGCAATGCTTCGGTTCGCCATTTGGGAAGCGCCACGCCCAGTTATGGTTGCAGCTGACGGTAAATTCGCCGCCTGGCATCATGTTGCCGCCCTCTGCATGACCGACAGGTATCATACCCAGCAGCATAACTGCTGTCATCAACAGGGCAAACAGTTTCCGAAGATTCATGTTACATCCTCCATACTTATGTTCTGCGATTTCCTATCGCAAAGTGTACGTTGTGAAAAGTGTTACCAGTCGCGCATATCCTCTGGCAGCAGCTGCAGAAAGTGCGCGTCGATGGCCTGGGATGCACCGCCGTAGCCATCAGGGAAGTCGCCATACCCGCTGGCCCTGACGCTGGTTCCATCAGACAGGGTGAACTCCACGTAGAACTGCGTTCCGTCCAGCAATCCGGTCGCTGATCCGCTGAAGCCATCCCAGCTCATCATCTCGTACTGCCCGATAAAACCGGTCAGCTTATCCACCCACGCCTGATCCACCGGAACAGGATACAGCTCCTCCTCATTGGCCATGTAAAAGTACGCTGTGGTCTTTCCATCTTCGGCACGGAATTCATATCCCTGCACTCGCTTGAAGTAAGAGCTGCTTTCGCTGAAGGAGAAGCAAGTTAACGCGGACGGCGGTTTTTCATCGGGCGCGGGATTCCGGCATCCGCACAGGAGAAACGCACCCCCCAGCAGGAGGCAAAGCAGAACAGCACGTTTCTTCATATCTTCCCCCTTCCTGCGTTTCAGTTGCCGCTGTTATTGTTTTTTCCAAGACTTCTATCCAGCTTTATTTTACCAGCAATCGCTTTTTTGCGGGACTATACGAAAGTACTGTTTTTTTATGCGAAATGAAAATAGATACTTTTGTATAGTGGTCAAAAGGGGTTGAAGTTGCTATAATCAATAGTGAAAAGGCACGCGGAACAATTGCCGACAATGCTTGCAAGGAAGAAATACTTATGCCGTTATCGAAGAAACGATCCATTACTTATTTACTGCTCATCACAGCCGCGCTGCTGTTTGCTTATGCGCTGCGCTTCGTGTTTCACCATATGACGGAGGATTCCCTCCTGGCCATCTCCATGATGACATTGCGCTGGGCTATTCAGGTTCCGCTGACGGTGGCCTGGTGCGCGTCCATCCGGCGGCGTATTCTGAACACCAGCATCCGAAAAATGCTGATGACAGTAGGCGGTCTGCTGCTGTTGTGGCAGGTGGTGCGCATCATCAAATTCGATTATGTCATCGTGACGGAACCCATCGGACGCTACTGTTGGTACAGCTACTATATTGCCATGATCCTGGTACCCCTGATCGGCGTGTTTGTGGTGGATCATATCGGCAAGCCCGAGGGCTACCGCAGCCCCGTGTGGATGCGCTATCTGTTCATTCCGGCGCTGTTTCTGCTGGGGGTGGTGTTCACCAACGACCTGCACCAGCTGGTGTTCACCTTTCCCCACGGCTTTGAAGCCTATAACAGCGACTATGGCTACGGATTCATGTACATTCCGGTGATGGCCTGGTTCTTTGTACTGGCGCTGTTCTTTGTCATCGGGCTGATGGTCAAGAGCCGCGTACCCGGCAGCAAGCGCTTTCAGGCCATGCCGCTGTTGATTGCTGTCTTCGGCATCGGTTTCTGGACGGCCTACAGCCTCGGCTTCATCGAATGTGACCTGACCGCTGTGGACAGTCTGATCATCATCATGCTGCTGGAGGGCGCCATCCAAAGCGGCCTGATCCCCTCCAACATGAATTACCGCGAACTGTTCGCCAAATCCACCATCGCTGCGCAGATCGTGGACGCGCAGCAAGTCCATTACACCTCCGCCAATGCTGCGCCATTGGATAAAACTGTGATGGAGCAGGCCAAGTGCGGCCCCATCGATCTGGGCGATACCATCCTGCACAGCCAGGCCATCCACGGCGGCCATATCTTCTGGCAGGATGACGTGAAGGCCATCAACGACCTGGCGGAGCATCTGCGCGAGGCCAACGATACTCTTGGCGAACGCTACGACCTGATGAAGGCCGAGGTGGAACTGAAGGAGCGCCGCCTACAGGCTGACGAAAAGAGCCGACTGTACGACCGCATTGCCCAGGAGATCGCGCCGCAGCTGAACAAGGCAGACGCACTTTTGCAGCAGAGCCGCGAACATCCCGAAAAGGCTAATGCCCTGCTGTCCCAGGTGTGCGTCATCAGTGCTTACATCAAGCGCCGCGCCAACCTGATCCTGCTGGGCGAAGAGAAGGCATCCGTTTCCGCCCGTGAGTTGGAATCCTGCCTGCGGGAGTCCCTGGACAATCTGCGCCTGTGCGGCGTGATCACCTATCTGGACTGCCGCTGCGAGGGACAAGCTGCCGTGAAGCAGATCATCGCCATGTACGACCTGTTTGAGGAAGTGACGGAAAAGCTGCTGGATCAGCTCAGCGCCATGATGGTAACGGCAGAGTATGCAGAAAATACCCTGCGGCTGCGCATCCAGGCTGGCTGCAAAGAGGCGCTTTCCGTCTTGCCGACCTTGACGCTGAGCGGCGGCACCGTCACCTGCGATGCCCAGGATGAAGACCTGATCATCGAAGCAATGTTGCTGGGAGGTGTTCAGGCATGATGACCTACGCCTCCCTCCCCATGGCACTCAAAACCATCATCGCCACGCTGCTGTTCCTGACGATGGTGGCGGGCATTTGCACCTGCCTCCTGGTGAGCAAAAAGCAAGGATGGGTCAAGCTGATCCTTCTGCCGGTATGCACAACGGTCGTCGCGGTCATGCTGCTTCTGTACGCCTCCGTGATCCGGGCAGAACGCGCCCCGGCGCATATCCCTGCCATCTCCCTGTGGTTCGAGCAGCAGTCGGTGATCTTCTCCCTGCTGGTGTGGCTGGCCATCGCCGCATTCTTCGGCATGGTCATTGCCGAGGAAATCAACCGCCGCAGGAAGGCCATCACGCCTTCCTCTATCAAGGAAAGCCTGGACCATCTGGAAACGGGCCTGTGCTTCTCCCAGCCCAACGGTCTGGTGCTGCTCACCAACCACCGGATGAACGAGCTGAGCCACGCCATCTTCGGCAAGGCGCTGCAAAATGCAAACCTGTTCTGGACTGCGCTGACCAGCGATCCACCTGTGGCAGGCGTGGAGCGCCTTGCTTCCGGCCAGCAGCCTGAATTTCATCTGCCGGACGATACCATCTGGACATTCCACCGGGAAGAACTGGACGGCACCCTTCAGATCACCGCTGCGGATACCACCCATCAGCATCAGCTGGTGGATGAGCTGCGCGCCAAGCACCGCGAGCTGGAAGAGATGAACACCCGCATCCGCAGCTACGGCGACAAGGTCGATGAGTACGTCATCGCCCGCGAACGCCTGGAGACCCGCGTGAACCTCCACGGCTTCCTGGGCCAGGCGCTGCTAATGACCCGCCACTATCTGCAATACGAATCCGGCGACGCGAAGAAGATCATCGACATCTGGCAGCGCAACATCGACGTGCTGCGGCTGGAAGCAGAACCCCAGCAAGAAACCGATTCCCTGGCCAGCCTCCGCAACGCCGCCAAGGCCATCGGTATGCAGGTGCATGTCAGCGGACAGCTGCCGGAAAACGCACAGCAGCGCAAGCTTATTGCCGCCATCGGCGCGGAAACGCTGACCAACGCCGTCCGCCACGCCGGTGCAAAGCAGCTGTGGATCGACGTGGAGGAAACCGCTACGGCGCATATCATCCGCTATACCAACGACGGCGCTGACCCGTCCGCACCTGTCACGGAGGGCGGCGGCCTGAGTACCGCCCGCAGGAAGATCGAGGCCGCAGGCGGACAGATGCGAATCGACAGCGAACCTCGCTTCATGCTGACCATCATCTTTGAGAAAGGGGTGACGATGGATGTATAATGTACTGATCGTGGAAGACGATCCCATGGCGAGAAAGCTGCTGGAGATCTTCGTTGCTACCAGCGACCAATATCACCTGGTTCCCTCCCTGGACAGCGCTGCCATGGCAGAGCTTTACTGCATGACCAACCAGGTGGATCTGATCCTGATGGACGTCTGCACCGCCATGGACGCCAACGGCATTGAGGCGGCAGAAAAGCTGAAGAAGCTGTATCCACAGATCAAGATCATCATCATCACCAGCCAGCCGGAATACAGCTACATCGCCCATGCCCGCAAGATCGGCGTGGAGAGCTTCTGGTACAAGGAGCCTACCGCCGACGCCCTGCTGAAGGTGATGGACCGCACCATGGCCGGTGAATCCATCTATCCGGATTCTGCCCCCATCACCCGTCTGGGCGCGGCGCTGAGCAATGACTTCACCGACCGCGAGCTGGAAGTGCTGCGGGAGCTGGTCAGCGGCAAAACCGACGCCGCCATTGCAGAAACCCTGTGCCTGTCCGTCGCCCGGGTGAAGCAGCACATCCAGCGCATCCGTGAAAAAACCCAGTTTGCCAACCGCACCGAACTTGCCGTTCGGGCAAGAGAAAGCGGGTTGGTGATCGGGGATTACAAGCCGATGTAAAACACCAAGGCTCCCTGACCTTTATCGGTCAGGGAGCCTTGGTGTTTTTCTTACCGCCCCGTGGTGTAGATCTTCTTGGCGGCGGGTCGCTCCTTGGCCTTGTCGGCTTCGGCGGCGTTCTTGCGGGCAGCTTCCTTGTCGGCAACCATTTCCTCCACCGTTTTGGTGTGCAGGCGGGCAGCGCCTTCGGTTTCGATGGGCGGGATCAGCGTGCCCTCGGCCTCGGCCTTGGCCCAGCGAGCCTTGGCGCGCTCGATTTCCTCGGCGTACTGGGGCAGCCATTCCGCCTGGGCAATGAGCATCTCGTCCACCATCTGCCAGATCTCCTCGGTGTTGCACACGGCGCCCACCAGGGGATCCATCATCATGGCCTGGCGCAGCAGGGCGATGTCCCCGTGGGCGGCGGCTTCCATGGCCAGGCGCTGCACGGTGATATTGCTCTGGCAGCAGGCGGCGCAGCCCAGGGGCAGGTCGCCCAGCACCGGGGTGTTGATGCCGAAGGTGTCCACAAAGCCGGGAACCTCCACCACGCAGTCGTCGGGCAGGTTGGTGATGACGCCGTTGTTGATCACGTTGAAGTGGCCGCGGTAGACACGCCCGGTCTCGATGGACTCGATGATCCAGCTGCCATGCTCCTGGGAGCGGTTCTCCTGGGCATAGGTCTTGGGCGGCTCCTTGAGCCAGTTGGGGAAGTCGGTCTCGAACCAGTTGCGGCCCTCGGTGCAAACGCGCAGATAGCCGCCGGTCTCGCCGTTGATCCACACACCCAGGTCGATCCAGCGCTTGATCTCATCGGGGCGCTTGCGGTACCACGGCACATACTCGGACAGGTGGCCGTTAGACTCGGTGGAGAAGTAGCCAAAGCGCTTCATCATGTCGATGCGCACCTTCTCGGTCTGGGCGATCTCCGCATCGGCTTCCAGGGCGGCCAGCAGCTTGCCGTTCAGCTCCTCGCCCTTGTGCTTCACGGAGAGATACCAGGTCATGTGGTTGATGCCTGCGCACACGATGTCGATCTCTTCCTGCTTGTAGCCCAGGGCGCGGGCGATGAGCGCATGGCCGCCCTGCACGCCGTGGCACAGACCCACCGTGGGTACGCCGCCATACTTGTTGCAATACCAGGTCACCATGGCGTTGGGATTGGTGTAGTTCAGCAGCATACAGCCGGGGGCAGCCACCTCGCGGATGTCCTTGCACATGCCCTCCAGCATGGCGATGTCGCGCTGGGCATACATGATGCCGCCCGCACACAGGGTATCGCCCACGCACTGATCAACGCCGTATTTCAGAGGGATGTTCACATCCAGCTCGAAGGCGTCCAGCAGGCCGATGCGGGCGCAGTCGATGACGTACTTGGCGTCCTTCAGCGCCTCGCGGCGGTCCAGGGTGGCCTGGATCTTGATGTTCAGACCATTGGCCTCGATGTCACGCTGGCAGAGCTGATACACCATGTCCAGGTTGCGGGGATTGATGTCCATGAAGGCGACCTCGATCTCCTGGAACTCCGGCACCGCCAGCAGGTCGGACAAAAGGCCGCGGGTGAAACCGATGGAGCCTGCGCCGATAAAGGCGATCTTGAATTTCTTCTGTTCCATAAATAAACTCCTTCTGAATAATTACCAGGGATATTCCTCACCGGCATAGGTCACAAAGATGGGGCCGGTCTTGTCGTGGCGCTTGGTCTCGAACATGAGGCGCATGGTCTCGGCATGATCATAGGGATCAAAGGGTGCCTTGGCATTGCCCTCATTGGTGCGCATCCAGCCGGGATGCACGGTGATGATGTTGATCTTCGGGTCGTCCTTGAACTTGTTGTACAGGGTCTTGGTGGCCATGTTCAGGGCCGCCTTGGCCATGCCGTAGTCGATGTAGGTGCTGCGGTAGCAGGCGCCGATGCTCCCCGCCTCGGAGGAGATGTTCACGATCAGCGCATTGTCGGACTTCTTGAGCAGAGGCAGGAAGGCCTTGATCACCCGCAGGGGACCCACGGTGGCCACGTTCAGGGCGGGCATCACGGTATCCAGGTCAAAGTCCTCCAGCTCCTTGTTGGTATCGGGAGAGGTAGTCACGGCGTTGTTGATGATCAGATCCATCCGGGGCGCATACTCCGCCACCGCAGCCACAGCGGCGTTCACCGATTCGGTGCTGCCGATGTCCATCAGCTGGATGTGCAGCGTGTCCGGCCATTGGGTTTGCAGCTTTTCCAGCGCCTCCGAGGGCTTGCGCACCGTGGCGATCACATGGTCGCCCTGCTCCAGGTAGCGGCGTACAAAGTTGAAGCCCAGCGCCATTTCGCGCCCGGTACCGGTGATGAGAACATACTGATTCATAAGGTTACCTCCTGTATTTTGTTTGGTTGTGCAGATAGACGCTCCAGAATGTTGGCATCATTATAGCATAAGCATAACCGTCACACAATCAGCAAAAAACGAAATGATGGATAAAAAAAGCACCACCCCAGCGGATGGTGCCATGCTTGACGCGATTCAGTTCAGCTGTGCCTTAATGGCCTCGAAGGTCTTTTCGGAAATGTCATGCTCGATCTTGCAGGCGTCCTCCCGGGCGGTGGCAGGATCAACACCGATCTGCACAAAGAAGGAGGCCAGCACCTTGTGCCGCTCGTACACGCGGTGGGCAATGGCTTCGCCCTGCTCGGTGAGGGTGATGAGGTTCTCCTCGTCCATGACAATGTAGCCATTCTCCCGCAGGCGCTTCATGGCAAAGCTGACGGAGGGCTTGGTGACGTTCAGGTGCGCAGCAATATCCACGGAGCGGACATAGCCCTTCTCCTCCTGCAGCATCATGATCGCTTCCAAATAGTCCTCAGCGGATTCATGTATGTTCATGGGGTGGACACCTTCTTTCTCCATTGGCTGCTATTATAGTACCATGAAGTGGAGAAATTTGCAAATCTTTTGCGCTGGCGCCGCCGCTTGACAAACCCGCCTCCATTCGATAGGATAGAAAGGATCATGAACTTCGGAAGGGACTTGTTAGCCTTGCTGCCTCGTTTGAAACCGATCAACTGCTTCCTGTCGCTGGTGGGCGCGGCCATCCAGGCGGTGGGGGTGTGCAACATCCACGCCTTCTCCGGCGTCACCGAGGGCGGTGTGCTGGGGGCAACGCTGCTCATCAACCATTGGCTGCACATTTCCCCGGCCATCACCAGCCTGGTGCTGAACGCAGCCTGCTACCTGCTGGGCTGGCGCACGCTGGGGAAGGACTTCATCTGGTACTCGCTGCTGTCCGGCGGCGGATTCTCCCTGTTCTATGCCCTGTGCGAACCCTTTGCGCCCCTGTGGCCCACTCTGGCTGCCTCGCCCCTGTGGAGCGCGCTGGTGGGCGCGGTGTTCATCGGCGTGGGCGCAGGCATAACGGTGCGCGCCGGTGGTGCCGCCGCTGGCGACGACGCCCTGGCCATGAGCCTGAGCCGCCTTTGGAAATGGGACATCCAATGGGTGTACCTCTTCACCGACCTATCGGTGCTGGGCTTGTCCCTGACCTATATTCCCCTGCAAAAGCTGGCTTATTCCCTGCTCACCGTGGTGCTGAGCGGGCAGATCATCGGGTGGATCCAGAAGATACCGGGCAAAAAAGCTACATAAAAAATACAGCCGCCGGAACACGCATTCCCGGCGGCTGGTTGCTTTTGTATCAGTCCTCCCAGATCTCCTCGCCCAGGCTCTCAATGAACCCACTCAGCTCCTGCGCCATGATCTCCGCCTCGGAGGCGCGGATGTGGCCGGGGGTGCCGCAGCCGTTGTTGCTGTACAGGAAGTGGTGGATGCGCCCATCCGTCTTGCGCAGCTCGCTGCACACGGCGTCGATGGCCTTGTCCCAGTTTTCGTGGTGGTTCAGGATGGTGGTGGTCAGCACAAAGGTGGCCTTGGGGTACTTCGCCCGCAGGCTGCGGATCCACTCCGCGTACTTCTCGCGCCACAGCCGGGCAGCCTCGCCCTCGTAGTCCTGCTCCATGATGTTCACCGGGTTATGGTCGTTCTGACCAATGGCCAGCACCACCACATGGGGAGTGTAACGGGTGAAATCCCAGGGCTTCACCTGGCCGAAGGCGGGATTGTAGCGCACCTTGTCATAGCTGGAGAGCATACCCACATAGTCCGGGCCATTGAAATAGCCGGTCTTGTCCAGCAGGGCAATGCCGCCCTGGGCGATGTCGTGCAGCTCCGCGCCCAGCTTGCGGGCGGTGAGCCAGGAGTAGCTCCACCACACGTTGGAATACTCGCCATTGTGCTGGGGATCGGGCTTGCCCCGGTATTCCTCGGCCTCGCTGACCTCACCTGCGGACACGCTGTCGCCATAGACCTCCATGCGGCGGACAGGACGCTGGGGCGGGGGCAGCAGCTGGCCGCCCTCGGCAATGATCAGGCCGTGGAAGGTGAAGGCGTGGCTGGAGTCCTGGCGCTTGAAGATATGCACCGTGTTCTCCCCCTGGTGGAGGAACTCGCTCAGGTCAATGATCGCCTCGCCGTTTTCCGGCAGCAGGGCGGCATGAAGCTCACCGTCCACCAGCACGCCCAGCCGGCTCTGCCAGTAGTTGGTGCGGTTGTTGATGCACACCTTCAGCACACCGCCGGTAACGCGGATGCGCAGCCCGGTGGCCACAAATTCAAAGCCATAAGCGGCAGGGTCTTCATCGTCGATGCGGCCCACGTATTGGATCATGGGATCGCTGGGCATGATAAGCTTCTCGCCGGGGTTGAGAACAATATCCATGGAAACGCCTCCGTTTCTTTCATCTATCATGATGATAAGACCCGCAGCGCCGATTGTCAATGGCAGCGGAATGTGTTATAATAAAAAATGGTGCGTTTTCATGCGCACGAAATCACAGAATAGGATGTATGTATGACGTTTGAATCCCTGGGGCTGATCCCCCAACTGCTTACGAATGTAAAGCGCTCCGGCTATGAGGAGCCTACCCCCATCCAGAAGGCCACCATTCCCCTGGTGCTGGAAGGCAAGGATGTGCTGGGCTGCGCCCAGACCGGCACCGGCAAGACCGCCGCCTTTGCCCTGCCCATGATCCAGAACCTGTGCAAAAACCCCCGCAAGGACAGCGACCCCTGCGTGATCCGCGCGCTGATCCTCACCCCCACCCGGGAGCTGGCCATGCAGATTTATGAAAACTTCGTGCAATATGGCAAAAAGCTGCCCGTGACCCCCGCTGTGATCTTCGGCGGCGTTGGCCAGCAGGCGCAGGTGGATGCCCTCCACCGGGGCGCCGATGTGATGGTGGCCTGCCCCGGCCGGTTGTGGGACCTGATGAACCAGGGCTATGTGCGCCTGGACTGGATCGAGACCTTCGTGCTGGACGAGGCCGACCGTATGCTGGACATGGGCTTCATCCACGATGTGCGCCGCATTGCCCAGAAGCTGCCCCCGAAGCATCAGACCCTGCTGTTTTCCGCCACCATGCCCACCGAGGTGGAAAAGCTGGCCATGGACCTTCTCCACGACCCGGAAAGCGTGAAGGTGGACCCGGTTTCTTCCACCGTGCAGGCCATTGACCAATGCCTGTACTATGTGGACAAGGCCAACAAAAAGCACCTGCTGGCACACCTGCTCAGCCAGCCGGATGTGGAAAACGCCCTGGTGTTCTCCCGCACCAAGCACGGTGCCGACCGCATCGTGCGCGAACTGAAGAAGGCGGGCATCGACAGCTGCGCCATCCATGGCGATAAGACGCAGAATGCCCGCCAGGCCGCGCTGAACAAGTTCAAGTCCGGGCAATGCAAGGTACTCATCGCCACCGACATCGCCGCCCGCGGCATCGACATTGCTGGCCTGAGCCATGTCTTCAACTACGACCTGCCCATGGAGCCGGAGGCCTATGTGCATCGCATTGGCCGCACCGGCCGCGCTGGCCGCGAGGGCAAGGCCATCTCCTTCTGCTGCATTGATGAGATCAAGCAGCTGGGGCAGGTGGAGAAACTGATCAAAAAGAACCTCCGGGAGGAAAAGAGCGATTGGCCCATGCAGGTGCTGACGCCCACCGACCCCAAGGAGAAGGAAGCCGCCCGTCAGCTGGCCAAGGCTGCCCGCATGGCCAAGCTGGGCCGCACCGCTCCCCTGCCCAAAAAGGTCAGCGCCAGCGGCGAGGCCGTAGCAGAAAAGCGCAAGCCCCTGCCCAAGGCAGGCCAGCCCATCACCATCGGCAAGGATGGCAAGGTGAAAACCGCTCCCAAGCCCACTCCCCTGGCCAAGCCCGTGCAGCGCGTGAACCGCCACCGCGGCCAGAACGGCAAACGCGGATAAGTCCGCACACTTCATTCCGAATTCCGAATTCCGCATTCCGAATTCAATTGTTCTCCTTGTGTACTTCCCTTGACATCCGCCCTTTTCCGGGCGTATAATCCAGCCATGGATACAGAACGTATCCGCAGGAGGAAACACCATGCGCCATTGCTTCTACTTTACGTTTACCATCCCGGGCGGCTTTGCCGTGCCGGGTGTTTGAGCGTACCGTTGAAGCAGCGCCTTGCATGGCCGTATTCCGGCCTATATACAGGGAGGCTCTTAGCGGGCCTTCCTGTTTTTATTTTCAAAAGGAGAGATTCGCATGATCATCGTTCTCAAGCAGGGTACGCCTCAGCAGGAAATCGACAAGCTGACAAACATTATCATCAGCAAGGGCATCAACGTGAACCCCATGTTTGGTTCCGATCTCACCATTCTGGGTCTGATCGGCGATACCAGCCAGGTGGACCCCGCCCAGATCGAGTCCTTCCGTTGCGTGGAACGCATTATGAAGGTGGCCGAACCCTTCAAGAAGGCCAACCGTATGTTCCACCCCGGCGAGAGCGTGATCAAGGTGGGCAATACCGAGGTGGGCGGCAAAAAGCTGGCCATCATGGCCGGCCCCTGCTCTGTTGAAAGCAAGGAGCAGATCACCTTCGTGGCGCAGGAGGTCAAGAAGGCCGGCGCCACCGTTCTGCGCGGCGGTGCCTTCAAGCCCCGCACCTCCCCCTACGCCTTCCAGGGCCTGAAGTACGACGGCCTCGCCCTGCTGGAGGAAGCCCGCGCCGCCACCGGCCTGCCCATCGTCACCGAGATCATGAGTCCCTATGATATCGAGATCTTCGACGAGAAGGTGGACTGCATCCAGGTAGGCGCCCGCAATATGCAGAACTTCGACCTTCTGCGTCTGCTGGGCCAGACCAAGAAGCCCATCCTGCTCAAGCGCGGCCTGTCCTCCACCATTGAGGAGTGGCTCATGAGCGCCGAGTACATCATGGCGGGCGGCAACCCCAACGTGATCCTCTGCGAGCGCGGCATCCGCACCTATGAGACCTATACCCGCAACACCCTGGACCTTTCCGCCGTGCTGGCCGTGAAGCGCCTGAGCCACCTGCCCGTGATCGTCGATCCCAGCCACGCCACCGGTAAGTTCTGGATGGTGGAACCCCTGGCCCGCGCCGCCATCGCCGTGGGTGCCGATGGCCTGATGATCGAAGTCCATAACGACCCCGCCCACGCCCTGTGCGACGGCGCCCAGTCCATCAAGCCCGACCTCTTCGCCGACGTCATGAAAGACATCCGCACCATCGCCGCCTGCGTAGGCCGCGAGGCCTAAGGGGACTCCGCCAGAGGAGGCGCTGCCTCCTCTGGACTCCACCGCTTAAGGGTCTTCGACCCTTAAGAATCCCTTTCGGAAAAAACGCAGGACGCGCACATAAGCAGGGGTCACGGCACATAACGGATGCGCCGCGACGCGGGGGAAGTAACTAAGCCTCCCTCTCCGAGGGAGGTGGCAGCCGCTTGCGGCTGACGGAAGGAGTGGTTCTGCCACTTGCTCCAACGCCAAACTTCCCCTCACACCTGTAGGGGCGATCTGTGATCGCCCGCGTGCCACACTCTAAATTCCTAATTCCTAATTCATAATTCATAATTCCTCACCGGAGGTGTCCCATGCCGACGATCCGCGTTTCTCTGGGTGATCGCGCCTACCCCATCCACATCGAGTCCGGCCTTATCGACCGGGTGGGCGACCATGCCCGCCAGGTGCTGGGGGATTGCACCCTGGCCATTATTACGGATGATCACGTGGCGCCGCTGTACCTTGCCCGCGTGGAGGCTTCGCTGGATGCGGCGGGGCTGCGACACCACAGCATCGTGCTGCCCCATGGCGAACCCACCAAGTGCCTCGCCCAGCTGAGCCACCTCTACGATTTCCTGTGCGAGAGCCACATCACCCGCAAGGATGCCATCATCGCCCTGGGCGGCGGTGTCATCGGCGACCTGGCCGGGCTGGCGGCGGCCACCTTCCTGCGGGGCATCCGGTTCATTCAGGTGCCCACCACCTTGCTGGCACAGGTGGATTCCTCCGTGGGCGGCAAGGTGGCGGTGGATCTCCCCCAGGGCAAGAACCTGGTGGGTGCGTTCTATCAGCCTGCCGCCGTGCTGTGCGACCCCCTCACCCTCAACACCCTCACCGATGATTACTGGCGGGATGGCCTGGGCGAGGTGGTGAAGTACGGCTGCATCAACGATGCGGAGCTGTTTGCCCTGCTGGAGGCCTGCGCCCCCGGTGGCCGCGCTGCGCTGATGGACAGGATCGATACCATTTTGCAGCATTGCATCCAGGCCAAGGCCGATGTGGTGGCCCAGGACGAGCATGATACCGGCCTGCGCATGACGCTGAACTTTGGCCATACCATCGGCCACGCGGTGGAAACCTGCCAGCATTACGATGGCTTGCGCCATGGCGAAGCGGTGGCGCTGGGTATGTCCGTGATGACCCGCCTCACCGAGGCCCGCGGCATGACCGCCCCCGGCACCGCCCAGCGGCTGGACGCGCTGCTTTCTGCCCTGGAAATGCCCATGGCGCTGCCCGCCATTCCGGAGGACGACCTCATCGCCGCCATGGGCATGGACAAGAAGTCCGCAGGCAAGGCGCTGCGGGTCATCGTGCTGGACGAGATCGGCACCTGCCGCATCCACACCACAGAGGCGACTTTCTTCAGGGGAATGTGCTGAAAAACTGGCGATTTTCGACAAATCGCAACAAATGAATGCATTTTCCCCTTTTCAAACTCCTGCGAAAACGTTACAATAAAATAAGCCATTCTGCGGACAGCGTGGGCTGTCCGCTTTTTTGAGGGAGGCTCCCCTATGACGCCTACCATTTTCGCCTGGCGCTTCATCCGCTGGGAGGCAGACGTTCCCCTGACCGACGACCAGCGCGCCGCCCTGTTGACTGCCGCGCAGGACATCCTGCAGCCCATTGCCCTTGTGGAGGGCAGCTTTGACGCGCAAGGCGATACCCTCACCCTGCGGCTTGGTCACACCCGCTTCCCCGCCGCCATTCAGCGGGATCTGGCGCTGTGGCTCTGCGCCCAGGGGCTGATGGAGACCGCCTCTGTTGCCCTGGCGCTGGAGGGGACCATGTACATCGGCCAGGAATCCGCCGACGACCACCCCGCAGAAGCCATCCGGGAGATCTCCGACTGGTGGAACAGCATCACGCCCCTGTCCGGCCAGCAGGCGCACCAGCACCGGCTGCACCTGCAAACCATCATCAAGCGGAAGCAGTACACCTCCCTGGGCGGCTATGTGAGCCGCGAATTGCGGGGCGTGGAGCAGGCCGGGTTGGTTTGCCTGGCCTTTGTGCCGCTGATTATCGAGGCCATCTGGAGCCAGCACGGCGGTCTGTCCCTGCGCCAGATGACCCAGGGGCTGAGCCTGAACGACATCTCCCGCCGCCCCCGCGAGGCGCTTCTGGCCTGGCTGAACATGCTGATCCCCCTTTTGCGGCAAAGCCCATCGGCCATGGCTGCCACCCCCATCGACAGGGTGATCGCCGGCATTCAGGCCGATTGCTCCCTGCCCTATTCCCAGCAGAACCTCAGCCGCTCCCTGGGGCTGACCCCTGCCTATTTCTGCCGTCTGTTTTTCAACAAGACCGGGCAGCACTTTTCCACCTTTCTCACCCGCACCCGCATGGAAAAAGCCCAGCAGCTTTTATCCGATGGCCAGCGCCGCACCCTGGCAGAGGTCAGCGCGGAGTGCGGCTATCCCAACAAGAGCTACTTCTGCCAGGTGTTCAAAAAATACACCGGGCTGACCCCCGGTGAATTTGAGCAGCGCAGCAAATGATTCCCATGCAGGGAGTTGCACCCTTCATCCGTTACAATATTGGACAAAAACCGCTTGTCCATCCCGCATACAATGCACCATCCCCTATCCACGAGGAGGTTGCCCATGAAACGATTCCTGTGCCTTGTGCTGGCATTGCTGCTCCTGCCCCTGTGGGTCAGCGCTGAAGAAACCGAGGCGCCTGCCCCCACCATCCGGGTGCTTTTGCGCCGCTTGAACCTCACCGACCGGGCCGATCTGATCCTGGACGGCGTATACACCGCCGCCACCGGACGGGAGGCCACCATGGCCTTCCCCAAGGGCAGCCAGGTCACCGTGCAGATCCGGGAGGGCGAACTGTATCTGTTCTACGCGGGCATGAGCCTGCGGGTGGGCGATGAGCTGCGCTTTATCCGCAACGCCTCCTCCGCCAGCGAAAGCGAGGGCATCCGCTTTGCCAAGAACGGCAATTTCTACCCCGGCGACCTGCTGCTCACCGTGAAGGACGGGCTGCTCCAGCCGGTATTGACCATCTCGGTAGAGGATTACCTGATGGGCGTGGTTCCCCACGAAATGAGCAACGCCTTCCCCCTGGAAGCCCTGAAGGCGCAGGCCATCTGCGCCCGCACCTACGCCCTGGCGCACATCGACACCTCCAAGGCTTACGACGTGGTGGACACCACCAACGATCAGGTATTCAAGGGCGTTGACCTCCGCGACCAGAACGCCATCCGCGCCGTGAAGGAGACCGCAGGCGTAGTGGGCATGTACAAGAACAAGCTGGCCAACTGCTATTACAGCGCCTCCAACGGCGGCCAGACCGAGCTGGTGGAAAACGTGTGGAGCGGCCGTGGCGACTGGAGCTACTACGCCATGGTGGACGACCCCTTCGACCTGGAGAACCCGGAGAGCATCGTGCGCCGCGCCAAATTGCGCAAGGACGGACAGAACATCCCCGCGGATTTCTCCGTGGTGATCGCCAGCTACATGGCCGATGAAATGGTGCGAAAGGGCTTCGAGCCTCTGCCCCGGGCCTTCCGCATCGACAGCATCACCGCGGTGGAGCTGGGGGGCGGCAAGTTCGACAAGCCCAGCCGCATGGTAGATGAAATGACCATCACCTTCACCTGGTCGGGCCGGAAGCTGCTGAAATGGCACAGCGATGCCGCACCCACCGACGACGATGAGGAGATCTTCCTCTTCGCCATCACCCCGGAGCCTACCGATACCCCCACGCCTTCTCCCACCCCGGAGATCACCCCGGAACCCCAGCCCATCTACAGCGAGTTCATCCCCGTGGAGGAAAGCGCCACCCTCACCCTGCCCCTGTTCCCGGAGGTCATCCGGGCGCTGAAGCTTTCCATTTCCGGCAGCGATAACGAGATGGTGACCCTGGTGGAAAGCGACGATACCTTCACCCTGGAAGCCCGGCGCTATGGCCACGGCGTGGGCATGAGCCAGCGTGGCGCCCAATGGATGGCTGCCCAGTATGGCAAGAGCTATGCGGATATCCTTTCCTTCTACTATCCCGGCATGACCCTGGCCAAGGTGGATGCAGGCGCTGCCGCCCTGCCCACCGCCCAGCCCCAGCTGGTGGAGACCCCCGCGCCTCCCGCCACTCCCACGCCCCGCCCCACCCTGATGCCCGTGACCGGCGACCTTCCCCAGGGGGCCTACCTGGCCAGCGTGGAGGGCATTGAGGATGATTCCAGCCTGAACCTGCGCCTGGAACCCACCACCGCCTCGGATATCCTGATGCGGCTGTACAAGCACCAGCAGCTGGTGGTGCTGGAGATCTGCGATGATCCCGCCTGGGTCAAGGTCAAGACCGACGTGATCGAGGGCTATGTGATGCTCAGTTTCCTGGAAAAAGTGGAATAAAAAATTTTTCAAGTGGCTTCGGCCACTTTTTTGTCTCTCCAGACCGCGATCTGCCTGCATTAGCTAAATTCGCAAGGATATATATGTCTGTTTCCGTCGATTCTTTTTGCATTTTCGTATAAAAATTTGCTTTCTGGGTACTTGACAACCATAAACAACATGGATATAATGTGATTAAGCGATATTTACTTAACAAAATTAAGTAAATAAAAAAGAGGAGGAAAAGAAAATGAAGAAGATCCTGTCTCTGGTTCTCTGCCTGATGATGGTTCTGTCTGCGGTGTCCTTCGCCTCTGCCGAAGCTACCGTGCCCACCATCGACCAGATCAAGCTGGGCGAGGACTACACCGACCTGACCGCCACCATCAAGTGACTGACCCACCGCACCGACCTGGTGAACGATGGCCAGATCGCTGGCTACATCGCCGAGTTCAACAAGGTGTATCCCAACATCACCGTTGAATTCGAGGGCATCACTGACTACGCTCAGGATTCCCTGACCCGCCTGACCGGCTCCAAGGATTGGGGCGACATGCTGGGCATCCCCCAGGTGGAAGCCAGCGAGTTCGCTACCTACTTCACCCCCATGGGTTCCCTGGAGACCCTGAGCGAGATCTACAACTTCGCTGACGCCAAGGCTTTTGACGGCGTTGTGTACGGCATCCCCTCCACCGGCAATGCCCAGGGTATCGTGTACAACAAGGCTGTGTTCGAGAAGGCTGGCATCACCGAGCTGCCCAAGACTCCCGCTGAGTTCATCGACGCTCTGAAGGCCATCAAGGAAAAGACCGACGCCATCCCGCTGTACACCAACTATGCTGCTGGCTGGACCATGGGCGCCTGGGACGCTTATATCGGCGGCTCCGCTACCGGCAATGCCAACTACATCAACAACGATATCGTGACCGAAAAGGATCCCTTCTCCAACAAGGCTGAGGGTGTTGGCCCCTATGCCGTGTACAAGATCCTGTACGACGCCGTGGCCAATGGCCTGATCGAAGAAGACTACACCACCACCGACTGGGAAGGCTGCAAGGTCATGATCAACAATGGCGAGATCGGCTGCATGGTGCTGGGCTCCTGGGCTTTCTCCCAGATGCGTGATGCTGGCCCCAACGGCGCTGACATCGGCTACATGAGCTTCCCCATCACCGTGGACGGCAAGCAGTATGCTTCCGCTGGCGCTGACTATTGCTACGCCATCAACAAGAATGCCACCGTCGAAAACCAGACCGCTACCATGGTCTTCATCAAGTGGATGACCCACGAGTCTGGCTTCGCTTATAACGAGGGCGGCATCCCGATCAACAAGGACGGCAAGTATCCCGACCTGTACGCTGCCTTCGACGGCATCGAGTTCGTGCCTGACACCGCCGCTGTGGATCAGCAGCTGGTGGACGACCTGAACAACGACTCCATGGTTCTGCTCAACCGTGCTGGCGACAAGAAGATCCAGGAGATCATCGAGCACGCCTTCAACGGCACCAAGACCTTCGACGAGATCATGGCTGACTGGAACGAAGCCTGGACCACCGCCCAGGAAGACCTGTCCATCGAAGTCAAGTAATCTCCCTCAGGCAACCTCTCTCAGGAGGCTGGAGTTCGTCTCCAGCCTCCTGTTTTCAAAGGAAGGAGCTATTGCCATGTCTACTGTTAATCCCGCCATGCCGCAGCCCAGCGGACGGAAAACCTTCCGCGAATGGTTTGCCGTGCCAAAGAACCAGCAGCGGGTGGTCATTTTCACCTTTGCGGTGGTTCCGGTGTTCCTGCTCATCATGTTCACCTATTATCCCTTTATGCGGATGATCGAGTGGAGCTTCTACAACATGAGCTACACCAAAAACCGCGGCTTCGTCGGGCTGAAGAACTACCTGGATGTTTTCACCCGCGATGAGCTGTTTGCCACCTTCCGCGTCAGCCTTTATTACATGGTGGGCGCCCTGGTGCAGATCGCCCTGGCGTTGTATTTCGCCACCATTCTCTCTTTCAAAACCAAGTTCACCGCCTTCTACAAGGGCGCTATGTTCTTCCCCTTCCTGATCAATGGTATCGCCATCGGCTTCATCTTCAAGTTCTTCTACACCCGCGGTTATGTGCTGGATACCACGCTGGGTTTCTTCGGCATTCCATTGGAAAGCCTGCCCTACTGGCTGCGTGACATGAGCGTGAACAACTGGTCGCTGGTGGCCACCTCCGTGTGGAAGTACATGGGTCAGAACATGGTGCTGTTCTCCGGCGCCATTATGAGCGTGGATCCCACCCTCTACGAGGCTGCCGCCATCGACGGCGCCAACAAGTGGCATCAGTTCCGGTATGTGATCCTGCCCAGCATTTCCACCGTGCTGACGCTGAACGTGATCCTGTCCATCACCGGCTCCCTCAGCGCCTTCGAGCCGCCCTACGTCATCGCCGCCATGGGCGCCAACGGCACCGCCACTTACTTCATCCAGATGCACCAAACGGCACACGTGCAGCACAAGGTCGGCCTGGCCTGCGCCATGGCTGTGGTGCTGGTGCTGATCATCTGCATCTGCACACTGATCCAGAAGCTGATCTTCAAGTATGCGTTCCGCAATGCTGGCACGGATACCAAGCCTGCTAAGAAGGGAGTGCTGTAAAGATGGGTGTTGAACGTACACCGAAGGATTATTTCCTGAAATTCCTCAAGCACCTTTCGCTCATCATCACCTCCTTCGCCTGTCTGCTGCCGCTGATCAGCTGCGTGTTCGCCGCCTTCAAAACCAAGGAGGAGTTCGGCCTCACCAGCAAGGTGGCCCCGCCGGAAAACTGGCTCCACCTGGATAACTTCATCAATTTCTGGAACGATTCCGGCATTGGCCAGGGCTTCATTACCTCCATTGGCGTGATGCTGGTCACCATCCTCATCTCCGTGATGCTGGGCAGTATGCTGGCCTATGTGCTGGATCGCTTCAAGTTCCGCGGCAATGCGCTGATCCGCAACGCCTTCACCCTGGCCAGCCTGATCCCCGGCCTGGCCATGCAGGTCACCATCTACAAAATGATGTCCAACCTGAACCTGGTGGACTCCCTGGTGGGCTATGTGATCATGATGGCCGGCACGGACGTGATCTCCATCTACATCCTGCTGCAGTATTTTGAAAACCTGCCCACCGCCCTGGACGAGAGCGCCATCATCGAGGGCTGCACCTACTACGGCGTGTTCTTCCGCATCCTGATGCCCCTTCTGCGTCCTGCCATGGTCACCTGCATGATCCTCAAGGGTGTGGGCATCTACAACGAATACTACAATGCCAACCTGTATCTGCAAAACAAGCAGAAGTACAAGACGGTCTCCACCGCCCTGTATACCTACCTGGGTCCCACCAAGTCCCAGTATGAAATCATCTGCGCGGGCGTGCTGATCTGCACCCTGCCCATCCTGATCATCTTCATTCTGTTCCAGAAGCAGATCTACAATGGCATGACCAACGGCGCCGTGAAGGGCTAAGCTTGACGAAAACGGCAAATGCTGGTATTATCTACAAATGATGTACCACAAACGCAAAGGAAGCGGAGGTTGATGACCTGTGAAAAACGTAACCATGAGAGACATCGCCACCGCTGTAGGTGTCAGCGTGGTCACAGTCTCCAAGGCGCTTTCGGGTGAAAGCGGCGTGAGCCAGGAGATGCGCGAGCGCATCATCCGCACCGCGGCCGACATGGGCTATGTGAACCCCAACATCAAGCGCATCCAGACCGTGAAGGCGCTGGACATTGGCGTGCTGGTCCCCATGCGCTTCTTCAAGCCGGATTCCTACTATTCCATGCTCTCCCCCATGCTGGTGCAGGAATTGACCAACGCCGGTCACTTCTGCCTGCTGGAGACCCTGGACGAGGAAGCCGAGCGCAACCTGGAGCTGCCCAACCTGATCCGCCGCCGCCACGTGGATGGCCTGATCCTGCTGGGCGAACCCAGCATGGAGTACGTCCGCGCCATCACCGCCCAGCCCACGCCCATTGTGTTCATGGACTTCTACGACGACCGCGCCAGCGCACCCGCCGTGGTGGGCGACAACACCTACGGTGCCTACCGTCTCACCAACCACCTCATCAAAAACGGCCACCGGGATATCGCCTATGTGGGTCGCACGTCCCTCACCAGCAGCATCATGGATCGCTTCCTGGGCTACTACCGCGCCATGCTGACCAACAACCTGCCTGTGCGCAGCGAATGGGTGCTGGACGACCGTGACGAACACGGCGAGGTCATTGCCCCGGAGTTCCCCGAGCAAATGCCCACCGCCTTCGTTTGCAACTGCGACGTAACGGCGCAGAAGCTCATTGAAAAGCTGTTGCAGAAGGGTTACCGCGTGCCGGAGGATATCTCTGTGACAGGCTTCGACGAATACCCCGCCACGCCCGCCTCCCTGCCGTCCATTTCCTCCTTCCGCATCAATTACGAAACCATGCTCCGCTCCACCGTGCAGTTGATGATCGACTGCTGCTCCGGCCGGGGCGCGCTGCCCAGCCGCATGGTCATCGGCGGCCATCCCAAGTACAAGGAATCCGACGGCATCGTACCCATCCCGTAACCATCACGGATTGCAAAAGCACCATGCAATGCCCATTGCATGGTGCTTTGTTTTGATGATCCAGTTGAACCCTTGGTTTTACTCCCCGGCGTAAGCAATGTCCAGAAGGTTGAAATACTTGGCAGCGTCGGGTTCGGCCATAAGGATCTTGATGGTGTGCGGCGCGTTTTCCCCCAGGTCGATGAGCTGGACCACAGGCTGTCCCCAGGCGGTGGGGGCATGGCCGGGGAGCGTGGTGGCCAGCTTGCCGTCCACCCAGACCTCGGCAGTACCGCAGGACTCGTTGTTGTCCTGCTTGAAGACCAGGGTCATGTAGCGGCCGGTGAGCTGCAGCACCATGGGATCATTGCCCGGCACGGTGGTGCGGTGCCGCCAGCCCTGGGTGTAGGAATAGCAGGCCTGGGTGGCAAAGGGCAGGCTGCCCTCGGTGACGATCTCAGCAGCGCCCTGGCGCACATTGCGCAGGTTTTCCATGGCTTTGGAATAGCGGGCTTCCTGGGGGATGCTGAATTCCGCAGGCGGGGTAGCGGCGGCCTGGTCGAAATAGTGGCTGATCAGCTCAGCGATGAAGGCGTGGCCTTCGTTGTTGGGGTGAGCATAGTCGGAGGAATAGTCGCTCCACTCCATGCGCTTCATGTCCAGCTCCGGCTTGATGGCATCGTACACGGAAACCACGCCAAGATCGTAATGCTTGCCGATCTGCTTCATGTGGACATGGGCAGAATAGCCGCCGCTGAGCAGCGTCAGCACCAGCACCACAGCGGGCTGGGTCTCGCTTTGCAGCAGCTTGCGCACCAGGGATTCATAGGCCATCTGGGCGTTGAAGTCCGAGGCGTCGTTCACCGCAAACTCGATGAACACGATGTCCGGCTTGCAGGACAGCACGTCCTGCTCGCAGCGGGTGATGCCCAGGAGGGACGGCGTGCCGGAAATGCCCGCGTTGTGATAGCGCAGCTTGGCGGGGTCGGGCATGAACTTTTCAGCAAAGAGCTGGGCGGACAGGGCGGCGTAGCAATGGGTCTTCTGGGGCTTGGCCAGAGCGCCCTCGGTGATGGAGCCACCCAGGTACACCATGGAGATTTCCTCGCCAGCCTGCGCCTTTTCAATGGCCTTGTGCAGGCGCTGGGTGTTGCCCACGGAGAAGAGGGAGCGCTCCACCATTCCCTGGGTGAAAACGGACTCCTCGGCCTTGGCGCTGCCGCACAGCAGCGTGCCGGAGAGAATAAAGCTCAGAATGCGAAGCAGGGACTTGAACATCACGGGTCTTCCTTTCATTGGTGCATCAGGTCGGCGCGGGCGGCTTCCATCAGGATGTGGAAGGCCTGGCCTTCTGCGGCCACGCCGGGGTGATCAAAATGGGGCATACCGCACACATTGCGCACCAGGCCGTAGCCGTCCACCTCGTTCAGGGCGGCGGCGCGAGCCTTTTCGGCAGCGGGGAGGTAGCTGTCCGCCAGCCAACCAGCTGCCACGCCGCGATAGATGGTGTAGGCCAGCATCTGGCTGAAGTTCACCTCGCGGAAGGTGGCAGGGTCATCCAGCACGTCGTGGAAGGAGCCATCCTCCATCATAAAGGGCAGGGCGGCATCGATCATCAGCTTTACCCGGTTGATGAGCCGCGCTTTGGCCTCGGCATGGCTTTCCGGCAGCAGGGCGATGACCCGCGCCATGCCAGCCATGGCCCAGCCATTGCCCACCGCCCACACGTCCTTGCGGTGGAAGACCTTTTCCCGCTCGCTCCACTGGTGGGAGAGCAGGTTCTTCTCCGGATCCAGCAGGATATCCCAGCAGCCGTCCAGCTGCTTCATGGCCTCGTCGTAATATCCGGCGCGGGCCAAGAAGGGCGGCAGCATGTACATACAATCCACCCAGATCAGCGCATCGTGGGAGAAGTGATGCACAATGCCCTTGTCCGTGCGGGGCGCATCCACCAGCGCCCAATGGAGCAGCTTGTCCCGGGCGGCACACAGAAAAGGATCGCCGGTCTGCTCGCAGGCGAAGATCAGCGCCTCGCCAATGGCGCAGGGATCGGTGACGCCATTGGAGGCATCCACCTGGCAGCAGCGGCCATTGGGCTGCTGGCGGTTGGCTCCCTCCACAGCCATGGCGATGGCAATATCCTTGTCGCCTGCCTCCAAAAAGGCCTGGGCAGCAACACCGTGTTCCCAATCCCGGCGCTGCATGGAGAGCAGGGCGCGTTTCACCCGTTCAGTCATGGTCGATTCCTCCTTCGTGCAGGCATATTATACCACAGGAACAGGCGGCGGCATAGGTGAATCATGCAAAAAATCCGGCCTCCGAAGAAGCCGGATGAATGATTTACCTTCTGGGCTTGATGTTCAGGTTCACGCCCAGCACGTCCTCGCTGTCCACGATGGTCCAGCTGCTGCCGGGGTAGATGCCCAAGGTGCGGTTAGTATCATAGCCCGCCTCGGCCAGGTCGGCGATGACATCGTCACGGGCGTCGCCCACCTCAAAGCCCAGGTGATGCACGCCATTGCCGTGCTTGTCCAGGAATTCCTGGAAGGTGGAGGGGCCGCCAATGGGCTGGTGCAGCTCGATGAGGAAGCTCTCCATGGGAATGTGGCAAACCTTCAGGTCACAGGTGACGGGTTCGCCGCGGTAGGTGTAGTTTTCGCCGCCCTCCAGGTGGGTGATGCTGATCTCCGGCTTCTCCACGCCCAGCAGCTCCGCCCACTTTTCGGCCGCCAGCTCGATGTCCTTCACGATGATGTTGATCTGGATAAAACCCTTTTTGCTCACAGGATGCTTCATTTCTTATTCCTCCTCCGGAATGCCAATGCCGCGGATGGTGTAGGTCACATAGGCGAAGCGCTTGCTGTCCGGTGCCCAGGAGTTGACGTTGATGGTTCCCTGGCCGCCAAAGAGCTTCACCACCGTGCGCAGACCTGTGCCGTCGGCGTTCATCAGGCGCAGCTCCACATGCTTGTGAGGAACGTGTTCGCCGGGCTGCACGTCACCCTTTTTGTAGCATACCATGGAGACCAGCTTGCGGTCGGGGGAGATGTGGGGGAACCAGGTGTTCCAGTTCTCATCGAAGGTCATCTGGGTCTGCTGGGAGCCATCGGCCTTCATGCGCCATGCCTGCATCAGGCCGGAGCGCACGGAGTTGAACCAGATGTACTCGCCCACGGAGTCGTATTCGGAGCCGTCGTCCAGGCCGGGGGCATCGGTGAGGCGGGTCTCCACGCCACCCTCGGCAGGGATGGTGTAGATGTCGTAATCCCCGTTGCGCTCAGCGCAGTACACCAGGGTCTTGCCATCGGGGGACCAGCCGTGGAGGTAGCTGGGCGCCAGAGGGGTGATGAGCCGCGGCACACCGCCGGTGATGGGCAGGGTGTAGATGCGGGACTTGCCGTCCTCCTTGGTGGCATGGCTCACCGCCAGCTGCTGACCATCGGCAGAAAGCACATGGTCGTTGTTGCAGTCGTTGACAAAATCGGTGTCGATCTTGGTGATCTCCTTGGTGTCCAGGTCGATGCGGTAGATGCAGCCTTCGCTGTTGTACACCAGGGCCTTGCCGTCGGGCGTCCAGTTGGGTGCCTCGATGACGTAATCCATTTCAGCCACCAGGGTGCTGGTGTCGGTTTCTGTATCGTAGATCCACAGCTTGGACTGGTCGTCGCTGCGATCCCAGGGGTTGTTCTTGTTGTAGGGCATGGGGATTTCCTCCTTTATCACCACACGTGCAGCACGTTGTGGACTTCCTTGCCTTCCTTGGCGGCCTTGGCGCGCTCCAGGTTCCAGGCGATGTGATCCTTCAGGTCCTCGCCGCTGTCGAAGCTCAGGCCAAAGACCCGCTCCATCTTGCCCACGCCGTAGAGGGCATGGTGGCCTTCCTCGTCAGAGGCAATGATCTGACTCTTGGATTCGGGCACCATTTCCTTGGCCATGCAGGCGATGTCGTACCAGGAGATGAAGTTCTTGCCCAGAGCAAAGAAGATCTCCTCGTTCATGTCGCTTTCCACCAGCTTCACATACAGCTGAGCGATCTGCCGGGAGGAAAGGAACTGGGTGCCATCGTTGCGGGAAAGAGTCAGGTCACGGTCGTTCACAATGGCCTCGGCAATGTTCTTGAACCGCACATCAGACTGGGAAGCGCCGCCGGGAACGGCAGGATTGGAATAAGTATAGCCGGGACGGATGATGTTGCGGCGCAGCTTGACCTTCTCGCCATAGCCACCCTGGCGGCTGTAATACTGGCGGAAGCCCAGCATATAGACTTCGGTGGCGGCCTTGGTGGAGCCATAGAGGTCGGTGGGGACGCGCAGGGCGGTTTCGTCCATGCCGTCGCGCAGCTCGCCCAGGGCGGCGGTGGAAGAGGTGTACACAAAGTTCTTCACCCCGGCGCGCTCGGCTGCATCCAGCAGGAAGGCTGTAACGCGGGTATCGTGATCCAGCATTTCCACAGGATCATTGCCCCAGCCCAGGGCGATGTGAACAATGGCGTCGCAGCCCTGAACGGCCTTTTCCAGCACGTCCAGCTCCAGCATATTGCCCTTCACGATGGTCACGTTCTCCATTTCCTGAAAGGCGGGAATGCGCTCGGGGGTACGGGTCAGCAGCCGCACATGATGGCCGCGCTCCAGCAGGGCAAGGGTAACGTGCTGGCCGATATTGCCGGTGCCGCCGGTAACGAAAATCTCCATAAGGGATACCTCCTGCATTTGTTCAGTTGTGAAACGTTGGTGGTTGGCAATAAGATACCATTGGCAGGGCGGAATGTCAATAAGAAAAGGACTGCTTTTCAGCAGCCCTTTTGCGCGCAGCTACATCATTCGCTGATGTAGTCCTCCACCCCGTTCAGCGTCACAAAATACGGATCCCGATACACCTCGCGGAGCTTCTCGTCGGTGTTGAACTCATCGCTGGTAAGCCAGCGGGTGTGCCAGGTCATGAACCACACCCAGGGGGCGTTTTCCTCCTGCATCTGCTTTTGGGTGGGGATCTCACCGTTCTCGTGATAGCAGATGGGCATCCCTTCCGGCGCAATGGCTGCGCACTTGCGGTACAGTTCGCCCTGGGCGCCACCCTTGTAGCTGTCGCCGCCCAGGATGTCCACACAGTCGTCGCCGGGATACCAGGGCGCCAGGTCGCCGGGCGCATCGGAGAAGCCCAGCACCCAGATCAGGTTGTTCAGGCCATGCACATGGGTGTAGCGGTCGTACATCAGCCGCCACAGCTTCACAAAGCCCTCAGCACCGCCGCGACCCCACCAGAACCACTTGCCGTCCATCTCATGGAAGGGACGCCACAGCACCGGGATGTTCATGTGCTGCAGCCGCTTGAGATACGGCACCGCCCTGTCCATACCCTGGAGCAGCGCCTCGTTGGCCTTGGTTCCCGGCACAAAGGCGTTCTCCCAGTCCAGCTCGTCCTCCTGGGACTGCTTGTAGGAGGAGGCAAAGTCCACGCCGGTGTGCCAGCAAATGGTCACAATGCCGCCCCGGGCGTGCCAGTCCATGCAGCGGCGCACCACGCCCTGAAAATCGTTGTCGATAAAGTCCAGGCCGCGGATGGCGGGCATCCGGCCTGTGCGCATGAGCAGGTAGTTGATCTCATGCTCGGTGGTGCCGCACCAGCCGGACTCCATCTGTCCGGTGAGGCAGCGCTTCCCCTGCAGGGAGCAGATATAGTCGTAGAGCCGCTGGGCGGCGGGAATGGCCTGGGGATTGCAGAGCTTGCGGGGCATGGAAACGCCTCCCTTCTGTTTTTCGCCTGTACTATAGCAGATTAACAGGCTTTAGGCAACAGCTTTTCTGCGTGGATATTTACAATTTGTCAATACCATCGTCACCCAAGCGTCACATCCCTCTGATACAGTAAGCATATCACCTTGACGGAAGGATGATCCACATGAAGAAACTCCTTGTACTTCTTATGACCATGGCGCTCCTGCTGACCTCCGCTGCCGCAGAAGCTCCGGCTGAGACCCTGATCCACCTGGGCGAGACCATCACCGTAGACGGCCAGCCCATCACAGAAGACGTCACCGCCCCCGTCCACCTGACCCATGTGGTGGAGACCCATGCGGACGTTCCCGAAGAATTGCAGGGCATCAGCAACCGCATCGTCACCATCACCGCCGGGGGCAGCTACCGCATCAGCGGCAAGGCCATGGATGCCCAGATCGCTGTGAAAGCCCCCGCCGATGCGGATGTGCGGCTGATCCTGGATGGCGTTGACCTCACCTGCCGCACCCATGCGGCCATTGCGGTCTACAGCGCCCGTGACCCCCGGGTGGCAGGCGAATACGCTGTGACCATCGAATTGGCCGAAAACAGCGAGAACCTGATCATCGGCAGCCACAATGCCGCCGCCACCGAGGAGGAGCCGGAGTTCGACGGCGCCATCGGCTCCCAGGTCTCCCTGGGCTTTGAGGGCAGCGGCAGCCTCCGCGTGGATGCGGACAACGAGGGCGTGGAGGTGGCCTACGGTCACCTGACCATCAACGGCGGCGTGTTCCACATCGAGGCGGGCGATGACCCCCTGAACGTTTCCGAGGACGGCGTGGGCGTGCTGACCGTGAACGACGGCTACCTCTACTCCGCCGTGAAGAACGCCCAGGGCGGCGAGGGCGACGGCATCGACTCCAATGGCTGGATCGTCTTCAACGGCGGCACGGCCATCAACCTGGCGCACCCCGCCAGCCAGGACGGCGGCATCGACTCCGATATGGGCAGCACCATCAACGGCGGCATGATCGTGGGTGCAGGCAATATGTACGACCCCATCGAGAGCGACTCCCAGCAGCTGTTCATGATGCTGGAATTCTCCGAGCAGACCGACGACCTCATCGTGGTCACGGATGCCGTCGGCACGCCGGTTTTCGCCTACGACTTCCCCTATGACTATATGTACATCGCTTTCTCCACCCCTGAGCTGAAGGAAAACGAACCCTACAGCGTGTACCTGGGCGGGGAGATCGAGGGTGTGGAGCAGGACGGCCTGTATACCACCATCACGGCCTACACCCCCGGCACCCTGCTGACCCATGGCGGCGGCGTAGCCCAGCAGCGGGGCGGAATGCAGATGCCCGCTGACATGGGTGCAATGGGCGGCCAGCCCCCGGAGATGCCCCAGGGCGGTATGTTTGACTTCAATGCACAGCGCAGCGCCTTTGCCTCCATTGACCTGAATGAGCTTCTGAAGGATGCCGACCTGAACGAGCTGCTCTCCGGCAAGGATCTGAACAGCCTGCTCACCGGCTTTGCCATCACCGACCTGCTGACCGAAGAGCAGATCAAGGCAGCCTTTGGCGAAAATGTGGACGTGAACGCCCTGGGCGGCTTCGGCAGCATGGGTCGTGGCTTTGGCGGCGGCTTCGGCGGCGGCATGGGGCGCGGCATGGAATCCTCTGCGGAGGTGGCCACCACTCAGTTCATCCTCACCCGCGGAAACACGGCCTTCTCCAATGTGTCTGCTATAACGAAGTAAATCTGCGCCAGCCTGGCAAAAACAGGCTGGCGATTTTTCTGTGCAGGGTATTGCAATTCCTCCACATATCCTATATAATATATTGGATAGAGCAAAGGAGGATGGCCTGTGAAAACGCTGCTCAAGGGCGGTCAGGTTTACGACCAGGGTACCTTCGTTCCTATGGACATCGAAGTGACGGACGGCGTCATCACCGCCCGTGGTGCTTCTATTCTTCCCTCGACTGATTTCGACCGAGTGCTTGATGTGACCGGTCTCCATGTATTTCCCGGTTTCGTGGATGTTCATGTGCATCTGCGGGAGCCGGGTTTTTCTTATAAGGAGACCATCGCCACCGGCACCAGGGCCTGCGCACGGGGCGGCTACACCACCGTGTGCGCCATGCCCAACCTTTTCCCCGCCCCGGACAGCGATGAGCATCTGCGGGCACAGGAGGAACTCATCGCCCGGGATGCGGTGATCCGCGTGCTGCCCTATGGTACCATCACCCTGGGACAGAAGGGCGAGGGCCAGCTGACCGACATGGCCGCGCTGGCTGGGCGCGTGTGCGGCTTCTCCGATGACGGCCGGGGCGTGAAGGAGCGCGAGACCATGCGCCAGGCCATGCTGAACTGCAAGGCCGCAGACAGCATCATCGCCGCTCATTGCGAGGACATGAGCCTCATCCCCGCCGGCGGTGCCATCCATGATGGCGCTTTCGCCAGTGCGCACAACATCCCCGGCATCCCCTCCGAGAGCGAGTGGGGACCCATCGCCCGGGATGTGGAGCTGCTGAAGGAGACCGGCTGCCGCTACCATGTGTGCCACGTTTCCGCCAAGGAGAGCGTGGAGATCATCCGCCAGGCCAAGGCGCAGGGCATTGACATCACCTGCGAGACCGGCCCCCACTACCTGCTGATGTGCCAGGACGACCTGCAGGACGAAGGCCGCTTCAAGATGAACCCGCCCCTGCGGGACAAAGCCGACCAGGAAGCGCTGATCGCAGGCCTCCTGGACGGCACCATCGACATGATCGCCACCGACCACGCCCCCCACTCCGCCGAGGAGAAGTCCAAGGGGCTGGCCAAGTCCGCCATGGGCGTGGTGGGCATCGAGACCGCCTTCCCGCTTTTGTACACTCACCTGGTGAAGCCGGGTGTGATCACCCTCGGCCAGCTGGTGGAAGCCCTCACCACCGCGCCCCGGAAGCGCTTCCGGCTGGACGGCGGCCTGAATGTGGGCGACCGGGCGGAGATCACCGTGTTTGACCTGAACGCCACCTCCACCATCGACCCCCAGGATTTCCTGTCCAAGGGTCACGCCACCCCCTTCGAGGGCTGGACGGTGGACGCGAAGTGCAGATATACCATCTGCGGCGACAAGATTGCTTATGAAGGAGGATGCTGATGAACTTCCGCATAATCGAAAATGTCCAGCTCACCGCCACCGTGTGGCAGATGAAGCTGGAGGGCGATGCCACGGGCATCACCAGGCCTGGCCAGTTTGTGCAGCTGAAGCTGCCGGAATTCTACCTGCGCCGCCCCATCTCCGTGTGCGACTGGACGGAGAACACCATCACCCTGGTGTACAAGGTGGTGGGACAGGGTACCGAGGCCATGGCGAAAATGCAGCCCGGCTTTGAGATGGACGTACTCACCGGCCTGGGCAACGGCTTTGATACCAGCCTCTGCGGCGACAAGCCCCTGCTCATCGGCGGCGGCGTGGGTCTGCCCCCTATGATCGGCCTGTGCCGCACCCTGCTGGAGGAAGGCAAGCATCCCACCGTGCTGGCAGGCTTCAACACCGCCGAGGAAGTCTTCCTCAAGGACACCGTGGAGCAGATGGGCGCCACCTTCGTGCTGGCCACCATGGACGGCTCCGCAGGCGTGAAGGGGCTGGTGACCGACGCCATGAAGGACATCGACTTCGACAGCATAGCCACCTGCGGCCCCGAACCCATGCTGAAGGCCGTGTACAACGCTGCGGAAGTCCCCGGCCAGTTCTCCTTTGAGGAGCGCATGGGCTGCGGCTTCGGCGCCTGCATGGGCTGCAGCTGCAAGACCAAGTACGGCAACAAGCGTATCTGCAAAGACGGGCCTGTTCTGGTCAGAGAGGAGATTATCTGGTAAGCGGGCAGTGCCCGCCTCCATTCCGCCCAAGGCTTTGAAACCTTTACTTGACTTCCGCGCGCATACAGGAGGAAATCCAATGAAAGACCTGAGCGTTATCCTCTCCGGCGTGAAGCTGGACAACCCCATCATCCCGGCCAGCGGCACCTACGGCTTCGGCCAGGAGTTCCTGCCCTACTATGATATCAACATCCTCGGCTCCCTGAGCTTCAAGGGAACCACCAGCGAGTCTCGCTTCGGCAACCCCACGCCCCGCATTGCGGAGTGCCCGGGCGGGATGCTGAACTCCGTGGGCTTGCAGAACCCCGGCGTGGAGCATGTTATCGCCCACGAGCTGCCCCAGCTGCGCAAGACCTTCCGCAAGCCCATCATGGCCAACATCAGCGGCTTCTCGGTGGATGAATACGTCCATTGCGTGGAGCTGCTGACCAAGGAGGACCAGGTGGAGCTGCTGGAGGTGAACATCTCCTGCCCCAATGTGCATGGCGGCGGCATGGCCTTCGGCACCAGCCCCGAGGCAGCGGCCGAGATCACCCGCGCGGTGAAGAAGGTGGCCACCAAGCCCGTGTACATCAAGCTCTCCCCCAATGTGACGGACATCGTGTCCATCGCTAAGGCCTGCGAGGACGCGGGCGCCGACGGCCTCTCCCTCATCAATACCATGCTGGGTATGCGCATCGACCTCAAGCGCCGCAAGCCCGTGCTGGCCAATGTGATGGGCGGCTACTCCGGCCCCGGCATCTTCCCGGTGGCGGTGCGCATGGTCTATCAGGTCACCGGCGCGGTGAAGATCCCGGTCATCGGCATGGGCGGCATTTCCACGGCGCGGGACGTCATCGAAATGATGATGGCTGGCGCCAAGGCGGTGCAGGTAGGCGCGGCGAACCTGGTCAACCCTTATGCCTGCAAAGAGATCATCGAGCAGCTGCCTGTGGAAATGGAGAAGCTGGGCATCGAGCGCCTGGCGGATATCCAGCGCGTATAACCATCGCACAAAAAACGGGTCAAGGGGCGATGCCCCTTGCGCAGGTGAAGGGGCGCGCAGCCCCTTCCCGCCGGAGGCACCCGCGCCGCAGCGCGAAAACGCCTCACAACGCCTTTGCGGGGACGCAGTCCCTGCAAACAGTTCACTCAACTCCAAAGGAACATACATACAAGGAGGACACCCACCATGGCTAAGGACGTCATCATTGCCCTGGACTTTGAAAACAAGGAAAAGACCCTGGCTTTCCTCGACCAGTTCACCGGCCGCAAGCCCTTTGTGAAGATCGGCATGGAGCTGTACTACGCCGAAGGCCCCGCCATTGTGAAGGAGATCAAGGCCCGCGGCCACAAGATCTTCCTCGACCTGAAGCTCCACGACATCCCCAACACCGTAAAGAAGGCCATGATGGTGCTGCGCCACCTGGACGTGGACATGACCAACCTGCACGCCTCCGGCACCATCGCCATGATGGAAGCCGCCAAGGAAGGCCTCACCAAGGAGGACGGCTCCTGCGCCACCCTGCTGGCCGTGACCCAGCTGACCTCCACCAGCGAGGAACGTATGCAGAACGAGCTGCTGATCAACGCCACCATGCCCGACACCGTCAAAAAATACGCCCAGAACGCCAAGGCCGCCGGCCTGATGGGCGTGGTCTGCTCCCCCCTGGAGGCTGCCCTGGTGAAGGAAGCCTGCGGCCCCGATTTCATGACCGTGACCCCCGGCATCCGCTTCGCTGACGGCGACGTGGGCGACCAGGTGCGCATCATGACCCCCGAAAAGGCTCGCGCCGCCAGCGACTACATCGTGGTGGGCCGGCCCATCACCGCGGCGGAAAACCCCGTTGCCGCCTATGAGCGCTGCATCCACGATTTCCTGGGTGAATAAGGATTTCGCCTCTGCGGAGGCGACCAAAGGGCTTTCCGATCGCCCTTTGGAAACCTTCGGCAATCACCTATTTTGAAAATATAAAGGAGATAGTACCATGGAAGCTTACAAGCATGAGTTTATCAAGTTCCTCGAAGATGCTGGCGTACTGAAGTTTGGCGATTTCACCGCCAAGTCCGGCCGCAAGATCCCCTATTTCATCAACGCTGGTGACATCAAGACCGGCGACCAGATCGCCAAGCTGGGCGAGTTCTACGCCCGCGCCTACATGGAGAAGATCGGCAACAAGCGCACCGTGCTGTATGGCCCCGCCTACAAGGGCATCTCCATCGCTGTGTCCTCTGCCGTGGCGCTGAGCAAGCAGGGTCTGGACGTTCCCTTCTTCTTCAACCGCAAGGAAGTGAAGGATCACGGCGAGGGCGGCGTGTTTGTGGGCTATGTGCCCAAGGCCGGTGAGGAAGTGGTCATCGTGGAAGACGTGATCACCGCCGGTACCGCCATCCGCGAGAGCATGGCCATCCTGGGCAACCTGGAGGGCGTGAAGGTGGCCGCCACCTTCATCATGGTGGACCGCAAGGAAAAGGGCAAGACTGAAAAGTCCGCCATGGCCGAGGTCCAGGACGAGTTCGGCTTCCCGGTCTACTCCGTGGTGGATGTGTACGACATCATCGAGTACCTGGAGCAGGACGAGAAGAACGCCGAGAACGTGCAGCGCATCAAGAACTACCTGGCCGTGAACGGTGCGAAGGCCTAAGGGGATTTCATCCCCTTAGGGATCCCCTGACCAGAGGCTCTGCCTCTGGACTCCGGTCAGGGCGCTGCCCTGACAACCCGCCAAAGGGCCATTCGGCCCTCTGGACTCCCATTTTCTGTGTCCTTCGATGAATGTGTGCGTAAGATGAAAGGAAGCTTTATGCGTCATCTCATTGATATTACGGATTTCTCCGTTCAGGAGATCGAGGCCATTCTGGATCTGGGCGACAAGATGATCGCCGATCCCGCTGCCTACAGCGACTGCCTCAAGGGCAAGATCCTGGCCACCCTTTTCTTCGAGCCTTCCACCCGCACCCGCCTCTCCTTCGAGTCGGCTATGCTGAGCCTGGGCGGCTCTGTGCTGGGCTTCTCCTCTGCCGATAGCTCCTCCGCCGCCAAGGGCGAGAGCCTCACCGATACCATCCGCACCGTGGGCTGCTATGCGGACATCATCGCCATGCGCCACCCTAAGGAGGGCGCGCCCATGGCTGGCAGCTTCAAGACCACGGTGCCGATCATCAACGCTGGCGACGGTGGCCACAATCACCCCACCCAGACCCTCACCGACCTGATGACCATCCGCCGCGAAAAGGGCCGCCTCACCAACATGGTGGTGGGCCTGTGCGGTGACCTGAAGTTTGGCCGCACGGTGCATAGCCTCATTGGTGCCATGAGCCGCTATGAGGGCATCGAGTTTGTGCTGATCTCCCCGCCGGAGCTGAAGGTGCCTGCCTACATCACCCAGAACCTCAGCGACCGGGGCATCCCCTTCACCGAGGTGGAGACCATGGAGGAGGCCATGCCCAAGCTGGACGTGCTGTACATGACCCGCGTGCAGCGCGAGCGCTTCTTCAACGAGGCTGACTACATCCGCCTGAAGGATACCTACATCCTCGATCCCGAAAAGCTGCGCACCGCCAAGGAAAGCCTGAGCATCATGCACCCCCTGCCCCGCGTGAACGAGATCTCCGTCAAGGTGGACGACGACCCCCGCGCCGTATATTTCAAGCAGGTGCGCAATGGCCGCTTTGTCCGCATGGCGCTGATCAAGACCCTTCTGGAGGCGTAAGATGAAAATTGATTCTATCAAGCGCGGCATCGTGCTGGATCACATCAAGGCCGGCCGCAGCATGGATATCTACAAGCTCCTGCACCTGGACGAGCTGGAATGCTCCGTGGCCATCATCAAGAACGTCAAGTCCAATGCCATGGGCCGTAAGGATATCATCAAGATCGACGAGGAGATCACCATCGACCTCAACGTCCTGGGCTATATCGACCCCGGCATTACCGTGAACGTCATCGAGGACGGCGTCATCGTCGAAAAGAAGCACCTGGAGCTGCCCGAGCGCCTCACCAACGTGATCCGCTGCAAAAACCCCCGCTGCATCACCTCCGTGGAACCCGGCCTCGACCAGATCTTCCGCCTCGCCGACAAATCCCGCCAGATCTACCGCTGCATCTACTGCGACTCCGAGCGCAAGGCAAAGTGACCAGAGGCTCTGCCTCTGGTCTCCGCCCAAGGGCTCTGCCCTTGGGGATCCCGCGAAGGGACTTCGTCCCTTTCGAAACCCATCCTGTGTGAGCATACAGGATGGGTTTTCCTTTGGGGTCACGGCGCATAACGGATGCGCCGCGACGCGGGGAAAGCGAGGGCTTGGCTCCCCCTTTGGGGGAGCTGTCAGCGCTTGCGCTGACTGAGAGGGCTGCGCCGCTTGCCTCAACGCCATACTTCCCCACGCCCCTGTAGGGGCGATCTGCGATCGCCCGCCCGTCCACAAACTTAATTCCGCATTCCGAATTAAAAAAAGGAGCTTTCGCTCCTTTTTTTAAATGTTTTCGAAGAACGCTTCGCCGTTCTCATGCCGCAGCACATCATCCTCGAAGTGCAGGGGCAGGGGCTTGGCGATCATGTATTTCAGAATCTCATCCATGCGCACACTCTCCTGGAAGGTCACCAGGGAGAAGCTCACGCCGTGCTTGTGGGCGCGGCCGGTGCGGCCAATGCGGTGCAGGTAGTATTCGTTCTCGCTGGGCAGGTCGTAGTTGATCACAGCCTCCACATCGTCCACGTCAATGCCGCGGGCGGCCACGTCGGTGGCGATAAGGATGGGGAACTTGCCCTTGCGGAAGTCGCTCATCACCACATTGCGCTGGCTCTGCTTGATGTCGCCATGGATGCACTCGGCCTGGTAGCCCTCCTTCTTCAGGCGGGAGGTGAGCTTGTCGGTCATGAATTTGGTGTTGCAGAAGATCATGATGCGCTGATACACGTCCGCATCCAGCAGGTACAGCAGATGGTCGATCTTCTGATCCCGCTCGGTGGAAATGACGTACTGGGCGATCTGGGGGCGATCCTCCTTGGTGGCCTCCACGGTGATCTCCACCGGCTCGTGCTGATACTTCCAGGCAATGGTCAGCACGTCCTGATTGGTGGTGGCGGAGAACAGCACCAGCTGGCGGTCGGCGGGGGTGGCCTCGATGATCTTGGTCACGTCCTTCACAAAGCCCATGTTCAGCATTTCGTCGGCCTCGTCCAGCACCATGGTGTGAACGGCATCCAGATGGATATTACCCCGCTGCATATGATCCAGCAGGCGGCCGGGGGTGGCAATGACCACCTGGGGTTTGCGCTTGAGGGCGTTGAGCTGCTTGGTGATGGGCTGGCCGCCATACAGCACCGCAATGCGGGCGCCCTGGATATACTTGGCCAGCTTGGTCAGCTCGTCACCGATCTGGATGGCCAGCTCGCGGGTGGGCGCCAGCACGATCTCCTGCACCCGGTTGTCCTTCAGGGAGATGTACTCCAGCATGGGAATGCCGAAGGCGCAGGTCTTGCCGGTGCCGGTGGGGGCAATGGCGTTGATGTCCGCGCCGGACATCATCAGCGGAATGGTTTTGGCCTGGACGGTAGAGGGCGTGGTGAAGCCCATGTCCTTCACGGCCTTCAGCACTTCGACGGAGAGATCCATCTCGTCGAAGGAGGTTGGGATCATTTCTTCAGTAGACAAATTGTTTCTCCTTTCAAGCATGACAAAATGTGCATCGTCCCTTCAACAAACATGCACACGCTGCTTGCAAGGAACTTTGATGAATGTGGGGATTGCGCAGCCAAACTGCTATGCTTGTATGCTGCGGGCGGGCGATCGCAGATCGCCCCTACAGGTGCGGGGGAAAGTAAGGTGTTGAGGCAAGTAGCGCAACCCTCTCAGTCTTCGCTGCGCTCAGCCAACTCTCCCGGAGGGAGAGCCAAGATGTTCCCCCGCGTCGCGGCGCGCCCGTTGCGCGGCGTGACCCCCGCTCGGAGACCGCCCATCAGCAGCATCCCCGAATGGGATTCTTAAGGGTCGAAGACCCTTAAGCGGAGTCCAGAGGCAGCGCCTCTGGCGGGAGAGTCCAGAGAGGGCAGCGCCCTCTCTGGGGCGTCCTTACGCCTTATAAGCGCGGATGGCTTTGGCGAGCTGGTCGGGGCAGGAGGTGTTGCCGCGGCACTCGATGCCCTCGAGGCGGGAGGCGATCTCCTCGGCGTTCTGGCCGATGACGGTGCGGGCGAGGCCCTCGGTATTGCCCTTGCAGCCGCGGGTGAACTTGCAGAAGGTGATGATACCGTCCTGGATCTCCAGCTCGATCTGGGTGGAGCAGGTACCGTTGCACTTATAGGTAAACATAGCGTTCATCCTTTCGCATCAAAATATACCGAATTCTACTATTCGGCGCGATTCTCGTTTTTCCTGCAAGCCGCACGGCAGAAAGCGCAATTGCATACCCTGGTGGAAAAGGAGGTGGCCGCCATGCTTGCAGCCTGCGGCGCATCGGGGCTGTTGACCTACTGCGGGGGCTGGCAGCCCCTTTCCTGCCCCCTGCCCTGCCCGGAGATGCTCGCCCACCGGGGCGATGTGCTGGCCGTGCTGGACAACACCGCCCATGCCGTGTGGGTGGGGCGGCGCATCATCCCCGTGGACAGCGGCGTGGAGGCCATGCTGCTGTGGGGCGACGCCCTGCTGACTCTCTCCGGGGACACGGACTGCCTCACGCTGTTCTCCCTGGCCACCGGCCAGCCGCTGCTGACCGTTCCCGCAGGGGTGTATCCCCAGGATATGTGCCTGCTGCCCGGCGGCCGCAGCTTGGCGGTGTGCGGCGGCGCCGATGGCCTGCTGCGGGTGATCCGCCTGCCGGAGCTGTGGGAGGAACAGGCGCTGGCTCTTCCCGGCAGCGTGCAGCGGGTGGCCTGCATGGGCAGCACCCTCTATGTGCTGTGCGCCACAGAGCAGGACGGCCTGTGCTGCCAGCTGTGCCGCGTGCAGGGTGGCCGTTGGAGCGCCATTGCCCGCTGGCCTGGACTGCCGGGCGCCATCCACGCAGACAGCGCAGGCCATTTGTGGGTGGCCGCCAGCGAGCTTTTGTGCTGCTTTCGCCAATGCGAATACCGCTTGCTGCCCGGCGAGTTCGGGCTGATCCGCCACATGGACAGCCGCGGAGGAAAGCTGCTGGCCAGCGACCCGGTGATGGACGCCCTGTGGCTGGTGGAAGGCGGGCAAACGAAAAAGCTGCACGAGGGAGACGTGCAGCATGGGATATTTGGGTAGGTCAGGCCTTGCGCGACACCGCCAGCAGATGCCCGGACAGGCCGATGATCTCCTCGTGGGTGTCCAGCAGCCGGACAGTCTTCATCAGGGTGCGCCGGGTGCTTTCGTTCAGCATCAGCTCATGGATGTTGGGCGCCAGCCACGCGCCGCCCATCACGCCGTGAACCACGGTCATGCCGAAGCCGCCCGCCAGCAGCTCCTCCCGCAGCGCTTTGGCCGTGTGCAGATGGGATGAGCCGATGCCGTTGGCGATTTTCTTTTCAGGGTTGATATAGCAGCCGTCCTCCAGCGCCCGCTCAATGATGGCCATCACGGCGGGGTCGTCCAGCTCCCTGCGCTTGGGCGTATCGTTTTCATGATAGACCGCCAGCCGGGAAACCAGCACGCTGTAGGGCGTCAGCGCCGCAGAGAACAGCAGCCCGCCCGTCTTCAAAAGGCGGCGGCTCTCCCGGATGGCCAGAATGCGCTCCCCGTATTCCGTGATGGAATACAGCGGCCCCATCAGCAGCACGGCATCGGCGCTGGCCTCCGGGCGAGGAATGGCGCGGGCGTCGCACACCGTGGCCGAGGCCAGACGGGTGCCAGGGTATTCCACGGCCAGCTCGGCACTCATGGCAATGTTGGTTTCAGACAGGTCGAAGAGGTGGACTTCATAGCCTCGTAAAGCCAGCCACCAGGCGTATTCGCCGTAAGCGCCGCCAATGTCGTAGATCACAGCAGGCGGCGGGGGCAGCTTTTCCAACAGGATCTCCTTGGTGCGCTCAAACTCAATCAGTCCAATGCCTTCCCGCAAGCGGTTTCGTTCAATGCCGGCATTGTATCCTGCCAGCACAGTTGCATCGATGGTTTTCATGGTAATCTCCTTGTATGCAGTTGATTTGCTGGTGGGATTCATCCACCTGGTGGGCTGCGGACTGTTCCGGCATGATACTCGCCTCCTTTCGGGAATATTGGGGTATTGTACTATGGCTGCAGTATATTGTCAATGCGACTCCGCTGTGCTATACTGAACAAAATACAACCGATGGGAGGCAATGATTCTATGAGCATTTTCAGCACGTTGGGCATTGGCAGCAAAAAACTCCTTTCCAACGGCCACCGCGTTGCTGGCACGGTCACCAAGGTCGATACCTGCTGGTGGCTTAAACTCAACACAAAGCCTGTCAGAACCCATGCTATGGATGGGGCCATCTTCCCTCATGTGGTGTCCTACACCTATACTGTGAACGGCCAAAGCTATTCCGGCAAGCGCATCATCAGCGCCTATGCCAAAGCGCCCAGCACAAGCGCCTCCATTCAGGTCTATTACGACGAAGGCAACCCATCTCACTCCACCATCAAAGTGTGACCATTTTGAAACGCTCCGGTATATGCCGGAGCGTTTTTGCACCACAAAAAGAGACGCTTCCAAATGGAAGCGCCTCATGTGAGTGAGCGTAAATTACTCGATGACCTTGGCAATAACGCCGGAGCCAACGGTACGGCCACCCTCGCGGATAGCAAAGCGCAGGCCCTGCTCCATAGCGATGGGGGTGATCAGCGTCAGTTCCATGTCGATGTTGTCGCCAGGCATAACCATCTCGACGCCCTCGGGCAGCTTGATGTTGCCGGTCACGTCGGTGGTACGGAAGTAGAACTGGGGACGATAGCCATTGAAGAAGGGAGTATGACGGCCGCCTTCTTCCTTGGTCAGCACGTACACCTGGCCGATGGCGTGGGTGTGGGGCTGGATGGTGCCGGGCTTGGCCAGAACCTGACCACGCTCGATCTCGTTACGCTGCAC
>JAGBEX010000002.1 GCA_017936765.1 Clostridia bacterium
CGGCTTACACGATTTCAGTCCTGCGGACGGCTGAATTGGTCAACCTGAATCAGCTTTTTTCAGTCTGCCCCCTATATATAGCAGTATATCATGTTTTTCCGGCAGGGGGAAAGCCTTCCAAAAAAAGTATCAGAAATCGAAATTATTTTTCATTTCCACAAAAAAGAAAAGAAAATATCCAAAAATGTTCTTGTAACCAAAAAAAGAATGTGAATGTTCCCCGCCCCCATTTCATATACAATAACAGTAACAAGTCCACCAGAATGGACAAAAAAGAAAACAGGAGGAACGAATCATGAAGAAGTTTGCTGCTCTGCTGCTGGCGATGCTGCTGGTGCTGACCATGACCGTTGGTTCTGCCATGGCCGAAGTTACCGTTGGTATCGTGAACAACCCCCCGTCCGAGTCCGGCTACCGCGAGGCCAACGTGAAGGACTTCGAGGCCGTGTTCTCCGCTGAGAACGGCTACACCGCCAAGACCTACTACTCCCTGAAGAACGACGAGCAGCTGGCTGCCGCTCAGCAGTTCATCACCGATGGTGTGGACTACCTGCTGATCTCCGCCGCTGAGACCACCGGTTGGGACGCTGTGCTGACCTCCGCTCAGGAGAATGGCATCCCCGTGTTCCTGTTCGACCGCATGATCGCCTGCGACGAGAGCCTGTACGAGGCTGCCGTTGTGTCCGACATGGCGAACCAGGGCAAACTGGCCGTGGAATGGCTGATCGCCCAGAACCTGGAAGCTTACAACATCATCCACATCCAGGGCGCTATGGGTTCCGATGCTCAGATCGGCCGTACCGGCGCGCTGGACGAGCAGGTGAAGAACAACGACAACTGGAAGCTCGTTGTGCAGCAGACCGCTACCTGGGACGAAGCTGAAGCCAAGAAGATCACCGAGTCCGTGATCAACTCCAAGGAAGCCTTCAACATCATCTACGCCGAGAACGACGGCATGGCCAAGGGCGCTGTGGCTGCCCTGGACGAGGCTGGCATCTCCCACGGCGTGGGCAAGGACGTCATCGTGATGGGCTTTGACTGCAACCGCTGGGCGCTTCGCGAACTGCTGGCCGGCAACTGGAACTACGACGGCCAGTGCTCTCCCTTCCAGGCTCAGGTCATTTCCGATCTGATCCAGAAGCTGGAAGCTGGTGAGGCTCTGAACCTGGAATCCAAGAAGATCATCTCCGAGGAGAAGGGCTTCGACGCCACCACCATCACTCAGGCTGACATCGACACCTACGGCCTGGGCGAGTAAGCACAGGTGAAACCTGAGTAACAAGTAAACCCCTGCGCGGTGCGGTCTGTGTGGAGTGATCCGCCTACCGCACCGCGCTTCGTGGCTTTTTCAGGAAGGCACAGCATGGAAGGAGGAACGTGTATGCAAAACGATGTCGTTTTGTCTATGCGTGGTATCGGCAAAACATTTCCCGGCGTGCGGGCGCTGCACAATGTGGATTTCACCCTGCGCAAGGGCGAGGTCCACGCATTGATGGGCGAAAACGGCGCCGGAAAATCCACCCTGATCAAGGTGCTTACCGGCGTTTACACCAAGGACGCCGGCACCATCCACCTGGACGGCGTGGAGGGCGAGGTCATCATCCGCTCTCCCCAGGACGCCCAGCAGGTGGGCATCAGCACCGTGTATCAGGAGATCACGCTCTGCCCCAATATCACCGTGGCAGAAAATATGTTCATTGGCCGGGGCAAGGGTGTTCTGGTCAAGCGCAGGGACATGGAGAAGCGTGCCGGTGAGATCCTCCAAAGCCTGGGCATCCCCGCCCGCCCCAAGCAGCAGCTGGGCAGCTGCTCCCTGGCCGTGCAGCAGATGGTGGCCATCGCCCGCGCGGTGGACATGGACTGCAAGGTGCTGATCCTGGATGAGCCTACCTCCTCCCTGGACGACAAGGAAGTGGAGATGCTCTTCTCCCTCATGCGCGACCTGAAGAGCCGCGGCGTGGGCATCATTTTCGTGACCCACTTCCTGGAGCAGGTCTATGCCGTCAGCGACCGGATCACCGTTTTGCGCAATGGTGAACTGGTGGGCGAATATGAGGTGAAGGATCTCCCCCAGGTGGAGCTGGTGTCCAAAATGATGGGCAAGGAGCTGGAGGGCCTGAGCGACCTGGTGCGGGACGATACCCCCGTGGCAGATACCTCCACCCCCGTGTATGAGGCCAGCGAGCTTTCCAGCGCCGCGGGCGTGAATCCCTTTGATTTCGCCATCCGCAAGGGCGAGGTCAACGGCTTCACCGGCCTGCTGGGTTCCGGTCGATCGGAGAGCGTCCGCGCCATCTTCGGTGCAGACCGCGTCACTGGCGGCAAGGTCAAGATCGACGGCAAGACCGTGAAGGTCGGCAAGCCCATCGATGCCATGAAGCAGGGCATCGGCTACCTGCCCGAGGACCGCAAGGACGACGGCATCATTGCCGATCTGAGCGTGCGGGACAACATCATCCTGGCGCTGCAGGTGGAGAAGGGTTTCTTCCATCCCTTCTCCCAGGCGGAGGCAGAGGCCTTTGCCGAGGAATACATTAAGGCGCTGGAGATCAAGACCGCATCCTCCGATACGCCCATCAAGTCCCTTTCCGGCGGCAACCAGCAGAAGGTCATTCTGGCACGGTGGCTTTTGACCCACCCCAAGTACCTGATCCTGGATGAACCCACCCGCGGCATCGACGTGGGTACCAAAACGGAGATCCAGCGCCTGGTGCGCAAGCTGGCGGAAGAGGGCATGAGCGTCACCTTTATTTCCTCGGAGATCGAAGAAATGCTGCGCACCTGTTCCAGGCTCATCGTCATGCGCGACCGCCACATCGTGGGCGAGCTTCGCGGCACCGAACTGACCCAGGACAATGTGATGCGTACCATTGCGGGAGGTGGAGACTGATATGGCAAAGCAGACCAAAATCAACTGGAGTAAGCACTCGCAGCTGCTGGTGCCGCTGCTCTCCATTGCGCTGATCGTGCTGTTCAACGCCTTCCGCGATCCCAGCTTTTTCTCCATTGAGATCACCACCAACAATGCAGGCAGCACGGTGCTGACCGGCAACCTGATCTCCATCCTCAACGGCGCCAGCGAGCTGGCCATCCTGGCCATGGGCATGACGCTGGTCACCGCAGCCTGCGGCGGCCAGGATATCTCCGTGGGCGCCCTGGCAGCCATCGCAGGCAGTATGTTCGTGAAGGTGCTGCGCGCGGGCGAGATCACCCCCGGCACCATCGCCCTGGGCTTTGTAGCCTGCTGCGCGGTAGCCATGGCCTTTGGCGCCTTCAATGGCACGCTGGTCTCCGTATTCAAGATCCAGCCCATGATCGCCACCCTGGTGCTGTTCACCTGCGGCCGCTCTGTGGCCTACTGGATCAATGGCGGCGCTACCCCCACCGTGGAAAGCCCGTTGATCACCGCCATCGGCAGCTTCATCCCCGGTGTGCCGGTGCCTACCCCCATCATCATTGTGATCATCACGGCCATTGTTCTCGCGCTGGTGTTCAAGTTCACCTCCCTGGGGCTGTACACCCAGGCCGTGGGCATCAACCAGCGTGCTGCCCGGCTCAACGGCATCAACACCACCAGCATCAAGCTGCTCTCCTTCATGATCCTGGGTGTGTGCTGCGCCATTGCGGGCGTCATCGCCGTGAGCCGCCTGTCCCTCATCAACCACGAGACCCTGCTGCTGGACATTGAAATGGACGCCATTCTGGCGGTGGCCATCGGCGGCAACGCCCTGGGCGGCGGCAAGTTCAAGGTGGCCGGTTCCGTGCTGGGTGCCTACGCCATCCAGGCGCTGACCATCACCCTCTATGCCATGAAGGTTCCCTCCACCGACGTGAAGGCCTACAAGGCCATTGTGATCATCCTCATCGTGGTGATCGGCTCTCCCGTGGTGAAGGCCAAGCTGAACCAGCTGTGGAAGAAGCTCCGGGAAGGCAAGCATGGAAAGGAGGTGGCCCAGGCATGAAAAACCGAGACCTGAAGCGCCGCGAGCCGCTGACCGATACCCAGCTGCTCCTGACCATTACCATCTGCATTTTCTTCACCATGTACTTTGCTGCCATGGCCATCTGGGGCGGCGGCTTCCTGCGCTGGCAGCAGGTATTTGACATGCTGAACAACAATGCTGCCCTGATCATCGTGGCCTGCGGCCTCACGGTGGTCATGATCGGCGGCGGCATCGATATCTCCGTGGGCGGCGTCACCGCCCTGGTGGTGATGAGCTGCATCGTCCACATGAACAATGGGGGCAGCATCTTTACCGCTGCGCTGCTGGCGCTGAGCATCGGCCTGTGCTTTGGCCTGGTGCATGGCTTCCTCATCTCCTACCTGGAGATCCAGCCCTTCATCATCACCCTGGCGGGCATGTTCTTTGCAAGAGGCATGACCACCATCGTCTCCCTGGAGCCGCAGAAGATCGCCCACGAGGGCTTCCAGCAGCTGATGAAGACCAAGATCGAGATCCCCTGGCTGGGCTACATTGCCAAGAAGGGCAACCTGATCCCCGCCCGCATGGAGATCGGCGTGGTGGTGGCGCTGCTGATCGTCCTCATCATCTTCTTCGTGCTGAAAAAGACCCGCCTGGGCCGCAACTTCTACGCCATGGGCGGCAACAGCCAGTCCGCGCTGATGCTGGGCGTGAACGTGAAGCGCACCCGCTTCTACTCCTACCTCATCAGCGGCGTGCTCTCCGGCATTGCGGGCTTTGTGTTCATGATGCACACCGGCGCAGGCAACGCCACCAACGCCGCCGGTGCCGAGATGAACGCCATCGCCTCGGCCATCATTGGCGGCACGCTGCTCTCCGGCGGCGTGGGCAACGTGATCGGCACCCTCTTCGGCACGCTGACGCTGACCACCATCAAGGCCATCGTGACCACCTCCGGCCTGCGCGACCCCTGGTGGCAGTCCATCACCACCGGCGCGATGCTGTGCTTCTTCATCCTGCTGCAAAGCCTGGTGCTTTCCAACCGCGGCAAGGGCGGCCTGAAGAAGATGCTGCCCCAATGGCTGAAGGTCACCCAGAAGGACTGATAAAGCAACCCCACCGGCAAAACCGGTGGGGTTTTCTTATGGCTGCGATTCCTGCAGCATCCAATCCACATACAGTCCATACCCCTGCGTGGGGTCACTCACAAACACATGGGTGTGTCGGTGATACCAAACTCTCTGTGGTTTAACAAGTCAAAAGAGTACGCCAACTCCACTGGCTGTGAAATGGTAAGCAGCAGTTTTTTCAGCCAATGCATGCCAGTTTTCCGACGTCAAAAAATCGATTAGGTTTTTATGTATACCGTAATAATCCTCAATCAGCGTGTAAACCGGACGACCATTTCCTTCGGCGGAACAATCGTATCTGACAACGCGAATATAGGGTACCGTATCAATCTCTACAAGATCCGTTGTGATCATTTTCTTCTCAAAGCTGAAGAAAGCATTCTGTTGAATTTCTTCAGTTTTCAATTTCCGGTTCACATTGACTTTCCCAGCCGGACGGCCGGAAACAGTTGTGACTTCTGTTCTGCTTTCTTTTGATTTGTAGGCAAGTTTGCCTACGGTATCCAGATCGATCGCCATACCCTTTTCCTTTAGATAGCACCCCCTGCTGCCTCCCACACATGCGCATTCAAACAGTGCATGATAGAAAGAAGCTGTGTCATGTTCAAAAATCACTGCTGCATAGTGGCTTGAATCTATATTCTGTGTAATGAACAATTCCGTGTAGCTCATGACAATTTTCCTCCTCAAAGCAAACGAAGTCGATATGTATCTACACCTCTATCATACAGTAACCGCCAAATAAAAACAAGAGAGCAGCCGCCCTCTTGCTCAAACTTGTCCAGATTCCTGCAGCATCCAATCCACATACAACCCATACCCCTGCGTGGGGTCACTTACAAACACATGGGTCACCGCCCCGATGATCCGCCCGTCCTGGATGATGGGGCTGCCGCTCATGCCCTGCACGATGCCACCGGTGGCGTCCAGCAGGCGCTGGTCGGTGACCTTGATCACCATGCTTTTGGGCGCGGGGGCGCTTTGCTGGTTCACCCGGGTGATCTCAATGGCAAACTCCTGCACACCGCTGCCGTCCACCGTGGAGAGGATGGTGGCGGCACCCTCATGCACGCCGGAGCGCAGGCCGATGGGCAGGCCATCGGGGTAGAGGGTGCTGGCTGGTGCGGCCTCCATGGTGCCGTAAATGCCCAGCACATTGTTCTTGCGGATGTCCCCCAGCTTCACCGGGTCCATCAGAAAGCTGCCCTTCAGCTCGCCGGGAGCGCCCTTCTGGCCCCGCTGCACCGCCACCACGTCCGCCTGCAAGATCTGCCCCTGGCTCACCGTCAGCACCTGGCCGGTGTCGCCATCGGTAATGGCGTGACCCAGCGCGGCATAGGCGCCGGTCTCCGGGTCGTAGAAGCTCAGGGTGCCAACACCAGCGGTGGAGTCCCGCACCCAGGCGCCCATGCGCACCGTGCCGGTGGAGTTATCCAGCCTTGGCGTCATGGTGGTGGTGAAAACCGCCCCTTCCCGGGCATACTCCACAGGCAGGGGCTTTTCGCCCAGGCGAGCGATCAGCTCCGTCAGCTGCTGGGCGCTGATGATCTCCACCCCGTCCACCTTGCGCAGCACGTCCCCCGGCCTGATGCCGCACAGCGCCGCCGGGCTGACGGCCTCGCTCAGGTCGCTGGTACCCACCACCAGCACGCCATCGGTGCGCATGGCCACGCCAATGGCGCTACCCCCGGGGATCAGCCGCTTTTCCGGGCTGACCTGCACCTCCACCTTTTTCAGGGGAAGAATACCCATCAGGCTCAGCATCAGTTCGCTGGTGCCAGCGGTTTCGCTCACCAGCGCCACCTGCCCCAGGGTCTCGTCCTCCGAGGCGGACACAGCCAGATTCCCCTGCCGGGGCGTTAATTGCAGCTGCGCGCCCAGATTCATCTCTCTCACCTGACCCTGGGTCAGCGCCAGGGTATCCGGCAGGGTACGCAGCGCCTGCTGCATGGGCGAAAAATACCCCAGCGAAAGGAACAGAGACAGCACGATGCCGGTGGCGCGCTTCAATCGTGAAGGATGTTTCATGGGCAGCCCTCGCTTTCTTCTCCAGCAGTTTGCCGGAGAAAAACGCGAGGCATACTGGGATTTCGCGGGGAGAATGGCAGCAAAAAAGGCTTCTGCCGAACACTTGGTTCAGGCAGAAGCCTTTCGTATACTAATTATTCTCCCTTTTTCCCATTGGCATCCCAGCGCTTGCCCGCGTTCAGCAGAGCGAAGCGGCAGGCCAGGCGGCTGTCGGAATTGGGGAATTGCTGGTAGAAGCCGCGCTTGATGCGCTCCATGATCATCTGGCCCTGCATCTCGCTGGCCATGGGCAGCAGCATGGCGATCTGGTTCACGTTTTGGCGGGTCACGGTGTCGCCGCGGCGCAGGTTGGAGCGCATCACGTCCATCAGGCCGGTCATGGTACGATCCAGCTGCAGGGGCTGATCCTCCAGGCCGGTCACCATCACCACGCCCAGCAGGATATCCGCGCCCAGGCGCTCCAGGCAGCGCTTCTGCAGGTGATACATCTCCCGGAAAATATGGCTGTCGCACACCAGCGCGCCAGCGGTGTCCACATCGCTGACCAGGCTGTTATACAGGTCGTTGAGCGTATCGGTAATGGTCTGCTCGCTGCGCATCAGCTGGGCGTAGTATTCCCGCACGTTTTCCTCGTGGCGCTGCTCGTCCAGGGCGCCGGTCAGGTTGCTGGCGTGCTGATACTGCCGCAGCGCTTCCTGATCCCGTCGGGCACTCATCAGCGCTTCGGTCAGGCGCAGGTGCAGGCCATCGTTGAAGGGCTGAGCATCCAGGGCGGTGCGGCACACGCTGATCATTTCCTGGTTGTCGCCCTCCTGCTCCAGCAGGTTCAGGTAGTTTTCCACCATGGTCAGGTACATCAGGCGCACCTTTTCGGCCCGAGGCTTTGCCCACAGGGGACATTCCTGATCCTGCAAGAGTTCGCCGGCAAACATTTGCAGCGCCGCGCGGAACTGGTGGCGCACCTCGCCCGTCAATTCCTCCACCTTTTCCAGGCGCTCGGCCATGCTTTCAAACTCTTCCAGATCCACGGTCACGCCGTTTTGCGTTTCCCAGCGGTAGCCGCCGCGGGCGGTGACCAGGCAGCTGGCCAGCACCGGATCCACCTGGGTGAGAATGGTGCGCAGGCGGCTGACAAGGGTCTTCAGCGCGCCCTCGGGGCTGGTGGACGTCTCGTTGGGCCACATGATCTCCATCAGTCGCCGGGCGGGTACGCTGCCGCCCTGGTGCAGCATCAGGTACTGCATCAGCGCAATGCCCTTGGGCGATTTGGCCAGGGTGCTGTCGGCGGTGCGGCCGTCCACATCCACATGGAATCCACCCAGCAGACGAACGTGGATCATGGTATTTCCCTCCGTAACACATAAGGTTACGTACATTATAGCACAAGCGGAACGAAAATGAAACCTATTTGTGCCGTTTTCTGGGAAAAGAATGTAAAAAAACCGGGTTTTGATGCTTTTTTTCCATCAAAACCCGGATTTTGCTTATTCCTTTTGTGCCAGGGCAGCCTTCACCCGCCTGAAGGTGACGATCTCCGTCACCGCCAGCACGGCCAGACCCAGCAGCATGGCGCCGTAGATCAGCGGGATGGGCCAGCTGGTCTTGTCCAGGGCAAATTCCACGCCCACAAACAGTCCCGCGCAGGCCACACACACCAGCATCGGCCACCAATTCTTCCAGCTCCGCGCCGACCACAACAGATACAGCAGCACCACCACCGCCAGGGTGATCATGCTCAAAAGCTGCTCCACCCGGACAAACAGCCAGCTGATGCTGTCGCTGTGCAGGCTTTCCAGGATGATCTGGGGCAGGCACAGGTAGAACACGGTGCGCACAAAGCGCTTTTGCTTGAAGCAGGTCAGCGCCAGCACCGCCACGATCAGCGCCGCCAGGCCTTCCAGCATGAACACCGCCAGGTAATGCTCCTCCCACTCGTTGACCACCGTCAGGGGAAAGAAGCACAGGGCGGGGTTTTCCATGTACTCGCCCAGGCCGATCATCTCCTCCTGCAGGAAATAAGCGGCAAAGCGGGAGAGCGCCACCATCAGCGCAGCGGCGGGGGCAAAGGCGTCCAGGGCGGCGGCGGGCTTCACCTTCAGCAGCTTGGCAGCCAGCCAGGCACCCACGCCCACGCCTGCCGCACCGCCGAAGAAGCACCACTCCGTGGGCGCGGGATTCACCAGGGACTGGAGCCAGCCATTGGCGATCATGAAATCGATCTGGGTGAGATAATACACCAGCTTGGCACACACAGCGCCCAGCACCGTACCCAGCGCCAGCGTCAACAGGCACAGGGGGACACTTCGGCGGGTCTTGCGCGCCGCAAAGCCATACAGCGCCGTGCACAGCAGCGCGCTGAGCAGCATCCATACATAGTAATTCACGGTTTACTCCTCCGGCTGCCAGGCGCTGGCAAAGTACACGATGTCCGTCACCTCGCGGGCGGTGCGGGAGGTCTTGTTCACCAGTTCACCCATGAAGCACATCTGGGAGGACTCACCGCCGTCCAGCAGGTAGGCCACCTCCACATTGTCGGTCAGCTCTTCCACCAGCTTCACCATTTCCTGGGCGGTGCAGCCCACCTGGCGCACGCACACCGTCATGTATTCCAGGGGGCCGGTCTGCACGATGCACATGCGCTGGCAGCGACTCTCCGGGGCGCTCATGGAGGGACTGGAGGTCTCCACCAGCACGCACTGGTTATCCACGATCAGCGCCGGGCCGAAGGAGAAGGCGTTGATGACCTTCTTGCCGTTCACGGTGGTCTTGTCGATCTCCGCCGGGTTGTCTGCGGCCAGCAGCACGTGGAAATCGCCATCCTCGTCGATGAGCAGGATGTCCTGGTTGGGGCCAACCTTGTCGCGATACACCACGCCCTGGCGCAGCACATAGCTCTCGGAGCGGGCGCCGTAGAAATCGCCATTGATGGCCAGCACGGCGTTGTTGCGCTTGGCCATCACCTGCGCCTTGGCGCGGTTGCCCCGGTCAAAGCCGTTCACCGAGGCGGTGCGCAGCTGGGAGGCATCGGCGATCTTGATGTTGGCATAGTAGTAGGTGCAGTTGAAATCCGTGTCCAGGTTGTCCACGCGGAAGCGCTCCACGCGAATGGAGGGATCCTCATACACCATGGTGTCCTGGGTGAACTTGCCCTGGAAGGGCAGCCCGGGAGAGGTATCGATGGGCAGCTCGACCACCTCGGCCAGGGAGGCCACGGGCAGCAGCAGCGCCAGCAGCAGCGCTGCAATGCAGGTCATCTTACGCATAAGCTTCATTCCTTTTTACTTTTTCTTTTGCCAATTCTCCGGGATGGGATCATCCCAGTCGATGTACTCGCCGCCGTTGAAAATATAGTAGATGGTATCATAGTGGGGGTGATCCCGCCAGGAGGTGCCGGGGAACTGGATCAGCTGTCCCCGCTCCTTCTTCATGCGGTTGCCGGTGGCGCCCCAGGAATAGGTCACGATCTCGCAATCCGGCTGGTGGAGCTGCAGGCGGTCGACTTCCTCCTGCTTCAGGCCCTCGTTCTGCATCAGCCACACCCGCTCCAGGTTGGGCAGGTTATACAGGGGTGAAAGATCGGTGATCTCGTTGAAGGCCAGGTTCACGTCCCGGAGCTTGGTCATGTTGGCCAGGGGAGAGATATCCTTGATGTCGTTGAGGAACAGCTCCAGGTATTCCACCTCGGTCTGGCAGGCCAGGGGGGACAGATCCTTGATGCCCGCGTCCGCCAGGATCAGCACCTTCAGTTTGGCACAGTCCTCCAGGAAGGAGATATCCTGAATGAGGCAATGCCCCACGTCCAGCGCCTTCAAATTGGGGCAGAAGGTGATGTTCACCATATGCTGCTTGGAAAGCAGCGGCTGCTTGCCCAGGGTGGAGAAGGAGGTAGCGTCCGTGCGCAGGCGGTGGGATTCGTTCAGCCGGATATCCCAGCCGAAGAAGATGTCCGGGAAGCGCTCGTGCAGGGTGATCTTGTCGTTGCGCTGCAGGCCGTGCTTCCACATATACACGTTTTCGGCCTTGGGCAGGCAGTCCAGCGCTTCGCACAGTTCGGAGATCTTGCCCAGCTTTTTCACGCCGTCCAGGTCGATGTCCTTATCCTCGCTGGACACGCTGACGCCGAAGATGTTCACCGTCCAGATGAAATGCACCTGGGGGTATTGGGCCATCAGCTCCTTGCGCTGCGCCCAGGTCAGCTCCATGCTGCCCAGGTTGACCGAGGCAGCAGGCTCCGCGGCATCGATGGCCTGAGCAATGGCCTCAACGCTTTCAAAGCTCTGGCCGGAAAGATCCAGCACGCCCTCTGCCATGGATCCCGCAGGCAAAAGCAGGCACAGGAGCAGGAGCAGCAACCACAAACGCTTCATGGGACGACCTCCCCACAAGTAAATAGCACTTCATTATACCGCACATCGCATGAAAACACAAGGCGAATGCGTCGCTTTTCCTTGACAATCGCCCGGCAGGTGGGTATGATGGAAAAACACCAATGTTTTTTGGAGGGTGAACCTGAATGAAGCGTTTTGTGGCATTGCTGTTGTGTATGATGTGCCTTTGCTCCACCGCCCAGGCCGTGCAGCCGGGCTTTACCGTGCGCCATGGCGACCGGGAAGTGAAGCGCATCTGCATCACGGTGGATGATTGCAAGGATACCAAAACCATGAAGGAGATCTTCGACCTGGGACAGGAGCTGGGTGTGCCGATGACCTTCTTCACCCTGGGCTATGTGCTGCTGGACGAGGACAAGGAGATCTGGCAGGCCATCGCAGAGTCCGATTGCGAGATCGGCAACCACGGCTATTGGCATCAGAGCCTGCCCAACATGAGCCGCTCGGGCATCATCAACAATCTGCAAAAGGTGCAGGAGCGCCTGGACGAGATCCTGGGCTACCACTACCCCATGCAGGTGATGCGTCCGCCCTATGGCAACATCAGCAACGACAAGACCTCAGCCGGCACGGTGCTGAACGCGGTGGAAGCCGCCGGCTATGCCCACGCCGTGCTGTGGGACGTGAGCCAGACCGACCCGGCCAAGTGCATCTATGACGTGCGCAACGGCTCCATCCTCCTGTTCCACACCCTGCAAAAGGACTTGAAGTGCCTGGAGGTGCTGCTGCCCCAGCTGATCGAGCAGGGGTACGAGTTCGTCACCGTCAGCGAAATGACGGGACTGCCCCCCGTCGCCACCTCCACCGACCTGTTCGTCCGCGACCTGAAATAAAATATCGGCTGACCCAGCAAACAGGGTCAGCCGTTTTCATTGTCCTCTTTGTCCTCTTCTTCCACTTCTTCCTCCCCGGTGTCCACCACCACCGGCTCCTCGCCGGGGAGAATAGCCACAAAAGCGTCCTCCTGCACGTCTTCCGGCTCGGCAGCGGCGGCCGGTGCCGCGGCGGGCGCCTCCTGGGGCGGCTCCTCATGGGCGCGGCGAACGCACAGCCCGGCAATAACGATCAGCAGCCCCACGCAGCCCTGCCCCAGAAACCCGCCCGCAAAGAGGAAGGGTTCATCCAGCGTAACCCGGAAAAGGGTGTACCCGCCGCCCTCCAGCCAGCCCCGCAGCGCAGGGAACGCCTTCTCCGCATAGGGCAACGCCAGCGCGCCCGCTGCGCAGCCCGCCACGGCACAAGCGCCCTCGAAAAAGCGGTCCGCGCCAAGCACCGCGCCGGAAGTCCCCGGCCCCATGCCCGACCACCCCAGCGCCGCACCAAACACCACGCCGCCCAGCAGCGTGCCGCCATCCAGCACCGGGGCAGCCACGGTGTCAATGTCGATCACCGCCAGCCACATGAGCAGCGCGGTGAACATCACGCCCACGCCCAGCGCCAGCAGCAGCTTCCGCAGCACCTGGGGCGCCAGCAAGCCCACGGCGCAGCGCACGTCCTCCCGGCGGTGCAGGTGCAGCCGCTGCATCACCATGCCCAGCGCCAACCCCGCCCCGCCAGCCAGGATCACCTCCATCACGTGCGCCGCCTCCTTTCCTTGATGCGAGCCGCCACCAGCCCTGCCAGCCACGCCACCGCCGCAAACACATAGGCGCTGGCGCTGCCCTGCAAAAGTCCCAGCAGCAGCTGGCCGTTCATCCGCGCCAGCCCCGCCGCCAGCACCATGATGACCCCCGCCCCAAAGCACACCAGGCACCCCTGCCAGGTGGAACGCAGGCGCGGTTCCTTTCTGCGGCGGATGCGCTCCGGCAGCGCAGCCAAAAACGCACCGACGGCAGTCATGGCGTAGAGAACGAGCTGGATCATCAATAACACCCCGGATGGCAGAATTAATTATGAATTAGGAATTATGAATTAGGAATTGAGAGTGTGAACGGGCGGGAAGTAGCGCGTTGGAGCAAGCGGCAGAACCACTCCTTCCGTCAGCCGCAAGCGGCTGCCACCTCCCTCGAAGAGGGAGGCTAAGTAACTTCCCCCGCGTCGCGGCGCAACCGTATTTGCGCCGTGACCCCTTCTCGGAGACCGCCCCGCACCACTCGCCCCGAATGGGATTCTTAAGGGTCGAAGACCCTTAAGCGGAGTCCAGAGGCAGAGCCTCTGGCGGGGTCAAGGGGCAGAGCCCCTTGCGTCCTCCCAGGCACGGCGGATGGCGGTGAGGATGTCGCCGTGGGGGTCGCGGAGGGACATGGTGGCGGAGGAGGTGACATCGGTGAGGGTGGATTTTTCGGAGTCGGAGAGGGCGGAATATTTGGTTTGGTCGGCTTCGCTGGTGGATTCTTCCTTCAGGGGGCGGCCGGTTTCGTCGGAGCAGAACTTGGCGTACCAGGCTTCGATCTCGTCCACGGTCTTGCCGGTGAACAGCTGCTGGTAGACGTCCATTTGCTCTTCCCAGGTGCCGGTGGTCAGCTTGTAGTCGTCGCCCCGCTGGCGCTTGGTCGTCCAGGAGGCGACTTCCTCCAGAAAGGCATCGTCGGTGACATCGCCCTGGCCGGGAAAGCCGCTGAAGTGGGGCATGGAGGCGCCGTCATAGTTGGGGGTGGCCACCTCCAGCTGGTCGATGTTCAGGCTCAGCACCTTGCCGGACTGGTCAAATGTGCCATGGGCAAACACCACGTTGAAGGAATACACCTGCGCGCCGGTGTCGTCGGTGCCGGGGCCAATGCGTCCCGTGGCCACCATGCCCACGCCGCTCAGGGCGTTATCGGGCATGAAGGTCACGGGCTGCTGGGTAGCGTCCGGCTGCTGGCTGGTGACGGGGGACGCCTGGGGGACGTCCTCGCCCAGCGCCATGCGCACAGCTTCCTTGATGGCATTGCTGGTCACGGTGGCACCGCTGACGGTGTCCACGTCCCAGGTTCCGGCAGAAGCCATGGCCTCCGGCAGGGCGTCAATGGCGCGGGTACCCACGCCCTGGGTCTCGTGGTGGCTGGTGACCTCCACGCGGGTCAGCTTGTCGCCGTCCACGGTGACGCGCACCTTCAGGGTGCCGCCGTAGCCCTGGGCCTCGCCCACACGCTCGTCAGCGCTGGCAGAGCAGGCGGCCAGCAGACAAGCAGAAAGCAGGCAGAGGCAAAGCTTTGCGTTTCTTCGCATCGTTCATCCCATCCTTTCGCGGGTTGTTGATCGCGGGTATTTTGTGTGGCTTTGGCGGATTTGATTCATCTTTCGTAACTTTTTTGCAATGAAAAGCAGGAACTTTTCTCCATGATGGAGAATGATTGTATGAAGAAATAGGATTTTTGCGCTCAAAAGTTGGAAGAAATGGGCGCGGCGATCCGTTTCCTGTGTGAAATCCCATATAAGAACCTTGCGGAAGGCAGGTGCTTCAATCCATATGAAGAATCAGAAACGTCGCGATCCCATCAAGGTCATGCTGGTCTGGACGGTGTGCCTGGCGGTGCTGGCTGCTGCCGCGCTGCTGCTGGGCAATGCCATTACCAGCTATCGCAGCACCCTGCTGACGGATATGCAGCAGAAGGCGCAGGAGATCAACACCCAGCGCGACCAGGAGTACGCCAAGGCGCTGGCCGAGTTTGAGGCCGCGACCCAGACGGGTACCAACCTGGCCTGGCCTGCCCCCAAGGCCGAGGGCTGGGATGTGGTGGACCTGACCACCTATCCCCTGGAGAACGCCACCATCGTTACCATGAACCGCGCAGATATCATGAACAACGGTATGCTGCTGGTGAACCAGTGGCACTCCCGCCCCGATGATTTCAGCGAGGAAGCGCTGGTGTCCATCGGCAATTACGCCAATGGTGAAATTCCTGTGGCCAACTATAACCTGGAGCTGTTCCCCGTGGCCATCGACGCGCTGAAGGCCGCCCTGGCCGAGGCCAAGGAAAACGGCCACGAAAACTATATGGTGGACGAGGCCTACCGCTCCTGGGAAACACAGAATGCCCTGTTCAACAAGTACATGGAGGACTACTCCAGCCGCTACTCCGGTGATGAGCTGATCGAGCGCACCAAGCGCGACGTGAACTATCCCGGCACCAGCGAGTTCAACTCCGGCCTGGCCTTCACCATGCGCCTGTATAAGAGCGGCGATGCCACCGTGAACAACTCCACCTACGTGGAAACTCCCGCCGGCCAGTGGATGAACGAAAACTGCTGGAAGCACGGCCTGGTGTTCCGCTTCCAGAAGGCGGACTACCCCACCAAGGGCGACACCGACAAGAGCTACAAGACCGGCGTGAGCGCCACCCTGCGCTGCTACCGCTATGTGGGCGAGGCCCATGCCGCGGTGATGCACCACCTGGATCTGTGCCTGGAGGAGTACATCGAGTACCTGCAGGAGCATCCCCACATTGCCGTGTTTGAAAACGGCACCCTGCGCTACGAGATCGTGCGCCAGTACGTGGGCGACGACGTGAACCCCATTTCCGTCACCATCACCAACAAGGCCAGCAGCTATGAGTCCAACCTGGACAACATGGGCGCGGTGGTCACGGTATTCGAATACTAAGCGAGCGAAAAGTGCGTCATCGGAACATTTCCGATGACGCGCTTTTTTAATTCGGAATGCGGAATGCGGAATTGAGAGTGTGGCACGGGGAAAGAGCATATAAGGCTCCCTTGTGTAAAGGGAGCTGCCCCGAAGGGGCTGAGGGATTGTCCGTTGCTGCATTGCACATCTGCAAACGGAGTGGTACAAGTAGCGCCCAATCCCTCCGTCAGCCGCAAGCGGCTGCCACCTCCCTTTACACAAGGGAGGCTTTTGGCCGCATCCCCCGCGTCGCGGCGCGACCGTATTCGCGCCGTAACCCCCGCAAAGGAAAAACCCACCCGGCCATCGCCGAATGGGTTTCGAAAGGGACGAAGTCCCTTCGCGGGTTGTCAGGGCAGCGCCCTGACCGGGATCCCCAAGGGCAGCGCCCTTGGGCGTTACTCCTCGTTAGCCTTCTTGGCGGCGCGTTCTTTGGCGTAGATGGCCATGGCGCATTCGAGGCGCTTGCGCTCCAGCTGGCACTCCATGTCGTAGGGCTTGGAGATGTCGCCGTGGAAGGCCTCGGCATTGGCAGCGCAGCCGCCGGAGCAATAGAAGCGCGCCCAGCAGTCGCGGCACTTTTCCTTGGTGAGGACGTGGTTGTTGGCGAACTTCTTCTGCAGGTCGGTATTGAAGGTGCCGTCAAGGACGCTGCCCATGCGGTAGCCTTCGCGGCCGACGAACTGGTGGCAGGGATAGATGTCGCCATCGGGGGTCACAGCAATGTACTCGTTGCCCGCGCCGCAGCCAGTGAGGCGCTTGCGCAGGCAGGGGCCGCCCTCCAGATCCACATTAAAGTGGAAGAAGTTGAACCACTTGCCATTGGCGCGACGATCCATATAGGCCACGGCCAGGCGCTCGTATTCCTCGCGGAGCTGGGGCAGGTCCTCCTCGTGGAGGGCATACTCGCAGGCGGGATCGGTGACCACCGGCTCCACGGAGAGCTGCTCAAAGCCCTCGTCGGCCAGGAAGAGAACATCGTTGGCGAAGTCCTTATTATAGCCGGTGAAGGTGCCGCGGACGTAGTATTCCTGGTGGCCGCGGCGCTTGGCGAACTCCTTGGCCTTTTCAGCAATGATGGCATAGCTGCCCTTGCCGTTTACGGTGGGGCGCATACGATCATGCACCTCGGGGCGGCCGTCCATGGAAATCACCACGTTGCCCATTTCCTTGTTGAAGAAATCCATGATCTCTTCGGTCATCAGCACGCAGTTGGTGGTGGTGGTGAACTTGAAGACCTTGTTCTTTTCCTTCTCAATGGAGCGGCCATATTCCACCAGGCGCTTCATGACGTCGAAGTTCATCAGCGGCTCGCCGCCGAAGAAGTCTACCTCCAGGTGAACGCGCTTGCCGCTCTTTTCCACCAGCCAGTCCAGGGCCTTCTTGCCCACCTCGTAGGAAAGGAGCTTGCGCTCGCCCATGCAGAAGTCGCCGGTGGCGGCGAAGCAATACTTGCAGCGCAGGTTGCAGTCGTGGGCCACGTGCAGACACATGGACTTGACCACGCCGGGATCCTGCAGCTGCTTCACATCGTCGTAGTTGTCGGGGGCGTTCAGCGCGCCGATCTCCTCCAGCTGCTTCAGCTCGGAGATCACCTCGTCCAGCTCAGCTTCGGAATACTTGTCCTTCAGCTTGGCCTTGATCTCCTCCTGGGAGCAGTCGTTCCAGAGGGTGAGTACATCGTAAGCCAGGTCGTCCAGGGCATGAACGGCGCCGGAACCAACGTCCAGCATCATGGGCTGGCCAACGGCTTTGAAAGTATGGATCACAGTGGTTGCCTCCTAATAATATGCCAATGAAAAGGGCGCGGAAATAAACCGCGCCCTGATGGGTTGAACGGAATTACTTGCTCTCGCGGCGGATCTTGCCTTCGTTGCCAGCCAGAACAGCGTTGTTCTCCTTGTTGGCGCAGGACTGGTTAGCCACGGTGCAGCTGGTCTTGCAGGCGCTCTGGCAGGAAGCCTGGCACTCGCCGCAGCCGCCATGGACCAGGGACTGCTTCAGGCAGGGGGACTGGATGGTTTCGATATGCTTCATGGGAAATCTCCTCCGTTTACTTATGGAATGCAACTATTATACACCATCTTTTCGCATCTTGCAATCATTTCGCAGAAATATTCGACAGAATCATCCCCACAATGCCGCCGCCAGCCACGCCCATGCCCAAATCGGCCAGGTAGGAGGTCAGGGGCGCCTGCTGACCGGAGAGCAGCGCATACAGCGCTACACCAATGGCCATGTACGCCAATCCAATGGCCGCGCCCCGCAGCAGTCCCCCCTGACCGCCCCGGCCAACGGCCACCCACACGCCCACGGCGATGGACAGCAGCTTCAGCACCTGATTGAAAATGCGCACCGCGCCCTCGGTGGGCTTGACCCATTGCATGACGAGCGCAAACAACACAACGCCCGCCAGCGTGACCAACACCGCCGCGCCCAATCCCTTGAGCAGGCCAACCCATTGCTTTTGCTTTGCGCCGCTGCGGTGGCGGCGAATACGTGCCTGTGACAAACAAATTCCCCCCTCAGCCTTTTTGTGATAAGATATGAGGGGGAATTGAGAATTATGTTCATTCTCCCCTCTCCCAATATTCCGACAGCCGCCCATCCTCCTCGACTTTCTCCACGCACCCGAACCCATTCTTCTCCAGCACCCGCAGCGAGGCCGCGTTGTCCGCATAAGCAAAGGCGCCCACGCTGTCCACGGCATAGCGCGCCCGCACCTCTGCCAGAAACAGCCGCACCGCCTCGGTGGCAACGCCCCTGCCCCAGCAGGTTTTGTCGAAGATGCAGTAGCTTAGCATGGCGTGGGGCGTTTCTTCGTGCTGGATGCCATAGCACCACACGTCGCCCACATAGACCCCATCGGCATACACCGTGCGGCCAAAGCTGCTGGCATCCGGTTCCTGGGCGCGCCGGAACATGGCCAGGGCGTCCTCCACCGTTTCGGCAGCGGAGGGCAGCATGGCCCTGATCTCCACATCCTGGGTGCGCTGGAAATAGGTGCGCACATGGGCTTCGGTTCGCTCGTGCAGGGATATGATCATTGTCTCTCACTCCTTTGCTCTCATTTTATCTGAATGCGCTTGGCTTGACAAGCCCAGAGATCACCGCTATACTATGTTTATCTTATATTTTCGGAGGTAAGTATGTTGTCGGTGCTGTAATGGCATGAGCGCGACCCTCGCGGCGGTGGCATGACCGCCTGTTTGCGTGTGCGTTTTTGCTCTCCCACAGCCCGATGGCCAAGCCTCCGCTGCTGATGCTTCAGCGCGGCCTGTTTGGTCGCGCTTTTTGCGTGCTGTTTTTTGAGCCATGCCAGTTGCCAACTTTCCTCATGCCGCATCACATCATGAGGAGTCGAGCAAAATGAATCAGGATCATATCACTTTGGAATTCCCCAAAATCATCGCCCAGCTGCAGGAGCTGGCCGTTTCCCAGCCCGCCCGGGACGAACTGGCCCAGCTGACCCCCAGCATGGAGGAAGCCGTGTGCCTCGCCCGCATGGAGGCCACCACCGCTGCCCGCCGGGTGCTGGATGCCGCTGGCTCGCCGCCCCTGGCCATCATGGACGGACTGGAGGCAGCCGTCACCGAAAGCACCCTGGGCGGGATGCTTACTCCGGAGCAGCTCACCGGGGTCATGAGCTTCGCCGTCAGCTGCCGCCGCATGAGCGCCTATCTTTCCGGCGTGGCGGGGCAGAGCGCGGGCATCGCCGCCTATCGCATGGAGCTGCCCGACCTCGCCGACCTGTGCCGGGACATCGAGGCCTCCATCCGGGAGGACAAGGTGCTGGACGAGGCCAGCACCCTGCTGCGGGACCTGCGCCGCCGCCACGAAAACCTGGAGGTCGCCCTCCGCGACAAGCTGAACCGCATCCTGCAAAGCCGCAAGCAGTATCTGGCCGACAGCTACATCACCACCCGCGCCGGGCGCTATGTGCTGCCCGTGCAGAAGAAATTCCAGAGCGCCTTTGGCGGCACGGCGGTGGACGTCTCTGCCAAAGGCACCACCGTTTTCATGGAACCCGCCAGCATCGCACCCCTGCGCCAGGAGCTGGAGAGCATCGCCCTCATGGCCGACGAGGAGGAGCGCCGCATCCTCTATGCCCTCAGCGACCGGGTGGCGGAGGCTGAGCCAGCCATTCGCCGGGGTATGCGGCTGATGACCGAGCTGGACGCCCTGTTTGCCAAGGCCAAGCTGAGCCAGCAGATGGACGCCCGCCCCGCCGCGCTGACCCCGGAGAAACACTTCCTGCTGCACAACGCCCGCCATCCCCTACTGGACAGGGAAAAGGCAGTGCCGCTGAACTTCCACATGGAGGGCGACACCGTGGGCGTGGTGATCACCGGCCCCAACACCGGCGGCAAGACTGTGTGCGTGAAAACCGTGGGGCTTTTGTGCCTCATGGCGCAATGCGGCCTGCACATCCCTGCCGATGAGGGCTGCGTGGTTCCCCTGCGGGATGCTTTCCTCTGCGATATTGGCGACAGCCAGTCCATTGCCCAGAATCTTTCCACCTTTTCCGGCCACATGACCAATGTGATCCGCATTCTCGACCACACCAGCCGCGACAGCCTGGTGCTGCTGGATGAGCTGGGTTCCGGCACCGATCCCGCCGAGGGCATGGGCATTGCCGTGGCGGTGCTGGGAGAACTGCGCCGCCGTGGCTGCCTGTTCCTGGTCACCACCCACTACCCTCAGGTGAAGGTCTGGGCAGAGACCACCCCTGGCGTCATGGCTGCCCGCATGGCCTTCGACCGGCAGACCCTGGCGCCCCTGTATCGCCTGGAGCTGGGCAAGTCCGGCGAAAGCTGCGCCCTGGACATCGCCCGGCGGCTGGGTTTGCCGGAGGTACTCATTGCCGGGGCAAGCGAAGCTGCCTATGGCACACCCGCTGCGCCGCAGCCGGCCCTGCCCATTCCCCGCAGCCAACTGAAGCGCCACATCGTGAAGCAGGTGGGCGACTTCCCCACCTTCACCATGGGCGACAGCGTGAGCATCGCCCCCGATGGGGTGAAGGGCATCGTGTACCGCCCGGCAGACGACAGGGGCGAGGTCATCGTGCAGGTGCAGGGAAAGAAGCTCCCCGTGCGCCACACCCGCCTCACCCTGCTGGTGCCTGCCGCCCAGCTCTACCCGGAGGATTACGACTTCGCCATCATCTTCGACACCGTGGAAAACCGCAAGGCAGACCACCTCATGAGCCGAAAGTTCGACCCTGACGCCGTGATCATCCACCAGGAAGGGAAACAGACTGAGTAAAACGGTCAGAAACCAACCATTTTTCGACAAGTTACAAAATCATTCGCTTTTTTTCTCAAAAAGAGCTTCTCATACGGCCAAAAATGAGCTATAATAACAGTTGGGAAAAATCCAAGCGGAATGAGGTTAAAGGCATGACTGATTTTGTGAGCACTTGGAATAACGACTCCTTCCTGACCTGCCCCATCGGTCCCCTGGGCCTGATCGCCATGCGCGGCACCGAGGAGCTGGGCGAGAAGATCAATAAATGGCTGCTGAAGTGGCGCGACCACACCGAGGAGACCCTCCCCGGCGATATGCGCACCACCCCCGGCGCCGAGCGCGAGGATTTCCTGATCAAGGTGTCCTGCCCCCGTTTTGGCAACGGCGAAGGCAAGGGCATGATCAAGGAAAGCGTGCGCGGCTACGATATCTACATCCTCTGCGACGTGGGCGCCTACAACTGCACCTACAATATGTACGGTCAGGAAGTCCCCATGAGTCCCGATGATCACTTCATGGATCTCAAGCGCATCATTGCTGCCCTGGGCGGCAAGGCCAAGCGCGTCACCGTGATCATGACCATGCTCTACGAGGGTCGCCAGCACCGCCGCTCCACCCGCGAAAGCCTGGACTGCGCCATGATGCTGCAGGATCTGGATCGCATGGGCGTGAACAACATCATCACCTTCGATGCCCACGATCCCCGTGTGCAGAACGCCGTTCCCTACGGCGGCTTCGAGAGCGTGATGCCCTCCTACCAGATCTTCAAGGCGCTGCTGAAGAAGGATCCCTCCCTGCGGATCGACAAGGATCACATGATGATCGTCTCTCCCGACGAGGGCGCGCTGGATCGCAACATCTTCTACGCCTCCGTGCTGGGGCTGGACATGGGTATGTTCTACAAGCGCCGCGACTACACCCGCATCGTCAACGGCCGCAACCCCATTGTGGCACACGAGTACATGGGCGACTCCGTTGAGGGCAAGGACATCTTCGTTTCCGACGATATCCTCTCCTCCGGCGAATCCATCATCGATCTGGCCCGGGAGCTGAAAAAGCGCAAGGCCAACCGTATCTTCGCCGCCGCCACCTTCGCCCTGTTCACCAACGGCCTGGACATTTACAACAAGGCCTATGAGGAAGGCATCATCGACCGGGTGATCTCCACCAACCTCACCTACCGCACCCCCGAGCTGAAGGCCGCGCCCTGGTTTGTGGAGGCTGATATGAGCAAGTACATCTCCTATATCATCGCCACCCTGAACCACGATCGCTCCCTGTCCAAGCTCCTCAACCCCTACGACCGCATCCACGGCCTGCTGGATCGCTACAACAAGCAGCAGACCGAATCGGGCATTCGACTGGTGTAAAGACTGATGGCAAAACTCACGATCCGCCCTGCCACCGTTGATGATATCGCAACCATGGCAGAGCTGAAAAGCACTTATGTGCGCAGCCTGTACCGGGGCTTCATCTCCCAGGACATCCTGCACCGCTCCACTCCGGATTTCCACGCCGCCACCCTTCGCGCCTGGCTGCAAAGCGGTATGTACCGCATCCTGCTGGCCGAGTGCGATGGCATCCTCAGCCACTACATCGTGTTTGGCACCAATCCGGAGGAACCCCACAACGGCCTGATCTACGAGGGCGTCAGCAGCAGCTTCACCTCCACCGAGGACAAGCGCCTGCTGGTGGATCGCTGCCTGCAGGAGCTGCGGGAGATGGGTCACACCATTGCCCACCTGTGGATCCTGACGGATAACTTCCGCGTCCGCTTCCTGTTTGAAAATCTGGGCTTCCGCCCCGATGGCGCACGGGAAAAGCGGAATATGTTCGGCCAGGAGCTGCACATTGCACGATATCAGTACAAATTGAAGTAAATTGAAGCAAATCCTCCGCACGATACAGCAGCGTGCGGAGGCTTTTTTGCATCATCGCCTGCAGGATATGCCCTTGCACAGGCGCAGGCATCCTGCTATAATCAAGGCAAATCCAACTGCAAAGGAACCATCACAATGAAACAGCAAGTGTTCAACCCCTATCTGCCCTCCTGGGAGTACATCCCCGACGGCGAACCCCGTGTGTTTGGTGACAGGCTCTATGTTTACGGCAGCCACGACTGCTTCAATGGCGACGTGTATTGCCAGAACGACTACGTGTGCTGGTCTGCCCCGGAAAACGACCTCTCCGACTGGCGCTACGAGGGCGTGATCTTCCGCAAAACCCAGGACCCCCGCAATGCAGATGGCGCCCATGCCCTGTGGGCGCCGGACGTGTGCCAGGGCAACGACGGCAAGTATTACCTGTACTACTGCCTGGACTTCCTCAAGGAGATCGGCGTGGCCGTGGCCGATACCCCCGTGGGTCCCTTTGAGTTCCTGGACTTTGTGCGCTACCCCAATGGGGACATCCTGGGCGCAAGGCCGGATGAGATCCGCCAGTTCGACCCCGGCATCTTCATCGACGACGACAAGCGCATCTACCTCTTCTCCGGCAACAGTCCCCGCTACAAGGAATGGCCTGTGGACAAGGACAGCCTGAAAATGGAGCTGGAGCAGGACATGATCACCGTGAAGGACGGCCCCTATCACAACCTGCCCATCATCAACGATGCCGACGGCACCGAGTATGAGGCGCACCCCTTCTTCGAGGCCAGCTCCATCCGCAAGATCAACGGCAAGTATTACTTCATCTACTCCTCCACCTGGATGCACGAGCTGTGCTGGGCGGTGGCGGACAGCCCCCTGGGAGACTACCACTTCGGCGGCGTGTTGGTAAGCAATGCGGACATCGGCGTGAACGGTAACACCGAGGCGCTGAACTACCGTGGCAACACCCATGGCTCCGTGGTGCTGGTCAATGGTAAGTGGTATGTGTTCTACCACCGGCAGACCAACCGCCACTTCTTCTCCCGCCAGGCCTGCGCCGAGGAAGTCTATTTCGACGGCGAGCGGTTCCACCAGGCGGAGATCACCTCCTGCGGCCTCAACGGCGGCCCCCTGAAGGATCAGGGCAGCTATGAGGCGCGCATCGCCTGCCACCTGTATTCCAAGAACGGCACCTGCGAATCCCTGCCCGACCAGCAGGACAAGAACCACCCCGCCTTCACCCAGGACGGCGTGGATCGCATGGACGACCCCAACCAGTACATCAACAACATGGTAGACGGCGCCACCGCCGGCTTCCGCTACTTCGATTTCCAGACCGCCAGGACCATCACCGTGGAGACCCGCGGCACCGCCAACGGCACCTTTGTGGTGCGAGATGGCCGCGGCGGCAACGTGGTTGCCCGCATCCCCGTCTCCCCCAGCGAAGGCTGGACGGCCTTCTCCGCGCCCCTGACCATCGAAAGCGGCAAAAAGCCCCTGTACTTCACCTATGAGGGCGAAGGCTCAGCGGACTTCATGCGCTTCACCCTGGCATAAATAGCAGCGCCCCTTGCTCCATCATCGAGCAAGGGGCGCTTTTTTGTCACACGCCTGCTTCCTGGCAGGCGGCTTCCCAATATTTCTCCGGAATATGCGGCCACACGCAGCTGCCTTCGGCTGCCTCGCACAAGGCCATGGCGCGGCGCAGCACGCTGGCCTGGGACACATTCAGTCCCCGCAGCACACCCACGGTGACCCGCATCCAGCAGGGTGCAATGCTGAACAGGTCTTCCTCCTGCATTTCCCGGATGATCTGCTCCACGTCGTAATCCAGCTGCACCATGGTCTCCTGCCAGCGGCCGTCGATGCCCTCCAGCAGCAGATACTCCGCCTTGCCGCCGCTTTGCAGCGATACCCCCACCGAGCCGGGGTTCACTGCCCGGCGGCCTGCGTGTTCCACATAGGCCTGCCGGTGCCGATGCCCGCAGAGGATCAGCGGCGTGGTGGCAGCCTCCATGGCCTCGTTGGTGGTGGGGCCGGGCGGCACCAGGCATTCGCCCACCTCCCGCGGGGAGCCGTGGCAAATGGTCACCGTCGGGAGACCCGGCAGCGCCATCACCCGTGCAATGGGCAGGCTGGCAAAAAAGGCCTTGTCCTTTTCCGTGACCCGCTGGTTCATGTACCACAAAACCCCGGTGGTGGAATCGCCCCGGTGCCACAAGCTGGTGTCCAGCGCACCCAGCCAGTAGTTCTCCTTGTTGCCCCGGATGAAAGTGCAGTCGTGCTTCTCCGCCCAGGCATACAGCGCCTCCATGGTGCGTTGGGGGCAGGGCAGCTCGCCCACATAATCCCCCAGGAACCAATAAGCCTCCGCGCCCTGCGCCTCTGCATGGGCAAGGCAGCGTTCCAGCGCCACATGGTTGCCGTGGATGTCCGCCAGCACCGCAATACGCATGGCTTACGCCTCCTTCGCCTTCTGTTCCACCAGCGCCATCAGCTCCCGCTCACCGGCGATCTCGCTCTCGTGGGGGTACTGGGCAGCCATCTTGTCAAAGGCCGTGCGGATGGTCGCGGCCTTCTGCTCGTCCTTGTCCTTGAGCAGCGCCACCGCATACTGGGTGCGCAGCACGGAGGGGAAGTTCTTCATGGCCTTGGCAAACTGCTGCAGCTCCTTGCTGGCCAGCTTTTCCACTATGCCGCCGGGCTGGCCGTTCACCAGCTCGATCAGCGCCATGTCGAAGGTCATCAGCTGGCGATACAGGCCCAGCACGTGCTTGTCTTCCATCAGCGGCTGCATCAGGCGCGCCGCCTCGTCCAGGTTCAGGGCGTCCATCTGGCGGTTGGCGGCCATCACAGCCATGGTGGACACCATCACATTGGCGCGGGCTTCCTCCGGGAAGGGCGCAAAGTACTCCTCCGGCAGCTCCTTCAGCCGCTTGCCCCAGGCCAGCTGCTGGTTCACCTTCATCTGCAGCCAGAAGGCGCGCCTGGCCTCCGGGCTGCGGCTGATGGCCACGATGTTGCTGCCATCGTTGTTCACGCCGTCGCCGGGCAGGGGCAGGCCGTTCATCAGCCCCAGGAACAACCCGGTGAGCGCCAGCATGGCCAGGGCGGTGGTGGCCCACTTGCCCATGGGGAACAGCAGCAGCGCCGCCCCCGCCAGCACCGCCAGCAGGATGTTCACCAGCGCGCCGCCCAGGTTGTACCACACATAGGGGTAGTTGCCGCCGTTGTAGTCCGGCGGGCTGAGCAGGCATTGTCCGGCGGTGCCTGCCAGGGAGAATCGGCTGAGCCGCACCTTGCCGTCCTGGCCCTTTTCCCACATGAAGCTGCCCACCCGGTAGCTGAGGAACTTGTACCCCGTCAGCATACCGAAGATGGCATGGCCCGCCTCATGCACGATGATGTGGACATACAGCATCACCACAAACAGCACCATGATGCCCAGCAGCATGGTGAAGTCCATCTCCGCGCCGCTCTCGCCCAGCACCACGCCGATCACGCCGCCGATGAGGCCGCAGGCCAGGATATAGAGCACCGCACCCCAGGGGAACTTCTTCTTTTTCTTTTGTTCAGCCATCAGTCAAACCTCCTTGAAGGCATCTCTGCCGATCTCGCGATAAACAAAATGTGCCGCACCCTCCGGCTCCTGCAGGATGAAGGGAACCACGTCCGGCGGGTAGATCTCCAGGCCGGGCAGATCTTCCAGGGGGATCCACTTGAACTCCAGGTCGATGCGCTCCCCACCCAGCTCGTCATAGCCACGGAAGGAGCCTGTCAGCGGGATGGCGGTCAGGTCGTCCAGCTGCACCTTGTAATACAGACCGATTTGATGGGCAGGCCGCTTGCCCCAGGGGATGAACACCTCCCCCACCGCCAGCAGCTTCACGGGGGTCACAGGGGCATGAAGCTCCTCCATGAACTCCCGCACCAGGGCTTCGGCCTGCGTTTCGCCCACCATCACATGGCCGCCGATGAAGGCGTGTTCGGTGGTGCCGGGTGGGCATTGCACCAGCACCTTGCCATCGTGCACCAGCACGCCGGAAACACGGCTGGAGAAGACGAAAGTGTCTTCTTTGAAAAGGATGTCGCGGCTCACCTTTTCCCCGCCTCCTTCCTGTATTCGTCCATATGCTTCTTGCAGGCATGGGCAGCCATCACAGCCTCGTCCTCCCATGTCCAGCGTTTTTCCACTTCGATCATCCGGCGCACCTCGTTTTCGTCTGGCTCCGCCGGAAAGATGGCACAGGGGTAGTTTTCACAGTCTCCACAGAAACGTAGTCCCTTTTCCAGCACACAGGCGCGCGCCTTGCAGCCGGGATCGAACAGCACAGCGTCCTGCCCTTCGCACAAACATCCATCGCAAATGATAGCCGTCGGGTCAGGCTCAAAGCTGGGGAACATTTTCCGATAGGCCGCGCATACCGCCTCGCGCCGGTCATCCCGCTCCACATTGGGACGATAGATCAGGCACAGGTCACAGCGCATACCGCAGCAGGAATAGATCGCCTTCTTTTCCACAAAAACTCCCCCTTTCGCACAATGTATGATTATACCACTTCTGGTATAATCCCGCAACTGTGCGAAAGGGGGATGTGCCTTACTTCAGGCCGTAATGCTTCTTGACTTCCTCCGTGGCCACCGCACGACCCCGGAGGCTGATGCTCTTCACCACCTGGTAGAGCATCTCCGGCTCCACCTCGCTGCTGATGGCCAGCACCCCATAGCCCCGCAGGGTGATGGTGCGTCCCTGCTCGTGCAGCTCGTGGATATAGGCGGCATCCAGGCTGTACAGACCAACAAACCAGTTATCATTACGGGCAGCGGTGCGGGTGTTTTGTTCAATGACCCGGTCGATGGTTCGCTGCTGCTGGTCAAGCTCCCGGCGCAGCGCCTGGTTGATGAAATCGCTGCGGTTGGAGTAATAGCCATTGTCCACCAGCAGGTCAATGGTGGAAAGCGTGGAGCTGTTGATGTTCACCGAGACCTTCTCGCTCAGGTTTTCGTTGGCCATAATATCGCCTCCGTATTCTATATATGCTCCAATTGGAGCATATATAGAATATCACAGGTGCATCATCCTGTCAAGCCCTTCCTCAAATCTTCCCTGCCTGGCGCAGCATATCCTCTGCGATGGCAATGCACTCGTACACCAGCCCGTCGCAGAAGGGCTTCTTTTCGTTGCCCTGCTCGGCATTGCGGGCCAGCAGCACCTTGCAGTCGATGCTCTCCTGGTGCTTCTCACGCACGCGGGCGTAGTATTCGGCGGTGACCTCCGGCGTGTCCAGCCCATGGAGCGCCAGCACCGTAACGCCGCCCGCCACCGCGCCGCACAGCGCCCCGGTCTTCATGCCGCCGCCGAAGTTCGCCGCAAAGCGCATCACCAGCTCGGTAGGGATGCCCATGTCCTCCGCAAAGGGCAGGATCACGGACTGGCCGCAGTTGTAATGGGGAGTCACAATGGCGCGCAGCTCCCTGGCGCGATCGATATACTTGCTCATCGTATTTTCTCCTTCTCTTGAAAAAAAGTGACCCGAAGGTCACTTTATATCGGCCATTCCACGGCGCAAGGCCGCGTACTGGCTACACTTCGGCCAACGCAAGCGTTGACCTCGTTAGTCGGGGCGTAACGCCCCTCCCTCTTTAGCTTAATGCACATAGACCAATCCACAAGCCTTAGGCCCAACGTGCGTACCAATGGCTGCGCCCACGTTGATGATCCGCTCCTCCGGCACCTCGATGCCCAGGGCGCGGATGCGCTCGGCCAGGGCAAGGCCGTTCACCCGGTCGTCGGTGTACATCACGTAGAAGGGGAAGTCTGCGTCAGGCTGCATTTCCTGCACCTTCTCGCACATAAAGGCCATGCCCTTCTTCATGCCCATCACCTTGGCAGGGATGGCCAGCTTGCCCTCTTCGTCCACCTGCAGAATGGGCTTGATCTGCGCCAGAGAACCCACGCGGTAGGCCACGCCGGAAATGCGGCCGCCCTTGAAGAGATACTCCAGGGTATCCATGCAGGCGTAAAGCACCACGCGCTTGCGCATTGCTTCCAGCGCCGCCACGATCTCCGCAGCAGACTTGCCCTCGTCCCGCAGGCGCACGGCGTATTCCACCACCATGCGCTGGCCGCCGGTGCCGTTCTCGCTGTCCACCACATAGGTGCCGGGCAGCTTCAGCTTCTGGCGGAGCATTTCCGCATTCTGATAAGTGCCGCTGAAGCCGGAGGAAATGGTGATATAAATCGCTTCGTCCCCTGCCGCTGCGGTTTCTTTGAACAGATCCGTCAGCACCTGGGGGGAGGCCTGCGCCGTTTTGGGGAATTCGCCGGAGCTGCGCAGCAGGTCATAGAACTCCGTTTTGGTCAGGTTGATATTTTCCTGATATTCCGTCGTGCCGAACATCACCGTGAGGGGGATGCAAGTCACGTTCATTCGTTCCATCTCTATCGGCTCAAAATCAGCAGCCGAATCAGTGATGATCCGTACCATGGTTTCCTCCGAAAAAAATACTCAACAGGGCAGCATCGCCATGCTGTAAAGGGTATTATATCACAATTTTTCCCTGTTGTCCATCTTACTTTCGATGCACCCACACCATCATCTCGCCCATGCCACGGTTGCCCCAGGCGTAATACGGCACAAAGGTGAGCTGCTGGGGCTGCACATCGGGCAGCTGCTGGGTATACAGGTCGCTGTCCCCCGCCTCCCGCTGGCCCTGGCAGGTGATGGTGGTCACGCCGCACAGCAGGTCGGCGTGATGCTCCACCTGGGCGCTGCCGGTCTCCACGGCCAGGTTCCACAGCTGGCCGCCATTGTCCACCTGCTCCAGGCAATAGACCACCGGGCCGCGCATGAGAGCCGTTTTGCCCACATAGTTAGGCACGCGGCTGCTGGCGTTCATGAAGCGCACCTCCATGGGCAGCGCCAGTTCGATCACATCCCCCGCCGCAAAGGCGCGGTCAAGGATCAGGTAGCCGTTCTCCAGCGCGGCCTCCACCTTTTCGCCATTCACGGTCAGGCTGTGGTTTGCTGCCCAGTAGGGCTTGCGGAGCATCAGCTTGAAGGTGGTGGCGCTGTCCATCGTGATCTTCACATTGCCCTGCCAGGGGAAGTTGGCCTCCATGGTGAAGGCAATGTCCTGGCCGCAGGCATGGGTCTTCACCTGGGAAGCGATGTACTGATCCACCAGCAGGCCGTCCTCATTCGCTGCATAAATATACGCTCCCAGGCCGGTGAGGGTGCGCAGCACATTGGGCGGGCAGCAGGCGCAGCCGAACCAGCCCTGGCGCTCGGGATCCACGGCCATGTCCTGGCGGCGCAGGCAGCGATCGGGCCAGACCTCCAGGGGATTGATGTAGAAATACTTGGTGCCGTCCAGGCTCACGCCGGAGAGGATGCCATTGTACAGCGCGCGCTCCACGGTATCGCCATAGCAGCTGTTGGGCTGGATGCGGTTCAGGCGGGAGGCCGTCATGGCCAGGGCAATGGAGGCGCAGGTCTCGGTGTAGCAGCGCTCCGGGGGCAGGTCGTAGTCGAAGGAGAAGGCCTCGCCCTCGTGGGTGGAACCCACGCCGCCGGTGATGTACATCTGCTTGTGGATGATGTTCTGGAACACGGTCTCTGCCGCCTCCACCAGGGTGGGATCGCCAGCCATTTCGCCCACGTCCGCCATGCCGGAGAGCATATACAGCTGCCGCACGGAATGGCCGTTGGCCTCCTTCTGCTCCCGCACGGGCTTGTGCGCCTGGTTGTAGGTATAGGGTGCCTGGGGATAGCGCAGCTGCCCCCAGAAGCTGGGCTTGTCGCCCCGCTTGAGGGATTCCTCGTCGTAGTAGTGGGGCTGATGGCCGCGCACATCCAGGAAGTACTTCGCCAGCTTGATGTAGCGCTCCTCACCCGTCACCTGATACAGCTTGGCCAGGCCCAGCTCGATCTCCTGATGGCCGGGATAGCCGTGGAGCTTGCCCTCCTCCGGGCCGAAATTGGCGTCGAAGCAGTCCGCCACGCGGCAGGCCATGTCCAGGATCTTGCGCTTGCCGGTAGCCTGATAGTAGGCCACCGCCGCCTCGAACATATGGCCAGCCACATACATCTCGTGGTTATCCCGCAGGTTGGTAAAGCGCTTGTCCAGCCCCTTGATGATGTAATACGTGTCCAGGTAGCCATCGGGCTGCTGGGCCTTTTCCGCCAGGTCAATGGCGGCATCGGCGGTCTTTTCCAGTTCGGCATCGGGATGGGTGGCCAGGGAATAGCCCACGCCCTCCAGCCACTTCCACAGGTCGGTATCCTGGAACCAGAAGCCGTGGAACTCGCCCTGCTTCAGCCCGGCGGCGATCTCAAAATTCTCGATGCAGTGGCTGGGCGCCACGCCGGGAATGCGGTCGTTAAGGGTCTCCCACATATAGGGGATGGTCACCTGACGGGCTGTATCGATGCGGGCGGTAAAAAAGGGGTCCGTGATATGGATATCCTTCAACGGCAATGAACGGTACATGATATTTCTCCTTTTCGCAGATGCTTTTGATAGATACATTCGCCGTCCCGTTCCATTTCCCTGCATGAAAAAAGACTGCCGAAGCAGTCTCCATTTTTTATAGTGCCTTGCCTGTAGCGCTGTGGTCGGTGGTGAAGGTCACGTCGGTGGTGTTCTTCTTGCGGGAGGTCAGCCGCCGGGCGCGGAGCAGGCGGGCGAAGAGTTCTTCGTCGATGGGCAGCTCCACGGAGCGCTCCAGCCAGGCAGAGAGGTGCATGGCGTTGGAGAGCATCAGCGCCCGCAGGCCTTCCTCGCCCTCGGCCACCAGGGGCGTGCCGTGGAGGATGTGCGCCGCAAAGGCGTTGGTCACGCCGATGTGCTGGGGATTCTCCCCATCGGTCTCCACCTCAATGGGGTCGATCTTCGGCTGGGGGTAGGCGTCCGCGCCGTGGCGGTAGCCTTCGCTTTCGCTCATGGGCAGCTTCCACATCCAAAGCTTGCCGCCCTCGCAGATCATTTTGCCCTGATCGCAGGTGATCTCCAGCCGGTTGGTGCCGGGCAGGTCGCCGGTGGACGCGATGAACACGCCCGTGGCGCCGTTGGCAAACTCCAGGTAGGCGGTCACGTCATCCTCCACCTCAATGTCGTGCCACTTGCCCTCGTGGGCAAAGGCCCGCACCTTCACCGGCAGACCGCAGATCCATTGCAAAAGGTCCAGCTGGTGGGGGCATTGGTTCAGCAGCACGCCGCCGCCCTCGCCGTCCCAGGTGGCGCGCCAGGAGCCGGAATCATAATACGCCTGGCTGCGATACCAGTCCGTGATGGTCCAGCTCATGCGCTTCATTTCGCCCAATTCGCCGGAATCCAGGATCTCCTTCATTTTGCGATACACGCAGTTGGTGCGCTGGTTGAACATCAGCGCAAAGGTCTTGCCGCTGTCTTTTGCGGCAGCCAGCACCGGCGGCACCTGGGCGGTATACACCGCCACGGGCTTCTCGCACAAAACGTGCAGGCCGCGCTTCAACGCAGCCTCTGCCAGCACAGGATGGTCATAGTGGGGCACGGCAATGATTACCGCATCGCAGTCCGCCGCATCGATCAGCTCCTGCCCGGAGGCATACACCTTCACGTTTTCCGGCAGAGTCTTTTCCGCCCACTCCCGGCGCTCCTGCCGCAGGTCTGCCACGCAGCACAGCTCGATCTCCGGCGCTTTGCCCGAGACCACCATTCTGCAATGCTCCGAACCCATGTTGCCCAGGCCGATCACGCCCAGCTGCAGCTTGTTCATCCCCTTGACCTCCGTCTCGATCATTCGCGGCATTTATTTCGCGGCGATGCTTGCCATCTCCTTCCCACATTTCCCAAAATTGCAAATTTTCCAACTTCATTCGCCTAATATTGCGCAGATTCTGCATGAATCTATGCATTTCTTGCTCAAACTTCTCCCTTCAAAAGGAGATTTTGTCCCCATGCGCAAATACAAACAGTAGAAATTGATCACCGCAGAAAGTAGAGGTGATGCATCGTGTCAAAGGAACAGGAGATGCTGCTGAAATCGGCCTACGCCTCCATGGCGCCCGACCGCCAGGACTATGACGCCTGCTATGCGTACCATGCCGAATGGAACCTGAGCAACCTGCACTGCCATGATTTTTACGAGTTGTATATCCACATCAGCGGCGCCAAGTTCTACTGCATTGACAATAACGTGTACCCCATGGAGCCTTTCCAGCTCATGGTGGTGCCTCCCTTTTGTATGCACGGCCTCATTGGCGACAGCGCGCCGGAAAACTACGAGCGCGCCTTCCTCTACATTTCCCGCTCCATGCTGCGCAGCTGCGGCGGCGGCTATCTGGACCTGGAAAGCTTCTTCAACAAATACAACTCCGGCGGGCAGTATCAGTTCCCCCTCTCTGAGGCGGACGCCCTGACCTGCAAGCAGCTGATCAGCGAGCTGATGCAGGATCTGCGCACCGGCTCCTCGGTGAAGCGGTTTGCCAACTACACCAAGGTGATGCACTTTTTGCAAATCGTGACCCAGGCCATGCGCGGCACCAAGGAGATCGTGGCCCCCGTGGTGGTCAACGAGGCCATGCACGAGATCCTTTCCTACATCAACGATCACTTCACCCAGCCCCTGAAGCTGGATGCCCTTGCCCGCCAGTTTGGCGTGAGTATGTCCTTCCTCTCCCACGAGTTTGTGAAATACACCGGCCGCAGCGTGTACGACTACATCCTCTACCGCCGGGTGCTGCTGGCCAAGGCCATGATCACCTCCAACCATTCCCTGAACGAGGTGGCCTACCAGTGCGGCTTTAACGATTATTCCTCCTTCCTGCGTATCTTCCGCAAAATGGTGGGGATGTCCCCCTCCGCCTATCGCAAGAGCAACCCCAACCAGGGCTGAAGAATGCCAGATACCCCCAAAGGCAAGCAGCAATCGCATAGACAAGGCAAATGTGGTTTGCTACAATCATATCAACACAAGCACGACAAACACATACGGAGGTGCAGCCCATGATCCGCGTCGCCATCGTTGGTACCGGCAACATTTCCCACGCCCATGTTCACGCTTATCTTCAGTTCCCCGACCGCTGCAAGATCGTTGCCCTGGTGGACATCGTTCCTGCCAAGGCGCAGGCCATGAAGGAAAAGTATGGCCTGGACGCCCAGGTCTACGATGACCACGAAAAGATCCTCCCCCTCACCGATATCGACCTGGTGGACGTGTGTACGCCCCCCTATGTCCACGCCTCCATCAGCATCAATTGCCTCAAGTCCGGCAAGAACGTGGTGTGCGAGAAGCCCATGGCCGCCTCCCTGGAGGAATGCGACGCCATGCTCCGCGCCCGTGACGAGAGCGGCAAGAAGCTCTCCATCATCGCCCAGAACCGCTTCCGCCAGCCCATTGCCGACCTGAAGGCCCTGCTGGACAGCGGCATCGCCGGCCCTGTGCGCTCTGCCCAGGTGGATTCCTTCTGGTGGCGCGGCCATTGCTACTACGACCTGTGGTGGCGCGGCACCTGGGAGAAGGAAGGCGGCGGCTGCACCCTGAACCACGCCGTGCATCACATCGATATGCTGTGCTGGATGATGGGTCTGCCCCAGAAGGTCACCAGCATCCTGGCCAATGTGGCCCACGACAATGCCGAGGTGGAAGACCTTTCCGCCAGCATCCTGCAATACCCCGGCGCCCTGGCCCAGCTCACCGCCTCCGTGGTGCATCATGCCGAGGAGCAGCAGCTGGTGTTCCAGTGCGAAAAGGCCAAGATCGCCGCGCCCTTCGCCTGCTATGCTTCCACCTCCATGGGCAATGGTTTCCCCACCCGCAACGAGGCGCTGGAGAAGGAGATCGCCGACTATGTGGCCGCCCTGCCCCGCGTGCAGTATGAAGGCCACGATGGCCAGCTGGAGAACATCCTCACCGCCATCGAGCAGGACAAGGATGTGGCCATCACCGGCGAGGAAGGCCGCCGCACCATCGAGCTGATCACCGCCGTGTACAAGGCTGGCACCATCAGCCAGACGGTGGAGCTGCCCCTGAAGAAGGACGATCCCTTCTACACCGTGGAGGGCATCATGGCCAACGTTCCCCATTTCTACGAGAAGACCACCTCTGCTGCCGAACTGACGGGCGAGATCACCCTGGGCAGCAGCTACAAGAAATAAGGAGGACAGCAACATGAAAGTGGATGCATCCAACGGCATGACCTACGCCCCCAAGGGCAAGCCCGCCCCCGTGGTGAAGCCCGGTGAATTCGTTTTCTCCGCCGCCCACCTGGATCATGGCCACATCTACGGTATGTGCAACGCCCTGCTGGAGGCAGGCGGCACCCTGAAATATGTTTACGACCGCGACCCCAACCGTGTCGCCCAGTTTGTGAAGACCTACCCCCAGGTGCAGGTTGCCCTCACCGAGCAGCAGGTCCTGGACGACAAGGAGACCCACATGGTCTGCAGCGCCCACATCACCAGCGAGCGCGGCCCCTTCGGCCTGCGGGTCATGGGTGCTGGCAAGGACTATTTTGCCGATAAGGCGCCCTTCACCACCATGGCGCAGCTCAACGCCGCCAAGGAAATGGTGAAGGCCACCGGCCGCAAGTACATGGTGTATTACGGCGAGCGCATCCATTGCCAGGCCGCCACCCTGGCAGGCGAGATGATCCAGGCTGGCGAGATCGGCCAGGTGGTTCATGTGGAAGGCTTTGGCCCCCATCGCCTGATGGCCCACGCCCGCCCCGCCTGGTTCTTCGAGAAGGACAAGTACGGCGGCATCCTGTGCGACATCGGCTCCCACCAGATCGAGCAGTACCTCTACTTCGCCGGCGAAGAGGAAGCTCAGGTCACCTACAGCCGCATCGGCAACTACGCCAACCCCGACCATCCCGGCCTGGACGATTTTGGCGATTGCAACATCGTGGGCGAAAAAGGCACCACCAACTATTTCCGCGTGGACTGGTTCACCCCCGATGGCCTGCGCACCTGGGGCGACGGCCGCACGCTGATCATCGGCACCAAGGGCTACATTGAGCTGCGCAAATACGTCAACGTGGCCACCGACATGGAAGGTGGCGATCACGTCTACCTGGTCAACGGCCAGAAGGAACAGTATTACAACGCCGATGGCGCTGGCTGCCCCTTCTTCGGTCAGCTGATCCTGGACTGCCTCAACCGCACCGAGAACGCCATGACCCAGCACCACGCCTTCAAGGCCGCGGAGCTGTGCCTGCAGGCCCAGGAAAAGGCCATCGTAATCAAATAAAGTACAGGCAGGCGGGTCTTCTCGCCTGCCATTTACCTCAATTGGAGGATATATATGGACAGACTGCAATACCTGCAACAGGTGGTTTCCGCAGGCAAAGCCCACATGGCGCCCAGCGAACAGGAGGCCGCAGCCGTCAAGGCCTACCACGGCGTGGATTCCTTCCAGGGGCTGTACCACGAGCTGGCTGAAATGGAGCTGGCCGCTGCCGCTGGCACCGCAGCACCCATCCGCGAATACATCATCAACAAGGCGCTGGATCGCATCGACACCCGGCTGGACTGCGCCGATTTTGTGATCCCCGCGCTGATCCGTATGCTCATGGCGCACCGCGGCACGCCCCGCCTGCCGGAGGAAATGGCGCAGCGCATGGAAAAGAGCCTCATCGGCTTCAAATACTGGCTGGACGAGCCTGGCACCATCCAGGCCTGCTTCTTCACCGAGAACCATCAGGTGCTGTTCTACAGCGCTGAATACCTGGTGGGCCAGATGTTCCCCGATGCGGTCTTCCCCAACAATGGTATGACCGGCCGGGAGCATCATGCCCATGGCGAAGCCTTCCTGCGGCGCTGGCTGGAGTGGCGCATCCGCTTCGGCTTTGCCGAGTGGCTCACCCAGGGCTACTACATGGACGACATTCTGGGTCTGGTAAACCTGATGATCTACGCCCAGGACGAGGACATCCGTGAAAAGAGCCGCATGATCATTGACCTCTTGGTCTTCGACCTGGCCATCCACGGCTTCAAGGGGCATCTGCCCACCACCCATGGCCGCGTGTACACGGACTTCATCATCGAGCCGGATCACGAGGACTGCTCCCACCTGATGCGCTTCCTCTTCGACGAGGGCAGCAACGAGGGCCTGTGCGGCGCTGCCGTGATGCTGGCCGCCGTGGACTATCGCATCCCCCAGGCCATCCTGAATGTGTATCAGCAAAAGGAGCTGTCCACCCGTCAGCGCATGAGCGTGGACGCCGCCGATGCCGCCGCCTTTGGCGTGGACCCCAAGAACTTTGACAACATCATGTTCTTCTGGGGTATGCAGACCTATTCCGACCGGGTGTGCATCGACAATTCCCTGAAGGTCTTCCCCCAATGGAACTGGATGACCAACCGCATCCGCGCCTACAAGGAGCGCTACGAGCTTTGCGACGAGGCTGGCGCTCCCTGCCCCGATGCCCCGGACTTCACCGCCATGACCCAGGTGGACATCCACACCCGCCGCACCGAGGACTACATCCTCTCCTGCGCCCAGGACTTCCGCAAGGGACGCATGGGCTATCAGCAGCACCCCTGGACAGCCTCGCTGGGCGGACGGGCGGTGGTGTTCACCACCAACCCTGCCTCCCTGGAATATGCCAACCGTCCCAACCGCTGGGCGGGCAACCTGGTGCTGCCCAAGGCCGTGCAGCACGAGAACGTGCTGTTCTGCATCTACCGCATCCTGCCGGACTTTGTGGACTTCCTCAACAGCCACCTGTACTTCCCCAAGCATGAGATGGACGAGGTCATCGAGAAGGACGGCTTCATCTTCGGCCGCAAGGGCAAGGGCTACATTGCCGTGACCGCCATCGGCGTGGGCGACAAGTATTGGGAACCCAAGGATATCAACCTGTTCCGCCATGTGTATGGCGAGGAAGGCGACGCCCTCTACGAAAAGGCGCAGGATTACGAATACATGGTGCAGGGCCACGCCACGGTGTGGGCGGTGGAAATGGGCAGCGAGAAGGAGAATGGCTCCTTTGCCGATTTCGTCAGCAGCTTCCAGGCCGATGCGCTCCAGGGCGACACCCACGCCTTCAGCTACCATTCTCCCCGCTGGGGCGAAATGCGCTGCGGCTGGGGCAAGCCCCTGACGGTGGCGGGCGAGGAGATCACCATCCACAACTACCAGCGCTACGACAATCCCGCCAGCCAGACTCCCTTCGACGCCCGCAGCATGGACATCGCCTGCGGCGGCGCGCAGCTGCACTTCGACTTTGACCATCTCAAGCGCTGCGAGGCATAAGGAGGCAGTATGAAAGGCTACATTCCTTCCAGCGAAAGCGCCGCCGCCCTGCTGGGCAACAACAGCGCCGCGGTGGTTCGCCTCCTGGCTGACCGCTTCATGCGGCTGAACCCGCCCATCCCCTATGTGTGGCGCACCTTTGACGAGGGCGGCATCCAGGCCGACAGCAAGGGCGGCTACCACTTCGACTTTGACGTGCGCTTCCCCAACGCCGCCTGCGGGGACAGGGGCATCGCCATTGGCGACCTCTACTGCCCCCAGGCCAAAGGCTCCCGCTTTGTGCTGCGCTGCCATAACCCCGTGCAGGTGCTGCTCAACGGCGAGACCGTCTTTACCTCCACCGGCGCCAAGGAGCGCAGCGGTGAGGCCGATGTGTTCCCCGTAAGCCTGAACGAGGGCTTCAACCGCTTTGTGATCGTGGCCGAGAAGACCAAGATCGGCTTCTCCTGCGTGCTGCAAAACGCCATGCCCCAATGGGAACCCTGCAACTACGTGATGCCCTTCGCCCAGCGCGGTGGCGAGGCGGGCTTCGTCTACACCCTGCTGGCAGGCGAAGCACCCCTGCCCGACGTGTGGGGCGACGAGGAACCCCTCCCCTTCCTGCCCAGCACGGAAGCTGCACCCCTGCAAGAGGACGGCACCTTCGCCGCCCTGGCCGCCTTTGACCTGCCGGAGGACGGCTGCCTCCGCTGGCACATCCCCCAGGGCGTGAGCTTGCTGGTGGATGGCCGCGACCCCGCCGCGCCCCTTACCGCCGGAACCCACGAGGTCATCATGCGGGGCAGCCTGAGCGCCCTGGCGGAAGTGGCCGCCGAGGGCATCACCCTGCGCCCGCCGGTGCCTGTGCATGGCCGCTGCACGCCCTATCTGGTGTACGGCCCCTTGCAGGACGAGGACCTCCCCGGCTTTGGCCGCGTGGGCAAGGCGGGCGTGTGGCGGCCTGCTCTGGCGAACATCGCCCTGCGCCCCTATGTGGAGACCGCCCTCTTCGCCCGCTGGACCTACCCCCTGGGCGTGACCCTCTACGGTATGCTCCGCGCCGGTGCCAGTCTGGATATGCCTGACCTGACCGCCTATGTGCTGCAACACGTGAAGCAGGTCACCGCCATCCACGAGTATGCCGAATACGACACCGCCCGCTATGGCTTTGCCGGAGTGAACCAGCAGATCTGCTGGCTGGATGCCCTGGACGACTGCGGCTCCTTCGGCGCGCTGATGCTCCGCTGCGACCCCACCGGTGCCGACCCGGACGTGCGCCGCATGGCTGACCGCATCGCCCGCTACATGATGCAGGAGCAGCCCTGCACCCCGGAGGGCGCTTTCTGCCGCCGGGACGATACCATCTGGGCGGACGACATGTATATGTCCGTGCCGTTCCTCTGCCGCTATCACGGCATGACCGGCGATTCCGCACCCCTCGACTTCGCCGCCCGGCAGCTGCTCCACTACCGGGAGCTGCTCTTCCTGCCGGAAAAGCAGGTCATGGCGCATATGCGCTGCCTGATCCACGGCCAGAACAACGGCATCCCCTGGAGTCGCGGCAACGGCTGGGTGATCTTCTCCCTCTCCGAGCTGCTGATGGTGCTGCCGGAGGATCATCCCCAGCGCAGTGCGCTGCTGGACTTCTTCCGTGAGCTGACGGCGGGCTACCTGGCCCTGCAGGACGAATGCGGCCTGTGGCACCAGATCCTGGACGACCCGGAGAGCTACCTGGAAACCAGCGCCACCGCCATGATGATCTGCGCCTTTGCCCGGGGCAACCGCCACGGCTGGTACGATGCCGCCACCGCCCAGCGCGCCCTGGCCGCCGCCCGCAAGGCCTGGCAGGGACTGACGGAGCTGGCCATCGACCGAGAAGGCAATCTCTATGGCGTGTGCCAGGGGTCGGGGTTCTCCTTCTCCCGGGCGTACTACCGGGCGCTGTCCTGGCGGTTCAACGACACCCACGGCATCGGCATTGTGATGCTGGCGGGTGTGGAGTTACTGGAAGCCAACTAAACAGACACGCAAAAGGGAACCGGTCTTGCGACCGGTTCCCCCTTGTTTTGGCTATTTACTTATAGCTAAGCGAAGATTACTGGGCAGCGCCGGGGAAGGTGCCGCGGAATTCGCCAGCCTTGTAAGCAGCGAGCTGCTCCTCGATGATCTCGGAAGCGCCGGTGTTCATGGTAGCCTGGATGGCAGCGTCGTAAGTAGCGTCGAACTCTTCGGGAGCGCAGGTAACAACCTTGCTCAGGAATTCGCCCTGCTTGGACTTAACCATGGCGCCGTAGTCGGTGGAAGCCTGGATCGGGATGGAGAAGGAAACCTGGGTCCAAGCGTCGATGTAAGCATCCACGTAGGAAGCGGTCACTTCTTCAGCATACTTCTCGTCGAAGGCCAGGGCCAGAGCGGCAGAGTTCTTCTCGTCGGAGCCATAGTACAGGCCGTTGGAGATGAAGCAGATGTCGCCAGCGTGCATCTTGTTCTCGTCAGGCACATTGTCAGCAGACTGAACCTGGCAGGGGATGCCGTCTTCGGTCTTGGCCAGGTAGTTGATGCCTTCCACGCCGTTCTGCATGGCGAACATATTCTCGGGCTGGCACATCCAGTCGATGTACTTGATAGCGGCGATGGCCACTTCTTCCTTGGCGCCTTCAGGCTTGGGCAGGATGATGCTCAGGCCGTTAGCAGCGTACACGTCGTGCAGGGTCTTGCCCAGGGACTCGTTCTTGAAGGGGTTCACAGAAGTCCACCAAGCGCCTTCCACGGCAGCTTCCATTTCCTTCTGATAGTTCTTGTCGGTACGCCAGGGCTGGTCGGGCTGCATGGAGAAGAAGCCAAAGTAGCCGTTCAGCAGGGCGGAGTCGGTAGCGGTATCGTCGTTGATGTCGAAGTTCTCGTACAGCAGGCCCTCATGGAACAGGGTGTTCAGCCAACGATAGCCTTCCTTGGAGCCGGGCAGCATCTCGTGCAGGCCGGCATAGGCGAACCAGTCTTCCTCAGTGACCTGAGAGAAGTCGATGAAGGCGTCCATGAAGCGAACGACGTTGTACAGGGGATCAGACTCGTACAGGTCGAACTGCATGGGGATGGTGCGCTCGCCGCCCAGATTGGCTTCCTTGGCAGCACGCAGATAAGCGGTGAAGGACTCGATGTCGGTGGGTTCTTCCATCTCCAGCTTCTCCAGCCAGTCCTTACGGATGAAGTTACCAACGTTGGCAACGTTCAGGCGGCGAGCAGGCAGGAACCACTGTTCCTTCTCGCCATCGCCATCGTTGTCCTGCTGGCCGAACTTGAGCAGGTCTTCGCCCAGGAAAGCCTTGATGTTGGAGCCATACTGATCCAGCAGATCGTCCAGCTGCCACAGGCCTTCGTAGGTGATGTACTCATTCACCAGGCTGCCGTTGTAGGTCATGCAGATGTCGGGGGCAGTGCCGCCGCCCAGCTGGGTGGTCAGCACGTCGCCTTCCGTCCAACGGGGAACGGGCACGAACTGCAGCTTGATCTTGTTGGGGTTGCCGAAGTTCTCCTGGGCATACTTCAGCTGCCAGCAGTCTTCCACGTTGAAGCCGGCGATGGAGCGGTCATACGCTTCCACACGCAGGGTGATCCAGCCTTCTTCTTCAGCGAAGGCGGGGATGCTGGCCATGCTCAGCAGCATTACCAGCGCCATGATCAGGGACAGAGTCTTTTTCATGGTTGTGTCTCTCCTTATAAGATTTATTTTTACCGCACCTGCGGTAAAGTACGTTCTTAGCCCTTCACAGCGCCGATGGTCACACCGGAAACGAAGTAGCGCTGCACAAAGGGGTACACCACCAGGATGGGCAGGGTGGCGAAGATGATGGTGGCGGACTCGATGGACTCGGACACGCTGGTCGCCACAGCGGAGGCGCCGCCTTCCATCATGGCCACGTCCACAGCCTGGGAACCCTTGATGAGGTTATACAGCTTCAGCTGCAGGGGCTGCAGGGAGCGGTCGGTGATGTAGTACAGGGCGTCCTGGAAGCTGTTCCACTTGCCCACAGCGTAGAACAGGGTCAGCGTGGCCAGGGAGGCCAGGGACAGGGGCAGATAAATCTGCAGCAGGATCTGGAAATCGTTGGCGCCGTCAATGGTGGCAGCCTCTTCAAGAGATTCCGGCAGGGCAGCGAAGAAGCTCTTGAGGATGATCATGTTGTAGGTGGACAGCGCACCGGGGATGATCAGGGACCAGGCGTTGTTCAAAAGGCCCAGTTCCTTGATGTTCAGGTAGATCGGGATGGTGCCGCCGGAGAAATACATGGTGAACAGCGCCATGAGGTTGAAGAACTTGCGGCCCTTGAGGCGCTTCTTGGTCAGCGGGTAGGCCATGAGGATGGTCAGCACCATGGCAATGGCCGTGTAGGTCACGGTGATGCCCACGGTGTACCACAGGGCGTGCATCATGGAACCATCGTTGAAGATGGCCTGATACGCCATGGTGGTGAATTCCACCGGCCAGAAGCCCACGTCGCCGCGGAGGATAGCGGACTTGGAGGATAAGGAAACCGCAATCACGTTCACAAAGGGCAGCAGGCAGATCAGCGAGCAGGCGATAATAATGATGGCCAGAATGATCTGAGGAACAGTCCAGATCTTTTCCTTCTTGATGTTCATGGGCTTTGCAGCCTGTACAGTCGTCATATCATCCACCTCCTTACCAGATACCGTCTTCGCCAAGGCGCTTGGTGACGAAGTTGGCCGTGCCAACCATGATCAGGCCAACCACGGACTGGAACAGGCCGATGGCGGTGGCGCGGTCGAACTTGGCGTTGGTGATACCGGCGCGATACACGAAGGTAGACAGCACGTCGCAGTAGTTCTGCACGCGGGTGTTACCCATGATGTAGGGACGGTCGAAGCTGATGTTCATCATCTGGCCCACATTCAGGATCAGCAGCACCACGATGGTGGAGCGGATGCCAGGCAGCGTGACGTGCCAGATCTGCTGGAGCTTGTTGGCGCCGTCGATCTTGGCAGCCTCAAACAGCTCCATGTTGATGCCGGTAATGGCGGACAGGTACAGAATGGTACCCCAGCCCATGGACTGCCACACGCCAACCAGCGTGTAGGTGATGCGCCACGGCCAGCCCTCGGTAAGGAAGGGGATGTTCTCGTCGATCCAGCCCCATTTCAGCAGGGTGGCATTCACCACGCCGGTGGTGGGGGCGAAGATCTGCAGCACCATGCCGCCGATGATGACCCAGCTGAGGAAGTGGGGCAGATACAGCAGCGTCTGGGAAAGCTTCTTCACGCGGGTGGAGCGCAGCTCGTTGAGCAGGATGGCCAGGATGATCGGAACCGGGAAGCCGGCGATCAGGCCCATGAAGTTGAGCAGCAGCGTGTTGCCCAGCGCCACGGGGAAGTCGGGCATCTTCATCACGAACTTGAAATTGTCCAGGCCGACCCACTTGCTGGCCCACATACCCTTCACAGGGTTATACTTGGTGAAGGCAATGCCAACGCCCAGCATGGGCTTGTAGCAGAAGATAATGTAGAACGCCACCGGCAAAAGCAGCATTACATAGAGTCGCCAGTTCTGCCAAATGGAATTCAGGGTTCCCCGGCGGGGACGACGAAGATCCGTCATGCCATTTCCCCCTTTATTATTTTGCATATTTGTCCCGTTTCGGCCAAGTGCCGATAATTCATTATAGAGTTATTATTCGGTTACTTCTATGCAAATCCTGCTTGATATTATGTGAAAGATGCAAATTTTGTTCAAAAAATTTCGCATTTTTTCCAATGCTACCCATATCCGTGCTTTTCCCGCTTTGTTCACCCTGACGCAAGCGCCCTTTCATTTCTGTTGAAATACAACAAAATGAGCCAAATCAACACCCTCTGTCGCCTGACAAGAAACGCATAATCCAGGAATTTCTGTAAACTCATTTTTTCTTCAATAAAATACCATTTATCCCTTGCAAGTTTCGCCTATCTGTGATATAACGGCATTGGTAACGTTTCCATTGTTTTGAAAGGGGGCGCTCCAATGCAGCGCAGCGCAGGTATTCTGCTGCCCATCACCAGCCTTCCGTCCAAGTACGGCGTGGGCTGTTTTTCCCAGAGTGCGTATGATTTTGTGGACTGGCTCCACGATGCCGGACAGACCTACTGGCAGATCCTGCCCATCTGCCCCACCAGTTATGGCGATTCCCCCTACCAAAGCTTTTCCACCTTTGCGGGGAACCCCTATTTCATCAGCCTGGAAGCGCTGATCGAAGAAGGCGTTTTGACCCAGGAGGAATGCGATGCCGCCGATTTCGGCTCCAACCCCGCCGATGTGGACTACGCCAAGCTCTACGAAAACCGCTATCCCCTGCTGCGCAAAGCCTACGAGCGCAGCGATATCAGCAAAAATGCGGACTACCAGGCCTTTGTGACGGAAAACCATTGGTGGCTGCAGGATTATGCCCTGTTCATGGCGCTGAAGAACTTCTTCTGCGGCCAATGCTGGAACGACTGGCCCGAGGACATCCGCCTGCGCTGGGACTTTGCCCTGGATCACTACCGGCGGATTTTGTACTTCGACATTGAATTCCAGATGTACCTGCAGTTCAAGTTCTTCCAGCAGTACCGCCAGCTGAAGAGCTACGCCAATAGCCGCGGCATCAAGATCGTGGGCGATATCCCGATCTATGTAGCCATGGACAGCGCCGACACCTGGGCCAACCCCCAGCTCTTCCAGCTGGACGAGAGCAACACCCCCATCGCCGTGGCGGGCTGCCCGCCGGATGGCTTTGCCGCCACCGGCCAGCTCTGGGGCAATCCCCTGTACCGCTGGGATTACCACAAGGAGACCGGCTTCCAGTGGTGGGTCACCCGGCTGTGGTATTGCTATCAGCTCTACGACGTGACCCGCATCGACCACTTCCGCGGCTTTGATGAATACTATGCCATCCCCTATGGCGAAGATACCGCCGTGAACGGCTGGTGGGAGAAGGGTCCCGGCATGGATCTGTTCAACGCCCTGGAGCAGAGCCTGGGCAAGCACGAGGTCATCGCCGAGGATCTGGGCTACATGACCGACACCGTGCGCCAGCTGGTGAAGGACTCCGGCTTCCCCAACATGAAGGTGCTGGAGTTTGCCTTCGACGCCCGTGACACCGGCTCCGCCAGCGATTACCTGACCCACAACTATCCCGAAAACTGCGTGGCCTACACCGGCACCCACGACAACGAGACCCTGGTGGGCTGGATGGACGTGATCACCAAGGAAGAAGTGCAGATGGTACGGGACTACCTGTGCGACTACCACACCCCCAAGAAGTACCTGTACAAGTCCCTCATTGCCCTGGTGCTGCGCAGCGCCGCCAAGGACTGCATCATCCCCATCCAGGATTACCTAGGGCTGGACAATTCCTGCCGGATGAACAAGCCCTCCACCCTTGGCACCAACTGGCGCTGGCGCCTGACCCCCGGCCAGCTCACCGACGAGGTGCAGGAGACCATCTACACCCTGTGCCAGCGCTATGGCCGCCTGAACCCCATCCTCTATTGGGAGGAACAGCAGGCCAAGCTGGCCGAGGAGGAAGCCGAAGCGAAGGAGGAAGCCTGTGCCGCAGATCCTGCTCCGACCTGTTGAGACCGGCGATGCCGCCTTCATCCACACGCTGATGAACACCCCCGCCCTCATGGCGCGGCTGCACCAGCCCGCCACCACCCTCGCGGATTGGGAGGAAGCCGTTGCCCTCTGGCTTGGCGACCCTGACGAGAAGGGGTACATCGTTACCGCAGACGATCAGCCCATCGGCTGGTTTGCGGTGAATGACCTGCTGTCTCCGGCGCGTATCCCCTACATCAAAATGGCCGCGCTGCTGCCGCAGCACCAGCACCGGGGCATTGGCCGACAGGTGATCGCCCAGCTGTGCAGCCAGCTGCAGGCCGAGGGCTACCCCACCGTGCGCCTCTTCACCGATGCAGACAACCTGGCCGCCCAGCGCTGCTACCAGCGCTGCGGGTTCCGCATCATTGCCACCCTGGAGGAACCCTGGCCGGACGGCTCCACCCTGCTGCGGTGCGAGATGGAGAAAACGCTTTGACACATAAAATCCCGTCGCAAGAACCGAAACCTTGCGGCGGGATTTTCTTATAGAACACCATAGAAGGCTCCCTTGTGTAAAGGGAGCTGCCCCGAAGGGGCTGAGGGATTGTAAGCCGCAGTTTTGCACTTCTGCATACGGAGTGATGCAAGCAGCGCCAATCCCTCCGTCACGGCTTACGCCGTGCCACCTCCCTTTACACAAGGGAGGCCTTTGGCATTGCCTTACTGTTTACACATGCAGCTCGAAGCTCTTCATGGACAGCGACCCGCTTCCCTCGAAGGTGAAGTACAGCGCGTTCACCCCATCCGGCAGGGCGATGTCCGCCGTGGCGGTGACCCACACATTGCTGTTCTGCACCGGCAGGCGGCACAGGGTCTCGCCATCCCAGGCGGTCTTCACGGCCACATGGCCGTTGGCATAGGCGCGGGTGGTGATGCTGATGGCCTTCACGCCCTTGCAGTCGAAGTACTTGAAGCCCGCGGTGGCGCCATCCCGCAGGTTCTGGATATAGCCCGGCTCCTCATCGCCGTCCCGGCCATCCTGGGTGATGCGCGGCACCAGGCAATCCGTCCAGATGCGGGCGCCATCGTCATAGGCCTGGGGCTTGGTGGTGAACAGCGCGCAGGCAATGTAGGCAGGCCATTCGCCCACGCCGGGCAGGGGCGTGGAGCCGCAGGAGGTCATTTCCACCTGGGGGATGTGGCCGTTCTCGTCAAAGTAGATCTTCTCCACGCAGCCCTGGCGGGAATAGGCCGTGCCATTGGTGTGGCGGTGGTAGAAGATGTACCACTGGTCGCCGATCTGCACCATGCTGCCGTGGTTGTTGCCGCCAAAGTACATGGGCTTTTCCGCAGGCTTGTAGGTGCCGATGTTGGTATCGTCGTTGGCCACGATCACGCCACCGTACTGGAAGCCGGAGGTGGGCTTGTCGCTGACGGCATAGCACAGCTCGCAGAAGCGGATGGAGGAATAGATGAAGTAATACTTGTCCCCACGCTTGCGGATGGAGGCTGCCTCGAAATACTCGTGGCCTTCATAGCCGCTGCCAGCGCTGTAAGGCACGCTGGGGGCAACGAACACAGGCTCTTCCATAATGGTGAGCATATCCTTGTCCAGCACGGTGGCCATGGGGCCGTGGCGCTCCTTGTTCCAATGCCAGCAGAAGCCGGTGTACAGGTAGGTCCTGTCCCCCTCGGTCAGCACGCCGGGGTCGAACTGCGCCTCGTCGCCGGGGCGCTCGCCCAGCAGGCCGCCGTCCTTGTCGTGAACATAGCCGTAGAATTCATACTGGCCAGCGGGGGTATCGCACACCGCCACGGAGACCACGTTCTCCTTGTCCAGCACGTAATACAGGTAATACCGGCCATCGGGACCCACGGTGACGTCCGGGGCATAGAGGCAGGCGCGGCCATGGGCGTTGCGGGGATCCTGCTCCTTGCGGTAGATCACGCCCTCATAGCGCCAGTTGCCCAGGTCGTCCACCGGGGCAGACCAGCACACGTAGTCGTTCTGGCAGAACACCCAGCCGTTGAAGGCGTCGTGGGAGCCATACACATACACGCGATCGTCAAAGACATAGGGTTCGCCATCGGGGATGTATTCCCAGGAAGGGAGATAGGGATTCAGCAGCGGCTTTTTCATGGAATCAGCTCCATTCGGCTTTTTTCTTATTGTCGCACACTTCTTCGGAAGGGGCAAGGCATTTGCATGAAGTCCGCAACAATCAGGCCATAAAAAACCAGCCCTGCGCAATGCAAGGCTGGATGCGGATTACAGATACTTGATCAATTCTTCCCGCACGCCGTCCAGCTCGGGGCGGCTCAGGCCGAAGTTCATTTCCCGGTAGCTCCACAGGGCGCGGGCGATACCATGCTTCTCCAGCACGGCGTTGATGGTCTTGAGCCACTTCACCGTGTCCTCGGGGGAAGCCACGTCGATCACGCCATACTCGCCGCAATACAGGGTGGTGTTGTGCTTTTCCGCCGCCGCGATGGCATCGGCGAAGCGATCCTCGAAGAAGGCTTCGGTGGCACCGCTGTCGGCAAAGGCCACGCGGGCGTCCACGTCAAAGTTCTCCACCCAAGGCGCACCCTGATGGGTGAAGGGCATGGGATCGTAGCAATGGAAGTTGTACAGCACCTTCTCGTCCGTGGGGGCGGCCAGATCCTTCACCGCGGGGGCGGCGTTGTTCCAGTAGCTGCCCACCAGAATGATCATCTCCGGCGCAATGGCGCGGATGCGGCGCACCGCCTCCTGCCACACCCGGTTCCACACATCGACGAAGCGCTGCTCGGTGACCTCGTTCAGCAGCTCGAACACGATCAGGTCGGTCATGCTGCCATAGCGGCGGGCAATATCCTCCCACAGGGCGTAGAAGCGCTCCTGATAGACTTCGTTGTCGAAGAAGCCGGTCTCGGCCTCGCCCTTGTCAAAGGAGAAGCCCGCCGTTTTGTGCAGATCCAGCACCATCTTCAGGCCATACTTGCGGCACATCTCCGCCGCCCAGTCCAGCTTAGCATAGCCCCGGCCGTCGTCCAGCACATTGTAGTCCACGGGGATGCGCACATGATCCAGCTTCCAGCTGGCGATCTGCGCAAAGTCCTCTTCCTGGATGAACTCGTTGAGCCGCGCGTCGCTGTAGTCGCACTGGCTCAGCCAGCCGCCCAGGTTCACACCGCGGTAGATGCCCATTTTCTTCAGCATGATTGACCCTCCTGATGCAAAATAGCGTTGAGTTCCTTCATTTTCTCCCCCGCAGGCTCCGGCAGGTGGCCGAAGGCGAAGGGTATGCCCAGCTTGTCGTATTTCACCTGGCACAGCTTGCGGAAGGGCAAAAGCTCCACCTTGTCCACGCAGGGGTGGCTGGCGGCGATCTCCCGCAGAGCCAGCACGTTTTCCGCTCTGTCGTTCAGCGTGGGGATGATCACCTGCCGCAGCGTCACGGGGATATGCCGTGCGTTCAGCTCCTCCAGGAAGGCCATGGGTGCCGCCAGGCCGCAGCCCACATGGGCGCGGTAGTCGTCCTCGTTGGTGTACTTGATGTCCAGCAGCACCCGGTCGGTCACATCCAGCAGGGCATGAACAGCATCGTTCATGATGGAGCCGGAGGTGTCCAGGCAGGTGTTGACGCCCGCCCCGTGGCACAGGCGGAACAGCTCCGCCACGAATTCCGCCTGCAACAGCGGTTCGCCGCCGGACACGGTGATTCCTCCCGCCTCGCCAAAGTATTCCTTAAAGCGCACCACCCGCTTCACCACGTCCTGCGGGGTATAGGCGGTGCCGGTGCCGCATTCCCAGGTATCCGGGTTGTGGCAGCAGCCGCAACGCAGGTTGCAGCCCTGCATGAACACCACAAAGCGCACGCCGGGGCCATCCAGGGTGCCCAGGCTCTGGAAGGAGTGGATGCGACCTTCCATTACACCACCTCGTGGAAGGTGCGGCTGATGACCTCGCGCTGCTGCTCGCGGGAGAGCTTGTTGAAGTTCACCGCATAGCCGGAGACGCGGATGGTCAGGTTGGGGTATTCCTCGGGATTCTCATAGGCCTTCAGCAGGGTCTCCCGGTTCATCACGTTCACGTTGATGTGGTGGGCCTTCTTGGCGAAGTAGCCATCCAGAATGGCCACCAGGTTGCCGGTGCGCTCCTCCTCGGTGCGGCCCAGGGCCTGGGGCGTGATGGAGAAGGTGTTCGAAATACCGTCGCGGCAGTCGTTGTAGTCCAGCTTGGCCACGGAATTCAGGGCAGCCAGCGCGCCATTTTCCTCGCGGTTGTGCATGGGGTTGGCGCCGGGGGCAAAGGGCGCGGAGGCCTTGCGGCCATCGGGGGTGGCGCCGGTGTGCTTGCCATAGGCCACGTTGGAGGTGATGGTCAGCACCGACAGGGTATGCTCCGCATGGCGATAGGTGGGGGTCTTGCGCAGCTCGGTGATCACCTTGTGGGCCATGTCCTTGGCAATGCTGTCCACCCGGTCGTCGTCGTTGCCATACTTGGGGAAGTCGCCCACGGTCTCGAAATCGGTGATGAAGCCCTCGTGGTTCTTCACCGGATGCACGCTGGCGAACTTGATGGCGCTCAGGCTGTCCGCCACCACAGAGAGGCCGGCGATGCCGAAGGCCATAAAGCGATGCACGTCGGTATCATGCAGCGCCATCTGGATCTTCTCATAGGCGTACTTGTCGTGCATATAGTGGATGATGTTCATGGTGTTGACGTACAGGTGGGAAAGCCAGGCGATGTAGATGTCAAAGCGCTCCATCACCGTGTCAAAGTCCAGCTGATCGCCCTCCAGCACGGGCATCTGGGGGCCGATGTGCATACCGCTGGTGTGATCATAGCCACCGTTGATGGCGATGAGCAGCAGCTTGGCCAGGTTGCACCGTGCGCCGAAGAACTGCATCTGCTTGCCCACCTTCATGGCGGAAACGCAGCAGGCAATGGCGTAATCGTCGCCGTAGAGAGGGCGCATCAGGTCGTCGTTTTCATACTGGATGGAGTCCGTGTCGGCAGACACCTTGGCGCAGAACTTCTTGAAGCTCTCCGGCAGGGCGGTGGACCACAGAACCGTCAGGTTGGGTTCGGGAGAAGAACCCAGGGTGTACAGGGTGTTCAGCACGCGATAGCTGGACTTGGTGACCAGGGTGCGGCCATCCTCGCCCATGCCGCCCACGGCCTCGGTGATCCACATGGGGTCGCCGCCGAACAGCTCGTTGTATTCGGGAGTGCGCAGGTGGCGGGCCATGCGCAGCTTCATCACAAAGTCGTCCATCAGCTCCTGGGCGCCCTCTTCGGTGAGGGTACCATTGGCGATGTCGCGCTCGAAGTAAATATCGAAGAAGGTGCTCACGCGGCCCAGGGACATGGCGGCGCCGTTCTGCTCCTTGATGGCGCCCAGGTAGCCGAAATACGTCCACTGGATGGCCTCACGGGCGGTGGTGGCGGGCTGGCTGATGTCGTAGCCATACATGGCGGCCATTTCCTTCAGATAGCCCAGGAAGGCGATCTGCTGGTACAGCTCCTCGTCCAGGCGAATCTGGGCGCTGTCGAAGGCATCCTTGGCCAGGGCAGCCTTGTCCTTCTTCTTTTCCTCGATCAGCTTATCCACGCCATACAGCGCCACGCGGCGGTAGTCGCCAATGATGCGGCCGCGGCCGTAGGCATCCGGCAGACCGGTGATGACGTGGCACTTGCGGGCAGCACGCATCTCATCGGTATAGGCGCGGAACACGCCATCGTTGTGGGTGGTGCGGAAGCGGAACTCCTCCTCCACCTTGCGGGAGAGCTTGTAGCCATAGGCTTCGCAGGCCTGGCGCACCATGCGCATACCGCCGAAGGGGTTCACGCCGCGCTTCAGGGGACGGTTGGTCTGCAGGCCCACGATCAGCTCGTTGTCCTTGTCCAGGTAGCCGGGAGAGAAGCTGGTCAGCGAGGACACGGTGGCCGTGTCGATGTCCAGCACGCCGCCGAACTGGCGCTCCAGCTTGAACAGCCCCTGCAGGCGCTCCATCAGCGCCTTGGTGCGGGGGGTAGCGCCCGCCAGAAAGCTCTCGTCCCCGGTGTATTCCTTGTAGTTTTTCTGAATAAAGTCGCGCACATTGATCTCATTCTGCCATGCGCCACCGTTGAAGCCTTCCCATTGCTTAAAATCCATGTTTTACCTCCTGTAGAAAAACAAAACTGGGCAATCCAGCTCTGCACTGAATTGCCCAGACGGTCGGCATTTGTATCTTCCACACTTCCCCGCGGTGATCCGCGAAAATCCGTCAGTCATGCAGAAGCACTCTTATTGTAGCCAAGAAACAGGGGTTTGTCAAGGCGAACAGCCCCTGCGCAGGGTGTTATCTTTTTCACAATGCGTGGGGCTGCGGCCATCAATACCGCACCCGCTTGGCAGGCAGCAGCATATGCGCCACGTCCCGCAGGGTACCGCTGTCGGCAGCGGTCTTCTCCATGCGGGGAACCAGCAGCATGGTGAAGCCGAAGCGCAGCACCACGGACAGCAGGATCAGCACCTTGTAGCGGTCGAAGAAGCCCACGAACCAGCCCAGGCCATTCCACCACTCCAGCAGCCAGCCGCCGCACATGGTACCCAGCGCCGTACCCACCAGCGCCGTGATGCAGGAGAAAATGGCGATGTAGGTGGGGCGGCTCTCATCCGGGGAGGCGGAGAGCTGCATACCGTTGGCAGCCAGGTTGCTGCCGCACCAGAAGAAGGCACCCACCAGGTTGTGCAGCAGGGTGGGCAGCACATCCCTCGGCGTGGAGATCAGGTAGAACAGGGGCGTCAGCGAGGCACCGATGCAGCCCAGCAGCATCACGTTCCGCGCGCCGTATTGATCCATCGCCCGTCCCCAGCGGGGTACGATGATCACCGTGGCCAGGGAGGACGCCACCGTGCCGAACACGGTGATCTGCATAAAGTTCAGCCCCATGCTGTTCATGGCGTAGGGCGTGAGGTACGCACCGGACAGGTTGGCCGTGAAGCACCAGGCCGTCCACATGATGATCAGCTGCCGGAAGGGCCTGTTCTTCAGCGCCTCCACAACGGTCTTGCCCATCTGGATCTTCTTGGAGGAGGTGGGCTTCACCTCCGGCGCAAAGCCAAAGCACACCATGTCCATCACGCCCAGCGCACCGCCGATGAGGAAGATCACGATGTACTTGCTGTCGATGGGCAGGATATCCAGCAGATAGGCCACCAGCAGGCCAAAGAGCAGGCTGCCCACCGCCAGGATACTATCGCGGAAGGACAGCCACCGCCCGCGGATGCGGATGGGACACAGATCCGAAAACCAGGGGAACCAGCACACGTTGATCACCGAGCCGCAAATGGAGGAAATGCCCAGCAGGGTGATGAGCGTATACAGCTTCATGGTATTGGCCTCCATGCCGCCCAGCAGCGGCAGGAAACCGAACAGCATCCACAAAACGCGGGAGAAAAGACCAATGGTCAACAGCCAGATCTTGCGCTTCTGGGTCTTGTTCACCAGGGCAGAGAAGGGCAGCTGCATCAGCGCAGCCACCTGGGGCAGCGCCACCAGCAGGCCAAACTCCATGTCGCCAGCGCCCAGCGCGCCCGCCAGGCCCACCATGGCCGCCGTGCCGCCACCGCAGATGATGCCATGCAGCGTGCCGAACATATTGCCACTCATCACCCAGTTCAGGCCGCGACGGACAGGCTTTTCCAGCCTTGCTTCTTCATACAGGGTTTCCAGCGGCCCACCGCTGACGCCCCTGCGCAATCGCTTTGTGAGCAATGAGAATTTCATTTCACACTCTCCTTCGATCCTCATTTGCCTATACACGGATAAGGATTCGTGGCAGCACAAGCAAATCCTTCCTGCAAACAAAATAGTTTTTGCCTTCGCAGCCATGTCCGCAGCGCTGTCTTCCCATTGTTTGACAAATGCGGTTTTGACAAATATAATGAAGCTATCTCATTCATTCTTTCCTTATTCAACTTTCCATCAGGAGGTGTATAGTCATGTTGAAAAAGCTGCTTTGCTTCATCCTTTCCGCGCTGCTGCTGTGCGCTTGCCTGCCCGCCTCTGCCGAGGATGCAGCCTCGCCCTATGTGGACATCTGGATCGAGAACTCCGGCTACGGCACGCTGATCCTCTTTGCCGATGGCACGTCCATCATGACCTACTTCGACGATACCACCACCGAGTGCCATTGGGAGGTCACCGAGGAGGGTGCCAAATTCACCGACGGGCAATGGCTGAACTCCCCCATGGAGCTGCTGGACGAGAACACCCTCAGCGTGTCCAACGGCTGGGCAGTCTTTACCCGGCAGGGTGCGGAACCCTCCGGCGTGGAGCTGAACGCCACCCCCGTGGGCGATGAGGGCGCTCCCTTCTTCGGCACCTGGACGCTGGACAGCCTGAGCTTTGAGGGCGAAAGCTACAGCGCCGCCACCTTCGGCATGAACATGGTCATTACCCTCAACCAGGACGGCACCGCCGTCTCCCAGGAGGACACCCTGTCTGAAACCACCACCTGGTATGCAGAAAACGGCCATGCTGTGGTGGACGGCCTCCTGTTTTCCATCAACGCCGATGGCCAGCTGGTGGTGGAAGAAGACGGCGCCATGATGATCTTCCAGCGGGGCGAAGGCGAATCCAGCAGCGAAGAACTCTCCGAAGAGGAAATGCTGCTGGCGCTGCTGGCCATGATGGATCAGCTGGACGCCGACGAGCAGGACCTCAGCGCCCTGCCGGAAGCATTGCAGGGCTTTGTGGGCGAATGGTACATGGTGTACACCGCCACCGGCGGCCTCACCGGCGACCTGCGCACCATGGGCGTCACCTGCACCCTGACCCTGTACGCCGATGGTACCGGCAGCATCGATTTCCCCACCTACGAGGATGCCACCTGGTATGATGACGAGGGCATCGTCCGCTTTGGCGAAAGCGGTATGCCCATGACTCTGCTGGAAGGCGGCTTCCTGCAATACGGCTCGGAAATGGGCGGCTACATGATCTTCAGCCAGGACGAGCTGGCCGTGTTTGACCCCGCCAGCCTCGCCCCCGCCGCCGCACCCGCAGCCACCGAGGCTCCCGTTGCCCCCGCCGAGGTTTTCACCTCCAACGAGGATTACCTGAACCGTCGCTTCGTCGCATCCTCCTACACCATGGCCGGGCAGACCTACGACGCCTCCACCCTGGGCGTGGAATACGCGCTTTTCTTCCGCGAGAACGGCACCTGCGATTTCACCCTGGCCGGTATGGAAATGCCCAATCTCCCCTGGGGACTGGATCAGGTGGCCGTTGGCCTGACAAAGGTGGACGCCTTTGCCATCAACTACTACGGCACCGCCTTCAACGCCGTGCCTACCCCCACCGGCTTCGACATGGACTACTACGGCAGCATGATGCTGCACTTTGTTCCCGCAGAATAAATGCTGAACAGCATACAAAAACGCCTCCGCATGACCGAAACCATGCGGAGGCGTTCTTTTGTTATTGATTTTTCAGGTAGGTCTCCAGCAGGAAGCGCTCCAGCTCGCTGGCCTCCCAGCGCTGAGGATTGGCGCTGTCCGCAAAGACCATCCAGGCGGGCTTGGCTGCGTCCAGCTCCGGCCACAGGGGCAGGGTGTTGCCCTGGCTGTCCGTGCCATTGGGATCGCCGGTCTTGATGAAGTTCGCCCAGTAGTCGCACATCTGCCGCGCCAAGTCGTAGTGCTTGCCGGTGAAGGGACGCCAGCACTTGGCCAGGGTTTCGAAGAAGAACCACAGGTCAACGGAGTGGAAGGTGCCGGGGTTGTCCCAGCCGGGGATCTCGGCATCGAAATTGTAGGCATACAGCGGCTGAGCGATGCCCAGCTCCTTGTTCTTGCAGGCCGCTGCGCGGATGGCAAAGCCGATGGAGTGCATCAGGCCTTCCTGCTTGAGGCTCTCCTCCGTTGCCGGATGGCTGAAGAAGCCCAGCAGCTTCTCCGCCTCATCACCGCACAGCTCCTTGGCCAGGGCGGCCAGCTCTTCGTCATTCTTGGCCATGGGCGCGGCGGTGAACTCCGTGCTGGTCTGTCCCAGCATCACGGGGCATTGCACGCGCTCCGGATGGAGATACCACTCGTTGCTGCGATAGGTGCTGAATACGCCGTCCACCGTCTCGCCCCAACAGCCCCAGGGCCAGGTGAGGGACAGGTCCTCAATGGTGCGGGCGTCGATCTTCCGGGCTTCCTCCAGGGTCTTGACCCCCAGCGCCTCAAAGAAGCGCACGCCCTGGGCTTCCGCCTCCGCCATGCTGCGGGGGAAGAGACCCATCTTTGCCCCATAGGGCTGGGTGAAGGTGCCGCTCTCCACAATGGCGCGCTGGAACAGCCCCTTATTTTGAGGGCTGGTCATCTGGGCGCAGACGCTCATGCCGCCAGCGGATTGGCCGCCGATGGTGATGTTCTCCGGATCGCCGCCAAAGGCCGCGATGTTGCGCTTCACCCAGCGGGTGGCACACTGCTGATCCAGGAAGCCGAAATTGGCCGGAGCCTCCGGCTGCTGGGCGGTGATCTCCGGGTGGCACATGAAGCCGAACACATTCAGTCGATACCCCACCGTGACCACCACAATGCCGCGGCGGGCAAGGCGCTCGCCGTCAAACTCCATTTCGGTGGTGTTGCCCACCTGCAAGCCGCCGCCGAAGTACCACACATACACCGGCATGTTCTTGCGGCCATCCGCAGGCGCCCACACGTTCAAGTACAGGCAGTCCTCGCTCATGGGCAGCTCGGCATCCACCGCCCATTCCCGGGCGTAGATGTCCTTGGCCGGGTCACCGGCGCAGTTGGCCTGCATGGCAATGGGGCCAAACTCCGCCGCAAACAGCTCGCCCTCCCAGTCCGGGCAGGGCTGGGGCGCACGCCAGCGGTTCTCGCCAATGGGCTTGGCGGCAAAGGGAATCCCCTTATAGCTGGTGATCCGCGGATCCGCCGCCGGAATGCCCCGCACCCAACCATTCTCAACCTTCACTTTACGAATCAAATTGCTCACTCCATTTCAACAAGAAAAGCGGAACCCGGAATGTCGCCATTCCGAATTCCGCATTCCTGACTTCGGCCATCATCCGGCTTTACGCCGGACGCTGGCTACACTCGGTCATTGGCAAGCAATGACCTTCGTTAGTCGAGCCAAGGCTCTCCCTCCGATATGAATTCAGAATTAGCCCTTCACGCCACCCAGCACCATGCCGGTAACGAAGTAGCGCTGCAGGAAGGGATACACCACCAGGATGGGCGCAGCGGACACAACGGTGATGGCGCAGCGAATGGTCACGGGGGTGGACTTCGTTGCGTTGACCAATGCATCGGCCGATGTGTTGGCTGCGTTCATGCTTTGCATGGATGTAGCCAGCTTCATCTTCAGCAGATACTGCAGGGTGTACAGGTTCTTCTTGCTGCCGTTGTACAGCTGGGTGTCGAACCACTGGTTCCAGCTGCCCACAGCCACGAACAGAGCCACCGTGGCCAGCACGGGGGTACACAGCGGGAAGATGATCTGCCAGAAGATGCGCAGGTCGTTGGCGCCGTCGATACGGGCGGATTCCGCCAGCGCCTCGGGCAGGCCGTTGATGTAGGTGCGGATCACGATCATGTTGAAGCAGGAGAACATGGTGGGAATGATGTATACCCAGAAGGTCTTACTCAGCTTCAGCGTTCTGGAGATCAGCAGATAGTTGGGGATCAGGCCCGCGTTGACGTACATGGTCAGCACCATCACCAGGGTGATGAAGCCGCGCAGCACATACTCCTTGCGGCTCAGGGTGAAGGCCAGCATGGAGGTCAGGATCACATTGAGGATGGTGGTGATCACCGTACGGGACACGGAGATAAAGAATGCGTTGAAGATCTGCTCGTCGCTGAGCAGGGACTTATAGGCCTCGGTGCTGAACACGCGGGGCCAGATGCCGATGCCGCCGCGCACAGCGTCCGTACCATCGTTAAAGGAGATGGCCACGGTGTTCAGCACGGGGTACAGGGTGATAAGCATCAGCAGGCAGAGGATCGCGCCGTTGACAAGAGGGAACACAACGTCCCGCTTCTGGCCAGGCTTCTTCACTTTTTTCAAAGTCGCAGCAGTCACAAGACATCCCTCCTTAAATCAAAGTATCTTCGTCCAGCTTCTTGGCAATAAAGTTAGCCGCAAACAGCAGGACGATAGCCACCAGGCTCTTGAACATACCGGCAGCAATGGCGCGGCCAAACTTGCCGTTGGAAATACCGTATTCCATCACGAACACGTCGATGGTACGGGAGTAATCGTACACTTGGGGGTTGCCCAGCAGATACTGCAGCTCGAAGCCGGCCTCCATCAGGTGACCGATGTTCATGATCAGCAGCACCACGAAGGTGGACTTGATGCCGGGCAGCGTAACGTGGAGAATTCTCTTGAAGCGGCCAGCACCGTCGATGGCGGCAGCCTCGTAGAGGGTGGGGTCGATGGAGGTCATGGTGGAAATATAGATGATGGAGTTCCAGCCAACTTCCTTCCACACATTGATGACACCTACCAGCGGCCAGAAATACTTGCCTTCACCCAGGAAGAAGACGGGTTCGTCCACGACGCCCAGCTTGATCAGGGTGGTGTTGATGATACCGTTGCTGATGAACATGTTCTGTGCCATGCCCACAACGATAACCATCGACAGGAAGTGCGGCAGATAGGTAACCGTTTGCACGGTGCGCTTGAACCAGCGGGTACGGACCTCGTTCAGCAGAATGGCCAGCAGAATGGAGGACAGCGTGCCGAAGATGAGGTTGATCAGGCTCATGGCCAGGGTGTTGCGGATGCTCAGCAAAAAGTCTTCGCGGCCGAAAAGCCATGCAAAGTTTTCAAAGCCGATCCAGTCGGCGCCCTTTTTGATGGTGTTCAGGTCGAGGTTCTGGAACGCATAGCGCCAGCCCCACATGGGATAGTAGTTAAACAAAAAAACGTACAGAAGCATCGGGACGGACATGAGCAGCAGATACTTCTGTTCCCATAGCGTATGCCACAGGTTTTTCTTTTTCCTGGGTGCAAGCACCTGGTTATTGACAACCGATTTGTTCATGATCCTGTCCCCTCTCGAAAAACCATGGGGAGAGGAAACCTCTCCCCATGGCGTGAAAGTTGTAAATTACTTGCCGATCAGCTTGTTAACTTCGTTCTGCATATGCTCGTCGTGCACGGCAGCGCTGGGAGCGATCTTCTCAACGAAGGCGTTCCAGATGGAGTCGAACTCGGCATCGTCAGCAGCCATGATCAGCTTGGGCAGCTCCTGATCCTGGATCAGCAGGAAGTCGTCATAGTCGTCCTGGATGGGAGACTTGTCGATCTGCCAAGCCTCGCCCCAAGGAGCCAGCTCGCAGGGAGGATTGAAGAAGTCGGCGGGACGGCTGTAGCCATAGGCGCCCAGGAAGGCCTGGTCGTACTCGTTCAGCTTCAGAGACTTGAAGATTTCAGCCTGCTGGTCGGGAGCCCAAGCATTGCCGTCATCCATGGTGCCCTGCTTCTTGGGCAGAGACTCCCAGATAGCGAAGGCCTGGTTGGCGTTCTTCCAAGCGGCGTTGGCACGGTTCTCGTACTGTTCCTTGGTCATCAGCATACGGCCGTTCTCAACATAGTAGTCTTCGCCTTCGATGCCCCACTGCAGGATCTTCTGCCATTCGTCGGACAGCAGGGTCTCATACAGCTGGATCATACGCTCGGGATATTCGCAGTTCACGGAGATGCCAGCGCCACGGTCCTTGTTGGGCACAGCGCCGTTCAGATACTGCTCGGAGATGGTGCCCAGGCCATAAGCCTCGTCATACACCAGGGGCAGAGCGATGTAGGTGTTCTTGTACATCTTGGCGTCGGTCAGAGCAGCGGTGGCAGTGCCGAAGTCCCAAGTCTGGTCGAACATGCCCAGCACGGTGCCGCTGGACAGCTTGGCGATGTACTGGTCATAGTTCATCACGAAGGTGTCCTTGTTGATCAGGCCCTTGTTGAACATTTCGTTCAGCTTCTTGTAGTAGGGCTTAGCATAATCCTTGTTGATGAAGGTCTCAACCTTGGCAGTCTCGCGGTCGATGAAGACTTCGCCTTCGTTGGGCTGGCCCATCAGGTGCTGCACGGGGTTGATCAGGCAGAAGTGACGCCAGCCTTCGCACAGGATGGCAAAGCCTTCATAAGCAGCGCCATTCTCGTTGGTGGGGTTGGCAGCGATGAACTTCTCGATCACGTCGAAGTACTGGTCCAGAGTCTTGATCTGGGGATAGCCAGCCCACTCCAGAACCTGCTTCTGCAGGAAGAAAGCGGGGCCGTTGCACTCCAGGGTGATGATGTCGTTGTAGTTGATGCCGTAGTTGGGGATGATGTACAGGGCGTCTTCGCCGTTCTCATCCTTGGTCACCACGTCGTCGTACACCTTCTGCACGTGAGCGTACAGGTTGGGGGTCTTCTCCTCGGTGATGTAGGGCAGCAGGTTGATCAGAGCGCCGGCGTTGATCAGCTTCTCAGCAGAGTTGCCGCCGTCGAACAGATCAGGGTAATCTTCGCCCATCAGCTTGGTGCCCAGGGTCTCGTCCAGGTCGCCAGCCAGGAATTCGAACTCGAACTTGATGCCGAGTTCTTCTTCGATCTTCTTGTAGATCTTGTTGTCGTTGGTGGGCTGATCCAGGGGATTGCCAACGAACATGGTGACGGTGATGGTGTCATCGGCCATGGCAAAGCTGCACATGGACAAAACCATAACCAGCGTCAGAATACCAGCCAGGAACTTCTTCATGGTTTCGTGCCTCCAATTTTTTATTTGGGAAATCTTTTCCCGTTTGAGACAATTATAGGGCTGTCAAAAAATATCTGCAATGCCTAAACTAATTTCTTTTGGGACAAATATATCCTTTCTCTTTACTCTGCCAAGCATTTCGTGTACACTAACAATGAAGTCATTTGTTAGCATCGTTTTTTGAAATCGTTACCACCGCAATTTGGAGGGAGGCGCAACTTTTGTCCACCGTATTCTACGAGCAGCGATCCGAGAATGAATTTATCGGTATCATCTGCGACCATCCATTCCCCGCCCACGTGCATGACCCTGCAGAAATTGTCTGTCTCACCTCCGGCTACCTGGAGATGACCATTGCGGGCAAAAAGTGTCGTCTCATGCCCGGCGACATCGCCGTGGTTTTTCCGGCCATTCCGCATAGCTACGACGTAGTGTCCGAGGGTGTTCAGGGCCTGACGCTGATCTTCTCCCCCGACACGATTTCCGAGTTCAGCCGCACCTTCCGCACCATGGTGCCGGTGAATCCCCTGCTACTGAAGAAGGACAAGCCCAGCGAGATCAACGTGATCATCCGCAACCTGATGAAGCTTTCCACCCTGGAGTCTTCCCCGCTGAAGCTGGGCTATCTGCACCTGTTCCTGGCGTATCTGTTCACCAGCCTCACCCTGCAGCCCATTGAAAAGCACATCCACTCTGGGCTGAGCTACCAGGTGCTGCACTACATCTCCGAGCATTTCACCGAGCCGCTCTCGCTGGAAAGCACCGCCCATGCCCTGGGCATCAGCCGCATCCACCTGAGCCACATCTTCTCCCAGCAGCTGCACATCAATTTCCGGCAGTACATCAATACCCTGCGCATCGACCGTGCCTGCGCCCTTTTGCGGGATCCCACCTATTCCATCTCCCAGATCGCCTACCTGTGCGGCTATGGCAACCCCCGCACCTTCCACCGCGCCTTCCTGGCGCAGTGCAATATGCCCCCGAACCAATACCGCGCCAAGCTGAACATCTATAACGATGAGGATGCGCTGCTCCCGGAGGGAGAAGAGTAACACAAAAGGCTGTCCAAGCTCGGACAGCCTTTTGCTTTATCCAACTTTACTCGTCCACGCACCGCAGCCAGCACAGCCGGGCATCGCCCGTCAGCTTCACCGCCACGTCCACCGCATCGGGCAGCTCACCCAGCGCCAGGGGGATCTCCACATTGGCGTAGATGGGCTGCTGCAGCGCAATGCGCGCAGGCTCGTCGGCGCGGATCTTGTTGTCCTGCAGGTTGAAGGGCGCCGGGTTGTAGTCCACCGTGCTGCCCTGCCAGAAGCCAGCCAGCTGGCCGTTCACCAGCACCTCGGCGCGGCAGCCTTCGGCGCTGCACAGGTGCAGGATCATCTTGCCCGTCAGGGTGGATGCCGCCACGTCGCCGTAGCGCAGCAGGGTCTCCTGGCCGGGGATGGTCTTCACCGCCGTGAAGCCATACTGCCCCTGGGTCAGCTGCATATGCTCGTAATCGTCAAAGCACTCCGCGGGGGTGCGCTGGCGCAGGTCGCGCTGGCCGATGGTCTCGCCGGGGACCTCCACCTGTGCCGCCAGGGGCAGCTCCGCGCTGGAGCGACCCACCGCCAGGGTATAGCAGCCTGCCTCCACCAGCAGCTTGCAGCTGATCACATCGTAGCAGCGCAGCTCCTGCACCGGCACGGCGATCTCCACATGGCGCTTCTCGCCGGGGGCGATAGCCTTCAGCCGCCGGAAGCCCACCAGCTGCTTCAGGGGCTTCTTCATGCGGGAGGCCGGGGCGGTGGCATACACCTGCGCCACCTCATCGCTGGTGGCAGCGCCGGTGTTGGTCACATCAAAGCTCACCCGCAGCGTGGTCTGATCCTCCATCTCCACCGCCAGATCGCTGTAGGCAAAGGTGGTGTAGGTCAGGCCATGACCAAAGGGATACTGCACCTGCCCGTCAAAAAAGCGGTAGGTGCGCTTGCCCTTGATGATATCGTAATCGTCCATGTCCGGCAGCTGGTCGTCGCTCTGATACCAAGTCATGTTCAATCGGCCAGCCGGGGCATTGTGACCCAGCAGGGTCTCCGCCATGGCAATGCCCATATCCTGGGCGCCGGTGGCGCTCCACACCACGGCCCTGGCATCGGTATGGAAGGCATAGGGATAGTTGCTGAAAAGCGCCATGGCCGTGTTGGCATTGGCGGCCACAACAGCATCCATCAGCCTTTGCTGATAGGGCGGCAGCACGATGGTCTCCCGGTCGTGTTCCTCCTTGGCGTTCACCATGGGCTGGCAGCCCAGGGCCAGGATCACGATCTTCTTTTCCGCCGCCAGCTTCACCGCCGCATCGGCGCCGCGCGCCACCACCTGCATGGTCAGGGCGGCAGGCTCCACCCCTTCGCCGGTGATCAGGCGGTCGTTTTCATCCATGCCAACGGGCATATCAAACCGGTTGTGCAGCACCACCGTGCCATCCGCCTGGGGCAGCACGCGGAACATCTCTTCAATATGCCAGCTGAACACCGCCTTGTTGGCAGCCTTCACGGGGGCGGTGCCTTCCTTCACGGCCTCGGGATCCATGGCCAGATACAGCCCGGTGCTGGTGGCGCGGAAGTTGTAGCTCCCCTCGCCCCAGTCCTCCTTGATGAACACCTCCGGCTCCCCGCCCAGGCACACATGGCCTTCGGCGTCCAGGTGCAGGGGCATGCCGTTCAGGGCAAAGGTCACCCGGTCGTGGCCGTCACAGCAGGCTACCTCGCCCAGCAGCTGGGCAAAGCCCTGCTTCAGCGTGGTGCGGAAGGTGGGTGCGCCGCCGTACCAGTCCTGGTGCCAGGCATCCGCCAGGGGGCCGATGAGGGCAATGTCCTCCGCCTGCACGGTCTTGTCCAGGGGCAGCATTTCTTCATTTTTCAGCAGGACCACGGCCTCCCGGGACACCTGACGGCAAATGGCCTGATGCTTCTCGCAGCCCAGGTCGGCTTCCGTCACCCGGTCGAAGGGGTTGCGCTGCTGGGCATCATACACGCCCAGGCGCAGCTTGGTGCGCAGCACATTGCGGATGGCCTCGTCCACCTCCGCCTCCGTCAAAAGGCCCAGCTCGTAGGCCTCCTTGGCGGCGGGGTACACCAGCGCCGGATTGTCGGACATGCTGTCCACGCCCGCCTTGATGGCGTTGGCCACGGTCTCCGCGTGCATACCATAGGCGTGGGAATGAGTCACCACCAGCCCCATGGCACCGCCGTCGCCCACGGCGTGGGTCAGACCATACTGCTTTTTCAGAATGTCCCGCACCTCGTGGTTCAAAATGCCCTGCACGCCGTTGATGCGGTTATAGGCCGTCATGATGGCCTCCGCACCGCCCTTTTCGATCACCCGGCGGAAGGGTTCCAGGTAGGATTCATATTGATCACGGAGCGTGATAGTGGCGTTCTTCCACACGCGGCCACGCTCGGTATTGTTGGCATAGAAATGCTTCAGGGTGGCGGCTACGCGGATGTAATACGTGTCGTCGCCCCGCATACCCTGCACAAAGCCGGAGGCCATTTCACCGGTGAGGAAGGGATCCTCGCCATAGCCTTCCTCGTTGCGACCCCAGCGGGGATCCCGCTCCAGGTCCACGGTGGGCGCCCAGCGGCACAGCCCGCGGCCAAAATGGCGGTGGTGCAGCACCCGCGCTTCCACGCCCGTCACCATGCCCGCCTGACGCAAAAGCTCAGGATCCCAGGTGGCGCTCATGCCAATGGGCTGGGGGAAGGAGGTGGTGGGTTCCGGGGGGCGGCGCATTTCCACCGGCCCCTGATCATTGCGCGCCTGCACGCCATGGGCAGCCTCGCCGCCCACGCCCACGCCGGGAATGCCCAGGCGCGGCAAATCAGCCCTGCCGCCACCGGCGATAAGGCTCAGCTTTTCATCCATGGTCAGGGCATCCAGCAGCCAGGCGATGCGCTCTTCATCCGTGCGGGAAACATCCCAGAAGGGCGTGGTCTTATCGATCCTGCAAGTCATGGATCAATTCTCCTTTAGTTTTCTCATTGGATTTGCCAGCATCATACCACACTTTTTCCTGGATGGAAAGCCCGTAATTTCTCTCTTCTTCCGTATTTTTATTGGCTATCCTACATCCTGCGGATCTTCCGCACCACGGGGATAGCCATGCAAATGGCGGTGACGCCGGTCAGCACGTTGGAGACCATCATGGTCAGGCCCACGGCCTCCACCCCCAGGCTGGTGAAGTGCTGGAACACCCACAGCACCGGCACCCGATAGGCAAAGACCCGCACCACATTCAGCACCATGGTGCGCTTGGTGTACCCATAGCCGATGAGCAGCGCCACCGTGGCGGAATTGATGCCCAGGGTCACATAGCCCAGCATCTCCCAGCGGTGGATGCTGACGATCATCTGCTGGAAGCCCGCGTCAAACTGGCTCTGGGACTGGGCAAACACCGTGGCCAGCCAGGGCAAGCACAGGGAAACCAGGGTCAGCCCCACCAGACCGATGGCCACGTTGACGCCAATGAGCAGGAAGTAGAATTGCAGCGTGCGGCTGTACTTCCCCGCGCCCCGGTTCTGACTGATCAGCGGGGCGGTGCCATCGGTAAAGCCGATGTGCCAGGAGGTGGTCAGACCGCCGATATTGTTGGAAATGCCCAGCGCGCCCACCGTCAGCGCACCATACACGCCGGACATGGCGTTCACGATCACCTTGCCAGCTGCAAAGAGCACTTTCTCGGCAGAAACGGGGTAGGCCAGGTTGATCACCGGCCCCACGGTCTCCCGCTTCAGCCGCACCTGGCTGAGGGTGAAGCGGAAGGCGCCGTCGTCCCCCGGCATGGTGCACAGGGCATAGGCCAGCACCAGCAGCTGCCCCACCAGCGTAGCCACGGCAATGAGGATCAGCCCACCCTTTGCTACATATACAAAGAAGGCCGAGAGCGCCAGCTTCACCAATATCACGCCCAGGTTCAGCAGCAGGATGCGCCGTGCATGGCCGCGGCTGCGCTCGATGGCGATGTACACCGTGTTGAAGAACCCCACCACCAGCGAGAGGATCTCCACCCGGAAGTACCCCGCACCGGTGGCGATGAGCGCCTCCGGCGTTTGCAAAAGCCGCAGGAACGGCTCGGCAAAGGGAACCAGCGTCAGCGCAATGACCCCCGCCACCAGCACCGCCATGGCATACACCGTGGAGACCCGGCGGCGCACCAGAATGTCATCCCCCTGGCCATAGGCCTCGGCGATCTTGATGCTGCCGCCCACAGCCAAACCGCTGCCCAGGGCGTTGATCATCAACGTGATCTGGCTCAGGCAGGCCACGGCGGACACCGCATCGGAGCCGATGTGGGAGGCCATCAGCGCATCCAGCACCTTGAAGATGGATTGCAGCGCCTGATACAGCGCCAGGGGTGCGGACACCGTGAGCAGCACCCGCAGGGGCGAGGCATTCAGCGCATAGTCGCGAAACCTCTCGTCTTTCTTGGAAAAACCAGCCATGCTTTCCTCCGAAAAAATGCGCACTCCCACAAGGGGGAATGCGCATGATTTTGCTTCATTGGATTCAGATCACGTTCTCCGTCTCCGCATCGAAGAGGTACACGCCCTCATAGGGGATGGAGAAGGCAATGTCGCTGTCCATGTCGGGGATCTCGTGGGGGGTGACCTTCAGGATGGACTTGTCGCCGTCCACGTCCACATACACGTTGGCGTTGTCGCCCAGCATTTCGGTCAGCTCCACCGTGCCGGAGACCACGTAGGCGTCGGCCTTTTCGCCCAGGGCGATGGCCTCGGGGCGGAAGCCGAACACAATGTCCTTGCCCTCGTATTCGCTGATGCGCTCGCCCAGCTTCTTGCTCAGGTCAAGGCTGTGCTGGCCGATGGTGATGCAGCCCTTTTCCACCTTGCGGGTGATGAAGTTCATGGGCGGCTCGCCAATGAAGCCAGCCACGAACATATTCACAGGGTTGAAGTAGACCTCCTTGGGGGTACCCACCTGCTGCACGTAGCCATTCTTCATCACCACGATGCGGTCAGCCATGGTCATGGCCTCGGTCTGGTCATGGGTCACATAGATGGTGGTGGCGCCGGTCTCACGGTGGATCTGGGTGATCTCGGAGCGCATGGTCACGCGCTGCTTGGCATCCAGGTTGGACAGGGGTTCGTCCATCAGGAAGATGCCCACCTTGCGGATGATGGAGCGACCCACCGCCACGCGCTGGCGCTGGCCGCCGGACAGGGCGCGGGGCATACGATCCAGATACTCGGTCAGGCCCAGGATCTTGGCGGTCTTCTGCACCCGCTCTTCGATCACGTCCTCGTCCACGCCCTGCAGGTTCAGGCCAAAGGCCAGATTGTCGTACACGGACATATTGGGATAGAGGGCATAGCTCTGGAACACCATGGCCACTTCACGCTCGCGGGGACCCCAGTTGTTGGCCAGCTCGCCATCGATGAGGAAGTCACCCTTGCTGATGTCCTCCAATCCGGCGATCATGCGCAGCGTGGTGGACTTGCCGCAGCCGGAGGGGCCGACGAACACGATGAACTCACCCCGCTCGGCTTCCAGGTTGAAGTCATGCACGGCGTGGAAGCCATTGGGATAGATCTTGTTGATATTCTTCAGCGTAAGGTATGCCATGGTGGTTTGCTCCTTTACTTGGACGTTTGCGGCAAATTTTGCCACGGGATAGACAAAACCGACTAATTTTGGTACAATACCAAACAGAAACGCCACGAGGTGATGGGATGAATGATATCATCTTCGCCGGGAAGCACGTGTTGACCTACAACGTGAGCCGGCACAAGCATAAAAACTGGGAGTTGATCTACTGCACAGGCGAAACAGGCAAGTTCGTCTTCAGCGATCTGGAGCTGCCCTATGCCGAGGGGGATATTGTGGTGATCCCGCCGGACATTCCCCACGAAAATGTGAGCAGCGCCGGGTTCACCAACATCCACCTGAACATCGATAACGCCACCCTGGCCTTCCGCCAGCCCACCGTGGTGCGGGACGATGTGAACCAGTCCCTGCGCCATCTCTTCGCCGATGCGTATTACCTCTTCTGCGGAGATCCGGAGCGCCGGGCAGCGCTGCTTTCCTCCTATGGCAATCTCATCGTGCGCCATGTGAGCCTGGGGCGCACCTCCCACCCGAAGAACCGGGTCGTGGAGGAGATCGAGCAGAGCATCGTGCAGAACTACGCCAACCCCAATTATGAGCTGGACGAGGTTTTGTCCTCTATGCCCTACTGCTATGATTACCTGTGCAGGCTTTTCCGCCAGGAGGTGTGTACCACACCCCATAAATACCTGACGAACCTGCGCTTGCAGGTAGCCGCGGATATGCTGCTCTCCGGCTGCACCAACGGCAGCATTTCGGAGATCGCCCATATGTGCGGCTTCCGCGATCCGCTGTACTTCTCCCGCCTGTTCAAAAAGCGGTACGAGGTCTCCCCCAGCGCCTATGGCCGTCAAACGCCCCAGGAGCAGCCGGAGGATCCGGATTCCGATAGTCAGAAGATCATTCTGCCTGAATAAGCCTGCGCACCTCGGTGTAGCATAGCACCAGGGGCGCCACGCCCTTGGCATCGTTGTTCACCACAGGTTCGGAGATGTAGTAGGCATAGGTGCCGTCCCGGCGGTGATCCTTCTCCGGCCCCAGGCCTGCCACCAGGCAGATGCCGCCCAGGTCGATGCCCTCATCATGGAAAGTCAAATACTTGTTCACAATGCCGTCGAAGGTCTTCAGGCCCTTGGCGGCATATTCTTTGGCCAGCACGCCCAGGCGAGCGCCCTTGAGCATGGCATAGGCCATCATGCTGCTGCCGCTGGTCTCCAGGTAGTTGCCCTCGCGGCCGGGCTGATCCACCACCTGCCAGTACATACCGGTCTCTTCATCCGCATAGGTGGAAACGCTCGCCATCATTTCGCTGAGCAGCGCGGCCACCTCGGCCTTCTCGCTGCCCTCGGGCAGGATCTCCGCCAGGTCCACCAGCGCAATGGCGAACCAGCCCATGGCCCGCAGCCAGAAGCTCTGGGAAAGGCCGGTCTCCTTGTCCGCCCAGAACACGGTGCGGCTGGCATCGTAACCGTGGTAGTAGAGGCGCTTCTGCTCGTCGAACATATGCTGGCGCACGATGCGCAGCTGCCCCACCACGTCGGAATAGTCCCCCTGGCCAAAGTGCTTTTCATACAGCGCGGCAAAGACCTGCGCCATATAGATGCCATCCAGCCAGACCTGATTGGGATAAATGGCCTTGTGCCACCAGCTGCCCTCATGGGTGCGGGGCTGCTGCTGCAGCGCAGCGTGGAGCCGCTCTGCCGCCAGGCGGTATTTCTCCTTGCCGGTCATGGCGTACAGGGGAAACAGCACACGGCCTTCGTTGATATCGTCCAGGGTCTGCTTTTCCTTCTCCCAGGTGCGAATGGTGCCATCCTCACCAATGAAGCTGTCCACAAAGCTCTCCACAAAATCGGAGTATCTGCTGTCGCCCAGGATCCGCGCCATTTCCAGCAGCGCGGTGAGCATACAGCCGTCGATGTAATTCCAGGAGGCAGGCTTGCCCTGGCGCACCCGCTCGATGTTCCAGGCGGTCTTCTCCGGGGAGGACTGCTGGATCAGGTGCAGAACATAGCTGTCGATCTTTCCGTACATTCGCATCCCTCGCAAGAATTCGTTGGGCAGCGCGTTACTTTCCCTTGGCGTCGCTGATGATCTTTTTGAAGGTGTTCCGGATGGCCACACACAACAGATCCGCCCCGGTGGCAAACAGGCCGAACAGCACCGGCTCCACGCTCAGCAGCCGGGTGTTTTCCACGCCGCCGGTAATGGCATAAATGGCGCTGTTGATGGTGTTGTACACCGTTACCACCAGGAACATCAGCAGGAAGCCATAGGCCAGGTTCATCACAAAGCCTGCTGCACCCCTGCGGGTCACCATCATCCACCGGGCATTGCCGCCGGGCAGCTTTTCCGTAAAGCGCAGGAAATGGTTGATCAGCAGATCCGTCACCATGCCCATCACAATGGCGGCGATGAACAGCATATCAATCTGGTTAGGCACCAGCATCCCCAGTCCCATGAACACGAAGAAGCACACCGCGCCATAGAACCAGAACTTGATGAGGACCACCTTCAGCCATTCCGGGAAGCGCCACTTCACCTTGCCGGAGCGATACTTGTCCAGCTCCTCTTTGGAATACCGGGGGGTGTTTTCCTTGTCGGCAGACACCAGGTCTTCCACCGCGCCGGTATGCAGGTCGTAATAGGAGGCGCTCTTCTTTGACTGATCCTTCTTGGTTTTGCTCATGGAATCAGGCTTCCTCACTCAGGAGGATGGCGTCCATCTGGCCCACCTCTTCCACCGGCAGCGAGGTATCGATGCGGCGGAGCAGCTTGCGCAGCACAGACACCAGCATCGTCAGCACAGCGCCCACAGCGATGATGATGCGATGCACGCCCAGCATATCGTAGGCCGTGGTGATGTAGCGGGTACCCTCATCCACGGTGATGGGGTTCACCTCGCGGGTCAGCGCCTTGGTGATGCAGCTCATGTAGTAGGTATCGCAGAAGATCAGCACGCCCAGCATCAGGAACATCAATAGCAGCATGGGGATATTGGTCTTCTTGCGGTGGGGATAAGCGTTGAGGAAGCACACAAGGCTCAGCATGGAGAAGAGCATCGTGCAGAAGCCGCTCAGACCCATGCCGGTCAATTGCAGCTTGGCGGTGGTGTCGGAGACGTGGGTCAGGTTGAGAGAATAGTAGAGGAAGCCCACTGCCAGCACCAGCATGGGGATGGTCTGCGGCTTGCGCTTGAGGGAAACGATCATCTTGCGGATGGATTCCTTCAGGCCGCCGCGCTGCTTTTTGCCTTTATTGGCCATGGTTACTCCTCCTTTCAGCGAATGGCGTTGGTGGTATCCTTGTCGAAGAAGTGGCACTTCTTAAACTGCACGTTCACGTGATCGCCGGGCTTGTAGTCGCACCAGCCGCGGAGCTTGCAGGTGATCTGCGCCTCCTGGGTGTTGCTGCCCTGCAGGCGGCCATGCACCAGGGTACTCATGCCCAGGTTCTCGTTGGAGAAGACCTGCACGTCAATGTCGCCGCCGGTCTCGATATCCTCGGGGCGCACACCCAGCACGATCTCCTTGCCCTTGTAGGCTGCCAGCAGGCTCTGCTGCTCGGCGGTGAGCTTCTGCTTGAAGAAGCTGCCCACCACTTCGCCCTCGCCCACCTGAACATGGAAGAAGTTCATGGGCGGCAGGCCGATGAAGCTGGCCACGAAGAGGTTTGCGGGGGTGTCGTAAAGCTCCAGGGGAGTACCCACCTGCTGCACATGGCCCATGGACATACACACGATGCGGTCAGCCAGGGTCAGCGCCTCGGTCTGGTCATGGGTCACGTAGAGCATGGTGGCGTTCATGCGCTTGTGCAAAAGCAGGATCTCCCGGCGGGTAGCACCGCGGAGCTTGGCGTCCAGGTTGGACAGGGGTTCGTCAAAGAGGAACACCTTGGGGTTGCGCACAATGGCGCGGCCCATGGCCACGCGCTGGCGCTGACCGCCGGAAAGCTGCTTGGGCTTCTTGTTCAGCTGATCCGTCAGGCCCAGGATCTCCGCCGCCGCCAGCACCTTCTTGTGGATCACATGGGGATCCTCCTTGCGCAGCGTGAGGGAGAAGGCCATGTTTTCATACACGGTCATGTGGCCGTAGAGCGCATAGTTCTGGAACACCATGGCCATGTCGCGATCCTTGGCCGGGGCGGTGGTGATGTCCTCGCCGTCCAGCAGGAGCTTGCCAGCGGAAATATCCTCCAGGCCGGCCACCATGCGCAGCGTGGTGGACTTGCCGCAGCCGGAGGGACCCACCAGCACGATGAACTCGCCGTCCTTCACTTCCAGGTTGAAGTCGAACACGGCCTGCACCTTGTTGTCATAAATCTTGTCCAGATGCTGTAAGCTGATGTTTGCCATATGGCATCTCCTTTATCTTTACGCCTTCTCCAACAGGGAAGCATTGTAGGCAGCCAGCTTGCGGCTGCGGGTCACGGCCACGGCACCTGCTGCCAGGCAGCACACGGCGGACAGCACCAGGCAGGCAACCACCCACACGAACTGGGGCGTTTCCATCACGGGGACTTCCACCGTTTTCTTGTCGATGACGCGCTTGGTCATGGCGCTGTTGGCCATCATGGGCAGGATGAAAATGCGCACCAGCTGCCCGATGCCCAGGCCGCAAAGCATATAGCCGTAGCTGATCTTGTAGTTCTTCACGCCCTCGGAGGCCAGGAAGGCCACCAGCATGAACACCAGGTTGTACACAATGGAAATGCCGATGAGCCAGGTATAATACCAGTTGCCCACGTCGCTTTCGTAAATGCTGACGAAATAGAACACGTCAAACAGGATGGCCAGGTAGACCATGCGGGAGGAGAAGGTGTTCTTCGTATAGCGCATCCGGTCCAGCTGGATGGCTTTCTTGTCTTCCAGGCTCAGGGTCATCATGCGGCCACTCCCTTTCCTTCGTCGATCAGTTTCTTCTCGGCTCTCATCAGATACAGCTTCCAGCCGTAGTTGATGATCAGCGCCAGGCACACCAGGATCACCACAGCGAACACCACATAGTGTGCATCGAACCAGAAGGTGGAATCGATGTACTCCTTCCTGCGGCGGGTGGCGTATTTCTCATAGGCGGCAAAGTCGATCTGCAGGAACTGCGCCTTGAAGGCCTCGATCTGCTGATGCGCCCACAGGCTGATGCCAATGCCTGCCCCCGCAAAGCCGAAGGTGGACACCGCGTTGCCGATGTAGTACCGGCGGCGGTTGTGGGTGCTGGTGATGAACAGCAAGCAGGCCACCAGCAAAAGCGCGATGGAGCTGTTGAGCAGCGAGCGGTTAAAGGGCTGGATGTGATAGTACACCTCTGCGCCCGGCACGTATACTTTGGACGTTTCCAGCTCAGCCTCCTCCGGCAGGGCGTAGAACAGGCCGTCGTACAAATCGGTGGACAACCCCAGGGCATACAGGAACACCAGGGCGCAGGCCGCCAGCGCTGCGAAGCAAAGGATCTTCTGCAGGTTCAACTGTTTTTTGTACATAATAACCTCCTGAAAAACGCATACCGGCTTGCGGTGCGGAAATTTGTCAGGCTCCGATCAGCCTCCCCCTCAGGAGGGGCTGATGGGAACCCATGACGGGGCTTGCGCCCCGCCATGAGCAACCAGCATCCTGCAAAGGTCGAGTCATTCAGCCGTCCGCAGGACTGAAATCGTGTAACCCGGCTTTGCCGGGTTCGCGGGTTGTTGATTTTGCTCTGCAAAATCAATTCCTTACAAATCCAGACGACCTCTGGTTGGCTGGATTTGCAACCTCCCCAAAGTGGCTTTCGCCACTTTGGGGAAAGCGCAGCGATTACTTGTTGTAGTACTCGATCAGACGGTCATAGGCTTCCTGCTTCAGGAACAGGTAGTCAGCGCCGCCCATGGTGCCAGCGATGGTCTCAACAGCCTCTTCGGCGGAGAACATACCCTCGGAAGCGAAGCCAGCCACGATCACGTCAACGAAGGCGTTGGCGCCACCCTTGGCAGCGTTGAACTTCTCGGACAGAGAAGAGTAGCTCTTCAGGGTCTCGTTATCGTTCTTGGTGTGGGGCAGCACGGTGGGAACGGAGGTGTACCAGGGATTCTCGGTCACAGCCAGCTCGGGATGCTTGATGGTGCCCAGAGCGATGGCGTTAGAGATCTTGCCGGCGCCTTCCTTGCCCACTTCGTGGGTGCACTGATACTCGAAGGCCTGGCTCTTGGCAAAGCTCAGGGTGGAGCCCAGGTACTGACGAGCATAGTTGGTGTAGTTGCCGGAGGCCTTCTCCCACAGCTCAGCGTAGGTAGCGTCGGCGATCACGGGCATTTCGGTGCCGTTGAAGTTGAAGGTCACATAGGAGCCGTCGTCGTTGGTCTTGATGAAGGCATCGGGGCCGTAGCTCATCAGGATCTGGCCCTTGGCGCTGTAAGCGTAGTCGATCAGCCTCAGGGCAGCGTACAGCTTATCCTGGTTGCCTTCCACGCCAGCCACGGAGATGCCCCAGCCGTCGGTCTTCACAGAGCGCCAGGACTCGGTAAAGCGCATGAACACGCCATCCTCGCTGGTGCCGTCGAACCACTTGGCCACGGGAACCATCACAGCAGAGTACTTCTCGCCTTCCTGCAGCTTGGTCTTGTTGTACACGGTCTGGGTCTGGTTGTAGTCATAGTGCATGAAGCCCAGGTCGTTCTCCAGGTAGGTGGCGGTGGATTCCTCAGCGGTCTCCATGAAAGCCTTGGAGATCAGGCCTTCCTGAGCCATTTCGTTCATCTTGGCCATGGCCTCGTAGGCATCCTTCTCCTGACGGGCGTCATGCAGGATGCCCTCAGCGTCGATCCACAGGAAGTCCTGACGGGACTCCAGGCCGCGCACGCCGAACAGGGTGCCGGCAAAGCGGAACATATCCACACGGCGCTGGTTGTTGTTGTCCTCACGGGAGAACAGGCCCTGCACAGCGTCGGTGCCATTCAGGGTCTGGGGGTTGGCCACCACGCAGCGCAGCAGGGCAACCAGCTCGTCAGCATCCCAGGCAGCGTTCTGGCCAATGAACAGGTTGGAACGCTCGGTGCCATAGTAGCCATTGTAAGCGGTGTCGATGTAGGCACGCAGCATATTCACAGCGGCCACGCCGTCCAGCTCGCCAGCCTCGTTCATCTTGGCGACGATGTTGCCAGCGGCATCGTAGTTCTTGGTCACCTTTTCCACGGCGGTGCCGTCCAGGGTCACAACGTCGACCTCAACGGTGCCGGTGGTGGGCATATAGGGGGTGTACACGGCGGCAGCCAGCTTGTTGGAAGCTTCGGCGGTGAATTCACCCTCGCCGTCCAGCAGCTTCTGCACCCAGTCAACGCGCATCAGGGGCATACGCTCGATGTCGTTCACGCCGTCGAAGTAGGGGGAGAAGTAGATGGCGCCGGTCTTGGTGTTGCCGGTGATGGACAGACGCACGATGGGGTTGGCTTCCAGATAAGCCTTGAAGTTGGGCATCATGTCCAGATACTCAGCGATGTTCACGATGGAGCCGGACTCGCCGTACTCGGTCAGCTTGGCAGCGGTGCCGCTCAGCATATCGACCTCAACCAGACGATCCTTCCAGAAGTCAAACTCGTTGGAGGCGCTGTTGCCCTGATACAGGTTCTCGAACTTCACGCCCAGCACGTTCTCGACCTCAACCCAGGTGGGCTTCAGGTCGCCAGCCAGATAGGTCTTGCCGTCGGCCAGGGTCACGCCGTCGCCAGCAACGCCAGCGTCGAAGAACAGGCCGGTCTTGGCATTGTTGTAGCCGGTGGCCATGCGCAGCACGGTACCCTCGGCGTAGGTCAGTTCCGCGGTCTCAGCAGAGGCCGTGCCGACGAGCATGGTCAGAACCATGGCCAGTGCCATCAGCAGAGAAAAGGTACGCTTCATATGGTTTCCTCCTTTTTATGTCACCGAATTCCTTTCGGTGCAGTAGACGATTTATGTTGACCAGCAAGGCTGGTAAACACCTTGGGGATGTTGGTTTACTCCTTCACGCCGCCGGCGTTGACGCCCTTGGCGAAGTACTTCTGGATGAAGGGGTAGATGATGAGAATCGGCACGATGGAACACACGATCAGCGCGTAGATCACCGAGTCGGAGGAGAAGACCTCGTTCCAGCCAGCCATCTGCTCGGGGTCGGTGTACTCCTCCAGGCGGAGACGGATGAACACCTGCAGGGGATGCTCGTTGGAGTTGGAGATCATCTGGCGCGCCCAGAAGTAGCCGTTCCAGCGGGAGATGGCGAAGAACAGGGTCACGGTCGCGATGGTGGACTTGCACATGGGGATGTACACGCGCTTGAGCACCTGGAACTCGGTAGCGCCGTCCACGATGGCGGCTTCCTCGATCTCGCTGGGCACGCCCTCGAAGGCGTTGCGCAGCAGGATGATGTTCATGGCCGCCATACCCATGGCGATGACCACCAGCCACTTATCGTCGGTGATGCCGATGGAGTTGAACACGTCCTTGGTGGCCAGGTAGTTCAGGTACTGGGGAACCAGACCTGCGGAGAAGAGCATCGTGAACACCAGGAAGAAGTTGAAGAAACGGCGGAACAGAAGGCGCTTCTTGGACAGGGCGTAGGCGCCCAGGATGGAGGTCAGCAGCGACCACACCGTGCCATAGAAGGTGAGGAACAGGGTGTTGGAATAGGAATTCCAGAACATATTGTCGTTGAACATCCGGGCGAAGGCATCGAACTGGATGTCCTTGGGGAACAGCACCACTTCGCAGTAGTCCACCGCGTGCGCGCCGCTGATGGAGGCGGACACGGCATACACAAAGGGATACAGGCACGCCAGGGCGAAGATGCACAGCAGCGTGTAGCTGATGACCTTAAAGATCAGCTCGGAGGTTTCAAGCTTTCTTTTCATTTGACTTCTCCCTCCTTAATACAGCGACGTGTCAGAGGCCTTGCGGGCAATGGTGTTGGCGCTGATCACCAGCAGCATACTAATGACGTTGTTCATCATTTCAGCCGCGGAGGCCAGGCCCTTCTGGCCGCCCACGATGCCCTTGCGCTGGGCGAAGGTGGACACCACGTCAGCGGTGACGTAGGTGGTGGGGTTATACAGCAGCAGCACCTTTTCGTAGCCGATGTTCAGCAGGGCGCCGATACGGGTGATGAGCATGATGACCACCGTGGACAGGATGCCGGGCAGCACCACATAGCGCATCTGGGACATCTTGCCTGCGCCGTCGATCTGCGCCGCCTCGTAGCTGGTGGGCGAGATGGCGATGATGGCCGCGAAGTATACGATGCTGTCATAGCCAGCGCCTTCCCAGATACCGGAGATCTGGTAGATGGCGCGGAAGAAATCGGGATTGTTCAGCAGGCCAGCCTTGGCGGTCTCGGCGCTGATGAGACCCAGGGCTTCCAGCGCCTGGCTCACGATGCCGTAGCCGGAGGTCAGCGCGCCCTGCTTGACAAGCATGGTCACCAGCGAGGTCATAACAACCGTGGACATGAACTTGGGCAGGTAGGTAAGCACCTGGCAAGTGCTGCGCACCAGGTTGGAGCGGATCTCGTTGAAGAACAGCGCCAGAATGATGGGCATGGGGAAGCCGAAGCACAGGCCGTAGAAGCTCAGCAGGAAGGTGTTGCGCAGCGCACGCCAGAAGTCGGGTGCGTCGCTGCCCACCAGCAGGCTCTTGAAATAGGAAAAGCCCGAGAAATACTGGTCGGCCACCGGCAGCACCTCGTCCGGCACCTTAAAGCAGCCCAGCAGTTCGTACATGGGCAGGTAGCGCCAAAACAGGAAAACCAGCAGCATGGGTACCAGCATCAGGTACAGCCGCCAATCCTTGAGGATGGTGATGCCCACGTGCTTCCACGCGTGCTTCTCCACATCATCTCGCACTAACTGTTCCGGGTTTTCACGGTAAACACCGGCCGCCTTGTCATAGACAAGAAAGTCCGCTGCTCTCGCTGCCATAAGCTTACCCCCTTGATTCATCATTGCCCGAAGTCATCGCTCCAGGCAGATTGTTGTTCTTTTTCCATTTCCTCTGCCACACGCTTGAGGTAGTGCTTCTGCTCCTCCAGCACGCCATCCAGCCTGCGGGTGATCCACACGATCAGCACCGCGAAGAGGGTGGACAGCACGTCCGTAGCGATGAAGCCCACGCACACATTCAGCGCATTGCCCATCACCAGCGCCAGCAGGAACCGCCCCAGCTGCATCAGCACCGCCGTCAGCAGGCCATACAGCATGGAAAAAAGCACGTTTTCGTGTAAGCGCTTCCATCCATCCCGACAAAGAACCTGTGTCAGCACAAGCGCTGCCAGATTGCCGACACAGTAGATGATGTATTGCGGAAGCGTTGCCCCGGAAACAAGACAGAACACGAATGCCCCAAGAACGGCAGGGATCGCGGCAAAGCCGCCCCAGCGAACCATAACGATGGCTGTGACCGCCGGCGTGATGGAAAGCGTATACAGCTCGCCAGTAAACCAGCGGGTAGCACCCAGGGTGATCAGCGATTCGCACAGGCAAAGCAGCGCTGTGAAGATCGTCAGATCCATCGCACGGTACTGCCGGAAGGAGATCTGCTGTTTCATTTCATGCCCTCCAGGGATGCGAAATAAACAATTCCGACAGGTTCTTTGCACTTCACAGGGTTCGGTTTATACCAAAATGGTACATTACGAACCATATCCAACCTTATTCTACATTTCCTCCGCATCCAAGTACATAAACAAAATGAATTTTTTTATGTACAAACCCGACATTTCGACCAAAATATGTGCATTTTCGGCCAAAAATACTATAGAAAAACACCCCTGCGGCCCTGCAGGGGTGTAACAGGTTTCATGTTTTGGTAGCGCTTACCACAGCTTTTCTTTCAGGCTTTCAGCGCTGGCGAAGGGGCCGGGCAGCACGCCCAGGCCGCGGGTGTTGCCGTAGTAATCCCGGTCGAAGGTGATGGCGGAGCCGTCGTTGTTCTCAAAGCGCTGCTCCGGCTCAAAGGCGCAGCCCAGGATGTCGCTGTGGATCATCCCGCCCCGGAAGGCGCCAATGATGTCGTACACATTGGTTTTCAGGGTGTAGTGGCCGTCCTCCTCCACCAGCTCCACATAGGCCTTGTCGGTGTCGTTCTCCAGCTTGCTGGTCTCGTGCTTCCAGGCCTTGGCGCCGTTCAGATACACATTGTCCTTGCTCCACACGGGCAGGTGCTTTTCGTGGAATTCGCCCAGCTTGCCCATGTCGGGGCGCTTCACGTCCAGGTCGAACCAGGTGATCCACTCGTCATAGGTGGGATACTCGTCGAACTGCCAGGTGCCGCAGACGCGCTCCTTCTCCCCAGGATCGCCCCGGCGAATCTCGCCATTGGGATCAAAGCCCTGCACGAAGATATTATTGTAGAAGCGATCGTCGCCATGGAGGAAGTGCATGAAGCCCGCCACCTCCGTGCGGTGACGGATGTGATAGGGGGTGTAGCGGGTGCCGGTGCCGTCGCCCACAAAGGTGAAGGTACCCGCCATCAGGTTATGCACCATGGCCACGCCCTGGGTGGCGAAGCGCAGGGATACCTGGGACAAAAGCACATTGTTGTCGATCAGCGTGGGGCCGTGGCTCACCTCTACAAAGATGTCCTGGCTCTCCATACCGCCCTCAGCCCACTCGCAGTAGTCCGGGCGCTGGTTGTGATGCAGGAAGTTCTGGCTGATGCGGGTGCCCTGGGCCTGCCAGTCGCACCAGATGCCCATGGTGGAGTGGTGGATGTGGTTGCGGCGCATGGTCACGTCGATGGCTGCGTGGAGCTTGATGCCGGAGATCTCCGCGCCGCCCAGCTCCTGCATGTTGTTGATGTGGTGGATGTGGTTATCCTCAATGAGGGAGAACACCGCGCCCATGCGGCCCACGATGCCGGTCTGCTCGCAATGGTGGATGTGGCAGCGCCGCACGATGTGGCTGCCCACCTTTTCCTTCAGCCAGCCATGATACTGGCCGCGGCACAGGGCGTCGCGCTCCATCTGGGTGGGGGACTTGAGGTGCTTGGTGGTAAAGTAGTGGTCGTTCTCCGGGTCGTAATACTTGCCCAGGGAGATGCCGCAGCACTTGCTGTTGGAGATATCGCAGTCCTCAATGATCCAGCCCTTGGACCAATGGGGACCCACCATGCCGTCCTGGAAGGCAGCGGGCGGCGCCCAGGTGGTGGCGGCCTTCTCTACCTTGAAGCCGGAGAAGGTGATGTACCCCCGCCCGGTCTCCTCGGGGAAGAAGCAGCGGCGGCGCACATTGATCTCGATCTTCTCCTGATTGGGGTCCTTATCCTGGAAGTTGGCGTAGAGTACGGTCTCGTTGCCTTCCTGCACGGAGAACCACTTGTAGATGGAATACTCCGGCTCCCAGGAGGGCTTGTACACCTCACCCGCCAGCAGCTCTTCCATGGTCAGCGCCTCGTACAGGGCGCGGTCGTTCATGTACACGCAGCCGGTGTGGCGCACGGTGGGTGCAAAGTACCAGTCGCCGTAAACTTCCACCATATAGGGGTTGAAGCTGCCGAAGATGCCGTTGTCCACCCGCACCGTCCACACATTGCCTTCATACCGCTGCCAGCCGGTGATCTCCTCCGCGCCGGTGATCACCGCGCCCAGGGGTTCCACCGAGCGGTACACGATGCGCTTGTCCTCGGTGCCGCCGTTGCGGGGGCTGACGTTTTCGCGGTAGATGCCGGGGTACACCAGCACCTCATCGCCGGGCTGCGCCAGATAGGCCGCATCGCTGATGCGCCGGAAAGGCCGCGCCTGAGAGCCATCGCCCTCCCGGGGAGCAGACTGATTGACATAATAAATCATGAGAATACCTCCTTATGGATCTGGTATGGAAACGATCTTATCTGCCTGCATTATACAGGAAGCGGCTCTCCCCTGTCTATGCAGATATTGCATAAACTTCGGTCAGAAAAAAACTTTTCCAAAAAGGGGCTTGACAAGCATAGGGCATCGTGTTATGATGCTATCAGTTCACCGCGCTAAAGCGGTGAATCGATGAAGAAGATACTATTTTAAGGAGGTAACCCCCTATGAAAAAGATGCTCGTAATGCTGCTGGCTCTGGTGATGGCCTTCTCCATGCTGACCGCTTCCGCTGAAACCGCCAGCGACAAGCAGTATGTGATCGACAAGGGTACCCTGGTGGTGGGCATCACCGATTTCGCCCCCATGGACTACAAGGATGCTGACGGCAACTGGATCGGCTTCGACGCTGACGTGGCCAAGGCCTTCGCCGCCGAGCTGGGCGTAGCCATCGAGTTCGTTGAGATCGACTGGGACAACAAGATCCTGGAGCTGGATGCCAAGGCTGTTGACTGCATCTGGAACGGCATGACCCTCACCGATGCCGTGAAGGCCGCCATGGAGACCTCCAACGCCTATATGAACAATGCCCAGGTGGTGGTGGTTCCCGCCGACAAGGCCGACCAGTATCAGACCATCGAGAGCCTGAAGGATCTGGTCTTCGCCGTGGAAGCCGGCTCTGCTGGCGAGGCTGAAGTCACCGCCCTGAACCTTGCCACCAACCCCGTGCTGGCCCAGGCCGACGCCCTGATGGAAGTGGCCGCCGGCACCTCCGACGCCGCCGCCATCGACGCTCTGATGGCCGCTGCCATGATCGGCGAGGGTACCTCCTACGCTAACCTGACCTACACCGTGGGTCTGAACAGCGAAGAGTACGGCGTGGGCTTCCGCAAGGGCAGCGACCTGGCCGCCGAGCTGAACGCCTTCCTGGTGAATATCTACGCCAATGGCGAGCTGCAGAAGATCGCCGAGACCTACAAGGTGCAGGCCGCGCTGATCGAGCAGAAGTAACGCTGCGCTTCACAAAAGTGGCAAAGCCACTTTTGTGAGGTTTGCACTCCGTCACTGTGTCCGGCGCAAGCGCCGTCCACGGCCGTTCCTCCGCGTAAGGAAAGTTTTCGCCAGAGGCGAAAACGCCCCGCCCCGTCGGCAAAGCCGCCGGATACGATTACAGTCAGAGGCGCTGCGGCGCCTCCGACACCTCCTAAGGTTTCAACAGACTGAAGGGGAAACCGTTTTGCCGCGGTTTCCCCTTTGCCTCTTATAAGAAAGTTGGTTTGTTATGCAAGAGCTGCTGCAACAGATAGCCGAACAGCTGCCCATCGTGATCCGTTCCCTCAACGAGGGCTTTGGGCAAACGCTGCGCCTGTTCTTCGTGACCCTGGCGGGCGCGCTGCCCCTGGGCCTGGTGATCTCCTTCGGCTCCATGAGCCGCTTCAAGCCCCTGAAATGGCTCACCCGTATGTTTGTGGGCATCATCCGCGGCACCCCGCTGATGATCCAGCTGCTGATTTTCTTCTACTTCCCCGGCCTGGTGCTGAAGCAGAACATCTGGGGCAGCGGCGAGGCGGGGCGCTTTACGGCGGCCGCCATTGCCTTCATCATCAACTACGCCTGCTATTTCTCCGAGATCTACCGCGGCGGCATTCAGGGCATCCCGGTGGGCCAGGAGGAAGCCGGTCTGGTGCTGGGCATGACCCCCGGACAGATCTTCTTCCGGGTGAAGCTGATGCAGATGATCAAGCGCATCGTGCCGCCCATTTCCAACGAGATCATCACCCTGGTGAAGGACACCTCCCTGGCGCGCATCATCTCCCTGCAGGAGATCATCTGGGCGGGTCAGGCCTTCATGAAGGGCAGCCAGGGCATTTCCGGTGCCATCTGGCCGCTGTTCTTCACGGGCGTGTACTATCTGGTGTGGAACGGCGTGCTGTCCTTCCTGCTGGGCAGGCTGGAAAAGAAACTGGATTATTTCCGCTAAGGAGGTGGAGCAGATGGCATTCCTTCAAGTTGAAAACATTCGCAAATCCTTTGGCGAAACCGATGTGCTGAAGGACATCAGCTTCACCATGGAGCAGGGCGAGGTGCTGAGCATGATCGGCTCCTCCGGCAGCGGCAAAACCACGCTGCTGCGCTGCCTGAACTTTCTGGAAAAGCCCGACGGCGGCCGCATCCTGATGGGGGACGAGGTGCTTTTCGACGCCGCCGATGCCCGCACCCTGCGGGAAAAGGAGATCCGCAAAAAGCGGCTGCACTTTGGCCTGGTGTTCCAGAACTTCAACCTCTTCCCCCAATACACCGCATTGCAGAACGTGATGCTGGCGCGGGAGCTGCTGGCCAGGGAGCAAAGCGACTACAAGACCAACAAGCAGCGCATCCGCCAGGAGATCCAGGAGCAGGCCGAGGGGCTGCTGATCCAAATGGGCCTCAAGGACAAGATGCTCAACTACCCCCACCAGCTCTCCGGCGGCCAATGCCAGCGCGTGGCCATCGCCCGTGCGCTGAACCTGCACCCGGACATCCTCTGCTTCGACGAACCCACCTCCGCCCTTGACCCGGAGCTGACCGGCGAGGTGCTGAAGGTGATCCGCGAGCTGGCCGACAAGAACACCACCATGATCATCGTGACCCACGAAATGGGCTTTGCCCGTGACGTGGCCAGCAAGGTGATCTTCATGGACGACGGCAACATCTGCGAAATGGGTACACCCCAGCAGGTCTTTGAGAACCCCCAGCAAGAGCGCACCAAGCAGTTCCTGAACAATTATACCAGCAACAATCTGTGAGGTGACCCCCTGGAGGACTGGAAGCAAGACAGAATCGGCGCAGCTTTGCGGGGCGAGATTCCCGCCAACTCCCGGCTGAGCAAGTCCAGCCTGGATCGCAACGCCTTTGCCCGGCTGCCCGCCTGGCAGGACGCCCTGGCCCGCTATATGCAGGAGCTGGCCCAGCAGGGTAACGACTAAACACAAATATTTTCGCCCGACTGATGCGCATCAGCCGGGCGATTTTTTATGTGGTTTCCCTGTGGTAAACAAAATCGGCAAACACCGCGCTGCCGCCGCTTTGCTGTGTGGCATAGCAGAACAGGCCAGCCCGCACGCCCATGAAGTGATCCAGCAGGTAGCGCAGCTGGTGCGCTTCGCCCAGGGGCTGCCACGCGCCATCATGATAGAAAAAGCGCACGGTGTCCGTGTCGAAATCAAAGCAGGCGCGGAGCTGCACCCGGCTGCTTGCCCAGGGGATGCAAGCCCGCTGCGCCACCTCGTCCTCCCTGGTGGTCACGGCCAGGGCATAGCCATGGGCATGGCGGGTGAGGGCGATCTGCCCGAAGCGACCCTGCAGGGCGCACAGCCCGGCATAGTCCCCGGGCTGCATGGCCGTGCCATCCACGGTGACCTCCACCGTGCAGCGGGGGCCAAAGGTGCGCTGGGTCAGGGTATTGACGGACTGCGTCACCCATTCCACCACCCTGTCGGTGGTGAGGCGCAGGCCATTTTCATCCTGATGGATCAATTCCCCATGGGGTTCGTGGTTCCATTGCCACACTTCATTCAGCGGGGCGCGGAGGCTGTCGCTGCACGCGAGCGGCTTGCAGGGGATATCCTCCCGCTCGAAGCTCTCCGGAATACCCTGTACCACGGGGAAATCCTTTTCCCAGGCCATGGGTACCAGCACCGGAATGCGCCCCACCGCGCCGTGATCCTGGAAGAGCATCAGGTACCAGTCGCCCTGGGGCGTCTGCACCATGCCGCCCTGGGCAGGGCCATCGTTGCGGCCGTGGAAGGGCTGGCAGAGGATTTCCCCGCCCGTGAACTCGCCCTCCAGGGAGTCCGCCACAAAGCAGCCCTGGGCGCGGAGGCTCCCCTGGGGCCAATGGATGCCAAAGAGGTAGTACCTGCCGTTCAGCTTGTACAGGTGGCTGCCTTCCCAGCCCAGGCCCTCGCAGTCGTCCCGGAGGATGATGCGATCCAGCCCGCCTTCCTTGGGGGCGGACAGATCCGGCAGCAGCTCGGTGAGGCGAATGTCCCGGTTGCCGTACACGATATACACCCTGCCGTCGTCGTCAAACAGCACGGAGGGATCGTGATAGAAGCCTGCCATGGGGTGGCGAGTCCAGGGACCTTCTGCCTTTTCGGCGGTGAAATAGTAAGCGGACCGGGTATCATTGCACATGAACACCAGGTGGAACAGCCCGCCATGGTGCCGCAGGCTTCCCGCCCACATCCCCTGACCATAGATGCCCTTGCCGTCGTCCAGGCGCTGGCCGGGGTGTTCCCCCAGGGTCTCGTAGGCATAGGCGCAATGCTCCCAATGCACAAGATCCCGGGAGCGCAATATCTCGCCCCCGGGGAAAACGTGCATGGTGGTGGTACACATATAGTAGGTATCCTCCACCCGGATGATATCCAGGTCGGGATAATCTGCAAAAATGATGGGATTTTCCTTACGCATGGCGGCTCCTTGTGTGGCCAAAGCTTCTGGCGTGGCGTTCCAGCTCCGCATGGCGCTGGCGCTTGACCTGATACATCTGTTCGTCGCTCTCATTCACGCAGCGATCCAGGCTGATGCCCTCGCTGAGCTGCACCACATAGGTACCCACCGAGGCGCCCACCGCAAAGCGGGCGTTGTGGTTGCGCTCGGCCAGATAGGCCTCGAACCGGCCGCTGAAGGCTGCGGCGTCGTCCTCGTCGCAGTCGGGCATAAAGATGAGGTACTCATCACCGCCGATGCGGGCGGGGATGGCATTCTCCGGCACGGAGGCGCGGATGGCATCGGCAATGGCACGCAGCGCCTCGTCGCCACCCTGGTGGCCGAAGGTATCGTTGATGGGCTTCAGGTTGTCCAGGTCCAGGGAGGCAAAGCACACCGTGCGCTTCTCCCGGCACATATCCTCCCAGATGGGATCCAGCTTTTCGTTCACGCCGCGGCGGTTATACAGGCCCGTCAGCGCATCGGTGATGGAGGAGAGGCGGCGCTCCTCATACAGCGCCTTCAGCTTGAACTGGTCGTCCAGGTTGCGCAGGGCAATGGACACAATGATGTTCCAATGCAGATAGAACATGGTGGGGGTCTCATCGTCCAGGTACTGCATCACGGTGTAGCCATAGGTGTTGTGGCGCTGGTGCAGCAGGTGGACATAGAAGGCCTGGGGTTCATCGGCCCGCTCGGCCAGGGAAGGCAGCAGGGTCTCCCGGTTGAAGCAGATCCGGGGCATACCGGCGTCCTGCCTGTCGCGGATGGCGGAGATCAGCTCCACCTGGGGGGTGATATGCCCGGCATAGCCCTTCTCGTCCTTGAACAGGCACAGGTAGAAGTCCCGCACGGTGGGGATGTCCTCCAGCTTGCCGAAGATGGTATGATGCATGGCCTCATAGGAATCGGCGGTGTTCAGCTCAATGGAGAAATAGGTCTGGCTGACCTCGCGGTTGCCCATTTCCCGGTTGACCATTTCAATGCGGTGCAGCTCGCTGCTCAGGTGGGCGGCATTGGGGCGGGGCGCGCAGCCGCAGCTTTCGCGGATCTCCAGCGTGCCGGGAATGCCCAGGTGCTTGTAGCCCACCTCCCACTCGCCGCGATCCTTTTGCTGAATGCGCTCGTGGAGAAGATCCATGGCCAGGGTGATCATTTTGTTGTAGTCCTGACCCACGGTGGTCAGGGAGGGAACAGAGCGCTTGGAGGCCTCGATGTCGTCAAAGCCGGTGACCACCGTGTCCTGGGGGACATTGTAGCCATGGTTGTGGATCTCTTCGATCAGGGCGTGCGCCATATAGTCGTTGGCGCACACCACGGCCTCCGGCCAGTTCTCGCGGTCGCTGTAGAAGTATTCATAGGCTTCCTTGATGCCCCGGCTCCACATGCTGCCATGGTAGATGCCATTGGGCGGAACCGGCAGGCCGTGCTTTTCCATTTCATCCAGGTAGCAGGCCAGGCGGGCATTGCTGTCGGGATGCTCCTTGTAACCTGCCAGGAAGCACACCTTGCGGAAGCCATGATCCTCCAGCAGATGCTTCATCAGCGGGCGGATGGCCACATCCTCGTCGGTATAATAGCTGTCGTAGTGGCTCAGGCGGTCGCGGACGCACACCACGGGACACTTGGCCCGCTTGTCCAGCATATCAAACAGGGACTCGCGGAAGCCAGGCATATCGTAGGCGTCGGGGGTCACCAGCGCACCATCCAGCTTCTCCATGGGGGTAAAGGCGAACATACTCTTCTCCTGCTCGTCGTAGAAGTTAGAGCTTTCGCGGTAGCCCACGGTGAAAAAGTAGAAAATATCATACCCCAGCTCGCGGGCGCGCTGGCGCGTTACCTTCTGCACGGTGTTCTGAAAGTTCAGATCCGCTTTGTTCATGAATACACCCAACGTTTTACGTCCGTCAGTGATCATGCAGCAACCTCCCGTCACCTAAAATTGCCTGCTTACGCACCTCCGCAGACATCCTTACACAAATGTTACTTCCATGCTTGTATATAGTATAACATAGTTTCCCGCGCAACGAAAGGCTTAATTTTTACGTATTTCTGTGCAGATTTTGTCCAGTTGGCATCTTTTGTTGACGCAAAGGCGGCTTTGTGGTACATTCATCCCATAAGCCTTTGCACGAAGGAGATCGATCGTTATGCGTAAACTGCTGCTGTCTTTGCTTTTCATCTGCCTGCTGCTGCCCGCCGCCGCTCTGGCCGAGGGCAATGTGTATTTCAGCCACGAAAGCGGCTTTTATGATGATGCCATCGACCTGGAGATCCTCTGCGATGATCCGGAGGCGCTGATCTACTACACCCTGGACGGCACCGCCCCCACCCTGGACAGCGTGATCTTCGATGGCGCGCTGACATTGGAGGATCGCACCCAGGAACCCAACGACCTGGCTGCCCTGATCGGCTTCAGCCGCAATCAGTTCAAGACCGAGGTCAATGTGACCAAGGCCCATGTGATCCGCGCCATGGCCGAGTATGAAGACGGCAGCCTGAGCGAGATCATCAGCGGCACCTTCTTTGTGGGCGTTGATCGCGAGGAACTCTACGGCGATGTGCCGGTGATCTCCCTGATGACCGACCGGGAGGGCTTCTTTGGCTACGAAAACGGCATTTACACCATGGGCGCCCACTTTGACGAGTGGAACAGCCAGCAGTTGGGCAATTACGAGGACTGGCAGGTGCAGGGCAACTTCTCCCAGAAGGGCAGGGACTGGGAACGCCCCGTGACCGTGCAGTTCCTGACCGCCGATGGCAGCGAAGGCTTCACCCAGGACATGGGCGTGCGCATCAAGGGCGGCGTGTCCCGCTCCTTTGCTCAGAAGAGCCTGCGCCTCATTGCCCGTGCCGACTATGGCGAGAAGAACCTGACCTATCCCGTGTTTGAAAACAATCTCCGCGCCGACGGCAATGGCATGGTGGAAAAGTACAAGTCCATCACCCTGCGCAACGGCGGCAACGACACCGAAACCACCCGCCTGCGCGACCCCCTGTTCCAGTCCCTGGCGGAGGGCATGGGCTTTATGGTGCAGGCCACCCGCCCCTGCGTGGTGTTCCTCAACGGCGAATACTGGGGCATGTACACCATCACCGAGGAATACAGCGACAGCGCCGTGCAGAACAACTATGGCGTGGACGACAAAAACGTGATCATCATCAAAAATGGCCGCGTGGAGGATGGCGAGGAAAGCGACATCGAGCTGTATGAGCAGATGTTCGACTTCATTGCGGAAAACGACATGACCGACCCCGCCAACTACAAGCAGGCCAGCGCCCTGCTGGATCTCCCCGGCTTTGCCCAGTACTGCGCCTTCCACCTGTACATCAACAATGAGGACGGCATTTTTGAAAACAACAACTGGATGATCTGGCGCGCCCGTGAAACCAGCGACGAACCCTACTGCGACGGCCAATGGCGCTTCTTGCTCTTCGATACCGAGCATTCTGCCGACATCTGGGGCGATGGCCGTAGCTTTGTGACCGACAACATCACCCCCGTGATCACCGACAACGGCGCCGAGCATGAGGATCGCCATCCCCAGAAGATCTTCTATTCCCTCTACCAGAACGAGGACTTCCGCCGTGAGTTCATCACCGCCCTGAGCGACGTGCGCAATGTGTACTTCCACACCGACCGGGTGGAAGAGACCCTGGCGGACATGAAGCCCATCTACGTCAAGCTGATGCGGGACACCTACCTGCGCTTCGGCCCGGAATGGATCGCCCGCTGGAACCTGGACAACTACCAGAAGGACAAGCTGGAGCAGCTGGCCACCTACCTGCGCGGCCGCTACGACCGCTTCCCCTGGATGCTGAAGAAGGTCATCGGCTACGAATACCCCGTGGAGGCCACCATCACCATCAACGATCCCAGCCTGGGCCAGGTGCAGGTGAACCGCACCCTGCTTCCCGCCGCGGAGAGCTACACCGGCCTCTACTTCACCGAGTATGACCTGGCGCTCACCGCCATCCCCGCCGAGGGTCACACCTTCAAGGGCTGGCAGGTCACCGACGCTACCCTCAGCGACGAGACCGCCGCCTCCACCTCCGTCTCCTTCCAGAAAGATTTCACCGTGCAGGCCGTGTTTGAATAAGCCTGCCCAGGAGCCGCCCATGCAAACCATCCACACGCCCCGCCTCACCCTGCGCCCCCTGTCCCCCACGGACGAGGACGCGCTGCTCGCCCTGCTGCGCCACCCCGCCGTGGGCGAGACTTACATGGTGCCGGACCTGTCCGACCCGCAAACCGCCCAGCGGCTCTTCCAGCGGATCATGACCCTCTCCCACGACGATACCCACTTCGTCCGCGCCATCGACCTGCAGGGGCAGCTCATCGGCCTGATCAACGACACGGAGATCATCGGCCCCACCATGGAGCTGGGCTGGGCCATCCACCCCGACCATCAGGGCCGTGGCTACTGCACCGAGGCCGTCACCACCGCCCTGCAAGCCCTGTTTGCACAGGGTTACACGGAAATCACCGCCGGCGCCTTCCCCACCAACCTGGCCAGCCTGCGTGTGATGCAAAAATGCAGCATGACGCCCCTGAGCAAACGCGAAGCCGTCGTCTATCGCGGCCGCACCCACAACTGCATCTTCTACGCCGCCCGCCGCCGTGAAGCGGAGGAAAGGGAAGATTGAGACAAACAAAAAATCCGAACCAAATGGTTCGGATTTTTTCTTGTGCGTGGAGCATACCGGATTCGAACCGGTGACCTCTACAATGCGAATGTAGCGCGCTACCAACTGTGCTAATGCCCCGCAACGCATAGCATTATATCACACCTTCCGGCGGAGTGCAAGCGTTTTTTGCGGCACTCCGCCGGGGTGGGGAAAAATCACAGCTGCTTCAGGTAGGCGGCGATCTGCTCGTCCTGGCAGGCGGGGTAGAAGTACTCGGCGAAATGCTCGCCGCTGATGGTCTCCTTCAGGAAATCCTGGTCGATGTCGTGGAGGATGTCGATCAGCGGGCGGTAGGTGATGGCCTTCACGCCGTCCAGGATCTTCTTGTTGCGCTGCTCAGGCACCACGCGCTCCTTGGGGTAGCCGTTGCCGTGGCCGAAGCCGAACAACTGCTGGAAGATCATTTCCAGGTTCAGCTCGGCGCCCCAGCCGAAGCCCTTGGCGAAGGGCAGGGACACGCAGTTGCCGTCGTTGATCTGGGCGAACATATAGCCGTCGGAGGGATCCACCAGGTGGCCGCACAGCACGCCGGGGAAGCTGTTGCAGGCCAGCATGGCGCCCTCGCCGGTGCCGCAGCCGGTGACCACGTAATCCGCCGCGCCGGTGGTGAGCAGCAGGGAGGCCAGCAGGCCGCACTTGACGTAGGTGAGCTGGCACTCGTCCTCGGCGGTGTACATGCCGTAGTTGATCACGGTGTGACCCATGGGTTCCACGACCTTCTTCAGGGAGGCCTCGATCATGGCGTTCTTAGCCGCCTGGCTGTTTTCGTTAATGAGCGCAATACGCATGGGAAGTTCATCCTTTCTGTGGTGGGTGGTTGTGTTTATCATAGCACGGATGTGGGAGAAATGCAAACCGGGCTTATTTCATTTTCTTTGATAATCCCAGAATATAGTCAGCGCTCACATGGTAATATTGGCATAAGGTTATCAGATGGCGGATGGGCATTTCGTTGATGCCTTTTTCGTAGCGCGAATAGACCTGCTGCGTTGTACCGAGAACCGCCGCAACGTCTGCCTGCGTCAAATCGTGATCTTCCCGAAGCTCGCGAATGATTTCCCAATATGACTGCATGATGAGTCACCTCATCACTATCATGGCACACTATATCTGGTGTGTTGACTTTTACACCTGACATGGTATATAATTCCCAACAGAATAGAAATCGATTCGTTTACAGGAGGATAGATATGGAAAACAATACGTCTACCATCAATTCTGATGAAATGCAGACAAACTTGGTGAGGATTTGTTCTCAATGTGGGAACCCTCTCAAAGATGGTGCAGTTTACTGCGGAAAATGCCGAGCAAAGGTTCTTGGCAACGAAACAATCTCAACAGGCAATTCAAAGCGTATTCTATGGATACATACATTACTAACAATTGTGTATCTTCTATATCAGATTTACCAATTCATTGATCAAGCCTACTACATTCATGACAGCAGCGATCCTTTTCTTGCATTAGGAAATATGCTTCTTTTAGGTTTAGCAATCAACATGATGAAACCTCATTTATTCCTTATGGCAGTTTCTGCAGTATTCAGCACAGTAGGTCTTTTCATGAAAAAGCCTTGGCCATACTTGACAGCAGCCATAATCCAAACAATTGCAACAATTATGATAATAGCTATTTTGTTCTCTTCTGTTGTTCTTTTGATAATTTGTATTGCAACTATTGTGTTAGGCTTTATGGCCTACAGTCGCCTAAAAAAGGGACTAATATAATATCCTCGTGACGCAAAGGAGATTAACGATGTCGGAGAAAGTAATCTGCTCACATTGCCACCAGGAAAATGACAACGATGATATCTTTTGTATAAAATGTGGACATAAACTCACTTCAAAAGACATAACCACCGTGGTTCTTGGTATAAAAAACAAAGTAGAAGATATCAAAAAAGAATTCACTTCAAACAAGCAAAATAACACTCCCCCCAAAGAAACTGCTCCAGTCGCCCCGCAACCACCGCAAAAACCGCCTGTTGTTCCCCTTCCGCCAAAGCAGCCTGGAATTCGCATTGATTATGGTAATGACTACAATACTCTCCGCGCCTGGTTAATCGTTGTTTCTGTATTGCTGGTCACGATAATCATTGGTGCGCTTATTTGGTGGTACAATGTGTATCTTCCAGAAACGAATAAAATCCGCGATCATTATTACGGTTACACTTACGTTTATGAGACACCCACCCCCACACCGTCTCCAACCCCAACACGGACGCCTACTCCTGCACCCACTCGAAAGCCCACTTCCTCCATCGTCGGAAAAACTTGCCGCATCAACGATCCTGGTGCCAATGTTCGCTCTGGCCCCGGCACAAATTACAATAAGGTAGGACAAGCGCCTCAGGGGCATTGGTATAAGATTCTTTCTTGTACATTATCCGATGATACCGGAAACGATTGGTACAAGATTAATATGGACGGCACCATTTGCTGGATTTCCTCGACGCTTGTCGAATTGGATGGCAACACCAGCGGAACAATAAACGGCAAACCCATCAGCAAGCCTAACAACAATTCCACCAGCAACACCGTTTCCATCATCGGTGAAACCTGCTACATCTTCGACGATGGCAACAATGTTCGTTCCGGTCCCGGCACCGAGTATGAAAAAATTGGCCAAGTCAACAGCGGAGCTTCATTCAAAATCTACGACTACAAAATTTGTTTGACTGGCAGAGTTCCCAGAGACTGGTACAAAATATACGTCAACGGACAATACGGTTGGATTTCCTCCGGCATCGTGGAGCTGCACGGCCACAGGGATGGCACCGCCTATGGTGTCCGGGTTTATGACTGATCATTACATTCTCCCCACGCCCACCAAGGCGTGGGGTTTTCCTGTAGGGGCGAACTGTGTTCGCCCGCCACGCTGCATTTCCTGCCCACTCGGCAAAGTCGCAACGTGCGGGCGATCGCAGATCGCCCCTACAATGTGCCATGGCAAGCATAGCGTTGGAACAAGCAGCAGAACCACTTCCTCCGTCTTCGCTACGCTCAGCCACCTATCCGCAACCTCAATCATCGTCTTCTCACTAACGCTCGAATACTCGTTTCGCTTGATTCGCTTTTGCGCCTGCTTCCGACACTGTCGGCAGCGCAACGCTCACCTCGAGAGGGAGGCTAAGTATGTGCCACCCCAGCAGGATTCCCCCCGCCCCGTGGCGAATCCTATCCCGGACAGGAGGAATTTGCCATGTATCAGACCGGCGTGTATTTCGGACGTTTCTGCCCGCCCCACCGCGGACATTTGTATCAGATGATCGTCGCTTCCACCAAGTGCGAGAAGCTCATCGTTGTGATTTCCGACAACAAGCATCAAACCGAGCAGATCTGCCGCGAGGCCGGGCTGCCCACCATCACCTATCAGCTGCGCAAGCAGTGGATCGGCCAGCAGCTGCAGGACATGGATCACATTCAGGTTCGCGTGCTGGACGAGACCGACATCCCCGAGTACCCCGATGGCTGGGAGGAATGGTCCCAGCGGATGCGCCAGGTGGTGCCGGAGAAGATCGACGCCTTCTTCGTGGGCGACCAGGAGATGGATCAGCCCCTGCAGCAGTATTTCCCCGAGGCCGCCATCGACCTGTTCGATCCCGCCCGCAGCCGCTATCCCATCTCCGCCACGGAGATCCGGGCGGATATCCTCAACAACTGGCACTACATTCTCGGCCCTGCCCGCCCCTTCTTTGCCAAAAAGGTGCTGATCGCCGGCACCGAATCCTGCGGCAAAACCACGCTGACCAAGTGCCTGGCCAAGCTGTACAACACCTCCTGGTCGGAGGAGGTGGGCCGCTACTATGCCCACGACTACCTGGCCGGGGATGAGACCATCTACACCGACGAGGACTTTGGCCGCATGGCGCATCTGCAGGCCGAGCAGGACTTCCACGCCCTGCGTTCCTCCAACAAGGTCTGCTTTTTCGATACGGACGCGGTGGTCACCAACTACTACAGCGAGCTGTACATGGGTCACCGCAACAAGCTGGTGGAAGCCTACATCAACCCGGATAAGTACGACGTGCTGATGTTCCTCACCCCCGATGTGAAGTGGGTGGACGACGGCCAGCGCCTCAACGGCAGCCAGGAGCGCCGGGAGATGCTGAACAACCGCCTGCTGGCCATGTACGAGGAATTCGGCTTCAAGGACAAGATCGTCATCATCCGGGGCGACTACAACCAGCGTCTGACCCAAGCCATCGACCTGGTGGACGGAATGCTGAACCTGGAGACGAAATGATGAAAACCGCTATCGTTGATTATTTCGGCTACGACCTTTCCCCCAGGGAGCGGATGCAGGCCATTCGCCGCGGCGGGTTCGATGGCGTGATCCTCCTGTGGACGGATCAGTTCGACCCGGACTACCGGGACTTCCCCCGCTATGCCCAGGAGGAAGGCCTGTACGTGGAGAACGCCCACGGCCCCTACCTGGGTGCCAACGAGGTGTGGCTCCCCGGCGAGGCGGGCGAAAGCTACACCCGCCAGCTCATCACCGCCCTGCAGGAGTGCGCCGAGGCCAGCGTTCCCACGCTGGTGGTGCATCCCGTCAATGGCAGGCAGGCGCTGCCCCAGGATCCCAGCCTGGGCCTGGAGCGCTTCCGCCGTGTGCTGCGCACCGCAGAAGACTGCGGCGTGGCCGTGGCCATGGAGAACCAGGGCAACCCGGACTACCTGGACCTGGTGTTCGCCCAGCTTGCCTCGCCCCAGCTGAAATTCTGCTACGACAGCGGCCACGAGAACTACTTCTCGCCCCAGCGCGACCTGCTGGCGCAGTATGGCCACCTGCTGGCCGCCCTGCACCTGCACGACAACCCCGGCACCAGCGACCTCCACGCCCTGCCCATGACCGGCACCGTGGACTGGCCCCGCGTTGCTCAGCGCCTCCACCAGTCCGGCTACCCCGGCGCCCTGGCGCTGGAAGCCCAGAACGCCGGCTTCACCCACCTGACCGACCCGGTGGCCTTCCTGCAGGAAGCCCATGCACGGCTGGAAAGGCTGGCGGGCATGATGGCGGAATAAGGAGGAACCCCATGCACCTTGGATGCACGCTGTATATTCAAGACACCCTCACCGCCGTTCCCTTCTATCTGGACGCCTTCGGCCTCACGCTGGGCTATTGCGCCCACCACCCGGACGGCACCTATATGCACGCCACCCTCATGCGGGACGGCCAAGAGATCTTCTGCGTCAGCGAATGCGCCAACCCGCCTCTTGTGGACGCCCTGCTCGCCACGCCCGCCATGCCGCCCACCAGCCTCGGGCTGGACTTCCCCACGCTGGAGGAAGCCCGCCGCGCCTTCGATCTGCTGGCCGCTGGCGGCAATGTGATCCGCCCCTTCGGCATTCTGCCCTGGGACAACGGCTCCGGTGATGTCATCGACCGCTGGGGCGTTTGCTGGTACCTCTGCTGCCCCAAGCAGGGTTAACCTTTCTCCACCGCCTCCCGCAGCAGCTCCACAGCGTGCTTTTCCACGCGGGAAACATAGCGGGGCGGCTATTGTAAACGATAAGTCCCTTTTTTAGGAGAGTTCAGCAAGCTCTCGAAAGCGGAATTTGATGATGATCTGCTTGTCTTCGGTCAGTTCTACACGCTCAATCAAACTTACCAGCAGTTCACGACTGGTGCAAGCTGAGGATAGATACTGCTGCACAAGTTCTCGGGCCTGATCTTCAGTAGAGATCGGGCTTTCTTTCTGCGCTTCCAGAAGCTTCAGCTTTTCTTCTAATGAAGTGCGTTCCATCTTCGCTCGCTTGTATATACGATCGAAGTCGCTTTCTGAAAGAAGGCCGCTGAGTCGATCCATGTACATCTTGTCCAGATTCGTTGTCAGCTTATCAATCTGATGCTGCAATGAATCAATTTCCGCTTCACAGCTATTTTGCTTCTGTGCTTCTTCAACAGCAGCAGCGGCGATGGGTTGCAACTCGTCAGGATTAAGAAAGGCGTTGCAGACTTCTCTTACCTTGGCGATCACAGCATCGGTCACCGTTTTCTCCTTCATGGAATGGCAAGTGCAAACACCAGCTTTGGTGAACCGTTGGTAAGTACGGCAAACGAAGAACAATCTTTCTTCTCCTGCCGCATTGGGTCGGTTCATCACCGCCATGGGGTAGCCACATTCGTGGCAGCAGATCAATCCCTTCAGCAGGAAATCGTAGGTACGGCTGCGAGTGTGCTTGCGGCTGCTGACCAGCATTTGAACCTTGCGGAAGGATTCCTCATCAATCAGTGGTTCGTGAGTGTTCTTCACGACAACCCAGTCTTCCGGAGCCTGCATAAAGCACTTCTTGGACTTGTAACTGATTTTCACCGTTCGCCCCTGCACCATATGTCCGATGTAGGTTTCGTTCCGCAGCATTTCGGAAATGCGCTCACTTGACCACATACCAGCATAGGCTCCCTTGCGGCCCATGTTCCAGCCACAGTAGGTTGCAGGCGTGGGAATCCCCTCTTCGTTGAAAGTTGCAGCAATCTTTCGGCAACTCATGCCGTCCAGTGCCATTGCGAATATACGCCGGACAATGGGGGCAACCACCTCGTCGATGACGATCTTATTCTTCTCCGTGGGGTGCATTTTGTAGCCATACATAGGCTTGCCGCCGATGAATTGACCCTTACGCTGCTTGTCACGCTTGACGGATTTGATCTTCTTAGAGATGTCCTTGGCATACATGTCATTCATGATGGCACGGAAGGGTGTAATGTCGTTGGCAGTTGATTCCACGCCGGTGTCGATGCCGTCCAGCAGGGAAATGTACCGAACCCGCTTCTCGGGGAAGTACCGCTCCATGTAGTGGCCGGTCATGATGTAGTCGCGCCCCAGACGGGACAGGTCTTTGGTGATGACCATGTTGACCTTCTTGGCTTCGATGTCTCCGATCATCCGCTGGAAGGCCGGTCGGTCGAAGCTGGTGCCGCTGAAGCCATCGTCGATGTAGGTGTCATACACGGATAGCCGGTGCTGTTGCACAAATTCCTTCAGTAGGGATTGCTGGTTGGTTACGCTCTGAGATGGTCCTTCTGTCTCATCCTCCTTTGACAAGCGAATATACAGGGCAACATGATAGTCCATAGGGTTGCTTATTTCTAAGTACATTTTATCCTCCTTGAAATAAGCGACCATTCATCGCCTACATGATACCGCATTTGTCTTATTCGTTGCAAGGATACGGACGAGATATAGCCGAAAAGATTCCTCTAATAGATGGGAAAGGTTCTTTTCGGCTTTTGAATATTCGCAATGAACTATGGGCACATTGTTCTTCTTCACAGATCCCACCTCCTTTGTTGAGCGTATGCCTTTTTCTTTACATTTTGCTTGTCCCCTGAGAAAGATTTTTTCAGGTTGCACATATCATCACATCACAGACGGCAACTGGTTCCATTGCCTCATAGCCCCACCTGCACCGCTGCCCACCGTGGGCTGGCGAATGCCGCAGGGACTCTCCTCCAGTCATCGGGGAGTCGTGAGAAAGTATCATTATCCCCACAAAGCCTCGTCGCGCCTCGCTTACCAGAGCAAGGTCTGTGAATCACGTTGATCGCTCTGTAATACCGTTATCGCGCCGCTTCACAAATCGCTATTCTTCATGGGAAGGTTTCTGTAATGTGGTATTCACTTATCAAGGTTCAAGGAGCATCAAGCATGCGGTTTCCTGAGACTTTCGATATGATAACGCTCATGAGAAGAGCATCTTCATCCGATAGGGTCCCTTGGAGACGATACAGGAGGTTGATTTCGGCTGAGGTCAGCAGATTCTGTGATGGGTCGAACCATTCGGCCAGAGAATAGCAGCCATTTTGTCCTCTTTTTGAGACGATGGGATAAACTCTAGCCAGTGTCAACATATCAGTTCGGATCGTTCGTGTGCTGACACTGTACTCACGGGCAAGTGCTGACGCGGTTGTTTCGCCTTGACGACAGAGCGAATGCAGGATCGCCAAACGGCGTTCATTAGCTCCCACTCTGTCGCCTCCTTTCGCCAATTCATAGTGTAATGGCTGAATAGGAAAGATCACTTCCTATTCGAAAAAGTTCATCGTGCAGATTGCGAAATAGACTATATAAAGTTTGTAGTGTTCAGAATAGTAGTAGAAAAGCGATGATATACGACAATAAACGACAAAAGTAAAAGAAAACCCCTCCTCGAAGCGAGGAGGGGAAAGAGCGGATGTATAAAAAGGACGCTTATAAGAATCACCCCAGGAAAATCAAATACATTCCAAATAATAGCACACAATGTGTCGAAAAGAAAGAAATCGACATACGATACTGACTGGAATCTTTGTTTTTCTTATGTTTACCTTGAACATGAAGGTAGTTGTTCAAATCTAAGAGAAATGAAAAATGAGAAAGCGGTTGACTCAAAGCCTATCATAATATATAATAGATACACCAACAGATGATAGGTGGTGTGTCAATGAATGAATTAATCCGAATGATCCGTGCGAAGGCGAATATGAACCAGGAGCAGTTTGCTTCTGTACTGGGTACAACTGCTGTTTCAATCAATAGATGGGAAAATGGCAAGGCAATTCCAAATCAGATGGCGCAAACAAATCTGTATCAGTTCTGCAAGAATCATGGTATCGACGCCGCCGAGCTTGTGACTGAAATGCTCCAATATGGTCATACTGAAAATGAAAGCAACAAAATCTTCTACCACGGTTCCAAGAAGGGAATTGCTGGAGACATTGCCCCCATCAGCCGCGCCGAGTGCGACTTTGGTCAGGGCTTCTATATGGGAACCGCAACATTGCAGCCTCTGACGCTGGTGTGCGCTGAAGATAAGCCTAAGTTCTATACAGTAGAATTCGATCTAACTGGCTTGAGGGTTCTTGATATTGAAATTGGTATGGACTGGGCAATGATGATTGCTTACTACCGTAAGCAGATGGAAAAGGTGAAAGGCTCCCCTATTTACGAGAAGTATGCTCACTTTGCAGATGGTTACGATGTCATTGTGGGTTATATTGCCAATGACCGTATGTATACCGAGCTTGCCCGATTCTTCAATGGAACCATTACGGATGTTGCGTTGCTCAAATGTCTGTCTGTGCTTGACCTCGGTAAGCAGTATGTCGCCATTACGCAGAAAGCCTGCGATCAAATCAAAATTCTCGAAGAACGGGATTTACATCTGCTAGAACGCCTTGCTTTGCAGGACAAGAGTGTAGCAAGGCGTGCAGAGGGCATTGCTTTGGCAGATGAAGTTGTGAAGCAGTATCGTAGAGAGGGTCAGTTCTTCGATGAAATCCTGGGAGGGATTTGAGTATGAACGAATCTCTGAAGCTCGCCTTATGCGAAATGCAGGCACAGTTATTTGTGCAGTCACAGGAGAAGGGCTATGCCAGTGAACCTTTCATTAAAGTATTCATGAACTCGGATATTGCCGAAGATCTTGATATGCCGTTTCATCATATGCAGTGGGCAGGTACGCATTATCTGATGTCCCGCATGGAAGAAGAACATAGGGATGAACTCATAGATGGCGAGTGCTATGATACAGAGACACTTTACTGGGCTGGTTATCTCTATCGCTACTGGCATATCTACACCGGTGAAAGCAGCCGCGAGATACTCAAGCAAGCATCTGCAAAGACTATGAGGATCGTCTATCTCATGTACCATACGATGAGCCCAGAAATGGCTATTGACCGTCTGAAGGAATCGTATCGTGAAAAGCGCAAGAAGTAATTATTTCTTTTGATTGCTTTATCTGCCAGAAGCCAACTTGCCGTCGTTCTTGTAGCGCTCCATCAGTTACTGAATCTCTCGATCAAGCTCGTTGTGCTGGTGTCTGCTTTCCGACAGTACCTGGGCGATGCTTGTGAATAATAAATGCCCGGCAGATTATTTCTGCCGGGCATGATGATTTTCTGATCAAACGATCACAGGAAGATATACTTAAGGACGAACAGCACCGCCAGGATGTACATCAGGGGGGTGACCTTCTTGGCCTTGCCGGTCAGCGCATTGAGCACCACATAGGAGATGATGCCCAGGCTGATGCCCTCGGAGATGGAGTAGAACAGGGGCATGGCGATGATGGCAATGTAGGCCGGGATGGCTTCGCACAGGTTGTCGTCGTCGAAGCGAATCTCCGTGACAGAGCTGACCATCAGGAAGCCCACCATGATCAGCGCAGGCGCGGTGGCAAAGGAGGGAATGGCGGTGAACAGCGGCGCAAACAGGGTGCTCAGCAGGAAGAGCAGACCTGCCACCAGTGCCGTCAGACCGGTACGTCCGCCCGCGCTGACACCGGAGGCGGATTCCACAAAGGTCGTCACCGTGGAGGTGCCCAGCACTGCACCAACGGTGGTGCCGACAGCATCGGCCATCAGGGCAGGCTTGATGCCGGGCAGACGGCCTTCTTTGTCCAGCATATTGGCCTTGGTGGCCACGCCGATCAGGGTGCCGAGGGTGTCGAACAGGTCAACGAACAGGAAGGCGAAGATGACAACGACGAAGTCCAGAACCCTGACGGTGGAGAAGTCCACGCGGAAGCACTGGCCGAAGGTCTCGCCCAGCTTGGAGAAATCCGCAGACATGATCTGGCTGGGAATCAGGGAGTAGAAGCCCGCCTCGGGCGTGGGGGTGTAGATGCCGGTCAGCTGGCAGACAATGCCGATCAGCCAGGTGGCAACGATGCCCAGGAGGATCGAGCCGCGCACATTCTTGATGTGCAGCGCAGCGGTGATCAGCGTGCCGACCAGGGCCAGCAGGGCGCAGATGCCGTGGGTAGAGAAGTTCTCGGTGAAGCTGGTGATGGTGACCAGCGTAGAGGAATCCACTGCCAGACCGGCGTTCTGCAGGCCGATGAAGGCGATGAACAGGCCGATACCCACGGACACGCCCCGCTTGAGCGTCAGCGGGATGGCATTGAAGATGGCCTCACGCACATTGGTCAGCGACAGGATGATGAAGATGATGCCTTCCACAAACACCGCCAGCAGCGCGATCTGCCAGCTGTACCCGAAGCCCTGCACTACGGTATAGGCCAGGTAGGCATTCAGCCCCATGCCCGCAGACAGCACAAAGGGCATATTGGCCATGAACGCCATGCAGCAGGTGCCGATGAAGGACGCAATAGCCGTCGCCAGCAGCACCGCAGAGGAATCCATGCCCGCATCTGACAAGATGCTGGGATTCACCGCCAGGATGTAGGCCATGGTCATGAAGGTGGTGATGCCCGCCATGACCTCCGTTTTAATCGTCGTTTGGTTCTTTGAAAGCTTGAAGAGTCTTTCCAACATAGGTATACACTCCCTGGAAGATGATGGGGAAACCGATTTATTATAGCAAACATGATGGATGGAAGCAATGGTTAGCTTGGCATGATGAAGCGATATTCGTTTTGTCATTTTCACATTTGAGGGAGGTATGTTATAAAGCCGTCATCACACCACGCATACACCAGCTCTGCACAGACGCTCTCTTCGGCACAAGCGCAGCTGTGGAGGTCAGGCAAAGTCCGTCCCGACCTGATGTCATCAGCCATGTTGCATTGTTCATCATGGTACTGTATAATAGGCGCAAATAGTTCGTTTAAGCAGGAGAACGGCCAAATGCTTCTGTGCCCCCTGATACCAAGGACGGCCAGCACTCCGGCTGTTTTTCCGGTAATGACGACAGATTGATACACATGACAGGAGGCCGAGCGATGTTCACGCTTGCTATGATCCAGATGCGGGTAGATTTTCATCAGCCAGAAGCCAACTTGAACCGTGCTGCTCATTTGGTGGCGCAAGCCGCTGCCGATGGGGCGCAGCTGTGCATCTTGCCCGAGTGCATGGATCTGGGCTGGGGCACGCCGGAAGCCTTGCAGCTGGCGCAGCCCATTCCAGGCGCGGTGAGCCAACGCCTGTGCCAGATCGCCAGGGAAAACGGGGTCTGGTTGGTATCCGGCCTGACGGAGAAAGCCGGCGATCGGGTGTACAACGCGGCGTTGCTCATCTCCGATCATGGAGAGATTCTGCTGCACCACCGGAAGATCAATGTGCTGACAGGCGTGGAGGACGTGTACGCCATCGGCGACCGACTGTCGGTTGCGGATACGCCCTTTGGCAGGATCGGCATTGACATCTGTGCAGATAACGCCGTGCAGAGCCTCTCGGTGGGGCATACGCTGGCCCGCATGGGTGCGCAGATGATCCTATCCCCCTGTGCGTGGGCGGTGCCGCCCCAGCGGGAAGAGGGCTTGCCCTACGGCCAGGAATGGCATGTACCCTACGGGCATCTGTCCAGCCTGTACGGGATCTACGTAGTCGGCGTGAGCAATGTGGGCCAGGTGACTTGCGGCTCGTGGCAGGGGTGGAAAGCCATCGGCAACTCCATTGCCTATGGGCCGGACGGCAAGGCATTGGCCGTACTGCCCTATGGCGAAGAAGCCCAATGCGTCAGGTCGATTCAGCTTCAACCCAAGGGTGTCGAACTGCAAGGAACGGCTTTGGCAGAACGGATTTATCAGAAACTGACTGGCATGTTACCGAGTGAATGACAAAATAAGCTCTGATACCAATCGCTGTATGTTTACTCCATGAAGGCTGTAATCTTGCGGTTTACTACCTGCTCATTGATATACACCAGATTGAATTCCCCGCTGATCTGCATATCCTCCACATGGAATGTCGCCAGATCGCTGCGGCAATGGCTGATGGGCTCGTAGGCAAAGGTGATAGTCTGCTCCATGCCGACCAGTTCGCAGATGACAGAGAAATTGCTGACAGTGGAGCAGCGGCGGAAGCTGTCCAGGGAATAGCCCCGGCTGGCGATAGCCTGCTCCAGCAACATCCGGGTGCCGGAGCCCTTCTCCCGGACGATGAGGTTCTCGCGCAGAGCATCCTCCAGCGTTACGGTCTGTCCGGCGAAGGGGTGCGAGGCACTGCATATCCCCACAAAGCGCTCCCGCTTGTAGAGCCTGTGGGGATATTTTTCTTTGTCGAACACGCCTTCGATGATGGCAAAGTCCAGCTCCCCATGCTCCAGCATGGACAGCAGCGTTTCCGTGTTGTCCACGATTAGATCAAGCTGGTGATGCTCATCCTGCAAAAACGCCCGCACCGTGGGGACGATCACGAATTCACCAATGGTCTTGGTGGCACCCACCCGCAGATGTAGCATGTCCGTCTGCACAAACCCGGCGCGGAGATCATGCTCTGCCGCCCGGGTGCTGTCGATGTGCCGCTTCAGCTGCTCTGCCTCCTTGGTGCGCCGCAGCTGACGGCCATCGTATGCGAAGAGCTTCACACCGTAGAAATTCTCTAAGTGGTGGATGTGCTGCGTCACGCCCGGCTGCGTCATGCGCAGACGCTCAGCGGTGCGGCGGTAGTTCATCTCCTCGTACAGGGTCAGGAAGGTTTCGATGCGATAGTCCAGCATGTCGGTCTCCATAAAATCAAATTTGCGTGTGATAATAAATGATAATTTCATTTTATCATACAATCGTGATATAATCAAGCCGTTCATCACACCAAAGGAGATTCACCATGAAGATCATGAAGCTGCTTCCCGGCATTGTGCTGCCGGTCATCGTGGCGCTGCTGGCCTGCTGGCTGGAGGGCTTGCTGCCCATCCACCTGATCGGCTCTGCGGTCATCGCCATGTTCATCGGTATGTTCCTCAACCAGTTTGTACGCAAGACGGACGTGTTTGCTACCGGACTGAAGTTCACCTCCAAGAAGATATTGAAGTTCGCTATCATCCTGCTGGGCCTGTCGCTGAACATCACCACCATCCTGCATGTGGGGCGAATGTCCCTGACGGTGATGGTCTTTACCCTGCTGACCTGCTTTGGCGGCGGCTACTTCATTGGCAAGGCGCTGGGGCTGAACTGGAAGCTGTCCAACCTGATTTCCGCCGGTACGGGCATCTGCGGCGGCTCTGCCATTGCTGCCATCGCTCCCACCATCGACGCGGATGACAACGACGTGGCCTACGCCATGTCTGCCACCTTCCTGTTTGACATGGCGATGATCGTGCTTTTCCCCATCATGGGCCGTGCGCTGGGCATGACGGATCAGGCATTCGGCATCTGGGCAGGCACAGCGGTGAACGATACCTCCTCCGTGGTAGCCACCGGCTACGCCTTCTCCGAGGCGGCGGGCGATTTCGCCACCATGGTCAAGCTGACCCGCACGCTGGCGATCATCCCCACGGTGATCGTGTTCGCCCTTGTGCAGCTGAACCTCAAACGCAAGGAAGCCATGGCACTCCAGCAGGATGGCAGCCGGCTCAAGGCCGAGTTCTCCATCAGGAAGATCTTCCCCTGGTTCATCCTGGGCTTCCTGGCCATGTCCGTCGTGGCGAGCATCCTTCCCATCCCCGCGCAGGTGGTGAGCGGAACCAAGACCGCCAGCAAGTTCCTGATGGTCTGCGCCCTGGCCGCTATCGGTCTGAACACCTCCTTCTCCAGCATGAAGAAGGCCGGCATCCGGCCCATGATCCACGGCTTCATTATTTCCGCGCTGGTGGTGATCGTTGCGCTGTTGGTGGAAATGGGTATGGGGATCGTGTAATTCCAAATCGCTGTACATGAGATTGAGCCGCTGGTGGTACTGCCAGCGGCTTTGTGGTTATGCAGTTGCGGAGTTATAAATCGCACTTTACCGTCTGAATGTAGAAGGAAGATGTATGAGGAACATGGTACAGGTATTATGAACTTTATCTATACATCATGCCCGGCATCAACACGGTTTCACATTTATCCTGGGCAAGTTTATTTTCTCCCAACAGAGAAGCGGCACACAGTGTACGATAGCCAAACCGGCTACGCAGATCATCTACTGCATTATCAAGTGCACGACGCTTTTCACGGCGCTCAGCATCATTGAAAATGTCCAGCTGCAATGGCTGGTTGATAGGAATCAGGTTAATTCCTCGGATTGTCAATGCTCGTACTGGCTTATGCCACATATACCGTTGCCGAAACAGGTCAAAACCTGCGCTAGCAAGATCAAGAGGACTCTGGGTAGGAAATGGCAAGGGAACTTGGAACTGCCGATAGTCGAGGTCGTTATCTTTCACGGTAATCTGAACACCTTGGGCAGCAAGCTCGTGCTTGCGGAGTCGATGCTGCACATCCTGAGCTAATTCATATAGAACACGCCACACCGCGTACTCGGAGTCCAAGTCAGTAACACAGGTAGTACCGTGACCAACACTTTTGATGGGAGAAACATATCCCTTCGGCATAACCGGAGAATGATCTTCGCCATTGGCAAACCTCCACAACATGATGCCGTTGACACCAAGCCAGCGTCGGAGCAGCTCCGGATCACAGTTGGCGAGATCGCCTATGGTATGGATATTCATATTTACAAGCCGCCGAGTTGTGGCGCGACCGACGTAGAGTAATTCTGATACCGGCAAAGGCCAAACTTTTTCACGGTAGTGTTCCTTGCTGATGGTAGTCACTGCATCGGGTTTTTTCATATCACTGCCCAATTTGGCAAAGATTTTTGAAAAAGAGACACCAATGGACACCGTGAGACCTGTTTCCTCCCGAACTCGCTGACGAATTTCGTTGGCAAGTGTCAGTCCAAAGCCTTCGACATCGCCACCCCCATACGGGATGGACAACCAATTTTCATCCATCCCGAACGGCTCAATAGTGTCGGTATAGTCGGCATAAATGCGTCGGACTGTACGGGAATACTTGAGATAGAGATCATAATGAGGAGGGACACAAATCAAACCGGGACAGGCTTGCTTTGCTTGCCAGTTGGCAGAACCAGTTTTGACACCCATGCGCTTGGCAGGATAGGAAGCAGTAAGGACAATCCCATGCCGATCTTCTGTGCTGCCGCAGACGGCAATAGCTTTTCCACGCAACTGCGGATTTTCATTCATTTCTACAGATGCGTAAAAGCAGTTGAGGTCGCTATGAAGAATGATGTCAGACATGATGATACCTCCACATAATGCAAACATATGTTCTTGCATTTTGTAATATAACACAATCAAGCCGGAATTGTAAAGCGAACGCCGAAAAAATGTTCGTGTTATTTTTTGAAAAAACTGATAGACGGTGATTATCCACGATGGGCATTTCCTCAATTTAGGTCTTTACAAAACTGCTCCTTATATGCTATCATAAACACGAACAGATGTTCTATTTACAAGCGGGGGTATGCCTATGTCAAGTCTTGGACAGTCGATCAAGACCTATGTTCAGGTCAATGTAGATTTTGCGGATGACGGAAGAATGCGTCCGATAAGTGTGTTATGGGAGGACGGTCATATCTTTGAGATTGACCGTGTGCTGGATGTCCGCCCTGCAGCAGCTGCACGCGCAGGAGGTCAAGGGGATCGGTATACGATTCGCATGGGCGATAATGTTACCTACCTGTTCTTTGAGCATAATGTGGACGAAAAAAGTCATGTGCTTGGTCGGTGGTTTGTGGAGAAAAAGGCAGGTATGTAAGGGCTGGCGGTTGCGAAATATGTGCCAACGCAGTATAATACTGATTAGAACTTGTGTGAGGTGGCATATATGAAGTGGCAAGAATACTATGACCGCTTCTGGGATTGGACAGATAGTACAAGGCTCCGTCACATTTCTTCTCTTACAGACTTCTCTTCATCTGCAGAAGTAACAGAAATTGCAGTGGACTCATGTGAAGATGAGATTGCCATGGCCTTGGTTAAACGTGCGATAAGCTACGGCATCCGCTTTACTCCGGAGGAAGTCATTGAGCTGGCTTGTTATATGGACGAAGAGACCTTGTCAACTCTGATTCAAAGTAGAAATTCACGATTTACTGAAGAACAATTTAAGGAGCTAGACTATCTCTGTTATGATGAGAAGCTGTTGAAACGTGTAGCCAAGGAAGATGGACATAGATTGCAATCAGATCCTGACTTGGAGCTTGGACGAATACAGCTTGTGCAGTTTGTTGACCGGGACAGAGGCTCCTTATTTAGCCGACTAGGAAAGAAAAATCAGCCGCGACAGAAGCATAAAGGAAGCTGTGATGGCGACTGTGCAAATTGCCCTCCTCACTATGGCTACCGATATGGACGCTGGTACTTTGGCCACCATCATTCACATGGATGCGAGTTCGGCGGTAATGATAGCAGCGGCGGATGGTAACGCATAAATCGTCGTGACGATAATCAATATGGAGGATACTATTGTGAGTAAAAAACTTGTTGCCTATTTTTCTGCAAGCGGCATTACTGCAAAAGTGGCAGAACGACTGAGCGAGTCCATCGGAGCTGATCTTCATGAGATTACTCCCAAGGTGCGTTATACAGAGGCTGATTTGGACTGGCGGGATAAGAATTCTCGCAGCTCTGTTGAGATGAGCAATCCCGCATCGCGCCCGGAAATCGAACGTATCAGGGAAAACATGGCAGACTACGAAACCATTTACGTTGGCTTCCCTATTTGGTGGTACATTGCCCCCACGATCATTAACACTTTCCTGGAAAGCTATGATCTGACTGGAAAGACCATTGTACCCTTTGCTACCTCCGGAGGAAGCGGCATGGGGAAAACAATCGAGATGCTGCAGCCCAGCTGCAAAGGTGCAACACTGGTGGAAGGAAAACTGTTCAAATCAGATGTGAGCAAGCAGGAATTGACAACCTGGGCTGACCAGTGGTAAGCGGAGGTAGATATGGAAAAGAAGTACATTGAATACGAATTGGTTCCTGGCACAAAGATTGTCGTACAGGTTGATGATGGCCCCTGTATTGATGATATGGAATTGGCAGAGCTGGAAAGCTATCTGGCCGAGTTGGAAGATCAACTGGATGTGTTGGAAGCTGAAGAGCCTGATGATGATGAATGTGATGAGTACGATGAATGGGAAGAGCAGCGTGACGAGCTTGAAGATCTGATTGATGAGGTCGAGGAACGCATTGACGAGCTGCGTGGATAAAAAAGAGGGAGAACGGTCGTAATGATCGTTCTCCCTCTATGCATTTCGCAAGTGGATGACATATTGGTCAGACCGGATGTCCCATTAGCTGCATGGGTAATAGGTCATATTGGTAAGTGCGGCTGCAAGTACCTCATTAGGATCAAATCGAAGATTAAGCCAATCGTGTGTTGCCTCTGCTGGTAGGATCACCGGCATCCTGTTGTGAATATGAGAAATGCAGTCTGCCGGTGGACGGGTTAAAATGGAGCAAGCAGCGCGATTACCTTCGATACGGTATATGCCAGCCATGTAGATCATGTCGCTACCGGCTGTGGCTATGGCGTGTTTGATTTTTTGCGTGCCAGCCTTTTGCCATTCAAAGTATAGCGTAGCAGGAATAATACAACGACGCTGCCTCATTCCATCAGAAAAAAGGGGCTTAGTCGCAGCCGTTTCGCTTCTGGCATTAAACATGGGTTTACCGTCTGGCATCGTGTATCCCCACTTCATGGCGTAGACCCCCGTAGACATAGAGGGCGAGTTGGCCATGACAGGGATGATGTCGGTTGGCCGGATTTCCCCTTGCGTTTTGACGGGAGTAATGCCCTTGTAGCGTCTGTTGAGAGCATCTATGATACGCAAGAGGTCTTCAGCGGTGTCTTCTTCGGCAATGTAGAAGCGGCCACACATGGCAAGTGAGCCTCCTTATGGAAATGATCTGCAGCTATTGTACCACACAGACATCATTATATCCATATCACTTGGGGAATTTCGGCTCCAATGCATGAAATTCTTCTGTATCGAAAAACTCGATGAGCGTAAGTCCGAAGCCATTACAGATTTTTTGAATCGTAACAATGCCTGGGTTCTGACTATCACCATTCAAGATATTCTTGATTGTTGTTGCAGGAAGCTCGGATAAGCGACCCAGTGCACTAAAAGATAGATTTCGCTCCTGGCATAACTCGATGATTCGATGATTGATGTATTCTACGATGGTCATGTAAAGCACCTTTCAGAACGGTTAAGTATGAGTAGGGGGACTGATTTGTACCAAAATGTTGGATATACCTCCTTCATGAAATGGAGGCATACGAAATAACAGAAGAAGCTCTCGGCCTCTCCTGCTTAGGTGTCACGGTGAAAAGCTCGCATCATTGAGAGTGTAGCTTCCTTTTGTTCTGGTGTCAGCGTAATCCAGCTATTGAACAGCTCTTTCAGTTCAGGAGTGACGGCGACAAGATCTTCCGTAGAGAAGAACTGGGCAATCGTCATGCCAAATGCTTTACTGAGAGATTCTATGGTGGGGATGGAAGGCATAGCGTTGCGATAGAAGATATTGTACACAGTTTTCTGACTCAAGCCAGCCTCTTGAGCGACTCTGTACACGCTCCATCCACGCTCCAGCGTAAGCTGGCGCAGTCTTTCAAGTACATCCATTGGACTACCCTCCTTCTGTACTTATTTTACCGCCTTTCTATACTATAAAATACGGACTACTTGTATCCGAATTATGGCCATGCTATACTATAGTTGCGTAGCAGAAGCATCAGAAGGATCTCGAAACAACGTCAGATGGAGGACGACTTGCTATATGAAAGAGAACCGGATAATCAAGGCGATTGCGGACTATTTTGACGAATTGCTTGAAGAAATCAGTTTGCTTCGGTGCCCGCGCGGTTGTAGGAGGTGCGAGCTACTTGGAATTTGCCGTACACGAGAGAGTGGCTGGAAGTGCCTTCATGGCTGCATGATTCTAAATGCTGAACGAGCAAGAAAATATAAAGGATTACCCAAAGGATGCTGGGATTGCCGCTACTTGGAGAAATGTAGGGCTCCCAAGGAAGAAGGGTGGAAGTGCCATGATGGCTGTCGTAAAATCAAAAAAAAGAAGAAATAAGTGGCCAATTATTCTATTGCTGGGGTTATGCGCTGCCTTCCTGCTATATTGTCGATTAGCATGGGTATACGACCGTGCAGATTGTGTATGCTCAGTGCTGACATATGAATTGGAGCAGCATGAGATAGATGACCGTGTTCGAGCAATATGCGATTGTAACAGTAGTGGAACACACCTACTGGTTCAGATGACTTGTGAGCATGGTGTGCGCATACAGTTGCAAGTCTTTCCTGATAACGGGTTTTATTGGGGAAAACGACTCAGAGGTGACAACTAACTCACCTGGCAATCCGTTGTGAAACAAATCATACCAAGCCTTACAAGGCTTGCTGCTTTGTGCGGTGCTATGATAGAATATAAAACGACAAACTTGAATTTGACGGAGGCAAACTGATGCAGGAAACATTTGTTGTTAATCAAAAGCAATATACGGTTATTCGGTTATTAGGACACGGGAAAGGCGGATATTCCTATCTGGTAGAAAGGAATGGATGCCAATATGTGTTGAAACAG
>JAGBEX010000010.1 GCA_017936765.1 Clostridia bacterium
GGTAGCGAGTTGGCCCGGGACGGGCAGCAAACGGCGGAGCCCGGGCGGCAAGCGAGGCCGTTGGGTCCGCAGCGGGGCCACGTGGTGGCAGCGGCGGGGCTGTTGCAGCAGCCGGGGAAACGAGCCAGGCGGCTAGCCGGAGCCAACGTGGGGCTAAATTGGGGTGGCAGCCGGGCTTCCCGGGCGGTTCCAAACCTTCCGGGGCCGGTTTGCGGGCAAAAACGCAGGAAAAACCGGGGCCGGGGGCCGAAAACGGGGGGCGGCGCGGCACAGGCGGGGCCTTTTTCCGGCGCGGGCGGGGCGCGGCGGGCGGCGGTTTGGCAAAAACACTGTGATCCGCCGCCGCAAAAAGCTACACAAACCCCGTACCGTGATCACGGATCCGGGCGCGGGGGCCGGTTCGCGCCCGCGTACGCGCTATATAAGTAGGCCTTTTTCGGGCCGTTTTTCTTTGTCGGATAAGAGCTATTTCAGCCCGGAATGATTGGTGGTTTGGTCGGGTTGCTATTTTCGGGCGGCAGAGTGATGTATATGTCACGCCGCGGGGCACACCCCCGGGGCGGGCCGCGGGCGGGAAAAGCCGCCGGGCCGGGAGGAACCCATGAAAAACCAAACCTTCGGTATCGAGGTCGAAACGACCGGCTTGGGGCGCGAAGGCACAGCCCGCGCGATCGCCGCCTACTTCGGTACACAGGCCCGCTACGTGGGCCACCACCTGGGCGACTGGCACATCCCGATGCCCGACGGGCGCAAGTGGGTGGTCGAGCGCGACGGCTCGGTCACCGACCCCTCGGCGGAGGTGGTCAGCCCGGTGTGCCGCTGGGAGGACATCGAGATGGTGCAGGCGGTGATCCGGGCGATCCGGAAAGCCGGAGCCTGCGTCGACAGCTCCTGCGGCATCCACATCCACGTCGGCCTCGGCGAGCACACGCCGCAAAGCCTGCGCCGCCTGGTCAACATTGTGAACGCCAAGGAAGACCTCCTGACACAGGCCTTGGGCATTACACCCAGCCGCCGGATGCAATGGTGCGCCCCGGTCGAGCCCGCCTTCCTGCGGGCGCTCAACAACCAGAAGCCCACCAGCTTCGAAGCCTTCGCCAAGATCTGGTACAGGCACAGCGGCGGCAACTACAGCGACTGGCGCGACTGCGCCGCGACACACTACGACCACAGCCGCTACCACCTGCTCAACCTCCACGCGACCTTCTCCACGGAGCGCCCGGCGCACACCATCGAGTTCCGCGCCTTCAACGCGACCCTCCACGCCGGGAAGATCAAGGCCTACATCCAGCTTTGCCTGGCCATGAGCGCCCAGGCCTTGACCACCAAAGCGGCCAGCGCAACGCGCCCGCAAACCGACAACCCGAAGTACACCTTCCGATGCTGGCTCCTGCGCCTGGGCTTCATCGGCGAGGAATTCGAAACCGCCCGCCTGCACCTGCTCGCAAACCTGCCGGGTAACGCCGCCTGGAGGCAGGCCGCGTGACACAGCTTCCAAATCAACCCGCCTGACGATGGCCCGGTGGCCCCGGGCCGAAACGCCGACAGCGTCGCGGGAAGCCGCACACTTTCAAATCGAGGAGGCAAACCCATGTACGAACACACCTACTGGAACAGCAACGGCCCGGAACAGGCCAAGTATGACGAAATGGAAGCCGCTGGCTTCAAGTACACCAAGGCGACCGAGGCGGCTTTCCACAGTTACTACCGCTACCACAACGACGGCGACCTGCCTGGCTGGGCGCGGAGCCGCTGGGACTTGACCAAGCACGCCGAGCACCTCGGGTACACCGCCCGCGAGCTCAACGCCGAGGGCGAGGCCGAGTTCGAGCGCCGGATCACGGAAAGGATCCAAATCGAGTACCGCCGCTTCAAGCGCCAGCACAACCCCGCCTGACGAAGGCCTCTGGCACAGGCCGAAACCCCTCTCGGGGTCGCGGGAGCCACAGTTCCCAAATCAAGCAAGGAGGTACATCCCATGAAGACCACTTTCTACCTGAACGGCAAGAAGACCACCAAGAAGGCTGTGACCGAGCTGATCGGCGCGGAGCGACTCAAGCGGTACATCGAGGAGGCCAAGGAGACCTTCTTCGAAGACCCGCTCACCCAGAATAGCTTCTGGCTCGGCGGCAAGAACATGCTGACCATCGAGTTCAACTGACACAGCTACCAAATCAAGAAGGAGGCACACACCATGAACGAACACGACAATCGCCTGACCGAAGAAGAGGTCATCGACGGCCTGCAGGCCCTGCTTTGCGGCGAGGACATTGAGGACACCCTGCTCGGAGATTGCTGGACGCGCACATTCGCGGAAGGCGGCTACCTGACCTACGACAACGGCTTCACCATTCACACCGCTGACGGCTCGGTCTTCCAGATCACAGTCAAGCAAGAACGCTGACACAGCTTTGAAATCAAGGAGGCAACACACATGGCAAAACTCGACCTGGATACCTGCATGGACATTTTCGACTGGTTCGACGACAACACATATGAATACCTCAATCACATCCTGCTTAGCAAACTCGACGGCGAAGAGCGCATCAAGCGTGCGCTGCCAGAGATCCGAAAGCGAGCACAGTGGCTGCTCAAGATCCATCGCGGCACAGAATGCGCATACCCGGAAGCTTCCTAAATCAACCCGCCTGACGATGGCCCGGTGGCCCCGGGCCGAAACGCAAACAGCGTCGCGGGAAGCCGCACACTTCCAAATCAAGAGGAGGATACACCATGGAGTAAGGTGCAGGAAAGTGTTGTACCAATCCGTGTCCGGGAGTTCACCGTAAGTGATGTACACCTTCGCGTCCTCAAATGTGAGGCCGTGCATCTCTCCCGAATCTCTGAAAGGTACCAGGGTGCTGATGAGCTCGTCGTGGGTCGTGAATTCTCGACCCTTCAAAGCCTCGATCGCAGCATCAGGAATCTTCAGCGTGTCGTTGCCGGTTGCGTGGTTGAGCAAGGTCTGCTTGCTGTAAAGAATGAACACCAGGTTCTTGAGCATGCTCACCGGCTTGATGTCGTAAGGAAATCCAATGCACATGCTGATTGCTTCTGAATCGCTGCCCTCTTCTTCGGGCAGTTCATCAGGCTTTTCGGGTTCATCAACCTCAAGCTCCGGAATCAAATCCACGTCGCTCTCGGCTGCAGCTTCATCGGCATCAATGTAGCCGTTCTCGATCAGCCAGGGCTTGACCGCTTCCAGATCAGCGGGATCCTCCGCGCTGATGTTGGCATCGCGATCGATCGTGAGGTGGCCAACCGTGTAGCCGAAGCTGGGCGGGCCGTTGTAGATGGGATCCTCACCGAGCATTGCGGCGAGCTTGTTGACCATTTCCTTGCGGTTGGTGCAGTTGGTAGGAATCGTCATGGAAAAACCTCCTTCAAATTTGGTACGCTATTCATCACTCTAAAGCCACCGAAAGTCAAGCTAGGGACTTGATCGTTAGTAGGCTGCGGATCACAGCGTCTACACTCTGAGCATTGGTAAAACTCAGGATGATATCACCGCCGTCAATCTGCAACTGTTCTTCGCTGGGGTCGGCTACCTGAAAGACGCCAATCTCCTGCGGATCCTGGTTCCTGAAGATCAGACGCCCGCAACCTTTCTCGCCAGACATGTAGATGCACACGTCGCCTGTACCGAAAGCGATCTCATTGCGGTAAAAGTTGATCATTCTTGTTCCTCATTGCGCCGGGTAACGGCGCTCAACGAACCAGCGACCGATGTTATCGCCGGTAAGCGAACTGTTGCGTTCGAAGTAAAGGTAGCTCTGCTTTCCTTCAACCCAAATGGTATAGCGATCACCCTGGCTGCCACACCGCATAGCCGCTTTCTGCTTGCAGTCTGACACGCGGTCAATCTTGAACTTTCTGCCATCCTCCCAGTGGATCACCAGGGGACGCATCTTACGCTCTTTGCTCGGCTCGGCGGCAAGTGGTTTTCAGACTCGCTCACCATCTCCGACATGAAGGACAAGACCGCAGCCGAAAAGCTGCAGGGTTACTGGATCCTTGAGCTCGGCGAGCTAGCTGGCATTCGTAAGGTTGATGTTGAAACGGTCAAGTCTTTCCTCACCAGGACAGATGATAAGTTCCGGCAATCATACGGCATGGTTGTAGAAAGCCATCCTCGCAACAACATCATTGTCGGTTCGACCAACTCTGAATCCGGCTTTCTTCGTGACATCACCGGCAACCGCAGGTTTTGGCCTGTGCCTGTTCGCGGCGGTAGTAGGCTTTCTGTATTCGATATGACGCAGGCTACCATCGACCAGATCTGGGCAGAAGCGCTGGAGGTTTATCGCAGCGGCGAGGACTTGACTGTATCGGATGAAGTTGCAGCTATGGCCTATGTCCAGCAGCAGGCAGCTATGGAAGCGGATGATCGCGAAGGCATCATCATCGATTACCTTGACCGCCTTCTCCCTGAAGATTGGGACAAGATGGATCTGTACCAGCGTCGCTGTTTTCTGGGTGAGTCCGATTTCTCCGGCGCTCCCAAGAAAGGCACCGTGCGTCGTGAACGGGTATGCATCATGGAAATCTGGTGTGAGTGTTTCGGCAAGGAACGCCAGAACCTCAAGCGTACCGACTCGTATGAGATTGAAGGTATCCTGAACCGCTTGGGTGGTTGGCAGAAGCTGACCAGTTCCAAGACAGGCAAGATTCGCTTCCCGCTTTACGGCCCCCAGAAAGCGTTCATCAGGCACAGCGATTAACTCTTAGGCACGTGCCGATTGTGCCTTGATGGAGGATCGGCACAGCCGGTAGGCACGGCAAAAAGCCTTGAAACTACGGTGGTTTTGGGGCTTCCGTGCCTACTGTTCCCAGAAATCACCCTATAAAGTTTTATTGGATATAGATAGAGAGCTTATAGGCACGCGAACACACGTATACACGCGTATAGGAGAAAACCCACATAGGCACAGACATAGGCACAGGAGGTTGAAGCATGAGAGAAAGTACCGTAGAGCATCGCCTGGTCACCGAGGTCAAGAAGCGCGGTGGCATTGCTCTGAAGTTAGTTTCTCCTGGTATTGATGGTGTGCCTGATCGCCTGGTGCTTTTGCCTGATGGGAAGTTTGCCTTTGTGGAAGTAAAAGCACCCGGGAAACAACTACGACCTTTGCAAGTAAGAAGAATTGGGCAGCTGCGAGCGCTTGGCTATTTGGCATACTGCCTTGACCGTCCAGATCAGATTGGAGGGATACTGGATGAAATACAAAGCACATGACTATCAGCAGTTCGCTACGGAGTTCGTTCTGGAGCATCCCTATTGTGGACTGATCCTGGACATGGGTCTTGGCAAGAGTGTGATCACGTTGACTGCCCTTTGGGATCTTGTCCTTGACCGTTTTGATTGTGGCCGAGTGCTCGTTATCGCACCGAAGCGTGTGGCCGAAGACACCTGGCCGAAGGAATTAGCGAAGTGGGATCATTTGAAAGGGCTGACTTATTCTCTAGTGATGGGAAGCGAGAAACAGCGCCGCGAAGCTCTGCAGAAACGGGCTTTCCTGTACATCATCAACCGAGAGAATGTGGCATGGCTGGTTGATAACTGCCCGTGGAATTTCGATACTATTGTGATTGATGAGCTTTCCTCTTTCAAGTCTTCGAAGGCCCAGCGATTCAGGGCACTCAAGAAAGTCAGGCCGCTGGTCAAGCGAGTGATTGGCCTGACCGGCACACCATCACCCAACAGTCTGATTGACCTGTGGCCGCAGATTTATCTTCTGGACATGGGCCAGCGACTTGGTCGATTCATTACCCATTACCGTGAGCGCTTCTTCGTACCAGACAAGCGCAATCGAGAAATGGTGTATTCCTATAAGCCGCGTGAGGGCGCTGAGGATCGGATCTATGAACTGATCGGCGACATCTGCATTTCCATGAAGGCCACCGATCACCTGAACATGCCACCGCTGATCAGCAACCGTGTTGAGGTTTCTCTCGGGCAGCAGGAACGCAAAGTGTATGATGCCCTGCGCAAAGACATGATCGTCAAGCTCAAGGATGGTGAGATCGATGCTGTGAATGCGGCGTCTCTCTCCGGCAAGCTTCTGCAGATGGCAGGTGGCGCTGTGTATGATACTGAAGGGCGCACGCTCAGGATCCATGACAAGAAACTGGATGTGCTGGAGGATTTGATCGAGGCGGCAAATGGTAAGCCGCTTCTGGTTGCCTACTGGTATAAACATGAGCGCGACCGAATCCAGGAACGGTTCAGGGTTCGAGAAATCCTGACTACCAAAGATATAGACGATTGGAATGCTGGTCGCATCCCGGTTGCGCTCCTCCACCCAGCAGCGGTTGGCCACGGCATCAACCTCCAGCAGGGCGGCTCCACGCTGATATGGTTTGGCCTCACATGGTCACTTGAACTGTATCAGCAGACCAATGCCCGGCTGTGGCGACAGGGCCAGCAGCACGCGGTTGTGATTCAACACCTGGTAACAACAGGCACTCATGATGAGGATGTCATGCGAGCCTTGGAAAGAAAAGACATGGGCCAAGCCGCGCTGATCGAAGCAGTAAAAGCCCGTATGGAGGTTTCCTATGAACAGACAGCTTGAGAAAATGCTGAAGAACTATCCTGCAATGGTCAGGGAACGGGATTCCCTCGCGCACCAGATTGCGCATTTCAAAGGGCTTACTGCTGAGGAGGTTATTGAGAGCATGTACACGCCCCGCATGGACGGTGAGCGTGTGCAGACCAGCAACATCTCCGATAAGACAGCCCAGATTGCGATGACCTATCAGGAACGCATGGATCGGATCAACCGCGAGTGGTATGAGCATCTGGAGAAGCGAATGATGTATCTGTCCACTGAGCTTGATAGCTTTGAAAGTGCACTGAACACACTCCCTGAACGTCAGGCGGCTATCATGAAAGACATGATCATTGGCGGGGTCACCTGGGATGCGTTGTGCGTGATCCATCATTTGAGCAGGACGATGATCGCGAAGTATCGTAGGCGGGCCATTGAACGCCTTTCTGAGATTTACGATCAGAATGAACAGATTGCTGCCGACTACCTGCTCAGCTGAGGTGTACTAAGGGTGTACTAAAGGTGTACTGAATTGTTCCAAGTAATGTGGTATAGTTATAATCACCAAGAGAAGATCGAGCGAGGCCCAACCGGCCCCGCTCTTTTCTTTACCCTTTGACGATAAGGAGTATGTGTATGCTGTTTACCTCTGAACAGGTATCCCGAGGTCACCCGGATAAGATTTGTGACCAGATCTCGGATGCCATTGTGACGGATTGCCTCCGCCACGATAAGAACGCCCGCGTTGCTGTTGAGTGTATGATTAAGGACTATGAGATCATTCTCGCTGGCGAAATGACCTCTGACCATGTGCCTGACTACGAGGCTCTGGGCCAAGAAGTGCTTCGTCGAATCGGCGTCCCCGATGTAGAAAAGTATCATGTTACGCCCCTGATCGCTTGCCAGTCTCGTGACATCGCTGTCGGTGTTGATAATGATGGCGCAGGCGACCAGGGCATCATGTATGGCTATGCCACCGACGAGACGCCGCAGCTGCTCCCGATTCCGTTTGCGGTTGCAACCCGAGCGCTGGAAATCCTCCGTGATATGAACTGCGATCAGCTGCTTCCTGATGCGAAAGCACAGGTAACTTACGACTACCGCAGCAAGAGGATCCACACTTTCCTCATCAGCTGCCAGCATCGTGAGGATGTTACTGTGCGGGGTATCACCCCGATTATCCGCTCTGCCATGAATGCTGCCGCAGAGGAATTTGGTCTGAACACCGATTTCAAGGTGCTCATCAACCCAACCGGTCGATTTGTGATCGGCTCTTCCTTTGCCGACTGCGGCCTGACGGGACGCAAGATCATCGCAGACACTTATGGCGGTATGTGCCGTCATGGCGGCGGAGCCTTCTCTGGTAAGGATCCTACAAAAGTCGACCGCTCCGGTGCGTACATGGCCCGCAAGATTGCCTGCGATATTGTCCGCGAAGGACTGTGCAAGCGATGCGAAGTGCAGCTCTCCTATGCGATCGGCATAAAGGAACCCGTTTCCGTGTCTGTATACTGCTATGGCACCAACAAGATTCCTGTGCCTGATATTCTGAAGCTGATTCGAGAGCGATACGACCTTACGCCCAAGGGAATCATTGACTTCCTCCACCTGAAGGATGTCGATTACAATATTGTGTCTGCCTACGGTCATTTCGGAAAGGTTGGTCTGCCATGGGAAGCTTAAAGCTCACCAAGGCACAGACTGATCGGATTCGAGAGCTGCGTAGTCAAGGGGTCGGTTATCGGTTGATCGCTCAGGAACTGGACATCAGCCGAGACACCGTCCGCTACTACTGCAAAACCCACGGGCTTGATGGATTCGCGGAAGAACAGATGCCCGCTGGAACTGACGAGAGTCACTGCCTACAATGTGGCAGCGAGATTCAGCAGCCTGAGACTGGTAGAAAGCGCCGCTTCTGCAGCGACGCCTGTCGGTGGAAATGGTGGCACGAGCACGGCGAAGAAGTCATGCGGCCTGCTGCAAACCGGCAGGAAGTTGTCTGTGTGAACTGCGGGAAACCTTTCTCCGCGTACAGGAGTAAGGGACGTAAGTATTGTAGTCACGCCTGCTATATTCGAGACCGTTTCTGGAGATTGGAAGACGGGCGGGAACCTTATATTTCTCCTTCAAAATCATCAGATTTATCAAAGATGTTATACATGTTGTTCAGAATAAAGTATTCAACAATGATATCGCCCTTATCACTATGGGAAAGTGCATAGCCCGCCTTCATCAGGAGTTCCTTAGTTTCCTCCAGCGACAGTTCCAGGGCAATCGCCAAAGCTAGTGCTGTTTGCTTCTTGGGACGATAGTTGTTGTCCTTTCGAAGCTTTGAGAAGAGTTTGCGATCGAGATTTGCTTTCTTATAGCATTCAGGATCAGTCATGCCTTTCTCGTCAATCTTGCGAAGAACCATCGAGGCAAAACTTTCATCGATCATACCGAGCGCTTCTTCCAGGCTGCCGATCTCCTTAGGTGCGCACATGCAATCCGCAAGTGTGTCCTCGAAAACACGAGAGGACTCAAGCTGAGCGATCCTACGATGACGCCTGTCAGAATGCTCGAAAGCATAGTTATCGTCAATGTATTCAGCAATTCCTGCGTAAAGCTTACCGCTGATCTTGAAGCTTGTCTTATCGAACACAACAATGTAAACCAGCATATCGGTATCATCTGTGTTCCTGATCAGAAAGTCGCGGATTGTGTCTGTAGCGACTCTTAACGCCTGATCCTTAGGATAGCCATATACACCGGAGGAGATGAGCGGAAAAGCAATGCTTGTGCAGCCATGCTCTTGGGCTAACTGCAGGGATTTCTGGTAACAGGATCTCAGAAGCTTTTCTTCTCCGTGCAGGCCGTCAGTCCAAATAGGCCCAACCGTATGGATGACATACTTGCATGGAAGATCATAGCCTTTTGTGATCTTCGCATCGCCGGTTTTACAGCCGTGCAGAGAACGGCACTCTTCAAGTAGTTGTGGGCCTGCAGCACGATGGATTGCACCATCTACACCGCCTCCGCCGAGCAAAGACTCGTTAGCAGCGTTGACAATGGCATCTACGCGCATCTTGGTTATATCATTTCGGACAATTTCTATAGGCATAGCATACTCCTAGGTGAGTATCTTAGTCAGTATCGACCAAGTGAATTGAAAATGTAATTACCATATTTCTCGTATATGCGAGGCACTTATGTCCTGAATCTTATGACTATATTATCACCCATTCGTTCAAGCAGAAAACGATCACAGGCTGCTAGATCAGCTTGTGTTACATACTCAATATTAAATGGGAACAAAGCCGGATGATGGACAATTTCTTCCCATGTCATATATTCAAGGCCAGAGCATTTCAAAATAGCTGCTGCAAGTACACATACTGTTTTCTTGTTATCAACGTGGTGAGAAATAGGTTTATATACTCCGTTTTTTGACTGTGGCTCAAGAATTCTCATGTCCTTCATTGTTTGAAGATTCTTGGATAGGGCATGAATGAGTGTTGTTCTAGCACTCCATGTTTCGAATATCCGTTCCTTCACTTGAGTTGCGGAGAATTCATCTCTATAATCGAGCATAGTGCCGATAATTGTACACAGATCAAAGAAAACAGGATAAGCAACCATCAATAGCGCCCAATGCAAAGGAAGTCGTTCTGGAACGGTTACTTCTTTGGCAATCTCGATGCATGTATTCTGAAACCATAATTCATTTCGATACCATGTATTCAGAAGAATCACTCGAGTATTTTTAATATTTGTTTCCGCATGAATGTGGGTGCCAATAAGTGCGTTCAAAATATCTCTTGCTTCTAAAAGTGGCTTGTCTGCCAGTTTACAATCAGCAACAACATTCAGATATTCTTCGCTAATATTCCGAGAGAGCCCAACTCTTTCAGCCATGTTTTCCACCTATCCTTACGAACGGTACTACCGCCTCTTCTAGTGTCATACCGCCATGTGTAATATACTCTTTTCCAGTGTCACCGTAGCAAGTATCCGTGCTGAAGAGATACGCGTCATACCCTTCTGGTAAATATGCTCCTGAGTAACGCTTGACATTAAATTTTTCAAGTTCCCTTGCATCAAAAGAAGCATCATAGATGACTGCACGTCTGCTAGCGGGTTCAGCCACAACGCTCGGCTTTGCAAAACGCCCTTCCGCTATCGCTGCTGTATTACCATGGTCGCTTGTCATGTATACAGTAAAGCCATTATCCATTAGCATTTGGAACATTTTTGATAGTTTACCGTTCTTTATCCATTCACGGAGACCCTGCTGGATACCGGAAAGCCCTTGCAATTCTGCGTGCATGAGATCATCTACAATATTGACTACAATACCTAAAGCTTTCGCTGTGAAGGGAACATCGTCGAGCATGCCTTTATGATAGATAATCTCATTATCCCGTAATCCGGCGCTCTTCCAGAAAGCGATCCACTGTTTCTCTTCTCTATCAAGAGAAAATGGTGTTGGATGCTCACTTGGCATCTTACCTGAAAAAATAGACTGCCGAGCAACGGATGTGACGGTAGGAAAAAACGAGAACGAAGAATGAATCTCAAAATAGATCGGTTGGTTAACCATTTCTCGCTGAATGGTATATAGGTTTTCAAAACTCATGCCATCCATCACAACGAGAGCTACTTTTGAACTTGAGCGCCTGATGAAATCTGCAACCTTACTAAGTAGTACAGGGCGCTTTCGATCGACACTACCCGAAAGCAAATGGTATTTTTGATCAACCCACGTTCCAAAAGATTCCTCGATCAGCTTCCGAGCTTGAGTCCAATTTGCCAAGGAAACACCAGAATGCTGTATCATTGCAGCTTTCCCATAGAGTTTTGCTATGGTATCCCAATCGCGATGCTTTGAGGCTGTTTTACATAGTACAAGGGCTTGTTCCAGTAGTCCAGATGCATATTCAACGCAATTCTCCGCTTGATACATCCCCCGCTGGCACCAGTCAATAGTTTGAGCGTAATCCATAAAACCAAACGGAATCTTGCTCATGCTATAAGCTAATAGATCCATATCGATTCCTTGCATTGATCGAAGTGCCTCTGCAGACAGTTGTTGAAAAAGCCTATCATACGTCAACATTGTGATGGTGAATAGTCGCCTTATATCAACGGGAATATACATATCCAGTTGGTGCATGATCAAAAGTATACGGTCTTCATTATTGTGCATCAACTTCTTTTCGTGCTCATATCGAAGCTCCATTTCATTATGAATGTTAATGACCTGGAATCCAGCTTCTGATGCATTACTAGAGCAATCATACTCCTGCCATATCCCGTCTATATCGAACAGGATGCAATTATTCTGTGAGAGGATTCCAGTAACCTCAAATATCCTGTTTTTCATAGTTACCTCGTAATGATTGCCAACATCGGCGTGAATGTCGGGCAAATCTCCTGCTTACGTTCGTAGGCGATTGTGGCGTCACGGAGTTCAGCTTCCAGCCTACTGATCCGCGCGATTCTGATATTCTCAATACCGATACGCTGCGCAGCTTCGATTCGTAGAGTCAGTGCGCGTTTCTGCTTTTGATACTGTGCCTCGTGTCTTTGCTCGTAAGAGGCCTTCATCTGGAGGAAAGCATCTGTGGCCATCTCCTGCGCACGGGCTGTGAGGGCCGCGAATTGCTCCGCTGTGAACTCTTGCGTATCGCACACTTCTACGGTACTTTCAGGCTTAATGAGTTCCTCCCATATGAGCTTCGATGCAGCGGGACGATATACGCCCTGCTCATTCATGAAGAAGGCAATAATGCGCTTGTCTGCATCATCTTCGCCGAGAGACACTTCCCAAAGGCTGAATACACCATTTTCAGTGCGGATATTGGGGAAATGCACGGTCTGCACACCTTGGCTTGGGTGCCATATTTGCCGCATTTCCAGTATGTCATGGATATGCTTATCAGAAACGGAAAGCTCCAGATCGAATCGCCAGTCAGGATTACGTCCCTTCCACGTTTCATACTCAAAGAGCATTTCCTTGAGCAGCATATGAAAATTGTGCTGCTGTCTTTCGGCTGCGACGTCTGTTTCCAGCGTTTTTTCTTCATGGAGAACGCTTTGGACGGCCTGATACTGTTTGACTTGCTTCTGCATATCCTTATTGAGCGCATCTACATATACAGCCTGATGACGCTCCTGCACGATGGAAGAAATATAGACCTTGGTAAAATCCAAGTCAGCAGTTCCTTCATCGAGAACGTCCTGCAGCTTATCAATGCCGAGCTCCTGTAGAATTACGGCCAGCTTTTCTTCGAGTACCGTTCTTACACGGTTTTCAATGGTGTCGCCGAGAATGAAATTATAGACCTGAACATCTGCGGACTGGCCGATACGGTCGGCACGGCCAATGCGCTGCTCTATCTTCATCGGATTCCACGGCAGGTCAAAATTGATTACAATGTGCGAGCATTGGAGGTTCAAACCTTCGCCGCCTGCATCGGTAGAAATGAGCATCTGCTTTTCACGGCGGAACATATCCAGAGAAGCATTGCGTTCCTCCAAAGACATGCTACCGTTGATCAGCGTGGTCGAAATACCGTTGTACTCCGCAAGCTGCCGTATAGCTTCCTGAGTTGCGACAAATTCGGTAAATAGGATGATCTTGGCATCCGGCTCCTGCCTGCGGATTTTATCCAGCAAATCTATCAAGGCTTCCTGCTTTGCATCCATACCTTGTACATGAGCCTGCTTTGCAAGGGAAAGGAGCGCACGAAGCTGCCGGATTTCCTCCTTGATATTGGTCGAAAGGAGCGTCAATGCGTCTTTCAGCGATTCTTCCGCGTCGCTTTCGACGAGTTCGTTGAAATTACCAGAATGCAGCTGTTCCGACTGCATTTCAAGCGCATTGAGGCGCTTTTCCATTGCGTCGATGATGGCTGTGGTAGAGGACGAAACGAGCCTCTGGAATAGAATCATCAGGAAACCGATATAGTTCTTACGCTCGCGGATTGCCTTATTATAGCCGTTACGGACATACTCCGTCACTTCTTCGTAAAGCTGCCTCTGCAATTCATGGCGAGGTTCCCATGCAATCTCCATAACATGAGTATGCCGCTTACGGAAAAGAGAGTTGCCATCATTGTCAACGGCGTCGCGCTTCTCTGTGCGGATCAAATACGGAGCAACCTGATCACGAACAACGGCCTTTACGCTCGGGAAAGCATCTTCATCCAAAAGCCTCATGAGGCGGAGGAACGGTTCTGTTTTACCGGAATGCGGTGTGGCTGTAAGCAGGAGCAAATGCGGGCTCGCCTTGGAGAGCATTTCGCCGAGTTTATGGCGGGCGACCTCATTGGTTTGGCCAGCGACACGGTGGGCCTCATCGATGATGATTAAATCCCATGCTCCTGCGATGACGGCCTCAATGCGGTCTTGGTTGTATTGATCGATTTTTTCCTGTGACCAGCCGACGCGTTCTTCCAAGGGCTTAATTGCATCCATGGGGCTGATGACATGCGTCAGATTGGCGAAGACATTCTGATCCGGAGCCACCTTGCGCAGGGTCGCATAATCCTCTGGTTGAACGATGGTGAAGCGTTCGCCGAATTTCTCCAGCATTTCTGCCTCCCACTGGGTCATGAGGCCCTTGGGGCATACAACGAGTACTCGTTCAATCAAGCCACGAGCCTGCAATTCCTTGATGATAAGGCCTGCTTCAATGGTCTTACCCAAGCCAACCTCGTCGGCCAGCATATAGCGGACTTCATTGGTGGCAATGGCACGTTCCAAAGCATAGCGTTGGTGTGGCAGCGGAATTACACTTTCTGAGACATCGAAAACAGTGCCGGTCGCTAATTCATTCTTGACGCGGCACCAAACAGATGCAAAGCGCACGAAGGCCGCAGAGGGCTGCGCAAGGCAACTCTCTGCGGTCAGGGTGCTTTCCGCAGCGTTATAGATTTTACCAGTATCCGGTTCATAGACCTTATATGTGGTCATTCCGAATACTTGCTGGACACCAATTACCTGCACAGTTTTGCCGGTATGGATGTCGGTGGCAAACTGGCTGACGGTCAACATAGTAATTCCTCACTTTATACGCGAGCGCAGGCGTTATCGTAGTACATCAGGAGAGCGGGATCTTCCTGCAGGACGGCCTCGGGCAACTTCTCACCAACAGCAACGATGGTTTTGAAGTCGCGGGCCTTCCAACATTCATCAAAACCAGCACGGATAGCTTCCATACGGAACACCTTGAGCTTGGCCTTACCAGGTACGCAGGAATCGTAGAATTCCTTGAGCAGGGCCTTACGGCGAACTTTTGCCAAGTCGGCTGCGTTGGACAGATCAGGCACATACCATGCACCCTTTTCGTCCTGAACGAAATTCTCGCGGAGCATATCCAGCAATTCCGGCATCTTTTCCTGTTTGCTCTGATGGAGCTCCTGCAGGTAGACAGGCTGGATTTCCTGATAAGTCTTGGGGCCATCGCGGAGTATATAATTCAGCCAGGCAATGGCATTCTTTTCGTCTGTAACGAGGAATGCCAACTGCTGAACATCAAGTTCCATATGAGCGCGCTTTTCATCGTACTCATTAACCTGATCAGGCAAGAAGAACATACCATCACGCTGGAGGAACCGCTGTCGGAGCCCCTCATAGAAGGTGTGAGCATCCATAGGAACAGGAATGCCATTCATGATATGCCAAGCAACCATGCGGTCGAACAATAGATAATCTTGACGTTCAGCAATAATATCGAGTTTTCCATCGCGGTTTCCATCTGCAACAATAGGAACATTCCGCAAATGCTGGCGTACAAATTCCCACGCCATTTCAGGATCACCGGCATTCTCATAAAAGCGTCGCACAAAAGCCTCTCTGGGCTTATACGCCGAAATAACCAAATCCTGCTTTACCGCCGAGGTGGATGTCATTTGCTTAAAAGAGCCCTGTTTCTTATCCAGCGTTCTTACATCAGCTATAATAAAGCCAGCGCGGAGAACAGCTTCGCTAATGGCGTTCCAAACTGCATTCTGGCTATTATGGAATTCAATGGTAATCCATCTTCCGGGTTTCAAAACTCGATAATATGTTGCTAAGCACTTTTCCATAAGATCCTGGTATTCAGGAAGTGCTTTCTTTTGAGTTTTGTTAATTATAGCCTCGTTTTGTGTACTGGTAACAACCTTGAGCCAGCTCTCCCATATACAGCTAAGCTCAGAATAGTTTATATTTGCGCCAAATGGCGGATCAGTAAAAATGTAATCGACAGAATTATTGGGCATGCTCACAGCATCAAGAGAGGAACACCCGATATTTGCAACACCAGAAAAACTTCTCGTATTTGCAAACAAAGTCAGTATGCTTGAGAGGCGGCGCCTGTAGTTCTCAAATACGGCTCCTTCACGACTGAGTGAGGGGATAAATAACGTACCGTTAAGAGTACCGCCCGCAGTATTCTGCGGATTTCTGGAGTCGAATCTAAATCGAGACATTCTCGAACTGATTTGCATGATACCTGTTAGTACAAAACGCAAAGGGATTTCAAGGGCATTTCCCTCAGCGAGTTCCCACAAGCGACCAAGAATAATCAAATTCCTCAGTGTGAAAAACTGGTGCGCGTAGTATACCCCGTGAGAATTACGAGGCTGATCAATGTTGCTTCCGGCAGGCAGTAGCCAAGGTGTTATACACGAAGGAATTTTAGTTTTTCCGATTCTGCTAAGCAAATCAAAGTCATATTCATCTGCGATCTTTGTGTAACGTGATGAACCGACAGTGTAGTTGATAAAAGCTGGGACTTGCTTTGCAACAGTGATTGGTTTTCCAACAATGGAGTCATACTCCGTCATTTGAGCGCGGTTACATTCTCTTTTTGTCAATTTACTGTTACAATGCGGACAGCAAAATTCATCAGAAATAATACCATGAGATTTGTCAACCGCTGCAGACCAGAAATTCACTTCGCCGGAACAAGACGGGCAAACAAAAACATCCGCCCAAACGACATACTGAATTCGGCCAAGCATAGGTTTCCCATCTAAACCCAAAATACTTTCACCTTGCTCTGTAACATGCCGCGTTGAATACATCCAGCCATACTCTTCTTCGCACAAAGAGAGTAGGCGTTCAGCTTCTTGCGAAAGCTCAGAAGGATTAACTGGTGTATTATAGTTATGTGCAATAAACGTTGCTGCAGGCGAGAGATCATTCAACACTGCGTGTCTTTCGCCCCATTCAACAGGTTCAGAAGATTCTCTCTCAATCTGAGCTCTTAAATCTTGCGTTGGGCAACCACACATTTGTGCTGCCACACCAGTCATACCAGTACCGCAGAAGCCATCAAAAACAATATCGCCAGGTTTAGTGTAATGAAGTATATAGCGCATTATTGCTTTATGAGGCACTTTTGTATGATAACTATGCGCGTTATAAATTGGGTCATTTTTGCCCTCACTAACATCAGCAGCAAAAGGCTCACGATGGTAGTCGTCGGTTGCCTCGTCATACGGAGTGCCATTCTCACGAATGAAGTTCTCGATAAAAGGATTCGGGCACGCAGTATAGTACGGCGGACGAGAAAGCGCAATAATATCCTCATCTCTCGCAATGGGGAAACCCTCTATATGGCGCACCTTATCAATATTTTGTTTGGTCAGCTTCATGGCTGGTTCCCTCCATTACTTGATTACGATTCTGACTTTGGTTTTGTCATAGCCACTGGTGTGCTTATCGATCCAGTCCGTCAGGCGAGCCTTAAATTCATCTGGCGCACAAGGACTCCAAGAAGCCATTGCCCTGTGCATATCCTCCAGCGGGAGCTCAACGCTTTCCATGCCGCTAAGAAGCGTATTCACGCAGTCGATAAACTGCTGGTCAACCGGAATGGGAAGCTGTTTGGTGGTAGTGAAACGAGCAATGATTTCTTGCTGCTTCTTGCCGAGCAGGGCTCGCTGATCGTCAAGCATCGGGTCATCCAGAGCTGCCAGCATTTGCTGAGTCCATGCTACAAGGAGATCATCCAAACGATCTTCAATGAATTCCAAGCGTCCTGCGACAGCCGGGGCCATGTTATCTGCCGGATTGAAATGGCAGTGCGGGCAATCAGGTGTTGCCTGCAATTCCGGTGTCGTGCATTCATAGCAGACTTTGATGCTGGCCATCTGGTTCGTAAGATCCTGCAACTGGCTCAAGGGCAGAATATCGCGGATACCACGAAGGGAGTGCAGGGCCTTGAGCGTCGCACTCTCCTGAATCTTTCCCTTTTTCTGCGCTCCATTGATGTCCAAGCGGAACTGCTTATGAGCATCCATGTAATACTCGATATATGCGTTCTTGAGATCAATGAGCTCAGCAATGAGATCATCCGTTTCGTCGGCATCAAAATCATCATCCAGCAGCCGATCACGAACGGCCATAAATGTCGCCTTCTTCGCAGAAAACGCTTCATGAAGTGCTACATCTGCAGGCACCTTCGATTCAGCGGCAGCAATGTACTGCATGATCTCCTGTGTCTCTGCGTAGAAGGTGTGAGCACGGGCGGCAGTCTGCATGGCGACAAACCCATCCTCCAGCGCCTTCATGCGAGCCTCGTCATAGTCGAAATTCTTGAGCTTGGCAGGCGTGGTGAAACGGCTGCGGATATCATCGCCGGATTTATGTACAGCAGTCAGCTGCGCCTGCAGATTCTCAGAGATGTTCAGCGGAATCAGCATTTCTCCCCATACGCTGGCGTTCTTCATGAGGAAGTTTTTGAGAGTGATGGCCTGATTGCCAAAGTTCTGTGCTTCCTTCAAGAGCTGCTGGAGAGCCTGCGGATAGGTGGTTTCACTGGCCAGTAGGCCGGTGGAAATATCATACAGGTCAAAGAGGCGTGTGAGCATCTGGCGATTCATAGTCTTCGGCTTTTCCAGACGCTTGAAGCGGTAAATATCCAGCGGGCTGATCTTACAAAGGGCCTCCATGTTACCTGCATCATACTTCTTGTCATCGCCGCCGACAAGGACGCAATGACCACCATATACGAGCGCAGTAAGGATAATGCTCATCCATACTTCGGAGAGGCCGAAGCGCTTGTCTGCATAATCCTCACTATTATTACTTTCCATAATATCTGAAAAATTGAGAACGTGCCCCTCGGGCAGGGCTTTGAGCTTCTGGATATAGAACGCTGTGTACTTGCTATTCTCTGGGCGAATCTTTCCATCAAGCAGCAGACCAAAAGCATCCAGAATATCGTTGCCGAGCTTGGTTGGTTTGCCAACAATCGCCTGAATTGCTTCGGCGCGGTTGGCAGACATATTCAGCACGGTTACAACGTTCGGGAACTTCGGGTAATCCGGGTACTTGGAGCCGAAATAGCTGCCAAGTGCGCGGGAAGCAGCATAATCAACAGCGGACTTTACGGTAAGCTCATTCATGCGAACACCGCGCAGGTATTCAAGGATCGGTTTTTCGACACCTTGATAGATGATGTTGAACATTCGAGTCTTGTTCTCGTCGAGCCACTTACGGATCTGAGAAAGATACGACTTTCCGCGCTGCACATAGGTGGTCTTGGTTTCACCGGCAGCACTCAGAGCTTCCATTTCTTTCGCGCCACCATAGAGGCGGATCAGCTGCGCCAGCTTGGTTTCCATCTTCATGATGAAATAGACCTCGTCCTTCTGAGAAGGCGATGCCGGACGCTCATTGCCGAAGGGCGGCAGGATATATACATAGAAATCTTCTTCGGGCTGCGCAGTCGGACGATCTGCGCTATTGCCGAGGAACAGATAGCCGCGACGGAAGATGTTCTTCTCATACCATGTGAGGTTATACTGATAGATATGATAACCGGTCACATGCTGCGGCGTATTCCATTCGAGGGAAGAAATCAGAATTTCAAAGAAATAGCGGTTAAGGGCATCGTTGCCAAGGAAATCAGCTTTCTCCTGAATTTTCTTGGCATAGTCGATGTCCTTTTTCAGATCGAGGTAATACTGGCCATTGTCGCTGTTGTATTCAATGAACTGGCCAGAAACGGTATTGAGGATGTCCCGCAGCACAGTGATGATGATGGACAGCAGGAAATCTTCCTCCATGACTGGCATGGGAATAAAAAGACAGAGATCATCTTTCAGGCTCTGCGCCGTAAGTCCCAGCTTGGCATCCAATGTGCCGGTGGTCAGGCGATGCACAGAAAGAGCATAAATAATCTGCAGAGCAATAGGCCTGTATGTAGGTTTCGGGAAATTACGCGAGAGGATGTCTTCCAAAACAGTAGACTTGGAGAGAACCTCATGGACGGCAGGATCAGTGCGCAGGCTGGGATTTTCCTTGATACGCTTCCAGTAGGTATCATACGAAACGATACCGGGCCTTTCTGGATCAAGCTCGTTGTTAATGATTGCACCGATGGTTTCAGAAATCGTTTTCAGCACTTCGCGCTTCTCAACGGTGATGATGTGCTGGAAGGTATCGATGTACGCCGGGTGAATCGGGAACATATCGACATAATCTTCCAGACGGTCTGCCATGTTCTGATACATTGGGCAGAACTTTTGCAGATGGTCGCGGATAAGTGCCTTCTGTTCCGGAGACTTGCGGAGCACACGACGCTGGGCGACGAATGCAATATCTTCGGAACGAATCAGTACCTGCTCAAAGCGATCCTTCATTTTGAGCAGAGAGCTGGAAACCTGACGGAATGCAGAATTGTCGAAAAGCGCTTCCTGAACGCCGCTGATGAAACGGAAGCGAGTGGACTTGATGATTTCACCCAATTCACGCATGAAATTGAGATCAGCCATCAGTTCGTTGTCCTTGCGAGTGCGCAGATAATCGAGCAGCTCGTCCACAACGACCAGATAGCCGCGCTCGTCGCCATATACCTCGGCAAAGGCTGCCATCATATCAAGCAGCGAGTCCTTGTTATTGGTGATGGCTTTGACATCAGGGAATTTATAGGAAATACCGCGACGGGCCAAATCCTGCTCCAGATTCGATGTGATGATTCCGCGCAGGGACATGGCAGTCGAGCCGATTTCAATACGCAGCACTTCAAAACGTCCAGCAATGCAAGCAGCATCCGCTTTGAACTGCGCGTTCTGAGCAAGGGCCAGAAGATCTGCGGAACCGGCGATAGAAGAAACAACGCTCATCAAGTGAGATTTACCGGTGCCGTAGTTACCAACAAGCAAAACGCCCTTGTTGTCAACTACGTTCTCCAGCTGGAGCTGGGAGATAATCTTTGCGCTGATCAATTCCGCCATGCTGTCGCTCATGACATAGCTGCTGACCAGTTCCTCGGCCTTCTTCTTATCGTCTGCACTGCGCAGAACAATGACCGACTCAATCGGATCGAATTGAATCAAATCACGGTACTTCATGGTGCTGCACTCCTTACTCTGTTATGACGTATGTATCTATGAATCTGGTATAGTCTGCTTCGTAGTATTCCGGGCTGCTTGGTTCCGCATATGTTAGCGTATTTCCGCTTATGCGGCCCGGCCAGCTTAAACATATCTTTCGATTCCGGCATAATGACAGCAGAACACCGATAGCATCCAGTTTGAGAGACGGTGTGAATAGGATTTCAATGTGTGATAACGATACGGCTGTATACGTTTCGACAATACTGCGCAGGCAGTTATCGATCTCAAAACACCGTCTGTCAGCGGGAATTCCCATTAAGCGCTCGCTCAATACATAGCCAAGGTTAATGACGGGCTGATCCTTTGGCAAGCGTTTTGCGTCAGAAAACACAAAAAGGCCTTGATATACGGCGGGATACTGTCGCCGGAAATCAGACCTGCGTATTTTCGCACCCATGCTCTGAATCCGCCTCCATCTCCGAATCATACTTGAACGCGATGCCTTTGCTGGTAAAGAAGCTTTGAATCGCATTCAGAACAATAGGTGTCGGGAAATGCTTCCCGTTCTCATAGCGGTTGATCGTAGAGAATGCAACGCCCAGAGCCTTGCTGAGCTCCGTTTGCGTCATTCCTGCGGATTCTCGTGCTTGTTTTAATGCTTTGGAGAATGTCATGTGTATATCAACTCCCTATTATCCATTATAGCACTTGCTATATCGAATGTACATAGGGCGGGAAAATTTTATACATCGATAATACATTGAGCCTGCAACAATACATCATAGTCCTCAAACAGAATCTGCATTCTATCCACCTTTTTCTCAGTGTGGTAATGCCCAGCATACCACTTGCCATATTGCAATTGACATTCGATGCTATCAAGCCACTGTTCGGTGGACTTGTCGACGTTGCTTTGTTCGATGCCAGGGAGGAAAACCTCAACTGGTTCATATTTCAAAGGGACGGTATGAGAGAGCACAACATCAACCTTCCACCCGAGCTGATCGAGCGTTTGTTCAACCTGTGTTTTTACTTTATCCGAAGGTTGTTCATCGGGCCACCAGCTCCTACCTGGGATCCGTAGCATCCAATCAATGCTGTAAGCACCACCAATGACAATAGCCTGCATGCCATTCAGGTTATAAATCTCGCCATCTTTCGCGAAGAGTATGCTTGGGAATTGCTCTTCAACATAAACAGTCCCACCGTGCCATTTCTGCTCGATGTAAGAGGGGATCGTGGCCGGGCGTTGCTCATGGTTGCCGTGGATACAGAAGAGTGTAATAGGCAACGCACTGATGTATTTTTTCTTATGATGATCACGCCAGCCGCCATAGAAGTTGATCCCGGCGTCACCGAGAATAATCATGATGTCAGAGGGCTTGGTATTCATGCGAGCACAGAAATGAGCAATACGCTGAAAGTTACCGTGAGTATCGCCAGTTAAATAGATCATTATTTACCTCCTGTAGATTTCCTGGATATATCATACGGCCTGTAAGCTGAAAACAACATAAACATAGAGTATCAATAGTTTTGTTTGTCTGTGTTCCGATATGATTAATTGTGGTCGAAGGGCTTATGAAAAACGCTCAGAAAGTGAATCGAAGCGTGTATTGTAGTACAGTAGTGCACATAATCTCAACGGAATAATCACGCAAGATATTTCGCTTGTCCTCTTTTGGTTTCAACAAGTATTTGTTATAATGTACGTAATTCAACACGAATTACTATCATCATGGAGGATACATATCGTGTAGCTAGTGCGGCGATATGACTCACATGGATATTTGAATTTCATGAACTGGGGCGATCTATAATGGGTCTCTTTTTCGGAAACAAGCGTCATAACATACGTGCATGGGAGTATGCGCTATTTGAGGGGAATAATGACTATCTTGCCTTTCCCAACCTTGCACTGTACGATAAGCTTACGGAAGCTCAGATAGAAAATGATTGTCGCATCATAATCGAGAGCTCACGAATCATTTCCTCGACGACGGATCCCAGAGTTTCCAAAAGCAGACGGAAGCTGGCAAAGGAACGTTATAAACACCTGATGACACTAAAACCGTTTGCAGACCGATCACAGCGCGAATTGATCAGAGAAGCAGAAAAGGTTTATAAGGCGCTTTGAAAGGGCATTCCCTCGCGCTACTCATCTACAAATTATTATGGATACGTAGATTTGACTGATTCATTTAAAGAGGTGATCTTACGTGGCTATCAATATAGCTCCTACATCCAACGATACTAGCTTAGAACAATTGATGCATGATGTGGCCAACGGGAAGATTCAGCTTCCTGACTTTCAGCGTGGCTGGACATGGGACGACGACCGTATTCGTGGAATTCTTGCCAGTCTTACGCAGGGATACCCAATGGGAGCGATAATGTGCCTAGAATACGGTAGTGAAAGCGTCCGCTTTAAGTATCGAACAATTGAAGGCGTAAAAGTTGAAGGGGGTGAGCCTGAATTCCTGGTTCTGGATGGTCAGCAAAGGTTAACCTCCATGTATCGTTCTACATATTCGTTGGATCCAGTAGCAACAGTCACCGACAAGAAAAAGGAAATTAAGCGCTTCTATTATCTGGATATAAATAAATGCTTGAATGACGAAGATGATCGCCTTGACGCTATCCTTTCTGTTCCGGCAGATCGAAAGGTAAAGGCTAATTTTGACCGAGATATTGTTTTGGATATATCCACGCGTGAGTTGGAATTCGAGCATGAAATGTTTCCCTTGAACATCATTTTCGATAGCAGCGAACGTGAAGACTGGGCAGATGGCTATAAGGAATACCACGGCTATGCCTCGGAAATCATGTCAAAGTACAAGCGTTTCCGGAAAGAGATCATCGATACCATGACCAAGTACAAGCTTCCGGTTATCCGACTTGATAAGGCGACTCCACGCGAGGCAGTATGTAAGGTCTTTGAAAATGTGAATACTGGCGGTGTTGCCTTAACGGTATTTGAGTTGGTCACGGCTACATATGCGACTTACGGCCATGACCTCCGCAAGGACTGGGAGGTTTGCAGGGATCTGATCTGGGGTAAGCACGAGCCGCTGAATACAGATGTCATGTACAGTGTAGACGAATCTGCCTTTCTGCAAACCATTACGCTATACAGTAATTTCCGTGCTTCAACGATGACTACCTGCAAAAGAAAGGATATTCTTGATCTCCCCTTCGAAGTATATCAGGCCAATAAGGAGGCTGTTCTGGAGGGCTATCGTCTGGCACGGAAGTTCCTGTTCAGTCAATATGTCTTTAGGCAAAGAGACTTGCCTTATCCCACGCAGTTGATTCCGCTTGCAGCTATCTGCGCTGTAATTGGTAAAAGCGAATTTGATAAGCCAAGGACTCAGGATATCCTGTCCCAATGGTTTTGGTGCGGCATTATGGGTGAAATGTATGGCGGTGCTAATGAAAGCCGATATGCCAATGATATTGATGACATCGTTAACCTTATTCGCGGAAATATAGTTCCCGTAAGAACCGTTACTGCGTCTTTCTTCTCTGCAACGAGACTTCTTTCATTGCAGACACGCAATAGTGCGGCTTATAAAGGAATTATGGCGCTAATTTATCGGGAACAATGCCGAGATTTCATGAAGGGCATAACGATGGATTTGGTAAAGAGCATGGATGAATCTCCGGACATTCACCATATATTCCCAGAAGCATACTGTATTAAAGCAGGTTATAAACGCGAAAAATGGAACTCTATCGTCAACAAAACTCCGCTGCTTCCCGCATCAAATCGCTCTATCGGAGGAAGTGCACCAAGCGTATATAGCAAGAAAATCATGCGCGAAGCAAGTATCGATGCAGATACGCTCAAAGCCAGAGTCGAGTCTCATTTGGTTGATTACGAAGCCTTTGCAGCAGATGATTTTGAAAGTTACTTCATTGCACGAGCAAAGAGCCTTCTTGCAGTGATTGAAAAAGCAATGGGAAAAACTGTGGCTGACAAAGCTTCTGAGCAAACGATTCATGCTTTTGGCGTTGGTTTGGAATAACAGGATTTATTGCCATTATGGCAGCAACCATACGGAGGTAGACGATGATAATTGATCGTGATGCTTTCCTCGGGATGGCTTTTTCAGAAAATGGCGTCTATGCTGAAAATAGTGAGTATTATCTTCGTGCCATCCTTCCTTCTGATAGAGCCAACTACATCAGCATATTCAAAGGAAAACCGGAATGGAAGGAACTGTTTGCAAACCTAGATTTGAACACAGAAGAGCGTCTCTGGAATACGTTCAATAATCCTGAAACCCTGAATGTGATTATCATCAGAAAGCAGGACGATGCTTTCTGTGGATTTTGTGGGCTTCAACAGTATGCCATTTCCAAAAAACCTGAAATATCCATTGAAGTAGTTGAACGCTATCAGAATCAAGGGGTTGGAACAGCTGCGCTTCGTCTTTTAATCCAGCGATTTGCTGCCATCTCTGATACGAGAGAGTTTATAAGCAAGGTAAGCTGTGGAAATATAGCAAGTCAGCGGTTAATGCGCAGGCTTGGCGGACGCGCTGATGGGGTCACTTTATTTCCCGGAATATCGGAAGAAGTAGCACAAATGATGGAGGAAAGAGATTATCCCCTTCCTGAAAACGTGGAGGCGCTTGCGGAAGAATTTAGGACCACACCTCGACAACTCAAAAGCCATGTTCTTGTATTCCGTTTTTCCGTTTGACTGGAGTGTGATGCGGATGAAGTGGGAAGATTACTATGATCGGTTCTGGGACTGGGCCGAAAGCACACAGATCAGCCGAATTTCAACGCTGACTGATTTCACATCCTCCGCCGAGGTTGCTGAAATTGCCAATGAATTTTTTGATGAGAAGAATTCAACACGTCTGGTAAAGCGCGCCATGCAAAACGGAATACACTTTACGCCAGCTGAGATCATTGAACTAGGTGGCTGTGTGACGGAGGATGTGTTCAATGAGGCCATTCGCAGTCGCCGGGGTCAGTTTACTGCAGAGCAGTACGAGGAACTGGAAGGCCAATGCTATGATGAGGATCTGCTCGAAGCTGTTGCCAGGGCAGGCGGTATCTACCGCGAGATCGACGACCTTCCCTTTGAACCGCAGATAGCCCTTGTACAGCCGGTGAAAAAGGGGCCGGGGTTCCTTGCCTCTCTGCTTGGCCTCGCCTCGGATGCAGGATCCAAACGTACTCACCCAGGACGCTGCACAGGTGACTGCTCTAGCTGTCCTGCTCATTATGGCTATCGATATGGCCGATGGTATTATGGACATCATCATTCTCACGGCTGTGAATTTGGCGGAAATGATGGAAGCGGAAAACCGTAAAGTGTCTGTAAGAAGGTGTAGGCATGTTTCGTTTTCCTGTGTGGGCAAGTGTGTGATTGTGTGTTCTTGTGTATAACTGTATCGGTCATGGGGTAAAACGAAAACAGCGGTTTTTAGGTTCTGATCGGGAAACGAGCAAAAAACCTCATCGCCAGGGGATGAAATTACCCCACCCCTGAAATAGCAAAAGGCCCAGAAGCCCTGTGATTACAAGGTTTTTGAGCCTTTGAAGTATAAAAAAATTCATCACCCAGTTTGTATCAAAAACTAGGTGATGATGTGGAGCTGATGACCGGATTTGAACCGGTGACCTCATCCTTACCAAGGATGCGCTCTACCTACTGAGCTACATCAGCACAGGCTGTATAAAGTTGCTGCGACGCTGCATAGAGTGAATCCTTACCAAGGATGCGCTCTACCTACTGAGCTACATCAGCACGTCGCTTTCGGCAACATTGATACTATACCACAGTTCAGAGAGAAATGCAAGAGGTATTTTTTCTTTTTTTCAACTTTTTCTGTTTTTTGTTGCTGATAAAACTTCGTGAATTTTCCCCTTGACGCGCTGGCGGGGGCGTGATATAATAATCGGGCTGGTTCCCTGTGGAGAGATGGCCGAGCGGTTTAAGGCGCTGGTCTTGAAAACCAGTGATATCGCAAGATACCGGGGGTTCGAATCCCTCTCTCTCCGCCAGCTTTCCTCAAACAGCGGTGTGCCGCTCATATTCGCTTGACATGGAGAAGTACCCAAGAGGCCGAAGGGGCTCCCCTGCTAAGGGAGTAGTGTGCGATAAGCGCAGCGAGGGTTCAAATCCCTCCTTCTCCGCCACAAAAAATCCTGCTCATTGAGCAGGATTTTTTCTATGTAATGGATGTGTTATTTTTTCTCTGCCTTCGCATTTTTATCGATGGCGGAAGCTGCGCCAATGATGGCGCCGGGAACACCGCCGATGATCGTACCGGCGATAGCACGTTTGGTGACGCTGGCGGGTTTATGAGAGCCGGAGGTGTCCATGCTGACGAGTTCGTGCGTGCGACGAACGATTTCATCAGTCGTCATGGGATAGTAACCGCTGGAGGGGTTTTCTTCCTGCTTCTTCTTCCGATCCTGATAGAACATGACCATTGCCCAGATGGCGAATCCGGTGCCAAGAATGAGGCCAGCAGGAACGGCAAAGGATTCAAAGTCGGTCAGGAAGTAGAAGGAAAACCAGCCAAGTCCATAAGCAATGGCAAAGCAAAAAATTCCGATACAGATGATTTCAAACATGATATTTCACCCCATATGATTAAATTCTTGAAGAAAAGCCGATAATGATCTCGTTTACAGGTGATTAGTTGCCCCAGTTGGATTCCATACTATTCCACAGACCGGGATCAACTCGCTTGACGTAATCGGAGAAGGATTTGTCACCGCTGTTGGGCATTTCATAGCCGCCAGCACCATAGCTCTTACTGCTGCCGCCTCCGCAGGAACACAGGGAAAAGACCAATGCGACCAATAAGGCAACCAGGCACCAACGTTTTGCTGTTTTCATGAAAAACGCTCCTTTTTCCCAGCACTACAGGCTGTTTTTTCGTCGTCAGAATACATCCGTTTAGCCCAAAAGTCACGCAAAGATTCTTTTACATTTTGGAAAACACAAGGAAAATCAAGGGTTTCAGCCATGCGCTTTTTTGCAAAAAAAGAGAACCGCTTCTGTGGCGGTTCTCTTTGTATATCCGTTTATTTTGCTGCCAGCCGTGCGAACAGATCCCCCAACAGCGCGTCCCGGTTGATGTGGAACACATACCGGCACAGCGGGTTGGCGGGGGCGCTGCCGTAGTGGTTGTCGTATTCCGGCACGGGGGTGGGGATCAGCCGGGAGCGCATGAAGCGCTCGTCGTCGTTCACAAGCCAGGCCACGGCGGTCACGTCCCACAACACGCGGCTCCACACGCGGCCGGCGGCGTAGCTGTTCACCTCGTCCACGGTGTTCTGCACCAGGAAATCGCACAGGGGATTCTTGCCCCGCAGCCAATAGTCCAGCTCCGGGCCGGAGGTGCTGAACACATTCACCACGCCCAGGCAGGGAAGCATCACCAGGGGTGCGCCGCTGGCGAACACCACGCGGGCGGCGGCCACGTCCTGCTTCATGTTGAATTCAGCGGTGTCCGGCCAGTCCAGGGCATGGCCGCCCAGGAAAACGATCACCACCCGGTCGGCAATGGCGGGGTTCAGCAGCAGGGCGGAGGCCACGTTGGTAATGGCACCCAGCGCCACCACATACAGGGGCTTTTCCGGGGTGTAGGCCATGGCGCGGCGGGCCAGGTCCTCGGCAGCGGGGGAGGCGATGGGCGTGTTCTCGTCCGGCAGATAGTCCGGGGAGCCGCGGAAGCTGGGGGTGGAAGCCCCCAGCAGGTGCATCAGCCGCTGGATTTCTTGGAAGCTGTTCTCCATGCCATTGGCTGGGGAGGTGGAGCGGTGGTTCAGGAAGGGGGCGGCATACACCGCCTGCACCCGCAGCTTTTCCGGGTTCAGGTGGGCGTAGGCAATGGCAAACTGATCGTCGATCTCGTTGTAGGTGTCGCTGTCGATCACCACGTCAATGGCTTCGGTGGGGACTTGCAGCATTTGCAGGCGCTGGATATCGGTCAGCATGGCGATCCCTCCTGCTTATTTGTTGAACTGCTCGCCGTAGCCGTAATGCTCCACCACATAATCCACGTCCTTGTCGCCGCGGCCGGACAGGGTGGCCAGAATGGCGCCGCGCTTCATTTCCTTGGCCTTGCGCATGGCAAAGGCAACGGCATGGGCGCTTTCCAGGGCGGGGATGATGCCCTCGTAGCGGCTCAGGGCGAAGAAGGCATCCACGGCTTCCTCGTCGGACACGGTCTCATACTTCACGCGACCCAGGTCGTGGAGGTAGGCGTGTTCGGGGCCAACGGAGGGATAGTCCAGGCCGGAGGCGATGGAGTACACGGGGGCGGGTTCGCCATTCTCATCCTTGAGCATGATGGAGTTGAAGCCGTGCATGATGCCGGGGGTACCGTGTTTCATGGAGGCAGCGTGGTCGCCCAGGTTGTCGCCGCGGCCAAGAGGCTCGATGCCGTAAAGGTCGGAGGTGGAATCCAGGAAGGGGACAAAGGTGCCGATGGAGTTGCTGCCGCCCCCCACGCAGGCGCACACGGCATCAGGATCCAGGCCGGTCATTTCCTTGAACTGCTGGCGCATTTCGTCGCCCACCACCATCTGGAAGTCGCGCACCATCTGGGGGAAGGGATGGGGGCCAAGGGCAGAGCCGATGCAGTAGATGGCGTCCTTGTACTCGCGGGCATAGGCATCGAAGGCAGAATCGACAGCTTCCTTCAGGGTCTTCAGGCCGTGGGTGACAGGAACCACCTTCGCGCCCAGGATCTTCATGCGGGTCACGTTGGGAGCCTGCTTGGCAATGTCCACCTCACCCATGTGGATCTCGCATTCCAGGCCGAAGAAGGCCGCCGCCGTGGCCAGCGCCACGCCGTGCTGACCAGCGCCGGTCTCGGCAATGAGCTTCTTTTTGCCCATGTACTTGGCCAGCAGACCCTCGCCCATGCAGTGGTTCAGCTTGTGGGCGCCGGTGTGGTTCAGGTCTTCGCGCTTGACGTAGATCTGTGCGCCGCCCACCATGCGGGAGAGACGCTCGCAATGGTACACCGGGGTGGGACGACCCTGGAAATCCCGGCGGATGCGGCGCAGCTCGTTGATGAACTGGGCGCTGTGGCAAATGGTCTGATAGGCATCGGTGATCTCGGCAAAGGCGGCCTTGAGTTCATCGGGCAGCACAGCGCCGCCGTATTCGCCAAATTTGCCCTTTTCATCGGGATGATAGCGGAGATAAGTGCGATAATCCATCGTAGTATCCTCCTGTAAACGAATCATTTGCGCCTATTGTAGCATAGCTTGCAGCCGGTGACAAGAAAAAACAGGCATTGCGCTGAAAAGAACACAATGCCTGTACAATGATTATTGTTTGATGATATCCTTGCCGTATTTGCTCACCAGGCGATCCCGGTCGGCCTGGCCGATGATCATGGTCAGCTCGGTGCCGGTATCGGTGTGGTTTTCGCTGATGACCCGGCCCAGGGGACGGATCTGCCCCAGAAGGCCATACTGGCTGAAGGGCAGGAAGAAGGTCACTGGGGCGTAGGTCTTTTGCAGCTCGGCGGCAATGCGGGCGGAAAGCTCGTCAATGCCCTCGCCGGTTTTGGCGGAGACCATCACCGCGCCGGGCAGGGCGGGGACGGCGCTGCCCAGGTCGCATTTGTTGATGACCTCAATGCGGGGCTGCTCGGTGGCGCCCAGTTCAGCCAACACCTGCTCCACGGTCTCGTGCTGCTTGAGCATCTCCTCGGAGGCACCGTCGGACACAATGATGAGCACATCCGCCAGGGCGGCCTCGTCCAGGGTGGAGCGGAAGGCGCTGACCAGGGCGTGGGGCAGCTTGCGGATGAAGCCCACCGTGTCTACCAGCAGGTAGGGCGTATGCTCCGCAGTCTCGATGCGGCGGCTCACCGCGTCCAGGGTGGCGAAGAGCTGATCCTGCACGTACACGTCCGCGCCGGTCATGCGGTTGAGCAGGGTGGACTTGCCTGCGTTGGTGTAGCCCACCAGCGCCACCACGGGGATCTCGTTGCGCTCGCGGCTCTTGCGGCGCAGCTCACGCTGCTTTTCCATGCCCTCCAGGCGGCGGCGCAGCTCGGTCATGCGCTCGCGGATGCGGCGGCGGTTCATTTCCAGCTTGGATTCACCGGGGCCGCGGGTGCCGATGCCGCCAGCCAGTCGGCTCAGCACCAGACCCTGGCCGATGAGGCGGGTGGACTGGTATTGCAGCTGCGCCAGCTCCACCTGCAGCTTGCCCTCGGCGCTGGAGGCGCGCTGGGCGAAGATGTCCAGGATCAGCGTGGTGCGATCCACCACCTTCACATGGAGGATGTCCTCCAGGTTGCGCACCTGGATGCCGGTCAGCTCCTCATCAAAGATGCACACGTCGGCTTCCAGCGCCTGCACCTGGCGGCAGAGTTCGTCCGCCCGGCCACGGCCGATGAACAGGGCGGTATCGGGCTTATCCCGCTTTTGCAGGAAGGACCCCACCACCTCTGCCCCGGCGGTGTCCGCCAGGCGGGCCAGCTCGGCCAGGGATTCGTCGCTCTCGATGCCCATCAGCACGGCGCGCTCCTTCAGGCCGCGCTGCTTTTCCTGTTCGTTCCAGCCCACGATCTTGTCGCTGATGGTTATCTGCTCCACCCAGGCTTCGTCCGGGGTGCGGTACCAGCGGGCGGGTTCATCCATGAGGATATTGGCATTCTCCCCCAGGAAGGCAGCCTGCACAAAGGTGGGTTCGCCATCCTTGCAGCCAATGGCGGCCATGGCGTCGTAGCGGAAGGCGCGCAGGGCGCTGAGGTCAACGTCGCTGAGATGCCCGTCCCCATTGGGGTGGGTGTGGATGCACCGCACACAGCTCAGGCGCTGGGCATTGCGGCGCAGGCGGTAGTCACGGAGTTCGACGTCCTTGTCCGTACCCACGGACACATCCACCACCTCGCCATCGCGGGTGATATAGAGGGCGATCTCCCGGTTCATGATCTGGGTGAACTTGGCCAGCAGCTGCATCAGCTCCCGGGGGAGGAACACGTCCTCGTCCACCTCATAGAGGTAAAGCTGGCTGAGGGAGGCGATGAGCGAATCCCGCAGGCCAGTCAGATTGCCATGTACTTCTTGCTTCATAGGGTTCCTTTCTGCGGCCAGACATAGCGCCGCACCTCTCTGGGCTGCCCCTGATAGGAGCTGACGCCCTTGAAAACCAATTCAAATCCGCATTTCTCCAGCACCCGGTGGGAGGCGACGTTCTCCTCCAGCACGATGCCGTCGATGCTTGCAATATTCAGCTTGTCCACAATATAAGGCAGAAATGCCCGCAGCGCCTCGGTGGCATAGCCCTTGCCGGTGTGGGCCTTGGCGATGTGATAGCCCACCTCCCAGCCGTTTTCCGCCATGCAGGCCTGCACATAGCCGATGTTCTCTCCATCCTTCGTCAGCAGGGGGTAGAGATAGGGGCCATCGCCCTGGGCGGCCTCCATCAGGAATGCCACCACCTCCCGGGCTTCCTCCAGGGTATCGAAGACCTCGTCCGGCACAAAGCGGCGGTTGTCCTCATCCTGGGAATTGCGCAGGATATCTCCGGCCATGTCGGCGGTCAGCTCGGTGAGAACAAGTCTGTCAGTCTCGATGATCATGGTAGCATCCCTCCATTCGTACCAACGCATTATAGCACAGGAAAGCAAGAAAGGGAACCATTTTAGCCTCCCTCTTTGAGGGAGGTGGCAGCCGCTTGCGGCTGACGGAAGGAGTTTTCGTAACGGAAATGCACTCGCATTCTCCCTCAGTCAGGCTTACGCCTGACAGCTCCCTCCCGGAGGGAGCCTAAGTTTGTGTTCTTTCTTGCTTGCACCATTCCTCTTCACCTGCTATAATGAAATGAATCCCTATCAGCAAAGGAGACCCCTTATGCAAGGTAAAGGAAAATCCATGTATAACGACCGCCAGGCCATGGACCTGCGCCGCCGCAGGCAGATCCGCAACTGGATCATCCTGATCGTGTTGGTGATCGCGGTGTTTGCAGGGCTGCGGTTCCTGCAGAATATGGGGCAGACCACGGAGATCTCCGCCGTGACCATGCCCTGCTATGCCACCCAGGACGTGACCCCCTTTGGCGACAGCGTTTTGTATTACGATGGCGCGTCCATCCATTGCCTCTCTTCCACCGGCGCGGTGAAGTGGTCCTTCCCCGTGGGCGGAGGCGCTACCTTCTCCGTTTCGGATAACCACATGGTGGTGTGGGTGGGCAGCCAGCTGTTTATCGTGGACAAGAACGGCCGTCCCTCCTACAACGAGAACATGGGCGCGGAGATCCAGTTTGCCCGCGTGGGCGACAGCTATGCCGCCGTGGTGATCGGCGAGGATACCGCCCCTGACCTGGTGATCAAGGATCTCCAGGGTTCCCAGGTGGACGAGGAGGCCGAGGCCTTCTCCGGTATGCTTCTCTTGGACGTGGGCTTCTATGGCGAAAAGGGCGAGTATATGTGGACACTGGCCATGGACGTGTACGGCACCGCCATCAACACCGTGATGAACACCTTCCAGGTAGGCAAGATGAACACGGGCGAAGTCTCCCTGGGCGAAAACCTGACCTACAAGGTGCTGTTTGAGGATAACAAGCTGCGGGTGTTCACCACCCAGCAGATGTACACCTACGACTACAAGGCCGTGCAGGATGTGAACAACACCAAGCTGGTCTATGGCTGGAAGCTCATCGACCACTACATCCCCAGCCGCGGCAGCGCCAGTATGCTGCTGGCGCCCACCTCCCAGACCAGCGCGGACAGCAGCATTACCGAGCTGCGCATCCTTTCCGGCACGCTGGATCGCCGCTACACGCTGCCCAGCGCCTGCGTGGGCGCAGGCGTGCAGGGCAAGAATCTGTACGCTTTCTCCAACGAGTATCTCTACCGGGCGGACATCGACAGCCAGCGCTTCTATGGCTACGCCCTGCCCCTGCCCGAGGGCGTGAAGGCGGATGGCTTCATTGGCCTGACCAGCAATGGCCGGGCGCTGCTGACCAGCGGCAACACCGTGTATTCTGTGGGGCTGCCCCAATAACAAGGGAGGATCACCATGAACGAACTGATGCAGACTGTGGCCGAAAACCTGAAGCGCAACGGCTTTGAGGTCTATACCGTCGCGACTGCCGATGAGGCCAAGGCGCAGGCGCTGTCCCTGATCCAGCCCGGCTGGAACGTGGGCGTGGGCGGCTCCATGACCATCCGTCAGCTGGGGCTGGTGGAGGAACTGGAGGCCGCCGGGCATAAAGTTTGGTGGCATTGGACCTCCCCCGAGGAAAAGTCCATCGTGTGGGAGAATGCCCGCAAGGCGGAGGTGTATCTGGCCTCGGCCAATGCGGTGACCCGCGCCGGCCAGCTGGTGAACATCGACGGCACCGGCAACCGCGTGGCTTCCATGATCCACGGCCCCGCCATGGTGCTGACGGTGGTGGGCAGCCAGAAGATCGTGGAGGGTGGCCTCACGGCGGCCATTGCCCGCATCAAGCAGGCGGCCTGCCCGCCCAATGCCTCCCGCCTGGGGCTGGACACCCCCTGCGCCAAGACTGGCAAGTGCAACGAGGCCATCTGCGGTGATGACTGCATGTGCCGCGCCATCAGCATGACCAACCGCCCTCTGCGGGGGCAGCGGTATGTGGTGATTCTGGTAGAAGAACCCATTGGTTACTGATCTTCAGCCGACCCAGCGTCGGCTTTTTACATTTTATTCACACAAAGCCAGAGCCATCATGGTATAATAAGCGATGGCAAGCTATTTCCCCATGGAGGTTTTGAATGATCGAACTCAAGCAAGTGACCAAGCGCTATGGCGCCACCCTGGCGGTGGACGGCCTGTCCTTCCGGGCGCCGGAGGGGCAAATTGTGGGCCTGCTGGGGCAGAACGGCGCGGGCAAGACCACCACGCTGAATATGCTCACCGGGTATTTCCCGCCTACCTCCGGCCAGGTGCTGGTGAATGGCGTGGATATGCTCCAGGATCCCCGCACGTGCAAGCGCTGCATCGGCTATCTGCCGGAAAAGCCGCCCCTCTACGACGAAATGACCGTGGCGGCCTACCTGGCCTTTGTGTGCGAACTGAAGGAAGTGGAGCGCAAGGCCATTCCGGCGCACATCAAGGAGATCATGGCCACCTGCGGCCTCACGGAGGTTTCCCAGCGGCTGGTGGGCCACCTGTCGAAGGGCTACCGCCAGCGGGTGGGCGTGGCACAGGCGCTGTGCGGCAATCCGCCGGTGATCGTGCTGGACGAACCCACCGTGGGTCTCGACCCCAGGCAGGTGGTGGAGATCCGCGAATTGATGCGCCAGCTGGGCAAGGATCACACGGTGATCTTCTCCTCCCATCTGCTCAGCGAGATCCAGCAGCTGTGCCAGCGGGTGATCATATTGCACAAGGGCAAACTGATCCGGGAGGCCGACATGGCTGATCTGACAGGCGGCGGCGATACCCTGCGCCTGCGAGCGTCCATCGCCATGAAGGAAAAGCAGCTGCTGCCTGCGCTGAAGGGTCTGGACTGCGTACGCCGGGTGAAGGTGCTGCCCACCAGCGATGTGAACATCACCGAGGTGGAACTGGAATGCGTCACCGGCGGCGACCGGGGCGACCCGCAAACCCAGCTCTTCCGCCTGCTGTGCGCCCTGGATGCCCCCCTGCGCCTGCTGGTACCCCAGCGGGACACCCTGGAAGAGGTATTCCTGCGCGCCACCGCGGAAGACGATGCATAAGGAGGAAACCACGTTTGATCTCCGTTTGGAAACGTGAATTGCAAAGCTATTTCTACACGCCGGTGGGCTATTTGTTCATGGGCGTGTTTCTGGCGCTGTCCTCGGTGATGTTCTATTTGCAGATCCTTGCCCAGCGCTCCAGCGATCTGCTGACCTTCATCGGGCAGATCAGCTATTTGTGGATGCTGCTGACCCCTGTGCTGACCATGCGCCTCCTGGCCGAAGAGCGGCAGAAGCGCACCGACCAATTGCTGCTCACCAGCCCCGTGTCCCTCACGGGCATCGTGCTGGGCAAGTATTTGGCAGCGGTAACGGTGATGCTCATCACCGTGCTGCTCACCATGGTGTATGCCCTTATTGTGGCCATCTATGGTCAGGTGTACCCCGGGGAGCTGCTGGTGGGCATGATGGGCTTTGTGCTGCAGGGCTGTGCCTTCATCGCGCTGGATCTGTTCATCTCCGGCTGCGCCACCAACCCGGTCAGCGCGGCGGTGATGGCCTTTGGCGTGAACTTTGCCCTGTGGATCTTGGACATGGTGGAGACCAGCGTCAGCGCCGGATGGCTCAGCGATGCGCTGAATTTCTTCAGCCTTTATGCCCGCAACGAGCCGTTTCTCATGGGGCAGCTCTCCTTTGCCAGCATCGGCTTTGACGTGAGCTTTGCCGCAGCCTGCCTGGTGCTGACCATCCATATGCTGGACAGCCGGCGATACAGGGGAGCGTGATGGCATGAAGAAACTGAGCTTTTTGAAAAATCCCCGCTTCCGCTATGGCAGCCTGTCCACGGCCATCCTCTGCGTGCTGCTGGCCCTGCTGATCGGCGTGAACTTCCTTTTCGGCACCCTGGAAAAGAAAAACGGCTGGCGGGTGGACTGCTCCTTTAACGGCATCACCACCCAGAGCGACACCACGTTGCAAATCCTGGAGCAGTTGCCCCATCCGGTGCATATCTACGCTCTCTTCCCCAAGGGGCAGGAGGACGCCCCCCTGATGGAGCTGCTGGATCGCTACGCCGCGGCAAGCCCCCTGGTGACCTGGGAGCAGACGGACATCACCCTGAACCCCGGCCTGCTGACCCGCTTCCAGAGCGATACCTCGGAAACGGCGGTGTCCAACGATTCCCTCATCGTGTCCTGCGAGGTCACCGGGCGCTGGAAGGTGCTTTCCCCGGCGGATTTCGTGAGCCTGAGCCTGGACTATGAGGCCGGGACCTTCACCTCCGCGGGCTATACCTACGAGAGCCGCATCACCTCCGCCATCAACTATGTGACCCGGCCGGAGATCCCGCGGCTGTTGATTTTGCAAGGCCACGGGGAACTGAACGAAGCGGAGACGGCCGTGTTCGCGGAGCTGCTCACCGCCAACAATTTCGACGTGCAGTACATCACCCTGGCCGACCAGGACGTGACCCTGGAGCCGGAGGACACCCTGGCCATCCTGTCCCCCCTTCGGGACATCACCGATGGGGAGATGGCGCAGCTCACCGAGTTTGCCGCTCTGGGCGGTAGCTTCCTCTTCACCTGCGATTACACCGACCCCATCGACGAAATGCCCAACTATCAGGCGCTGCTGCGCTCCTATGGCTTCCTGCCCAAGGACGGGCTGGTGATCGCCTCTGCGGAGGAACGCGGCAGCTATTACAGCGATATGCGCATTGCGCTGATCCCCACCATGGTCTCCACCGACGTGACCTTCGACCTGGTGGCCGCCGGGGCTGACACTCTGCTGATGGTGGGCAGCCGCGGCTTTGCCCTGCCTGACCAGAGCGACCGGAACCTGGATGTGTCCTCGGTGCTGAACACGGGGTACAAGGCCTATCTGCGCAGTCTGAAGGATGGCGACCTCACCAGCCTGGAGCAGCAGGACGGCGACGAGCTGGGTCCCTTCTCCCTGGGCTTGCAGGCCCGGCGGGTGACCACCGAGGGCTATGTGAGCCGTGCCTTTGTGCTGGGCAGCTCCACCGTGCTGACCGACAGCCAGATCCACGCCATGACTGACAGCCAGGAATTCACCCTGCGGGTGGTGGAGTTTCTGCTGAATGCTGAACCCATCGACCTGGGTATCATGGCGAAATCCGCCCTGCGCCCCCAGCTTTCGGTGGAGTCCGTCACGCTGGGCAGCGTGCTGCTGGTGGCGCTGCCCCTGGCGGTGCTGGCGGCGGCCTTCATGGTGCTGTGGCCCCGGAGGAACCAATGATATGCTTGATGTGAAAAAGAAAAAGCCCCGCACCTTGCGCCGGGGCTGGCTGCTGGTCTGCGCCCTGGTGCTGCTGGCGGGGGTGTGGTGCGCCTATGGCCTGCTGAGCCGCCCTGAGCCGGTGGTGGAGGCGCATGACCACGATCATTCCGGCACGCTGGCTGCCTATGAGGCAGCGCAGGTGACCCGCCTGGCCGTGACCCTGCGTAATGGCGACAGCTGGTCGGCGGTGCAGGGTGCCGAGGGCAGCCTGACCCTGGAGGACGACCCGACCTACGAGGTATCCGCCACCACGGCGGCCAAGCTGCTGGAAAGCGCCAGCACCATTACCTATCAGGAAGTGCTGACAGAGGATGCAGCGGCGTATGCTGATCGCCTGGCGGACTTCGGCCTGGAAACGCCGCGGGTGGTGCTGGACATCAACTACAGCGACGGTGCGCGCTGGGTGGTGCGCATTGGCGATGCGCTGTCCCTGGACGAAAACAATGCCTACTACATGACCGTGGACGGCGATGAGCGCCTCTTTGCCCTGGACAAGGGTTCTGCCGAGGCCATGATGGTGGAGCGGGCGCTGCTGCATCCGGTGACCCAGCCCACGCTGCACAAGTCCCGCTTTGACCGGATCACTTTCGCGGACGGTGCGGGGAATGTGCTGGCCGAGTGGGCATTGCAGGGGGACATCGGCGGGAACGCCCAGGACAGGTGGATGCTCACCGCCCCGGTGCAATACCCGGCGGACGGCGAGGCCATCAGCAAGCTGCAAACCAATTTGGAAAACCTGCGGCTGGGCGCCTATGTGGGCAAGGCCACGCCGGAAAACCTGGCGGCCTGTGGCTTTGATACGCCCCGGCTGGTGCTGGAGGTGCATATGGCCGCAGGTTCCATCGGCACCACCGGACTGGATGGTGTGTACACCGTGACGGACTGGCCGGAGGAGAGCTTCGTCCTCACCGTTGGCGGCGCGAAGAACGACAATGTGGATTACGTGCGGGTAGGGGAGCAGATCTACATCAGCAGCCACTACTCGCTGGAAGTGTTCATGGATATGGAGCCGCTCACCACCCTGAGCCGCTATACCGTGCCGGTGGCGCTGGGCAACCTGCGGCAGCTGAGCATCCGTCAGGGCGATGTGGAGCGGATCTACACCGTGGAGCGCGCCGAACAGGTGGCGGAAAACAATGAGCTGGTGACCGACAGCGAGGGAAATGTGCTGTATGACCTGCGCTGCACCCTGAATGGTGTGGAGATCGGCTATGCGGCCTTTGAGGCGGCGTACAACGAGCTGCTGAAGGTCACGGTGTCCGGCGTGCTGCCCGATGGCTGGACAGCGGAGGAAGAACCCCACACCGCATATGTTTTTGAAGCGGTGACAGGGGAAAAGTACACGCTGGAGCTGGTACGGTTCGATGCCCTGCACGATGCGGTGCTGCTGGATGGGCGCGGGGTGTTTTATTTGATCCGGGATGGAATGAGGTTTGAGGTGGAATAAGCAAGGAGCCTGCTGAAGATAGCAGGCTCCTTTTATGTGCGTTTCTTTTGAAATAGTGCTTGTGTGCGGCGTGCGGGCGATCGCAGATCGCCCCTACAGGTGCGCGGGAAAGTGGCTTGATCCGCGTCGCGGCGCAACCGTATTTGCGCCGTGACCCCTTCTCGGAGACCATCTTGCAGCGCCGTCCCCGAAAGGGATTCTTAAGGGATAAAATCCCTTAAGCGGGAGTGCAGAGGGCAGCGCCCTCTGCCTACATGACCTGCTTCAGGAAGCGGGCGGCGAGGTCGGGCCAGGGGGTGCATTCGGGGACGTTTTGGTGGGGGTGGTCGATGGAGGTGGAGAACTCGTTGGCCAGGGAGATGCCGTGGCAGCCGAAGGGGTAGATATGGACTTCGGTGGTGATGCCGGCTTTGCGCAGGGCGGTGGCCATGAGCAAGGTGTTTTCCACGGGGACGGCGTCGTCGGCCCAGGTATGCCACAGGAAGGTGGGCGGGGTGGCGGGGGTGACGAGGGCGTCCAGGGAATGGATGGCGTGGGTGGCCAGGTCATCGGTGCCAGTGAGGTTCACAAAGGAACCCCGGTGGGCAAACTCGCCGCCGGTGATCACCGGGTAGCACAGCACCATGGCGTTGGGCTTCACCTGCTCCGGGGTCAGCCCCAGGGGCTGCCACAGCTCGGCTTTTGGCCACAATACACCCAGGCTGCCTGCGGCATGGCCGCCTGCGGAAAAGCCCATCACGGCGATCTTATCCGGCGCGGTATGGGTCATAGCGGCGTTTTCACGCACCCAGGCCACGGCGGAGGCTACGTCCTGCTGGGGGGCAGGGAAGCGGTTGGGCGAGAGGCGATACCACACGATGAAGCAGTTGAACCCCATCAGCAGAAAGCGCAGCGCCACCGGCTCGGCCTCCCGCTCGGAGAGGTGCATATAGGCGCCGCCGGGGCAAATGACCACCGCCGGGCGCTGCACCTGGGGGTCGATCTGCTGGGAGACGTGGGGGACGTACATATCCATGGGAACGCCGGTGGGCAGGGTGATGCGCTGGTAATTCATGGTGATACCTTCTTTCGTATGAGTGGTTTATCGGAAGGGATCCGCCGGTGTGCCGTTGCCCTGGGTGAAGGCGTAGCGATCCAGGTCGATGACCAGCCGGGGATGCTCAAAGAGAACGATGGCGGCTTCCTCATCGGGGGTGAAGGGGTAGCTCAAGTCGGTGATGGTGGCGGGGCGAAGGCTGCTCTGGCACAGCAGCGTGGCCTGGCTGCCTTCCACCATGCTCACCCGCCACAAAAGGGGTGCATCACCAGATGTGCCGAAGGATACATAGGGGCGGGCATGGGCAGCTGCGGCCAAACGCAGGTTGGCAGCGTAGTGCTGCTGCAGGTCGCGCAGGCGCAGGGGACTATCGAAGTAGTCCTCCATTTCCGCATAGCGATCCATCAACTCCTGGGCGGTGGACAGGCTGGCAGCGGCGTAGTCCTCTTCCAGCTGGTCATACATGGCGCCGCGGCACATCCGCGCCCGGGCAGGGGCGTCCAGCACATCCCCCAGGGCTTCAAAGGCAGCCATGGCCTGGGCGTATTGCCCGCTTTCGTAGAGCTGCATGGCCTGGTCGTAGGCGCTGCGGGTGATCTCCTCCCGGCAGCGCTCGGCCAGCTCGGCGCTTTCGCCATAGCCGTTCAGGGCCTCCAGCACGGCCAATGCCTGCTCCCAGCGGTCAGCGCCCATCAAGGCGCGGGCGTGGGCGAGATCACGCTGGGGGATGGCCTCCTGCAGGCTTTGCACATGGGTGAGGCTGTCCTCAAAGGAGCCAAGGCTGCGGAAAAAGCCCAGGGCTTCCTCCAGGTTGCCATTCGCCTCGGCCTCACGGGCGGCGATGTAGCGCAGGTAGCGCTGGCTGCTCTTGAAGGGGGCGACCAGCTCCATATTGGCCCTGGCCAGGGCGAGCTGGTCGTGCTTGAGGGCGTTGAGGGCGGCGCAGTAGAGGGCGTAGTCGGCAGCGTCCTCATATTCGCCCAGCTGGGTGAAGAGCAGCGCGGCGCTCTCATAGTCGCCATTGCCCAGGTAGAGCTGGGCGTGGTGGTAGTAGTCCGGGGTGGAAGGGGTGCAGCTGCACAGGCACATAAGCAGGGGAAACAGAAGCAGAATGCGTTTCATCCGGCAAGACCTCCGTGTGATGGTTGGAGGTAGTGTGGCCGGAAAACGCCGGAATTATTTCTTCATGCCGGGGATGAGCCGCAGCAGGGCGCGGTTGCGGGTCTTGAGCCACATGGCCAGGCACAGCCCGCCATACACGACCATGCCAACCGCCACCTGAAGGATCAGCCCCAGCCAGCCGCCCAGGGGCAGCAGCGCGGTGAGCCGCACGGCCAGCAGCATGATGCAGCCAATGCCCGCATAGGTCAGGGCGTGGCGCAGCAGGCGGCCGTGGGGGAGTTCCTTGCGCAGGTAGAGCCAATGCACAATGGGCAGGGTGAATTCCGCCGCCAGCGTACCCACGATGGCTCCCGCCGCGCCGAAAGGCGGAATGAGCAGGAAGTTCAATATCAGGTTGATGATGGCGCCTGCCACCACGCTGGTGATGAAGATGTGATCCTTCCCCTGGGGCAGGATCCATTGGGTGCGCACCACATTGGCAAAGCCCATGCCGATGAGGGAGAAGGCCAGCGGGATCATCAACACGCCGGAAAAGGCGAAGTCCTGGCCGAAGAACAGGGGCGCAAAGTCGATGGCCACCGAGGCTACGCCGAAGGATAGGGCGCAGACCATGCACATCACCACCTGCATGGATACATCCAGATGGGTGCGGACGTGGTCGATCTCTCCGCTCTTGAACATACCGGAAACCTTGGGGAGCATCACCGTGCCTACCGCGGTGATGAAGCCGCTGAGGCAGTAGACGATCTTCTCGGCATTTTCGTAGAGGCCGTTCTGCTCCATGGAGCTGAGGGCGCCCACCATCACCTTATCCATGCTGCGGAACACGCTGATGGCCAGCACCGACACAAACAGCACCGCGCAGGGCTTGAAGTGGCGCAGGGCGTTTTTCCAGGTGACGGGAACCAGTTTGATGGTCCCCCGCAGCCCTGTCCAGCAGCTGAGGCAGCCCACCAGCGTGGCCAGCGACCAGGCAAAGCCGTAGATCCACAGATCCTGGGGCGCTTTGATGAACAGGAACACCGCAGCGGCGGCCAATAGCTTCACGGCGGTATTCCGCAGGGCGATGGGCTTGAACTGGTCAAGCCCCATGAGGCACCAGTCCAGGTTGACAAGGCAGCTGACGGACATCATGGTCAGGTGCAGGGCGATGGTTTTTTCCTCGCCTGCAATGGCGAAAACATACACCAGCCAGCCCAGCAGCGCTGCGCCAGCCACCAGCAGCTGCATCCGCCAGATTTCCGAAAAGGTGCGGTGCAGGGCGGCAGGCTCGTCCTTCACCCGGGCAATGGCGCGGGTGCCGTAGCTCTCCAGTCCCAGCAGGCCGATCAACACAAACACATGGCTGATGTTCCAGGCGTAGCTGTACAGGCCCACACCCTCGGTTCCCACCACGCGGGAAAGATAGGGGGCGGTGACCAGGGGCAGGAAAACCGAGAAAACGCGGTAAGCCACGTTGTAGAGCGTATTCTTGCGGGTAGACACGTTGAGGCGTCCTTTCTGCATTCAAATATAGGTAGTATTCGCTGTTTTTCCTTCGCTTCCTGCTTGACGGCGGGGGAGGCAGCGTGTATCATGCACACAAAGGAGGCGGTCATGTGAAGACCCGGCGGATGATTCTGTGCGCGCTGTTTGCCGCGCTGACGGCGGTGTGCGCCCAGGTGACGGTTCCCATGGGCGTGGTGCCGATGAACCTGGCGCTGCTGCCGGTATTGGTCTGCGGCGCGCTGCTGCCCTGGCGCTATGCGGCGGGCGCCATGCTGGTGTATCTGCTGATGGGACTGGCGGGCCTGCCTGTGTTTGCTGGAATGGTCGGCGGCCCGGGGCGGTTGTTTGGCCTCAGCGGCGGGTATCTCTTTGGCTATGTGCTGTGCGCTGCCCTTGCGGCATGGCTGCTGGAAAAGCGGGCATCCCCATGGCTGGCCATGGGGGCGGGGGTCATTGCCTGCTATGGCATGGGAACCCTGTGGCTGATGCTTGTGGGGCATATGGGCGCGAGGACGGCCGTCAGCATGGGTGTGCTGCCCTTTGTGCTGGGAGATGCGGCCAAAGTATTTGTGGCGAACCTGCTTGCCCGCAGGCTGAAAAATGCACTTCACCCTTGACGGATTGGTGATATAAAGGTAAAATAATACCAAATAGGCGGATGCTTAGGATGGGAGGAAACAAGATGTTGTATGAAAATAAAATCTGGGTGGGTACCGGCGCTGCGCCGGTGTATCTCCTTCCCCAGATGGCCAACCGGCATGGCCTCATCGCCGGCGCCACGGGTACGGGCAAAACCGTGTCCCTCAAGGTGCTGGCCGAGGGCTTCTCTGCCATGGGCGTGCCGGTGTTCCTGTCTGATATCAAGGGCGACCTGAGTGGCGTGGTGCGTCCCGGCGAGCACAGCGACGGCCTGGCAGAGCGCCTGGCGCATTGCGGCGTCTCCAGCTTCCAGTATCAGGCTTTCCCCACCGTGTTCTGGGATGTGTATGGCGAGCAGGGTCACCCCGTTCGCGCCACCGTGAGCGAAATGGGTCCGCTGCTGCTTTCCCGTATGCTGGGCCTGAACGACACCCAGACCGGCGTGATGAACATCCTCTTCCGCGTGGCAGACGATGAAGGTATGCTGCTGCTGGACATCAAGGATCTGAAGGCCATGCTGGCCTACCTGGGCGAGAACGCCCGCAACTACACCCTGGAATACGGCAATGTGTCCGTGGCCACCATCGGCGCCATTCAGCGCGCGGTGGCGGTGCTGGAGGATCAGGGCGGCGACCAGTTCTTTGGCGAGCCGGCGCTGAACATTGCCGACTGGATGCAGCTGGACGATGAGGGCAAGGGTGTGATCAACATCCTGGCCGCCGACAAGCTCTTCCGCAATCCCACCATGTATTCCACCTTCCTGCTGTGGATGCTCTCCGAGCTGTATGAGCTGCTGCCCGAGCAGGGTGATTCCGACAAGCCCCGCATGGTGTTCTTCTTCGACGAGGCGCACCTGCTGTTCAACAACTGCTCCAAGTCCCTGCTGGAGAAGATCGAGCAGGTGGTTCGCCTGATCCGCTCCAAAGGGCGTGGGCGTGTACTTTATCACCCAGTCCCCGGCGGATATCCCCATGACCATCCTGGGCCAGCTGGGCAACCGCATCCAGCACGCCCTGCGCGCCTACACGCCCCTGGATCAGAAGGCTGTGAAGGTGGCCGCCCAGACCTTCCGCACCAACCCCGCCTTCGATACCGAGGAGGCCATCACCCTGCTCAAAACTGGCGAGGCGCTGGTGTCCTTCCTGGATGAGGACGGCGCGCCCGGCGTGGTGGATCGTGCCACCATCCTGCCGCCCCAGTCCTTCATGAGTGCCATCGATGCCGAGCTGCGCAAGACCTTCATCGAGACCAGCCCCTTCTATGGCGTATACGATGAGCAGGTGGATCGCGAGAGTGCCTATGAGATGCTGGTGGGAGCCTTCCAGAAGGAGCCGATCCAGCCTGTGACACCTGTGATGCCCATGATGCCCATCATGCAGCCTGCCGACGTGCAGGTGTCCACCGCCCCCGTTGTGACTAAGCCTCAGGGCTTTATGGTATACGATCCCGCCACCGGCGGCTATGTACAGAAGGAGTTGAACACCATGACCCCCATCCCCACCCAGCAGCCCCAGGTTCCCACCATTCAGATGCAGCCCCAGCAGCCCGTGGTGCAGCAGATGCCCGTGATGGTTCTTGACCCCACCACCGGCCAGTATGTGCAGAAGCTGATGACCCTGCAGCTGGATCCCACCACCGGCAACTACATCCCCGTGCAGACGCCCGTGGATCCCAAGGAAGCCGAGAAGCTCCGCAAGGAAGCCGAGAAGGCCGAGAAGGAACGCCTTGCCGAGGAGCGTCGCCAGCGTGCTGACGAGTTGCGCGAAGAGCGCGCCGACCGCGCCCGCAAGAACGACTCTGTGCTGGGCCGCATCAAGAACACCGCCATCTCCACCGCCAGCCGCGAGGTGACCCGCAGCATTACCCGTGGCCTGATGGGCTCCATTTCCAGCCTGTTCGGCGGCAAGAAGAAGTAATTCCGATTCATGAAAAGTCATTAGGGGAGCGGAGCCATCCGCTCCTCTTCCTGTTTGGGAGGTTCATCCATGCATCTGTCTCCCCGTCTGGGACGCGTGGTGCTGTTCACCGCAGCGCTGATCTGGGGCAGCTCCTTTTTCGTGATGAAGGACGCTGTGTCCGGCGTGCCTGTGTTTCTGCTGCTGGCCATCCGCTTCACGGTGGGCTGCGCCTTGCTGAGCCTCATCTTCTGGAAGAAGTGGAAGCATTGCAAAGGCCGCCTGCTGCTCCACGGCGCGGTGGTGGGCGTGCTGCTCTTTGCGGCCTACACCGCCCAGACCTATGGCCTCAAGGACACCACCCCCGGCAAGAACGCCTTCCTCACCGCGGTGTACTGCGTGCTGGTTCCCTTTGTGAACTGGCTGCTGCTGCGCCGCAGACCCACCCGGTGGAACTGGATCGCCGCGGTGATGTGCCTGGGCGGCATTGGGCTGGTATCGCTGGACGGCAGCCTGGCCATGAACCGGGGCGATGCCCTGACCCTGCTGGGCGGCGTGTTCTATGCGCTGCACCTGGTGGCGGTGAGCCGCTATGGCGAGGAGGACGACGCGGTGCTGCTCACCACCGTGCAGTTCGGCACCTCCGCCCTGTGCTGCTGGCTGTGCTGCGGCCTGTTTGAGCGCGTCCCCGCCTTTCCGCAGAACGCCTGGGTGGAGCTGATCTACCTGGCGGTGTTTGCCACCACCATTGCGCTGCTTTTGCAAAACGTGGGTCAGTCCGTGACCCCCGCTGCCCAGGCCTCCATTCTCCTGAGCCTGGAGAGCGTGTTCGGCGTTTTGTTCTCCGTGATCTGCTATGGCGAAACGGTGACGCTGCGGCTGGTGGTGGGCTTTGTGCTGATCTTCCTGGCGGTGATCGCCAGCGAGACGCAGTTTTCCTTCTTCAGACGCAAATGTCCTCAAAACGTCAAGACGCAATCCCCCTGACGTGTTATGCTGATGATGCGGGAACCCCATTCCTGATTTGGAGGCAAGCATGAGTCGATTGCAGGTACTATCGGAAGCGCTTCGCTACATCGAGGCGCATTTGCAGGGCGCATTGACCCCGGAAGAGGTGGCCGACAGCTGCGGCTACAGCCTTTCTGCGCTGCAAAAAATGTTCCGGTATGCCTTCCGCATCGGCGTGAAGGACTACATTGCCCGTCGCAGGATTACCCTGGCCGCCCGTGACCTTCTTGGTACCAAGGACACGGTGCTGACCATCGCCCTGCGCTATGGCTATGAGTCCCACGAGGTCTTTACCCGCGCGTTCCGGCGCATCTGGGGAGAGACGCCCTCCACCTTCCGCAGGGAGCGGGGCTTTGCCGACATATACCCCCAGCTGCAGCCGCAATCCTGCCGGCTCCAGCTGCGCGAAGGAGGATTTGTCACAGTGCATCAGTTTGATAATACGGATCTGTACGACGCCATGCAGCACATGCACGGCACCTGGGCGGTGGCCTTCGACACCCGCCGCCTGATGGAAGTGAACGATACCTATGGCCACATGGCGGGCGATCTGGTGATCGCCGAGTGCATCAAGCGCATCGACCGGGAAAAGGAAGAGGGCATGGTGTTCTTCCGCATCGGCGGGGACGAGTTCATCCTGCTCACCGGCAGCAAGGACGAGGCCGTTGCCCAGCGCATGGCTGAGAAGGTCATTGCCATGAACGGCCAGACCATCGTCTTCGATGGCAAGGAGATCCCCGTTGCCCTGCGCCACGCCCTGACCCTGCTGGACACCCGCGTGCCGGATCGTGCCATGATGCAGGAACTGAAGTGGGATATGGATTAAGTGAAAAAACTGCTGACAGCAAGAGTGATGAAAAGGATGGAGTTATCCTTCGCTTCACGCCAAAGAAATGCTGAAACAGCAAGCCTGTCAAGGCTTGCTGTTTCTTGTTCTGCGTGATAGAATGAAAGCGATAAACGGGAATTTGACGGAGAGAAAACTATGCTTGAAAAGATGCGTGATTTCTTTGAAGCAAGACTTGATGGATACGATGAACATATGATGACAAATATCGAGTCAGCGACGGAGTTCTATCCTTTTACCGCAAAAATGTTGCCTGCCATTGCAAATTGCCATATTCTTGATTTGGGGTGTGGCACAGGGTTGGAATTGGAAGAGTATTACTTGTTGTGCCCATCTGCAAAGGTGACAGGCATTGATTTGTCACAAGGTATGCTATCTACCCTTGGTAAGAAACTTGCTGATAAAGATATCACATTAATCGTTGGTTCCTATTTTGATGTACCATTTGGCAAAGATGTATTTGAAGCGGCTGTGTCTGTTGAAAGTCTGCATCATTTTACAAAAGAGGAGAAAATTTCCCTATATACAAAACTTCATGCCGCACTGAAAGAAAACGGTTACTTTATACTGACGGATTACTTCTCCTTGTCAGATGACGAAGAAAAGATGCATCGCCAAAACTTGATTGCCTTAAAAGCAGAACAAGGTATTTGTGATAATGAGTTCTATCATTACGATACGCCCCTCACTGTAAAACACGAAACAGAAGCATTACTTCAAGCAGGGTTTTCTACTGTCGAGGTTTTGAACCATTGGGGAGCAACATATACACTAAAGGCAGTTAAATAAAATTCCAATTTGAAGGAGAACATGCACTATGAAAATGATGCACATTACAATTCAGACAAAACATTTTGCTGAAGAGTTGAAATTCTATCAGGAAATCATTGGTCTCACCATTCAGCACGAAATGAATGGTATGGGCAGACATATTGTATTTTTAGGTGATGGCGAAGGCGGTATGTCAATCGAAATCATCGACAGACCCGATGCTGAAAACAGCGGAAATCAGTTTTTATCCATGGGCTACAAAACCGAAGATGCGGTTAAAATGCGGGAAACGCTGATTGAAAAAGGCTACGAAGTGTCAGAGATAGTTTCTCCGATGCCTCAGATTCAATTCTTCTTTGCCAAAGACCCCGCAGGTGTTACTATTCAGTTTATGTAACACTGGTCAGCAAATCCCAATTTGGCGAGCAGCTCAAATTCCACAGGAGGGCGCAATTTTACGCACTGTGCCAGTGCATTGCGTTTGTGGGGGCACATACGCAAATGAGCATCCGGGTTTTCGAGTTGTTTTGTCAAGGGTGTTTTATCAGTTTTTCAAACAACAAGAATTACGGTGCTCGAAGTCTTTGCAGTTCCCTGCTTCCCACCCTACCCCAAACAATATCAAAAGAAAAAGTAGAAGCGCACCATCGGTCGCTTCTACTTTTATTTCTTTATAGCCTGTTCTCTCGCCCTCGCCGCTTATTGAATCATCCGGTCATACCAGATCATATCGCATCCGTTTTGAAGCTCGCCGGGGAAGAACGCTGTCTGGACAAAACCGCATTTGGCAAGCGAATCGCGCATCCACTGCTGCCGGGGGTGCATATAGGGATAACGCAGCTTGGAGGCATACCCGCCAAAGAGTTTCGCGGCGTGATCTGTCAGCAGGCGCAGCTGCTCACACGCATCCTGCGCGTCAAGCTTCTCATGAAACACTGCTGTGGAGATGCTCAAAACCGTATTCCCGGATATATGGTTGGGCTGACTGATTTCCAGCAGGGCAAGAAGCTCCCCCTCCTGCTCGCTGAGGAGGTAGTGGGTTTGCCGCTCATAAAGCCTCGTATACACGCCGTAAGGACCATTGTAGCCCTCGCCCACTATGGTTGCGCAACTCTGTCCCTTTTGCGCATAGGCCGTCAGGAAGCGGGATATGTGCATATAGTCGCCCTGCTGAGCCAGACGGCAGCCTGTCCCTGCAGGTTGGGGGATTTCCTCCAGCCTGGCCAGGCCGCAGGCGTGGAGCTTGTACAGGATTTCTTCGAAATATCTGCGCAGCTTTGCAGGGGTTGTGTTCACCGCCCCAAGGTCATGCAGGAATTCATCCAGCTCCACCCAGCGGTCGCACACATCAAAGATATGGCGTCCGGCACGGTTGAAGTGCAGGATCCGGTTGGTTTTGCAAACCATGATCGCCATGGTGCCCTGCTCTTCCTCTCGGGCGAAGAAATCCTCCCGGTTAATGCGATATCTCACGTAGTTCCCTCCAGCAGATCAAGTTGAATGCTTTCCTCTCCGTAGGGCAAAGGATCAAGCAAGTCCCAGTCGTATACATTGTGAATGGCACAGACATAATCGCGCACCTGCGGAACACTGCGCGCGGCCGCAAATGCAGAGCGGAGATTGCCCATAGCACCATCGGCAGTACAATCGCCCATGAGAATGGGCAGATAGCTGGTCAGTGCCAGCTGGCCGTCAGCGCGAATCTCTAACATGGGTTCCTTTTCGTTTGTCCCCATACGCCCGGGCATACCAAGGATCACTTGAAGCGGATCATCCCACTCGATGCGGATCTGATTGCCGTATCGCTCAGACAGCCGCCACAGCTCCCGTCGGAAGCGGAAATAGCCCTCTTCGTCCAGCATCAGCGGACGGCCCATGCTGCGTCCCCGCCCCGATGGCAGGAAGGGCATGGCTCGGATGATGTCCACCCCCAGCGAAAGGCAGAGCTGCACATATTCCTCCAGCGAATCCACATTCAGCCGGTTGGGCAGGATGGCGCACACCACCTGCGCGATGCCCGCTGTTTTCAGCGCACATATGGCCTTTATGGCACGCTCAAAAGAACCTGCTGTGCCGCGCAGGCTGTCATGCTGCCAGGCATATGCACCGTCCAGGCTCACCTGCACAGCGCGAACCCCGTAGGCTGCAAGCCTCCTTGCCCAGGCTTCATCCAACGCAAAGCCGTTGGTCACCATGGAAATCTGCGGCACTCGTCCCTGTAAATGCTCCAGCAACAGCAGCAGATCAGGGCAGCACAAGGGCTCCCCGCCGCACAGGCAGATATTGAAGGGCTTGAGCGACAGCACCGCATCAGCAGCCTGCAGCAACGTCGCTCTGTCCATATCCCGCCGCAAATTCTCCCCGCTGCCATTATAGCAGTGCAGACAGCGGAGATTGCAGCGGCTGGTGATGTTCAGCGCAACGCTGTCGTAATAGCAGGGTTGCTTTGCCGCATCAGTCAGTGACATTGGCATTCGTCAGCGCGTTGACATTGGCTGCTGCCATCGCATTGGCTGCAGCCACAGCATTAGCGGCTGCCATGGCGTTGGCTGCAACGTTCAGGTTTGCACCCGCATTGATATTGGCCACAAAATTCACATTGGCCGCAACAACAACAGGAACAAAGAAGTAACCTGCGCCGTCCTTATCCTCCAGTTCTTCAGTGGAAAGGCCCTCCAGATCGTCGTCAGAGAGCTCGCTGGCGTCGTAAAGCACAGCCTCTTCCTCCGGCTGCTTCTCATCAGGCTTCTTTGCAGGTTCGGTTTCGTCCGGCTTGAGAGGCTTCTTGGTTTCGTTCTCATCGGGGCTCGTGATCTTCTTCTCGTCAGACATATTTTCCACCTCTTCTGTTTATTTGAGCAGACGCTTCAAAGCGCCAATGCGTTCAAGATTCATGCAGGTATCCAGCACCCGGCTCAGGAAGGCCGGATAGCCCTCCTTTTGATAACGGGGCTTGTCGGCGTACTGGCTCCACAGTGCTTCGGCAGTCTCGCGGATGGATTTGCCAGATTGCATTTGGGCCATAATATCCGCCTTTTCTCTGCTGAGAATACCCATATGGCGTTTCCCACGCCAGATGCTTTGCACATTCGGGTTGGGGCCCGTGGTGACCGACGGGTCAAGGCTTGCCCGATCCTCCATATCCCACTGGTTATACTGGCGGATGCGGCACAGCTGCCCATCTCCCTTGCCGCTGGCATGGATGCGGTAGAGAATGCTGTACAGATACGTCGCACCAAGATCGCGGTAAATTTCTTCCATCTGCCGGCGCAGCGCAGCCTTGTCCAGCTCCTCGTTGAACAGCGCGGTCAAATCCACCATTTTGCAGATCTGATGGCTTGCCTCCAGCCGGCCCGGAAGGAGCTGACTGGTCTGCCAGCCATGCTCACGGCCAAGACGCTCGACGTCCGCATCGAAGAACACACCATTGCTGTCGCCCAGGCATTCGCAGAAGATGATCGCCTCGCCGCCGGGATTGAGGTACTTCGGCAGACCCTCCACAATGCGGCGCAGCACCTGCAGACCATCCCGTCCGCCAGTGCCGCAGATGGGATAGGTCACATCTTCTGTCATGGGGATAAAGGGCGGATTCGCGTAGATGCAGTCGAAGGTTTCTCCCTCTTTAAGAACATTATACAGGTTTCCCTCGCGTAATTCAACCCTGTCTTCGCAGTTGTTGAGGAGAATGTTGAAGCGGGTCACCGGCACAGCCTTGGGATTCAGCTCCACCGACACTACCTTGCGGGCGAACCGGGCGCAGAGCAGGCCCTGTATGCTGCTGCCACTGCACAGATCCAGCGCTGTATCGCCCCGCTGGTAGCCAATGTTTTCCGCCAGACGGTAGCTGTCGCTGCCCAGGTAGACGTCAATATTGCGGTTGGTGCAGCTGGGGAACCAGGGATTTGTCTCCACCACCAGCAGCAGCCCCTGATAGGGGATCACCACATAGTTGTTGGTCTCAATGTTGTCGCCTTCCCGGTGCCACAGGCCAGCTTCGATCAGTTGGTCTATCGCCTCCTGCCCGATCTCATCAGCCAGTTCGCTCTCCACCACGCCAGCGCCCAGATGCAGAATGCGGAAGGCCGCCTTGCAGGGATTCTCCATGTGACTCAGGCAGCGCTCCATGGACGCATAATCAAACCACGGATCATGGAAGCCATATAGCCCGCGAAATGCCTTAATCGTAAAGGCATAGTCGATTTTTTCGCATACATCCCGAAGGATTTTTGTGTATTTCTTTTCAGCAAGGAGCATCGCTTATCCTCCAATTACCCGGTCGTAGATCGTCAGGCCGATGCCGCCCAGCAGCTCCCGTTCCAGCGTGCAGGTCTTTTGGAAGCCCTGCGCCGCCAATGCGGAGAGCATCCCATCCTGACAGGCATCGAAATACTGGAATCGCAGCCGGGCGTAATCCTGACGGAAGGCAGCCTCCACCTCGGTCAGCAGAGCCTCCAGCATGGCTGTCTGTTCTCCTTCGGGAAGTTCCGCTGCATAGATCACGTGCTGGAGATACACCACACTGGAAACATCTCCAGCCGCCGGAGGACGTACGATCATCAATGCCACGATCTGTCCATCCCGCTCGGCCAGAAAATTGTATTCATGATTGTTAAATTGCCGCGCGCGGACGCTGTCCTCATTGTGCATCTCCGGGGAATACGCAAGACTTTGGTTGGGCCCCTTTCCCGCATGGCGCTCCAGGAATGCGCTGATGCGGCGGTAGTCGCGCTCGCCAGCCACACGGCAGGGCTTGACCGGCTTTTCTTCCTCGATCTGCGCAATATCGAAACATTCCAGCAGCATCAGTCCATCGCGAAGATCGCGCCGCTGCTGCTCGGAAACGCCACGGGTCACTTCCTCAAAGTCGATCCATTCGTCTGTTCTGTCCAGCAATGCCCCAGCGCTTTCCTTCAGGAACAGTGAGCGAAAGCCAGCCTTCATGGGGATCACGCCGCTTTGCGCATCCCGCCGGGTAAAGGCGCTGCTGTTGATCAAGTATCGCATCTTACGCCTCCAGAATATCAATCATGATGGTTTCGCCGCTGTACGGGGCGGGCTCGAAGGTTTCCAGATCATAGATGTTTCGGATTTGATCGGTATACTGCGTCAGCTGCTCATTACCCCACAGATTTTTGTAGCCGCCATCCCAGTATTCCCGCAGGGTGCGGCGGGTACAGTTGCCCACCAGCACAGGCAGGTAGGTGCTCAGCGTCAGGTCGGCGTTCGCCTTGATCTCCATGGAATAGGAATGCAGACCCAGGCTGGCGTTGAAGGGCATCCGGCGCATATGGTCAATGGGGTCGCCCCACTGGAAGGCGGGCCTGCCCTGATACCTCGCATCCAGCCGCTCCAGGCTGCGGCAGAATTGGAAATACTGCTTTTCATCCAGCATCAGGTTGCGCCCCACCGAGCGTCCCCGGCCTGAGGGCAGGAAGGGCATCAGGCGAATTTGATGCACGCCAAGGTCATGGCACAGCTCGGTATATTCCTCCAGGCTCTGCCAGTTCAGCCGGTTGGGCACCATCGACACATCCACCGAGGAGATCCCAGCAGCGATCAGGTTGCGCACCGCAGCGACAGCCCGGTCAAAGGAGCCCTGCACACCCCGGAAGCTGTCATGCTGCCAGGCGTTGGCGCCATCGATGCTGATCTGCGCCAGATCCAGCCCATGCTCGACCAGCCTGCGAGCCATTTCCGACGTCATCAGGAAGCCGTTGCTGACCATACTCAGCTTACCCACATGCGGGCGGAGGACGTCCATGATGTCGAACAGGTCGGAACAGCAAAGGCTTTCACCGCCGCACATACACACGTTGAAGGGGTGCATCTCGGCAATCTGCCTGGCAATATCCAGCCGCTGTTCACGGGGCAGGTCAGGATTGGGCGCCTGATCACCGCTGTTGTTAAAGCAATGGACACACCGCAGATTGCAAAGCTGCGTGGTATCGAAGGATACCATAATCGGCCCGTGGGTCAGCCGGTAATGGTTGAGATCCACAAAAATTTCGTGCTGCGCCATATCAGGGGTTGCTCCTTATGTGTTGATGGGGTGCCGAATTCCAAATCCTTGTTAGTTCCTTTTTATGGCTGTCTCGCTTTTCTTCTTTCCTCTTCTGCTTCCGTTGTAGTTATCATCAGTAAAGTCATTAGTTCATCTAATGACATATTCTCTATTCCTCCGCCCGCAGTTTTCTCCAGCTCCTCATCGGTGAGTTCTGCGCCGTCGATCTGTTTGAAATCGTCTTCCGTGAGCGTTATCCCCACTGCGGCGGCCAGCGCCGATAGTTGCGCTCTCCGCGCTTCGAAGGGAAGTCTGTTTAAATCCTTCAGTGTTTCCAGCGACTGGTCGTTCTTAACCGCCGCCTCAAAAAAACGCTTCATTCTTTCTGTCATTGCAAACAACCTCCATATATATCATAATATCTCGTCGTCAGCCATTACGAATCCAGCCTTTGCCGCGCTACCAGATGGGCAAAGCGCCCGTTCAGGGCGATCAGTTCGTTGTAGGTACCGTCCTCCACGATCCGGCCGCCATCCAGCACCACAATGCGGCTGCAGTTCTGGATGGTGGAAAGGCGGTGGGCAATGACCACGCGGGTGCAGTTCAGCGCATCCAGCGAGCGCACCGCATGGGCCTGCGCCACATTGTCCAGCGCGGAGGTGGCTTCGTCCATGAAGATGATGCTTGGACGGCCCACCATCGACCGGGCGATCAGCAGCCGCTGGCGCTGTCCGCCGGAGATACCCGCGCCGTTTTCGCCCAGCATGGTGTTAAGCTTCATGGGCATACGGCGCACATCCTCGGCCAGGCCTGCCTTTTCAAGGGCTTCCCATGCCTCGTCTTCGGTCATGTCGGGCTTTACGATAGAGAGATTGGTGAAAATGGAGCCCTGCATCAGCTGGCCGTTTTGCAGCACCGTGCCGATTCTGCGGCGCAAACCGCGCAGGTTCAGGGATTTCATGTCGTGGTCGTCATAATAGATTGCGCCCTGCTCCGGCTTTTCAAAGCCGAGCATCAGCCGCATCAGGGTGGACTTGCCGCATCCCGTTGCTCCCACGATGGCGAGGTATTCGCCGGGGGCAATGTCCAGCGTCACATCATCCAGCAGCATGGGGCCGTCCTTGTTATAGCGGAAGCTGACGTGGCTCACGCTGATCTTACCGGTCAGCTGTTCGGGGATCAGCTTGCCCGGTTCGATCTCCGGCTCCGTTTCCAAAATGGGCTTCATCATGTTCAGCATCGGGCCGAACTCCGTCAGGGTGGACACAATGCCGATCAGCGCCGTGAATGCGCCGGAAACCAGACCATAGGCTGAGCTGAACGCCATGTAGTTGGCCGCTGAAACACCGCTGGAAGCCGCCGCATAGTAGATCACCACAAGGCCGATCAGGCTGATGAACCCCATCAGCGCCTGCCGGTAAAGGAGGATTCTCGGCTGCCGGTAGGTCAGGTCAGCTACGTCCTTGTATTCGTTGGCCCACTTGGCAAAAATGCGCTTCTCCGCGCCGGAAAGGCGGATCTTCTGGATGCCATTGATGATGGTCAGCATCCTGCCGGAAAGGCTGGCCTGCTTCTTCATGCGCACATTGGTGCGCTTCACGCCGATGACCACGCAGGCCAGGGACAGCGCGGTTTTCAGTACCAGCACGATCACCGCAGGCACCGTCAGCGCCGGGGCAAAGGCAGAGATCTGCGCAATGTAGATCAGCGAAAACAGGCCTGTCAGGCCGGAGGAAAACACCGCCTTCACCGTGGCGGCCGTCAGATTGTCAATGGAGCTCAGCTGGGCAGCCACCTCGCCGGAGGCGTGCTGCTTGAAGAAGCCCGCAGGCATGGACATGACTCTCGCCATTGCCGCCGATTGCAGCGACGCGCCTGCCCGGATATTCACCACGCCCACCGCCAGCGTCCGTAGCACATTCACCAGATGGGTGGAGGTGACGGAGAACACCAGCAGGAACAGGATGGGCAGCACCAGATTCAGCTGTCCTGAGGGGATCAGCCCGGAAAACACCAGCTGCGTCATGGCAGGAAGCGTCATCGCCAGCACGCTGGCCAGCGCCGTTGCGCCGATGAGCTGGATGTAATCCCATGCCGTCAGAGATTTGAGCATATAGCGATACAGATCGCGTAACGTGAGTTTCCCGGCAGGCAGGGGCAGGTAGAAATACTGTGCCTCTGCCTCCAGATTCTCCGCTGTCTGACGGTTGACACGCACGCACTTGCCTGCGTTTTTGTCGTAGTATTCATAGTGGTTCCGCCGGGGCAGGATGGCAACGGTTTGTCCGTCGGTCGTCCGTCCCAGATAAGGGCCGATGGCATCGCGGTACCACTCGCCCTCCAGAAACACCGTCCGGCAGGAAATGTTCAGCGTTTCGATGACGTAGTCCACCGGGTTCACGCCCTCCGGGATCTCCGCCGTGCGGTGATAGAACGCCAGGATCTCGCTGACCGCCTCCGCAGTCTGCGTGCGCTCGGATTGCGCCGTCCGCAGCCCGGCCTTGCCCGTGACGGTGGAGGCAAGCTCACGGTAGGCCGCATCCAGCATCGCATCGTCAAGCTGGGCGCGCTGGATGCTCTTTTCGTTGATATTCATCCGTTGTGCCTCCTTCTTACGATGCGCTGACCAGGGCTGCATAATCGCCGTTCAGCGCCAGCAGCTCGTCATGGGTGCCGCGCTCGGTGACGACGCCGTTCTTCAGCACAAGAATCTCATCTGCGTCCCGGATGGTAGACAGCCGGTGCGCCACCAGCAGCATGGTCATGCCTCTGGCTTTGATGGCGTCCATCACCAGCGCCTCCGTCTGAGCATCCAGGGCGGAGGTAGCCTCATCCAGAATAAGGATGGACGGATTTCCCGCCAGCGCCCGGGCAATCTCCAGCTGCTGGCGCTGTCCGCCGGAGAAGTTGCTGCCACCCTCGGCGATGCGTGCATCATAGCCGCCCTCGTGCTTGAGGATGGCCTCATGCACCTGCGCGTCGCGGGCCGCACGGATCATGTCCGCGTCGGTGATGGTGCCGTCTGCAAAGCGGAAATTGTCCTTCACGGTGCCGGAGAACAGGAAGATGTCCTGATCCACCACCGCCACGGAGGAGGTGAACGCCGCCCGGTCATAGGCGGACATGGGCTTGCCGTCAAAGAGAATCTCGCCCTCCCAAGGCTGATACAGCCCCGCCACCAGCCTCGCGATGGTGGATTTGCCGCAGCCAGAAGAACCCACCAGCGCCACCTTGCGGCCGGGGGTAAGCTCCAGCGAGAAGCCCTTCAAAACCGGCGCGGCCTGCCTGGAATAACCGAAGGTCACATTACGGATGCTGACCTTCCCCGTCATGGGAGCGGTGATCTTCTCGTCATCGCCCGCAGCAAAGACCACATCCTCCTCGTAATTGGTCACGTCTTCAATACGCTCCATACCGGAACGCATCTCCGTCATTTCCTGTCCAGCGGCGATCATCTGCGACGCCGGGGTCATGAAGGATTGCAGCAGGCTCTGCAGTGCCAGCAGCATACCGGTGGTCAGCTCGCCGTCAATGATCAGCAGCGCGCCCAGCGCCACCAGCACCACATTGGCGACGTTCAGCAGCAAACCGGGAATGGTACCCAGATAGGTGTTGATCTTTGCAATTTTCGCCTGCCCTGCCATCACGGCGGCCTGCATACCCGTCCACTGGGCAAACACGCCTTCCTCTGCGCCACTGGCCTTGATGGTCTCCATCACATTCAGGATGCCCGCCGTGGAGCCGGACAGCACGCCGCTGTCACGGGCAATGACCCTCGTGATCTCCACCCGCCTGCGGGAGATATACTGCGCCACGAACAGGTCGAGCACCAGCGCCGACACGCCAATGAGCGTCAGCACCGGGCTGATGGAGAGCATCATAATCAGGTACACCGCCATGGTGATCAACCCCACGCCCACAGGCGCGAGGGTGTTCATGAGGGTGCTTGCAACGGCAGCGTTATCCTGCTGACGGCCTGCAATGTCACCTGCCATTCGCTGGGAGAAAAACTGCATGGGCAGATGCAGCACATGAATCAGATACGAGCAGTTGGCCGACACAGCAAACCGCCCCTGCACGTAATTCTGATAGGAGGCCGTCACCGCCAGCAGCAGGAACTGCAGCACCGCCATGCCGATGAGGATCACCAGCAGCGGCATGAGCCAGGCAGTGTTCGAACCGGTGAGGATCTTATCCACAAAGCTGGAAGACAGCGCAGGCTGGGCAATGCCGAAAACCGCCGCAGCCACCCCTGACAGCGACAGGAACGCCAATGCACCGCCTGCGCCCTTGAGCCGCTGCTTCACAAAGGGCCACACGCTGGCGGGCCGTCCGCTGGGCTCGAAATGCTCGCCGGGGACGATCTCCAGAGCGATGCCGCTGTATTGCTTTTCAAATTTGTCCATCGGCACAACCACCGCACCGCTGGCAGGGTCGTTGATGTACGCGCCCTTTTTGCCAAAGCCGGTCAACACCACGAAATGGCAGCTGTTCCAGAACAGAATGCAGGGCAGGGTGATCTTCGTTTGCAGGCTGTCCACGCCGTAGCGGAAGCCCTTGCCCTCCATGCCGAAGCTGCGCGCACCCCGGATGATGCTCATCGCGTTCACGCCATCGCGGGAAACGCCCAGCTCCGTGCGCACCCTGGGCAGGGGCAGCCACTTGCCGTAATACGCCAAGATCATGCTCAGGCTGGCAGCGCCGCATTCCAGCGCTTCCATCTGCATGACCACCGGCACCATTTTCGGGGCAAAGCGCCCCGCCTTCGTTTTCTTCATCTGCCGCCACCTCAGTTCATCAGGAAATCGAAGGGGCGGGTTTCCGCCAGCACGATTTCCAGGGTGACGACGCCGTCCGGGCAGATGTTCGGATCAAGATCGATCCTGATATCCACATTGTAGGGATTCAGCACCAGCTGATCGCTGTAGTAGGCATTGTCAATCGACGCGACGATCTCTGCCGCGTCGATGCTGGCGGTGCCTCGGCTGACCAGCACGCCTGCTTTTTCCCCCTTGTAATCCACGCTCATGCCGCTTCGCAAGGAGAGGGAGTCCCTGGGCATCAGGTAGCCGGTGAAGTGCACCCCTTCCTTGATGCCAGTCACGGCAATGGTGGTCTTCATCGTGCCAAGGAAGGACCATACCAGCGCCATCGCCACGATCAGCAGCGTCAGCGACAGGATAAGCCAGCTGCCGGGCCGGGCGGCCTTGAGGTAATGGGTCAATTCAGGCCCGCCGGGATTTGTATTGCGGTTGTTGGTCGTTGGCATGGTCACTTCTCCTCGTTTTTCACATCGTCAAACCGTAAATGACGTATTAGTTGATGGAGTTATCCGAATCGCCGCTGCCGCCCATCACGCAGAAGCAGCGCTGCTTTCCGTTGTCATGATATCCGGCGCCCGCGGCAACGCAGCCACAGGCCTCACTGTCGTCATCCTTCGTGCCGCCGCCGGCAGCAACACACAGACACTTCTTACCGCCGGTCACAGCCGCCATTTCCTGATCGTTCAGGATGTCCTCCGGCTGCCCAAAGTCTGCCTCGATCAATTCAATGCCCAGCTCCTTCGCCAGGGCGATCAGCTCAGCCTTCTCCAGCTTGCCAGCCTTCACCGCCAGCCTCTTGTCCTCGGATACCTTTGCCAGGAAAGTCTTCATGCTTTCAGTCATTTTCGTTTCTCCTTTCCTGTCTTGGGGTGTATTGTGTATATAGCGACAGCATGCGCTGTTATCGCCGCTCATGATACTCTTTGCTGCTGGTATGTCAATCGTCGGTACCGCCGCCTCCGGCCATAGCGCACACGCAACGCTCGTGTCTTTCCGTAGATCGACCCCAACCGGCAAACACGCAGGCACAGGCAGAATCTTTTTCACCATCTGTGCCACCGCCGCCCGCAACGCAGTAGCAATTGCCGCCGCCGGTCACGCTGTTCAGTTCGCCTTCGGAGATATCGCTCTCCGTCTGTGCAAAGTCCGCCTCGGTCAGGTTAACACCCATCTCCTTCGCCAGGACAATCAGTTCATCTTTCTCCAGCTTGCTGGCCTTTTCTGCCAGCGCCTTATCCTCGGATACCTTTGCCAGGAAGCACTTCATGTTTTCTGTCATAGGTGATCTCTCCCTTCTTTCGGTCAGCTATACGTTGTTCTTTGGGGTGCGTTTTGCTGCTCAGCCCTTGCCGTAGCCGCCAAGTGCACAAACGCAGCGGTCATAGTCGCCATTCCAGTCCCTGCCCACGCCCGCCAGCACGCAGCCGCAGGCGGGGTACTGGCCATACGTCGCCTTGGTTCCGCCACCGCCCAGATAACACTGGCACTCGTCACCGCCAGAAATAGTCTTCAGCTCGTTTTCAGCGATCTCGCCCTCGGGCTGTACGAAGTCAGCCTCGGTCAACTCAACACCCAGTTCCTTTGCCAGCGCGATCAGCTCGTCCTTCTCCAGCTTGCAGGCCTTTTCTGCCAGTGCCTTGTCCCCGGATATCTTTGCCAGGAAATTCTTCATGCTTTCAGTCATACTGCAGCCTCCTTGTTTTGATGGCTGACCATTACACATGTTTCCGCCGCACGGAAACACATGCAATCAGATATCATCATCTGTGCCCACGCCGACCAGCGGACAGATGCATTTACGCCCTCCGCGGTAGCCCTGACCGTAACCCACGCAAGCGCATACATCGCCATTTTCGTCACGTTGCCCACCGCCGCCAGCTGCACAGAAGCAGTCCTGGATGCCATTGTTGCCGGAGCAATTGTTGAAGTCAGCCCACGCCTGCTCTTGCTGCGTGCTGGTAGTTCCGCCGTGAATGACCGTCAGCTCATCCTCAGAGAGAGAGGCCTCCGGCTGTGCAAAGTCCGCCTCGGTCAGTTCGATGCCAATCTCTTTTGCCGCCACGATCAAATCATCGGCCTTCTCTAACTTGCCAATTTTTTCCGCCAGTGCCTTGTCCCCGGATACCTTTGCGAGGAAGTTTTTCATATTCGCAGTCATTGTAAAAGCCTCCTTATTCATTGCAGTAAACCTCAAATGAGCTCATCTGGCATAACATCGATCACACCCTCGCCGCCAAGAGCGCAGAAACAGGTAAAATCGTCTTTGCTTCCGTCGCCGCCCTGACCATAGGCCACACAAGCGCAGCCGTAGACGTCATCCCGGCCATTCTTTCCGCCGCCGCCACCAGCCAGCACGCAGAAGCAGCCGCCGCTCTTTCCGCCGGAAACAACGTTCAGCTCTTCTTCGGAGAGCTCACTGTTTTCGGGTTCGATGTCCGCCAGCGTCAGCTCCACGCCGATCTCCTTTGCCAGCGCTATGATCTCGCCGTACTCCTTCGCCGCCTTCAGCCGTTCGATCAGCTGAGCGTCTGCCGAGACTTTTGCCAGAAACGCTTTCAGGTTCTCACTCATGCTTTTGCCTCCTTAATTCGACGCCGCTTCCGTTTTTTCCTGCGGGAGGATATTTTTCATCAGCTCCGCAATTTTCTCCGTCCAGCCACCCTTGAAGATGCCGCAGATAGCCATATCCGGGGCGAGGATATCCGTGGGCGAAGTCTCCAGCGCGCTGGCGCGGCAGCCTGCAAGGCACTGCAGGGCGTATTTGCACTTGGCGCATTCCGGATTGTGCGCAAGGACTTCTGTGGCACGGGTATCAATCAGGCGCATATAGCGTGATTCGGTAATGCACTGCGCCAGTCCGATCTCCGGAATCAGCGGGAATTCCTCCTGGATGTCCATGCCGGAGAGCGCCATGCAGGGCAGCGCGCGTCCCTCTGCGGAGATATACATGACCATCCGGGCATGACCGCACACGCAGGTATTTTCCGGCTTGGAGCAGTGCTTCATGCAGGGGATGTCGTAGCGATCCGGCCTGCTGGGCGATGCCGAGAAGAAGCCGCCCAGCTGGAGGGACAGAGGCATCCCATCCTCATAATAATGCGGGATGTAATCAAAGTAGATCTGATACAGCTCCTGCATGGAGATGCTTTTGCCGTATCCGCCCTCCTTCCACGCGCCCACGTTGGAGATGGGGTTGGTTTTCAGGCTCCGGCAGCCCAGCTCCGCCAGGCGGTTGATGGTCTGGCGAAGTAAATGCTTGTTGCCGTTGTGGATGCACATTTCCGCGCCCGTGGGGAAGCCCTTCTCCTTGCAGCGCAGGAACGCATCCTCCACGATCTTCCCCGCATTGGGGATGCCACGCAGCCAATCGTGCCAGCCGTCCACGCCGTCGTAGCTCATGTTGAACTCCGGGTGGATGCCCCGCTCCGCCAATGCGTCCAGCAGCTTGTCAGTGACGAGCTTGCCGTTGGAATAGATGGTAGTGATGCGGATACCGCCCGCCAGCAGAGCATCCACGATTTCCATGAAATCCTTGCGGACAAGGGGCTCGCCGCCGGTGAGGGAAACCTCCATCACGCCGCAGTCGATCAGCTGCTGCACGATGGACATGATCTGCTCGTGGCTCAATTCGCCGTACTTGGCATCCGGCGCGGACATGTAGCAATGCTTGCAGCGGTAGTTGCAGTGCCCGGTGATGGACCAATGAGCTGTGCGGATATAGCGGGCGGGATAGAGCTTATACTCCTGCTCGGGTGCGATGGCATCGCCGGGTTCGCAGGCGCGGATGATGCCATTCTTCTCGATCTGCGGGATCATGTCGCGGATCTCCTGCGGGATCAGCGGCAGGGACAGGTCGATCTGTCCGTTGCACAGTTCCAGCGCACGCATTTCCTTTGCGTTGATAAAGATGGGCTGCCGTCTGCGCTTGTCCACCAACGCATAGGGCAGCTTCTGCCAACCACGCAGGAGGTAATTTTCCTTCAGCTTGTAAAACATCTCATCATCCTTTACACTTCACTATATTTGGGAGTGTATCTGCGATACTCTCAGGCCGGGCCTTCGGTGCCATTGCCGTAACCGAAGCAATCACCGCCGCCGGTCACAGCTTCCAGTTCGTCGTCGTTCATTTCGCCCGCAGGCTTGGTGAGATCAGCGCCGGTCAGCTCAATGCCCAGCTCCTGGGCCAGGGCAAGCAGGTTTTCCTTGGTCATGGTGCTGGCCATTGCAGTCAGATCGCTGTTCTGGGAAACAGCCTCCAGGAATTTCTTCATGCTTTCAGTCGTTGTCAACCATCCGTTCGCGGATCACATCAGTTGTCCGTGCCAATCCCGGCCAAGCCGCAGATGCAACGTTCATAGTCGGGATCGGAGAAATCCCCAAACTTAGCGTAACCCGCACCGATAGCCACACAGGCACAGGTCTTGTCATTACTGTCTTCGGTGCCACCGCCGCCTATGGCGCAGTAGCATGCCCCGCCGCCGGCAACAGCGTTCAGCTCGTCGTCATTCAGTTCGCCTGCTGGCTTTTCAAAATCAGCCTCGGTCAGTTCGACGCCCAGCTCCTTGGCCAGGGCAAGCAATTCTTCCTTGGTCAGGTTGTTGATCTTCTTGGTCAGTTCTTCGTTCTTGGAAACGCTTTCCAGGAATTTCTTCATGTTCTCAGTCATTGTCGTCGATCCTTCCCGAATTTTTTGTCGTTCTTTACGATTCACTATATCTCAGTGTGCGTCTGTAGCACCGCTGATGGATATCAGTCTGCGTACAATGGCTTGTCGCCACTACCAGCACCGATGCACCAGCAACGGTTTTCGCCATCCCTTGCTGAACCGCCGCCAAACGCAACGCAGGCGCAGGCCTTTCCATCTTCATCCGCTTTACCACCGCCGCCTGCAACGCAGAAGCAATCCTTCCAGCCACCGGTTACGGCTTCCAGCTCGTCCTTTTCCAACTCGCTCTCCTGGGCAAAGTCATCCTCGGTCAGCTCAATGCTCAGCTCCTTGGCCAGGGCAAGCAGGTCTTCCTTGGTCATGGTGTTGATCTTCTTGGCCAGTTCTTCGTTCTTGGAAACAGCCTCCAGGAATTTCTTCATGTTCTCAGTCATACAAACAAACCTTTCTTCTGCACAGAGAGTGAGATTTATATCTCACTCCCTGTAATGATGTTACTCGTTGTAGTCTTCAGGGTACGGAACCGAGTCAACAGCTTTGCCACCACCGCCGAGCACACAGACACAGCGGCATCCACCGCCCGCGAGATCGGATATTTCACCGCCGCCACCCGCAGTGCAAAAGCATGACTTTTCTGCGTTTGTATTTCCAACACCGCCGCCGACAAAGGGGCATGCGCACACGCTTCCGCCAGCCACGACGTCCAGCTCGTCGTCATTCAGCTCGTCTGCGGGCTTTTCAAAGTCTGTCTCGGTCAGCTCAACGCCCAGCTCCTTGGCCAGGGCAAGCAGGTCTTCCTTGGTCATGGTGTTGATCTTCGTAGACAGCTCGTCGTTCTTGGAAACAGCCTCCAGGAATTTCTTCATGTTCTCCGTCATGGTCATACATCCTTTCTGTTGTTTGGGTTTATTCCTGCCGCGAATACTTATCTCAGCAGTTCGTACAGCTTGTAGACCCGCTCCTCGGTCAGCTTTGCCGCCTCGGCATTCACAATCAGCGCATACATGGAGCCACCTTCAAACTCCTTGCCGGCAGTTTCGACAGCCGCCGCCATGTCTGCTTCCCAATCGCTCTGCTCAGTAGTCAGCTTTTCCACATCCGCCTCAGGCAGGAGCTTCTTTGCTTCATCCAGCAGCAGATTCAGTGTTTCGTCCCACAGGGCGCGCAGCTCTTCGGACTTCTGGTTCATGTCCGTCTGCGTCAAGGGCTCCTGCTCCAGAGAAGTTTTGATCGCATCAGACTGTTCCTTCACGAAAGTCAGGTATTCTTCTGCGGTCATCCAAGTGGCAACAACCGCATGGTCGCTTGCCTCGCAGACAATTGCGGACAGCTCCTCAGTAGAAAGCAGCTCGTGGCAGACCGTATACTCGCGCAGCACCATATGGTAGTCATCGAACAGCTCGAAGCACAGCACGCCGTCCTCTTCCACACAGGTTTCGGAAGTCTCCATGGCTTCCACATTGTATTCATAGACCGTCCAGCCGACAAAGATCTTGCCCTCCGGAGCCACGATTTCCATAGCATCCAGCTCCAGCACTTCGCCGAAGGTCTGGCCGGGCTCAACCGTCGCCACACTCCAGTTAGCTTCGTACTGTTCCTCTTCACCGCTCAACAGCATGGTGCCTTCGCCACTCAGCAGGGTGATGCTGGGCAGCACGATGGTTTCTTCCTCATGAGGAGCAAAGTATTCCTCGGCGGGAATGCCAGCCCACTTGGCTATATACGTCACATTGTGCTCGGGCACGGTCAGGGCCATCAGCTCTTCGGTGGTATAGCACTGATCGGGAATCAGGCTGTATTCATTCTCTTCGAAGCCGAATTCATCGATGGTGACGGTCACAGCGACCTCCATCCAGCCCTCGAACGTGTCGCCTTCCAGTACGGGTTCCACAGAAAGAACGCCGTTGTTCTGCAGCATTTCGCCAATGGTTTGCCCCACCGTGCCGATCAGGCCGAGGCCGTCGAGTTCATCAGCTTCATCCGTCCAGGTAACATACAGTTTGCCGCTGGCATTCGAGTAGCCTTCAAACGATACATCAACCTGAACCTCCTCTTCGGCCAGACAAGCGGCAGCAAAGATCAGACAAAGCGCGGTCAAAAGGGCAAGCAGGTTCTTCTTCATGGTTCATTCCTCCTGTTTTGTTCATTGCAGTTACTGATGCAGCCTTAAACGCTCCTTTCGTTTCTGTATACAGGTATCTGATCTCAGAAACCGCCGATCTGCTCCTGCCAGCTTGCACCGCAGCAGGGGCAGGGTTTGCCGGATTCCATATACTTGTAGGCGCAGCGGACGCAGGGAGGTATAACCGCGTAATAGTTGGGATCATGGTCATCGCAGCCGCCGGTCACTTCGTCCAGCTGAACTTCCGTCAGTTCGATCTTTTTCTTTTCGTCCATTGCGATGCCTCCTTTTTGTTTCTTCGCTTATATACGATTGAAAACAGCGGTTGGTATCATCTGACCGATCATCTTAGGGTTCAACAATATTGAAGGGCACGATCCCCTGCACGGGGAACTGGTTCATACTCTGAGCCAGCAGCGTGATCAGCTCAGCACTGCCTTGCATGGGAATAGCGGCCAGCCCCTGCTGATTGTTGGTCAGGATGTAGAACAATGCATTCTTCGGGCAAGTAAGGGAAACATCGGCATTCGTGTGCTGGGCGTCTTCATACACCAGCAGCACGCCATTCTTCACGTGCAGCACATGCTGCTCGTTCACATCCGTCAGCGTCACGTTGATGGTGAAGTCCTTATCTGCCAGCGCATCCTTGTCCATGAGGATGCCCATGTAGTCGAACATCATCTCCGCAGTCATCTGCAGGACGAACCCGCTGCTCTTTGTTTGCGCGGCGTTCATCGCCTGGTTGCCATAGCGCAGTTCCAGCGCGGCGGTCAGGTAGGCGTTGCGCCATGGGCCGGATTCCGCCTGATAGCCCAGCTGCTCCAGTGCATCGGCACACAGCAGGCGGGCGGCCTCGTTGGTCGGATCAGCGTAGACGATGGTGTTGGTGATCTCCGCCACCCACTGATATTCACCCTTGTCGAAGTCCGCCTTGGCCATGCGCAGCACTGCATCCATGTCACCCAGGTACTCCACCCACTTCTTTGCGCTCTCGCTGGGCATGAGCGGGTTGAGGCTCACGGGGTTCGCGTCGTACCAGCCCATGTACTTCTGGTACACAGCCTTCGAATTGTGCGCCACCGTGCCGTAATACTGGCGGGTGTACCAGTTCTTCGCCAGCGCTTCAGGCAGCTCGATCATGTTGGAGATCTCGTCGGAGGTATAGCCCTGATTGATATAGGTCAGCGTCTGGTCGTTGATGAATTTGTACACAGCGGCGGTGTTGACCAGATACTCATTGACCACCTGATTGCCCCAGTGCGGCCAGTTGTGGGACTGGAAGGCAACCTCCACCTCCGCACCGTAACGGGTAACGGCTTCGGTAATGTAGCCCGCCCAAGCCGCGCCGTCGCGCACCTGAGCGCCGCGCAGGGTGTACAGGTTGTGCAGCGTGCCGGTGCAGTTTTCCGCCACCCACAGCGCCTTGAACTGCGGGAACCAGGTGTTCATTTCGGCAGGAGCCTCTGTGCCGGGGGTCATCTGGAATTCCATTTTGATGCCGTCGATGACGAGGGTTTCTCCAGTGGTTTTGATCTCATAGGTGGGCGCAAGGTAGGACACCGTGCCGGTGGACTGGCCCATGCCGATGCCCTGCGCCATTTTGCCGGTCACACCGGGAGTGAGCAGTACGCCATACTGATAGTTGGCGCGGCGGGTCATGGCCTTGCCAGCGTACACGTTTTCAGCGATAGCGTGCTCTGCAAAACCCTCCGGTACGATAACCGGGATCTTGCCACTGGCCAGCTGTTCCTCGATGGACAGGGAAGCGTCCGCTGCGTCTTCTTCCTTCATCACGCCCAGAATGCCGCCGAAATGGTCAGCATGAGGATGGGAAATGATGACCGCTTTGACAGGATAGCTGCCCAGATTCTTCTCGATCAGCTGCATGGCGGCCTGAGAGCATTCTATGCTCATCAGCGGGTCGAAGAGAATCCAGCCTGTATCGCCCTTCACCACCGTCAGGTTGGACATATCATAGCCGCGCACCTGATAGATACCCTCGCACACCTCAAACAGACCATAGGCATGGTTGTTGCGGGTGTTCTCCCACAGGCTGGGATTTACCGTGTCGGGGGCTTTCTCGTAATCGTTCAGGAAGCTGTATGCCGCCTGACTCCACACTACCTTTCCGTCTGCGTCCTTCAGTTCAAGCACCTCCGGCGCATCGATCAGACCACGGACGGCGTTATCGTATTCGCTGGTGTCCTCAAAATCCAGCAGGGAGTACACGGAAGAATTGACCTCAACAGTGTAGCCGCTGGCCGGCTTGGCGTCTGTGGTCAAACCCAGTTCATCGGTCGGTCCGTTCTCCTCCGCATACGCGCAGGAGAAAACCAACATCAAGGTAAGGAGTGTCGCAAGAATACGCTTCATTTTTCCGTTCTCCTTCATCCAATCATATGCTTGTCAAGTGCTGCCAACAGATGCTCTATCACCTGCGGGGCAGCGGCTTCAAAATCAATCTGTGATACGAAGTTGATGGCTTCCTGAATCTTTTGCTCCGGTGCCTTGTACACCAGAAAGGCTGTTTCCAGATAACGCTTTACCTTACGCTGCATGGTAAAGTACATATCACAAGGAACGGACATGAACCCACGGATGATACCGCCCGTGGCAATCTCCAGCTCGTAGAAATCCTTGAACTCGTACCCCGGATAATACGCCTTGAAGTATACCTGCATCTTCTCCGCGACGTACTGGTAGATCAGCGACGAAGACTTGCTATGGGAGTAGGCCGCCAGATACAGCTCGCGAATGTGTTCGCTGCTTTCTGCAATGTACAGCTGCAGCGTCGTCTCTGCCGCCCAGAACAGCAGCATATCCTCCGTTTTGCCTGCAAGCAGCCTTTCCGTTTCTGCAAACTGCCCGCCCATCACAAAGGACACCAGATCACAAAGGATATTCTCCTTGCTCTCGTAGAGGTACATCACCGAGCCGATGTTTACCCCGGCCTCCTTGGCGATCTGCCGCAGCGTGGTGGCGGTGTAGCCCTTCTGCAGGAATAGCCTTGCCGCCGTATGCAGCACCAGCTGCTTGTTTTCCTCAGATGTTCGCTGGATCGTTTTCTGGTCCATCATCGTTCCTTTCTGTGCAGTTTTCCAACTCACACTGTTGCCCGTATTGTTCCGCGGACTATAACGTGTTATATTGCTTGTATCATAACATACATTTCTGGAATTTGTCAACTACTTTACAAAAAAAATGAGACGCCGCATCAGCAGCGTCCCCACGAGGTTGCCGGGATCAGAATTCAAAAATCAGACGGTTCGATCCATTGACCCGAATACAGCTCTTGTTTTGCATACCAAATCGTATACAGGCACCAGGGGGGAATATCAGTCGAGGATCCGAGATCTGTACGACAACAGCATCGTGACATACAAGACGGCTGCCAGTCAGACGGTCTACATCGTCCTGGATACGATTCACTTGGCGATACGCTGGGAAAAGAAGAAGGTCGCCGGAGAGTTGCAGCTCCACAGCGACCAAGGCTTTCAATACACCTCTCAAGCATACTCCAAGCTGACTCTCGCTTACAGGATTACTCTTTTCAGCCCAATGTTCAACCAAATCAGCAACATATTGCCGATCTGCCGCAACATCATCACAGACTGCGATTTTATAACTCATGCTTCCTGTACACCTCATTCGTTAGATTTGCCTGCCTCTTATTATATGATTCTCGGTGGTACATCTGTGGCTCTGATGATCGTTTCAGCCATTGCTATGCGTACATTCTCTTTTAACTTCACAGGAGGGTACCTTCCCACATGGAGTATGAAGCAAACGGTTCAACGATCAGTCGCTAAAGCTGACAATCCTCCGCATGGTGTATTTCATGCGGAGGGTTTATAGCAAGCACGAACATCATAGATGGGTGACGGTTCATCGTGCATACCTATCCGGCTTCGATTTCTTATTCTCCTGAATGAACTCCCGCTTCACGATTTCCAACCGACGCACTTCCTCCTTCATATCTTCCAGCTGGTAATCCAGCATGAACTGCTCCCTGTTCAGGTAGTCCAGCGCTTTCTTCCAACCTTTGTAGTCGATCTTCTCGCCGTCATCCTGGCAGCGACGCAAGACAGATGCCGCCTGTCTGTATTGGCGAAGTTCATACTCATACTTTCGTTCAAATCCACCGCGCTTTGCCTCTGGCAGCTTCTCCCATGCACGGTAATGCTTCTGGTATTTCTTCCACTTTTCATAGGCTTCGATCCGAATGCTCAGCTCAAGGGAGAGATCGTGATTCTCCTTCCGCTTGCTTTTCAGACCGTAGAACTTCGTGTTGACCGTCTGAATTGCTGCCAGACAGGACGCAGCATCCGTGATGTTGTACTCCTGCATGATGGACAGCAGCCCAGTGCTGTCGCGCAGACGGTGATCCTTGCGGTTGGGCTGCACGCTGGAAGCAAGGATGTTGGACGCGAGCTTGAACCGCAGGCTCTCTCTAGAC
>JAGBEX010000014.1 GCA_017936765.1 Clostridia bacterium
CTTCCTGGACAGCCTTGCCACACTGAACCTGCCCGGCGACGGTATCGGCCTTCGTTACCATTGCGGTCTGTTCCGCCAGCAGTTCAAAAATGAGCTGCAGCACGAAATGCCGGATACCTGGCTCTCAGATGATTGCTGGACAGTGCGCACGGAGAAAACCTATCCCGTGGAGCTGGCAGGCAAAACCTACAACGCAAGGCTGCATCAGCTGTCCGTGACCGGCTATGAGGGCCGCACCAACATGCTTAACTTATTCGATCTGGACAGCATCGACGAGGCCATCATCTCCGAAGGCATCGCCTTTGACAAGGGGCAGATCGACAAGAACCTGACCCTGTTCCTCTATCCGGATGATTCCGATGAAGCCGGCCGCATGCTGCGCATTTACCAGCAGTACCTGATGGTCAGCGCAGGCGCACAGATGATCCTGGAGGAGTGCGTGCAGCGCGGTTGCAACTATCATAATCTCGCCGACTATGCCGCCATCCAGATCAACGATACCCATCCCAGCATGGTGATTCCGGAGCTCATCCGTCTGCTGGAAAAGCAGGGCATCGCATTTGATGAAGCCGTTGAAATCGTAACCAACACCTGCGCCTACACCAACCACACCATCTTGGCCGAAGCGCTGGAAAAGTGGCCGCGCAGCTACCTGGATAAGATCGTGCCCCAGCTGATGCCCATCATCGAAAAGCTGGATAAGATCGCCCGCAACCGCACCAATGATGAATCCACCGCCATCATCGACCAGTGGAACACCGTGCACATGGCGCACATGGATATTCATTTTTCCCACAGCGTCAACGGCGTTGCAGCGCTGCACAGTCAGATCCTGAAGGACAGCGAGCTGAAGCACTTCAGTGCACTGTATCCTCAGAAATTCAACAACAAGACCAACGGCATCACCTTCCGTCGCTGGCTGCTCAAGTGCAATCCCGAACTGGCAGGCCTGATCGAAGAACACATCGGCAGCGGCTTCAAGAAGGACGCGTCCGAGCTTGAGAAGCTGCTGGCCTTCACCAATGATATCCCCTTCCTGGAGCGCTTCGCCGCCATCAAGCTGGAAAACAAGGCCGTACTTGCCGAATGGCTGCACAAAAACCAGGGTATCACCATCAACCCCATGGCCATGTTCTCCATTCAGTCCAAGCGCCTGCATGAATACAAGCGCCAGCAGCTGAACCTGCTGTTCCTGATTCATCTGTATCTGGAAATCAAGGCCGGTCATAAGCCCGCAGTGCCCCTCGTGAGCATCTTCGGCGCAAAGGCCGCCCCGGCGTACGTAATCGCCAAGGACATCATCCATGCCCTGCGTGTCCTGTCCAGGGTAATTGAAAATGATCCCCAGGTTGCTCCCTGGCTGCAGGTGGTATTCGTAGAGAATTACAACGTGACCGCCGCAGAGAAGATGATTCCCGCCTGCGATCTGTCCGAGCAGATCAGTCTGGCCAGCAAGGAAGCCAGCGGCACCGGCAACATGAAGTTCATGCTCAACGGTGCAGTGACCCTCGGCACCATGGACGGCGCAAACGTAGAAATCGCCCAGCAGGTGGGCGGAGAGAACATCTATATCTTCGGCGCCAGCTCCAATCAGGTGATCCACCGCTACGAAAAGGGCGATTATTGCGCCCGGGAATGGGTAGAGGCCGATCCCAACCTCAAGCGCGCCATTTCTTTCCTGACCGGCGAAGAGATGCTGAAGTACGGTCAGGCAGAAAACCTGAAGCGCTTGCAGAACGAACTGGTAAACAAGGACTGGTTCCAGACCCTGCCGGATTTCAACGCCTATGTAGTGCGCAAGCAGCAGGCCATGGCCGATTATGCCTGTGATCCCATCGGCTGGCTGAAGAAGTGCCTTACAAACACCGCCAAGGCCGGTTTCTTCTCCTCCGACAGAACCATCGCAGAATACAACCGAGATATCTGGAAACTGTAAGCCAATTAAACCCATGAAGCTGCCGGAATGCAGGTATCTTCATGGGTTTTTGGCATTTCCCCTGCCTGATTTCTACAGGATGTGTTATAATGAGTATACTAAAAGCATTGGAGTACACATGAACAACAGAGAAATCGTATCCTGTTTTTTCACCAATGGATACACCTTGCAGAATTACGATTTCAGATTCATAAAACCGTTATTTGAGTAGCATAAAAGTATTTTTTTCAGTTGCAAATCAGTTGCATTTGAGTAGCATAAAAATATCACGGCGTAAAAAATCAGGGAGACAGGTGTGTAACCTGCTCCCTGATACGATTAAAACCTTGCCTGAAGTGCTTCTTTTTGCTCGTCGCTCAAATACTGTTCAGCCTGCTTGTAGTGAATGCGCGCAACGCTCTTATTTCCCTGATCCAGAATGGCATTGATCAAACTATAGTGGAGATCACCATCATGACCGTCGATTGCCAGTGCTTCGACGGCAATCCTCTGAATCTCAAAATACTCACGCTGACTGTTCAGCAGGTCGATGTACTTCTTCAGGTACTGAATATAGCGGTTCTGATAGTAAGTCGCCTTGGGCAGCAGCCAGGAGTTGGTTTCATGGCTTGCCAGCAGTCCACCTTTGTATAGGTTGATCAAGCCCTCGTACAGACGCTTCTTACTTTCCGTCTTGGCAGATGCTTCAATGCGTTTGCATGCCCCTTCAAGCCGGTCAACGTCCGTATAGATCGTGTAGGCAGGATTCAATATGAATGTGCCATCAGCATCTCTATAGCTATCCTCATAATTAGAGTGTTACATAAGCAAAAACAAATAGTGTTATTCTGTAAATTTGCGTATTGACAAAATGGTCAAATATCCATATAATTTTACCATGCAAGCGCTTGCATAACGAGCGCATTACGATGCAATAAGCCAATATGATAGATCAATATACGAAAGTAGGTATTGCAGTGGCAGCTACTTTGCAGGATGTGGCGCATCTGGCCGGAGTGAATCCATCTACCGTGTCCCGTGTGCTGAACGGAAAAAGTGTTATTTCTCCAGAAACGAGAGAGCGTGTTTTGGCGGCAATCGAGAAATTGGATTATCATCCCAATTCTCTTGCGCGCAGCCTGGCAAGTGGTCAGGCTGGTGCTATCGGTGTTGTGCTTGATGCACAGGATGTGGGAGCCTTCCAGAACCCGTTCTTCTCTGCCAGCCAGTTTGCTATTGAGCAGTACGCCCAAGATCAGGGCTACCATGTGATGGTTGCCAATGGCGGCAGAAAATCTGGCAATGCAGTGGAACGTCTGGTGCTTGAACGCAAGGTGGATGGTCTGATTATGCCGCCCTCTACCGGACATCCGGAACTGCTGAAGAAGCTGATCCACTTCCCGTATGTCTTTCTTGGCCAGCCGGATGAAAACGGTGATGACTACAACTGGGTGGACATCGACAATGAATATGGTGCCTTGATTGCAGTTGAGCATCTGGTGTCCAAGGGATATCGCCGGATTGCTTATCTGGGTGGCTCTCAGCGGTCTGATGCAGGCTTTATCATGCGTCGTCAGAAAGGCTATTTGAAGGGTATCCCAGAGGGAGAACTCCATTGGCTGCTTGCGACGGATGGCACCCCGGAAAATGCTTATGAGGTCGCCATGGCGTGTCTGCAAGGCGAGCAGCACCCCGACGCTTTCCTGCTGGATGACAACATGGCTGGTATTGGCCTGATCAAGGCTTGCCGCGAATTGGGACTGTCCATCCCGCAGGATATAGGCGCAGTGACGTTCAACAACTTCCCGATGGCCGCGTACACAGATCCGCCGCTGACTGCGATCGACATCAATACTGGACTTCTCGGTACGGAAACAGCGCAGATGCTGTTTGAATGTATGAAGGAAGCGGAGGCTGGTCATCACAAACTGATCAAGCCATCCCTGATTGAGCGGGAGTCCACCCAGAAAAAATGAAGGAGGTGCGCTGGTGAACCAACTGGCCGTTGTCCATCAAGGAAGAGGAATCGATTGCTTTGCGCTTGATGCACATACCTTCCGGATACGGCTGCGTTGTGCAGCAGGCGACTTTGATCGGGTCGAGCTGTGCTATGCCCTGAACAAGTATGAGTGGCATATGGGGCAGCAAAGAACGCCCATGCAGCGCTGGGGAAGCGACGGAATCACCGACTACTACACCTACGATCTGCAAGGAAAGGAAACGCGAATAGCTTATATCTTCATTCTGCATCGTGGAAAAAGAAAATGGTACCTCAGCGAGGAGGGCGTCAGCAAGGATTACGACTTTTCTAAAGGGTATTACACCTTCTTCCAGTACCCTTATGTGCATGACTGTGACATTCATCATACGATTTCCTGGGCGGATCGGGCAGTCATCTATCAGATATTCCCGGAACGTTTCGCCATCGGTATCCCTGGCAAAGAATACATCACTGCTGCATGGGATAAAAAACCTACGCCGAAGGACTACTATGGCGGCGATCTTCCCGGCATTGAGCAGCACCTGGACTATCTGACTGATTTGGGCGTCAACTGCATTTACATGACTCCTGTCAATCCGGCAAAGAGCAACCACAAGTACAACATCATGGATTATGATGACGTGGATCGGGACTTTGGCGGGAAAGAGGCGTTGATCAGCCTTGTCCATACTGCGCACCAGCGTGGCATGAAGGTGATGCTGGACGGCGTTTATAACCATTGCTCATGGGAAACGCCCATGTTCCAGGATGTGATCAAGAAAGGAAAAGCATCGACCTATTGGGATTGGTTCTTTGTGGATGGAGATAACGTTGATCTGAAGCATCCGAACTACCTCATGTTTGCTGCCTGTCCGGATATGCCCAAGCTCAACACCGGATGTCCGGCGGTGATCGAATACTTCTGCGGCCTCGCAGCCAAGTGGACGAAGGAATACGGCATTGACGGCTGGCGGCTGGATGTGATGGACGAGATCAGCTATGAGTTTCTCCGGGCATTCAGAAAGGCTGTTAAGGCAGTCAATCCGGATGCGGTGATCCTTGGAGAAGCCTGGCATGAGCCAGCGGTCTGGCTCCGTGGAGATCAGCTGGACAGCGTGATGAACTACGGGTTGACGAAAGCCCTGATGGATTATCTTGTAGAGCGCAAGCTGGACGCATCCGGTATGGCGTCCCGGCTGATGCGTCTGTACATGAGAACTACTTCCATGTCTGCCCGCATGATGCTGAATCTGATGGGCAGTCATGATACCCATCGGTTCCTGACGCTGTTGAATGGCGACAAAGCACGTCTCAAGCTCGCTTTCGCCATCATGTTCTTCTATGTCGGGATGCCTTGCATCTATTATGGTGATGAGGTTGGCATGGAAGGCGGATACGATCCCGGCTGCCGAGGTGGTTTCCCCTGGGACAGTACGAAATGGGATCATGAACTAAGGAAGGCCGTTCAGCAGCTATGTCTGCTGAAAACAAGCGGAAAACTCTCCGGTGATGAGATTCAGATCCAGTCAATGGGTGATGCGCTGGTTATCAGCAGAAAGCACTCGCAGCTGATCGTCAACGGAACAGATCAGCCCATTCAACTGGATATCAAGGGTATAACGCATCATCTGGATGCGTGTACATACGTTGTGAACTCATTTGAACAGCGAAAGGAGAGTATCCCGTGAAGAGAACAGTTTCTTTGATCCTGAGCATCATGATGCTTCTGTGGTGCCTGCCCATTGCCTCTGCTGAAAGCGACATGTATAAGCGAGTTACGGCCCGTTTTACAGGCCAGCTTGAGCAGGGCGTGACCATCAAGGTGCTGGAAAATGCTACAGCCATTGAGCTGGGGTATGCGGATGAGCTGATTGCGGCTTTCAACGCAGCCTATGCAGACAAAGGAATCCGCGCTGAACTGATGGACATTGACCAGTACAGCGATCTGGCGACTGACGGCCCTTACGGCTATGGCCCGGACGTGTGGTATCAGGCGAATGACATCCTGATGAAGTACGCCACCAAGCAGCATCTGCTGCCGCTGCCGGTGTATGGACTGGAAAGCTGGGAGCTCATCCCTGAAAATGCCTGGAACGCCTACAAGATGACCATGTATGATGAGGACTTCTACTGCGGCATTCCCCTGAATGTTCAGAGCGGTATGATGTTCTACATCGAGTCCATGCTGCCTGACAACTGGGAGACCGAATGGGACATCAATCAGAATGGTACGCCTGATTTCTTCGAGACCTACACGGCGCTGTATGCACTCAGTGCTGACATCCAGCAGAACGGCGGCAAAACCAAGTACGGCTATCTGGATGATCTGGTGGACGTGTACTTCTGTGTGGGCTATATGCTCTCCGGCGGTGCGTATGTCTTTGGTGACAACAACACCGATCCCGCTGACATTGGCTTGAATAAGGGCGATGCGGCCAAGGGCGCGAACATGCTGCGCCAGTGGGCCGACCTGATGAACAACACAGAAGTCCTGGACGGCGCATTTGCTTCCGCAGCCTATGGCTATCTGGCAGATGGTACCATGCTGTGCACTGTGACCACTCCTGACGTGCGTGCCATGTTCATCCGTGCGATGGTCAATACCGGCAAGTGGACGAAGGAAGAAGCTGAAGCTGATCTGAAGATGATCAATGTGCCCCGTCTGCCTGTGTCTCTTGACCTGACTGCTGACAACTGGCAGGATACCATCACCCAGATGGACACTCTCACCATGCAGACCAAGATGATGGGCGGCATCAATGGCTATGGCATCTCTGCCTATACCAAGTGCCCCAATGCCAGCCTTGCGTTCATTCAGTTCGCGGCCAGCTATGAACAGATCATTGCCCGCAACAAGGCGCTGGGTATCAGCCCTGCCCGCAGCGATGCAGCTGAAACCATCGGCGCAACTGACCCCAATGTGGCGCTGATCTTCAGCAATCTGGATACTGGCTATATCGACGTAATGCCGGCGATCAATGAGGTGGCTCAGATCTGGACGCCTGGGCAGAGTTTCCTGATCGACCTGTGTACGGATGCTTTCCGTGCAGAGCGCGGCGAAGAAGAGCTGTATGCTGACCTGGAAGATATTCAGAAGGGTCTTGACCGCATGGTGCAACAGATTCTGGACGCCATCTTTACCTTGTCATAAAGAACGGGAGGTATCCCCATGGCGCAGGCCCGTTTGAAAGAAACCCAAGCGAAAGAAAACATATTTTTTTACCGACTCATGCAAGCGCTTGCAAAGATCTGGAAAGCACCGTGGCAGGTGAAAGCATCCGTACTCGTCATGGGTCTGGGGCAGATCTGCTATGGCCAGATCATCAAGGGCTTGATCTACCTTGCTTGCCTGGCGGGGCTGATCTGGTACTTTGTAACAACCGGCGCAGCGGACTTCATCGGCTTCTTTACCCTTGGTACGCAGCAGGAAGACCTGTGGCTGGGGATTCCGGGTGACAACTCCATGAACATGCTGATTCTTGGCATCTTTGCCATCGTGATCGGTCTGTTCGGAATTCTTCTGTGGATCACCAACATGAAGGATTGCCTGTTCACCGCCGAGGAAGTCAAGGCTGGACGCAAGCCCCGCAGCTTCAGGGAAACCTTGAGACACATGGCTGACGATAAGTTCCATGTGACTGCACTGACGCTCCCGATGGTAGGCGTAACCATCTTCTCCGTGCTGCCCATTGTATTCATGATTCTGATCGCCTTCACCAACCTCGGCGGCGATGTGGTCTATCCGAAGCTGGCAGACTGGTCGTTTGATGCATGGAGCAAGCTGCTGAATGTTGATAAGCTGTCCGGCACCTTCGGCAAAATCCTTTCATGGAATGTGCTGTGGGCGATCTCGACAACGCTGATCAACTTCTTGGGGGGGCTTGGCCTGGCGCTGCTGCTGAACAAACCCAATGTCAAGGGAAAGAAGATCTGGCGAGCGTTTCCCATCCTGGCATATGCCATTCCCGGATTCATCAGTATGCTGGGCTTCAAGTTCATGTTTTCGCAGTCTGGCCCGATCAACAGCATGCTGACTTCTGCGGGTCACGACGCGATCTTCTTCCTGACCAATGATGCATCCGCAAAATGGTGGGCAAGAGGAATCGGCCTGTTTGTGAATGCTTGGATTGCGATCCCGTCTCTGATGCTGATGATGACCGGATACCTGGGCAACATCAACACGGATATGTACGAGGCCGCAGAACTGGACGGCGCAAGCAAGTTCCAGCAGTTCCGGAAGATTACGCTGCCCTTCGTCATTTTCTCGACCACACCGGTGCTGATTGGCCAGTTCGTGGGCAACTTCAACAACTTCGGTATCTTCTTCTTCATGCGCAGCGGTGTGATTTCCAATTACGGCGATTACTTCCTTGCGTCGGATACCGACCTGTTGATCAACTGGCTGTACAACCTGTCTGTGGATAACAATTACTACTCCGTGGGCGCAGCGATCAGCCTGATCATCTTCATGATCACGTCCACCGTTTCGCTGGCTGTGTACGTCCGCTCCAACGCTTATAAGCAGGAGGATACGTATCAATGATGACGATACAAGCGAGGGAGGGGCATACTGCCCCGACTAACGAGAGCCAACGCTCGCGTTGGCCGAGTGTAGCCAGCGCCGCGAAACGCGGTGATGGCCGAAGATGGAAAAAATACACCCTCCGGCGCTTTGCGGACGATGCCTTCACCTACACGACCCTCATCATCGTTTCGCTGATCTTCGTGTTTCCCTGCCTGTGGCTGGTGCTGGCATCCTTCAGCAAATCCGGCAGCCTGTATGATATGCGAGGGTTCTTCCCAGCCGAGTACAGTGCACAGACCTTCGTGGAGCTGTTCACGGATGATGTGAATGGTCTGTATCCTTACAAGAAATGGTTCATGAATACGCTTTATGTGTCATCCATGAGCTGCATCTTCGGTACGATCCTTGTCATCCTTACGGGCTATGTGATGAGCAAGTTCAACTTCAAGGGCCGCAATGGCGTGAAGAAGCTGACGCTTGTGCTGGGCATGTTCCCTGGCTTCATGGGTATGACGGCCATCTACATCATCATGGCGCAGCTGAACCTGCTCAACCGACTGGAGGCATTGATATTCCTGTATTCTGCTACAGCACCTATGGGCTATCTGGTGCAGAAGGGCTACTTCGATTCGATCCCCAACAACATTCAGGATGCGGCAAGAATCGACGGAGCATCCAATCTGCAGATTTTCTGGAAAATCACCATGCCGCTATCCAAGCCGATGCTGGTGTACACGGCACTGACGCAGTTCGCATGGCCGTGGAGTGACTGCCTGCTGCCAAAGCTGATCCTCAAGAGCCGTGATCAATGGACGGTGGCAGTCGGATTGTACTCCATGCCGGAAACGCATTTTTCCCGGTTTGCGGCAGGCAGCGTGTTCATTGCTGTGCCCATCGTGATCCTGTACTTCTTCCTGGTGAAGCATATCGTCAGCGGTCTGACAGCAGGGGCGGTGAAGGGCTGATGAAACGAATCCTTTCCATGCTTCTGTGCATCGTGTTGATCCTCGGCTGTACAGCTGCACATGCTGTGGAGCCGCGGGACGCGGACCTGGTTGACAACTGGTACGAGATCTTTGTTGCCAGCTACGCTGATGGCGATGGCGACCGGGTAGGCGATTTCAAAGGGCTGACGCAGAAGCTGGATTACATCCATGACATGGGGTTCAGAGGAATCTGGCTGATGCCCATTCATCCCTCGCCGACTTACCACAAGTACGACGTCACAGATTACTGCGCCATTGCACCGGAATACGGTACGATGGAGGATTTTGAAGCTTTCCTGGCCCGCGCGCATGAGCTTGGCATCAAGGTCATTCTTGATCTGGTGGTCAATCACTCCTCCAATGAACATCCCTGGTTCCAGAGCGCCAAGAGCGATCCAGCCTCTCCTTACCGGGAATACTACCGCTTTTCCTCAGAGCAGAAGGCTGGCTACAATCAGCTGCCGGATGGAACCTGGTTTGAAAGCCGATTTGTGTCCACAATGCCTGATCTGAATCTGGATAGCCCGGTGGTTCTGCAGGAAATCGAAAGCATCATGCGCTTCTGGTTGGACAAGGGTGTGGATGGGTTCCGTCTGGATGCGGTGACAAGCTACTACACCGGTAGTAAATCACAGAACATTGCGTTTCTGTCCTGGCTGACGAAGACAGCCAAGGAGATTCGTCCTGATGCGATCATCATTGGTGAATGCTGGGAGGATCTGTACACCATCAAGGACTACTACGCAAGCGGTGCAGACAGCTTCTTCCTGTTCCCCGCAGCCCAGTCTGGCGGATACATTGCTAAGATTCTCTCCAACGATGTAGAGAAAAAGGGAGCGAGCTTCGGCAATGTGGTGGCGCTCATTGAAAGGGAGCTGGGCGACGAGTGGGTCACGCCCTTCCTCGGCAATCATGATACGAACCGAATCGCCAATGCCGTTGGCTGCTACAATCCCACCAATGTGAAAATGGCAGCGGGTCTGCTGGCGCTGATGCGGGGGAGCATTTTCGTCTACTATGGCGACGAGATCGGCATGGTGGGCACGGGAAATGATCCCAACAAGAGAATCGGCATGTTCTGGGACAAGAAAATGAACATCTGCCGCCATCCGGTAGGAACGACCGTAGCGGAGTACCCGTTCCCCAGCGCAGAAAAGCAGCAGGCAGACGAGCTGTCCATCCTCGCATACTATCAGGATGCCATGCAGCTGCGGCTGGCCCATCCTGAGATTGCAAGAGGCACATCGACTGTGCTGGAGTCGCCGGATGACAATGTAGCTATGGTTGTCCGGGAATGCGACGGAAAGCGCCTGCTGATGATTCTCAACATGAACATTGACGATTACACCCTGACTGTTCCTGATGGCTTCACGGCCATTTCTGGCGAGCTGGAAGTCTGGGGCCATGCGGCCCTTGAAAACGGACAGCTTACCATCCCCGCATACGGCATTGTGCTGATGCGCTGAACCTGTCATCCATTTCCGGGCGTACCGGAAGTGAGATTATACTGATCCTGCGTGAAAACAAACCATCTGAAGGCATCTGTTCCGCTCTGCCATTGCTTCGATTCGGTCAACGCAGCGCTGCTGCGCCTCCCTCCTCTCAGCTTTGGCATAACAAAACATCTGCGCCTCATATTGGCTTGTTTCCACTTGGCTCAGTAAAAAACAAGGAGGAAATCCCATGAAGAAGACCCTGTTGTGTCTGGTAATGGCTCTGTGCATGCTGCTGTCCTGCGCTGCGCTGGCCGAAGGCGAAACCGTGACGGTTGAAGTCCGTGACAGCGATGGCGTGACCGTGCTGAACGAGATCGAAATCGCCAAGGGCGAGAAGATCACCGACCTGGGCGTCACCAAGGAAGGCTATGTGCTGCAGGGCGTGTACGTAACGCCTGCGCTGCTCCGTCCTTTCGATTTTGAGACGGCCATCAACGAGGACACCGTGCTGTTCGTGGCATGGCAGTCCGCTGTTGTGGACGAGCGTCCCTGGATGCTGGCTGGTTCCTTCAAGGATTACCCCGAAAATGCTTGGGGTAAGATCTGGCCGCAGGATGAATGGCTTCTGAAGCCCGTGGAAGATCAGTTCAACACCTATGAGATCACGCTGAACCTGCATGAGGGCGATGAGTTCAAGATTGCCGTCATCGGCGAAGGCTATGCCTGGAGCGCTACTGACAGCCTGGACAGCCGTAATGTTGTCAAGAGCGAGTACATCACCGGCGGCGAAGATGCCTTTGATACCGGCGCCAACATCAAGGTGCTGCAGGATGGCTACTATCGCCTGGTGCTGACCACCGACGCCGAGACCATCTCCCTGTGCAAGATCACCGTGGAACGCATCAGCGACCCCATCGAAGTCGAAGTTGCTTACACCTTTGATCTGCAGGTGCATGCCTCCTTCCTGGGCTGGGATGCCGCTCAGAACGTGAAGCTGCAGCAGAATGGCACGGATTACATCTGGTACGGTGAATTTGACGTGGCTGAAGCTGGTGAGTTCGGCGTGAAGAACTACGGCTCTGAAGCCTGGTTCTCCGGCGAAGATGGCCGCAACATTCCCGTTGATGCTGGCCATTACATGATCTTTGTGAAGCTGACCACCGACAACAAGCTGGCTGCTCCCATCGTGGTCGGTGAGCCTGCTTACTACGTCGTTGGTACCTGCGGCAACGGCGGCTGGGCTGCTGATGCCACCCAGACCAACGAAGCGTACAAGATGGTTGCGGGCGAAGACGGCACCTATTCCCTGAAGGTGACCTTCACCGACAAGGAAACTGCTGACTGGGCCGATGGCAAGGTTGCCTTCAAGGTTGCCTATGGCGTTGGCGGCATGGTTGCTAACGAATTCTGGTGGGGCGACAACGGTAACAACGTTGTGGTTGAGCCCGGCGAATACACCATCACCTTCGATCCTGCGACTGGCATTGTTGCTGTGAAGTAAGAGATACAAAAACAGGGGGACGTGAAAGCGTCCCCCTGTTATGCTGTACATAGGCTGCCTGTGCCAAGAAGCAAAGGTACTGCAATATGTTTATCTGGCAAAGTTATGCACGGTATGCCTGGAATTTCGATCAGGTCGATACATTATTCAATGACATATGGGATTTTACTGAAACCCGTGGCGGATCAAGGCGCAATGCAACCTACTTTCTGGGATGTGTTGTTTCATATGAGAACGCATCAGGCGAACAAGAAATCATCGATGGTCAGCAGCGGATAACCTCTCTGTTCTTGCTTCTCCGTGCTATCTACACGAAGCTCGAAAATGGTGCACAGACACCACAATCTGATAACTTCCGAAAGCAGATTCAGGGCTGTATATGGCGCGCAGACAAACTTACCGGCAAAGTGGACTTCGATGATATTCTGTTGTCCTCCACTTCACAGGAGAAATCCGAACCTGATTCCAGTTGGAAGCGGGTTCGGATTTTTCTTTGGAAAATGAGACGCAAATAAAATGGTATGATCGCGAAAAGGTCATCAGGAAGGAAGCCGCAGCTTTTCTCTCCGATGGCCTTTGGTTTAGCCGTAGCTGAAACCGGGCAGGTTAACCCTGCACAGCCTCCTTGGCATCTTCCTTGCCAAAGAGCTTCTTCACGCCCTGCACGGCAACGATCACGCCCAGCACAAACAGCGCAATGGCAAAGCTACCCTGCAGCAGATCGCCGCCCAGGTTGGCGGTGGTGCCGGCGAAGATGCCGCCGAACTTGCTCACAATGGTCATGCCCAGAGCGGTCAGCGTCACGGCCAGCATGATGGCCATGGGAGCCCACAGCATCCAGCCCTTGCGGTTGGTCCGCTTGAGGAACACCGCGCAGGCGATAAGCGCCAGGGCGCTGAGCAGCTGGTTGGCAGAGCCGAACAGGGGCCAGATGTTGGCATAGCCAGCCTTGGCCAGGGCGTACGCCATCACCAGGGTAGCGACGGTGGCGGTGTACTTGTTGGTGAGGAACTTCTTCACGGGGCTCATGTTTTCCTCGGTGTCGGTGGAATCCAGGAAGAACTCCTGGAAGGCCAGACGGCCGACGCGGGCCACAGAGTCCAGGGAGGTCAGGGCAAAGGCGGACACGGACAGGTTGATCAGCGTAAAGGCCACATTCTGCGGGATGCCGATCTTGCCCAGGAAGCCGGAGATGGCGGAGGCAAACACCACGGCGGGGGTGCCGGAGGCCACCTGCGCACCGCTGGACACTGCGCCCACGGCGATCAGCGCGATCACGGCCAGCAGGCTTTCCATCAGCATGGCGCCAAAGGAGATGGGCAGCATGTGCTTCTCATTCTGCACCTGCTTGGAGGCGGTGCCGGAGGACACCAGCGAATGGAAGCCGGACACAGCGCCGCAGGCGATGGTCACAAAGAGGATGGGGAACATGTGCTGACCGTTGACGGTAAAGCCGTTGAAGGCGTTCAGGTTCATCTGGGGATTGGCAACGAACACACCCACCACCGCTGCGGCGATCATCGCCACCAGCAGGTAGCTGTTCAGGTAGTCGCGGGGCTGCAGCAGCGCCCATACGGGCACGATGGAGGCGATGGCGATGTAGACAAACACCAGCAGATGCCAGGTGCCGGTGGGCACATACATGGGCAGCGCCATGCCAAGCACGATGCACAGCACCAGCAGACCCACCGCAACGGCGGTATTCACCAGCGGCTTGAAGCGGCACACCTTCAGCACGATGCCCAGCGTAACAGCTGCAAGGATGAACAGCATGGAGGTGGTCGCTACCTGGCCGTTGGCCAGGGAAACATCGGGCGTAGCGGCAAAGCCGTTGAAGGTGTTGGCGACCACGTCCGCAAAGGCGGCAACCACCAGGATGGAGAACAGCCAGGTGAACAGGGTGAAGAGCTTCTTGCCGATCTTGCCGATGTACAGCTCAATGATATAGCCGATGGTACGGCCTTTGTTGCGGACGGAGGCGAACATGGACACAAAGTCCTGCACAGCGCCGAAGAACAAGCCGCCGACCAGCACCCACAGCAGCACGGGCACCCAGCCGAAGACAGCGGCCTGAATGGGGCCGTTGATGGGGCCGGCGCCGGCGATGGAGGCAAACTGGTGGCCGAAGACCACGCCGGGTGCGGTGGGGGTATAATCCACGCCGTCCTCCATTTCATAGGCAGGGGTCTTGGCCTTGGGGTCTACGCCCCAGGTTTTGGCCAGCCAACGGCCGTAGAGAAGATAACCCGCTCCCAACACAACAAGAGCGATGAGCATGATGGTGATCCCATTCATTTGCAAAACATCCTTTCTGCTTTGTGTCTTCTCGCGCTTCTCTGGCATATGCGCCGCGGTCGCATCCGTCTGGAAAAGCGTTGCTATATATAAAAGCCCGTCCCTCACCGATCCTGAAAAAGGATCTGTAAGAGACGGGCTGTTCATCCCGCGATACCACTCTTCTTGCCGCATCCAGTGCGGCCTGCTCAGCCACATCGACCATAAACGGTGAATGTGCTCTCCTGTAACGTGGAGATAACGGTCTGACCTACCGCCCTCCCGATCCCGGGGGGGAGGTTTCAGCGGACTGCTCATGAGGGATACGCTGACCTTTCATGCTCGCCATGCCTCGCACCAACCGGCATTTCTCTGGGAACGCTGTGAAAGCGCGCGTGTCTCAATCACTGCATTGCGTATGTGGTTTATGTGTATAAAATACGCCTGTTTTGCCCGATCTGTCAACAGTTTTTTTCAGAAAAACATTGCAAAAACATTTTGCAATGCATGCCTTCCGGTGCTAAAATACTTACGGAAAAAAGAAGAAATATTATGCGGAATCGAAGATTGCGATGACACAAGTACTTGCATCTTCAGCAATTCACGAGTGGGGCTTGGATGACATCACCGAACGAGATGTGCATGTTACTGAATGCCTTCGTGATACACTCACCGTCTGGAGTAAAGAATACATTCAACAAGAATCGACTTCAGATGAAGTGCCTGTTTCCATGGAAGACTTACAAAAGTTCACCGGCACATATCTCCCTGGAAAAATCCATATTGAAGTAAAAAACGAGAAACTCAATTTGGTTCGTGTAAACCAAAACATACATATCGAATTGTATTGTGTTAGTCCGAATGCATTTATGCGGCGAAATGAGGAACAAAGCACTCCGCATAAGCTTTTGACCGAAGGAGCCGACAAACCTGCTGTATGGGGATATAAGCTAGTTAGCAAAGAGTTTATTTAATTACGAGGTGCCAGAGATGTACAAAGCAACAGACCGGGAACGGTTACTGAACAGAATAATCAGCTTCATGCGGGATAGCTCTGCATTTGAAGGACTGCTCCAGATAGGCTCCGGTACGGTTGGCTTTGCTGACATCTACTCCGACATCGATCTGATGGCAGGCTGCTACGATGCGGATTGCGTGAAAGTCGCCAATCAGCAGCTTCAGCAGTTCTTTGCCGAACTGGGAGCCTGCCACATCGAGAAGCGAGCCTGGACAAGTACTGCTCTGGGCCTGTCCGTCTATTTTGAGGATGGTTTGAGCGCAGACATATCCTTTATGCCAACACCGGAGCTACCGATCCGCTCCCCACAGCATAAGGTTGTCTTTGCCAAGACAGAGAACTTCACGGATGCCGTAAACGCAGGCGCACAGCGGTTTGCGGAGCGTTTCCAGCGGTATGGCTTGGACGATTCCGTTCACTACCGTTTCATCAATGAGCTGCGGTATGTAGAAATCGCCCTGCTACGGGAGCAATTCATCTTTGCGGATATTGCACTGAATAACGCAAGGCAGCTCCTATTGGTGGTGGAAACCGTTGCAGAGGGAAAGAAACTGCACCAATTCAAGGCATACAATACACTCTCTCAGTCCGTCCTTAATCGGCTGGAGGAAACCTACCCCCGGAGCAGAACCTATGAGGATATGCACACGGCAAAGGAAAAGCTGCTGGCCTTGTATCTGGAAATAGTCAAGGACAGCGAGTATCTGACATTTGACGATAGCCTGCTGAAGTTGCTAGGCTGTTTTGAGTGAAGGAGTGAAAATGATGGAAATTAGCATCATTCCGATGACAACATCCGAGGACATGGATGGCAAAGGCTATGTCCATTGGAAGTCCTGGCATGAAACCTATACCGGACTGATCGACCCGGCCTATATGGAAAGAATCACGCTGGAAAAGTGCGTGGATATGGTGCATCGGTGGCCGCAGAACATGATGGTCGCAAAGGACGGCGACAAGGTTATCGGCTTTGTTGGCTACGGTGAGCATCTTGACGATACCCTTACCGATTGCGGCGAAGTGTTCGCCATCTATGTGCTTGCAGAATACTACGGTCAGAAGGTCGGATATGCGCTGATGAACGCAGCATTTGAAAAGCTGGCAGCATACAAGAAAATCGCTGTTTGGGTGTTGAAGGGCAATGACAGGGCCATCAAGTTCTATGAAAGATATGGCTTCCGCTTTGACGGTACAGAAAAAGAAGTCAAGCTCGGCACACCAAATACGGAATTAAGAATGGTTTATACACGGAAGTAAACTACGGAGGTTTCCTAATGAGATTGCGCTGAGATAAGTAACGCACCAAAATAATATTTCAACTGGAGGTTACTTATATGGAAATTAGAGAATACCGCACTTACAACGAAGCAGAGATCCTGCGCCTGTACGCAAGTGTAGGCTGGACTGCCTACACCGATCACCCGGAGGTGCTGAAAAAGGGTTTTGAAAACTCTTTGCTGACCCTTGCAGCTTACGAGGGAGATCAACTTCTTGGCATCATTCGTGCTGTGGGCGATGGACATACCATTGTGTTTGTTCAGGATATTTTGGTGTTCCCGGAGCAGCAGCGGAAAGGCTCGGCTCTGCGCTCCTGCAAGCCATATTGGACAGATACAGCCATGTGCGCCAAATCGTGCTGGCAACAGACAACACACCGAAAACCATTGCGTTTTACAAATCAATGGGTTTTCTGGAATTGTCCGAAATCGGTTGCTGCGGATTTATGAAAGGATAAGAAAAATGAATTACGATTGCGGATTTACAAAAGAGAATCGTTGGTTTCGATACCGTGCGGCAGCAATTATCGTGGAAAATGATTGCGCGCTGTTTGCCTGTAATGAAACAGATGATTATTTCTATTCTATCGGCGGCGGTGTGCATCACGGCGAAACAGCAGAAGATGCAGTGCTTCGGGAAGTGTTTGAAGAAACCGGCGTGCATTATGAGATAGACCATTTGGCAGTAATCCACGAAAACTTCTTCGATGAGAATGGCGGATCGCTAAAGGGCATGAACTGCCACGAACTCAGCTTTTATTTCCTAATGAAGCCCAGAGGAACACAGGAGCTTCACAGCAACAGCATGACACAAGGCGTAAAAGAGGAAATGCGATGGATTCCACTCAAGGACTTGGATCAATACAAAGCGTTCCCGACCTTCTTGAAAGAGTACCTTAGCAAAGAACATACCGGAATTGAGCATATTGTGACGGATGAAAGAGTTTGATAGTGAGGTGCAAGAAATGAGTAGATTTGCAGTTATCTTATATCCTAACTTTTCATTGCAGGAAATAACTTGTCTGACATCAGCACTGTCGGTGTGGTTTGAAGAAAAGATTGATTTTATTGCAAGTGAAAACAAGGAGTATTGCAGCGAAGAGGGACTGCGTGTCGTTCCTACTAAAACAATGGACGATACCAATATTACCGACTATGACTGCGTTATTCTTCCAGGTACGATCAATCCGCTTCCTGCTTTATATGATGACAGACTGATCGACTTTTTGAAAAGTGGAATCAATACCAATGTCGTATTTGCGGCAATTTCATCATCTCCGTTGCTGTTGGCAAAAGCAGGCGTATTGAAGGGCAAGAAATTCACCGCTGGATTCTTCATGCAGATGGCAGAAGTATATCCTTTTATCGAAAAAGAGAACTTCACCCACGAAGGGGTTGTTTGCGACGGAAATGTTATAACCGGTATCGGTATGTTCTTCCGGGAGTTTGCAGAAGCAGTCTTGCAGAGATTTGAATTCGATATTGGAAACAATTTTATGCGTGACAAGCCCGATGATTACACAGCAGAAGAACTTACATTTTACTGGTCAGAAGAAGATTATCGAGAGTTTTTGGAAGAACTGAAAGAGTATCAGCCGTAAAAACATTGGAGATAGTGGAGGACAGAATGGATATTCAAAAGTTTTGGGATGCAGTTCTGCGGCAGGATGCAGATTCCATCCGTAAATACTTCCATCCCGACGCCTGGGTGAACTGGCACAACACTAACGAGCATTTCACCGTGGAGGAATTTATCCGGGCGAACTGCGAATACCCCGGCGAGTGGGACGGTGAGGTGGAACGGATTATTACCACCGATACCCATGTCCTTACTGCTACCTGAACCGACTCCTGAGCAACTGGAAATGATTCGCAAGTTCAAGGAGAAACTAAATGTCAACAATACTTAAAGTGAACATGTAAAGTCCCCACCGAGAGCTCATGCCAACTACCACATGAGATAATCGGTGAGGACTTGTTTTGCTTTTTAGTTAACCAATGTCTGTTGGAAGTTCAAGGAGCGATTGGGGCAAGTTTCTGTGAAGCAGCTGACAAGGACTGCAAGAGAGCGTCGGCCAGGGTCATTGGGATATGCCGAAGCGATGTTGATGTTCTATAACCGCCGGTGCAAGTACCGACTGTCAATGCGAAGGCTGTACAATGACAATGGAACGGAAGACTTGGACTTTGACGAAGCAGATGATGAAGATGACGAAACAATCTGAGAATAGGTTTATCCGAAAATGTTGGATATACCTCCTCACGAATGGGGGCTAACCGTCGTGGCAAGCAATGCATGTGGATAGCCAAATCCACATACTCGCTTGTTGGGCAGCAGCCCAAACCCATTGATCGCACAGTAACTGTGCGGCTGTCCTTGCGCGGCGTTTGAAACACACACGCGCACTGCTGCATGTGAATCATGCTCCAAAGGGTCTGGGGTGCTTCCCCAGCAAGTAGCATCTGAGGGCATTGAGCACTCACATGCACCACTTGCTACAACAGCAAAATAGAATGTGTCTCAACTTGGGACGCATTCTTTTTTTTGCTGACCTTCCTGCACACCTGCAAGAAAATGCCAGACTCATTCGTTAAGTATATTAGCGCAATGCGTTATCAAATTTCAATCGAAAGGAATCCCCCATGACCAGGCAGACCCCACACAACTACAAACTCAATCCCGACGGCAGTATCTCCACTCGCAACCTCTGCGCAGCATCCCTGCCGGAGATCACCGTGGAGATCACTTCCGGTCGCACCACCTACCGTTTCACTGGCCACTATGACGGACAACGCAGCCTCTCCTCCAAACTGCTTGCCCGTATGTCCTCTGAAACACCTGTAAACAACCCGCAGGAGGAATGACAAAGCAGCCCATGTGTGTTACAATGAATGCAAGCAATCCTGTATTGGCAGACTGCCCGACCATGAAGGAGGACAGAGACATGAGGCAGTCTGAAAAAATTACAGCCATCTATTGCCGACTCAGCCGCGAGGATGAGTTGGCCAACGAGAGTAACTCCATCTCGAATCAAAAATCCATCCTCAGCCGATTCGCAAACGAACAGAAATTCAAAAACATCCAATTTTTCATTGACGACGGCTACTCCGGCGCGAACTTTAATCGACCCGACTGGCAGCGGATGATCGCTCTGGTTGAATCTAGTCAGATCGGCATTATCCTTGCAAAAGACATGAGCCGCATCGGACGCAACTACCTGGAGGTCGGCTTCTACACGGAAGTGATGTTCCCCAAGCACAACGTCCGCTTCATCGCTGTCAACAGTGGAGTTGACAGCGCCAACCAGCAGGACAACGACTTCACGCCGTTCCTGAACATTATCAACGAGTTCTATGTGAAGGACAGCAGCAAAAAAGTCAAGGCATCCATGAAGCAGAAAGGTGAGTCCGGCGAATACCTGACTACAAATCCTCCCTACGGCTACATGAAGGATCCTGCCGATCCGAAACGCCATTGGATTGTCGATGAGGAAGCCGCTGGTGTTGTCAAGCAAATCTTCGCGTGGTGCATGGAAGGTTACGGTCCATCACAGATCGCGCGGAAGCTGCGCGACGCGAAAGTCGAATGTCCGGCGGCGCATTGTCGGACATTGGGTATTTGTACGCCCACGAAAGTTCCCGCTGATCCTTACGCTTGGAGTTCACGCACAGTTGCCGATATGCTGGAACGTCTGGAGTATCTCGGTCACATGGTCAACTTCCGCACACACCGCCCGTCGTACAAAATCAAGAAGAGCGTGGACAACCCGGTTGATCAATGGAAAGTGTTTGAGAACACCCATGAGGCCATCATTGATAAAGACACCTTCGCGCGTGTGCAAGAGCTGCGCAAGAACAAACGGCGACCTGCTCGTACCGGCAAGAGCAACATGTTCTCGGGCATTGTGCGCTGCGCTGATTGCGGCGAGAAACTGTACTACTGCACCAGCAAGTCCTTTGAAACGCGGCAGGATCACTTCGTTTGTTCCACATCGCGTAAGAAAGGCAAGGAGGCTTGCGACACGCACTTCATCCGTGCCGTGGTGCTGGAAGACGGTGTGCTGCAGCACATGCGGTTGGTGATCTCCTGCGTCTCCTGTTACGAAGATGTGTTCCGTGAGGCAGTTGGTGCAAGACGATCTGCTGAGGCAAAGAAGGAACTTGCTGCAAAGCGTAAAGCCTTGCAAAAGGCAGAAGCTCGACTGACGGAGCTGGATAGGCTGTTCAAGCGTATTTATGAGGATATGGTCAGCGGACGACTAAGCAAAGCCCGCTTCCAGATGCTCTCCGATGATTACGACCAGGAGCAAGCCGACCTTCGCGCGAAGATCGACCAGCTATCCAGGGAGATCGCAGAACAGGAAGACCAGACGGAAAATATGGAGCGCTTTATCCAGCAGGTGAAGAAGTATCTGTACATCGACAAACTGACGCCCACTATTCTGAATGATATGGTGAATGCCGTGTATGTGCATTCGCCAGACAAATCAAGCGGAAAGCGCGTGCAGGAGATTGAGATCAGCTACAACTACATCGGCATTCTCCCGGCAAACCTACTCTATAGCGTACAAAATGCGAAAACGGCATGACCGAAGCCATGCCGCTTTCGCAGAAATGATAGGATACTGTCTTATGAGAGGCGACCCTCCGGTCACTTCTTTTTTGTTAGTTCGCTGCTGCTTCGAATTCTTCAAAGAACTCCGGGCAGCTCCAGGTGCCGCAGGCGGCCAGCTTGTCGTTCTTCACGGCCAGCTGCACGGTGAGGCCGTTGTCCAGGTGGATCAGCAGGGACTGCTTGGCGCTGATGGAGCCGCTGCTCTCGTAGCTGGCGCAGGAGGTCAGCGTGGAGAACAGGTCTTCGCAGGTGGCGCTGTCGGTAATGACGCCCACATCGCTCAGCTCCATGCTCTTGATGCGGCCAGCCACCTGCAGGGTATCGGCCAGGTCTTCGCTGCCGCGCAGGGCGCTGCCGTTGAAGCTCACGCGCTGGAACAGACGATAGCTTCCGTTGACCTCGGCGGCCACCAGGGTGGTGTCCATGCCCTTGATGGCATAGACCTCGCTGCCCTGGGAAACCTTGTTGGACAGCACGATATCGGTGCCGGAGAGGGAAGGCTCGGTGGTGAATTCAGCCACGGTACCCAGGCTGGAGCCCAGCAGCTTGCTGCTGACGGAATCCGGGGTGGACATCATGCGGTAGTAGCGCCCCTGGATGCCGATGAGGGGGAAGCTGCCGCCATCGCCCTTGGCCCACAGGCTGCGATAGCTGGGCTTTTCGCCGCTTTGCTGAATGTTCACGCCGTTGTTCAGATCCAGCAGGCTGATCTCGTTGCCCACGCCATTGGTACCGGCGGCCTGGGTGGTGATCAGGGGCTGGTCGGGCTGGGCGTTGAGGGCGGGGATGCCAATGCCCAGAGCCAGCGCCAGCACCAGCGCAAAGGACAGGGCAGGCACCCAGGCAGAGGCGCGGCGGCGCTGGGGAGCGGGGTTCACGGCGGCTTTTTCGATGCGGAGCTTCAGGTGTTGCCCGGCCGTCAGGCCTCCCAGAGCCTTATCGGTGATCTCCGGCAGTTGTTCAAGACGCTTCACCGGGCATCGCCTCCTTTCAAAATGATCTCAAGCTTTTTCCTTCCACGGCTGAGGCGGGAGGATATGGTGCCTTCGGGGAGTTCCATCATTTCGGCGATCTCAGCGATGCCGAAGCCCTGATAATAGTGCAGGAGAATGACCTCCTTGAAGGTGGAAGGCAGCTGGTTGATGGCCTGCATGATCTCCTGCTGCTCGGCCAGCTTGCCGAATTCATCCGGAGCAGGAACCAGCTCGAAGGCGGGGGAGCCAAGCACCACGCGTTTGAGCCAGGCGCCGCGCCACAGGTCGCGGCAGCGGTTCAGGGCGACCTTGAGCAGCCAGGCCTTTTCGCGCCCTTCCTGCAGGTCGGGGGCGTTGGTGATCAGCCGGACAAACACGTCCTGGCAGACATCCTCGGCCTTGTGTCGGTCACCCAGGTAGAAGTAGCATACCCGCAGAACATCAGTGGCATACTTTTCATACAGGTCTTCAAAGTATGCCATGGGGTCGCGGGTGGTGGCAGCTGCCTGCACATCGTCGTCCTCCTCTGCCAGGGCGGAGCGGATGCACAAGCCCTGCAAGCGGCGCAAGACCGCCATGATGGTTCTTCCATCCATATAAACGATGTCCCTCCTGGGTTTCATCCATAAAAATTGTAACGTTTTCAAGAAGTTTGAAAAACTATATGTTACAATTTCGGACGATTATCGGCATAATAGGTGAGCATGAAGTCGATGGAGTCCACCAGCGCCTTGAAGCAGGCCTGGATGATGTTGCTGGAGACGCCCACGGTACTCCAGACGTGCTGGCCGTCGGTGGATTCGATGGACACGCGCACGGTGGAGGCGGTGCCGCCCATGTCCAGCACGCGCACCTTGAAATCCTTCAGGCGCATATTGTTGATGGCCGGGTAGAAGTCCGCCAGGGTCTTGCGCAGGGCGATGTCCAGGGCGTTCACGGGGCCGTCGCCTTCACCGGCGTTGATGCCTTCTTTGCCGCCCACCTCCACCTTCACATAGGCCTGGGCGCTCTTGTCCACGGACTGCATATTCATGGGGCTGTGGCACAGCACGTGGAAATCTGCCACCTGGAAGAACTTCGGGCGGCGGCCAAGGGTATCCAGCGCCATGAGGGCAAAGGAACCATCCGCATTCTCGTAGGTATAGCCGCGGGCCTCTTTTTCCTTCAGCCGGGCGATGACCTGCGCCATCTCGGCGCTGTCCCGGTTCACATCGGGCAGGATGCGGCTGAGACGGGCGTACACCCCGGCACGGCCAGCCTGATCGCTGATGAGGAAGCGACGCTGGTTGCCCACGCTTTCCGGGGGGATCTGCTCGAAGGTGGCGGCGTGCTTGATCACGCCGTCGATGTGCATACCGCCCTTGTGGGAGAAGGCGGTGTGGCCCACAAAGGGAGCGCGCTCGGTGAGGGAGAGGTTCATCACCTCGGCCACATAGCGGGCGGTGTGGGTCAGCATGGTCAGGTGGCCTTCCGGTAGGCAGGGCTGATGGAGCTTTAATTCAAGAATAGGGATGATGGTACACAGGTCCGCATTGCCGCAGCGCTCGCCGATGCCGCCCATGGTACCCTGCACGCTGGTGGCACCCGACTGGATGGCTGCCAGGGAGCAGGCGGTGGCCAGGCCGCAATCGTTATGGCAATGGATGCCCACGGGGGCATCGAACTGCTGGCACACATCACGGACGATGGTAGCGACTTCATCCGGCAGGGAACCGCCGTTGGTGTCGCAGAGGGTGAGGCACTCGGCGCCGCCCTCCAGCGCGGCTTGCAGGGTGGACAGGGCGTAGGCGCTGTCGGCCTTGTAGCCATCGAAGAAATGCTCCGCATCGTACCAGACACGGAGGCCATGCTCGGTGAGGTAGGCAATGCTTTCGCGGATGATGCGCAGGTTTTCCTCACGGGTGCAGCGCAGCACCTGCTCCACGTGCAGGATGGAGCTTTTGCCGAAGATGGTCACCATATCCACACCACAGGAAAGCAGCGCGGCCAGACCGGCGTCGCCCTCGGCCTGTTCGCCGGGGCGGATGGTGGAGCCGAAGGCCACCAGCTTGGCGTGGCGCAGGCGCTTGCCGCGGAACTCCGCAAAGAAGGCTGCGTCCTTGGGATTGGCGGCGGGGTTGCCGCCCTCGATGTACTGCACGCCCAAGTCATCCAGCGCCAGGGCGATGCGCTTTTTATCCTCCAGGGAGAAGGTGACGCCCTCCGCCTGCGCACCGTCGCGCAGGGTGGTGTCCAGGAGCTTGATCATCTTCCATCCCTCCGAAATCTGCAATGATGCTCTTATTATAGCATGATTTGTCGGCCTGTGGAAGATGCTGCGCCAAGGAAAATGCAGTCAACTTGCGGCGATATGGGGCTAATTGGTAAAAATCCTACGAAAGAAAACAGAAATGCGCTCTACCAAACATGATGGAATAAATCTATACTCATTGTAGGCATTTGTTATGAAAGGGGACTGCTTGATGGCAAAGAACCTGGAACAATATCAAAAGAAGCATGAGTATCTTGTGTGCGTGGACAGCGATGGCTGCGCCATGGACACCATGGACGTGAAGCACTTCCGGTGCTTCGGTCCCTGCATGGTGGAGGAATGGGGCCTGCAGCAATGGGCTGAGGCTATTCTGACGCGGTGGAACGACATCAACCTTTACACCATGACCCGCGGCATCAACCGCTTTAAGGGGCTGGCCATGGCGCTGGAGGAGATCAACGGGCAGTACACGGCCATTGAGGATATCGCCGCCCTGCTCAAGTGGGCAGAGGAAAGCCCGGAACTTTCCAACGATGCGCTGAGCCGCGCCATTGAGGCGAAGCCGGAGAGCGTGTCCCTGCGCAAGGCGCTTGCATGGAGCAAGGCGGTGAACGCCTCCATTACCGCCCTGCCGGATGACGTGAAGCTGCCCTTCCCCCTGGCCAAAGAAGCCCTGGCCTTTGCCCACGAGAAGGCGGACGTGGCCATTGTGAGCAGCGCCAACCTGGGCGCGGTGCTGGAGGAGTGGGAGATGTATGGCCTCTTGCCCCACACGGACATCGTGCTGGCCCAGGATGCAGGCAGCAAGGCGCATTGCATTGCGGAGCTGCTGAAGAAGGGCTATGATCCCGCCAAGGTGCTGATGTGCGGCGACGCCCCCGGCGATCTGGCTGCGGCGGAAAAGAACAGGGTGGGGTATTATCCCATTCTGGTACGCCGTGAAAGGGAAAGCTGGCAGGAGTTTATGGACGAGGGCTTCGGGCATCTGCTGGATGGCAGCTATGCGGGAGCCTATCAAGAAAAGAAAAAGGCCGAGTTCCTGAAGAACCTCGGTGCGTGATAAGAGAGGAGACGACCAACATGGTGAATCTGAAAGTCAAGCCTTATTATCTGTCTGACGAAGATATTCAATGGGTGAACGACACCATCGCCGGTATGACCGCCGAGGAAAAGGTGGGTCAGCTGTTCTTCCAGCTGACGGCCGGCATGGACGAGAACTATCTGAAGGAACTGATGGAGAAGTATCACCTGGGCGGCTGCCGCTATAACAATATGCCCGGCGCGGCCGTGCAGATGCAGAACCGCATCCTGCAGAAGTATGCCAAGGTGCCTGTGATCATCGCCTGCAACACCGAGCAGGGCGGCGCGGGCGCCTGCTCTGACGGCACCTACATTGCCAGCGGCATCAAGATCGGTGCCACCGGCAACCGCCAGTATGCCCACGACCTGGGCCGTATGGCCAACGAGGAGGCTGCCTCCATCGGCTGCAACATGGCCTTTGCCCCCGTGTGCGACATCCACTACAACTGGGAGAACACCGAGATCGTGGCTCGCGCCTTCGGTACGGATGCCGATCAGGTGGCCGACATGAGCAAGGCCTATCTGGAGGGCGCCCACACCATTCCCGGCTTTACCTGCGCGGCCAAGCATTTCCCCGGCAACGGCCAGGACTTCCGTGATGCTCACCTGTCCAACAACGTGAACTACTTTGGCGAAGAAGAGTGGATGGCCACCTACGGCAAGGTGTACAAGACCCTGATCGACGCCGACCTGGACGCCATCATGGGTGGTCATATCATGATGCCCACCTATATGCGCGAGGTGAAGCCCGGCATCACCGATGAGGAAATGATGCCCGCTACCCTCTGCCCGGAGATCATGACCGGCCTTCTGCGCGACAAGCTGGGCTTCAATGGCATGGTGGTGACCGACGCCTCCCACATGGTGGGCATGACCAACCGCATGACCCGCAAGGAAATGCTGCCTGCCTCCATCAACGCGGGCTGCGATATGTTCCTGTTCTTCAACGATCCCGAAGAGGACTTCAACACCATGCTGGATGCCTACAAGAACGGCATCATCAGCGAAGAGCGCATGGTGGAGGCGCTGACCCGTATCCTCGGCCTGAAGGCGCACATGGGTCTGAACAAGAAGGCCAAGGAAGACATCGTGCCTGCCGAGGCTCCTGTGCTGGGCAAGGACGAATACAAGGCCGCCAGCGAGGCCATCAGCCGCGATGCTGTGACCCTGGTGAAGTACAAGGACGAGGGTGTGCTGCCTCTGACCACCGAGAAGTATAAGCGCATCATGATCGTGCCTGTGAAGGGTGCGGCTGGCCCCATGGATTTCCTGATGCAGATGGCCATGGGCGGCGCTGGCGCCCGCAAGACTCCCGCTGAGGATCTGCGCGACCGCCTGATCGAGAAGGGCTTCGACGCCTTCATTTACGAAAGCCCACTGGAGAAGATCAAGCAGCAGATCGCCAAGGGTGAAAAGCCTAGCCTGAACCTGTACTTCGCTGGCAAGAATGCCATTGAGGACTTCAAGAGCCAGCAGGATCTGGTGATCACCCTGTTCGACGTTGCCAATGGCCGTCCCGCCTTCGGCATGAGCAAGGGCGGCGGCGAGATCCCGTGGTATGTGTACGAGCTGCCTGTGGTGGGCGTGAGCGTGAATGCTCCTACCATGCTGGCGGATGCGCCCCAGCTGCGCACCTACATCAATGCCTACGACTCCAAGCCCAGCACCATGGAGGCGCTGGTGAATGGTCTGGTGGGCGGCCCCAAGGCCTTCAAGGGCAAGGATCCCATTGACAGCTTCTGCGGCCTGTTTGATGCGAAGATCTGATGCATGAAACGCAGCGATGCAGGATGGGGCGCTGGCTCCATTCTGCAGGCTGCGCATATCAGTTCTGGAGCAGGGTGAGGGGATCCACCGCCGTGCCGTTGCGGGTGACCCGCAGGTGCAGGTGGGGTTCCATGTCGGTTTCATCCAGCACCCCATTGCCGCCAAAGCCGATGGTCTGCCCGGCTTCCACCGGATCGCCCTCCCGCAAGGCGGCCAGCATGGCCATGCCGGCGTATTGCGCGGTGATGCCCTGGCCGTGATCGATGGTCACGGTGGCACCCATCAGGCCCTTGGTGCTGGCGGCGGTCACGGTGCCAGCAGCCATGGCGCGGACGGGATCGCCCGCGGCGCAGCGGAGGTCAACGGCATCGTGGAGCTGCCACAGCCCGGTGACGCCGGAGCGCACCATGCGGGCTGCATCAAAGCCCCGCAGCACGGAGATGGTCTCCAGCGGCGGCTGAAACACCAGGGGCGCGACAGTTGGCGCGGGCGTAGGCGTGGCGGCATCCCGCAGGGATTGCTGCTGCAGCTGTGCCACGGAGGCTGCGTCGCCCACAGGCGGCGTGGGCTGCAAAAGGGGCGGCGGCGCCTGATTCGTCCATGCGGCGGTACCGGCAATGACGCCGATGCAGGCCATGAGAATGATCATGAAGCCCTGATGCTCCACAAAACGGGTATACCCTGCTGCAAATGCTTTCCACGCGGACTTGATGGAAGCCATACCTTCACCCCCGGAAGGGTAGTGTGGCCGAAAATGCGCGTTTCATTCAAGCCACAGGGCAAACAGGTTGGCCATGCGGCCGGGCAACTGCCGGGCCATGATGGCCAGCCGGTGGGGGACATCCTGCCACTCCGCAGGCAGCAGCGGCGCGCCCAGCAGCACCCACGCAAGGGCGACGAGCAGCAGAAGCACCTGAAGCCGGGTGATAAAGACTTCCTTCATGGCGCGCTCCTTTCAAAAATGGGATGCAGGAGCCTATGCACGACGGTTTTTGATTATGTTTTTGTCCCATGTGGTGGAAAACTTGCCGGAATGCATCGGCAAATGGCTGTAAAAATCTTTTGCATTTTGAAAGATTCTTGACAAATTTCGCCGAATACCTTGACGAAAGTGCATAAATGTGGGACAATACCAAATGTGGAATATGTGACGTAATTTTGCCAGTCAAGCAAAAGTAAAGTTGAAAGCAGGTGCAGCCATGCGCTATGTCGCCCCCAATGCGGAAGTACGGGAGTGGTTTCACCAGGGAGAAAGCCGACGCGCTTATGAAATGCTGGGCGCGCATCCGGTTGAGCAGGATGGGCAGGCCATGTGGCACTTTGCCGTGTGGGCGCCCAATGCCCGGCAGGTGTCGCTGATCGGCGAGTTCTGCCAGTGGGATAAAACCGCATGTCCCATGGTCAAGCAGTACGACGGCATATGGGAGATCCGCCTCCCGGCTGCCACGTTTGACCCGGCATCCGACCCGAAGCGTTATTCTTATGAGGATGCCGAAAAGAAGCTGAAAAACTATAAATATGCGATCGAAGGTGCTGACGGCGTTTGGCGTGAAAAGGCCGATCCCTTCGGTTTTGCCATGCAGAATCGCCCCAACACCGCCTCGGTGCTGTGCGACCTGGAAAGCTACCGCTGGCAGGACGCCCAATGGATGGAGCGCCGCCGGGATAAGGACGTTTTCGCCACGCCCATGAACGTGTATGAGGTGCATCTGGGTTCCTGGATGCGCGAAGGCTCCACCAAGCAGGGTGGCGGCCTGGTGGGCGAGGGCAAGGACGACAAGGGTCGTATGCTCACCTATGGGGAGATCGCCGACAAGCTGATCCCCTATGTGCTGGAAATGGGCTACACCCATGTGGAGTTCCTGCCGGTGATGGAGCATCCCCTGGATATGTCCTGGGGCTATCAGGTGGGCGGCTACTATGCGGCCACGGCCCGCTATGGCCAGCCCCAGGAGCTGATGGCGCTGATCGACCGCTGCCATCAGGCGGGCATTGGCGTGATCCTGGACTGGGTGCCTGCCCATTTCCCCAAGGATGGCTACGGCCTGGGCCGCTTCGACGGCACCTGCTGCTTTGAGCATCCCGATCCCCGCCGCGGCGAAATGCCCCAGTGGGGTACCTATCTGTTCGATTTCGCAAGGGGCGAGGTTCGCTCCTTCCTGCTGAGCAACGCCTGCTTCTGGCTGGACTGGTACCATGCCGACGGCCTGCGGGTGGATGCGGTAAGTTCCATGCTGTATTACGATTTCTGCCGTGACGGCATGGAATGGCTGCCCAACCAGTTTGGCGGGCGGGAGAACCTGGAGGCCATCTCCTTCTTCCAGAAGCTGAACGCCACGGTGCGCCATGATTTCCCTGGCGTGATGACCATTGCCGAGGAATCCCACAACTTCCCCGGAGTGACCCATCCTGCCTGGGAAGGCGGACTGGGCTTCACCTTCAAGTGGAACATGGGCTGGATGAACGACACCCTGGCCTATATCAAGAACGATCCCATCCACCGCAAGTGGCACCACGATAAGCTGACCTTCTCGCTGTTCTACGCCTTCTCGGAGAACTTTATCCTGCCCTTCTCCCACGATGAGGTGGTGCATGGCAAGCTCTCCATGGTGGATAAGCAGCCCGGTGACCTGTGGCAGAAGTTTGCCGGATTGCGTGCGCTGTATGGCTACACCATGGCGCACCCGGGCAAGAAGCTGCTCTTCATGGGCGGTGAGTTCGGCCAGTTCATGGAGTGGCGCTTCGACGACCAGCTGGACTGGTTCCTGCTCTTGTATGAAAAGCACCCCGAATTGCAGAAATGCGTGCGGGAACTGAACTTCTTCTACAAGAACACCCCGGCCATGTACGAGGTGGATGGCGGCTGGGACGGCTTCCAATGGAGCCAGGCCAACGACCAGAACAACAGCGTGGTGGCCTTCATCCGCACGGACAAGAAGGGCAAATCCGTGCTGTGCGTGACCAACTTCACGCCCCAGTACATCCCGGTGTACCGGCTGGGCCTGCCCATGGGCGGCAAGATCACTGAGATCCTCAACACCGACAGCGCGGCCTATGCGGGCTCCGGCAAGGGCAACCCCAAGCCCATCAAGGTGGAGGAGATCCCCCAGGGCGAGTTCCAGTTCAGCGCCGAGATCGTGGTGCCGCCGCTGGCCACCGTGTACTTCAAGTACGACAAGGTGAAGCCCAAGGCTGCGCCTGCGGCTGACAAACCCAAGCGTACCCGCAAGCCCTGCGCCCGCAAACCCAAGGAGGCTGCGCCGGAAGGGGAGAAGAAGCCCGTCCGCCGCACCCGCAAAAAGGTGACCGAGGTCGCCGAAAACCAAGGCAAAACGGCTGAATAAGCCTTTGCATACAGTGCTATTCGCTTTTGCGGATGGCCGATACCCCATGGTGGTTTCCGCAAAAGGAACAATTGTAAGGAGCGTGTTTCCCCATGATGAGAAAGAAGACTTGTATTGCCATGCTTCTGGCGGGCGGCCAGGGCAGCCGTCTCGGCATCCTGACCAAGAACGTCGCCAAGCCGGCTGTGCCCTATGGCGGCAAGTATCGCATCATCGACTTCCCCCTGAGCAACTGCACCAACAGCGGCATTGATACCGTGGGCGTTCTGACCCAGTATCAGCCCCTGGAACTGAACGCCTACATCGGCTCCGGCGCGCCCTGGGACCTTGACCTGTCCAACGGCGGCGTGTTCGTGCTGCCCCCCTACCAGAAGGGCAAGGTGGGCGAGTGGTACCGTGGTACCGCCAACGCCATCTACCAGAACATGGCCTTCATCGAGCAGTACAACCCCGATTACGTGCTGATCCTCTCTGGCGACCACATCTACAAGATGGACTACAATGCCATGCTGAACTTCCACATCCGTCATGGCGCCGATGCCACCATCGCCGTGCGTCCCGTGCCGTGGGAGGAAGCCAGCCGCTTTGGCATCATGAATACCGACGCGGACGACAACATTACCGAGTTTGAAGAGAAGCCCAAGAACCCCAAGAGCAACAAGGCTTCCATGGGCGTGTACATCTTCACCTGGGAAAAGCTGCGCAAGTACCTGACCGACGACGAGGCGGACAAGAAGTCCTCCAACGACTTCGGCAAGAACATCATCCCCACCATGCTGGCCGACAAGCAGGTGATGTGCGCCTACAACTTCGAGGGCTACTGGAAGGACGTTGGCACCATCGAGTCCCTGTGGGAAGCCAACATGGACCTGCTGGAGACCCCTATGCCCGTGGATCTGCATGACAAGAAGTGGCGCATCTACGCCCGCAACCCCGGCCTGGCCCCCCACTACATCGCCAAGGGCGCTGTGGTTGAAGACAGCCTGGTGACCGAAGGCTGCGAGGTGTTCGGCACGGTGAAGCACTCTGTGATCTTCGCTGGCGTGACCATCGAAGAGGGTGCCAATGTGCAGGATAGCGTGATCATGCCCGGCTCCGTCATCAAGCGTGGCGCGGTTGTCCGCCGTGCCATCGTGTCCGAGAACGCCGTGGTGGGCGCGGGCAGCTTTGTGGGCGAAGAGTCCGGCAACATTGCCGTGGTCGGCACCGGTATCACCGTGCCTGCCGGCGTGAAGGTTGCCGCCGGTGTGCAGGTGGACGAGAACACCGAGTATTAACCCCATCATCATGCAGCGAAAGGATTGAATTCCATGAAAAACGTTATGGGTGTAATTTACACCGGTGAAAACGACGCCCGCCTGCGCGAATTGACCATGACCCGCGCCATCGCCGCCCTGCCTGTGCTGGGCCGCTATCGCGTGATCGACTTCCTGGTTTCCTCCATGGTGAACGGCGGCGTGAAGAACGTGGGCGTTATCATGCAGAAGAACTACCACTCCCTGATGGACCACCTGGGTTCCGGCAAGGAATGGGACCTGCACGGCAAGAACGACGGTATGTACGTGCTGCCTCCCTTCCTGACCCGCGAGAACGTGGGCGTGTACTCCGGTATGCTGGACGCCCTGCGCTCCAACACCAACTACCTGACCCGCTCCAAGCAGGAATACCTGGTGCTGAGCGGCTCCAACATCATCTACAATGCCAAGATCGCTGATCTGGTGCGCTTCCACCAGGAATCCGGTGCCGACATCACCATGATGTACACCAAGGATCCCTCCATGCAGCGCGACGAGTATGGCTGCTACATTTCCATCGACGAGACCGGCAACGTGACCGACGTGGAAGTGGATCCCACCCATCCCAGCCATGAGAACACCTCCATGGACGTGCTGGTGATGAAGCGTGAGCTGCTCCGTCAGCTGGTGGACAAGGGCGTGGCTCACGGCCATCACGACATGAACCGCGACGTGCTGATCCGCCTGGTGGCCGAGGGCAAGGCTCGCGTGAATGCCTATGAGTACAAGGGTCCCTGCTGGCGCATGGACTCTGTGCAGAGCTACTTCAAGTTCAACATGGACGTGCTGGACGCTGCCAAGCGCCGCGAGCTGTTCCACCCCGCTCTGCCCGTGTACACCAAGGTGCGCGACGAAATGCCCGCCCGCTATACCGACAGCGCCAATGTGGTGAACTCCCTGGTGGCTGACGGCTGCGTGATCGAAGGCACGGTGGAGAACAGCGTGCTGTTCCGCGGCGTGCATATCGCTCCCGGCGCCCACGTGAAGAACTGCATCATCATGCAGGACGGCTACGTGCAGGCTGACGCCTACATCGAGAACTGCATCCTGGATAAGCAGGCCACCATCAAGCGCAATGCCCGCCTGATCGGCCCGGCTGTGTATCCCATTGTGATCGCCAAGAACGTGGTGATTTAAAAAAACTTGCATTTGCCGCGCCAATCGGTTATGATAAGAGCCGTTGGCGCGGCGTTTCATGATGCTGCGCCGCAGCTGCGGGGAAGCCCCGCACCGCAATACCTTTAGGAGGCAACTGACTGTGAAGATTCTTTTTACCGCAAGCGAATGCGTACCTTTTGTAAAGACCGGCGGCCTGGCTGACGTGGTGGGCGCTCTGGCTCCCGTGCTGGCCAAGCAGGGCCATGACGTGCGCGTCATTCTGCCCCTGTATGCTTCCATTCCCGAGAAGTATACCCAGCAGATGACCCATGTGTGCGACTTTGAAGTGCAGCTGGGCTGGCGCCGCCAGTACTGCGGCATTGAAATGCTCAAGCAGGATGGCGTGACCTGGTACTTCATGGACAACAAGTTCTACTTTGGCCGTCCCTATATTTATGGCCTGGGTGGTGATGAGTACGAGCGCTTTGGCTTCTTCTGCCGCGGCGCGCTGAACGCCCTGCCCATGCTGGACTTCCAGCCCGACGTGATCCACGCCCATGACTGGCAGAGCGGCATGATCCCCGCACTGCTGAAGATCCAGTATGCGCATCTGCCCTTCTTCGCCAACATGAAGACCATGTACACCATCCACAACCTGCAGTACCAGGGCATCTTTGGCATCCGTGAGGTGCAGGACGTGCTGGGCCTGGGGGACAGCCTGTGGACGGACGACAAGCTGGAGTGCTACGGCTGCGCCAACTTCATGAAGGCTGCCCTGGTGTATGCCGACGTGATCACCACCGTGTCTCCCTCTTACTCCGAGGAGATCCAGACCGCCTATTACGGCGAGCGCCTGGATGGCCTGCTCCGTGCCCGCAAGGACAGCGTGTTCGGCATCCTGAACGGCATCGACATGGTGGACTACGATCCCGCCATCGACAACCGCATCGCCAAGACCTACACCTTCGAGACCCTGGCCGATGGCAAGGCTGCCTGTAAGGCTGACCTGCAGGCGAAGCTGGGCCTGGAAGTGAACCCCGATATCCCTGTCATCGGCATGGTGGGTCGCCTGAGCAACCAGAAGGGTCTGGACCTGGTGGACTACATCATGGGCGACCTGATGCAGAAGAATGTGCAGCTGGTGGTTCTGGGCATGGGCGAGAGCCGCTATGTGAACCTGTTCTCCTGGGCTGAGGGCGAGTACAAGGGCAAGGTTGCCGCTCGCTTCACCATGGATCACGCCCTTGCGCACCAGATCTACGCCGGCTGCGATATGTTCCTGATGCCCAGCCAGTTTGAGCCTTGCGGCCTGAGCCAGCTGATCGCCCTGCGCTACGGCACCGTGCCGATCGTCCGCGAGACCGGCGGCCTGCGCGACACCGTGCTGTCCTACAACGAGTATACCGACGAGGGCAACGGCTTCTCCTTCTTCAACTACAACGCCCACGATATGCTCAACACCATCCAGCGCGCCATCGACTTCTACAACGACCGCAAGGACGTGTGGCAGAAGCTGCAGCAGCGCGGCATGACCGGCGACTACAGCTGGACCAACTCCGCTGGCAAGTACCTGGCCATGTATGAAGAGCTGGTTGCTTCTGTTGAGAAGGTGGAGGAAGCGCCTGCGGAGGCTCCCGCCAAGAAGACCCGCACCCGCAAGGTGAAGGCCGAGGGCGAAGCCGAAGCCAAGCCCGCCCGCAAGCCCCGCGCCAAGAAGGCCGAGGTGAAGGAAGAGGCTGCCGAGGCTCCCGTGAAGAAGACCCGCACCCGCAAGGCCAAGACCGAGGAAGCTCCTGCCGAGACCGCTGAGGCTCCCGTGAAGAAGCCCCGCGCTCCCCGCAAGAAGAAGGTCGAGGAGACTGCTGAGTAATCTCAGATAACCAATCAGGCGCACCTGCAACCGGGTGCGCCTTTTGTGTAAGTGACATCAAGCATTTCATCCTGCCCTGGTGGTATGATGGTGCAGAAAGGAGGAAGCGCCATGTATGAATGGAACGAGGCGGTGCAGAAGATGATCGACTGGATCGAGGCGCACCTGACCGAGGAACCCACGCTGATGGAAATGTCCCGGCAGATCGGCTATTCGCCCAGCTACTGCTCCATGCAGTTTCACCGGCTGTGCGGGGTGACCATGAAAGCCTATGTGGCGGGGCGCAAGCTGGCGCGGGTGGCCATCGACCTGCGGGACACGGACGAGCGCATTCTGGACATCGCGGTGAAGTATGGCTTTTCGTCCCAGGAAGCGCTGACGCGGGCGTTCCGGCAGACCTTCGGGTGTACGCCCGGGGCGTATCGCCGCAAGCCTGTGCCTGTGCCGCTGCCCATCTACAAGGTGATCTTCTTCCCGGAACACTACTGTGCATTGCACCAAGGAGAGGAGAATGCGGATATGATCACGGAGGCAAGCTGGCGGCTGGAGTATATTCCGGCACACAAGTATATGGGTATCTGGGACAAGGAGGCCACGGACTACTGCTCCTTCTGGGAAGGGCAGGACTGCGACAGGGTCTGCGGGATCATCGACAGCCTGGGGCATGTGTGCGACCCCATCGTGACGCCCCACACCGCGGGTTGGTATCTGAACGAGCAGGGCGAGCGGCGGTATCTGTACGGCTCCGGCATGAAAAAGGACTACGACGGAGAGGTTCCCCAGGGCTTTGAACTGCGGGACGTGCCGGAGGGGTACTACATCGTGTTCTGCCATCCGCCCTTTGACTTCCTGAAGGAGAACGTGGAGGTTATGGGCAGGGTGGAAAAGCTGGCGTGGAACTTTGACCTGGAGAAAGAGTATGGCGGCAGGTTCGTCTGGGACGAGCAGGCGCGGCCGTGCTATCAGCGGCATTATCCCGAAGGACGCGGCTATGAGGTGCTGCGCCCGATGAAAATGAAATAAGCTGCTTCGGCACATCCACGCTGGGTGTGCCGAATTTTTGTGAAAAGACAAGTATTTCCGTGGAAAAACCGTGGCTGTGCTATGGCGGTGAAGCAAGATGTGTGGTACAATCGTTACGAACGTAAAAAACGTCGAATAGCATCGAAAGGAGCGATCTTGCTTGCACCGCAGAATTTGCTTGATCCTGTGTTTTGTACTGCTGATGACCGGCTGGACTGCCTCCTTTGCACAAGCGACAGAAATACAGGCTGCGCCCCTGGTACAGGCCAGCACGAAGAATGGTATGGTGAGGGTGCATCTCTCTTCCATGGGAGATCCCACGGAGATGGACATCACCGTGGCGGGCAGCTATACCGCCGACGGCAACCACGACATGACGCTCACCAGCGGCGAAACGCTGCACATTGATTTTGACAAGTCCACGGGGCAGATCACCATGGTGCGGGGTGGACAGCGCTATGCCATGGGCCAGGCCATGGCGCTGCGCCGCCATGCGGCTAAGGGCAGCAACGGCCTGCGCATTGCCCAGACCAGAATGCCGGACAACCTCTACCCCGGAGACCTGCACCTCACCGCGCAGCGCTCCGGCAGCAGCTGGCGGCTGTATGCCATTGTGCATGTGTACATCGAGTATTATCTCTACGGCGTGGTGCCTTATGAGATGGGCAACTCCGCCAACATTGAGGCGCTGAAGGCCCAGGCGGTGGCGGCGCGTACCTACACGTTGAACAAGATGAACCTGCGCAAGAACAGCCTCTACGATGTGGTGGACACCACCAACGACCAGGTATACTACGGCAATTCCGACACTACGGCCAACTGCACCGCGGCGGTGGACGCCACCCGCGGCATTGTGGTGATGAACGGCGAGGCGCTGACCGGCACCTATTACACCGCTTCCAACGGTGGCCAGACGGAATCCGCCGCCAACCGCTTCAACGCCAGCGGGTATGAGTACCTGGGCATCAAGGACGACCCCTTTGACCTGATGAATTCCGCTGCGGTGAAACGCAGCGTGACGGTGTATAAGGATAACACCAGCGCCAGCCAGGACGCTGCCCTCCGGAGCCTGCTGGACAGCAAGGCGCGCTCTGCTTATGGCAGCAATGCCAGCGTGACGCGGATCAACGCCATCACGCCCCACACGCCCATGTATGCGTCTCCCAGCCGCCTGTACACCAAGCTGGACTTTGACGTGACCATCCGCAGCGGCAGCAGCACCAGAAGCGCAACGCTGACCCTGGACATCTTTTCCGAATTGGAAAAGGCGCTGGGCATGAGCATCAACAGCCGGGAGAATGAATTGTGGACGGTGGAGACCTACAACGATTCCTTCAAGCTGGTGGCGCGGCGCTTTGGCCACGGCGTGGGCATGAGCCAGCGCGGTGCCATGCAGATGGGCGCCATGGGCTACACCTACGACCAGATCCTGGGCTTCTACTACGAGGGCTGCCGCCGGGTGCGGTATGCCTTTACCCACACGATCCTCTCATCGGTGGAGAGCGGCGGCAATGATACCATTGTGAACACGGAGCCTCCGGCAGATATCACCACCGGCGGGGGACATACCGCAGCGGTGCGGCTTTCCGGCGTGAACGACAGGCTGGCCATCCGCAGCGGTGCCAGCGAGAATGCCTCCGTGCTGACCAGCGTGGTGAACGGCGGGCTGGTGACGGTGCTGGCCAAGGGCGACAGCTGGACGCTGGTGCGCCTGGGGCAGATCGTGGGCTATGCGCCCACCTCCGCGCTGCGCTTTGATGGCACACCGCCTGCTTCTTCCGCGGAGACGCCTTCCACCATCAGCCAATGGGCGACGGTGCAATGCAACGGTACGCTGAACCTGCGCACCAGCCCCAGCCTGAGTGCCGGGGTGCAGGCCTCCATTCCCAATGGGGCGGTGCTGTGCGTGTTCCGCACGGAAAACGGCTGGGCCAATGTGCAATACGGTGCCTCCGTGGGCTGGGCCAGCATGGACTTCCTGCGCATGAGCAGCAGCTATCCCATGCAGATCACCGGGCAGGGCAGCACTCCTGCGGTGGTGAACGTCCCCAGCGGCTCCGGCACGGTGAACCTGCGGGAGACTGCCTCTACTACCAGCCGGGTGCTGGCGGCCATCCGCCACGGCAGCCCGGTGACGGTGCTGGCCAACGACGGCAGCTGGTGCTATGTGCAGGTGGACGGCTATGAAGGCTACATGATGACCAAGTTCCTGGCCCTGAACGGCGAAGTGGTGGCGCCTCCCCAGGAGGACGCGCCCACCCTGGGCAATGGCGAGCAGGAGGCCATTGTGAAGACTGCCTCCGGCACGCTGAACCTGCGCCAGCAGCCCACCACGGCCTCTGGCGTGCTGATGACCATCCCCAGGGGCGAGAGCATTGTGGTGACCAACCGCGGCACGGAATGGTGCGCGGTGCGGTATGCGGGCATCAGCGGCTATGTGATGACCAAGTTCCTTTCTTTCCCGGCGGATGAAAACGCCGCGCCCACGAGCTATGCCATTGTGGCCACCCAGTCTGGCCCGCTGAATATGCGCAGGCAGCCCACCACCGGCTCCAGCGTGGTGGTGCAGATCCCCAAGGGCGCGCGGGTGGGCGTGATCGGCCGTAGCGGGGAGTGGAGCCAGGTGAGCTACAACGGCTCCACCGGCTACGTGATGAGTTCCTACCTGCGGGCAGAAGGTGGCACAACGGCACCCGATGTTACCGGGAAGTATGCCAGGGTGACCACGGTGAATGGCGGGCTGAACCTGCGGGAGACGGCCTCTGCCGATGCCCGGGTGCTGCTGAGCATCCCAAAGGGCGAGGTGCTGGAAGTGCAGAGCCACGCAAACGGCTGGGCGAAGGTCAGCTATGCCGGAGCCACCGGATATGTGATGGACAAGTTCCTGACCTTCACCGATGAAAAGCCGGAGAGCGGCGGCAGCGCTGCGCCAACGATTGCGTGGGTGAACACCACCTCCGGCGGGCTGAACCTGCGGGAAATGGCAGACCCCAACGCGCTGGTGCTGATCACCATTCCCCAATATGCCCAGGTGGAGCTGCTGATCGACGGCGACAGCTGGTGCAAAGTGCGCTATGACAGAGTGACCGGCTATGTGATGAGCCAATTCCTGACCACCACGCCGCCAGAAAGCGACAGCGGTGTGCGCTATGTGAACACCACCTTCGGCGGGCTGAACCTGCGGGAGCTGCCCTCTGCCGATGCGCGGGTGCTGCTGAGCATCCCCAAGGGAACGGCGGTGACGCTGCTGGCCGAGGGCGAAGAGTGGTGCAAGATACAGTTCAACGAGCATATCGGCTATGTGATGACCAAATTCCTGGCAAAGGAGTGACCCTATGGAGCTGATCCACCCCGGCGAACGCCTGGACGACCTGCAGCTGGCAGGGATGCGCATCCTGCAAAAGGAGGCGGGCTTCCGTTTCGGCATGGACGCGGTGCTGCTGGCGGACTTCGCCAGGGTGGAGGCGCGGGACACCGTGGCCGACTTTGGCACAGGCACGGGCATCCTGCCGGTGCTGCTGCGGGGGCGGGGGAAGGGCAAGACCATCCACGCCTTTGAGATCCAGGAGAACATGGCCGAAATGGCCAGCCGCACCATGGCGCTCAACGGCCTGGAGGACTGCGTGACCGTCCACGCCCTGCCGGTGGAGCAGGCGCTGACTGTGCTGGAGCCTTGCAGCGTGGATGCTATCATCTGCAATCCGCCCTATGGCACACCCGGCACCACCCTGCAAAATCCCTCGGACACGCTGCGGCTGGCTCGCCACCAGACGGAGGAAGGCCTGAAGGCCTGGCTGGTCACCGCCTTCCGACTGCTGAAGGGCAAGGGCAAGCTGGCCATGGTATACCCGGCGCCCCGGATGCTGGAGCTGATGCAGCTGATGGAGCAGGCACACCTGACGCCCAAGCGCTTCCGGCTGATTTACCCCATGGCACACAAGGCGGCCAATCTGGTGCTGGTGGAGGCGGTGAAGGACGCCAAGCCCATGCTGCACCCGGAGCCGCCGCTGATCGTGTATGAACCCGACGGCAGCATGACGCCGGAGCTGAAAAGAATTTACCACATGGAATAAGGCAGTCATAACGACTGCCTTTTCTCATGGGTTCATGCGGGCAACGGCGAAGCTCAGCACGGCGGCAAAGGCCGTCCAGGCTGCATAGGGGACAAGGAGCCAGGCGGCCACAGGCCCGGTGCGGAAGGCACGGACCATCAGCCAGATGACCAGCGCCAGCAGGAGCAGCAGCCACCAGAAGGCCAGCCCAAAGGCTTGCAGCGTGAAGAATACAAACGGCCAGGCCAGGTTCACCGCCAGCTGCACCACATACAGCACAATGGTGGCGCGGCTGGGTACGTCCTTGCGGATCATCAGCCACAGGGAGACGCTCATGGCGGCGTAGAGGATCGTCCAGGCCACGGGAAAGATCCAGCTGGGCGGCGCGAAGGACGGCTTGACGATGTCGCTGTAGACCGCCATGGAGTCCCGGGTGAGAAAGCCCACCAGCGCGCCGCTGCCCAGCGTGCACACGAGGATCAGCACCAGAGTCGGCCAGCGCTTGCGAAGGGGAAGTTCACTCATGCAAAATCACCTCGCCATAGTGTACGGCGTTGACGAATGCTTTATGCGGCTGGTATAATGGAAGGACGAAATGAGGTGTTTGCGTGGAGATCGTGGTGATCGGCGGCGGTGCTGCGGGCATGGCGGCGGCCATTGAGGCGGCCAGGCATGGCGCAAAGGTCACGCTGCTGGAACGCATGGACAGAGTGGGCAAAAAGCTGCTGGCCACCGGCAACGGCCGCTGCAACCTGATGAACGTGGGGGAGGCCTGCTATCCCGGCGGCAGCGCCTTTGCGCAATTGGTGCTGGACAAGTGCGGTGTAGCCGAGCAGACTGCCTTCTGGCAGGAGCTGGGCTTGCGCCTTCGCGTGGAAGATGGCGGGCGGGTGTACCCTGCCAGCGGCCAGGCCTCCACGGTGCTGGATGCCCTGCGCCTGGCCATGGATAACCTGGGTGTGGAGATCGTGACCGGCGCGAGTGTGAAGGACATCCGCCCGGGGAAGCACGGCTTTACGGTGGTGGCAGATGCTGGCACCTGGCGCGGGGACAAGGTCATTCTGGCGGGCGGCGGCTGTGCGCAGCCCAAGCTGGGCAGCGACGGCAGCCTGTGGGCCATCGCCGAAAGGCTGGGTCACACGCTGGTGCAGCCGAGGCCTGCCCTGACGCAGATCATGACCGACACGCTGCCCATCAAGGGGCTGAGCGGCATCCGCGTGAAGGCGGAGGTGGCCGTGGTGAAGGCTGGCCGCGTGCTGCACGAGGAAAGCGGCGAGGTGCTGTTTGCCGATTATGGCATCAGCGGCGTGTGCGTGATGCAATGCGCCCGCTTTGCAGAGCAGGGCAGCGTGATGCGCCTGAACCTGCTGCGGGGCATGGGCTTTGAGAATGCCAGCCAGGCCGAAGGGGAACTCCTGCGGCGCAAGGCTGCATGGGGCAGCCAGCCCATGGAGAAGCTGCTCACCGGGCTGTGCGTGCCGCGGCTGGCGGGCAGCCTGTGCATGGAGGCGGGCATCCGCTTCCGGGACAGGCTCGTAGGCTCGCTGAAGGACAGCGAGGCATCGGCGCTGGCGCAGGTGCTGGGTGCCTTTGACCTGCCCGTGAAGGGCGTGAAGGGCTTCGACAGCGCCCAGGTGACGGCGGGCGGCCTGGACGTGCGGGAATTCGACCCGGCCACCATGGCCTCCAGGCTGGTGCCGGGCTTATACGCTGCGGGGGAAATGCTGGACGTGGACGGCACCTGCGGCGGTTTCAACCTGATGTTTGCCTTTGGCAGCGGCTTATTGGCTGCCAGGGCCTGTGTGGAGGAGTAACATGACCATTATTGAGACATTATGCGCTGAATTCAGCATTGCGCCCTGGCAGGCCGAGGCGGTGATCCGCCTGCTGGACGAGGGCTGCACCCTGCCCTTTATCGCCCGCTACCGCAAGGAGCAGCACGGCTCCCTGGATGACCAGAAGCTGCGCGAGATCTCCGAGCGGCTCACCAGCCTGCGGGCCATTGAGACCCGGCGGGGGGAGATCAGCGAGTCGCTGAAGAAGCTGGGCGTGTGGACGGAAGAGCTGCAGGCTGCGCTGGACAAGGCCGCCACCATGGGCCAGCTGGATGATATCTATCGGCCTTACCGGCCCAAGCGCCGCACCCGCGCCATGATCGCCAAGGAAAAGGGGCTGGAACCCCTGGCGGATGTGCTGCTGCTCCAGCTTTCCAAGGCCAAAACGCCGGAGGAGCTGGCGGAGGGCTTCGTCGATGCGGAGAAGGGTGTGAAGGACGCCGAGGAAGCCCTGCAGGGCGCCATGGATATCATTGCCGAGCGCATCAGCGATGATCCCCAGGTGCGCACCAAGCTCAAGCAGCTGTATCACCGGGACTGCATGGTGAAAACCAGGCAGAGCGGCGACGAGGACAGCGTGTACCGGATGTATTACGACTATCAGGAGCCGCTGCGGCTGATGCCCTCCCACCGGGTGCTGGCCATGAACCGCGGCGAGAAGGAAGGCTTCCTGAAGGTCGGGCTGGACGTGAACGAGGGCGGTGTGCAGCGGATCATTCAGTCGGATTATGTGGCGCACACCGGCAGCCTGGCCACGGAATACGTGGTGAAGGCCTGCGAGGATGCCTACAGCCGCCTGATCGCCCCCTCCCTGGACACGGAATTGCGCAACGAATTGACCGACAAGGCGCAGACGGCGGCCATCCGCGTCTTTGCCATGAATCTGAAGCCGCTGCTCATGCAGCCGCCGGTGCGTGGCAAGGTGGCCATGGGCCTGGATCCGGGTATCCGCACGGGCTGCAAGGTGGCGGTGGTGGATGCCACCGGCCGCGTGCTGGACACGGGGGTGATCTTCCCTCTGCCCAGCCATGGCAAGGTGGCGCAGGCCAAGCTGACCGTGAAGAACCTGATCCGCAAGCATGGCGTGAGCATTGTGGCCATTGGCAACGGCACCGCCAGCCGGGAGACGGAGCAGTTCTTTGTGGACGTGATGCACGAGATGGACATGGGCAGCGACCTCAGCTACATGGTGGTCAGCGAGGCGGGGGCCTCGGTGTACTCGGCCTCCAAGCTGGCGGCGGAAGAGTTCCCCCAGTTCGACGTGAGCCTGCGCTCGGCGGTGTCCATTGCCCGACGCTTGCAGGATCCCCTGGCAGAACTGGTCAAAATTGACCCCAAGGCCATTGGCGTGGGGCAGTATCAACACGACCTGAAGGAGAGCGAGCTGGACACGGCGCTGGACGGCGTGGTGGAGGACTGCGTGAACGCCGTGGGCGTGGATGTGAACACTGCCAGCCCGTCGCTTTTGAGCCACGTGGCGGGCATCAACAGCGCTGTGGCCAAGAATATCGTGGCCTATCGCGAGGAGAATGGGGCCTTCCAGACCCGTGCGCAGCTGAAGAAGGTGCCTAAGCTTGGCCCCAAGGCCTTTGAGCAATGCGCGGGCTTCCTGCGCATCCCCGGCGGCAAGGACTTGATGGAGAATACGGGTGTGCATCCCGAGAGCTACGCCGCCGCCAAGGCGCTGCTGAAGCGCTTTGGTATCACAGCCAAGGAGGCTGCCGAAGGTCAGCTGCGCCCCATGGCGGAGCTGGCGGGCTATGACAAGCTGGCCAAGGAGCTGGATGTGGGCGAACCCACCATTCGGGACATTGTGGCGGAGCTGTCCAAGCCTGGTCGCGACCCCCGCGACGAGCTGCCCCCGCCGCTTTTGCGCACGGACGTGATGGACATGAACGATCTGGTGCAGGGCATGGAGCTGAAGGGTACCGTGCGCAACGTGACGGACTTCGGCGCCTTTGTGGACATTGGCGTGCATCGGGACGGGCTGGTGCATATCAGCCAGTTCGGCGGGCGGCGCATCAACCATCCCAGCGAGGCTGTGCGCGTGGGCGATGTGGTGACCGTGTGGGTGCTGGAGGTGGATGCGAAGAAGAACCGCATCAGTTTAACGATGAGGAAGCCTCCGGAGAAAAAGTAATCAGACAGGAAAAGGCGGGTTTCAGACACGAAAGCCGTCTTTTTCGCTTATTTTCGTAGACAGATGTAACCGGGTGTGTTATTCTTTTGTCAAGGAGGTAAGGAAAGATGATTTTGTTTGACCACGTTTCCAAGCAATATGGCAAAAGTGCCACCCTGGCGGTGGATGACCTGAATATGACGGTGGAGACCGGCAAGGTGTTTGGTTACATTGGCCCCAATGGCGCGGGCAAGTCTACCACCATCCGCCTGATGACCGGCATCCTTGCGCCCACCAGCGGCCGGGTGGTGATCGGCGGTCACGACATGGCCAAGGATCCCATTGCGGCCAAGCGTCACATTGGCTTTGTGCCGGATGCCCACGAGCTTTATGATCGGCTGACCGGCCTGGAATACCTGAACTTTATGGCGGATGTGTATCAGGTGGAGCCTGCCAAGCGCAAGGAGCATATTGAAAAGTATTTGAACCTGTTTGAGCTGGAGGACGCGGCAGGGGAGCAGATCCGTTCCTATTCCCGTGGCATGAAGCAGAAGCTGACCATCATCGGCGCGCTGATCCACAATCCTCCTGTGTGGGTGCTGGACGAACCCATGGTGGGTCTTGACCCCAAGTCCTCCCATGTGCTGAAGGAAGAAATGCGCCGCCATTGCGATGCGGGCAACACGGTATTCTTCTCCACCCATGTGCTGGAGGTGGCCGAAAAGCTGTGCGACGAGATCGCCATCATCGACAAGGGCAAGGTGCTGGCCCGCGGCACCATGGAAGAGCTGCGCTCCGGCGAGACTGGCTCCAGCCTGGAGGAACTGTTCCTGCAGCTGACTGAGGCGGAGGGCGAGGACGCATGAGAGACTATGGACTGCTCCTTGGCCTGACGCTGCGCAACCGCCTGGCGGCGCTGCGCTCCGGCAGCTGGCGCAAGGATAATGGCAAGATCGACTTTGGCCGCATCATTGGCAGCATTGTGGTGGTGCTTTCCATTGCGCTGTTGGCTGGCTGCATCATCTATGCGGAGATCAAGCTCTTTGATGTGCTGAAGATGCTCCGGCAGGAGGCGCTGCTGCCTGCCGTGGCCATGCTGCTAAGCATGCTCTCAACGCTGCTGTTGAGCTTCTTCCATGTGCTGAGCGGCTTGTATTTCAGCAAGGATACGGTGTGGATGGCCTATCTGCCGGTGCGTTCCGGCGCGGTGATGGCCGCCAAAATGACGGAAGTCTGGATGGGCGAGGTGCTGTTCGCCCTGGCCATGCTGCTGCCGGTGAACATTCTCTATGGCATGCACCTGAACGCCGACGTGCTGTATTATGTGCGCATGGCGGTGATCTCCCTGCTGGCGCCGGTGATGCCCCTGTGCATTGTGGCGCTGCTGACTTCGCTCCTGGCGCGGGCGACCACGCTGGTGCGGAACAAGGAAGCCATTACGGTGATGCTGTCCCTGGTGCTGCTGGTGGGCGTGCTGCTGCTGGAAGGCATTCTGCTCCCCAAGATCCCCGATGATGCGGACGCCATGTTCTTCGTCCGCCTGATGCTGGACAACGAGGGCATTCTGACCATGCTCACCAGCGCCTTCCCGCCGGTACTGTGGGCGGTGCATGGCCTGCAGGGCAACTGGACGGAGTTCCTGCTGTTTGTGGGCTGCTGCATGGCCAGCGTGGTGCTGATGTTGCTGCTCCTGGGCAAGAGCTACCTGGGCGTGAGCCTGAAGCAGAGCGAGCAGGGCACCCGCAAGAAGCGCGTGAAGACCCATGCCGGTACCTGGAAGCAGCGCAGCCCGCTGATGGCCATGTTCAACAAGGAGTGGAAGGCTGTGGTGAAAAGCCCCACGGTGGCCTTCAACTGCCTGCCCAGCATCTTCATGTTCCCGCTGATGGTGATCATGTTCATGGTGAGCATCAGCTCCATGATGGATATGAACGAGTTCATGGGCGAAATGATGGGCATGGTGGAACAGATCAGCACCCTGGACATTGCGCTGATCGTGGCTGCGGCGGTGGGCTTTGCCAGCTTCATCAACCCGGCGGTCTCCACGGCGGTCTCCCGTGAGGGTAGCAGGCTGGACATCAGCCGGATGATCCCCGTTTCCGCCCGGACGCAGATCACCGCCAAGCTGATGGTGGGTATGCTGATCGACGTGCTGGCGGTGGGCGTCTCGGTGATCCTGCTGCTGGTGCTTCTGCCCCAGCTGAGCATGGCCATTCTGCTGGGCGGCCTGCTGGCGCTGCTGCTGTGCTACGCCAGCTCTGCCCTGAACCTGACGCTGGACGCCATTCGCCCCAACCTGACCTGGACCAACGAGGCTCAGGTGGTGAAGCAGGGCGCCAATGTGGCCTTTGGTATGCTGATCGGCATGGCACTGTTCGCGCTGCCCATCATCCCGCCGGTGCTGCTGCTGAGCAGCGCGCCCTGGGTACGCTTTGCAGCCGCTGCGTGCGTGCTGGTGCTGGAGGCTGTGCTGGGTGCTGTGATGCTGCGCCTGGTGGCCGAGAAGCGCTTTGAACGACTGGAACCCACTTCATAATGAAGGAGACTTCGGCATGGAGAAAATCACAAAGCCCTGCAATCCCAACGCGCTGCCCTGTGTGCATCGCATGATGGCGTACCTGGGCGAGCTTTCCGGCAAGGGCATCCTGACCGGGCAGCACACCAAGACCCGGGGCATGGAGGAGCTGCGGCACATCGATAAGATCACCGGCAAGCAGCCTGCGCTGCTGGGCTTTGAGCTGCTGGCCTATTCGCCCAACATCAATTATTGGGATACGGACGATGAATGCCTGGAAGAGGTGGAGGGCAACTATGGTACCCTGCAAAACGCCTGGGAATGGGCGGCCAAGAAGGGTATCGTGACCCTGACCTGGCATTGGTTTTCGCCCCTGGGCGGCCGCAGCAAGGCTTTCTATGCCCGGAATACCGATTTTGATGCCAGTAAGGCGCTGGTGGAGGGTACGCCCGAAAACCGTGCGCTGCTTTCCGACATGGACGTGATGGCTGGGCTGCTGCGCCCCTTCTGCCAGGCAGGTGTGCCGATCCTGTGGCGTCCCTTCCATGAGGGCGACGGCGACTGGTTCTGGTGGGGCGTCAAGGGTGCTGAAACGGTGAAGGGTCTGTGGCGGTTGATGTTTGAGCGCTTTACGCAGAAACATCAGCTGAACAACCTGATCTGGGTGTGGAATTCCCCCGTGCCGGAGTGCTATCCCGGCGACGACGTGGTGGATATCATCTCCTGCGATATGTACCCGCCGGCGCACCAGCATACGGCGCAGTTGGATAAGCTGGCGCAGGTGAAGTCCATTACCCGGCAGCCGAAGATCGCCCTGATCGGCGAGATCGGCACGCTGCCCTCGGCTGAGGCGCTGGCGCAGGATAAGGCAGAATGGGTCAGCTACATGACCTGGTGCAACGATTTCTGCCTGACGGAGGATTTCACCACCAACGAGGCGCTGCGGGAGATGTATGAGCATCCCTGGGCGGTGACCAAGGAGAAGCTACCGGAACTTTACTGAAAACCTATCCTCCATGATGGAAGAATCATGGAGGATTTTTCGTTTATTGGATAGAATACCTTTCAGAAGAAAGTGTGTTGAGTTTATGAGCCAAGGAGGCCTTGCGTGATGAAGGACGAAAAGACGCTGTACATCGTCGTACCCTGCTACAAGGAGGAGGCGGTGCTGCCGGAGACGGCCAAGCGGCTGAAAAAGAAGCTGCAAGCGCTGCTGGAGAAGGGGAAGATCTCCGACAAGAGCCGGGTGATGTTTGTGAACGACGGCTCCAAGGATCGCACCTGGGAGATCATCAGCCAGCTGCATGAAGAGGAACCCCAGGTGTTCTCCGGTGTGAACCTGGCCAGGAACCGCGGCCATCAAAATGCGCTGCTGGCGGGCCTGATGACGGCGGTGAACCACGCGGACATGGTGATCTCCATGGATGCGGATCTGCAGGACGACGTGGACGCGGTGGACGCCATGGTGGAAGCCTATCACAAGGGGTATGACGTGGTGTATGGGGTGCGCTCCTCCCGCAAGACGGACACCTTCTTCAAGCGGTTCACGGCAGAGGGCTTTTACAAACTGATGAAAGCGCTGGGCGTGGATATTGTGTTCAACCATGCAGATTACCGGCTGATGAGCAAGCGCGCCCTGGAAGGCCTGGCGGAATTCGGCGAGGTGAATCTGTTCCTGCGGGGCATTGTGCCGCAGATCGGCTATCCCTGGACCACGGTGGAATACGAGCGCCACGAGCGCTTTGCCGGGGAGAGCAAATATCCCCTGAAGAAGATGCTGGCCTTTGCCTTCGATGGCATCACCTCCTTCAGCATCAAGCCCATGCGGCTGATCCTGCTGCTGGGTGTGGTGGTGTTTGCGGTGAGCATCCTGATGCTTTTGTATGCGCTGATCAGCAAGCTCAGCGGCAGCACCACAGCGGGCTGGACGTCCATGATGGGTTCTATTTGGCTCATCGGCGGCATTCAGCTGCTGAGCCTGGGTGTGATCGGCGAATACATCGGCAAGATCTACAGCGAGACGAAGCGTCGCCCGCGGTTCATTATCGAGCGGGTGCTGAACAAAACAGAATAACAAAAAGACCCGGCAGCACGGAAAATGCTGCCGGGTCTTTTGCGGCGCTTATTTGATCTCAAATACCCAGATGGATTCGGGCTGCTCCGGAGTGAAATGGGGGGAGGGATACACCGTGAGGCGAATGCGGTCGCCATTGGCCTTGGCGTATTCCACCACGGGGGAAGTCCCGGCCTGAAGCTGGGCGAGGATATGCTCGATGACGAAGAAGTTTTGCAGGTTGCGGCGGGAGTTCTTATCCACCGCCTCGCTGATGTAAGCCTGGAAGGCGGGGGAGAACTTGTGGCCGGTGTGCTGCAGGGCGGTGTGGAAGTAGCCGTGGGCAAGCACCTCGCGCACCGCATCGGTGGTGAGATCCACAAAGTATACGCCGTGGTAGTGACGCTCGGCCACCTGCAGGAAGGCGTCCACGTCGGCATTCTCGGTCAGCAGGCGGCGAACGGACTTGTTCTCCAGGTGCAGGGAGGCGTGCTGCTTCTCCTTTTGCTGGTAGAAGAGGTACTTGGCCTTGTACATCCGGCTTTCGGCGGTGCGGATCATCTCGTCCACGCTGGCGGGCTGGGCCGCCCAATCGCTGCCGATGGACACGGTATAGCCTTCGGCCTTGATAGCGGCATCGGCCTGGGCGATCTTTTCGTCCGTCCATTGGCTGGTGACGTCTTCGGCAAGGATCACGAATTCATCGCCGCCGAAGCGGTACACATTGCGCAGGCCAAAGGCATCCCGCAGGGCTGCGGCGATGCTGCACAGCATGGCATCGCCCTTTTCATGGCCGAAGCGGTTGTTGATGGCGTGGAGGTCGTTCACATCGATATACACGCAGGCAAAGCTCTCCGGCGGGCGCTTACCCAGCTGCTCCAGCCGCAGGTGGTAGCTGGTGCGGTTCATCACGCCGGTGAGGGCGTCCACGGTGCTGGCAACTTCCAGACGGTGGAGGTAATCGATGTTGCTGGCGGCCATAAAGAAGTCCACGGCCACGGCATTGAGCAGCACATGGGCATTCTGGTTATCAGGAGCCAAGACGCCCATGACCTGGTGGACGGTGCCTTCCGGGGTAAAGATGGGGGTCAGCACGATGGAGTGCAGCTTGTTTTCGTGCAGGAAGCTGCTCAGGGCAGGGCAGGAACGCAGGAGCTTATCGCCATTGCGGAGGCGAAGCGCCTTGGGCTGCTGCTGGCAAAGGGTGAACAGTTCCCCCGTCAGGACAGCGGACTGCTGCTGGAATGCAGCGATCAGCTGCGCGTTGCGCCCGGTGATGTAGGGCTGCTGGTCAGTCTGCTTATCGGCAAGGAACAGCGCCTGGCAGCGGGCGCGGTCGACAACGGCCAGAAGCGCATCCTGGAAATACTCCGGCTTGTGATATACTTCCAGCAATTGGGACTGGATGACGGAAACGAAGTGATGCTTGCCGCGCACCTTTTTCTCGATGAAATAGGTGATGATGAAATAGATCACCACGCCCAGAGAAATGTAGAGGACGGAGAGCATGGCCAGGTCGAGGGACTCGTGGGCGTAGGCCAGGGCGACGCTTTCGGGAACGGAAACCATGGCCATCCAGTTGTTGATGCCGATGGGTTCGTAGTAGATGTACATATAGTCATCCACGGAGCGGGAACGGAAGGCGGAGTGTCCCTCGCGGCCTGCATACAGGTCGGCTGCAAGGTCGTTCAGGTCGTAACCGCGCTTGGGTACGTATTGACCATCGGTGTTCTGCACGTGGTTATTGCCGCGCAGATCATCCAGGATGTAATGCCCGGTGTCGGCTTCCAGCACAAAGGTGTAGGCCTGACCCTCATAAGCGTTCACGCCATCGAGATCATGGCCGGCGGTCAGGTCGTATACGCCATAGAGTACGGCGATGGTCTTGCCGTTGCGCTTGATGGGCACGGCGCTGCGGATCACATTCTTGCCGGGATCCACATAGCCGGGGGAGACGTTGGAGATAAAGGGCAGCCGGGCGACCTCATCCGGGAAGGAAAGCTCCCCGGACAGGTCGTGGGTGCTGGAGCCGGTGATCAGGGTGCCATCGGGCAGCAGCACCTGGAGCCAGTCCAGCATACCGCGCTGCTCAAAGGCGGCCAGGTGGCTGTGGAGGTCGTGGGTGCCTTCCTCCATCAGCACGGAGAGCATATCTGCCACCACGCCCAACTGCTCGCGGTCGCTCATGGCGTGGGCGTAGTAGTTGTTGCTGAATTCGGCGGTGGCGTCCCGCAGACGCTGGATACATTGCACCTCGGCATGGCGGATCACCAGCGACGATAAAACAAGCTGGCCGGTGATCTGATAGACAATCAAAAGAACTACCGCCAGGACGCGCTTCCAGCGAAGTCCCACGGAAAGGGAAAGCTTTTCCTGTTTCAACGCAATCACCTGAAAATAAGAAGTAGAATCCTGCACAAAAATTATACACCATTCGGGAACGTTGTTCAATGAAAACCGCGTGATTTTTTGCAAAAAAAGCAGCCTGCCGGGTAAGCAGGCTGCAAGGAAGCGGGGAGAAGAATTACTTCTTGATCTGGGACAGAGCGTCGTTCACAGCAGCGATGATGGCCTCGGAGGACTTGGTGGCGCCGGTGATGGTGTCCACGCCGGTGGTGCCGTTGGCCTTCACGATGTTGTCCAGCAGGGTGGGGTTGACCTTGGCGAAGAAATCGGGGGTCTCGCCATTGCTCAGCACTTCGATCTTGGCGATGTTAGCGCCGTCCATGGTGACCTTCACCTTCAGCTCGCCGCCGATCTCGCTCACGGCGGTGCCGATGTACTCGTTGGCAGCCAGGGCGGGAGCGGGTTCTTCCTCAACCACGGGAGCAGCCTCGAAGCCGAAGTGGATGTTCAGCAGCTCGATGGTCTTGGCGGCCACGTCGGCAGACAGGCAGCCGCAGCGATAGCCGCGCTCGGGGGAGGCAAACTCGCAGCCGGAAGCGGCCATCCAGTTGCCAACAGAGTCCTTGCACAGCTCGCTGCCGGCAACGGTCTGATGGGCATGAGCCTCGCGGCCTTCGGGAACATACATGGGCAGGGTGGTGGACTCGTACCAGGCATAGAGCTGGTTGCGGATAGCGCCGGAATCCTTGGATTCGCAGAACAGGCCGATCACAGCCAGGGCGCCGCCTAGGGAGCCGCACAGGTTCTTACGGCCATAACCGCCGCCGCCGTTGGCGAACATATGGCCATCGATCTGGTTGTAGGGATAGCCATACTTCTCGGCCATCAGGTCCAGGATGCCGGAGGCAACGCCGGAGCAGCAGCCGCCGTTGGCGCCGTTGAAGTTGGCAAAGACCTTGGCCTTCACTTCTTCCTTGTCCAGGGGCTTGTACTCCCAGGGCCAGGCGGGCTTGGTGGGTTCTTCAGCACCGGCGATCACGGTGGGAACGGCAGTCAGGGCAGCAGCGCCAACCATGCCTTTACCGGCCAGGCGCAGGAAATCGCGGCGGGACTGTTCCATGGATTTCATGATGAAAACCTCCTTGATGTTCAGGGGAGATAACTCTCCCAATGTTACTTTTTTGACTAATTACAATATAACCTTTTTTGTCAGATATGTCAAGATGAAGAACCATTGTATACAGAACGAATTTGCATTCAGTTCATATTTCAGGGGTAATATAAGAGACGAGAAGAGCATGATGTAACCAGGAGGGATGAACAATGTGTACCAGCATTGCATGGGAAAACGGCGCGTTCTACTTTGGCCGGAATCTGGATCTGGAAACTGCCTTTGGTCAGCAGGTGGTGATCACGCCCCGCAAGCACCTCTTTTGCTTCCGCAGGGAGAAGCCCATGGAGCAGCACTATGCCATGATCGGCATGGCTACGGTGATGGAGGACTGCCCGCTGTATGCGGAGGCGGTGAATGAGAAGGGTCTGTGCATCGCCGGGCTGAACTTTCCGGAGAATGCGTATTATCCCACGGAGGAAGCTGCGGGCAAAGCACACATTGCGCCCTTTGAATTGCCCTGGTGGCTGCTGGGACAATGCGCCACCGTGAAGGAGGCAAGGGCGCTCCTGGACAGGACGGAGATCGTGGGGATCCCCTTCAGCGAAAGCATTCCGGTTTCGCCGTTGCATTGGCACATTGCGGACAGGAGTACGTCCATTGTGGTGGAGTGCATGAGGGATGGGATGCACATCCATGAGAATCCCGTGGGGGTGCTGACCAATAACCCGCCCTTTGATTTCCACCTGTACAACCTGAGCCAGTACATGAACCTCACTGCTCTGCGGCCGGAGAACCGCTTTGCTGACGAGGTGGAGCTGCGGCCCTTTGGCCGGGGGATGGGTGCCTTTGGCTTGCCGGGGGATGCCTCGCCCGCGTCGCGGTTCGTGCGGGCGGCGTTCCTGACGCTGAACTCGGAGTGCGAGGAAGAAGAGGAAGCCAGCGTGGCGCAGTTCTTTCACCTGCTGGACAGCGTGGCCATGACCAAGGGCAGCGTGGTGGCTCCCGGCGGGGAATGGGAACACACGCTGTATTCCTGCTGTGTGAATGCGGATGAGGGCGTGTATTACTACAAGACCTATGGGAACAATCAGCTGACGACGGTGCATATGCACAACGCCAACCTGGACGGGGAGGCGCTGGGGGTGTTTCCGCTGGAGATGAAGCAGCATATCCTTCACCAGAACTAAACACAGAGGCCTCCCACGATCCATGGGAGGCCTCTGCTGATATATGAAGGTGTTACTTCTGAAAATTAGCGCTGCACGCGGCCATTGCCGGAACCCTTCATCAGGGATTCCACTTCGGCAACGGACACACGGTTGTAGTCGCCGATGATGGTGTGCTTCAGGCAGGAAGCAGCCACGGCGTACTCCAGGGCGTCCTGCTCGTTGTCGTAGTTGTTCAGGCCGTAGATCAGGCCGCCGCCGAAGGAGTCGCCGCCGCCCACGCGGTCAACGATATCGGTGATGCTGTACTTGCGGGAGAGGAAGAAGTCCTTGCCGTTGTACAGGCAGGCGCGCCAGTCGTTGTGGTTGGCGGACTTGGACTCGCGCAGGGTGATGGCCACGCGCTTGATGTTGGGATAGGTCTCCATGGCCAGAGAGGCGATGGCCTTGTAGTTGTCGATGTTCAGCTCGCCCTCTTCCACGTCGGCCTGGGACTCGGCCTTCAGGCACAGAGCCTTCTGGAAGTCTTCCTCGTTGGCGATGACGGTATCAACGTACTTCACCAGCTCGGTCATCACTTCGTCGGCGCGCTTGCCGTACTTCCACAGGTTCTTGCGGTAGTTCAGGTCGCAGGAAACGTGGATGCCGCGATCCTTGCAGGCCTTCAGGGCTTCCAGGCACAGGTCGGCAGCGCCCTGGGAAATGGCGGGGGTGATGCCGGTGAAGTGGAACCAGGTGGCGCCTTCCAGGGTCTTGTCCCAGTCGATGTCGCCGGGCTTGGCTTCGGCAATGGAGGAGCCAGCGCGGTCGTAGATCACCTTGGAGGGACGCTGCACAGCGCCGGTCTCCAGGTAGTAGATGCCCACGCGGTTGCCGCCGCGGACGATCTTGGTGGTGTCCACGCCAAAGCCGCGCAGCTCGCGGATGCAAGCTTCAGCAATGTCGTTCTTGGGCAGCACGGTCACAAAGCTGGTATCCATGCCGTAGTTGGCCAGGGACACGGACACGTTGGCCTCGCCGCCGCCAAAGGTGGCCTCCAGGGCGGGGGACTGGAAGAAACGCTCGTAAGCGGGGGACTTCAGACGGAGCATGATTTCACCGAAAGTAACAACCTTAGCCATTGCAAAAAACCTCCAGTTTTTTGGAATTATGAATTAGGAATTGAGTTTGTGGCACACACTTTAAGCAGTTGCAGGAACCAACCAAGTCAGGATGTGTGCCTTGTAAGCAAAAGTCGCCGCTTTTTCGGGAGAGCGCGAGAGGGGCTTTTTCTCAGAAAAAGCCGCCTCTCGCACTTCGCGGGAAAACGTACTTACTTCTGCACCAGATGGCAGGCGAAGCCGCCGATTTCGTCTTCGAGGTAGATGGCGATGAGCTTGCCGTTCTTCACGACGGCGGAGTCTTCAATGAACTTGAAGCCGCGCTGCTCCAGGTGCCACTTGGCGCGCTTCACGCTGTTGGTGCCGATGGCGATGTGGCCGTTCTTGCCGCGGCCCATGTACTTGTTGACCTCGATGCCGGTGCCAACGAAGTTGGAGGAGTTGCCCTCCTTGATGGGCCAGTTCAGCAGGGCGGACAGCTTGCGGCACTCGGCCATGGAAGCCTCGGCGTCGGGGGTGTTGATGCCCACGTGGCGCAGCTCGAAGCCCAGCATGGCGTTCACGGCGGAGCGGGTCAGCTCGGTGATGCGGTTCCAGTCCTTGGCGGCAACGGCGTCGGCGGGAACCATCCAGGAGCCGCCGCAGCACAGGATCTTGTCGAAGGCCAGGTAGTCCAGCATGTTCTTCTCGTTGATGCCGCCGGTGGGCATGAACTTCACAGCGCCGTAGGGAGCAGCCATGGCCTTGATCAGCTTCAGACCGCCCAGAGGCTCGGCGGGGAAGAACTTCACGGCCTTCAGGCCCAGGGACAGAGCCACCTCGATATCAGAGGGGTTGCCGGTGCCGGGGCAGATCGGGATGTTCTTGGAGGTGCAGTACTTCACCACCTCGGGGTTCAGACCGGGGGACACGATAGCGGCAGCACCGGCATTCACGGCGCGATCCACCTGCTCGGTGGTCAGCACGGTGCCAGCGCACAGCAGCACATTGGGCAGCGCCTCGTGCACGCGGCGGATGGATTCCTCGGCAGCGGCGGTACGGAAGGTGATCTCAGCCACGGGGAGACCGCCATCGGCCAGAGCCTTGCACAGCGGCACAGCATCTTCAGCATCGTTGATGGCAATGACGGGAACCAGACCGGCCAGGGAAAGTTTCTCCAAGAATTCCATGATCTCTCGTCCTTTCTTCTATGTCGATTTCAATGGAAACAGGGTCACAGGGCGCGCAGCACGCGCTCGATGCGGCGCTTGGCCCGGCGCAGCAGCGCACCGCAGTTCTCCAGGCGTTCCTCCGTCATGCGGAAGGAGGGCGCGGAGATGCTCAGCGCATAGGCAGGGCGTCCGTCGCGGCCAAGGATGGCCACGCCCACGCAGCTCACGTTCTCGGCATTCTCCTGATCCTCCATGGCCCAGCCCCGCTGCCGGATGGCGCTCAGCTGAGTGAGCAGGGCATCCACATCGGGAATGGTGCGGTCCGTGAGGGGCGGAAGCGTGCCTTCGGGGTAGAGGGCGCGGACTTCATCGTCGGTCATTTCGGCCAGGAAGGCCTTGCCCATGGCGGTGGCGTACAGGGGCATACGGATGCCCACGTGGCTGGCCATGCGGATGGACTGGGTGCTTTCGATCTTGTCGATATAAAGCACTTCCTTGCCGGAAAGAACGCCGCAATGCATGGTTTCGTTGCAGTCGGCAAAGGCCTGCTGCATATATTGACGAAGCACCTGGGTCACGTCGGTGGTCTGCACAACGGCGGCGCCTACCTCGAAGGTCTTCAGGGTAAGCTGATAGCGGCTGGCAGGGGTGAGACGGACATAGCGCAGGGTCAAAAGCGTTTGCATCAGGTTATGGGCGCTGGACTTGGGCAGGGAAAGCTCCTTGGCGATCTCGTGCAGTTCAAGCCCATCAGGATGCTCCGAGAGCAGCTCAAGAATGGTCAGACCACGCTGAAGCGTTCTGTTGGCTGCCTCTGTCATAACATCCCTCCGTTCATAATGATGAACGCCGTTCAAAACCATAAATATCATATCATAGAAGCAGGGAAGCGTCAAGGGGAAAATCGTAATTTTCTTCCCAAAGACGACAAGAAAGACAAAATGCGTCCCTCTGCGCTTGACCAGGAAAGCGGGAGGATGTACAATGAAAGAAACTTTCACCCCAAAGGATGACATGACGATGGATCTGTTTGACCTGATCGGGCCGGTGATGATCGGCCCCAGCAGCTCCCACACGGCAGGTGCGGCACGCATCGGCCTTACGGCGAGGCTGCTGTTGAACGAGGACGTATGCAAGGCAGAGGTGGGCTTCCACGGCTCCTTTGCCAAAACCTATCGCGGCCACGGCACCGACCGCGCCATTGTGGGCGGTTTGATGGGCATGGCGGTGGATGATCCCCGCCTGCGCGATTCCCTGACCCTGGCCCGGGAAAGCGGCATGGACGTGTGCTTCGACGTGGTGAACATCCGCGGTGCGCATCCCAACACCGTGCGACTGACGCTGACGGGGGTCTCCGGCAAGGAGCTGACCATGGAGGCTGCCTCGGTGGGTGGGGGGAACATTGAGATCCACAAGCTGAACGGCCTGAACGTGGACTTTACCGGCAAGGAGCATACGCTGATCATCCACCAGACGGACGCACCGGGCGTGATCGCTGCGGTGACCGGGGCGCTGGCGGGCCAGAGCATCAACATTGCCAATATGCAGGTATACCGCCGCAAGGCCGGCGCTGATGCCATGATGGTGCTGGAGCTGGACGGCGCGCCGGAGGACTATGTGCTGGAAAGCCTGAAGCACATGAAGGCGATACGGAACGTTACCTTCCTGAAAAGGAGGCCTTGCTGATGGATTTTACCTTGAGCGAATGGGTCAATCTGGCTGGCGAGGGCAGCCTGGCCGATGCTGCGGTGAAGCAGCAGGCCGAGGAGACCGGCATGACCGTGGAAGCCGTGCGCGCCACCATGCACAGCCACCTGTGCTGTATGCAGGAGGCGGTGCAAAGCGGCCTGGATGAGAAGCTGCGCTCCGTGTCCGGCCTCAGCGGCGGACAGGCGGCGCTGTTCCTGAAGCGGATGCAGGAGGGCAAGCTGCTGGGTGGCCGCCTGCTGGGCAAGGCGGAGGTCTACGCCATGGCCACGGCAGAGTGCAATGCCTGCATGGGGAAGATCGTGGCGGCACCCACGGCGGGCGCCTGCGGCATTCTGCCGGGGACGATCCTGGCCATGATGGAAGAGAGCGACGTGAGCGAAGAGCAGGCCGTGGACGCCCTGTTTGTGGCGGCGGCGGTGGGGCAGTCCATTGCCACCCAGGCCAGTATTTCCGGTGCGGAGGGCGGCTGCCAGGCGGAGTGCGGCTCGGCGGCTGCCATGGCTGCGGCGGCGCTGGCTTATCTGGAAGGCGGCACTCCCCAGCAATGCGCGGATGCGGCTGCCTTTGCCATCATGAACCTGCTGGGCCTGGTATGCGATCCGGTGGGCGGCCTGGTGGAAGTACCCTGCGTGTACCGCAATGTGGGTTCCTGCGGCGTGGCCTTCACGGCGGCGGACATGGTGCTTTCCGGCATCCGCTGCCCCATTGCCCCGGACGAGGTGATTCTTGCCATGAAGGAAGTGGGCGACGCGCTGCCTGCCTCCCTGCGGGAGACTGGCGATGGCGGCTGCGCTGCCTGTGCCAGCGTGCGGGCGCGGCTGAAGGCAAATACGTTATGATATCTGAGCTGATCCCTGAGGGGTCAGCTTTTTTTATACACGAAGAAAACAACCATTGTATCCAGCAGTATGGTATCATTATTGGCGGTATCCTACTAATATATTGGGCGCACGGCTTATGGTGCGCATGGAGTTATGATGGATAAATGTTTGATGCCCGCTAAGCTTGCGGGAGTAATGGCGGCCCCGGCCAGCAAATCGGAGGCCCACCGCAGGATGATCTGCGCCGGGCTGACCATGGAGGAGACCCGGCTGGACGGCTTTATGGCCTCGGCTGATATGGCGGCCACCAGCCGCTGCCTGAAGGGCCTGGGCGCGGAGGTCCGCCAGGAGGGCGACGCGCTGATCATCCGCGGCGGTACGCCCCGGAAAGCCAAGCTGCCTGTGCTGGACTGCGGGGAGAGTGGCTCCACGCTGCGCTTCTTCGTTCCCATTGCCCTGTGCCTGGCAGGGGGTGCCACCTTCCGGATGCACGGCCTGCTGGGTCAGCGGCCCATGGAGGTATACCGGGATCTGTTTGTTCCCCGGGGCGTGACCTGGCGCATGGGTGTGGGCGCGGACTGCGCGGCAGAACTGACGGTTTCCGGCGCGATGGAAGCCGGGCAGTATGTGCTGCCGGGCAATGTGTCCAGCCAGTTCGTGTCCGGACTGCTGTTTGCCCTGCCCCTGCTGGAGGGCGACTCCACGCTGACGGTGCTGCCCCCGGTGGAATCGGTGGGGTACATCAACATGACGCTGGAAGCCCTGCGGGACAGCGGCATTGCCATGAAGGAGAACGGCCCCTTCAGCTGGACGATCCCCGGCAAGCAGACCTACAAGGCCCAGAGCGGGCGGCTCAGCGGGGACTATTCCCAGGCGGCGGTGATGCTCTGCGCCGGGGCGCTGGGGCATGAGGTGAGCGTGAGCGGGCTTTCGGCCAACACCACCCAGGGCGACAAAGCAGTGCTGAAGCACCTGGCGGCTCTGGGCGCGAAGATCGAAGAAAACGAAGACGGCATTGCGGCCAAGGTCGGCAAGCTCCGGGGCGCGGTGCTGGATATGCACGACTGCCCGGACATTGCACCCATCCTGGCGCTGGTGTGCCAGCTGGCAGAGGGAGAGAGCCGCCTGACGGGCTGCGGTCGCCTGAAGCTGAAGGAATGCGACAGGCTGGCGGCTACCGTGGACATCCTGAACCAGCTGGGCGGTAACGCTCAGGTGCAGGGCGAGGATATGGTGATCCACGGCGTGGAGAAGCTCAAGGGCGGCGTGACCATCGACGGCTGCAACGATCACCGCATGGTGATGCTGGCGGCCATGGCGGCCACGGTGTGCAAGGAGGGCGTGACGGTGAAGGGCGTGGAAGCCCTGAACAAGTCCTGGCCGGAATTCCTGAATGTGTATGAATCCCTGGGAGGCATGGTGAAATGAGCAGCTTCTTCGGTCAGCACCTGCATCTGTCCCTGTTCGGGCAGAGCCATGGCGAGGCCATTGGCATCACCATGGATGGCTTTCCTGCGGGCATGACCATCGACATGGAGCGCGTGGCGGCTGAAATGAAGCGCCGCGCCCCCGGCCAGAGCAGTCTCACTACCCCCCGCAAGGAGGCGGACGCGCCGGAGATCCTGTCCGGCGTGCTGAATGGCCGCACCACGGGGCAGCCCATCTGCGCCATCATCCGCAACACCAACACCCGATCCAAGGATTATGGGGACGGGGTGGATCTGCTGCGGCCCGGCCATGCGGATTATACCGGCCATGTGCGCTACTATGGCTTTGAGGACTGGCGCGGGGGCGGGCATTTCAGCGGTCGCCTCACAGCGCCCATCGTGTTTGCCGGTGCGCTGTGCAGCCAATGGCTGGAGCAGCAGGGTGTAAGCATTGTGAGCCACATCCAGCGCCTGGGCAACGTGGTGGACGACAGCCTGATGGACGCTGGCCAGGTGGATGCTGCCGCGCTGAAGGCCATGCACCTGCCCGTGCTGCGCGCTGGTCTGGATGCCGACATGGAGGCAGAGGCCACCCGTGCGCTGCAGGCGCAGGACTCCATTGGCGGCGTGATTGAGTGCGGTGTGTACGGCCTGCCTGCCGGGCTGGGGGCGCCCTTCTTCGACAGCGTGGAGAGCGTGCTGAGCCATTTGCTGTTCTCGGTGCCTGCGGTGAAGGGCGTCGAATTTGGCGAGGGCTTCGGCTTTGCCAGCCTGCTGGGCAGCCAGGCCAACGATCCCTTCCGCATGGTGGAGGGGAACATCGTGACCACCAGCAACCATTCCGGCGGCGTGCAGGGCGGCATTACCAACGGTATGCCGATGATCTTCCGCTGCGCGGTGCGGGCAACGCCCTCCATTGGGCAGACCCAGCAGACGGTCTCCCTGAAAACAGGGGAGAATGCTGATTTGAACATCCATGGCAGGCACGACCCCTGCATTCTGCCCCGGGCGGTGCCGGTGATCGAAGCCATGGCGGCCATTGGTATCATGGAATTGTGGAAGGAGCGTCAGGCGTGCGTCAGGTGATCGCTTATCCCGGAACCCAGGGGAGCTTCTCGGCTGCTGCGGCGCAGGAGGCTTTCCCCCAGGGCGAATGCGTGGGCTATGCCACCTTCCCGGAGGCTGCTCAGGCGGCCATTGACGGCAAGGCGGACTATGCCCTGCTGCCGGTGGAGAACTCCTTTGCCGGGGCGGTGCTGCCCACCTATTCCATATTGGAAAAGCTGCCCCTGCACATCGTGGGGGAGACCATGAAGGCGGTGCGCCACCAGCTGCTGGGCGTGCCGGGAGCCACCATGGAGGACATCCGGCAGATCTCCTCCCACCCCCAGGCCATCGCGCAATGTGACGAGTTCCTTGCTACGCTGTCCAATGTGCAGATCATTCCCTCCGGCAACACGGCCATCAGCGCCAGGGAAGTGGCGCAGCGGGGCGATGCGGCCTTTGCGGCCATTGCCAGTGAGGAAGCGGCGCAGGCTTTCGGCCTGAGCATCCTGAAGCGGAACATCCAGACCTCCGACCTGAACACCACCCGGTTCTTCATCTTGTCCATGGATGAAACGCCCCTGGCGGAGCCGGGCAAAGCCACGGTTGTCTTCACCGTGAACAACGAGGTGGGCGCGCTGGTGCGGGTGCTGGCCTCCTTTGCGGAAAGCGGCCTGAACATGTCCCGCATCGAGAGCCGTCCGCTGCCGGACACCACCTTTGCCTATTTCTTCTCCGCGGATTTTGAGGGGATGATGGATCACGCCCACCTGCACCGCGCCATGGAGGCGGCTAAGCCCTTTACCCGCGAGCTGCGTTTGCTGGGGGTTTATCCCAAGGCGAGAAAGCCGGAGTGAAAAAATATAAAATAATTTCAAAAAACCTGTTGACAAAATGTTGGATCCGTGTTATTCTATTAAAGCTGTCAGGAACACAAGCGGTTCCCAAAGCACATGGGCTCGTAGCTCAGCTGGATAGAGTGTTTGACTACGAATCAAAAGGTCGCAGGTTCGAGTCCTGCCGGGCTCGCGTGAAAAACGCTGAAATCTTAAGGGTTTCAGCGTTTTTTCTTATTATTTTTCACGCACAAAATGCAAAATAAGACATAAAATGCACAGAATAATTCGGCAGTCAATTCGGCAGTAAAAACCGCCCCATCCGGGGTGGCTGGTTTACTCTTGTTCAGCGGTTTCTTCCTTTTTCGTTTTCAATATAATTGCATAAGGGAAAAGCCTGACTACGCAGTCAGGCTTTCGACTTCTTTGAACCACTTTCTTTGGAAAATCAGGAACGATATGATGAGGAAGAGCGTCATCAGCAGCCAGGTGACCGGCTCGGTGATGCACACGCCGATGAATCCCCACCGTGGGATGAACAGGGCAACGGCCAGCAGCTTCATGGCCAGCTCGATGAAGCTGGACAGCACGGGGATGATCTTGTGTCCCATGGCCTGCATGGTGTTGCGCAGGCAGAACAGCACGCCCAGCACCGGGTACAGCACGCAGTTGATGCGCAGGCTCACCACGCCGTTGTGCAGCACATCCGGGTCGGTGGTGCCGGTGGTGAAGCGGAGCAGCGCCTTGCCAAAGAGGAACAGGACGCTGGCGGCGAACACGCACCAGATGATCTCCAGGGTGATGGCGGTGCGGATGGCGGGACGTACGCGGTGGACTTTCTTTGCGCCCCAGTTCTGCCCGATGAAGGTCATGTTGGCCACCGACAGGCTGATGATGGGCTGGAGCATCATGATCAACAGGCGGCGGGCGGAGGAATGGGCGGTGATGTACATTTCGCCCAGCAGGTTGGCGGCGCTCTGGAAGATCACCGTGCCAAACTCCACCACGATGGACATCATAGCCAGGGAGCCGCCGCTGAGCAGCAGGGTGACCACCAGCTTGCCCGGGACACGGAGGTCTTCCTTGCGGGGCAGGTATTCGCGGTAATTCTTCCACACATAGCAGCCGCTGAGCAGGGTGGCGGTCAGCTGGGCAAGCACGGTGGCCAGCGCGGCACCGCCGATGCCCATGTCCCAGACCCACACCAGCAGAATGTCCAGCAGCACGTTCAGCAGGCTGGAGATGATGAGAAACACCAGCGGGGTGCGGCTGTTGCCCACCGCACGCAGGATGGACGCGAACATATTGTACGCAATGGTGACAGGGATGCCGGCACAGATGATGGAAATGTAGGCGAAGGACTGCTCGAAGATGTCGGCGGGGGTGTTCATCAGCCCCAGCAGGGGACGCAGAAAGGTGAGCGACAGCGTGGGGATGATGATGCCTGCGATGAGGTTCAGCTCCATCATGCCTGCCACGGCCCTGCGCATCTGCCTGGGGTCGCCTGCGCCGAAGCGCTGGGTCACAATGATGCCGTAGCCGTTGTTCAGGTCGCAGGCAAAGTCCACGATCATGGAATAGAGCGACACGGTGGCGCCGATGGCGGCAATGGCGTGATCGCCCAGGCGGTAGCCCACCACCATGGTATCCACCACATTGTACAGCTGCTGGAACAGGTTGCCGATGAGCAGCGGCAGCGCAAAGGCAAGCAGGTGGCGGACGATGGAACCCTGGGTCATATCCCGGATATAGGCGGCTTTCTTCATAAGCACCTCAGGTGTGGTCGGATTGATACGGTGGGTATTATAGGCGATTTGTGGGGTGAAGTCAATCGTTTGCGTGTTGACAGGGGAGCGGACAATCGGTAAAATACAAAGCAAATGATCCGTTCAGGAGGGTTGAACATGAATATTGCGATTCTTGGTGCGGGCGCCATTGCCCGATCCATGGCCAAAACCGTGCGGGGCATGAAGCAGCGCGGGCAGGACGTGGAACTGTATGCGGTTGCCTCACGCGATCTGACGAAGGCGCAGGCCTTTGCCCAGGAGGAAGGCGTGCTGCGCGCCTATGGCTCCTATGAGGAGATGCTCCGGGACGACGCGGTGGACCTGGTGTATGTGGCCACGCCCCATTCTCACCACGCGGAACACATGAAGCTGTGCCTGGAGCATGGCCGGGCCATTCTGTGCGAGAAGGCCTTTACCGGCAACGCCCGCCAGGCCGAAGAGGTGCTTGCCCTGGCCAAAGAGAAGGGTGTGTTTCTCACCGAGGCCATCTGGACCCGGTATATGCCCTCCAGGGAGATCATCAACGGGCTGATCGCGGAGGGCGCCATTGGCACGCCGAAGCTGCTCACGGCCAACTTGGGCTATGGCATGATGGACAAGGAGCGCATCTTCAAGCCGGAGCTGGCGGGCGGCGCGCTGCTGGACCTGGGCGTGTATGTGCTGAACTTTGCCTCCATGGTCTTTGGTGACGACGTGGTGCGCATGGAGAGCAGCGTGGGCATGATGGACACGGGGGTGGATCACACCGAGAACATCAGCCTGTATTATGCCGATGGCAAGGTGGCGCACCTGATGGCCACCGCGCTGGCCAACACCGATCGCCGCTGCGTGGTGTATGGCGATAAGGGCTATCTGACGGTGGACAACTGCAACAACCCCGGTAAGATCGAGGTCTACGACAACAGCTACTCCGGTGTGCCGGTGAAGAGCATTGCGGTGCCGCAGCAGATCACCGGGTATGAGTATCAGGTGGAGGCCTGTATGCGCGCCATGGCGGCAGGGGAGAAGCAATGCCCCGAAATGCCCCACAGCGAGACGCTGCTGATCATGCAGCAGATGGACGAGCTGCGCAGGCAATGGAACATGGTGTATCCTTTCGATTGATGGACACGACGCCCACCGTTGGCAGATGGCTGACGGTGGGCGCTTTTGTTTCGCCTGGATTTCAAGCCGCACGATGTTTTTGAAAACTTTGCAATATGGTGGAAGGAATACGGCACCCGAGGCGCGAATCAATCAACACAGAATTCGTTGCGGAGGAAACTAAATATGCAACCCTACGAAAACTTCAGCCTGGCTGCCTATGTCTATGCCTATTATCTGGACGGAAAGACCGAGGAGCAGATCCAGGCGGATATCGACACCTTCCGTACCATGGCACCCCTGCACAAGGCTTATCTAGAGACCCACCGCGCGCTGGTGGATATCTCCGACGAGCAGATGCTGATGGCCAAGCGCGTGTTTGAGCGCAACGGCATCCAGGTCAGCGGCGGCATCACCACCACCGGCAAGGTGGGCGAGCGCAAGCCTGCCATTTTCGACTGCTATTGCTATTCCGACGAGGATCACAAAAAGGCTGTGCTGGACATCGTTTGCCGCACGGCAAAGCTGTTTGACGAGTTCATCCTGGACGACTACTACTTCAACTCCTGCCGGTGCGAGAAGTGCATCGAGCAGAAGGGCGAGCGCAGCTGGGCAGAGTTCAAGCTGGAGCAGATGGAAGCCTTCTCCCACGAGATGGTGAAGGCCGCCCGCGAAGCAAACCCCAAGTGCAAGTGCATCATCAAGTTCCCCAACTGGTACGAGGGCTTCCAGGAGTGCGGCTACAACCCCGGCAAGCAGAAGGACATCTACGATGCCATCTACACCGGCACCGAGACCCGCATGGGCAGTTACGACGGCCAGCACCTGCAGCGCTACCTGAGCTATGGCATCGTGCGCCTGCTGGAGAACACCGCCCCCGGCCGCAACGGAGGCGGGTGGATCGATCCCCATGGCTCCCAGAGCAACATCAGCCGCTTTGTGCAGCAAGGTACCTACACCATGTTTGCCAAGGCCCGGGAGCTGATGCTGTTCAACTTCGAGCTGATGATCGCATCTCCCATGCTGGGTGCGCTGGCGCCTGAACTGCGCCGCCTGGACAAGGTGATCGGCAAGCTGGGCAACCCCAATGGTGTCAGCACCTACGAACCCCACGACTCCGATGGTGAGGATCAGCTGCCCGGCTATCTGGGCCTGTGCGGCATCCCCATGGAGATGACCCCCGACTTTAACGAGAACGCGCCTGTGCTGTTCCTGACGGAGAACTCCGCCTATGATCACGAGATCATGCCCAAGCTGGAGAAGTATGTGCGCACCGGCGGTGTGGCCATTGTGACCAGCGGCTTTGTGAAGGCCATGGAGAACCGGGGCATCCGCCAGCTGACCAGCGTGAAGATCACCGACCGCAAGGTGAGCGGCACCCGCTATCAGCTGACGAACCTGAACATCAGCACCCGCAATGTGCATGTGGCGGACGAGCCTGCCATGTTCACCGTGATGCAGCACAAGAACAACGCCACCTGGTATGACGTGCTGCTGCATGTGAACGAATTCAGCACCCCCATCATGACCGAGGATCAGTATGGCCGCGGCTTCCTGTACATCCTGAACATCCCGGACAACTACGGCGATCTGTATCGCCTGCCCAGGGAGGTCATCGGCGCCATCACCAAGAACTTTGCTCGCAAGGGGAAGCTGTACCTCACGGTGAACCCCAAGTTCAGCCTGTTCACCTACGACAACGACACCTTCTGCGTCTACAACCTCAACGAGTTCAAGACCCCGGCCGAGGTGACGGTGCTGGGCGAGGAGTACATTGGCATTGAGGATCTGGAGACCGGTGTGCAGTACACCACGCCTGTGCGGGTGAATCCCCGTCCCAAGCGCACCGGCGACAGCGCCACCTGCCGTCCTGAACCCCTGGAGCAGGTGTTTGAGCTGAACGTGATGCCAGGCGACTGGAAGTGCTACAAGCTGCTGAAGAAGTAATCAAGTGCATAGCAAACGCCCGGAGGAATCATCCTCCGGGCGTTTTGTGTGTTACTTCATCAGCTCGTCGGCCAGCTGCTCCAGGGCAGGCAGGTCGGTGGGCTTCAATGCGCCGCGAATGGTGACGGCGGGTTCGATGATGGCGATGTCCTTGAAGGCGGCCAGCACTTCCTTCATGGTCTTAGCGGCAGAGGGCGCCCAGGTGCCGTTTTCAATCAGGCCGATGGTGCGCTTCTGGTAGTTCTTGGCCTTCAGGTGGTGGAGGAAATCCTCCATGAAGGGCATCACGCCGCCATTGTAGGAAGAAGCAGCCAGCACCACCTTGCCATAGCGGAAGGCATCTTCCAGGGCTTCGGCCATGTCCTCGCGAGCCAGGTCAGTAATGGCCACCTTGGGGCAGCCGCGGGCTTCCAGCAGCTCCTTGAGCTGGGTGGCGGCATTCCTGGTATTGCCATAGATGGAGGCATAGGCGATGAACACGCCCTCGCTCTCCACGCCGTAGCTGCTCCAGGTGTTGTACAGGTCAAGCACATGGGGAATGGTATCGGTGAGGATGGGGCCGTGCAGCGGGCAGATGGTGCTGATCTCCAGAGCGGCGGCCTTCTTCAGCACGGACTGCACCTGCACGCCGAACTTGCCAACGATGTTGAAATAGTAGCGGCGAGCCTCGCAGTCCCAGTCCTCGTCCACATCCAGCGCACCGAACTTGCCGAAGGCATCGGCGCTGAACAGCACCTTTTCCACTTCCTCGTAGGTTATCATCACTTCAGGCCAATGCACCATGGGCGCCAGGATGAAGTGCAGCTGATGCTGGCCGAGGGAGAGGCTGTCGCCGTCCTTCACGGTAACGAACTCGGTGCCGGAGAGGTCGAAGTAATTCGCCAGGAACTGGATGGTCTTGGCGTTGCCAACTACCTTGGCGGTGGGGTACTTCTCGGTGAAGCGCTTCACAGAGGAGGCATGGTCGGGTTCCACGTGGGAAACGATGAGGTAATCGGGGGTGCGGCCCTCCAGGGCGGCCTCCAGGTTGGCGAAGTAAGCATCGGCCTTGCGGATGTCCACGGTGTCCATCACGGCGATGTTCTCATCCAGGATCAGATAAGAATTATAGGCCATGCCGTTAGGAACGATGTACTGCCCCTCGAACAGGTCGATATCGTGATCGTTGACGCCGATGTAGCGGATATTGTCAGTCATGGTGATTTCCTCCATTAGTAAAATATCCGGCGACACGTGGCCGCCGGATGGTGGATTACGGAATGATCATGCGGCCGCAGGTCTCGCACTCGATAAGTTCGGAGCCACTCTTGATCTTGCTGAGCAGGGAAGAGGGCTGGGCGGTGTTGCAGCCGCTGCACTGGTTGCCCACCAGGCGAGCCATGGGCGGCATGATGCGCTTTTTGATGGTGTTGTATTCCTCCATCAGCTTGGCATCGATGCCCACGGCCTTGGCATTGGCCACGGCGCGCTGGGCGTCCAGGGCAGCCTTCTTTTCGCCGATCTCCTTATCATAAGTGACCTTGAGCTGGTCAAACTCCACCTTGACTTTGGCAGCCTCGTGACGGCAGGAGCGCTGCTTCTGATCGTAGTCGGCGGAATCCTTCACCATGCGGCGCATCTCCTGCTCGTAGGCGGCAATGTTGTCGCGATACTTGGTGGCTTCCACCAGCATGGCGTGGGCAGCTTCCTCGTCCTCGGGGGGATTCTGCTCGAACTTCTGGGTGATGGCAGCGATCTGCTCCTCGCAGCGGGCGATGGCGTCGCGGATGGCATCCTTGCGGTCGGCCAGCATAGCCACCTGCTCCTCGATCTGCTTATACTGCTTCTGCTGCTCTATGATGAAGTCGCGGCTCTTTTCCAGCTTCTGGCGGGTGGGGGAGCGCTTGATCTCGTTGGCGATGCGATCCGCCTTGATATCCTCCTGCTGGTACTGCCACATAAGCTCCAACTGCTGCTGATCCATGGGGTTCCTCCTTCTGACGGGAATACGGGCCTCCGTCAGGGCCTCTCAGGCATGGCATAGGCACCAAGCTGAGACTTTGATACAGTCACCTTATATTGTACCCGATTCAGCTCGTTTTGTAAAGCATCGGCCAGGGCAAAAATGCCGGGTTCCTCGGTGGCATGATGGCCGGCTTCCAGGCAGAAAAGACCGGCATCCACGGCGGCCAGGGCATCGTGGTGGTGGATCTCGCCGGAGACAAAGGCCTGGGCGCCCCAGCTATGGGCAACAGCCCATTCATTGCCGCCGGAGCCGGAGCAGACGGCCACGCGGGTGATGGCACGGCCAGCGCCCATGGGGCGCACCACGGTGTGCAGCGCCTGGGACACATGGGCGGTCAGCTCGTCTGCGTCCATGGGGCGGGGAAGGTCGCCGATGCGTACATAGCCCTCGCCGGTGACGTTGGTGAGGCCAAGGCAGACGGCCAGCACATCGTCGATGCCGCCTTCGGCCTTGTCCAGGTTGGTGTGTGCGGAGATCATGGCGATGCCATGCGCCATCAGCCGCATGATGAGGCGGGACTCGTAGTCCGTGGCCACCAGGCGCTTGATGGGGGAGAACATGATGGGGTGATGGGTTACGATGAGGTCGGCACCGGCGGCAATGGCCTCGTCAATGACGGGCTGGGTGAGATCCATGGCGAAGTGGATGCCGTGAACTTCAGCGGCGGGATCACCCACCAGCAGGCCGGAATTGTCAAAGGGATCCTGCATATCATAGGGTGCGCGGGTGTTGATGAAATCGTAAACGGCTTGAACGGTGAGCATGGCTTATTCCTCCAGCTTGGCTTGGTAATAGGCGATGTCGTATTGGATGGCGGCAATGGTGGCTTCATCTGGCTTGCGGGCGGATTGCAGGCCGCGGAGGCGTTCGCCCAGCACAGCCGTGCGCCAGGTGATGTACTCCCGCAGCATGGGGGTCATGCGCTGCATGAGCAGGGTGCCGAAGCGGATCTCATCATCGGTGAGTGGCGCAGCGCCTGCCTCTGCACGCCAGACCACATAGAACCGTCCGGCGGCGCGACACAGCTCTTCACGAACGATGTGGTAGCCGATATCCTGTACCGCCTGGCGCACCAGGTGCAGATCGGTGTGGGCGGAAAGCACCAGCACCGCGCCTTGCAGCTTATCCTTGCCACGGTTGAGGATGCTGGCAATGGTCTCGCCGCCCATGCCCATCACGGACACGCAGCCGCAAGGCTCCACCAGGGCATCCAGGCCATCGGCGCAGATGAGCCGCGCCCGGTTACCCAGGCGCTGGTGCTGCACCTGCTCCTCCGCGTGGCGCAACGCCTTGGCGCTGACATCCGCAAAAATCATCCGCTGGCAGATTTTCTCCTTCAGCAAATGGCAGGGCAGCAGGCCGTGATCGGTGCCGATGTCCGCGCCTACTTCGCAGGGTTCATACAGCGCGGCGGCCAGGGAAAGTCTCTCGTCGAGCATAGCGTCTCCTTACAGCAGATGGCCGGTCTCCATGACGCGGCGCAGGGTAGAGGGTAATTCGGTACATTCGGGTGTGTGCAACAGCTCCACCGAGGCACTCACCATGGCATTGCGAAGCGGCCAGTCGATGGCATGATAGAACCCCATGGTATCCCCCGGCACATACCGCGCCATGATGCCGGGAATAGCGTTCAGCCCGGCAAGGTAGATATCGTAGGCGTGGCCGGGATAAGCCGCCAGGCGCCTGGCCAGATGGGCAGCATGCCGCCGGGCCTGCTGAGAAAGAAGTACCCTGTCTGAATCAGACAGGGTGAAAGTATCATGTGATTTAAGCAAGTTTCCACCTCATCAGTCAGCGCAAGCGCTGACAGCTTCCCCTCAAGGGGAAGCCACTCCCTCAGTCAGCCGACAAGCGGCTGACAGCTCCCTCGGGGAGGGAGCCTTAGTTTGTGTCCAGCGGGCGATCGCAGATCGCCCCTACATGTGAACAGCCAAGTAACAATCTGAAAAAAGGGAGTCCAGAGGGCCGAATGGCCCTTTGGTCAGGGAGTGCAGAGGGGCTGAAAGCCCCTCTGCCCGCCGGAGGCGGAACGCGTCCTTAGTCGAGATAATCCCGCAGCTTCTTGGAGCGGCTGGGGTGGCGGAGCTTACGCAGGGCCTTGGCCTCGATCTGGCGGATACGCTCGCGGGTCACGTTGAACTCGCGGCCGACCTCCTCCAGGGTGCGCTGGTGGCCGTCGTCCAGGCCGAAGCGGAGGCGCAGCACCTTTTCCTCGCGGGGGGTGAGGGTGTCCAGCACGTCCAGCAGCTGCTCCTTCATCAGGGCGAAGGAAGCGGCCTCGGCGGGGGCGGGAGCGTCGTCGTCGGGGATGAAGTCGCCCAGGTGGCTGTCCTCTTCCTCGCCGATGGGGGTCTCCAGGCTCACGGGTTCCTGGGCGATCTTGATGATCTCACGCACCTTGCTCTCGGAGATGCCCATTTCCTTGGCGATCTCTTCGGGGGTGGGTTCGCGACCATATTCCTGCAACAGCTGACGGCTGACGCGGATGAGCTTGTTGATGGTCTCCACCATATGCACGGGGATGCGGATGGTGCGGGCCTGATCGGCAATGGCGCGGGTGATGGCCTGACGGATCCACCAGGTGGCGTAGGTGGAGAACTTGAAGCCCTTGCGGTAGTCGAACTTCTCCACGGCCTTAATCAGGCCCAGATTGCCTTCCTGGATCAGGTCGAGGAAGAGCATACCACGGCCCACATAGCGCTTGGCGATGGACACCACCAGGCGCAGGTTGGCCTCGGACAGCTTGCGCTTGGCTTCTTCCTTTTCCTCAGGAGTGCCGCCCTCCAGCTTCTTGGCGATCTCCACTTCTTCCTCGGCGGTGAGCAGCGGCACCTTGCCGATCTCCTTGAGGTACATGCGCACCGGATCATCGATGGAGATGCCTTCGGGAACGGAGAGATCAAGCTGCTCGTCGTGTTCCTCTACGGGTTCGGGGGCAGACTGGGCGGTGGGGTCATTTTCGTTGATGATCTCCACGCCCAGGGCTTCCAGCGTTTCCAGAACCTTGTCGAGCTGGTCGGGGTCCATGTCCATTTCCATCAGGCGGTCCATGATCTCTTTGTAGGTCAGGTTGCCCTTGGATTTGCCAAATTCGTACAGCTCATTCAGTTTGGCCTGGCGTACATCGGGTGAAAGCGTCAAACGGGATCCTCTCCTTTTCCTGTCGCCGCCAGCTTATCTGGCGGACTTGAAGCGGTTCAGCTTGGCCGTAAGGGCCTGAACCTCGGTCATAGCGGCTATTTTGTCACTACCCGTGAGGGTGTTGATGGAACGCATGATGGTCTGTATCCGCTCCTCCACACGGCGGCGGCGCATGGAATTGAGGCAATCCTGCGCCATGCGGATAAGCTGGTCGGTATTCTCCGAGGGCGGGGTGAGCAGAAGCTGGCTCACACGGGCGCGGAGGGCATCGTCCTGCTGCTCCTCCACAAGGCTTGCGGGGGAACGGCCGGAGGTCAGGTCAACATAAAGAGTTTTCAACAGGGGATCGGTGAAATCCTCCTGGTCGGCAATATCGCCGGGCAAACGGCCTGTGCCGATGAGGGAAATGAGCAGCTCCTGGGCGCGGAGATCCTCGCTGCCCTGGGCTGGCGCCCGCTTGATAGTTTCCCGCCTGGGGGCGGCGGTATTCGCCACGGCCTTGGGCAGGGTGGCGCCGATCTGCGCCAGCAGCACCTCGCGGGAGAAGCCGGTCTGCACCATCAGCTCCTGAATGTAGTTCTCCAGCTCCACCGGCTCCAGGTTGCGCAGCACGGCGGCGCAGGCCTTGGCGTATTCGGTGCGGCCTTCCTGGGTGGAAAGGTCGTGCTGCTCCTTCAGGCGGCGCATACGGTAGGTTTCCGGGGTGATGGCGGGGAGGTTGTTGAAGCCGTCGATGCCATCGCGGCGGATGAATTCATCCGGGTCCAGCTTGTCGGGGAAGTCCAGCACCCGGGTGGGGATGCCCTCGGCCTGGAGAATGTCCAGACCACGGAGGATGGCATTCTGCCCGGCGCTGTCGCCATCGTAGCCCAGATAGACTTTAGGAGCAAAACGCTTGAGCAGGCGCGCCTGTTCAGCCGTGAGGGCGGTGCCAAGGGTGGCGCATACGCCGGGAACGCCGAACTGGGTGAGGGAAACCACGTCCATGTAGCCCTCTACCAGGATCACACGCTCCAGGTGACGCTCCTTGCGCAGAAGATTGGCCGCATACACGCCCAGACGCTTGTTGAACACCGGTGTATCGGAGGTGTTGAGGTACTTGGGCTGGCCATCGCCCAGGATGCGACCGCCGAAGGCAAGCACATTGCCATACTGGTCGATGATGGGGAAGATGGCACGGTTGCGGAACATATCAAAGGCGCGCTGGGGCTTGGCTGGGGTGGTCTCGGTGGCAGGCTCGGCGGGCTTGACCACGGTGAGGCCGCACAGGCGCAGCTCCTCCAGGGTGTAGCCCTTGGCCTGCAGGTGCTTGGTCAGCGTGTCCCACCCGGTGGGGGAGGCACCCAGGCCAAACTTGCGGATGATGTTGTCCGTCAGGCCGCGGCGCTTGAAGTAATCCAGCATGGGCTTGCCTGCTTCGGTAAAGAGGGTGCTGTGGAAGAACTGGGCAGCCTCACGGTTGGCGGCAAGGAGCCTGTCGCGCTGGTCGCGGCGGCGCTGATGGTCGGGATCATCAGTCATTTCGGGGAGGGGCATATGGAGTTGATCGGCCAGGAACTTGACTGCTTCCTGAAACTCAAGACGCTCGATATCCATGATGAACTGGATCACACTGCCGCCGGCCTTGCAGCCAAAGCAGTAGTACAGCTGTTTTTCCGGATCAACGGAGAAGGAGGCCGTCTTTTCGCCATGAAACGGACACAGTCCCCAATACTTGTGTCCGTTCCGCTTCAGCGTCACATAGCCAGAGATCACTTGTACAATATCGGCCCGCTGGCGGAGTTCGTCCAGCCATGCGGAGGGAAAGCGTGGTGCCATATAACCTTCACCTGTCCTATTCTTTCGCCACGTTTCGCGCATTTCCTTCTTTCAAATGACGGAAAAAGCATCAATTTGCAGGGAAGGATGCAGGAATGAACAGTTGCTGATACAAACGGACGGCATAGCGGTCGGTCATGCAGGAGAGGAAATCGCCCACGCTGCGCTCGGAACCATCGCGGTAGCCGATCATGAAGAACTCCTCGGGCATTTCGGCGGGGTGAGCGATGTAGTAGCTCCACAGCTCCTTCATGATGTGGTCGCAGCGGTTTTCCTCGGCGGCACGCCAGTGGTCACGATAGACCTTCTCAAACATGAATTCCCGCAGACCATCCATGGCGGACTGGACAAGAGGACTCATGGTCAATTCAGGCTTGTCCATGCTGTTGTTCACAATGTCCAGGATCATGGTGTTGATGCGCTCGGAATGGGTCTTGCCCAGGATCTTCATGCAGTCGGCAGGCAGCTCGAAGGGCTGCAGGATGCCGCCCCGCAGGGCGTCGTCCAGGTCGTGGTTCAGGTAGGCGATGCGGTCTGCCCGGCGGACGCACTGGCCTTCCAGGGTGGCGGGGAACTGCTTGCCGCTGTGGCAAAGGATGCCGTCCCGCACCTCCCAGGTCAGGTTAAGGCCGTTGCCGTCGTTCTCCAGCACTTCCACCATGCGCAGGGATTGCTCGTTGTGGCGGAAGCCCTCGGGCATCAGTTCGTCCAGGGAGCGCTCGCCGATGTGGCCGAAGGGGGTATGCCCCAGGTCATGCCCCAGGGCGATGGCCTCGGTGAGGTCCTCGTTCAGCCGAAGGCAGCGCGCCAGGGTGCGGGCGACCTGCGCCACCTCCAGCGTATGGGTGAGGCGGGTGCGGTAGTGGTCGCCCTCGGGAGAGAGAAAGACCTGGGTCTTGAACTTCAGGCGGCGAAAGGACTTGCAATGGATGATGCGGTCGCGGTCGCGCTGGAACTCTGTGCGGACAGGACAAGGCTCCTGTGGACGCTCCCGCCCCTTGCTTTCGCAGGATTTGACCGCATAGGGTGAAAGCCGCTGGGCTTCCTCCTGTTCATAGCGCTCCCGGATGGTCAATGCTGCCGCCCCCTAAAACTTTGTTGGATAATGTGTATATACAACGTGGAATGGGGAAAATCCTTTGAAAATTCGGAATTCGGAATGCGGAATTCGGAATTAATGACGCACCAGAAGAATACACCGCTTGCCTCACATCGCGTAGCACCCTTTTTGCTCCGTTTCCCGCAAGAAAAACCCATCCTGTATGATATCACAGGATGGGTTTCGAAAGAGCTGAACGGTTCTTCGTGGTTTGTCAGAGCGGCGCCTTGACCAAATTCCCCAAGGGCAGCGCCATTAGGTATTACTCCACGTGGTCGAACTGCGCCTGATACAGATCGTAGTAGGCACCGCGCTGGGCCAGCAGCTGCTGGTGGGTGCCGCTTTCGATGAGGCGGCCCTTGTCCATTACCATGATGCGGTCGGCGCCGGTGATGGTGGAGAGGCGGTGGGCAATGACAAAGCAGGTGCGGCCGCGCATCAGGGAGAGCATGGCGTCCTGGATGAGCTGCTCGGTCTGGGTGTCCACGTTGGAGGTGGCCTCGTCCAGGATAAGCATGGTGGAGTCCATCAGCATGGCGCGGGCAATGGTCAGCAGCTGCTTCTGCCCCTTGGAAATGCTGTTGCCGCTGTCGGTCACGATGGTATCGTAGCCATTGGGCAGGGACTCGATCATGTGGTGGATGTGGGCGGCCTTGGCGGCGGCAATGACCTCTTCACGGGTGGCGGTGGGCCGGGCGTAGGCAATGTTGTCGTACACGGTACCATCGAAGAGCCAGGTGTCCTGGAGAACCATGGTGAACTGGCTGCGGAGGCTGTCCCGCTGGAGGCTACGGATGTCGTGGCCGTCGATGAGGATGGCACCGGAGGTGACATCGTAGAAGCGCATGAGCAGGTTGATCAGCGTGGTTTTGCCGCAGCCTGTTTCGCCCACGATGGCAATGACCTCGCCGGGTTTGGCTTCGAAGTCGATGTGGTGCAGCACGGTGGTGTCCGGGGTGTAGCCAAAGGACACGTCCCGGAAGGCCACATGCCCGGTGCAAGCGGTGAGGGCGGTGGCGTCGGGGGCATCGGCGGGTTCGGGGTCCAGGTCGAGGAGCGTCAGCACACGCTCGGCGGCGGCCAGGGAGGATTGCAGCTCGCTGATGATATTGGCAAACTCGTTGATGGGGCCGGAGAACTTGCGGGAATACAGCACAAAGCTGCTCACGCCGCCTAGGGAAATGCCGCCAGCCATGTACAGCAGCGCGCCTAAGATGCTCACCGCGGCCATGGAGAGGTTGTTGATCAGGTTCACGGTGGGGCCGGTGATGCAGGCGGTGTGGTCGGCGTGCCAGTTGGCGTGGACGGCGCTCTCGTTACGCTCAGCAAAGCGGCGGTTGAACTCGTCCTCCTGGTGATAGGCGGCGATGGTCTTCATGCCGGAAACAGCTTCCTCGGAGAAGCCATTGAGCATACCCAGCTGCCTGGAGCGTTCACGGAACAGGGGACGCACCACCTTGGAGCGGTAGCGGGTGAAAAGGATGGACATGGGGATGGTGAAGGCGAAGATGATCAGCAGCGCCGGGGAGATGGTACACATCATGGTAAAGCTGCCCACCACGGTGATCAGGCTGGCCAGGATCTGGGTCAGGTCGGTGGAAAGGGATGCGCCCACGGTGTCCACATCGTAGGAGAGGACGGAGATCACGTCGCCGGTTTGGTGGGTGTCGAAGAAGCTGATGGGCAGGCGGGTGAGGTGGTTGAACAGGTCGCCACGCATCCGCTTGACCACATTGCGGCTCATGCGGATCATCATGGCGGAAAGTACCCAGCTGAGCAGGGAGGACGCCAGCGCTACCACGACCATCCAGGTCACATAGCGGACGACCACGGGGAAAATCACGTTCCCGGGAGCGATGGCATCGATGGCTGCGCCGGACAGCTTGGGGGAGAGCAGCCCCAGCAGATTGCCCACAACGCTCAGCAGCGAGGCGGCGATGATGATCCATCGCTCATGCCGCAAATACTGCCACAGGCGGCGCAGCACCTGGCTCGCCTTGGCCTTGGGGCGGGCGGTGGCGGTGGAGTGACGGCCACGGTTGTTCATCACAGGGCGTCACCTCCCAACTGCAATTGGCACAGCTGGCGATACATGGGGCAGGTGTGCAGCAGATCGTCATGCTTGCCCTGGGCAATGATGCGCCCCTGATCCATCACCAGAATGTGGTCAGCGGCCATCACGGCGGAAACGCGCTGGGCGATCAGGATGGTGGTGGCCTCGCCGTGGCGCTCCCGCAGGGCGTGGCGCAGGGCGCGGTCGGTGCGGAAGTCCAGGGCAGAGGAGCAGTCGTCCAGCAGGAGCAGGCGGGGATCGGCGGCCAGGGAGCGGGCGATCAGCACCCGCTGCTGCTGCCCACCGGAAAGGTTGCGGCCCTTCACGTTCAGCATAAAGTCCATGCCGCCGTCCTTTTGGTGGACAAAGCCCGCCTGGGCGCAGTCCACGGCGGAAAGCATGGCTTCTTCTGCCACATCGCGGCCAAAGCGGATGTTCTCGCGGATGGAATCGGCCATGAGGAAATCGTTCTGGAACACCACGCCCACGCGGCTGTATAGTTCGGTGGGCGTAAGGGAGGCCAGGGGACGGCCGTCCAGCAGGATCTCGCCGCCGTCCGGGTCATACTGGCGCAGGAGAAGCTTCAGCAGGGTGCTTTTGCCGCTGCCTGTGGGGCCGATGATGCCCAGAGTCTCGCCGTGGCGCAGGGAAAAGGTGATATCCTGCACATTGTCGGTGGTTTTGTTGTAGGAGAAGCGGACGTTGCGGAATTCCACGTGATTCTCGGTGGATTGCGCAGACGCATCCTGGCGTGGGAGATCCTCCGGCATGGCCAGAATCTCCTCAATGCGGCGGGCGCTGGCGTTGCCCTTGGAGTACATGACGAAGAGGCGGGAAATCATCAAAAGGGAATTGAGAATGATGGTGAAATAGCTGAGAAAGGCAATGATGGTGCCGGGCAAGGTTGCGCCAATATGTACGCGCCATGCACCCTCCAACACCACAAAAGCCAGACCGGCATTCAAAATGAAGTTCACAATGGGGCTGACGGCGGCCATGGTGAGGTCGGCGGTGCGCTGGCGCTGGGCAAGCTCCTCGTTCACGTGGGCAAAGTCCTGCTGCTCGTATTCCGTGCGGGACAGGGCGCGGATCACCCTGGCACCAGCCATGTTTTCCTGAATTTTGCGCACCATGCTGTCCTGGCCTTCCTGCACGCGGGTGAACAGCGGCACACCCTTCTTGCTGGAAATGATGATGGTGGCAGCCAAGAGCGGCAGCGTGCAGATGAGCACCAGCGTCAGCACCGGCTCCAGGGACAGGGAGACCATGATGCCGCCCAAAAGCAAAATGGGCGCACGCACGCCAAGGCGCTGCATACGATCCACCATGTTATGCACATTGTATGTATCACTGGTGAGACGGGAAACGAGAGAGGCATCGGTGACCGCGTCCCGCTGGGCAGCGGAAAGGTCGGTCACGCGGCGAAAGAGATCACGGCGCAGATTCAGCGTAAAGCGGCGGGAAATGTTAGTGGACATCCGGTTGGCGCACACATTGCCCAGCCAGGCCAGCAGGGCGCACAGCACCATCATGCCGCCGGTGAGCCACACGCCCCGCATATTGCCTGCAGGGACGTATTCATCCAGAATAATGGAGAGCATACTGGGCAGGAACAGCTCCACCACCGTGCCGCCCAGCTTCACCAGCAGCTGCAGGCACATGCGGGTCACATAGGGCTTCAGGTATCGTCCGATGGTGCGCAAGCGCAGCTGCCTCCCTTCACATAGGCCTCGGCGCGGTCGGCCACGCGGCGCATCATGCACAGGAGCTGCTGCTTTTCCTCGTCGGAGAAATCGGCGGTGAGGTAATCGCTCCAGCCAAAAAGAACCTCAAACAGACGGTCGTGGATATCCATGGCGCGCTGGGAGGGATAGACCAGCAGCACCCGGCGATCCTCCGGGGATGCTTCGCGGCGAACATAGCCCTTCTTTTCCAGATTGGCCAGCTGGCGGGCAACGCTGCTCTTGTTCACGTTCAGATACCGCGCCAGCTCCTCCTGGGAGATGCCGGGCATACGGTACAGCGCCACCAGATAAGGCGTCTGGCAGCCAGCCAGACCGGTATCGGCCAGTTCCTTTTCACGGTAGAGCATAGCGCAGCGATAGGTCACGCTGATTTGGCGCATAAAGGCGTGCATGGGATCAGTCCTTGTCTGTTTGATTCGTTGTTGATGCAACATTATCTTATTATATGCCAAATAAATGCAGGCTGTCAAGTCAGCCTGCAAGGATAGGGGGTCAGGAGTGCCGCCACCATCGAAAAAGGCAGAGCCATTGCACATATTTCAGCGTGGCAGACATGGGGATGTTTGCTTCCCGAAGGGCAGCGTTGATCTGGCGAGACGTGAGCATTCCGCGCAGGCCATGCTGCAATGCCTGGGTGGTGAAACGCTGCCATGAGGTGCGTTCGCGGGGAGATAGGTCGGGTGCTGGCTTGCGGCGAAGCTCCATCAGCACACAGTCTACCGAAGGTGCAGGGTGGAAGTCCTGACGCTGGAGGTGATAGCGGATGTGCACATCCCACCAGGGCTTCAGCAGAAGACTGGCAGCGGACTCGCGGCTTGTGCCGGAGAAGCGCAGGGCAGCGCCTTTCTCCATGATGAGCCAAATTGCATCCGGCGGGCAGCTGCTCGTGGTCAGATGCCGGATGATGGCGGTTGTGTGGTTAAAGGGGATATTGGCAAAGACCTTGTATGGTTTTCGGGGGAGCGGCGCGGTGAGGAAATCGCGCTGGAACAGGCGTACGTTGTCGGGTAAGCTGCCGTGCAAGCGTTGGGCAAGGAACGGGTCGATCTCGTAGGTCAGGACTTGCTGGCAGCGCTCTGCCAGGGCGCGGGTGATGTGACCCTTGCCTGTGCCGATCTCCAGCACGGTATCGGCAGGGGAAAGGTCGGTAAGGGCCAGCAGGCGGGCAATGGTGCGCCTACTGGTAAGAAAGTTCTGGGAGATACTATATGCACTTTTGGGCATGAAAAAAACACCTCGTTTGTGATCGTGATGACAGCAAACAAGGCACAACAAATAAGCCTGCTAAGCAGGTCGGTTGTTGTGCCTTTTACTTCCAGAACCGTGCGATACGGAGCTGGAAGGCCATCATGCGCGTCACACCCATGGTGTCACCTTCACTTTCTCAGGATGGGGATAGTATAGCACAGGCGTGCAGTCAGGTCAATCATCAAACAGACTCATCTGCTTCGGCTGGTGCTGCATCATGCCGGCGTTCACGTCGCGGAAGCGCCAGGCAAGGCCAAGATGGGTGCATTCGGCCTTGAATACCTCGTAGAGGCGCTGGGCATTGGGGGCGGCGCACTCATAGGCGTTACCGAAGGTGGAGAGGTACTTTTCCCGGATGCCGGGGAAATCCCGCTGCAGGGCGTCGAAGTAATACTCCCGGTTGCCGGAGCGCAGCGTCATTCCAAAGAAGCAGACAACAAATTTGCCGCCCGCCGCTGCCGTCTGCCGCAGGATGCTGACGATGTTTTCCTCCGTATCGGTGATGAAGGGCAGCACCGGGTTCAGCCATACGCCAGCGTATACGCCCGCCTGGCTGAGCTGCTCAAGGGCGGCGAAGCGCTGGGAGGAAGGCGACACATCCGGCTCAATGCGCTGGCGGAGGTCGTCCTCCGCACAGGTGATGGTGAGCCTTGCGCACACCGGGGCGCGGCGGGCAATGGCGGAGAGCAGGTCGGCATCGCGGGCGCAAAGGGCGGACTTGGTGGTGAAGGCTGCACCGAAGCCGTGGCGGAGCATCAGCTCCAGGGCGCCGCGGGTGAGTCGGAGGTCTTCTTCCAGCGGGTTGTAGGGGTCGCTCATGGCGCCCATGGTGATCACCCCGGGCTTGCGTTTGCTGCGCATTTCGCTCTCAAGCAGGGCAAGGGCGTTTTTCTTGGGACGCACGGTGTCGAAATGATCCAGGTGATAGCACAGGGAGCGGGAATCGCAGTAGATGCAGCCGTGGCAGCAGCCCCGATACAGGTTCATGTTCCAATCGGCATAGAAGAAGTCCTCCATGCCCACCTTGACGGGCGTGAGCAGCTGCTTGGCCTGGGCAAACTCCATGGTGATCACCTCCTGATGAAGATTGTAGAGGATATTCATGCCCAAGTCAAGGAGAACACGAAAATATGTTCGGTTTGAATTGCGAAGGGGTGCTTGCTAAAAGCAGCCGGTATGGAGTATAATAGGGGATGAATCCTTACAGGAAAGAGTGAGATCCATGCAGATTCCGCATATCAGGGATTATCAGGGCAAGCGCATCCACATGATCGGCATTGGCGGCAGCAGTATGTCCGGTCTGGCAGCGATGCTGATCGATAAAGGCTACCAGGTTTCCGGCTCTGACCGCACGGAGGGGTATCTCATTGGCGACGTGCGTGCCAAGGGGGCGCAGGTGTTCATCGGCCACAGGCCGGAGAACGTGCATGGCGCTGACCTGGTGGTGTTCACCGGCGCGGCGGCAGCGGACAACCCGGAGCGGGTGGAAGCGGAGAAGCTGGGCATTCCCAGCATGGAGCGCAGCTATCTGCTGGGCCAGCTGATGGAAGGCTTCCCCCAGGCGGTGGGAATCTGCGGCGCTCACGGCAAGACCACGGCGACCTCCATGCTCTCGCAGATCCTGGTGGAGTGCGGGCTGGACCCCAGCGTGCATATTGGCGGCAAGCTGGACGCCATTGGCGGCAGCACCCGCATTGGCAAGGGTGACGCCTTCCTGGCCGAGGCCTGCGAGTTCCGTCGCAGCTTTTTGCAGATGCACCCCACCATGGCGGTGGTGCTGAACATTGACGCCGACCACCTGGATTGCTACAAGGACATTGACGAGATCGAGGAGACCTTCGGCCAGTTCATGCAGCTGCTGCCGGAGGACGGCCTGGTCATCGGCAAGGGTACGGACGAGCGCATCATGCGCCAGATGGGCAAGCTGCGCTGCGCCGTGGAGACCTTCGGCATGACGGATGCGTGCGACTGGCATCCTGCCAACCTGACGGAGAACGACCGGGGCTATGCCTCCTATGACCTGTGCCATAAGGGCGAAATCGTGGGTCATGTGGATATGGCGGTGCCGGGGGACTTCAATGTGGAAAACGGCCTGGCGGCGCTGGCGGCGGCCCATGCCCTGGGAGCGGATATGCCCAAGGCCTGCCAGAGCATGAGCCACTTTATGGGCGCACACCGCCGGTTTGAGCTGACGGACACCATCGATGGGGTGGAGGTCTTCCACGACTATGGTCACAACCCCACGGAAATGCGCAATGCGGTGACCGTTGCCCGCAAGCGCTGCAAGGGGCGGCTGTTTGCGGTGATGCAGCCCCACACCTTCAGCCGGGTGAAGAGCCTGTTCAACGAGTACCTTACCTGCACCGAGCTGGCGGACGTGACGGTGGTCACCGATATCTGCGCCGCCCGTGAGGTGGACCCGGGGGACATCAACTCCGGTATGCTGGTGGAGGGCATGAAGGCGCATGGCGTGAACGCTGTGTGGACGCCCACCTTCGACGACACGGAGGCTTATCTCCGTGCCAACTGGCAACCCGGCGATCTGGTGATCACCATGGGCTGCGGGGATATCAACCTGCTCAATGATCAGATTCATCGCCACGAGATGGAGAAGTAAGATTGAATACACCAGGGAAAAAGAGCATGGGCAGCCTGCCGGTTCTGCTGCTGATGCTGGGCATTACCATAGGGATCATTTTTTCAAACAACGACCTGGAAACCATTGGACACACGCTGGCTTCGCTGCATCCGGGGTGGGTGCTGGCAGCGCTGGGCTGCTGGTGCCTGTTTATCCTGTTTGATGCGCTGAGCTTCTGGGCGTATTTCCGCAGGCATGGGCATTCCATCAGCATGGCCTACGCCTGCTATGTATCGCTGATGGGCTGGTTCTACAGCGGCATAACCCCCGGCTCCAGCGGCGGGCAGCCCATGCAGGTGTTTTACCTCAGCAAAAAGAAAGTTCCCGTGGGGGTCAGCACCTCGGCGGTGTCCATCAAATTCGTGCTGGGGCAAACGGCCACGGTGGTGCTGGTGCCTTTCATCTGGCTGATGAACCGTCCCTTCCTGTCCCAGCAATTGGCTGGCGTGGGCTGGCTGGTGGTGATCGGCTGGGTGGTGCATCTTGCAGGCGTGCTGGCGGTGCTGCTGGTGACCTTCTGCACCCCGCTGGTGCAAAGGATGGCGGGCTTTCTCGTCCGCATGGGTGTAAAGCTGCGGCTGATCCGCGATGAACAGGCCATGCTGACTTGCCTGGAGCATTGCATCGACCATTACCAGACCAACGTCAGGCTGGCAGGACGCAGCCCTGCTGAGATCGCCCTGCAAACGCTGCTGGCCGTGCTGAGCCTGTTCTTCCTGCAGGTCATTGCGGTGTGCATCTACCATGCCTTTGGGCTGAGTGGTACCAGCTGCTGGAACCTGCTGGCGGTGGCCTATATGCTGTATATGGGTGCCAGCTACAACCCGCTTCCCGGTGCCAGCGGTGCGCAGGAGGGCGGCTTTCTGCTGTTCTTCCGGGGGATCTTCCCGGCGGGGACCATCAGCCTGGCCATGCTGATGTGGCGGTTCTTCACCTACTATATCCAGTTGATCCTGGGCGCTGTGGCGCTTTTGTGGCATACGCTGCGGTGCAGAACAAAGAAATAAGCAAAGAAAAAGTTCCCTGTCCATGCCGGGCAGGGAACTCGTTTTTACTTTTGGGCGGGAACCGGTGGCCTGGTTTTGACCACCACGTTCAGGGTGGCGAACACCACCAGCAGCAGGATGGTGACAAAAATGGCACTCATTCCGCCATTGAAGCCGAAGCGCTCCGCCAGGGTACCCACCATGGTGGGCATCAGGATGGCTCCGGCAGAGCCAATGCCCAGCAGGAGGCTTGTGGCCATGGGGTATGCGTTGGTGAAGATGGCCGCGTCGGAGTAGATCATGGGGCAGATGCCAGCCATGCACAGCCCAAGCCCCGCCACGGAGAAGGTGACCATGGGGATGGTGGCGCTGCTCAGCATGAGGAAATAGAAGATCGCCACGCCGAAGGAGGAGACCATCATCATGATCTTCTGGCTTACCTTGGCGGACAGGGCGGCGCAGATGAGGCGTCCCACCAGCATCACCACCCACAGCAGGGTGGCCATGGTCTGACTGTAGCTGATGGCATCGGAGCCGGAGGCCAGCAGCGCGGCGGCAAGGTTCTCCTTGTTCTGGATGTAGGTCACAAGCCACCCGTTGATGGCGTATTCCGAGCAGAGGTAGCAGAACATCATCATGGCCAGGATGAGGAAGGAGGGATTCTTGAGGAAGATGAGGGTGGAGTTCTGCTTGTCGCCCCGGTCGGGGTGGTCGTTGGCAAGGCGCATACGGCTGAAATTGAACAGGCTGATGCAGCCGATGACCACCATGTACCCCACGCCAGCCTGCCAGGAAATGTGGGTGCGCAGGAGCAGGAAGATCATGGGGGTCAATATAGCGCCGATGGCGAAGGAGGAATGCAGCAGGTTGGAGGCCGCAGGGCTGCCGCCGGAAAGCTGGTTCACCATGCGGTTATCGAAATTGGTCACGCTGCCGCGCCCCAGGCCTGTGAACAGGAAGGCAACGAAGAGCCACATGGGATTGCCCCACAGGAGCATCATCACAAAACCGATGAAGGCCAGGGAGGACAAAAGCAGGATGGACTTGCGCTGCCCCAGCCACAGGGGGACCAGGCCGCTGATCAGACCTGCGATGAGGTTGCCTGCCGAGTGTGCCGAAAGGAAAATGCCGCTGAGGGAATCGCTGAGGCCGTAGGTGGCCTTCAGGTCAGGCATGGCACTACCCAGCATCAGCGACAGGGAACCGTTGCAGAAGAAGGCGAAGAAGCAGGTAGCCAGCAGCACCTTGCCGCTGCGATCCAGCCTTTTCAGAAAGGAAAACATGGTGTACCTCCCAAGAAAAGCGGGACGCTTGCAACGTCCCGCCAGGTAATGCTTACAGGGTCACGCCAGTCTTGAAGATGGCCAGGTCGTGGAAGCCGTGCTTTTCGGAGCAGACCTTCTGTCCGGAGGCGGTGGCCAGCACGAAGTCCATCAGCGCCTGGGAAAGCTCGGGTAGGGTCTTGCCGGAGAGCAATTCGCCTGCGTTGAAGTCGATCCAGCCATGCTTGAAGCCAGCCAGACGGCTGTTGCTGGCAATCTTCACGGTGGGCACGGGGCAGGCGAAGGGTGTGCCGCGGCCGGTGGAGAACAGCACGATCTGCGCGCCGGAGGAAGCCAGCGCGGTGGCGGCCACCAGGTCATTGCCGGGGGCGGAGAGCAGGTTCAGGCCGGGTACGGTGACCTTTTCGCCATAGGCCAGCACGTCCTTCACGGGAGCAAAGCCACTCTTCTGGGTGCAGCCCAGGGCCTTATCCTCCAGGGTGGAGATGCCGCCCGCCTTGTTGCCGGGAGAGGGATTCTCATAGATGGTCTGGTGATGCTCCTCAAAGTAGCGCTTGAAATCGTTGATGAGCGAAACGGTCTTGCGGAACATCTCCTCGGTTTCGCAGCGATCCATCAGGATGGTCTCTGCGCCGAACATTTCCGGCACCTCGGTAAGGATGGTGGTGCCGCCCTGGGCCACCAGCAAATCGGAGAAGCCGCCGATGACCGGGTTGGCGGTGATGCCGCTGAAGCCATCGGAGCCGCCGCACTTCAGGCCGATGACCAGCTTGGAGGCAGGGCAGGGAACGCGGACTTCATCGCGCATACGGTCGGCCAGCTCGGTAAGGAGCTTCATGGCCTCGGTGAATTCATCCTCCACCTGCTGGCAGACAAGGAAGCGCACGCGGGACTTGTCGTAATCGCCCATGCGCTCCTCGATGAACTGCACGGAGCTGTTTTCACAGCCCAGTCCCAGCACCAGCACACCGCCCACATTGGGATGGGTGGCCAGGTCGGCCAGAATTTGACGGGTGTTGTCCTGGTCGTCGCCCATCTGGGAGCAGCCGTAGGGGTGGGGGAAGGCGTACACATTCTCCACGCCGCCGCCCACCAGGGATTGCGCTTCCTTTTCCAGGGCGCGGGCGATGTCGTTCACGCAGCCCACGGTGGGGAGGATCCACAGCTCGTTGCGCACGCCCACCTTGCCATCGTGCCGGGGGTAGCCCATGAAGGTGGCGGGCTGGGCAGCTTCAACGCTGGGGAAGGTGGGATGATACTCGTATTCCAGCTCGCCGGAGAGCAGGGTGTGCAGGTTCTGCACATGGATGTGGCTGCCCATGGCGATGTCTTCTTTGGCATAGCCGATGGGGAAACCGTACTTGATCACGTGGCCCTGGGCGGGAATATCGGTAAGCGCCACCTTATGCCCGGCGGGTACGTCGGTGCGCAGGGTGAGGGTCACGTCCTCCACGGTCACAGTAGTGCCGGCACTCAGGCCGGTCAGCGCTACGGCCACATTATCTTTAGGGGTGATGCGAAGCAACTCTGCCATGGTTCAGCCTCCGAAACGCTCGGTCATCACGGCCTTCATGCCGCGGGCAAGGATATCCTCCAGAGAGGCGGTGACGCTCTCCACAATGCCGGGAACCTTAATCAGCTCGCTGCCGAAGAAGCTCTCATTGCCCAGGAAGGCTTCCACCATCTGGCGGGCAGGCAGGGAGGACTTGCTGGCGAAGAACTCCAGCACAGCGGCATCGTCCTGCAGGGTGTAGGTCTCGCCGTCGCGGATGCACTCCAGCTTGCCATCCACGATCTTGCCGCCGTGGTACAGGCTCATCAGCGCAGCCAGGGAGAAGGTGAGGTGTTCGGGCAGCTTGCCTTCCTTTTCGGCATAGACCAGCAGGCTGGGCATACAGCGGGCGCGCCACTTGGAAACGCTGTTCAGGCAGATGGACAGCAGCGCGTGCTTGATGTAGGGGTTCATGAAGCGGCCGGTCACAGCCTCGGCAAAGGCCATCAGGTCGTCCTTGGGCAGGGTGAGGGTGGGAATGACCTCGTCGTACAGCGTCTTCTGCATGAAAGATTTGATCATGGGATCGTTCATGGCGTCCAGCACATAATCGTAGCCGCACTGGAAGGCCATGGGGACGAAGGAGGTGTGGGCGCCGTTGAGGATGCGAACCTTGCGCTGCTTGTAGGGCTTCTGGTTATCGGTGTAGATCACCGGCAGGCCGCATTGGGGCAGGGGCAGCTCGCCAGAGATGTCCTTCTCGCTCTCGATGACCCACAGGCCGAAGGGTTCGGCGGTGACCAGGATGCGGTCCTCGTAGCCCAGCTGGTTCCAGATGGCCTGATCCTCGTCCCGGGGATAGCCGGTAACAATGCGATCCACCAGGGTGGAGGTGAACACGCAGGCCTCATCCAGCCAGCGCTCGAACTTCTCGCCCAGGTTCCACAGCTTGCACAGCGCCTTGACGCATTTCTTCAGCATGATGCCGTTATCGTCGATCAGCTCCACGGGCAGGATGATGAGACCCTTGTCCATGGCGTAGTTGAAATGCTCGGCACGCTCGAAGAGCAGCTTGGTGAGCTTGCCGGGGTAGGAGTTGGGCGGGCAGAGTTCGAGCCCGTCGCTCTCGTCCAGCACGATACCGGCCTCGGTGGTGTTGGACACGATGAAGCGCAGGGTCTCGCACTTGGCGTAGGCGGCATAGGCATCGTAATCAGCGTAGGCGTCCACCGCATCGGACACGGAGGTCACCACGCGGGACTGCTCCACCGCCTGGCCGTCCACCAGGCCGCGCAGCAGCACGGTGTAACGGTAGTCCTGCTCCTTGAAGGCAGGGAACAGCGTGCCGATGGAGATGGGCTTCACCAGCGCCACGGAGCCGTTGAAATCAGTCTTTTCGTTGGCAATGTCGATGAAATAGTCCACAAAGGCGCGCAGGAAGTTGCCTTCGCCAAATTGCAGCACCTTCACAGGGCGGGAAGCAGCGGGTGCCTTGGCAGCGGTGAGTCGTTCCATAGGTGATCCCTCCATCATTTTGATCGGTAGGTGAGCTACCGGGTTTTCACATGTGTGTAAATGATTACATGGTATCCGGCATCATTTTACTCTGTTTTGGTGCTTTCGTCAATGGATTTTGCGTAATGCGGCAAAGATTTTGCCGGATTGGGCGGTGTATCGTGAAAATGTGGTTGCAAAAGTGTGAAAAAGCGTGTATAATTCAAATGGTATCATTTTCTGTAAACACTTACACTATGGCGGAAGGGGCGACAACGTGAATATTTATGATATCTCCAAGCGGGCGGGCGTTTCCATTGCCACGGTGAGCCGTGTGCTGAACGACAGCCCCCACGTCAGCCCCGCGACCCGCCAGCGGGTCATGGCGGTGATCAACGACAGCGGGTATGTTCCCAATGCCTTTGCAAGAGGGCTGGGCCTGAACACCATGAAGACCATTGGCCTTCTGTGTCCCGATGCCTCTGACCCGTATCAGGCCCAGGCGCTGGCATACTTGGAAAACGCCTTCCGCAGCAGGAATTACGACTGCGTGCTGAGCTGCACCGGCAAAACCCTGGAGGCTCGCATCACCGGCGTGGAGCTGCTGAAGTCCCGCCATGTGGACGGCATGGTGCTGATGGGTTCATCCTTTATCGAGAACAACGATAAGGATAACGACTACATCCGCCAGGCTGCCAAGAGTGTGCCGCTGATCCTGCTGAACGGTTCCTTCGCCTGCGAAAGAGTGTACTGCGTGCTGTGTGATGATCAGCGCGCCACCATGGAGGCGGCCCAGCATCTGCTGGACACCGGGTGCAAGCGCATCCTGTATCTGTATCACAGCAAGAACTACTCCGGCCGCAAGAAGCTGGCTGGCTACCGGGCTGCGCTGAAAAACAAGGGTATGGCATTGGATGAATCCCTGCTGTGCTACTTTGACCAGGACAAGATGAGCGTGCAGGACGTGCGGGATCATCTGCTGGAATTGGACAAAAAGGGCGTTGCATTTGATGCGGTGCTGGCCAGCGAGGACAGCCTGGCCATCGGCGCCATGAAGTACGCCAGGGCGACGGGCAAACGCATTCCGGAAGAAATGAGCGTGGTGGGGTACAACAACTCCAACTTCTGCCTGTTTACCGAGCCGGAGCTGACCAGCGTGGACAACAAGCTCAAGGCCATCTGCGATCATATTGTGGAGACCATGATGGGCGTGCTGGACGGCAAGGAAATGCCCCAGAAGACCGTGTTCACCGGCGAAGTGGTGCTGCGCCAGTCTACCAGAAAGTGACCTGATCCACAGGGGTGGATTTTGAACATAACGATCATTTGCTTGAAGGAGAGAGAACCATGCAGGCATTTATGGACAAGGATTTTCTGCTGAATACCGAAACGGCGCGCAAGCTCTATCATGAGTATGCAGCCAAGTGTCCCATCATCGACTACCATTGCCACATCAGCCCCAAGCAGATCTGGGACAATCTGCAGTATGAGAACATCACCCAGGTGTGGCTGGGCGGCGACCATTACAAGTGGCGCCTGATGCGCTGCGCTGGCGTGGACGAGAAGTACATCACCGGCGATGCCTCCGACTACGAAAAGTTCTGCAAGTGGGCAGAGGTGGTGGGCAAGGCCATCGGCAACCCGCTGTATCACTGGAGCCACCTGGAGCTGCAGCGCTTCTTCGGCTACAACGGCGCCCTGAGCGCCAAGACTGCCGACGAGGTGTGGAACATTGCCAATGCCAAGCTGCAGTCTGCGGGCTACTCCGTGCGCGGCCTGATCGAAATGAGCAATGTGGAGACCATCTGCACCACGGATGATCCCATCGACAACCTGGAATGGCATCAGAAGCTGGCGGGCGACAAGTCCTTCAAGACCAATGTGTGGCCCGCCTGGCGTCCTGACAAGGCCGTGAATATCGAGAAGCCCGACTTTGCCGAGTACCTGGCCAAGCTGGCTGCGGCGGCTGAGATGGAGATCAAGTCCTTCGCCGACCTGAAGGTCGCTCTCACCAAGCGCATGGAGTACTTCCACGCCAACAAGTGCTGCCTGTCTGACCACGGCATCAACTATGTGATGTTCGAGCCTGCCACCGAGGAAGAGGTGGAGGCCATCTTCGCCAAGCGCATGGCTGGCGAGACCGTCACCGCCAAGGAAGAGGCTGCCTACAAGACCGCCTGCCTGATGTTCTTCGCTGGCGAGTACAAGCGTCTGAACTGGGTGATGCAGCTGCACTACGGCTGCCGCCGCGACAACAACCTGACCCAGTATGCCAAGCTTGGCCCGGACACCGGCTATGACACCATCGACAACTTCGCTCCCGCTGGCCAGACGGCTGCGTTCCTGGGCGCTGTGGAGAAGGCTGGCAACCTGCCCAAGACCATCCTCTACAGCCTGAACCCCAACGACAATGCCGCCATCGACACCATCTGCGGCTGCTTCCAGTCCAGCGAGGCTGTGAGCAAGATCCAGCACGGCTCTGCCTGGTGGTTCAACGACCACTTCGAGGGCATGACCGATCAGCTGACCTCCCTGGCGCAGCTGGGCTACCTGGCTGGCTTTGTGGGTATGCTCACCGACAGCCGCTCCTTCCTGAGCTATCCCCGCCATGAGTACTTCCGCCGCATCCTGTGCCGCCTGCTGGGTCAGTGGGTGGAGGACGGCCGCTTCCCCCAGGATTGGGACATCCTGGGCGAGATCGTCACCGGCATCAGCTGTGTGAACGCCCGGAACTATTTCAACTTTGCCCAGAAGTAATTACCAGGAGCCGGAAGTTGTTTCCGGCTCCTTTTCTGTGCTTGCATTTCGGGGCTGAGGCGGCTATAATGGGTGCAGGCGAATTCCGCATTCTATGCGAAAGGATGATATGAATATGTACAAGAAGAATGCCTGGGAACAGTATGACGAAGCCGAGCTGGCCAAGGTAGAGGCCTTTGCGGCCAAGTATAAGGCTTACCTGGATGCTGGCAAGACCGAGCGCGAGTGCGTTACCGAGGCTGTGAAGCTGGCCGAGGCAGCGGGCTTTATCGACCTGGACAAGGTGATCCGCGAGGGTGGCAAGCTGGAGGCTGGCGCCCGCGTGTACCGCAACTGGATGGGCAAGGACATCATGCTGTTCATCGTAGGCAGCAAGCCCATGCAGGAGGGCATGAACATTCTGGGCGCTCACATCGATTCTCCCCGCATCGACGTGAAGCAGAACCCCCTCTATGAGGACGAGGGCATTGCCTACCTGGACACCCACTACTATGGCGGCATCAAGAAGTATCAGTGGGTGACCATTCCGCTGGCCATGCATGGCGTGATCTGCAAGAAGGACGGCAGCACCGTGACCATCGCCATCGGCGAGGACGAGAATGATCCCGTGTTCTACATTTCCGACCTGCTGATCCACCTGGCCGCTGACCAGATGAGTGCCACCGCTGCCAAGGTCATCGAGGGCGAAGCGCTGAACCTGATCATCGGCAGCCAGCCCCTGAAGGGTGAGGAAAAGGAAGCCGTGAAGGCCAATGTGCTGAAGCTGCTGAAGGACAAGTACGACGTGGAAGAGGAGGACTTCATCTCTGCGGAGCTGGAGATCGTACCCGCTGGCAAGAGCCGCGACGTGGGCTTCGACCGTGCGCTGATCGCCGGTTACGGCCACGACGACCGCGTGTGCGCCTATCCCTCCATGGCTGCTGTGCTGGACTTTGAGGGTACCCCCGAGTACACTCTGTGCGCCGTGCTGACCGATAAGGAAGAGATCGGCTCCGTGGGCGCAACGGGCATGAGCGCCAAGTATTTCGAGAACACCGTGGCCGAGCTGTACAACAGCGTGCATGGCTACTGCGCCCTGGGCGTGACCCGCACCCTGCAGAACAGCCGTATGCTGTCCAGCGACGTCAGCGCGGGCTATGATCCCAACTTTGCTGGCGTGTTTGAGAAGAAGAACGCCGCCATCGTGGGCAAGGGCGTGTGCTTCAACAAGTTCACCGGCTCCCGCGGCAAGAGCGGCTCCAACGACGCCAACCCCGAGTACATTGCCCAGATCCGCGCTATTCTGGACGAGGCCAATGTGGACTGGCAGACCGCCGAGCTGGGCAAGGTGGACGTGGGCGGTGGCGGCACCATCGCTTACATCTGCGCCAACTATGGCATGAACTGCATCGACTGCGGCATTGCGGTGCTGAGCATGCACGCCCCCTGGGAGATGATCAGCAAGGCTGACCTGTATGAGGGCTACAAGTGCTATTGCGCATTCCTGAAGGGTGCCAAGGCCTTCTAATTGAGAAATGAAGAACGCCCCGGAGAGCTTGATGCTTTCCGGGGCGTTCTTTGCATACAGGCCTTGGCTTCAATATGCCGAAATAATCAAAAAAAACCGGAACAGCGTGTGCCGTTCCGGTTGGTGTTGGTTTTGAAATTACATCACCACGGTGATCTGGGCGCCGTCGGTCAGCACGTCGTCGGTGAGGACGCCGGTGACTTCCACACCGTTGACCAAGGTCTTCTGCACGCCGCCTTCGTGGTGGGCAGAGTTGTCAACGGTGATGTGCAGCTTCTTGCCGCGGAAGGTCTTCTCCATGGTGAAGCCGTCCCACTCGGCGGGGATGGCGGGGGAGATGACCAGGCCTTCGGGGGTGGGACGCAGGCCCAGGATGCCTTCCACGCAGCCGACCATCACGGTGGAGGCGGTGCCGGTCAGCCAATGCACATGGGCGCGGCCATGCTGGGGAGACTCGTGACCCTCGATGAACTGAGTATGGACGTAGGGTTCGCACTCACGCAGGTCGGCCTTGTCGTTGAAGGAAGCGGGGCAGCTCTCCTGGAAGTACTGGAAGGCGCGGCCACCGTGACCCATGAGGGACTCGGCCAGGATGATCCAGCCCTGAGCCTGGCAGAAGATGCCGCCGTTCTCCTTGGTGGTGGCGTTGAACAGCTTCATCAGCGCGCCGTCGAAGTAATGCTCCTTGTAGCAGGGAGTCATGACTTCCACGCCGTAGCAGGTGTTCAGCTGCTCGTTCACGGTCTTCAGAGCGGCCTCGGCCTGCTCCTTGGTGGCCAGCTTGGAGATGACGGACCAGGACTGGGGATTCAGCCACATGGCGCCTTCCTTGTTCTCCTTGCTGCCGATGATGAAGCCCTCTTCGGAATAACCGCGGCGGAAACGGTCGTCCTCCCAGAAATGCTCGTTGATGAGCTTCTTCTGCTCGGCGGCCTTTTCACGCAGGTAGGCGCGGTACTCTTCGTTTTCGGGGGTGTTGGGCATCAGCTCGTCCAGGATGTTCATGGCCAGGTACAGCTGCATGGCCACGAAGGAGGATTCGCCAGCAGCGCCCAGGCGCAGGCAGTCGTTCCAGTCGGCATGGAGGCCAGCGGGCATACCATGCACGCCCAGGTGGTTCATGGAGAAGTCGATGGCGCGCTTGAGGTGATCCAGCACGGTGCCTTCGCCATGGGTGGCGTAGGGAACGACCTCGTTCATGAAGTCGATGTTGCCGGTCTCGGCAATGTACTTATACACGGTGGGGAAGAGCCACAGGGCGTCGTCGGCACGGTAGCTGGGGTGCGCGGTGGCGCGAACGTAGCTCTCGTCCTCGGGAGAATCCTCGTGGCCGGCATTGTGGGTGAACTTCACCAGGGGCAGGCCGCCGCCGTGATGCACCTGGGCAGACAGCATATGCACCAGGCGACCCTTGGCCATTTCGGGATCCAGATGGATGATGCCCTGGATGTCCTGCACGGTGTCGCGATAGCCCAGACCATTGCGCTGGCCGCAGTAGATCAGGGACGCGGCGCGGCTCCACACGAAGGTGATGAAGCACTGGAAGGCGTTCCAGGTGTTGATCATGGTGTTGAAGTTGGCGTCGGGGGTGTTCACCTGCAGGGCGCTCAGCTTGCCGTGCCAGTAGGCGATCAGCTCCTTCAGCTCGGCATCCACCTTGGTCTTCACGTCAGCATAGGAATCCAGCAGCGCACGGGCAGCAGAGGGGCCCTTCATGCCCAGAACGAAGGCGATGGACTTGGTCTCGCCGGGCTGCAGTTCCAGCACGGTGTGCAGGGAGCCGCAGGGATTGCCGTTGAAGCTCAGCTTGTTGCCCAGATCGCCATCGATCACAGCCTGGGGGTTGTGGAAGCGGTTGCGGCCCAGGAAGCCTTCGCGGCGGCCGCAGTAGCTCTTCACGGGGCTGCCAGCCAGGCCGAAGAAGCGCTCGGAGCCGTTTTCACCATTCTCGCCCACGTGGCAATACTGGTTGATGTGCTGGAGGATGAAATCATCGTGGAAGGTGGTGGTGGTGATGAACTGGGTGTACTGGAGGTTCACCAGATCCTGCTCGTAGTTGGATTCGGTGGTGAATTCGCAGTAGCTCAGGGCAGAGATCTTGCGAGCCTTGTCGGACTTGTTGGTCACCTCAACGCGCCACACTTCGTGGGTAGCGCCCTTGGGCACATAATACAGCACCTTGGAGGCGATACCGGCGTATTCGCTCTCGATCTCGGTGTAGGCGGTGCCGTGGCGGGTGATGGTCTTGTACTGATCCAGGGGCTTTTCCACAGGACGCCAGGAAGCAGACCAGTAGTCGCCGGTCTCGTCGTCGCGCAGGTAGACGTAGCGGCCAGGCTCGTCGAACTGGTTGAAGGAATAGCGGATGATACGGCCAGCGGCGCCGGACTTCACGAAGCTGTAGCCGCCAGCATTCTGGGTCACGATGGCACCATATTCAGGATCACCCAGGTAGTTGGCCCAGGCCATGGGGGTACGGGGATTGGTAATGACGTACTCGCGGGCTTTGTCATCAAAATAGCCGTACTGCATGAGGGATGCCTCCTTGATGGTAGTGTTTTTTCTAAAACGTTTTAGGCCTTGCACGTAACAAAAAAGCCTCAACGTCTCTTTCTTGGCACATTGTAACACACAAAATGGAAAGATACAACAGGAAATAGGTCGAATTTGCAATGTTTTTTTACGCTTGACAAAGTTACCCGCCGTGCTATAATACAGGCGATTTTGCATTGGAGGAAACGAAGGATGCAGCAGCTGTTTGGCAAGCCGCACATGGCGCGGCGGGTGAGCGTGTTGTTTGGCAGCGTATTCATGATGGGCGTGGGCGTGGCCATCCTTGACCAGCTGGGCTTCGGCACGGATCCCTGCTCGGTGCTGAACCTGGCCATGAGCCGCAAGCTGGGCTGGAGCTTTGGCAACTATCAGCTGGTGTTCAATGGCCTGCTGCTGGCGCTGATCTTCTGCCTGAAGGAGGGCCGGCGCATTGGCCTGGGTACCCTGGCCAACATGGTGGTGGTGGGCTATGCGGCAGACTTTACCACCTGGATCATCAACATGATCCACCCCTTGTATAACGAAACCATGTTGGTGAAGTTGATCGTGTTCGTGCCGACGATCATCATGTTCATGGTGGTGGCGGCCTTCTATATGTGTGTGGAGCTGGGCGTGGCGCCCTACGATGCCCTGCCGCAGATCATCAGCAGCCGGGTGAAGAAGCCTAACTTCACCACCATCCGCATCCTGTGGGACGTGACCGCTGCGGCGATCGGCTTTCTGCTGGGTGGTACGGTGGGCATGGTGACCATCATCATGGGGTTCTTCCTGGGACCGATCATCTCGGCCATCGCGAAGAAGTTCCAGCCCTGGTTTGAGTAAAAGAGAAGGACTGGCAAGCAAGCCAGTCCTTTTGCTATGTCATTGAAACCGCTGGATGTTCCCAAGGATGAATTGCAGCATATGCTGGTTCACCTCAAACTGCTGCACCAGCTTATCCGACCCGGCAAAGGCTGCCACGCAGGTGAGCTGGATGGCCAGCACCATGTCCGGCAGGGCAGCCCACTCGGCCTCTGTCAGCGGCGAGGCGGCATGGTACCCCTGCCAGATGGCCTTGGCCACGTCGAAGAAGCGCAGGCGCTGTGTCTCGGTGGCATGGGGCCAGGCATCGCAGAGGATGCCGGTGGCGGCGTAGCAGATATCGAAGATGCGGGGCAGGATGCGGGTCAGGTCGAAATCCAGGAAGCCGATCACCCGGCCGTTTTCCATGAGCAGGTTGTCAGGGTTGGGGTCACGGTGGATGATCTGCGTGGGCAGGGCGGGGAAGGTAGCCTCCACCCGCGCCTGGTAGTCCTTCAGCCACAGAGGTTCCGGCACCATGGCGGCACGGGCAGCGGGGATCGCCCAATCCCGCAGGGTGGCGGTGTAGTCCTCGGCATAGCAGAGCAGGGGATCACATTCCCGCAGGGCGGCGTGGAGCCGGGCGAGACCTTCGCCCAGGGCAAGCGCCTGGGTGGGGTCATCCAGCAGGGCGAGGGGATCCACCGGCTGCCCGGCAGAGCGCTCCATGAGCATCATGTCCAGGCCGTCCTGATGCAGCACGGTTTCGCCGCTCTGGGTGGGAATGATGGCCGCCGCCAGCCCCTGCGTGCGCAGCGCCTGCTGCAGCGCGGCCTGGCGCGCCAGTTCACCCGGCTGGGTGGAGGTTTTGAGGTAGTGCTTCTGCCCCACGGCGAAGGTGGTTTCGCTGCGGAAGCCGGTGTTGGTGTAATAGATGTGGGAAACAGGCTCCTGCGCCATGCCCCAGGCAGATAGGGCGCGGGAGAGGGTCTTCATGTCGATCATTCGGGGTTCCTCCTTCAGGTTCACGCGGGGCGGCCGGGCGGCGCGGTGGCTGCGCAGGTAGCGGGAGGGCGCGCAGCCGAACTCTTTGCGGAAGGCCTTGTAAAACCCGGCGTGGGTGTCAAAGCCATAGTCCAGCGCGGCGGTGATGGCGTCCTTGCCCCGGCTCATGTCCCAGAGGGCGTGGAGCAGCCGCCTGTGGGTGATGTATCGCCCCAGGCTCATGCCCGTCACGGCCTCAAAGACATGGTAGTAGTGGTAGAGGGAGAAGCCGGCGGCGTCGGCCAGCTCCTGGGCATTCAGCTCGGTGCGCAGCTGGGCTTCGATGTCGTCCAGGCTGCGCTGGATGATGGCAAGGATCTCCGGTGACATGGCGGGCGCCTCCCTTCGTGTGTTTCCTGCAGGTGAGGTCATTATAGCATGAAACGGCGGGAAAACCTTTCCTGGGTTGCGGGAAATGAAAAAAGCCAGCGCGGGGCTGGCGAGTAGGCGTTATAGAATCTGATCGTCCTCGGAGGGGATGTAGGTCATGACATCGGCAACATTGCAATTCAGGATCCGGCACAGGTCGTTGATGGTGGTGACATTGACGGGCTTGTTTTTGCGGAGCTTATCGATGGTGGAGCTGGAAATGCGATGGTTTTTGATCAGCGTATAGGTGGACTCCTGCGAGTCCCGCAACGTCTGCCAAAAAGGTGCATACGAAATCATGGCGCCACATTCCTTCATGCCTTTTCCTGTATCATATGATATGAACTTTTTATTGACTATAGTCGCTAAAATGACTATAATGATGATAAGAGAAATATGCGGCATGGGGGGATGGAAATGTCGTAGCCAATGGTAGGAATGCCAAGAACTGTGAAAAACAAGAGAAAATGTAGGAGGATTGCAAAAGTGAAACGTATTGTTGCATTGCTGTTGGCCCTGTTGATGTGCGCGACTGTCGGAACGGGTATGGCTGCCGGTTTTGACACAAAGGTATTCGAGGACAATAATTGGAAGATCACCGTTGACGATATGGAGCAGCGCGGGTTTATCAGCAGCAGAGATGTTATGAGTTCGGATATGCGTTACCAACCGGAGTACATTTTTGATGATGAAATTGATTGTCGCCACATCAGGGTAACGCCCGACCTCTATCTCGCAAAATACGGTACGAGCAAGTTTGTGCCGTATCCTCGCATCTGGCTTGATATGCATTCAAAGTATAACATCTATGGCTGGATGATGGTGCAGAGCGTGATCATCAAGGTTGGCGATATGACTTGTACTTTTGATGGCAGTAACTTTGGCAACACGACAGATACAAAGTCCTGGTATTACGGAAGCGGATGGACGACAGAGAACATGGTGTGCGTATGCACCGATACGGAATTCATGGATGCCTGGATCGAATCAACTGGTCCTGTCAAGGTGCGACTGAAGGGGAGTAAGGGACAGCTGGACTTTAACCTTCCTTCTGGCAGTGTTCGTGAAATCAAAGAAATGTTCCAATGCTTCCGTGACGCAGGCGGCTATGCCTATTTCAACGGCTTCACCAACTGAACATAATTCGTTCTGCCTCCCTCCTCACCGAGGGAGGCACTTTTCTATTGGCAAAAAGAAAAGAACCAGTTTCTTTCGAAACTGGTTCTTCTGGCAGGGGCACTAGGACTCGAACCCAGAACAAAGGTTTTGGAGACCCACGTGTTACCATTACACCATACCCCTATGCACTTCGTGCAACGTTTGATATTATAGCGGGTCAGAAGGGGATTGTCAAGCCCTAATTTGACATTTTTTCTTTTGGGCGCGGCGGGGGTAAAGAGTTGATGAGAAAAGTGCGCCGGGGCTTTACGAAATTGGATGGTTTATGGTAGAATCACAATGGATACATAGTTGGTGGTATGGCTGCGCAGGGCGTGGCGTGAGATGGCGGGCGGTGCCTGCCCAATGCAACGAGGTGAACAAGTATGAAGATAACCATGCTGACCATTGGCTCCACGGGTGACGTGCGCCCCTATGTGCTGCTGGGCAGGGAGCTGAAAGCCCGCGGGCATGAGATCACCATTGCGGCGTTCTCCGGCTTTGAAAAGCTGATCGCCGAGAATGGGCTGAAGTATTACCCGCTCTCCGGCGACGTGATGAAGCTGATGGCCAATGTGATGAAGCCCGGCGTGAACGGCGTGACCTTCCTGAAGGAGTTCGAGGATTCCATCCGGGACATCGCGCCCGTGCTGCTCAATGACCTGACCCATGCCTGCGATGATGCGGACGCCATGATGTGTACCTTCTTCGGCAGCCTGTATTATTCTATTGCCGAGAAGCACAACATTCCCTGCATCCAGACCCACTATTTCCCCATGGATCCCAACGATGCCACGCCCATTTCCTCTGCCCCCGGGCAGCGGCTGGGCAAAACCTGGAACCGCACCTCCTACAAGCTGGGGTATCTGCTCATTGGCCTGCTGGAGAAGCGGTACCTGACCCAATGGCGCATCGACAATGGGCTGGAAGTGCGCAAGCTGCAGACCAAGCCCGACTACCACGTGGGCGACCGCACGGTGCCGGTGATTTATGCCGTGAGTCCCATGGTGCTGCCCCGCCCCAAGGCATGGAACGAGCATATCCACATGTCCGGCTTCTGGTGGGACGATGAGCCGGTGGAATGGGATGCTCCCCAGGACCTGAAGGACTTCCTGGAAAACGGCGAGCAGCCCATTTACATCGGCTTTGGTTCCATGGTCAGCGGCGACATGAACAAGACCTTCACCAAGGTGCTGAAGGCTGTGCGAGCCTCCCGCGTGCGCGCGGTGATCAACCTGGGCTGGGGCGGCAAGGATATGCACCTCAAGTCCAACAACCGTGTGTATTTTGCGGATTATGTTCCCCACGACTGGCTGTTCCCGCGGGTGCGGGCGGTGGTGCATCATGGCGGCGCTGGCACCACGGCGGCGGGTCTGCGCTATGGCAAGCCCACGCTGGTGGTTCCCTTCGGCGGCGACCAGCCCTTCTGGGGCAACAGGGTGAACGCCATCGGCTGCGGCCCCAAGCCCATCAGCCGCGACAGAATGACCGTGCAGCGCCTGACCAAGGGCCTCATTGACCTGACCACCCACGCCAGCTACCGTGTGGCGGCGGAGGAACTGGGCGCCCGGCTGCGCATGGAGACCGGCACCAAGAATGCCGCCGATATTGTGGAGCGGGAGATCCTTGCCTGGAAGGAGAGCCAGAAGTGAACGTGTTTGAGCGCATCGAGGCGCGGGTGAAAGAGCTGCCGGGGAAGATCGGCCTGTATGTGTGCTATCCGGACAGGGGCGAGGGCTACGGCTTCAATGCCGATATGCCCCTGGAGGCGGCCAGCGTGATCAAGCTGCCTATCATGGTGGAGGCCTTCCGGCAGAAGGAAGCCGGGATGATCGACTTTGACGCGCCTGTGACCATCCGCAAGGAGGATAAGCTGCCCTCCTGCGGCGCGCTGACTTATCTGCACGATGGCGTGACGGTGACGGTGGGGGATCTGGTGACGCTGATGATCATCCTCAGCGACAACACCGCCACCAATCTGCTTATCGGTATGCTGGGGATGGAGAACATCAACATGACCATCGATGAGCTTGGCCTGACCGGTACCCGGCTGAACCGGATGCTGTTCCGGCCGGAGCTTTCCCGGCAGGGGATCCAGAACTATGTTTCTGCGGTGGACATGGGGAAGATCTTGCAGGGGCTGCTGGCGGGTGAGATCGTCAGCGCCCAGGCTTCGGCACGGATGCTGGAGATATTGGGCGACCAGCGGCTGAACGGCAAGCTGCCCTTCTACCTGCACAGCCGGGACATCGACTGCGCTCACAAGACCGGCGAGGACACCGGCATTACCCACGACGTGGGCGTGATCTTTGGGGATGAGACCTGCGTGGTGTGCTTTCTCTCCAACGAGACGGACGTGCCGCTGGCGGAGCGCGCCATACAGGACATTGGCGCCATGGTGGCAGGGATAGGCTGAATATCCTGCCCTGAACTGGAAAAAATGTTCAGGTTTTTGCCAAAAACCCCTTGACGGATGCGTGTTCCTGCGCTATACTGCCAAGGAAATTAAAACTTACAGAAAGGAGGCCGCGAGAAATGTATAACAAGAATTTTGCATTCGGAACCGTGATGATTTCTGCGGCCTTGTCTGTCTGTGAGGAGGCGCGCGGCTGAACCTGCGCCTGTCTGCCTACGCATACAACACCGGTCGCATAGCATGTGACTGGTGTTTTTTATTGTCCCGGGAGACGGAAAGGAGTACTTTATGGAACAGAAACAAAAGTCCCAGATCCCCATGATGAAGCTGATCTGGCGCTTTCTGAAGGGGAGCAAGGCAATGTTTGTTGCCAGCATCCTGCTGGCGGCGCTGACGGCGCTGACGGATATGGTCACGCCGCAGATTATCCGTGCTGCGGTGGACAACGCCATCGGCGGCAACGAACCCACCTTTGGCCCTGCGGTGATGAAGCTGGTCGATGCTGTGGGCGGCTTTGAGTATCTGGGCAAAAACCTGTGGATCATGGCGCTGGCGGTGCTGGTGGTGGCGCTGGTGAAGGTGCTTTCCCAGTATGGCTTCCTGGTGACCAACACCCGTGCCTCGGAGACCCTGGTGAAGACCATGCGCGATACCCTTTATACCCATATCGAGCATCTGCCCTTCTCCTGGCACATGAAGAACCACACCGGCGATATTATTCAGCGCTGCACTTCCGACATTGAAACCACCCGCAACTTTGTGGCCGGACAGATGACGGGCCTGTTCCGCATTCTGATCCTGGTGGTATTGTCCATTGTGTTCATGTTCTCCATGAATACGCTGCTGGCGGTAATCGCCCTGCTGCCCATGCCCATTATCGTGCTGTATTCTCTGCGCTTCCACAACAAGATCGGCTCCGGGTTCAAGGAGTGCGACGAGAGCGAAGGCCGCCTGTCGGCCATGGCGCAGGAGAATCTCACAGGCGTGCGCGTGGTGCGTGCCTTTGGCCGGGAGCGCTATGAGAAGGACCGCTTTGAGAAGCACAACGAGGAATACACCGGGCTGTGGGTGCGCCTGGCCAAGGTGATGAGCCGCTTCTGGTCGGTGTCCGACATCCTCAGCGGCATTCAGATCATGCTGGTGGTGGTCTTCGGCGTGGTGTTCTGCCTGCGGAACGAAATGACCTCCGGCGAGTACATCGCCTTCATTTCCTACAATGCGCAGCTGGTGTGGCCCATCCGTCAGCTGGGACGCATGATCTCCGAAATGAGCAAGGCTGGCGTGGCGGTGGATCGTATCGGCTACATCATCAGCTCGGAGACGGAGAAGGACAAGGAGAATGCCTCCACCCCCGACATGACCGGTGATATTGCCTTTGAACATGTGAACTTCGCCTACGACGGCTGCCCCCAGATGCTGCATGACATCAACTTCACCATGACGGCCGGCACCACCCTGGGCATCCTGGGCGGAACGGGCAGCGGCAAGTCCACGCTGATGCTCCTGCTGGATCGCCTCTATGACCTGCCGGAGGGTAATGGCCGCATCACCATTGGCGGCGTGGATATTGCGGATATGAAGCGGGATCACCTGCGCAAGAATATCGGCATTGTGCTGCAGGAGCCGTTCCTGTTCTCCCGCACGCTGCAGGAGAATCTCTCCATCACCAACGATGGCCTGACTCTCACCGACATCCGCGAGGCTGCCCGGGCGGCCTGCCTGGACGAGACCATCGAAGGCTTTGCCAAGGGATACGATACCTTTGTGGGCGAGCGTGGCGTGACCCTCTCCGGCGGCCAGAAGCAGCGTGCTGCCATCGCCCGGATGCTGACCCAGCATACCCCCATCATGATCTTTGACGACTCCCTGTCTGCGGTGGACGCGGAGACCGACGCCAAGATCCGTAAGGCGCTGGAGCAGCGCTTCGGCAGCGCCAGCATCATCCTGATCAGCCACCGCATCACCACGCTGTCCAAGGCGGATCAGGTGATCGTGCTGGATCGTGGCCGCATTGCGGAAATGGGTACCCCTGCCGAACTGGAAAAGGCGGGCGGCCTGTATCAGAAGATCTACGAGATTCAGTCTCTCTCCAAAGAGGAGGTGGAAGCGTAATGCAACAGAATGAGAAAAAGGAGCAGCGCTCCCTGCCGTTTTTCGGTATCGGCAAGGTGCTGCCCTTCCTGAAAAAGTACAGGGGCGTGATGCTGGCCATGGTGACCTGTGGCCTGGGTTCCACCTGCGTTGATCTGCTGGTTCCCCAGTTCCAGCGCTACGCCCTGAACCACTACATTGCCGAAAATACCCTGGACACTCTGCCCATCTTCATCGTGGTGTATCTGGCCACCATCGTGCTGACGGGCGTGCTGAACTACATTTCCTGTACCTATGCCATGAAGACCGAGGTCTGCGTGAACCGTGATCTGCGCAACGCAGCCTTCTCCCACCTGCAAACGCTGTCCTTTTCCTACTTCAACCAGAACAGCGTAGGCTATATCCACGCCCGCGTCATCAGTGATACCAGCCGCATTGGCTCGCTGGTAAGCTGGTCGCTGATGGACAGCGTGTGGCATCTGTCCTACCTGGTGGGTGCGGTGGTGGTGATGCTGCTGGTCAATGCCAAGCTGGCGCTGCTGGTCATTACCATTCTGCCGCTGATTGTGATCCTGTTCTCCGTGTTCCAGCGCAAGCTGATCCGCGTGAACCGCGAGGTGCGCGAGCTGAACTCCCAGATCACCAGCGACTTCAACGAGGGCATCACCGGTGCCAAGACCATCAAGGCCCTGGTGATCGAGGACAAGATGGTACACGACTTTGTGGAGGACACCAGCGCCATGCGCCGCAAGTCCGTGAAGGTGGCACACCTGCGCGGCCTGTTCTCCGCTACGCTGAACATTGCTTCCTCCATGGCTCTGGCCATCGTGCTGTGGCAGGGCGGCTACATTGCTGCCAGCGAGGTAGGCACCTTCTCCATGTTTATGTCCTATGCCCAGGGCATGATGGAGCCTGTGCGCTGGATCATCGACGCCATTTCTGACCTGATCACCACCCAGGTGAACATCGAGCGCTTCTCCCGCCTGCTGGAGACCAAGTCCGACGTGGCTGACTCCAAGGAGGTCATTGAGAAGTACGGCGATTCCTTCAATCCCAAGCGGGAGAACTGGGAATCCATCCGCGGCGATATCGAGTTCAAGGATGTGGACTTCAAGTACCCTGACGGCGACGAATACGTGCTGGAGAACTTCAGCCTGAAGATTCCCTTCGGCTCCAACATCGCCATCGTGGGCGAGACCGGCGCGGGCAAATCCACGCTGGTGAACCTGGTGTGCCGCTTCTTTGAGCCGACCAAGGGTCAGGTGCTGATCGACGGCCGGGACGCTCGGGAGCGCTCCCAGCTGTGGCTGCACTCCGCCATCGGCTATGTGCTGCAAACGCCCCACCTGTTCTCCGGCACGGTGCGGGAGAACTTGCTCTATGGTAATCCCAACGCTACGGAAGAAGAAATTCGCCGCGCCCTGGAGCTGGTGAGCGCCACCGAAGTGGTGGATCGCATGGAAAAGGGTCTGGACAGCGACGTTGGCGAGGGCGGCGATATGCTCTCCACCGGCGAAAAGCAGCTGATCTCTTTTGCCCGCGCCATTCTGGCCGACCCGCGCATTCTGGTGCTGGACGAGGCCACCGCCTCCGTGGATACGCTGACGGAACAGAAGATCCAGTCTGCCATTGAGACTATCATCAAGGGTCGTACCTCGCTGGTGATCGCACACCGCCTGAGTACTGTGAAGAATGCTGACCTGATCCTGGTGGTGCGGGATGGCAAGATCATCGAGCAGGGCCGCCACGACGAGCTGCTGAAGGCCAAGGGACACTACTACAACCTCTACACCCGCCAGTATGAGGACGAGGCGATCTCCAACGCATTTTCTGCGGGGTAATACATGAAGATCATTGACTATTTTAAGGACGAACGGCAGGAACATTGGCGGAGCCAGATCGCTCAATATGAGTGGCGCGCCGCCAAGTTCCTGGCGCAGCTGCTGGCCGAGGGGAGCTTCCACAGCACCCTTGGCCAGGGTACTTTATACCTGCTGGTGGAGGGGGAGACGCTGGTCTCCTTCCTGACGCTGGCAGAGCGGGACTGCATTGACGTGCCGGAGTACACGCCGTGGATTGGCTTTGTGCATACGGCACCGGAATATCGCGGCCACAGGTATGTGGGCAAGCTGATCGACCATGCGGTGAGCATGGCGGGGCAGCAAGGCGCGCAGCAGGTGTACCTCTGCACCGACCATGTGGGACTGTATGAGAAATACGGCTTCACCTACCTGGAGAACCGGGTGAGCATCTACGGCGAGGACAGCCGGGTGTATGTGCGCAAGCCGGATTTCCGAATTGCTGAACTGACGGAAGCCATGCTGCCCCAGGTGTTTGCCTACGAGCAGCAGCTGAGCGCAGAGGAACCCGGTTACTACCATTGGACGGAGACGGAGGACTACCAGCAGAAGGTGCAGGCTTCCTTCCACGACCAGCGCTTTGCCAATGCGCTGACGCTGGTGGCAGTGACGGAGGATGGACGCATCGTGGGGCGCATTGACGCCTCGCTGATCCCCACCCACTTTGATGGCAGCATGAAGTGCTATCTGGACTGGATCTGTGTGCTGAAAAGCTGGCGGCACCGGGGCGTGGCGCAGACGTTGATGGCGGCGCTACGAAGGGAGCTGAACGCCCGTGGCATCGATACGCTGGTAGGGCTGATCGCCGCCAACGAGGAGGCGCAGCGCTTCTACCGCAGTATGCAGGGCGCCATGATCCGGGACGAGGGGATCTGGATCGACTGCTGAGGGGGAACGAGCATGGCAAAGGGACGCATCATCTTTCTCAATGGCGTGACTTCTTCCGGCAAGACCTCCATTGTGGAGGCGCTGCAAAACAGGGACGACGCCTATTTCTATGTGGTAGCCAACGACCTGTTTCAGGAAATGGTGGGCGAGAAATTTCTGCGGGAGAACTACTGGGAGCATCTCAGCCGGGTGATCCTGCTGATGTACCACACCGCCAGGCTCTATGCCGACATGGGGCATGACGTGCTGATCGACGGCATTCTGGTGGAACAGCCGGAGATCAGGCCGCACTACCGGCAGTTCATGGACATCATGGGCGATAGCCGCGTGGATGTGGTGGAGGTGTATTGTCCGCTGGATATCTGCCGGGAGAGGAACATCGCCCGGGGCGACAGGTATGAAACGCAGTCCCAGGAGCAGCAGGACATCATGGCCGAGGGAATCCGCTACAGCTGCCGGGTGGAGACCCACCTGCATACCCCGGAGGAATGCGCCGAGCAGATCATGCGGGCGCTGGGACTGGGCCAGTACGCGGGAAACTGACAAGGAGGAACACAGTGGTTTACTATCAAGACGAAGAACTGGTAATCCGCAACATGGAAGAAGCGGATGCACAGATTTTGACGGATGAATATACAGCCCAGGGATGGCACTCGGATGTCGACTATTATCTGATGCGAATAAGGGAACAGGCGGAAGGAAAATGCGTTGCCCTGACCGCAGAGTTTCAGGGCCATCCTGCGGGTAATGTGTATTTGTACCTGAAAGCGAATGAAGGTCCCTTTAAGGGGAAGGACTGGCCGATCATCGTTGATTTCGGTGTGTTGAAGAAGTACCAGCGCAAGGGCATCGGCAACCGGATCATGGACGTGGCGGAGCAGCTCGCGGCGCAGTATGCGGACACCGTTTGCCTGGGTGTTGGGCTGAGCCGGGAATACGGCACCGCCCAGCGGATGTATGCCCAGCGCGGGTACATTCCCGATGGTTCCGGCGTGTGGTATCAGGACAAGCAATGTGTGCAATACGAAACGGTTTGCACCGTGGATGATGATCTGGTGCTGTACATGGCCAAGGAATTGAAAAGAGCCAGATGATCGGTTGATCACCTGGCCAGCAGCGGCCACCCGCTCACAAAGGTCTTCCAGCGGGAGGCAAAGTCGTCCCGTGCCACATCGTTGGCGGCGGCAAGGGGGACGGCGTACAGCACCGTGTCGCCATGCAGCATACGGACTTCACCAAGGATATCACCGGCCTGCACCGGGGCTTCAAGGCTCTGGGGCAGGTCGATTTCAATTTGCGGGAAGGTGTTCTTCGGCACGATGCCCGTCAGGTCGGCGGTGAGGATGGCGCCTACCTCGGCACCATCGGCCACTTCAACGGGCAGGGTGCGGAGACACTCGCCCTCGGCCATCAGGGTGAAGGACTCGTACTGGGCAAAGGCCATGTCCATCAGGCGGGCGGCCTCGTTGAACCAGTCGTAGCAGTTCAGCACCACGCCGATGATGCTCATGCCGTCCCGCTCTGCGCCGAACACCAGGCAGCGCCCGGCGGCCTTGGTGTAGCCGGTCTTGATGCCGGTGCAGCCCTCGTAGGTGGACAGCAGCTTGTTCTTGTTGTTCAGCACCCGGTCATAGTCCCGGCCTTCCCAGGGGATCTTGCCCCGCTGGGTGGACACGATGCTGCAGAAGGTCTCGTGGGTCATGGCTTCGCGGGCGATGAGCGCCAGGCCCCGGGCGGTGGTGTGGTGACCCTCGCAGGGGAGACCGTGGGGCGTGAGGAACACCGTGTCGGTGCAGCCCAGCTCTGCGGCGCGGGTGGTCATCATGCGGCAAAAGTCCTCCACACTGCCGCCGATATGCTCGGCAATGGCCACGGCTGCGTCGTTGCCGGAGGCCAGCATGAGGCCGTAGAGCATCTGCTCCAGGGTCAGCGTTTCGCCCTGGGAGAGATAGATGCTGGTGCCAGGCACGCCGAAGGCATTGCGGCTGCAGGTGACGGGGGCGGTCAGGTCGCCCTGCTCAAGGGCAAGCAGCGCCGTCATGACCTTGGTGGTGGAGGCCATGGGCAGGGGTGCATCGGCGTTGTGCTGCAGCAGCACCCGGCCTGTGGCCTGGTCGATGATCACGCAGGCCTTGGCAGAGGTGGTCACCTCCTGCGCGCTGGCAGAGAGGGGGAGCAGCAGAAGCGCCAGACAGATCAGCAACGTCTTCATCACATCATGCCCTGGGGCTTGGCGAAGAGATTTTTGACATCCTCCACCACGCCGGGGATCAGCTCCACCATGCGATCCGCCACGGTGAGGGACTGGGCGGGGAGCATCCGCACCGAGTCGCCGCTGACTACCAGAAAGCCCACCGGCTGCACGGATACCCCCGCGCCGCTGCCGCCGGCAAAGGGGAAATCCTGCTGGGCATTGATGGGCTGGCTCTTCTTGTCCTGGTGGGGCAGGTCGCCCCCGGCGGTGACATAGCCGAAGCTGACCTTGGAAATGGGGATGATGGTGGCGCCGGAGGTGGCCACCACCGGTTCGCCGATCACGGTGTTCACGTCTACCATGTCCTTGATGGAGGTCATGGCGGTTTGCATCAGTTCACCAATAGGATGTTCCATTTGTTACGCCTCCTTTGGCTGCGGCTGGGGATGCTCCCGCCCTTCCAGCACATAGGCGGTGAGCAGCATGGCCGCTGTGATGAGTAGCGTTCCCAGATGCAGGAAGACTATGCACCGCGCCTGCAAACGGGTGCGGCCAACGAATTCCGGCTGGATGCGGATATCCGCTTGATGGGGGAGATAACGGGCGAGCTGCTGCAAAAGCCCGGTGAGCAAGGCGGTGTACGCGGCATCGCCGAGACCAAGGTGCAGCATGGCTTGCAGACGAAACTGGCCGTCCAGACGCAGCAGACGGCGGGCGCGGTCGCTGCGCCAAAAGCTGCCGATGCTGCGCAGCAGCGGCTTGGGCTGGGCGGGCATTCCAGGGGCGATGCGGGGCTGCCAGCGGCGGCCAAGACCCCAGATGCGCAGGTCGAGGGTCAGGGCGTGGTCGTAGAGAATGGTGAATTTTACCGGGGTGGTGAAAAGCAAAAGCAGGAGAAGTACAGGCATGGCGGCCTCCATGTGTTTGACGGATGAGGAAAAAGCATATATAATGATTGCATTCGTATCAACGGAGGGATCAGCATGGTTGGATTGATCGGCGCTATGGCCGTGGAAGTGGAAAGCCTGATGGCTCAGGTGGAGGACAAGCAGGAGACTCGCATCGGCATGGATGTGTTCGTCAGCGGCAAGCTCTTTGGCAAGGATGCGGTGCTGGCGGTGTGCGGCCCCGGCAAGATCAACGCGGCGCTGTGCGCCCAGAGCATGATCCAGCATTTTCACCCTGAATGGGTGCTGAACCTGGGCGTGGCTGGCGCAGGGGAGAGCAGCGTGAGCATCGGCGATATGGTCATTGCCACCGCTGCGGTGCAGCACGACTGCGATACCTCGCCCATTGGCGATCCTGTGGGGCTGGTGAGCAAGATCAACCTGGTGGAGTTGCCCTGCGACGAGGCTCTGCGCGCCCGCTTGGTGAAGGCCGCCGAAGTGTTGACCGACGTGAAGGTCCACGAGGGTATTATTGCCACGGGCGACCAGTTTATCAACAAGGGCGACGTGCGCCAGCGCATCCATGAGCTGTTCCATGCCAAGGCGGTGGAGATGGAAGGCGGCGCGGTGGCTCATGCCTGCTATATGCACGGCGTTCCCTGCGGCGTGCTGCGCTCCATTTCCGACCAGGCCGATGGCCACAGCGATATGGACTATCCCACCTTTGTGAAGCTGGCGGCCGACCACTCGGTGAAGGTTGTGGAGCAGCTGCTGCGCCAGGCGTGAACGGCAGATGGTGGTTTTGTGACCAAATTTCGATAAAACATTTGTGTTTTTGGCCGAAGCAAGGTATAATGATATTGTATTGAATTATGTGCTTTGGAGGATGACGGATGTACAAGCTTCTGCTGGCGACGGACAAGCCGGAGATTATGGAGGCTTTTCAGGCGGTTAACTCCTGGGAGAGCCTGGGCTTTAAGGTGCCGAGAATGGTCAGCACGGTGCAGGGCGCAATGGACAGCCTGAAAAAGCACCATGCTGACGGCATCGCCTTTGCCTTTGACGAAACGGATAACGATGCTCTGATGAATCATCTGTCCCAGGAATATCCGATCCTGCCCATTATTGCTGCGGGCAGAAACGCCGGGCAGGTGACGGATGCGGTGGTGGAGCTGCGCTCGCTGCTCAACCGCACCCGTGCCGATTTTTCCAACGACAGCTTTGGCGAGGCTGACATGATGCAGCTTTGCAGGCACGAGTTCTTCCGCGGGCTGATCGGTGGCAAGGTGGCCGAGAAGGCCGATGTGATCCGTCGGCTGAACCTGCTGCGCAGCCGCATGAGTCCCGACAAGCCCTGTGTGCTGCTGGAGCTGGCCATGCCGGAGGGCGATACTTTCCTCACCGGGCGGTGGCATTACGGCTCCGATCGGCTGGAGGTGGCGCTGCGCAATTTCTTCGGCATGGAGCTGGAGGGTATGCGCATCCTGGTGTCGGTGCTGCCGGACGAGCGGATCTACCTGCTGGCCTGCCCCATGCTGGGCGAGGAAGCGGTGGACTCCATTTCCGGCGTGGTGCATCACCATGCGGAGGAGAGCATCGCCCATGTGCGGGAGTATCTGGGCTTGCATTTGACGATTGCTGGTATTCGCGTTCTGCCTGGCCTGACGGCGCTGGCAGTGAATGCATAAGATAACACAGAATCAACCGAGGAGGGGAAAACAATGGGCATTTTCGACATTCTGAAGGGACAACTGATTGATGTCATCGAGTGGACGGATTCCAGCAACGATACCATGGTCTACAAGTATGACATGAATGGCAAGGAGATCATGATGGGCGCCCAGCTCACCGTGCGGGAGAGCCAGGTGGCGATCTTTGTGAACGAGGGTCAGCTGGCCGACGTGTTCCAGCCCGGCCGCTACGAGCTGAGCACTTCCAACATGCCCATCATGACGGCGCTGAAGGCCTGGAAGTTCGGCTTCAACAGCCCCTTCAAGTCTGATGTGTATTTCATCAACACCAAGCAGTTCCTGGATCTGAAGTGGGGTACCTCCAATCCTGTGATGATGCGCGACGCCGAGTTCGGCATGATCCGCCTGCGCGCCTTTGGTATCTACTCCTTCCGGGTCACCGATCCCGAGGCCTTCCTGAAGGAAGTGTTCGGCACCTCCAGCCTGTTCACCGTGGACGGCGTGGAAGGCCAGATCAAGCGTACGCTGGTCAGCGGCCTGAGCGACGCCATTGCCGAGACCAAGATCCCCGCCCTGGACCTGGCTGCCAACTACGACGAGCTGGCCAACTACGCCATCCAGGCCATCAACCCCAAGATCGCTCCTCTGGGTCTGGGCCTGACCAGCTTTGTGATCGAGAACATCTCCCTGCCCGAAGAGGTGGAGAAGTCCATGGACAAGCGCACCTCCATGGGTGTGCTGGGCGATCTGAACAAGTATACCCAGTATCAGGCTGCCGAGGCCATGCGCGAGGCTGCCAACAACCCCGGCGGCATGGCTGGCATGGGCGTTGGCATGGGTGCCGGCGTGAGCATGGGTCAGATGTTTGCCCAGGCCATGGCGCAGCCCCAGCAGGCGGCTCCCGTGCAGCAGGCTCCTGCCCAGGGCGGCGGCTTCTGCACCGGTTGCGGTCAGCAGCTGACCCCCGGCGCCAAGTTCTGCCCCAATTGCGGCCAGAAGCAGGAGGCCGGCAACGTCTGCCCCGGCTGCGGCAATGCGGTGCAGCCCGGTGCCAAGTTCTGCGCCAACTGCGGCCAGAAGCTGTAATGGATTGAATCAAAGGGACGCTCCCAAGCGGGGCGTCCCTTTTCATATGCGCAAACTGCACTTTTTTGTGCAGGGGCTGGCGCGATGGACGATTGTGTGCTATGATAGGGTCATAAAGTAAGCGCTTTCATCAACTGAACAGGAGGTTCTTTCCATGACCAGACGTTGGGCAAAAACTTTGCTGTTCCTCATGCTGCTGTGCGGCATGATGGCTTTTTCCATGGCTTGTGCCGGGGCGGAGGGGGACATGATCTTCGACGCCACGGCTGACCTGGCACCCATGGGCCAGGGCGCCAAGCAGGATGGCGACACCGACGAGGTGAAGGGCTTCACCATCCATTATTCTGCGAAAACCAAGATCGACGGCTCCAACAAGGAGTTTGACGATGGGTACACCGCCACCCAGCGCCTGAACTTTGGCGGCAAGACCCAGCCGGGCAAGGGGATGATCAACTCCGTGCGCTTTACAGCGGAAGGCCCCGCCACGGTGCGCATCTGGTGGGTCTCCGGCGGCGAAGGGCGGCAGTTTGCCCTCTACAATGCCGAGGGTGTGGTGTTGGAAAAGACCAGCGTCAACTCTGCCAAGAATGCCCTGTACATTACCGACTTCCAACTGGCCGAGGGCGGTACCTACTACCTGGGCGTGCCGGACGGCAGCAATTACCTGTTCAAGATCAAGGTCACCAGCGGCGAGCTGGAGACCATCAAGGCCAGCCGCCGTGCCTGGGCTGCGGTGCTGCCGCCCTGGTTCCGGGGTGTGAAGGATTTGGGCGACGGCACCATGGAGCTGACGGTGCGCACCAGCGTGGGCTATGATGGTGGCGACGAGGTAGTGGTGACGGCCACCGACGCCCAGGGCAATGTGGTGGCCAGCCGTCGCTCCATTGCGGAATCGGATACCCATGTGCTGAAGCTGGAATTGCCTGCCACGGGCGAATACACCTTCTCTGCTTCGCTGAACCGCGAGGGGGAGGAAGGCAAGATATCCGACCCGAAGACCAAGAAATTCGTGCTGCCCCTGGGCGTGCCTGCTATCAGCAGCGCCACCAGCGAGGGCGCTGGCGCCGTGCGCGTGGTGTGGTCGGCGGTGAAGGAAGCCACCGGCTATGAGGTGCTGTGCAATGGCGAAGCGGTGGGAACCACGGCCGAGCTGGCCTACACCGTTTCCGGCCTGACGGTGGGCGAGAAGTATGTCTTCAGCGTTCGTGCGCTGCGGGGTGATGAGAAGGGCGAGGCTTCTGTAGAAGTCGCTGCAGTGGCCACCCAGGAAGCCCAGCGGGCATGGAGCTTTGTGGTGTACGGCCCCTCCACCAACGAGGCGGACAATGGCTACATCGGCTCCATCAACGAGGATGGCGCGGTGACTGTGTATTCCGAGAACGGCAAGGGCAAGATCCAGCCCAATGCGGACGACGGCCTGGCCTTCTACTACACGGCCATTCCCGCCGACAAGAACTTCACCCTGCGGGCCAAGGTTCACGTGGACAACTGGGATTATTCCAACGGCCAGGAGGGCTTTGGCCTGATGGCCGCGGACAGTGTGCCTGCCATGGGCGCGGAGAGCTACCTGACCAACCAGTACATGGCGCTGGCCTCCAAGCTGGAATACTACTGGAACAACGGCAAGCTGAGTGATTCCGGCAAGAAGTACACCATGCGCCTGGGTCTGGGCGTGCTGGCTAAGCTGGGCCGCACCCCTGACACCACCGAGCCTATTCTGGGTGTGACCTATCCGCTGGATACCACCGCACCCACCCGTCCCATTGAGGACGTGTCCAACTACAACATCATTGGCAACAACACCAACCGGGAGATCCTGGACAAGACTGCCGCCACCATTGCGGAAATGACGGACTTTGACCTGGAGATCCAGCGGAACAACACCGGCTATTTCATTACGTATTATGATGAGAATGGCGAAGTCATCAGTCAGTACAAGGACTATGATCCCGCAGCGTTGACGCTGATGGACGCGGACAATGTGTACGTGGGCTTCTTTGCCGCCCGCCGCGCCAGGGCCACCTTCTCTGACGTGCAGCTGAATGTGATCGACCCGGCGGAGGACGCGGCGGTGGAAGAGCGCCCCACGGAAAAGGTGACACCCACGGTGAGCATCGTATCCGGCGGCTCCTCCAACAGCGAGAGCTATCCTTTGTCCTGGGTGAGCAATGTGGCGGGTACGCTGGATGTGTACATCGGCGAGCCGGAGGGCGACCTGGAGAAGGTGTGCAGCGGCATTCCCTCGCTGGCAGAAGTCCGCAACGACTATGACCTGCCCCTGCCCATGACCGGGGAAATGGAGATCCGCATCACGCTGACTCCTGATCCGGAGCAGGATCTGGGCGAGAGCCGGGAGCTGGCCTCCATCCGCAGCGTGTCGGCCACGGCCAATGTGGTGTATATCAACACCTATGCCAAGCTGGATGAGATCTACGTTACCACCTCCGGTACCCCCAGCGGCCTGGGAACCAAGGAAAGCCCCCTGAACCTGGTGACCGCGGTGAAGTATGCCCGCCCCGGCCAGACCATTCTGCTGGCGGAAGGCACCTACAAGCTCCACGAGCCGCTGCGCATTCCCCATGGCATCGATGGCACGGCAGAGCAGCCCATCCGCATGATGCCTGTGCCGGAGGCAGCCAGCCGCCCGGTGCTGGACTTCCAGCAGCTCAGCGCGGGCATCATCCACGGCGGCGACTACTGGCACTTCAAGGGCTTTGACGTGATCCATGCCGCCAACAACCAGAAGGGCTTCCAGGTTTCCGGCCACTACAACACGCTGGAAGACCTGCACACCTACCACAACGGCAACACAGGCATTCAGATCAGCCGCTATGCGGGTTCCGACCCGGTGAGCGAGTGGCCCAGCCATAACCTGATCCTCAACTGCACCTCCTGGGGCAATGCGGACGCGGGCTATGAGGATGCCGACGGCTTTGCTGCCAAGCTGACCTGCGGCGAGGGCAATGTGTTCGACGGCTGCGTGGCCTACAACAACGCCGACGACGGCTATGACCTCTATGCCAAGATCGAGACCGGCCCCATCGGCGCGGTGGTGATCCGCAACTCCGTGGCCTACGCCAACGGCATTCTGGAGGATGGTACCATCGGCGGCAACGGCAATGGCTTCAAGCTGGGCGGCTCCAATATGCCCGGCGGCCATCAGCTGATCGATTCCTATGCGTTCTTCAACCGCTCCAAGGGCATTGACTCCAACTCCTGCCCGGACGTGGTGGTGGAGAATTGCGTAAGCTATAACAACCTGCGCTACAATGTGGCGCTGTACACCAATGTGGAGCAGGACACCGCCTACAAGGCCAGCGGCGTGATCTCCTTCAAGGATGAGACCATCGAGGGCGGCGACGCATCCGAGGGGGACGAGTTCAAGCCCAAGGGCAAGCAGAACATGACGGATTTCCAGAACGACACCTGCTTCTACTGGAATGGCGCGGTGTGCGCCAATGCCTCCGGAGCGCAGATCACCGCTGAGGACTTTGTGTCCCTGGAGTTCAAGGGCATCGTGCGGCAGGAGGATGGCTCCATCGATCTGCAGGGCTTTTTGCAGCGCAAGTAAGCAGCCGAGGTGACACGTGATGAAAATGGTTGTATTCGGCTCCCTGAACATTGACAAGACCTATACCGTGGCGGACTTTGTGCGCCCCGGCCAGACCATTTCGGCGGCGAAGATGGAGCAATTCTGCGGGGGCAAGGGGTTCAACCAGGCCATTGCCCTGCGCCGGGCGGGAAACGAGGTGTTCTTTGCCGGTGCCGTAGGCCAGGATGGTGGGATGCTGCTGGACAATCTGGATCGCAACGGCATTGACCGCCGCTATGTGAAGCAGACGGGCGGCGCCACCGGCCATGCCATCATCCAGCTGGACGCTAAAGGGCAGAACTGCATCATCATTCTGGCGGGCGCCAATGGGGAGATCACCCCGGAGGACGTGGAAAGCACCCTGGCGGGCTTTGGTGCAGGCGACCTGATCGTGTTGCAGAACGAGATCTCCTGCGTGGAGCTGATCATCTGCCGCGCCCATGAGAAGGGGATGATCGTGGCCTTCAATCCCTCGCCCTACGATGAGAAGATCGCGGCCTGCAACATGGCCTGCGTGGACTATCTGCTGGTCAACGAGACGGAGGGGGCGGCCATGGCTGGCGTGGATGCGCCGGAAGCCATTCTGGATGTGCTGCACGCCCGCTATCCGCACCTGAACGTGGTGCTGACCCTGGGCGGGGACGGTTCCATTTTCCAGAGCAGCAACGGTCAGCGCTTTGCCTGCGGGGTGCATCCGGTGCAGGCGGTGGACACCACCGCGGCGGGGGATAACTTCACAGGGTACTTCCTTTCGGAAATGCTGCGGCACGGCGAGGCAGACCGGGCGCTGCACATGGCCTCGGTGGCGGCAGGGATCGCGGTGTCCCGCAAGGGCGCGGAACCGTCCATACCGATGTTGAGCGAAGTGAAGGATATCGTTGGGTAAACAACAGGCAGCTCGTAGCGATACGGGCTGCCTTTCTTGTTGCGAAAATATCAAAAATGTGTTACAATGCTGTGGCAATGTTAAGAAAACGAGGTGCTTGCCTTGATGAATCAGCGTGATTTTTCCGAGCTTCGCCGCAGGCTGAACCCGGATAAGCGAAACCAGCAGGTGATCCGTGGCTGCTATGTGAGCCACGAGGGTCAGGTGATCTCCACCTTTGCCCAGCCCCTTTATGGCATGGCGCAGGAGGAAGTGGAGAAGTACATGGCCATTTTCAAAAAGACCCTCAGCGGCACCGCCAACCAGAACCTGCTGCCGGTGGAGTTCACCGCCAGGCAGACCATGGAGGGCGAGGAACACAAGCTGCTGATGGATCTGCGCGCCACCGCCCTGAAGGATGACATGGCCGTGAACGAATTCTACGAGAAGGCCATCACCTATATCCAGGCCATGAAGGAGCAGGAGGTGCAATCGGTAGAAGCGGCACAGACGGCCTGCAACTACCTGATCCTGCTGACCTACGATGGCTATGACGTACCCTACAAGGATGGCAACGATGAGGCGGATGCGGATCGCTCCACGGATGTGTTCAGCTACATTCTCTGCGCCGTTTGCCCGGTGAAGCCCACCAAGCCTGCCCTGGGGTATTTTGCGGCGGAAGGGGAGTTCCACAACAAGCCCTCCGACTGGATGGTGGCCATGCCGGAGCTGGGCTTCCTGTTCCCCACGTTTGAGGAACGCAGCGCCAATATTTACAACGCCATGTTCTACACCCGGGACAGCGCCAACCTGCACGATGAATTCATGAAGGCCATCTTTGGCGCGGAACCGCAAATGCCCGCCAGTACCCAGAAGGAGACCTTCCAGGCGGTGTTGCAGGAGTCTTTGCAAGAAGAATGCAGCCTGGACGTGATGCAGGCCGTGCATGAGACCGTGAGTAGCATGATCGAGGAACGCAAGGCCGATAAGCACGCCGAACCCCTGCGCCTGACCCGACAGGATGTGAAGGATGTGCTGGAAAGCAGTGGCGTTTCCCAGGAGAAGATGGACGCCTTTGACCAGCAGTACACCCAGGCCTTCGGCGCTTACACCGAGCTGCCTGCGGTGAACATGGTCACGCCCAGGTCCTTCAAGGTGAACACCCCCAGCGTGACCATCAATGTGGATCCGGCACACTCAGACCTCATCGAGACCCGCATCATCGACGGACGGCGGTACATTCTGGTGCTGGCCGATGGCGATGTGGCGGTGAACGGTGTGAACGTGACTATTGGGGAGTAACGACGAAAAAACACCAGTGCAGGCTGGTGTTTTTTTCGTGGGGTCATCGCTTGAGTGCCTTCGCATCGATGCGGAAAAGCCCGTGGCGGTTGCAGTAGGCGTAAATCCACCTGACCCGCTGGGGACGGAAGCGAGCCTCGGCGCTGCCCTCGGGGAAGGTTTTCACCAGTTGCAGGGCGTTGTCGGACACGGCGGCGATGCAGGTGATGAAGTGATCCTTTCCCATGGGGTGATCGATGGTGACGTAGTATTCGCCATCGCTGTAGGCAAGCTGGATGGCGTGGGCATCGTCCGGCTCTTCGGGCTGAAGGGGAGGCAGCGTGATGCCGCAGCAGCTGACCACCGCCTGGCCGAAGGACAGGATGCTATTGCCGCACACCGGGCAGACATACAGCACCGAGCGTTGCAGGTTGGAGGCACGGTTGCGGTTGGTGACGCTTTCGCCGGAGAATAATTCAATGATGGAAATATCCAGCGCCTTGGCCAGGGACTCCAGCAGGGAAATATCGGGGAAGCCCTGGGCGGTCTCCCATTTGCTGACGGCCTTGCTGGTCACGTGGAGCCGGGCGGCAAGTTCCTCCTGGGTGAGCCCCTTGGCTTCGCGCAAACGGCGGATCATGGTGCCGGTCACATACGGATTCATGTTGCTCCCTCCTTTGTGGTTGAAGTATAGCACAGCCGATGGTGGGAGACAACCTACGCTGCGTGGAGTGGCGAATGCAAAAAAAGAACCAGTCTCTTTCGAAACTGGTTCTTGTGGCGGAGAGTTAGGGATTTGAACCCTAGGTGGGGTATAAGCCCACACACGATTTCCAGTCGTGCGCAACACTCACAAAGCAACGTCCTGCCACACGGTGGCGGGAAGGTCAGAAAGGGGGGAAAGATGATCAGCGTAAAGATCAGCAGTCAGTTTGACCTTCGTATGTCCCAGCGCCATCTGCAGGTGCTTCATGGGCTGGCCTTGCACCGCTGCGGCGGTGGCGAAGGTGTGCCGGAGACCGTGAAGGGTCACATTGGGCAGCCCAGCAGCTTGCAGCACCCGCTTGTGTTCCCGTTGCAGCTGCTCCGGGGTGGCATCACACAGCCAGCCCGTGATGGAGCGCGGCCAGGCTTCCAGCTCCCGGCGCAGCGCCATAGGCAACAGAATGCCACGCTCACTCCGCGCGGTTTTCAGCGGCAAGGTCTGATAAGCCCGGTTCACCCGCAGGCGCTGCCGGCGAATCATGAGGTACCCATTTTCAAGGTCAGACCAACGAGCGCCCAGGGCTTCACCCCGGCGCAGACCGCAGAGGCAGAGCGCCAGCAGCGGGTAAAGCGGAGAGCTTTTTGCAGCCAGGATATACACCTGGGCTTCAGCAATACTCAGAATTGCCGTCTGTTTTGGCCTGTGAGGCGGCTTCGGGAGGGTGTCATGATCAATGACACATCCGGGACACAAGCCGAGCTTGTAGGCCACTCTGAGCGCCTTAGAGAGCATAACGCGATCCAGCTGCGCCGCGCGGGGGTGTTCCTTCGCAACAGAAACAAGCCACGGCATCAGATCCAGCGCGTTCAGATCTGAGAGGTCGTGGCTTGCCAAGGCGGTTGGTACAGATATCGCAGCTCTATGATAACACGCCTTGGTACTTTGTGCAAGCCCGGAACCATCAACATACAGGGATAACCAGGTCTCTAGCCACTCTCCAAGAGTCATTCTCTTATGCCTCCTATGCACTCTACGTATCTAGGAGGATTATATCATGAGCATTACAACCACAACAAGTACTACTACTAGTACTAGTAGTAGTACTACCACAAGCAGTAGTAGTATCTATGAGGAGTTGGAAGATATCAAGGCAGCATATCAGGACGCAATAGGCAGACCAATGCCGCAGAGCATTGCATCCTATGTTCAACAAGAGATCATCATGGGACACATGGATGCACACGATATCCAGTATGCACTTGCCGAGACAGCAATGGCACCAAGACCCTCATGGAGATATGCTATGGCGATCATCAGCCGTTTACAGCGTGAATTACCTTGGGAAAAGAAAACGGAAGATGGTCGGTACCGATGAAAGGAGGTGAGAAGAATGGTCTATATTCATCCCGATGTCACCAAGGCGGCGATTGTCTGCACCTTGGAGAACGACAGCACCACAGGCACCAGCCGGGTGCTGCACCCTGATGGTCACGCCATCGGCAAGGATGTAGTGATCTACGCCACCACGGTGGAGGAGTTCACGATCCTGAAGCACCTGGGCTTCAACGTGCGCCTGAATGAGCATCCCAGCAAAGCCACCATGGAAGGGGTGGAGGTCGCCGAGACGGTGAAGAATGTCGGCTGCCCTGATGTAGCGCCGAAGGTGGAGTAACGACCCACCCGCCAGCGCTCTGGTAGGTGTCGCTCTCCGGCGGCACACAGGCGAGGGGAGTGCGTGGGGCTGCTGCGGCGAGTGCTGTACACCCGCGCTGCCCCCCGGCAGGTTTTCCCCCTTCCCCCCGGCCCCCTATCCCCCTTTTCCGCCGCGCCCCCAAAGTAACTGACCGTCGGGGGGAAGGGGGAACACCACGGAGGGGGGCAGCCGCTGTCAAGGTCGGCAGCCCCATGGGGAGTGCGAACGCCTGTGTTCCGCTCGGCTCGCTTGCAATTTGGGCCCACCCACGCCAGCCAAGCAGCAGCGCGGGTACCGGAGCGCCTGTGACCCAGCTACGACCCGCCACGGTGTCGGGCAGCTTGTCGCTCCGCTTCGCTGCGCTGTCGCGCTGCTGTTCCTCCACCTGTCAGGCAGTAGGGGCTTCATGGCCTCGCAGGGGCGTAGAGTGTCGCTCTCTACCACCGTCCGCCCGCCATCGGCCAGTCGGGCAGCCGCCCGGAGGCTGCCCTCCTTGGCCGTTGTCGCCGTGCAGCTCCTGGGGAACCCGGCAACGGTACCCGGCTTGGTCGATAGGCCTCCTCCACAGACCTTTCAGGATACACCCTGGTCAAGGGTAAAGGGCGCAAGCGCCCCGGCGCTGAAGCGCCGCCCTTGACTGGCGGGTGTCCCTTCGGCCTGTGGCAGAGGAGGCCACAGAAAGGCGGTAGTTGTATGGGTATTCAGTTCCGTTTCGTGGGTCACTTCCCGGCTGGCGTGGTAGCCGAAATGCAGTTCGCGTGTCGCACAGCGGCACCCGGCACCGATGGTGTGGTCGTTCTTGGTCCCGCCATCAACATGGCCTACAGGCCTCATGTGCAGTTGCTGGTCAACGCCACGGCTTCTCTGGCTGCGGCAGGCTGCAAGCACATTGTTGTCCAATGGGCTGTCCCTTTCTAAGGGGCAGCCGGGGAAGCGGTGACGCCGATCGGCGCCGCCGTTCCCCTTTAACCAGAGGTTATGAGAACATGAGTTCCCACAATTTGTCCACAGGAGGTGAACATGAGAACACTGACCATCAACCACGGCTTGGAACACACGCAGCTGCTGCGGTACTTCATGGGCGTACACCAGATCATGCACCGCTACCAGGTGAGCCGGGCAACGGCCTACAGGTATCTGCGATCGGTGCCGGGGGAGTGCAAGATCAGAATCCGCATTGGGGAGGGCAAGCCCTGCACCATGGGTCAGATCGTCGCTCTCGATCGCGCACACGCCAACGCCAAGCCCGGGAACCCGCGCCTATCCCCGGAGCATCAAAAAAAGGCCATCCAGCAGCGCTGGACAGCCTACAGAAACCAACATGAGACTAATATTTCCGAAACCCATTGACAATATACCATCATGAGACTATGATAAAAGGTGAGGCAAAGAGAAAGAGCAGCACAACCACCCTTCCAAAGTGCGTGCTGCTCTGCGATGGCGGAGAGTTAGGGATTTGAACCCTAGGTGGGGTATAAGCCCACACACGATTTCCAGTCGTGCGCCTTAGACCACTCAGCCAACTCTCCATGATGTTACGTCGGTCACCCGCAACGTTGTCTATTATACACATGGGGTGGGGGATTGTCAAGAGGGGAAATGAAAAAATTCGCAGATTTTGTGGCGGAGAAGCAATGCTTGCACATGGGGGTGGGATGTGATAAAATGTATACAACTATGGGAGTAAAGGAGGGAATGCCATGAGCCAGACGGCAACGTTCAAGTGTCCGTCCTGCGGCGGGTATCTGGAGTTTGATCCGGAGGGACAGCGGTTCCTTTGTCCTTATTGCGGTGCTTCCTTCAATGATGATGAGATCCATCAGCAATCGGAAGCCAAAGAAGAATCTGCGGTGGAAGCGGCGCCTTCCGGCAGCTTGCGGAGCTACCATTGTCAGATGTGCGGCGCGGAGATCGTGACGGACGACACCACGGCGGCTACCCGGTGCTATTATTGCCACAATCCGGTGGTGATGACCGACCGCCTCACGGAGGCCTTTGAGCCGGATGGTGTGATCCCGTTCCAGCTGGATCGCAAGGCTGCGGAGGAAAAGTTCCGCCAGTATGTGGAAAGCAAGAAGTTCATCGACAAGGCTTTCTTTGCGCCCCAGCAGATGGAGGACTTCAGCGGCGTGTATTATCCCTATTGGTTTGCCGATGTGGAGGGCGAAGGCAGCTTCAATGGCCAGGGTACCCGGGTCAGCGTGATGACCACCCCCAAGCAGACGGTGACCACCACCCGCTATTTTGCTGTGCAGCGCGAGGGCAAGCTGAGCTTCCGCAACATGGTGCGTAAGGCGCTGAGTAAAGCTGATCGCAAGCTGAGCGACGGCATCCATCCCTATAACATCGATGAAGTGAAGCCCTTTGCCATGGGGTATCTCAGCGGCTTCCTGGCAGAGAAGCGGGACGTCGAGGCCGATGTGGTGAAGCCGGAAATAGTGCAGGAGGCCCAGGGCTATGCTCAGCGCATGATGAGCGACAAGGCCGACTACAACAGCCTGAGCGGCAGCACGGAGTTCCGCGTGAAGAAGGCTGACATGAAGTATATGCTCCTGCCCGCCTGGGTACTGACCTACAAGGGTGAAAAGGGCGGAGAGCCGTATTACTACATGATGAACGGACAGACCGGCGCTGTGTGCGGCAAGCTGCCCCTGAAGAAAAGCAAGCTGCTTTTGTGCAGCCTGCTGGCGGGCGCTGCGGTGTGCATCGCCCTGTGCATTGGAGGTGCTGTGATATGGTAAAGCGCATCCTGTGCCTGCTGATGCTGATCCTGCTGCTGCCCTGCGCAGCGCTGGCCAACGAGATGGTCATTGACGACGCTAACCTGTTCAGCTCCTATGAGATCAACGACATGGAGCAGATCATCCAGCGCATCGAGGCGGAGTATCAGATGGACATTCTGGTGCTGACCACCTATGATGTGCCGCAGACCTACAGCGACTATGCCATCCAGGACTACGCGGACAATTACTTCGACCAGCATGGCTATGGCCTGGGCGAGGACGGCGCGGGTCTGCTCTACATGATCGACATGACCAACCGTGCGCCCTGCATTTCCACCAGCGGCGTGATGATCGACTACATCACCGATGATCGGCTGGACACGCTGTTCAATGTGAGCTACGACAGGCTGGCCATGGGCGACTATGGCCGGGCAGCGGTGGCGCTGCTGCAATACCTGGAGCGGTTCCTGGAGGAAGGTCGCCTGGAGGGTTCCTTCCGCTATGATGCCGAGACGGGCCAGCGGCTTTCCGGCCTGTACAACGCGCTGACCGGCACCGAAATGCTCATTGCTGCGGCGGTGGGTCTGGCGGTGGCGGCGGGCATGTATGCCAGCGTCAGCGGCAAGTATAACCTCAAGGGCAGCACCTACCGCTATGACCGCATGGCCAACACCAACTGCCAGTTCACCAAGAACGAGGAGCAGTATCTGCGCCAAAGCACCAATGTGATCCGTCATGCCACTAACAATGGCGGACGCAGCGGCGGTGGCTACAGCGGCGGAAGCGGCCGCGGCAGCAGCGTGCATCGCTCCTCCGGTGGACGTTCCCATGGCGGCGGCGTGGGTCGCCGGTTCTGATGCTGCGATTTTCCAGCATGATGATTTCGCTCCCTGCATAGACTTTTACTGTGCAGGGAGCTTTCCTTTTTGCACGAATTGGTTCTTGACAGCAGGTGCCTTCCGGCATATAATGTTCCCAGAAGCTCCTGGGGTGCGCGACAGCGTTCCGATTGTTCCCCGACATTTCATAAATGGAGCCCGGGTCCATAGGTAGATATGTCATGCCCCCGTCTATTCAGACGCCAGGGGACGGCAGAGGCTATCGGCAGGGCACCAGCCTGCTTACCAGAGCGGGTGAAAATACGGGCGCATCGGTACTCTGGGGCTATTGAATCAAAAAAGTGGCTGCGGCCACTTTTTTGAGTTGAAGCAGATTTGGACTGGTCGCTACGCTCCCGGTCGTCCAAATCTGTAAGGAATGTTTTCCGCGAGCGGAAAACGCCCCGCCCCGTCGGCAAAGCCGCCGGATACGATTATTGATCAGAGGGCTGCGGCCCTCCGATACCTCCCTGGATGTGTGCAAAGGAGAAGAACAATGAAGCATATTACCCACCATCAATACCGCATCCTGTGCGATCACATGGATGTGTACAGGTTTATGACGGAAATCTACGAGCAGGACTGGCGCAACGGCGTTCCCGCCCCCTTCCTGGAGTACGCCCTGTGTTCCGACTGGATGGATAAGAGCTACATGCACCGCTGCCGCATCTGGAAAGATGGGGAGAAGATTGTGGCACTGGTGTTCATGGAGAACCCGGTGACCGATGCGTATTTCTCCCTGCGCCCCGGCTATGAAGAGCTGGCGGAAGAGATGATCGCCTACGCCGCAGAGCATATGCCCAACATGGATGGCAAGCAGCGGCTGATCCTCTTCGGCGGGCAGACGGCGCTGCGTGCGGCTGCGGAGCAGGCGGGCTACAAGAAGGTGTGGGAGGATGCGGACTGCATCTACGACTTCGCGAAGCCGCTGGAGTATCAACTGCCGGAAGGGTATCGCTTTGCGGATATTCCGCTGGATGTTGCCAAGGTGCTGGAATGCTGCTGGAAGGGTTTCGGCCATGAAGCGGAGGAAGGTCCCTTTGATGGCGACTGCGAGGACGGTTATGCCCTGATGGCTGCGCCCCATGCCACCTTTGAACACGCCGTTGCTATCGAGAATGAGGCGGGCGAGTATGTGTGCTATGCGGGTATGTGGTGGACGCCGGAGAATCATCTGGCGTACATGGAGCCGCTTTGCACGGTGCCGGAGCATCAGCACAAGGGGCTGGCAGCGGCGGCGCTGAGCGAGCTTTACCGCAGGCTGAAGCCCCTGGGTGCTACCCACATGACCGGCGGCACGAATCCCTTTTATCAGAAGATCGGGTACGAGCCGGTGGTGCGATGGACGTATTGGGAAAAGCCGAAGGAGAATGCTTGAATTTTCCTTGACAAGGCGGGTGTTCATTGGCTATAATAAGCCTTACAAGCGTTGAAGGAAAGAGTACCCTGTGCCAATGTGCCAAGAGAGCTGCGTGAGGTGAGAGGCAGCCGCGGAGGGCGGGGGAACATGGCTCCGGAGCTTCGCGGCTGAGGGTTCGCCTTAGGCTGCGACGGGTCGCGCCGTTAAGCGTATGATGAGCGACAAATCAGGGTGGCAACGCGGATTTCAAGTCCGCCCCTAATTGACATGGGGCGGGCTTTTTCTTATGCCCGTCTATCAACAGAAGGAGGGTACCTACCATGTGCCAGGACTGCAAGAAGAAGTTCTACATCACCACACCCATCTACTATCCCAGCGGCAACATGCACATCGGCCACACCTACACCACTGTGGCTGCCGATACCATGACCCGCTTCAAGCGCCTGACCGGCCATGAGGCCTATTTCCTCACCGGCACGGACGAGCATGGACAGAAGATCGAAATGAAGGCTGCCGAAGCGGGCGTGACCCCCAAGGAGTTCGTGGACAAGATCGTGGCCGAGACCAAGAAGCTGTGGGAGCTGATGAACATCCAGTATGATGATTTCATCCGCACCACCGACGAGCGCCACGAGAAGATCGTGCAGAAGATCTTCCGCCAGTTCTACGAGCAGGGCGACATTTACAAGAGCGAATACGAGGGCATGTACTGCACGCCCTGCGAGTCCTTCTGGACGCCCAGCCAGCTGGTGGAGAAGAACGGCGAGAAGGTCTGCCCCGACTGCGGCCGCCCCTGCCAGCCCATGAAGGAGGAGGGCTACTTCTTCCGCATGAGCAAGTATCAGGACTGGCTCATCGACTACATCGAGACCCATCCTGACTTCATCCAGCCCGCTGCCCGCGCCAATGAGATGCTGAATAACTTCCTGCGTCCGGGTCTGCAGGATCTGTGCGTGAGCCGCACCAGCTTCAAGTGGGGCGTGCCTGTGGACTTTGACGACAAGCACGTGGTGTATGTGTGGATCGACGCCCTGAGCAACTACATCACCGCCCTGGGCTATGGCACCGATCACGACGAACTGATGAAAAAGTTCTGGCCTGCTGATGTGCATCTGGTGGGCAAGGAGATCGTGCGCTTCCACACCATTTACTGGCCCATTATGCTCCACGCTTTGGGTCTGCCCCTGCCCAAGCAGGTGTTCGGCCACGGCTGGCTGCTCTTTGGCGGCGACCGCATGGCCAAGTCCAAGGGCAATGTGCAGTATGCCCAGCCCATCGTGGCCCGCTATGGCTGCGACGCCCTGCGCTACTACCTCATGCGCGAGATGCCCTTCGGCGCCGACGGCAACTATACCAACGAGGCCTTCCTGACCCGCATGAACGCCGACCTGGCCAACGACCTGGGCAACCTGGTGAGCCGCACGGTGGCGATGATCGAGAAGTACTTCGGCGGCGTGGTGCCTGCCTGGACGGATGCTGTGGATGCTGAGCTGGATAAGCCCCTGCACGAGCATTGCGCTGCGCTGCCCGCCCAGGTGGAGGCGCAGATGGACAAGCTGCAATACAGCCAGGCCCTGGCCGAGATCTGGAAGGTCATCGGCGAGTGCAACAAGTACATCGACCTGACCCAGCCCTGGATCCTGGGCAAGGATCCCGAGAAGAAGGATCGCCTGGCCAATGTGCTGCTGACCCTGGCAGAGTGCGTCCGCTATGTGGCGGTGCTGGTGTATCCCTTCATGCCCACCACGCCGGAGCGCATCTTCCAGCAGCTGGGCGTGACGGATGAAGCACTCAAGACCTGGGACTCCCTGGCCACCTTCGGTCAGCTGCCTGAAGGCACCAAGGTCTGCAAGGGCGAGGCGCTGTTCCCCCGCATTGATGTGAAGAAGGAACTGGAAGTGCTGAATCCTTCCCAGCCGGAGGAAGCCCCCAAGGCTGAACCCAAGCAGGAGAAGAAGGCCGAAAAGAAGCAGGAGAAGAAGCACGAGGAGCCGGAGTACCCTGCGGAGATCAACATCGATACCTTTTTCCAGAGTAAGATCCAGGTGGGTCGCGTGCTGGAATGCACCAATGTGCCTAAGTCCAAGAAGCTGCTCCAGTTCCGGCTGTCCTTCGGCAAGGACGGCGAGCGCACCATCCTCTCCGGCATTGCCCAGTATTATCCCGATCCCGCCGCCCTGGTGGGCAAGCGGATCGTGGCCATCACCAACCTGAAGCCTCGCCTGATGATGGGCATCGAGAGCCACGGCATGATCCTCTCCGCGGTGGACGGCAACGATAACCTGCGCCTGGTCTCCGTGGGCGAGGGCGTGGAGGACGGTGCCATCGTGGGATGATGGAGCTGTTTGATTCCCATTGCCATGTGGATGAACCCAAGTTCGACAACGACCGCGATGATGCCCTCGCCCGGATGCTGGAGCGGGGCGTGACCCGGTATGCGGTGATCGGCTCGGACATGGCCAGCTCCCGGCACGCAGCGGACTTTGCTGCGTGCCATCCGGGCTGCTATGCCGCGGTGGGCATCCATCCCCATGAGGCCAAAACCATGAAGGACGGCGACCTTGACCTGCTGGCGCAATGGCTCAGGGAGGACAAGGTGGTGGCGCTGGGGGAGATCGGCCTGGACTACTACTACGACCTTTCGCCCCGCGAGGTGCAGATGGCCGTGTGCGAGCAACAGATGGAGCTGGCCTGGCAGCTGAATGTGCCTGTGGCCTACCATGTACGTGATGCCCACCAGGACATGATCGACCTGATGAAGCGGCACAAAGGCAAGCTGACCGGCGGCATCATCCATTGCTTTTCCGGCAGCTGGGAGATCGCCAAGGAGTACCTGAAAATGGGGTACTACATCAGCTTTGCCGGGCCGGTGACCTTCAAGAAAGCGCCGAAGCTCCAGGAAGCAGCTATCAACGTGCCGCGGGAGCGACTGCTGATTGAGACGGACAGTCCCTACCTGGCGCCGGAGCCTGTGCGCGGCCGCCGCAATGAGCCGGGGAATGTGTACTACGTGGCGGAGAAGATCGCTGCCCTGCGGGGCGAGACCATCGAAGAGGTGGCGGCGTATACCACAAGGAACGCCATGGATGTGTACCGCATCAAGGAGTGAACGCCCATGGAAGCAAGCCTGGTGGTAAAGGCCATTATCCTGAACCGCGATCTGCGCAAGCTGCTGCTGATCCAGCGCAGCGCTACGGATGTTTCTGGCGCTGGCACCTGGGAAGGCGTTGGCGGGAGCATCGAACCCGGTGAATCCCCGGAGGAAGCCATTCTGCGGGAGGTCAGGGAAGAGGTCGGTATAGAGGACATCGCCATTGAACGCCTTGCCTACACCAGCCTGTGCCATGGTGATGAGCCGATGCTGATCATTGCTTACCTGTGCAGCACACAGTCGCAAACGGTGCGGCTCAGCGATGAGCATCAGGCCTGGCGATGGGCGGATAAGCAGACCTGCCGTGAACTTCTGCCGGAAGCCATCTGGCGGGACTTTGAGCGGCATGGTGTGTTTGAAATGACTGAATTGAAATGAAGAGCAGCCTGGAAGTGAGAAGCTTTCCAGGCTGTTTCTTTACATTCGGCGGAGAATGTGGTATATTTTTTACTAATAAAAAGAATGTACTGGAGGTGTTACCATGCCCATTACCTGCCTGCCATTGCCCGCAGATGTCTCTGCTCCGCGCAAGGTCTGATAGGACGAAACCTGCACGGAGCAATACCTTTCCTTCGTCCACATTAGGCTTTGCGCTGCTTGCATGATGAAATACAATTGTAAGGAGCAAAGCCATGAAAAGAATAACTTTTTTCAAAGAACTGAAAGATTTTCTGCTTTTATGGAGTTCCCAGGCGGTATCGTCTTTGGGAACGGCCATGACGGAGTATGCCCTGGTCATTTGGGTATACGAACAGCAGGGGACAGCCACCAGCACCATGCTGCTGACGCTCTGCACCTTTATGCCAACAATCTTATTCCGCTTTGTGGCGGGAACGTTGGCGGATCGGTGGGACAAGAAGCGCATCATGCTGGTGTGTGATGTGCTGGCAGCTTGCGGCACGGCGGCGATTCTCATATTGCATTCGCTGGGTGCGCTGCGTGTGTGGCACATCTATCTGATCAACGTACTGCTGAGCTTCATGAATGCCTTCCAGGCTCCGGCATCCTTTGCGGCAACCAGTCTGCTGGTGCCTGAGAAGCACTACGCCAGAGCGGGCGGTTTGCAGGGCGTGTCGTGGGCGGCGATCTCCATCCTTTCACCTGCGCTGGGCAGCGCCGTTCTGGCCTTTGGTGGATTGAATGCGGTGCTGATCATCGACCTGGCCAGCTTTGCCGTGGCTTTTGCGGTGCTGCTGGGGTGCATCAGGTTGCCGAAACAGGAGTATGCCCCGCGTGAGACCGGAGAGACCTTCCTGCAAAGCTGTCTGGTGGGGATGCGCTACCTTGTGAAACACAAGGGACTGATGCACATCACGCTGTTTATTGCCGCCACCAACTTCCTGGCCAAGTTGGGCAACGATGGTATGCTGGCGCCCTTTGTGCTGAGCAGAACGGGCAACGACCAGCAGATTCTCGGCATGGTGCAGAGTTCGGTGGCTATTGGCCTGCTGGCAGGTAGTATGCTGGCGACGGTCATGAAGCCAGTGAAGAAGAAAATGCGATTGATCTTTGTGCTGTATGTCTTTATTTTCGCAGGAAACGTGGTGCAAGGATTGTCGTTACAGCCCTGGGTGTGGTGTGCGGCTGCCTTTACGACCTACATGGCGGCAGCTGTGATGAACGCCAACCTGACGGCAGTTTTGCGGACGTATGTGCCGCTGGAGATGCACGGGCGTGTGTTCTCGGCCAAGGATACGCTGCAAAACTGCACTATCCCGCTGAGTTTGTCCATTGGTGGCACGCTGGCTGACCATGGGTTCGAGCCATTCATGGCGACGGATTCACCCATGCAGCGGCTGCTGGTGCCTTTGTTTGGCACGGGCGGCGGCGCGGGCATTGCCCTGATGGTTTTCCTGGTGGGCGTAGCGGGCTGCGGCATCAGCCTGTGTCAGCTTAACAGGCGGGTGTACAACGAATTGGAAAAGTAAGTTTCGGGGCGTCTCCTGTGCGAAAGCGCGGGGGACGCTTTTCCATGGTTGCATGATGCGCGACAAAATGATATAATAGATTAGTATGAGAACATGGGGGTGCTTTGATGATTACGTCGATTTGCATGAATCCCTCTTTTGATAAGACGGTGGAGGTCGCTGCGCTGGAAGTGGGCGAGGTGAACCGTATCCGTACCTCCCGCACTGATATGGGCGGCAAGGGCATCAATGTGGCGGTGGTGGCTCAGCGCTTGGGCCTGAACTGCCAATGCCTGGGTGTGATGGGCGAGGACGGTGCTGACCGCCTGCAGGCCATGCTAGACAAGGAAGACATGAAGAACGCCTTCCTCACCGTGCCGGGCAGCGTGCGCACCAACACCAAGATCGTCAGCCTGGATGGCAAGGGTGTGACGGAACTGAACGAGCCGGGTGCACCCATGAATCAGGAACAGCTGAAGGCTTTTTTCGACATGGCGCGGGAAAAGACCGCCGGCAGCCGCTATGTGGTGCTGACGGGTTCGCTGCCGCCGGGTTGCCCGGTGGGTACCTACCGCGACCTGATGCGCGCCCTGGAGGGCGAGAACTGCATCCTGGACGTGGGTGGCAAGGAGCTGGAGCTGGGTGCGGAGGCGCATCCATTCCTGATCAAGCCCAATCTGAGCGAGCTGGAGGCCACCCTGGGGCTGGAGCTGCGCACGCTGCGTTCCATCCGCGATGCGGCGCTGATCTTCCTGCGCAAGGGAGTGCAGCACGTGGTGGTTTCCATGGGCAGCATGGGCGCCATGTATGTCTCCAAGGAAAAGACGCTGTTCGCACCTGCCCTTCGCGTGGAGGCTAAGTCCACCGTGGGCGCTGGCGATGCCATGGTGGGCGGCCTGCTGAAGGGCCTTGAGGTGGAGGGCGATATGGCTCATGCCTTCCGCTACGGTGTGGCGGCGGGCGCTGCCAGCGTGATGACCGAGGGTACGCAGCTCATCGTGCCGGAGGATTTCGACAACCTGCTGGGTCAGGTCAAGGTTCAGGAAGTGTAAGATGTTTTTCAGAAGGTTCCAGCCTGCATTCACCGATGGGGTCATCGATCTGGTACCCATCAGGCTATACCCGCCGGATAGCGCCATGGGCTTTGGCGAATGCTATGATTACATCATTGCGCCCCATGGCGTGAGCCGGGAAGCGGGGCGCATCAGCCTGCGGCTGGGGGAAAGCCCTTGTGTGTACTATTTCGGCCACATCGGCTACCATGTGGATCCACCCTACCGGGGCAAGCGCTATGCCCGGCGCGCCTGCGCGCTGCTGGCGCCCATGATGCGCCAGTTGGGCAAGACCAGCGTGGTGATCACCACCGACCCGGACAACATCCCCAGCCGCCGCACCTGCGAGGCGCTGGGCTGCGAAATGGAGCGCATCGTGGATGTGCCGAAGGAGATCCGCAGCCGGTGGGAGATCAGTCCGGTGAAGTGCCGCTACATCTGGCGGCTGGATGATTGAATGCAGCATACTTTCCATGGGAACCATGGTATGATAAAGCAGCGGCGGTCTGCCGCGCGAAGGGAGCGAGGGCATGGAGATCCGTGCAAGGGGTGCGGTCTTCCATTGTGAACTGACGGGGCAGGGGAATGGCCGCGTCGTTCTTTTGCATGGCTGGGGCTGCGATGTGAGCCTGATGAAGCCGGTGGCAGACTATCTGGCACAGGATATGCAGGTGCTGAGCATTGATTTTCCCGGCCATGGGCAGAGCAGCCGTCCCCCGGAACCCTGGGGCGTGCCGGAGTATGCTCAGGCCACGCTGGACGTGCTGCGGCAGCTGGATTTCCTGCCCTGTGCGGTGATCGCCCACTCCTTTGGCGGGCGCATTGTGGCGCAGCTGGCGGCGGAGGATGCGACGCTGTTCACCAAGATCATCCTCACCGGCGCGGCGGGCATCAAAAAGCCGCAGACCGAGGAAAGCCGCAAGCGCAGCGAGGAGTTCAAGAAGCTCAAAGCCCTGTGCCAGACGGCCAAGAGAATGAAGATCTTCGGCGCACTTCCTGACAAAATGGAGGAGAAGCTGCGCCAGAAATACGGTAGCCGGGATTACAATGCCCTGGATGCCGAAATGCGCCAGACCTTTGTGAAGGTCATCAGCCTGGATCTCAGCGACAGGTATGCGAAGATCCAACAGCCCACGCTGCTCATCTGGGGCGACCAGGACACGGAAACGCCCCTGTGGATGGGTCGGCAGATGGAGAAGGATATCCCCGATGCGGGTCTTGTGGTGCTGGAGGGTGGCACGCACTTTGCGTATCTGGAGCAGGTGCAGCGCTTCAACAAGATCGCTCATGTTTTCCTGATGGAGGAGTAATATGCTGTATGCATTGGCGGTGGCGGCGGCCTGTCTGCTGGCCTCCCGCGGATTGATCCACTATTTTCAGCTGGAGAGCTACCAGTTCCCCGGCTATTTCCGCACGCTGAAAAGGAACTGGAAGAACGCCCTGCTGCCTGGCCTGCTGCTGACGGTGGTGCTGCTGGTGGCTGGCTTTTTCCTGCGAAATGCAGACAGCGCCGTTTTGCGGGTGCTGGTGACGCTGTGCGTTATGCTGATCACCCTGGGTGCTATCGGGCATTTCGACCTGCTGAACGTGAAAAAGGCCAAGAAGCCCCTGGTGTTTACCCCCCGAGTGAAGCGCCTGTATGCTGTGGCGGCGGTGGTGTTTTTCCTGATCTGCTGGGCGCTGCCCGTTGGGTGGCTGTTCCCGCTGCTCCTGCCCCTTTGGGTGGCGCTGGCGGGGTTGCTGGCCTGGCCCATTGAGAAGCTCATCAGCGAAATGTATTTCCGGGATGCCCAGCGGATGCTGAAGAACCGGCCTGACTTGATCAAGATCGGCATCACCGGCAGCTATGGCAAGACCAGCGTGAAGTTCATTCTGGGTACCATGCTCTCGGAGAAGTACCAGACGCTGGTGACGCCCTCCAGCTTCAACACCCCCATGGGCGTGACGAAGATCATCCGCACCAAGCTGCAGCCTGCCCACCAGGTGTTCGTGGCGGAAATGGGTGCGCGGCACGTGGGCGACATCAAGGAAATGTGCCGACTGGTGCATCCTACCTACGGTGTGCTGACCAGCGTTGGCCCCCAGCACCTGGACACCTTCAAGACCATTGACCGCATCAAGAAGACCAAGTACGAGATGATGGACGCCATTCCCGCCGGGGGCTGCTGCTTCTTCCCGGACGACGGTGCCATTTGCCGCGAACTCTACGACAAGACCAGCAAGACCAAGCGCCTGTGCTGTCTGAACGACAACGGCACGGCAGACGTGTGGGCGGAGGACATCACCGTGTCCCCGGCGGGCAGCCACTTCATGCTCTGCACGAAGGAGGGCAGCATTGCCTGCGAGACCAAGCTGCTGGGCGAGCATAATATCCAGAACATTCTGCTGGCGGCCACGGTGTGCCTGCACCTGGGCTTGAACCTGCGGCAGATCAGCCGGGGCATTGCGCGGCTGTCTCCGGTGGAGCATCGCCTGCAGCTGATCCCCTCCACGGGTGTGACCATCATTGACGACGCTTTCAACAGCAATCCCCGGGGTGTCGAGGCTGCGCTGAAGGTGATCCGTGATTTCCCCGGGCGGCGCATCATCATTACCCCCGGCATGGTGGAATTGGGCGAGGGCGAGGACGAGTTCAACCGCGCCTTTGGCCGCAAGATGGCCGACTGCGTGGACGTAGCCATCCTGGTGGGCGTGAAGCACACCCAGCCCATTGCAGAAGGGCTGAAAGAGGCAGGCTTTGCGGGGGAGAACATCCATCCCGTGAAGAGCCTGGACGAGGCGGCGGCGCTGCTGCGGCAGATCGGCAAACCTGGCGATGTGGCGCTGTTTGAAAACGACCTGCCGGATAATTATTCCGAACAATAAGGAGGAGAACCCTCTATGAGCAAGACTCAGCTTGGCGTGATCTTCGGCAGCCGCAGCTGCGAGCGCGAGGTGGCCATCATCAGCGCTGTGCAGCTGATGAACAATGTGAATACCGAGAAATACGACGTGATCCCCGTGTATATCAGCGAGCAGGGCATGTGGTATACCGGTGAGGCGCTGCGGAAGATCGAGACCTACAAGAATTTCAACCCCGATGCCAAGGGCATCGAGCAGGTGCATCTGGACATCACGGCAGGTTCCGGCGCGCTGCTGGCTACCCGCCCCGGCAAGGGTCTCTTCGGCAAGCCGGAGCAGGTGGTGGCTCGCCTGGAGGTGTGCGTGGTGGTCATGCACGGCCTCAATGGCGAGGACGGCACCCTGCAGGGTATGCTGGAGCTGGCCAACCTGCCCTATACCTCCACGGGTGTGGCGGGCAGCGCCATCGGCATGGACAAGATCATGATGAAGCAGTTCTTCAAGGGCGCTGATCTCCCTGTGCTGCCCGGCGTGTGGTACACCCGCTCCATGTGGGAAGCCAACCGCAATGCCATCCTGGAGGATGTGGAGCAGCAGTTGGGCTATCCTGTGTTTGTGAAGCCTGCCAACTTGGGCAGCTCCATTGGCGTGAGCCGCGCTGACGACCGGGAAGGCCTGGAGGATTCCCTGGACCTGGCCTTTGACTATGACCGCCGCGTGCTGGTGGAGAAGGGTCTCGACAAGCCCATTGAGCTGAACTGCTCTGTGCTGGGCTATGACGACGACGTGGAAGCTTCGCCCATCGAGATGCCCATTTCTGCCGAGAAGTTCCTGGACTTTAAGGAGAAGTACCTGGCCAGCGGCGGCAGCAAGGGCATGGCCAGCCTGCACCGCATTCTGCCTGCGCCCATTCCGGAGGAGCTGCGGGATCGCATTCAGGCGCTGAGCTGCGATATCTTCCGCATGATGGACTGCAAGGGCGTGGTGCGCATCGACTATATGTGGGATCGCAATTCCGACGAGATCTACATTACCGAGATCAACACCATTCCCGGCTCCCTGGCCTTCTACCTGTGGGAGAACGCGGGCGTGAAGTACAGCCAGCTCATCGACCGCATGGTGATGTGCGCCCAGCGCGCCCACGAGGACAAGAACCTGCGGAACTATGCCTTCACCTCGGATATTCTGAAGAGTGTGAGCCTGGGCGGCTCCAAGGGTGCCAAGGGAACCAAGGGCTGTAAAGGCGCCAAGCTGTAAGCACGGAGGAAGACCATGGATCGCCAACGCAGAACCAACACGGCGCAGCGCCGCCCATGGCAGGATGAGATCTACGAGGACGAGCAGTATTACGATGCCGAGCCTGTGGAGGAAGAGCCGCTGCGGGAATCGGTGGAAGAAATCATCGCCACCAACCGCATGGTGCTGCTCACCTGCACGCTGGCGGCCATGCTGCCGCCCTTTGCGCTGTTTTTGTTCTTTGCTGAAAAGAAAAGCCGGGCGATGCGGCATTTTGCCATCCAGTCCCTGGCGCTGACGGTGTGCCACATGGCCCTGGCATTGGTGCTGATGGTGGTGAACGCCATTTTCGGCGGCATACCGTATCTTGGGTTTTTGCTGAATATGTGGCTGTGGATCGCTTATATTGCCGCGGCCATCGTGATGCTGATCCTGCGGGTGAGGATGATGTTCTTTGCCTGGCGGGGAGCGCGGTTTGTGCTGCCGGTGATCGGCCACAAGCTGGATCGCTTGAACTGATGAGGAGGATTCGATGCACCTCAAGGATGTGAAGGCTCCGGCAGACCTGAAGGGTCTGAGTTATGAGGAGCTGAATGACCTGGCCGCCCAGATCCGCGAGGAGCTGGTGTCCACGGTTGCCCAGCGGGGCGGACACCTGGCATCCAACCTGGGTGTGGTGGAGCTGACCATGGCGCTCCATCGTGTGTTTGACCTGCCTCGGGACAAAATCGTCTTTGACGTGGGGCATCAGAGCTATGTGCATAAGCTGCTCACAGGGCGCTATGCGCTGTTCCACACCCTGCGCAGCTTCGGCGGGCTGTCCGGCTTCCCCAAGCGCGGGGAGAGCGAATACGACGTATTCGAGACCGGGCATTCCTCCACGGCCATTTCTGCTGCCCTTGGCCTGGCCAGGGCGCGGGATTACAAGGGGGAGAAGCATTCCGTGATCGCCCTGGTGGGTGATGGCGCGCTGACCGGCGGTATGTGCTATGAGGCGCTGAACGACGCGGGCAATGCCTCCACCAAGCTGATCGTGATCCTCAACGACAACGAAATGTCCATTGCGCCCAATGTGGGTGCGCTGTCCCGCCACCTGACGGACATCCGCGCCAGCAAGGGCTGGACAAGCGCCAAAAAGAAGGTCAAGTCCGGGCTGAACAACATCCCCATCATCGGCAAGCCGGTGTATAACCTGATCAACTGGGCGAAGGATGCGGTGAAGCCGCTGCTGGTGGCGGAGGATGGCTTCTTCACCGCGCTGGGCTTCCACTACTTTGGCCCCATTGACGGTCACGACCTGAAGAGCATGGAGCGCACCCTGCAATTGGCCAGGGAGTTCGACGGCCCAGCGGTGATCCATGTGATGACCCGCAAGGGCTATGGCTATGACAAGGCTGAGGAGCGCCCGGAGATCTTTCACGGCACGCCGCCCTTCTATGTGGAAACGGGCTGGCGCAAGCAGAAGTCCTCGCTGCCCTCCTTTGGCAAGACCATGGCGCTGGAACTGGCGGACATGGCCAGGGAGGATCAGCGCATTGTGACCATCACGGCAGCCATGCCCGGTGGCACGGGACTGAGTGCCTTCCAGAAGGAATTCCCGGACAGGATGATCGACGTGGGCATTGCGGAAGAACACGCGGTGACCATGGCTGCCGGCATGGCAGCGGGCGGCATGAAGCCCTATTTTGCGGTGTACGCCACCTTCTTCCAGCGCAGCTATGACCAGATGATCCACGATGTGTGTATGCAAAAGCTGCCCGTGACCTTCATGCTGGACAGAGCAGGCCTTGTGGGCGAGGACGGCGCTACCCATCATGGTGTGTACGACCTGGCGGCCATGCTGCCGGTGCCGAACCTGACGGTGCTGGCTCCCCGCGACCTGGGCGAGCTTCGTGCCATGGTGCGCTGGACGCAGCATTACGATGCGCCTTGCGCCATTCGCTACGGCCGCAAGAGCATTGATCTGGGCGAGAAGTACCCCTATGCCAGCTTTACTCCCGGCAAGTGGGAGATGCTGGAGGATGGCACTGACTGCGTGCTGCTGGCCATGGGTTCCATGGTGGCAGAGGCGCTGGAGACCCGCGATGAGCTGAACAAGCTGGGTATCGACGCGGCGGTGGTGAACTGCTCCACCGTAAAGCCCCTGGACGAGGATATGCTGCGCTCCCTGGCGGACAAGCCCATCATCACCATGGAGGAGCATATGCTGACCGGCGGCTTTGGCAGCGCGGTGAGCGCCTTCTGCGTGGATGAGGAATTGCCTGGGCCTGTTTTGTCCTTTGGTATTGCAGATACCTTCGTGCAGCATGGCCGCAGGGACCAGCTGATGAAATATCTGGGGCTGGAGCCGGAGCAGATGGCACGGCGCATCAGCCATGTATTGGCAAGCAAGAGAGGCAAGAAGCATGAGTGAAAAGGTTCGCGCCGATGTGGCGCTGGTGAATCGCGGCCTGTGCGAGAGCCGCGAAAAGGCGCAGGCCAGCATTATGGCCGGACTGGCGTACATCGGCGAAAGGAAGATCCTCAAGGCCAGCGAAGTGGTGAAGCCGGAGGATGAGCTGATCCTTCGCGGTGCGGCGCACAGTTTTGTCAGCCGCGGCGGGCTGAAGCTGGAGAAGGCCATCAAGTCCTTCCAGGCTGACCTGACGGGCAAGGTGTGCATGGACATCGGCGCTGCCACCGGCGGCTTTACGGATGTATGCCTGCGCAGCGGCGCCAGCCATGTGTATGCCATCGACGTGGGCTATGGCCAGTTTGACTGGAAGCTGCGCAACGATGAGCGCGTTACCGTGATGGAACGCACCAATGCCCGCTATCTCACCCCGGAGCAGGTGCCGCTGCACCCTACCGTGACGGTGATGGACGTGAGCTTCATTTCCATCAAGCTGATCCTGCCTGTGGCGGCGCAGCTGATGGGGGACGAGGGCGTGTTCTACACGCTGATCAAGCCCCAGTTTGAGGCGGGGAAGGATCGCGTGGGCAAAAAGGGCGTGGTGCGGGATCCCAAGGTGCATGAGGATGTGATCCAGAGCATTGTGGACTTTGCTCCCAGCTTTGGCTGGCAGGTGCAGGCGCTGGATTATTCACCCATCACCGGGCCTGAGGGGAATATCGAGTTCCTGGCGAAGATCACCAGGAAGACCAGCGAAACCGAGCCTTGCACGCCGGAGGTTATTCACCAGCTGGTGGCGCAGGCGCACGAAAACATGAAGAAATGATATGGACAAGAGCCGGGGAGAATGCCTCCCCGGCTCTTGTACTTTTTATGCTTGCCTGTATGAATATACTTGAATGAATATTCATTCTATGCTATACTTTCTATGTGTGTGAAAGGAGATGCGGCATGGAACGAATTGGCCTGATGGTTCACGGTAGCCGCCAGGATGCTGTGGCCTGCGCTGCCAAGGCAACGCGGTTTCTGCAACGGGCTGGCATCAAGGTGCAGGCAGAGGAGGACGCCGCTGCCTGTCTTGCTGGGGTTACGCCTTTTTCCCAGGCAACGGAGAAGCCGGATGCCATCCTTTCGCTGGGTGGCGATGGCACCCTGCTGCGGGGCGCACAGGCGGCGGTGAAGTGGAATGTGCCGCTGCTGGGTGTGAACCTGGGGCGGGTGGGCTTCCTGGCCGAGGCTGAGCCGGAGAATATCGAGGATGTGCTGCAGCAGCTGCTGGAAGGGGATTACAGCCTGGAGGAACGCGGCTTGCTCAGCGTCGAAACGGCAACAGAGCGCTGGCTGGCGCTGAATGACGTGGTGGTGAGCCGGGGCGGGTATGCACGGCTGATCACCCTGGACGCCCTGGTGGATGGCGAGCGTGCCGGACGCTATGTGGCAGACGGCCTGGTGGTGACCACGCCCACGGGTTCCACCGGCTATTCGCTTTCTGCGGGCGGCCCCATTGTATCGCCCCATGTGGACTGCATGGTGATCACCCCCATCTGCGCCCACAGCCTGCAGCATCGCCCCTGTGTGGTGCCGGGCAGCGCGGATATCCGCCTGGAGCTGGGGAAGGATGCCGAGCAGCAGGCATCCCTGCAAGTGGATGGCCAGAGCTATGCCCTGCTGAAGGCGGGGGACTGGGTGAATATACATAAAGCAGAGGAAATAATCCGGTTGGTGAGAACGCGCCCCAGGCAGTTCTTTCAGCTGGTGAGAGATAAGCTGGCCGAGTGGAGCCGCTGATTTGATAACAAAGGAGATGTGCCTATGAAATCTGTTCGACAGGTAGCCATTCTGGATATCATTGAAAAGCAGGACGTGGAGACCCAGGAGGAACTGGCGGAAGCCCTGCGCGCCAGGGGCATTCAGGTGACCCAGGCCACCGTGTCCCGCGACATCAAGGAGCTGCGGCTGTTGAAGGTGCTGTCTTCCAACGGCGCTTACAAGTATGCAACGGCAGACAAGGCTGAAAATGGCCTGAACGAGCGGTTCATCCGTATGCTGGCGGAGTCCATGCTCAGCGTGGCGGCCTCCAACAACCTGATCGTGGTGAAGACGCTTTCCGGCTCGGCCAATGTGGCGGCGGAGGCGCTGGACAGCCTGCATTGGCCGGAGATCCTCGGCTCGCTGGCGGGGGACAACACCATTCTGCTGATCATCCGCAGCAATGAAGAGGTTCCCGGCGTGATCACCCGCATTCAGGAAATGATGAAGTAACACCCAACCAAAGGAGCTATGCAAAATGATCCTTTCCATGAGGATGCATAATATCGCCCTCATCGAAGAGCTGACCATGGATTTTGCCGACGGCCTCCACGTGATGACCGGCGAGACCGGCGCGGGCAAGTCCATTGTGGTGGATGCGGTGAACCTGGTGCTGGGCGGCCGCGCTGACCGGGAGTTGATCCGCACAGGTACGGACAAGGCCTGGGTGGAAGCGGTGTTTGAGGTGCCGGACAGCCGCGAGGTGGCCGACTTCCTGCAAAAGCAGGAGATCGAGTTCGACGGCTTGGTGACGCTGTATCGAGAGATCAGCCGCAGCGGGCGCAACCTGTGCCGCATTTGCGGTGTGGTGATGCCCGTGGCGGTGCTGAAAGAACTGGCGACGCTGCTGATGGACGTTCACGGCCAGCACGAGGGGCAGTTTTTGATGGATCCCCGCTATCATCTGCGCTTTCTGGACGAGAGCGGCGATGAGAGCCACCAGCAGCTGCGGGTGCAGGTGGAAGCGGCCTACCAAACCTTTATCGTCAACCATCGGCGGTACGCGAAGCTGGTGAAGGAAAACGAGCAGAAGCACTACCGCATGGAGACGCTGAAAAAGTCGCTGGACGAATTGAACAAGGCCAAGCTGAAGGCTGGCGAGGAAGAAGAACTGACCCAGGAAAAGGAGCGCTTCCGGCATTCTGAGAAGATCGCTACGGCGGTGCAATTGGCGCATCAGGCCATATCGGCCGGGGAGGACAGCGAGTCCCTGCTGGTGAAGCTCAAGAGCGCTGCGGCTGCGCTGAATGGTCTGGCCAATCTTGGCGAAAACTACAAGAACCTGGCATCGCGGTGCGAGTCGGCCTACTATGAGCTGGAAGAAGTGGGCTACGAGCTGGCGGATATCATCGAGAACGGCGAGTTTGACCCTGCCCGTGCGGAATATGTGGAGACCCGGTTGGATCTGATCCGTCGACTGGAGCGCAAGTACGGCGAGAGCATTCCCGTGATCCTGGCCGAACAGGAGCGGATGCAGGAGGAATACGACAACTATGCCTCCATGGATCAGCAGGTGGCGGCGCTGGGCGCTGAACACAAGAAGCTGCTGGCGGCTTATCGTGGCCTGGCGCGGCAGCTGACGGAATCCCGCAAGGCGCTGGCGCAGCAGTTTGAAAAGAACATGATGGCGCAGCTGGCCGACCTGGGTATGGAAAAAACCGTGTTCCAGGTGGCCTTCGCCCCCAAGCCGGAGGGCAAGCTGCCCATGCCCCAGCCCATTGGCGATGACACGGTGGAGTTCATGATCTCGCCCAACCCCGGCGAACCCATGAAGCCCCTGTCCAAGATCGCCTCCGGTGGCGAACTGTCCCGCCTGATGCTGGCCATCAAGTCCCTGGAGGCAGAGCATGGCGGCGTTGGCTGCATGGTGTTCGACGAGATTGATACCGGCATCAGCGGCCGCATGGCGCAGGTAGTGGCGGAGAAGATGGCACTCATCGCCCGCTCCCGCCAGGTGATCTGTGTCACGCATCTGCCGCAGATCGCCGCCATGGCACACCACCAGTTTCTGGTGGAAAAGCGGGTGGAAGAGGGGAGAACCAACACCTCTGTGCGGATGCTTGGCCATGATGAGCGCATTGGCGAGGTTGCCCGGATGATGGGCGGCGCCGATGGCAGCGAAGCCAGCGCCCGCGCCCATGCCGCGCTGATGCTGGACAAGGCTGCTGATTTGAGAGCGTAATTTACCAAGTATGACAAAAAATAAACAGGGTTTACGCTAAGATTATCTGTGCGCAAGCAAGAAAAGTGTGCTATAATAGATTCGTGTGAGTATGCACGCGTGTTTGTCACGCGCTGCTTGTCAATGTAGAATCAATTTGGAAGGGGGACCTATATCCGTGTTTGGATCCCGTATGTTTCCCGGCGGCGTTCATCCCCACGAGGGCGTGAACGGCAAGAGCGTGAATGGCGGCAACGCCATTGTGAAGCTTCCTGCGCCGCCCCGGGTCATTATTCCGCTGTCCCAGCATATCGGTGCGCCCGCCAAGGCGCTGGTGAAAAAGGGCGATCAGGTCAAGATCGGCCAGGTGATCGGCCAGGCTGGCGGCTATGTGTCTGCCAATGTTCATGCTTCTGTGTCCGGCAAGGTGTGGGACGTGCAGCCCTGCCTGCTGGCCAGCGGTGTGGCGGTGCCTGCGGTGATCATCGACAATGATTACAAGGAAGAGTGGGTGGAGCTGTCCCCCGCGGCCAATCCCGAGGCGCTGACGGCTGACGAGCTTCGCAAGATCGTGGCCGATGCTGGCATCGTGGGCCTGGGCGGCGCCACGTTCCCCACGGCGGTGAAGCTGAACCCTGCCCAGGGCAAGACCATCGAAAAGCTGGTCATCAACGGCGCGGAGTGCGAGCCTTACCTGACTGCTGACCATCGTCTGATGCTGGAGAAGGCGCAGGAGATCATCCGCGGCATCAGCATCGTGATGAAGGCGCTGGACATCAAGGAAGCGCTGGTGGGCATTGAGGACAACAAGCCCGACGCCATTGCGGCGCTGACTGCTGCGGCCACCGAGGGCATCACCGTGAAGGCGCTGCCTGTGCGCTATCCCCAGGGCGGTGAGAAGCAGCTGGTGTACGCCCTGACCAAGAAGAAGGTCCCCACCGGCGGCCTGCCCCTGGACGTGGGCGTTGTGGTGTGCAATGTGGGTACCATCTATGCCATCCAGCAGGCTGTGTGCGAAGGTCGTCCGCTGATCGAGCGCGTGACCACCGTGGGCGGTCTGGTGGAGAAGCCAGGCAACTTCATGGTGCGCATTGGAGCCACCGTGGAGCAGATGCTGGATGCCTGCGGCGGTGTGCAGCAGGGCGTGAAGCAGCTGATCTACGGCGGCCCCATGATGGGCATGGCCATTGCCCGTACCGATATCCCCGTGACCAAGGGCTGCTCCGGCATCCTGGCGCTGGGCGAGGAGGCCAAGGAACCCCAGGAGAGCGCCTGCATCCGCTGCGGCCGCTGCCTGCGTGCCTGCCCCATGAAGCTCATGCCCGCCAAGCTGGATGCCCTCTCCCGTGCGCAGCGCTTCGATGAGGCTGAAAAGCTGGGCGTGATGAACTGCATGGAGTGCGGTGCCTGCACCTTTGCCTGCCCCGCCAAGCGCAGCCTGACCCAGTCCTGCCGCACGGCCAAGAAAGTGATCAACACCCGCCGCAAGCAGGCGGCTGCAAAGAAGGAGGATTAAGATCATGCAAAAGAATCTGGCAGTGTCCTCCTCTCCGCATCTGCGGGACAGAGCGTCCACGCAGCGCATCATGCAGGAGGTTTGCCTGGCGCTGGCTCCCGCCGGTATCGCTGGTATCATTCTGTATGGTGCCAACGCGGCCATGCTGATCGCAGCTTCTGTGATCACCTGCGTGCTGGCTGAATTCCTGTATCAGAAGGCCGCCAAGGAAAAGACCACCATCGGCGACTGGAGCGCCGTGGTGACCGGTCTCCTGCTGGCCTACAACCTGCCTGCCAATGCTCCCGTGTGGCTGGCTGTGGTGGGCGGCATCATCGCCATCGTGCTGGTGAAGCAGATCTTCGGCGGCATCGGCTCCAACTTCATGAACCCCGCGCTGACGGCTCGCGCCATCCTGTTCGTGAGCTGGTCCAGCCTGATGTCCACCTATCCTCAGACCAACTACGCTGTGGACGCTGTGTCCTCCGCCACGCCCCTGGCCCTGCTGGGTGCTGGCACCGTGCCTGCGGACATGAGCCTGTGGAATCTGATGATCGGCAACTGCGGCGGCGTGCTGGGCGAGACCTGCAAGCTGGCCATCATTGCCGGTGGCCTGTATATGCTGGTGCGCGGCATCATCGACTGGCGCATCCCGGTGACCTTCATCGGCACGGTGTTCGTGTGCTACCTGCTCAAGGATGGCGCGCAGATGGCCGTGTACCAGATCTTCGCCGGCGGCCTGATGCTGGGTGCCTTCTTCATGGCTACCGACTATGCCACCAGCCCTGTGACGGGCATCGGCAAAATCATCTTCGGCGTGGGCTGCGGCATTCTGCTGTTTGTGATCCGCGCCTTCGCCTCCTATCCGGAAGGCTGCAGCTTTGCGATCCTGTTCATGAACGTGGTGACTCCCATGATCGACAAGTTCACCACGCCCAAGCCCTTTGGGGAGGTGAAGACTCATGCCTAAGGAAAAGAAGAGCTTCCTGCAGGTCTTTGTCAATGGCCTGATCACGGAAAACCCCACCTTTACCCTGATGCTGGGTATGTGTCCCACTCTGGCCATTACCACCGCTGCCTCCAACGGCATCGGCATGGGTCTGGCCACCACCTTCGTGCTGGTGTGTTCCAACCTGTTCATCAGCCTGCTACGCAAGGTGATCCCCGACAAGGTTCGCATCCCTGCGTTCATCGTGGTCATTGCATCCTTCGTGACCATTCTGGAAATGATGCTGAAGGCATTCCTGCCTGACCTGAGCGCGTCCCTGGGTATGTACATCCCCCTGATCGTGGTGAACTGCATCATCTTTGCCCGTGCGGAGGCCTTTGCCTTCAAGAACGGCCCTGTGCTGTCCCTGGCTGACGGTCTGGGCATGGGTCTGGGCTTTACCGGCGCTATCACCATTCTCAGCGCGATCCGCGAGCTGTTTGGCGCTGGCACCATCTTCGGCGTGCAAATCATGCCTGCGGCCTATCAGCCTATGGGCATCATGTTGAACGTTCCCGGCGGCTTTGTGACCCTGGGTCTGCTGCTGGCGCTGGTGAACGTCATCAAGAATCTGGCGGCTAAGAAATCTGCCGCGAAGAAGGAGGAGCTGGCATGAATACCTATTTGACGATTCTGGTCGGCAGCCTTCTGGTGAATAACTTCGTCATGAACAAGTTCCTGGGCATCTGCCCCTTCCTGGGCGTGTCCAAGAAGTTCGATACGGCGCTGGGCATGGGCATGGCCGTGACCTTCGTGATGACCCTGGCCTCCTTTGTGGCCTGGATCGTGGAACACTTCCTGCTGGTGCCTTTCAACCTGATGTATATGCGCACCATCGCCTTCATCCTGGTGATCGCTGTGCTGGTGCAGGTGGTGGAGATGGCCCTGAAGAAGATGTCTCCCTCGCTGTATCAGTCCCTGGGTGTGTACCTGCCCCTGATCACTACCAACTGCGCGGTGCTGGGCGTGGCCATCCTGAACTCCGACCAGGCCTACAACCTGCTGGAAAGCACCCTGAACGGCTGCTGCGCCGCCCTGGGCTTCACCCTGGCCATGGTGCTGTTTGCCTGCATCCGCGAGCGGCTGAGCCTGTCCAAGATGCCCAAGTGGATGGACGGTTTCCCCGGTGCGCTGATTACCGCTGGCCTGATGGCCGTTGCCTTTGCTGGCTTCGGCGGGCTGATCAAGTAAAAGGGGAGGTAACGACATGGATATTTTGTACGCTGCCCTTGTGCTTGGCGGCATGGGTCTTCTGTTTGGCGGATTGCTGACGCTGACCTCCAAGGTGTTTGCTGTTCCCAGCAATCCCACCCGCGATGCGGTGCGCGAGCTGCTGCCCGGCGCCAACTGCGGCGGCTGCGGCTATCCCGGCTGTGACGGCTGCGCTGATGCCATCGCTTCGGGCAAAGCGCCTGTGAACGCCTGTCCTGTGTGCAGCGCCGAGGCTGCCGAGGCCATCGCTGCCGCCATGGGTGTGGAACCCGCTGATGCCTCGGCCCGACTGGTGGCGAAGGTGATCTGCCAGGGCGACATTGACCGCTGCAAAACCAAGTTCAACTACACCGGCATTCAGGATTGCGTGGCTGCCTCGCTGGTCAGCGACGGCAACCGTGCCTGCAAGTATGCCTGCCTGGGTCTGGGTACCTGTGTGAAGGCCTGCCCCTTCGACGCCATCCACATTGACGAGCATAAGAAGATTGCCGTGGTGGATGAGGACAAGTGCAAGGCCTGCGGTAAGTGCGTGGCTGCCTGCCCCAAGGGCGTGCTTGACCTGCAGCCTGTGACCCGCCCCGTGCGCCTGATGTGCCGCGCCGCCGAGGAAGGCTACCTGGTCAGCGATAACTGCCGGGTGGGCTGCATTGGCTGCGAGCGCTGCGCCATCGCCTGCAAGTTCGGTGCCATCACCATGGTGAACAACCTGCCGGTGATCGACATGGAGAAGTGCGTCGGCTGCATGATGTGCGCCGAGAGCTGCCCCACGGGTGCCATCTGGGCGGACTGGGACGAGCGGAAGATCGCCGAGATCAACCCCGAGGAGTGCATCGGCTGCGGCTTGTGCAAGCGCCAGTGCCAGTTCGAGGCCATCATTGGCGAAAAGAAGCAGCCCCACGAGATCACCTCTGCCTGCACCGGCTGCGGTGCCTGCGCTGCCAAGTGCCCCAAGAAGTGCATCACCATGAAGGTGCGCGAGCATACCCGCGACCGCCACGCCAAGGTGGGTACCACCCCCGAGGCTGTGCTGGCTGTGAATCCCGAGGATGCCAAGGTGAAGCCCGCCCGCACCCCTGAGATGGAAGCGAAGATCCAGGCTGCGCTGGCTGCCAAGGCTGCCCGCGAGGCCGCCAAGCAGGGCGACGCCAAGAAGGACACCGAGACCCCCGTCCAGACGGCTGAAGCCGAGAAGGCGGAGTAATCCAAACAAACAACGATCCCCTTACCAATGCGGTAGGGGGATCGATTTTTATATCCACTTGTTGTAGGTGACCACCGAGCCGATGAGGTTCATGGCGGTGGCGAACACCGCGAAGGGAACGTTCCAGGTGACAAACTGCTGGCCGCGGGGTTTCCAATGGATCAGGCCGAAGAAGAGCCAGGGCATCACATCCAGCAGGTAGCGGTTGCCGAAGTGCCAGCCGCCCAGGGTGCGGTGGGCGCAGATGATGAGAACGTAGATCAGGGAGAGCAGCGGCAGGAGGATCAGCAGCGGTTTGCTGTGGCGGCGATGGTGGCGCAGGGCGTACAGCCAGGCCATGAGGATGGTGATCAGCAGCGGGTTGGTGAGATAGAACGCCATGCCGTTGATCTTGAAGAAGGTCAGGGGCTTTTCCACGCCGTTCCATTCCGGCAGCCGCAGCAGGGCAAGCATATTGTTCCAGATGTAGGTCAGGCTGAACTGGCCGTTCTCCGCACGGAGGAATTCCGGCAGGAAGTTGTGGCCGAACTCCATCAGGCTGCCGAAGCGCAGGTAGTTCAGCAGCATATAGGAGCCGCCCAGCAGCGCGGGGAGGATGATCCAGTACCAGCGGCGCAGGATGATGTGCCAGGGTGCATCGTTGGGATAAGCGCGGCGCTGGTGCCGGTAGAGCAGCCACAGCAGGAAGGGTAGATACAACCCCACCATGGGTCGGCAGCCCACCGCAGCAGCCCAGCAGGCGAGGGAAGTGGTTCCCTGGCCGCGCATGGCATGGTAGATGGCCATGAGGGAAAGGGTGAAGCACAGGTTCTGGGCGAAGAACCACACCCAGGCATTCATGCCGATGAAGAGGTAGCCTGTGCCAAGGAAGAGAAACAGCACCCAGAACAGCCCGTGCTGGTCCCGGCAGCAGCGGCGGTAGATCAGGCAGGCGTAGACAACGCCGATGGCGGTGATCACCAGCGCCAGCCAGGCATCGGGGGTGTCCAGCCCCCAGATGGCCGCAAAGGGCAACAGCACGTAGGAGGGAAAGGGCGGGAAGGTGACGTAGTACTTGCCGTCAACAATGGCCAGCTCCAGCCAGGTGAGCTTCTCGCCGCCGGGAATGTCCAGCCGACCATCCAGCCAGGAACAAGCCTGCCGGACAAAGGAGTTGTAGGCGTTGTGGTGGGTGGGCCAGTAGCCGGTAAACATCATGATGGCCAGCAGGGACAGCAGCACACACAGCACAGCAGGGACGATAAAGCCAGTCTGATTGCTGCGCCGGATGGGGTACCTGAATGATCGAAACATGGGGAACAGCTCCCTTGTGACTTGATACATCCATATTACGACGGCGACATCCATTTTCTTGCAGATGCAGGAACTTTTTTTGCGGAGGAGGAAAAATGACGGTCGGAGGCAGATTGTAAACGCTATCATTGCAAATATTTTCACGAAATGCGGTTTCAAAGGCAGATAACATCTTGCCAAAAGGGAAAAATGATGGTATCATTTTAACGATATATGAAGGATCAGTCTGGCGGGCGAAAACAAGCGCCTTGTCAGGCTATGTCCATGCAAGGGGATAACCCCTTGCATAAAACCTATGAGGAGGAGTTGTTTCCCATGGCGAAGAAGTTTGTGTACCTTTTCACCGAAGGTAACGGCACGATGCGTGAGCTTCTGGGCGGCAAGGGCGCCAACCTGGCCGAGATGACCAACATTGGCCTGCCTGTTCCCCAGGGCTTTACCATTTCCACTGAAGCCTGCACCCAGTACTATGAGGACGGCCGTCAGATCAATCCTGACATCCAGGCTGAAATCATGGAGTACGTTGAGAAGCTGGAGGGCATCACCGGCAAGAAGTTCGGTGACAAGGAGAACCCCCTGCTGGTCTCCGTTCGCTCCGGCGCCCGCGCTTCCATGCCCGGCATGATGGACACCATCCTGAACCTGGGCCTGAACGAGGAAGTGGTCGAGGTTCTGGCTGCCAAGTCCGGCAACCCCCGTTGGGCCTATGACTGCTATCGCCGTTTCATCCAGATGTACTCCGACGTGGTTATGGAAGTCGGCAAGAAGTACTTCGAGCAGCTGATCGACGAAATGAAGGAAGCCAAGGGCGTGACCCAGGACGTCGATCTGACCGCTGATGACCTGAAGGAGCTGGCCAACCAGTTCAAGGCCGAGTACAAGTCCAAGATCGGCGAGGATTTCCCCTCCGATCCCAAGGAGCAGCTGATGGGCGCCGTGAAGGCCGTGTTCCGTTCCTGGGACAACCCCCGCGCCAACATCTATCGCCGTGAGAACGACATTCCCTATTCCTGGGGTACAGCTGTTAACGTTCAGTCCATGGCCTTCGGCAACATGGGCGACGATTGCGGCACCGGCGTTGCTTTCACCCGCGACCCCGCCACCGGCAAGCGTGGCCTGATGGGCGAGTTCCTGACCAACGCCCAGGGCGAAGACGTTGTGGCTGGCGTGCGTACTCCCATGCCCATCTCTGAGATGGCCAACAAGTTCCCCGCTGCCTTCGAGCAGTTCCAGAAGGTTTGCGCCATCCTGGAAGACCACTATCGCGACATGCAGGACATGGAGTTCACCGTTGAGAACGGCAAGCTCTACATGCTGCAGACCCGTAACGGCAAGCGTACCGCTCCCGCCGCTCTGAAGATCGCCTGCGACCTGGTGGACGAAGGCATGATCGACGAGAAGAAGGCCGTGTCCATGATCGATCCCCGTAATCTGGACACCCTGCTGCATCCCCAGTTCGACCCCAAGGCTCTGAAGGCCGCTACCGCCATCGGCAAGGCTCTGCCTGCTTCCCCCGGCGCTGCTGCTGGTAAGATCGTGTTCACCGCTGAGGACGCCAAGGAATGGGCTGCCCGCGGCGAAAAGGTCGTTCTGGTTCGTCTGGAGACCTCTCCCGAAGACATCGAGGGTATGATGGCTGCTCAGGGCATCCTGACCGTGCGCGGCGGCATGACCTCTCACGCTGCCGTTGTGGCCCGTGGCATGGGTACCTGCTGCGTGTCCGGCTGCACCGAGATCAACATGGATGAAGAGAACAAGGTCTTCACCCTGGCTGGCCAGACCTTCCACGAGGGCGACGAACTGTCCCTGGACGGCTCCACCGGCAACATCTACGCTGGCCTGATCCCCACCAAGGACGCCGAGATCGCTGGCGAGTTCGGCCGCATCATGGCTTGGGCTGACCAGTATCGCACCCTGAAGGTTCGCACCAACGCCGACTCTCCCCGTGACGCCATCAAGGCTCGTCAGCTGGGCGCTGAGGGCATCGGCCTGTGCCGTACCGAGCATATGTTCTTCGAGGAAGGCCGTATCGCTTCCTTCCGCGAGATGATCTGCGCTGACACCGTTGAAGAGCGCGAGGCCGCCCTGGCCAAGATCGAGCCCATGCAGCAGGCCGACTTCGAGGGTCTGTACGAGGCCATGGAAGAGCATCCCGTGTGCATCCGCTTCCTGGATCCCCCGCTGCACGAGTTCGTGCCCACCACCGAGGAAGACATTGCCGCTCTGGCTGCCGCTCAGGGCAAGACTGTGCAGCAGATCAAGGACATCATTGCCTCCCTGCACGAGTTCAACCCCATGATGGGTCACCGTGGCTGCCGTCTGGCCGTGACCTATCCCGAAATCGCCGCCATGCAGACCAAGGCCGTCATTAAGGCTGCTCTGGCTGTGAAGGGCCGTCATCCCGAGTGGAACATCGTTCCCGAGATCATGATCCCCCTGGTTGGCGACGTGAAGGAACTGAAGTACGTGAAGGCCGTTGTGGTCAAGACTGCTGACGAAGTGATCGCTGCTTCCGGCGTTGAGCTGAAGTACGAAGTCGGCACCATGATCGAGATCCCCCGTGCCTGCCTGACCGCTGACGAAGTGGCCCAGGAAGCTGAGTTCTTCTGCTTCGGCACCAACGACCTGACCCAGATGACCTTCGGCTTCTCCCGTGACGACGCCGGCAAGTTCCTGAACGCCTACTACGAGGCCAAGATCTATGAGAACGATCCCTTCGCCAAGCTGGACCAGAATGGCGTTGGCAAGCTGATGGAAATGGCCATCACCAAGTCCAAGGAGACCGGCAAGAAGCTGCACTACGGCATCTGCGGCGAGCATGGCGGCGACCCCGTCTCCGTTGAGTTCTGCCACAAGATCGGTCTGGACTATGTGTCCTGCTCTCCCTTCCGTGTGCCGATCGCCCGTCTGGCCGCCGCTCAGGCTGCTATCAAGGGCTGAGATCTCCGCGTAAGCTGATTTCTTAGGAACTAACAAACAACGGCAACCCTTGTTCCTTCGGGAATAGGGGTTGCCATTTCATTTTCAACTATGTATAATGTGGGAAAGCAAAGGGAGGAATGCTATATGGGCATTGAGCTGAAAAAGCTGACAGCGCAGGATGGGCGCGATGTGTATGATTTCCTGCAAACGCTGCCGAAGGATGAGAATGGATTCATCAATAGCGCGGTGGGTATGACCTTTGAGGAGTTTCGGCATTGGTGCGCCAAGTGCGCTGAAAGTGCGGAGAAAACGGAGATCGAGGATGGCTGGAAGGTGCCGCAGACGACCTATTGGCTTTATGCAGACGGGAAGCCCGTTGGCACGGGAAAGCTGCGCCATTTCCTGACGGATGCCCTGCGGATGAGTGGCGGTCACATTGGGTATGCCATTGCGCCGGATGCCCGCAACCGTGGGTATGGCAAGCTGCTGCTGAAGGGAATGCTGCACGAAGCCAAATTGAAGGGGATTGACCGTGTTCTGGTTACGGTACACAACGATAATATGGCATCCATCCGCGTCGCGCTTGGCTGCGGTGGTGTGATCGAGCGGATCACCGAGGAGCGGCACCTGATTTGGTTGGATACTTCTGTGGAATAAGTGAATACCCCCACCGGAATAGCTCCGATGGGGGTGCGTATCAACGCAGTTCTTCCAGAAGCCTGGCATAGCGCTGGGCTTCTTTTTCATTGGGCGGCTGGGTGGGATTGTGCAGGCAATGGTGCAGCACGTCGGCGTCCTTCAGCACCTCGTCCAGGGGCGCTTGCTCCTTGTCCTTGTCGCTGTGGTGGGCGATGGCAGAGCAGATGGCGTCCATTTCCTCCTGGGTGAACTGGCCGGAGCCTTTCATGCAGGTGCGCGCCATGGCGGCGCTGCGTCCGGCGTGGTTTTTGCTTTCCCCGGTGGCGTAGGTGGAGATGTCGTGGAGCAGCCCGGCCACGGTGGCCAGCTCGACAGAAAGGCCGCGGTGGAGCGCCAGCAGGGCAGCATTGTCTGCCACGCCGTAGAGATGCACGGCGGCGATGCGATGCTCCTCGCTATCGGTGATGGTGTCCAGCAGGCGGTTCACGTAGAGCTGCACGCAGGTGATGCGATCCATGGTCATTCCTCCATATCCTGCATAACGTGGCTGATGGCCTCGCGGGCGATGTCCCAGCCGTAGCCGCGGCGGGCCAGCATGGCGGTGATGCACTGTGCGGTTTTGCGGGGATCCTCGCCGGGTTTGGCGCGGGCCATGGCCTTTTCCACCAGAGAAATGGCTCCGGCCAGCTGGTCGTCCTCGTCGATGCTCTCCAGGGCGGCCTCGGCTTCATCGGCAGAGATGCCCTTGCGGCGCAGTTCCTGGGCAATGCGGTTGCGTCCCAGCTTGCGGGCGGAGCGGGCTTCCACCCATTGCTGAGCGAAGTCGGCATCGTCCAGCAGATCATTGGTTTCCAGCTTGTAGATCACCATTTCCACGGTGCAGGGGCGGTAGCCGCAGCGGAGCAGCTTGTCCTCGATCTCCTTGCGGCTGCGGGCGCGGCTGGCCAGGAAGGCCACGGCACGGTCGAGGGCGTGGCGGTACTGGCGTACCATGAGCCAGTTGTCGTATTCCTCGACGTCGATGGGTTCGCCCTCCTGCAGGGGACGCTCGCGGAAAAGACTGAGGGGGACGAGGATCTCATCGCTCTCGCTGATGGTGACGCGCATTTTGCCGCGTTCTTTTTTGATGGCGGTGATCACTTCCATGCAGGTAACTCCTTCTGCAATGCCCATTGGAGCAAGGCTTTGTTGGATAAGCCCAGCCTGCCTTCACGGGCCTCGCTGCAGCCACCGTTGAGGAAGATGACCTGGCGGCCTGTTTCCTCCTCGATGAACGCGCCGTCCACGCAGCCATAGGCAAAGCCCTGGTGGCCGTAGAGCTTGCGGGGCGAAATGTCGGGGCGATCGAGGATCACCAGCCCCAGGCCATAGCGGCGGTCGGGGGAAGCGGCTGTGCCGGTGTAGCTGTGCTGGGTCTTCATTTGACGGATGAGGGCGGGGGAGAAGTACTGTTTGTCCTTGTAGACGCCGTCATTTGCGATGATCAGCAGCAGATTGGACAGGGAGGCGCAGTTGGTGTACATGGCTCCGGCGGTGTGGCCAAAGTGCCGGGCGGGATCGGGTTGGGCGATGCTCCTGCGGCCAAGGCTGGTGATGGTGATATCCTGGCCTTGGCGGTAGGGCAGCACCCGGGCAATGGGTATGATGCGGCTTTCCTCCAGCGTGGAGGCATCCAGGGTGGCCTCCATGCCCAGGGGCTGGAAAAGCTTCTGCTGAAAGACGGTCTCCAGGGACTGCCCGGTGATGGATTCCATCAGGCAGCCCAGCAGGCCGAAGCCGAAATTGCAGTAGGACATGGCGTTGTTGTCAACGCGAACGCCCTCGCTTCGCAGAACGGTGTGAAAGGTGTCGCCATTGCGCAGGGCTTGCTCGTAGGCAGGGATGTCCCGCAGGCCGGAGGTGTGGCACAGCAGCTGACGGATGGTGATGCCCCGCAGGGCAGGTTCATCATCGGCATCGGGGATCAGGGGAGCGATGGGATCGTCCAGGGCAAAGGCACCTTCCTCCGCCAGCTTCAGCGTCACCAGCGCGGTGGCCATTTTGGTGATGGAGGCTACGCGGAACAGGGTATCGCTGTTTGCAGAGTGGGCAGGACGGCGGATGGTGGTGTGAACGGTGGCGAAGTCGTCTCCCTGACACAGAAGCAGCGAAGAACCCAGCACGTGGTGCTGGCGCAGAATGTGCTGGAAGGCCTTTATGTCAATGGGATGGCCGTGGGTGATATGGCTCATTTGGCCGCGGGGAGAAGGGGAGAGGGGCAGCGCGGCGCGGTAGAGCAGGTTGCGGAAATTGGTGGTAGGCATGGTGCCTCCTTACGGGCTTTTTTCGTATGTATAGACGGTCAGGGCTGAGACGATCATGGCAAGGGAGTAAGTGGCGCATTGCAGCGTGGCGGCTTCGATACCAGTCAACCCTGCCAGCGCCATGTAGATCGAATAGCCCACCGTCAGAAGGATGCAGGCCAGCATGGGCAGGGAACGAAGGCTCAAAAGGCGTCGCACACCTTGCTGCTTCAACACCCGGAAGAGGAAGATGCCCAGCACGACTGCACAGATGCACAAAGCCAGCACCTGGCTGATGCGCAGGCTACCGCCAGCGTAGAGGCTATCGGTACGCAGGCCCTCAATGATCAAGCGTCCTGCACCATAAAGCAGGAAGTACCACAGGCTGAGATCGCCGGTGCGGTGCATACGCCTGCGGGTGAGCATCAGCACGAGGAAGACCGCCAGGTTCCACATGGATTCATAGAAGAAGGTGGCCATGTGCCATGCGCCGCCGGTGGCGCTGGGGATGAACACCGCAGCGGGAAAGAACTGCCACGCAGGATCAACGATCTGCACACCGTAGGCTTCCATGTTGAAGTAGTTACCCCAGCGGCCGATGGCCTGTGCCAGGATAAGCCCAGGCGCAATGAGATCCGTCAGCGTGCCGAGGGGCAACTTGCGCCTGCGGGCAAACAGCACCACCGCCAGCAGACCGCCGATGATGGCGCCATAAATGGCCAAGCCGCCCTGCCAGATATACAGGACGCTGATGGGGTCGGGGGCAAAGGTCTCCCAGGCGAAGAGGACATAATACAGCCTTGCACCAAGGATGCCGAAGGGGACCACCCACAGGGCAAGATCCACCACGGTGTCCCTGGGCAGGGCGAGGCGTTTCTCCTCCCGGCTGGCGATGAACAGCGCCAGGCATATGCCGATGACGATCAGCACACTATACCAGGGAATAACGCCAAGAAACAGGCGGCTGGTTGGCGTGGCAAGCATGGGCGTATCCCTCCTGAATTTTCTTCATTATAGGGTTTTCCGGAAAAGCTGTCAAGCATACATGAATGGGCGTCATTATTGTGATAAAATTAACGCATTTGTATTTTGTCGGAACTAACTCTCCCGATTTATGCATTTTTCATCGAAAAGCCATTGCAAATGAAAGGGTTTTCATTTATAATAGGAAAGAATATGGACGCGGAGGCTCATTTGGGCTGCCGCTTACCACACATAAAGGAGGAAACGTTCCATGAGCAAGGTACACGTTTTCGATCATCCCCTGATTCAGCACAAGCTGAGCATTATGCGCAGCAAGGATACCGGCACCAAGGAATTCCGCGAACTGCTGGAAGAAATCTCCATGCTGATGGTTTATGAAGTGACCCGCGACCTGCCCACCGAGGAAGTGGAAGTGGAGACCCCCATCTGCAAATGCACCACCAGAATGCTCTCTGGCAAGAAGCTGGGCATTGTGCCGATTCTGCGCGCCGGCCTGGGCATGGTGGATGGCGTGACCCGCCTGATTCCCGCTGCTCGTGTGGGTCACATCGGCCTTTATCGTGATCCCGTGACCCACGAGCCTGTGGAATACTACTGCAAGCTGCCTGCCGACAGCGAGAACCGCGAGCTGCTGGTGCTTGACCCCATGCTGGCCACCGGCGGCAGCGCCAGCGACGCCATCACCATGATCAAGAAGCGCGGCTGCAACCACATCCGCCTGGTGAACCTGATCGCCGCCCCCGAAGGCATTGCCAAGGTGCAGAAGGATCATCCCGACGTGGACATCTATGTGGCTGGCCTGGATGAGAAGCTGAACGATCATGCTTACATCGTGCCTGGCCTGGGCGATGCTGGCGATCGCCTGTTTGGCACCAAGTAAGGTGAACCTGATGGATTTCCTGAAGAAGATCGATCCCACGGTGAAAAAAGAAACGCTGTACATCACTGCTGTTGTGGGTATCCTGACGGTGCTGATGGAAGCGGTGTTCCTCATCCTTGGCCGCTGGGACATGAAGGTTTTGTGGGGCGGCCTGCTGGGTGCCTGCGTGGCGGTGCTAAACTTCTTCCTGATGGGTCTCACGGTGCAGAAGGCCGTGGACAAGGAGGAAAAGGAAGCCAAGCAGTTAATGAAGGCTTCACAGTCCGGCCGTATGATGATGCAGCTGGCCTTTGCAGCCATTGCTGCGGCCATCCCCGGGGCGTTCAATCTGCTGGCGGCGCTGCTGCCGCTGCTGTTCCCCCGCATTGGTGTGATGCTCCGCGGCGTCATTTTCAAGGAAAACAATTGATCTCTTTTCTGATTACTGTTTGAAAGGAGGTGAGAGATGTAATGAATGAAAAACAAAGCAAGCTGCGCGCGAAGGATGGCCTGTACATCGCCATGATGATCGTTCCTCTGGTGGTGGCCATGATCATCAAGATCGTTACCACGCCTGCTTCGGAGGGCATCAGCATCAGCGGTGCGCGAATCTTTCTGGAGATCCCCATGCCTTTGATGCCGCTGCTCATTACCGAAGCACAGGTGAACTCCTGGCTGATCATGATTACCATTCTGGGCGTGTGCCTGTTCCTGACCAATGGCATCCACGAAAACCGTGGAGACTGGCGGCAGATGGGCGCTGAATGGCTGGTGGAAAAGCTGGACGGCCTGGTGGGCGAAAACATGGAGCCTGTGTTCCATGCCAGCTACGCTCCCTTTGTGGGCGCGGTGATGTCCCTCTCGGTGTTCTCCAGCTTGATGTCCCTTTTCGGCGTCTATCCTCCCACGTCCGACCTGAATGTGGTGGGCGGCTGGGCGATCCTGGTGTTCATCCTCATCACCAAGAACAAGCTGAAGGCGGGCGTGGGCTACTATGCCAAGGGCTACCTGGAACCCATCCCGGTGATGCTGCCTATGAACATCATCAGCGAGGTGGCGACGCCTGTTTCCATGGCCTTCCGTCACTTTGGCAACGTGCTTTCTGGCTCGGTCATTTCCGCGCTGGTGGCATGGGCGCTGGCGGGTGCTTCGGCGGCTCTGCTGGGCTGGCTGCCTGGTTTCCTGGGTGAATTCCCATACCTGCGCGTTGGTCTGCCTGCTATCCTCAGCGCTTACTTTGATGTATTCAGTGGCTGCATCCAGGCGTTCATCTTCTCGATGCTGACGATGCTTTACATCTCTGGCGCCTATCCCGGCGACGAGCTTGAAGCCCGCAAAGCGCGGCTGGCTCAACAACACTAAAAAAACAAAACACATTTGGAGGTAATGTCTCATGTTGGAACTGGCAATTGGTATCATTCTCGGCTGCTGTGCCCTGGGCGCTGGCTGCGCCATGATCGCTGGTATCGGCCCTGGTATCGGCGAAGGTAATGCTGTTGCCAAGGCTTGCGAAGCCATCGGCCGTCAGCCCGAGTGCAAGGGTTCTGTGACTTCTACCATGATCATGGGCTGCGCCATTGCTGAAACCACCGGTATCTACGCCCTGGTCGTGGCTATCCTGCTGATCTTCGTTGCTCCCAACACCCTGGTGGGCGTGCTGAAGGCAGCTCTGGGCCTGTAAGTAGGTGACGGAAATGCAATCGCTTGAAGTCATTTCCATTAACCTGTGGGACGTACTCATTTCCCTGGCCAACCTGGCCATTCTCTTCGTGCTGATCAAGAAATTCCTGTACAAGCCGGTGAAAAAGGTCATTGCTGCCCGGCAGGAGGCCATTGCCAAGGAGTATGCCGAGGCTGAGGCCGCCCGCACCAGCGCTGAAGCTTCCCGCACGGAGTATGCGCAGAAGCTCTCTGGCGCCCAGGATGAAGTGGACGCCATGCTGGAGGAGGCCACGATGAACGCCAATCGCCGCGGCGAGCGCATCGTGGCCGATGCCCAGGACAAGGCCGACGGCATCATCCGCCAGGCCCAGACCGAGGCCGAAATGGAGAAGAAGAAGGCTCAGGCCACCATTCGCCGCGAGATCACCGACGTGTCCGCTGCCCTGACGGAGAAGCTGCTGGGCCGCGAAATGTCCGCCGACGATCACCGCGCGATGATCGACTCCTTCCTGGATGGGATCGGTGAAGAGCAATGATCAAGATTAGCAACGAGTACGCCGACGCCCTCTTCTCCCTGGCCATGGATCTCCATGCAGAGGAAGAGACCCTCGACGCGCTGCACCTGATCCGCGACAGCTTCCGGCAGGAGCCGGAGGCGCTGGCCATGCTTGCCTCTCCCGCCATTGCCAAGAGCCAGCGGCTCGCCGCATTGGAGGAGGCCTTTGGCAGCCAGCTGCCCCAGCACGTGATGGGCTATATGCACACCCTGTGCAACAATGGCCACATCCGCGAGTTTATGGACAGCGTGCAGGCCTACGAGGAGCTGTACAACAGCGCCAGGAAGCTTTCCACGGCCTATGTGACCAGCGCCGTGGAGCTTTCGGAAGAGGAAAAGACCGAACTGAAAAACAAACTGGAAAAGCGCCTGGGCAGAACCATTTGTCTGGAATGCGCCATTGACGAGACCCTGCTGGGCGGCCTGGTGGTTCAGGTGGACGGCAAGGTGATCGACGGCAGCCTGAAGCACAGGCTGCATGAAATCAAGGAAGTGATGAATAGATGAGCAACAAGCCTGAGGAGATCAGCAGCATCCTGAAGGAGCAAATCCGGAACTACAAGTCTCACATCGAAATGGCTGAGACGGGTACCGTGATCACCGTTGGCGACGGCATTGCGCGGGTGTACGGCCTGCGTTCCTGCATGGCCAACGAATTGCTCCGCTTCGAGGATGGCAGCTATGGCATGGCACAGAACCTGGAAGAGGACACCGTGTCCGTTGCCGTGCTTTCCGACAAGGATACCATTCATGAAGGCGCCACGGTGTACCGCACCGGCCGCGCCCTGTCCGTTCCGGTGGGCGAGGCCATGCTTGGCCGCGTGGTGAATGCCCTGGGTCAGCCCATTGACGGCAAAGGCGATATCGCCACCACCGAGACCCGCCCCATCGAGAGCGAGGCTCCCGGCATCATCGAGCGCCAGAGCGTTCATGTGCCGCTGCAGACCGGCATCAAGGCCATCGACGCCATGATCCCCATTGGCCGTGGCCAGCGCGAGCTGATCATCGGTGACCGCCAGACCGGCAAGACCGCCATCGCCATTGACACCATCATCAACCAGAAGGGCAAGGGTGTGCTGTGCGTGTACGTGGCCATCGGCCAGAAGCGTACCTCCGTGGTGCAGATCGCCAACGAGCTGGAACGTGCCGGTGCCATGGAGTATTCCATCATCGTGTCCGCCTCTGCGGCTGAAAGCGCCCCCCTGCAGTACATTGCGCCCTATTCCGGCTGCGCCATGGCAGAGTATTTCCGCGAGCAGGGCAAGGACGTGCTGATCGTGTACGACGACCTGAGCAAGCACGCCGTGGCTTACCGCGCACTGAGCCTGCTGATTCGTCGTCCTCCGGGACGCGAGGCCTATCCGGGCGACGTGTTCTACCTGCACTCCCGCCTGCTGGAGCGCGCGGCCTGCGTGCATAAGGATTTCGGCGGCGGCTCCATCACGGCGCTGCCCATCATCGAGACCCAGGCTGGCGACGTGTCTGCCTACATTCCCACCAACGTGATCTCCATCACCGATGGCCAGATCTTCCTGGAGACCGAGCTGTTCCACTCCGGCATCCGTCCGGCTATCAACCCCGGTATCTCCGTGAGCCGCGTGGGCGGCAGCGCCCAGCTGAAGGCCATGAAGAAGGTGGCTGGCGAGCTGAAGCTGTTGTACGCCCAGTACCTGGAGCTGAAGTCCTTCGCTCAGTTCGGTTCCGACCTGGATGCGGACACCAAGGCCCGTCTGGCCCTGGGCGAGCGCATTGTGGAAGTGCTGAAGCAGGGCAAGAACAGCCCCATCCGCGTGGGCTGCCAGGTGGCCATTGTGTATGCTGTGATCCACGGCTTCCTCAACGATGTGCCTGTGAACAAGGTGCAGGAGTGGGAAGCCCGCATGAGCGACAAGCTGGAAGCCGAGCATCAGGACATGCTGGTGCGCTTCGAGACTGGCTATTTCGACGATTCCGATGTGAAGGAACTGGAAGAGGCGCTTGCGTCCGTGCGGAGGTGAGCTGAATGGGAGCTAACATCAAAGCCCTCAAAACGCGCATCCGCAGCGTGGACAGCACCCTGCACCTGACCCGCGCCATGGGTCTGGTGGCTTCCTCCAAGATCCGCCGTGCCAACGAGGCCATGAACGGCGGCAAGCAGTATGCTGCTGCATTCGGCAGCGTGGTGGACCTTTTGACCGCCTGCCCCGAGTGCGCCCACAGCCCCTATATGAAGGAGCCGGAAGGGGAGCGCACCTGCCTGATCGTCATTGCTGGTGACCGCGGCCTGGCGGGCGGCTACAACGCCAATGTGTTCCGCCTGGTGGCTGAATTGCCCCACGACCGCATCGTTCCCATCGGCAAGCGCGCCTGCGACAGATACAAGGGGGAGTTCTTCTCCTCTGAGGTCTTCAATGGTGCGCAGGCTACGGACATGGCTCGCAAGCTGTGCGCTGCCTACGTGGCAGGGGAGTTTGACAAGCTGGGCATCGTGTCCACCAAGTATGTGAGCATGATGACCCAGGAGGCCATGGTGACCTGGGTGCTGCCCCTGGAGCGCACGGAGCAGGCCGAAAAGGTGGCTGCCGTGTTTGAGCCGGACGAGGAGAGCATCCTGAACACCGCGGTGCCGGACTATGTGGCGGGCATCCTGATGCGCTGCGTGCGCGAAAGCTTCGCCAGCGAAGTGGCGGCGCGCCGCATGGCCATGGATTCCGCTGGCAAGAACGCCCAGTCCATGATCGACAACCTGCAATTGCAATACAACCGTGCCCGCCAGGGTGCCATTACCCAGGAGATCACGGAGATCGTGGCTGGCGCAGGCGAATAAACATCGACCACCCATCAAAGTTAAGGGGGTATTCCTTTGGCAGATATGCATACGGGCAAGGTCGCACAGGTCATGGGACCTGTTGTGGACGTCCGTTTTGACGAGGGCGGACTGCCGCCCATCCATAATGCGCTGACCATGATGATCGGTGAGCGCAAACTGACCTGCGAGGTGGCGCAGCACATTGGTGACAACACCGTGCGCTGCATCGCCATGGCCTCCACCGATGGCCTGCAGCGCGACGTGGACGTGACCGACACCGGCGCGGCCATCAGCGTGCCGGTGGGTCGCGAGACCCTGGGCCGCATCTTCAACGTGCTGGGCGAAGTGGTGGACAATGGCGAGGCTGTGAACGCCGAGCGCTGGGACATCCATCGTCCCGCTCCCGCCTATGACGAGCTGTCCACCTCCACCGACATTCTGGAGACCGGCATCAAGGTCATCGACCTGATCTGCCCCTATTCCAAGGGCGGCAAGATCGGCCTGTTCGGCGGCGCCGGCGTGGGCAAGACCGTGCTGATCATGGAGCTGATCAACAACATCGCCAAGCAGCACAACGGTCTGTCTGTGTTCACGGGCGTGGGCGAGCGTACCCGCGAGGGTAATGACCTGTACAACGAAATGAAGGAGAGCGGCGTGCTGTCCAACACCGCGCTGGTGTATGGCCAGATGAACGAGCCTCCGGGAGCGCGTATGCGCGTGGGCCTGTCCGGCCTGACCATGGCAGAGTACTTCCGCGACGAGGAAGGCCAGGACGTGCTGCTGTTCATTGACAACATTTTCCGTTTCACCCAGGCTGGCTCCGAGGTGTCGGCTCTGCTGGGCCGTATGCCCTCCGCCGTGGGCTATCAGCCCACCCTGGCCACGGAAATGGGTACCCTGCAGGAGCGCATCACCTCCACCCGCAAGGGTTCCATCACCTCCATCCAGGCCGTTTACGTGCCTGCTGACGACTTGACTGACCCGGCCCCCGCCACGACCTTCTCTCACCTGGATGCGACCACGGTGCTTTCCCGTGCCATCGCCTCCCAGGGCATTTACCCGGCCGTGGATCCCCTGGAGTCCACCAGCCGCATCCTCAGCCCTGATGTGGTGGGCGAGGAACACTATGCCGTTGCCCGCGAGGTGCAGCGCATTCTGCAGCGCTACAACGAGCTGATGGACATCATCGCCATCATGGGTATGGACGAGCTTTCCGACGAGGATAAGCTGCTGGTGGGTCGCGCCCGTAAGATCCAGCGTTTCCTGTCCCAGCCCTTTGCGGTGTCTGAAAAGTTCACTGGCTTCCCCGGCGTGTACGTCCCCGTCAGCGAGACGATCCGTGGCTTCCGCGAGATCATCGAGGGCAAGCACGACAGCCTGCCCGAGTCCGCGTTCCTGTTCGCTGGCACCATTGACGACGTTGTGGCCAAGGCGAAGAAGGTGCAGGCATGAGAACTTTCCTGCTGAACATTTCCTCCCCGGATGGCAAGCTGTTTTCCGGCGAGGCGGTGATGATTACCCTGCGCGGCATTGAAGGCGACCTGGCTGTGATGGCGGGACACATTCCCTTCATCACCTCTGTGGTGCCTTGCGAGGTGAAGATCACCCTGCCGGACGGCACGGAGAAGGTGGGCCATGCCGATGGCGGCCTGCTGACTGTGGCGGCTGACGGCGTGACGCTGCTGGGGTCTTTCCACTGGTAAATCGCATAGCAAAAGGCAGACCGAGATGGTCTGCCTTTTCTGCTTTCTTTTCATGAAATGGTTGTTCCTTGTGGGCGGTCATGCTATACTTGTGCAGGAGGTGATGGCGATGGAGCTGGTTCAGCGGCTGAAAGAGCTGGGCTTTGCCAGGGTGCTGGTGCTGGATGGACATGCCTGTGGGGCAGATGCGCCCACGCTGCTCATGGCGCTGTGGACCTATGAGATGGAGGCGAACCCGTCCAAGGACGAGGCGTGGATCCACCCATACTACCGCATCTCCCATCATGCCTATCAGGCGGCGCGGAGCTTTGTGGAGGAATGCAAGGCGGCGGGCATTGAGGCGGCGCTGCGGGATGACATCCGGCTGAAGCCCATTTTTGCACGACTGCCGGGGTTCTCCCAGGGGCGCAACACGCTTTCGTACATCGAGGGCGTGGGCAGCCGCTTCTACACCAAGACCTTTGCGGTGAACGTGGACATGGAACCCACGCATCAGCTGGAAGAAGAGAAGCACGGGCTGCATTGCGGTAATTGCAGGAATTGCATGGCTGCCTGCCCTAACCATGCCATTGATGAAGATGGCTTCCACATGGAGCGGTGCATCCGCTATTGGATGATGCCCGGCAAGCCTGTGCCGGAGGAAGTGCGTGCCGCCATGGGGAACCGGCTGATCGGCTGCGACGAATGCCAGCGCTGCTGCCCCCACAATGCGGCACCCAAGGCTAAAGCGGGGGAGACGGTGGAGCTTTTGCGCCTGCTGACAGAGCATAAGGCTGTGGCAGAGGAATTGAAGAGCGAAATTGGCGTGAACCTGACCCTGCCGAACCGCTTGCTGGCGCAGGGCTGCATGATCGCCGGGAATAGCGGGCGGGAGGAACTGCTGCCGGTGCTGGAAGGCTTGCAGGAGCATCCCTCGGAGGCGGTGCGCGTCCATGCGGAGTGGGCGGCGGAAAACATCAGGAAAATGCATGATTGAGAGCCGATTCGTCGGCTCTTTTTCTTGCAGTTCATGGGGAAATGCGCTATAATGGAAAATGGCTTGATATGTAATGATATGGAGGAAGATACCATGCCCCTGAAGCCGATTTATGAGAAATCCCCCCTGGTGGCGCTGAAGGAACTGCCCCTGCGGCCTGGCCAGGTTCGTGTTGTGAATGAGAAGATGGATCAGCTCTATGCGCTGGCCTGCAGCTTAGTGGATCAGCCCATGATGTGGGAGGGTCTGTTCCGCGTGGCTTGTGTGCTGAAGGCCAAGCCCACGGAGGAAGCTGTGACGGAGAAGATCAACGCCGCGCTGGCCCAGCAGGGTGAGGACGGCGGCCTGCCCATGGAGGTGGAAGCCTCTGTGGCTGTGATGCGCGCTGCGCTGGCCATGTATGAATTGGACGCCAAGCGCCCTCTGCTGGAAAAGCTGGTGGCCTGGTGTGCCTGGCTGGCCGAAAACTGGGATGCGGTGCTTTCCTGCGCCGCTGTGCGCACCCATGCTGCCGACCTGATGGAGCTGCTGCAGACGCTCTACCGCGTCACCGGCAAGAAGGCCATCCTGTCCCTGTGCGACAAGCTGCGCCAGCAGGCCATGGACTGGAGCGGCATTCTGCACACCTTTGCGGTGCAGCGCCCCATGAACCGTGTTACCGCATGGAAGGACATGGAAGCTGGCCTGGAGGCCGAAGAGGGCAGCGAGGCGGGCTTCTACACCCGCCAGTATCTGACCTGCCACGGCGAATCCCTGGCCGATGGTCTGCGCAGCGCCACGCTGAACGGTCTGTTCAGCGGCAATGGCATGGAGCTGAGCGCGGCCAAGACCGGCTGGGAGAAGATCAGCCGCTACCACGGTGCTGTGTGCGGCGGCGTGACGGCGGATGAGACCATCGGCGGGCGCTCACCTGCCTGCGCGGTGGATGCCGCCAGCCTGGGCGCCTGGGCGGAGGCCTTTGCCGGTGTGGACTGCGAGGAGACCTGGGCCTATGAAGCCATCGAAATCCTGCTGGCAAACGGTTTGCCCGCTGCTCTGAACGGGGATAAGCTGATTCCCTTTCAGCGGGTGAACGGCCTGGCCGCCAACTGCGGCACCAAGGACTGCTATCATGTTCACGAGGGCGATGAGCAGGTGCTGCGCGCCCTGAACCGCCTGTGCCGCGGCTGGGCGAAGGCGGCCTCCTGCGCGGTGACGGTGAGCGCCAAGGGACTTTCCGTGAACCTGTATATGCCCGGCCGCTATGCGGTGCCTCTGGCCGATGGTGCTTGTGTGGTGACCATTGCCGACGGTGTGGTGAAGTTCAGCGCCAAGAAGCCCGTGAAGGCTGCCCTGCGCCTGCGTGTTCCCGCGTGGACGGAGGATGCGTGCATCACCGTGAATGACGAGGGCGGCATGGAGGGCCATGCAGGCAGCTGGCTGACCATCGACCGCACCTGGCAGGATGGTGATGTGGTGAAGGTGGACTTCGCCAAGGCTATCCGCGTGGGCAGCGGCCACCATCAATCCGCCTGTGTGCGCTATGGTGCGCAGGTGTTGGCCTATGTTCCTACGGAGGAATTGTGGAACGTGGCGCTGTGCGGCGAACCTGTGCTGGAGGACGGCCGGGTGTTTGCCCAGGTGAAGCGTGTGCCTGACTGGCGCAAGCGCGGCAGCCTGCCCGCCGATCTGCCCGTGCTGCCCCATGCAGAGGGGGAGTGCGTGAAGGTGGAGCTGGTTCCCTATGCAGAAGCGCCCTGCCGCATTGCCCTGTTCCCCAAGGGTGACGAGGCATGACCAGCGTTCGCCTGGCACCCCTGGCTGGGGTGACGGACTGGCCCTTTCGCCTCCTGTGCTTCGAGCAGGGCTGCGACTGTGCCTATACCGAAATGGTCAGCGCCATGGGCTATCTGTACGCGCCCAAGGATCAGCCGGCCACGGCTTGTCTGCTGGAGCGCCACCCGGATGAACCCAGGCTGATCCTGCAGCTCTTTGGCAAGGAGCCGGACATCATGGCTCGCGCTGCGGAGGAATTGTCCTCCACGGGGGGGTATGAGGGCATTGACATCAACATGGGTTGCCCTGCGCCGAAGATCGCCTGTGCGGGCGAGGGCAGCGGCCTTTTGCGGACGCCTGACCTGGCGGAGAGCATTATGAAGCAGGTCGTGAAGGCCTCCCACCTGCCTGTTTCTGTGAAGCTGCGGCTGGGCTGGGACGAGAGCTGCATCAATGTGCTGGACATTGCCCGCCGGGCAGAGGATGCTGGCGTCAGCGAGATCACCGTGCATGGCCGTACACGCCAGCAGCAGTATGCGGGCGAGGCCAACTGGGACCATATCGCCCAGGTGAAGCAGGCGGTGCGCATTCCTGTGCTGGGCAATGGCGATATCTTTACCGCCGAGGATGGTATGCGCCGCCTGAAGGAAACGGGTGTGGATGGGCTGATGATCGCCCGGGGAGCCATGGGCAATCCGTGGCTGTTCAGCCAGCTCAAGGCGCTAACAAGCGGCGGGCAGGCGCATATTCCCACCGTGCATGACCGCATCGAAATGGTGCTGCGCCACTATACCATGCTGCTGAACTGGAAGCCACGCCGCATTGCGGTGAACGAGATGCGCAAGCACATCGGTTGGTATCTCCACGGCATTCGCGGCGCGGCGCAGATGCGGGCGAGGATCAACCTGATCGACGACCCGGAAGAGGTCTTCGCAGTGCTGCGGGAGTTTGAACAGCAGGCTTCCGAAGCCTGACGGGATGAAAACAGGGCTGCACTTCGTTTTGATATCCGTAAAGGAAGTGGTTGAAATGCGTAAGGCGCTGCGCCTGCTGTTGGCGCTGGTGCTGTGCATGGTGATCTCCACCGCCGCGGTGGCGGAGATCACGCTGGTGCCGCAGCTGGACGAGTGGGACGAATCCCTGCCCCTGGACGTGAAGCTCTCGGCAGATGTGGCGGTGCATATGCCCTTTGACGATAACCGCTGCGCCCAGCTGAATGCGCTGCTGAAGCATCTTTCGCTGCACCTGAACAGCTCTGTGGCGGAGGGTGAGACCCTTGGCCGGGTTGCGCTGCAGGTGAATGATGCTGATGTGGCGTGGATCACCCAGAAGGAAAATGCAGCTGAAACCCAGCTGCGGCTTTCATGGCAGCCGGATGTGACCTACTCGGCAGTGGGAAATGCGCTGGATATGGTGAGCGGCGTTGAGCTGGAGAACATCCCCACCGACAAGCTTTTCTGGCTGGAAGAAGGCCCTGCGCTGGTGAACAACCTGTGCGACGCCCTGGCGGACTATGGCAAATCCTCCAGCATCAAGACCAACATCAAAAACATGGGTATGGCCAGGAAAAAGATCATCTACACCGTGCCGAAAGCCGATGCGGAGTTTTTCTGGGATGCGGTTGCCGATAGCTGCCCCGATGGCAGCAGCCTGGAGAATCTCCTGGCGGGGATGACCGTCTCCGGCCAGCAGAAGCTGATCGTTTGGCGGGATGCAGACGGTGCGCTGCTCCGCGTTGAATATGCCGGGAAATGCGGCAGCAATGCGGACTCCCTGCGGCAGGTGAAGCTCATCTGGCGCATGTGCCGCACCGAGGAGGCCGTGCGGGACGACATCAGCCTGAAAACCCCGGCGGTGAAGGGTGCTGACTACAACACCCTGACCCTGACACGAAATCTCCTGCAAGACGAAAACGGCGTTGTGACGCTGGACGGCAAGTTCAGCTATACGGTGAAATCCGGAAAGGAAAAGAGCAGTTTTTCTGGCGAAGTCGACTTGACAAGCAAGCCTGATGGCGAAGATACGCTGCTTTCCGGTTCTGTGATGGCGAAGAGCAAACAGCCTGGGGACGACGCTGCTTCCTCCACGGTGGTGAAGCCGGATGTACGCCTGGGTTCTGATGGAAAAACGCCTTTTATTTCCGGCAAAGTCCAGGTGCAGGAGCTTTATGACGGACACGTTGTGGAAGACGCGACCATCAGCGTGGAGGTTTCGCCGGGTGTGGAACTGACGTGGGATGACGCTGATATCACCGTGGATATGGATGCCATGGACGAGCAGCAGCTGCTGGATATGACACAAGGGCTTTCCGAGGCGGTGGTGCCGCATCTGGTACTACTGCCCCAGGAGGACACGCTGTATTTATCGGCCGATCTGCCGGAGGACGTTTGGCAGCGGATCGTTGAGGCGGCACAGAGCGTGCCGCAGGAGGAGGTAAAATGAAAAAGTTTCTTTGCCTGATGATGTGCCTTGTGCTTGTGCTGACCACGGCCACCGCTTTTGCGGCGGTGGAGTATTCCCTGCTGGAAAAGTGGCAGCGCCAGGTGGACTTTGGCAATGGCGTGAAGGGTACGCTGAACGTGGCGGTATCCGGTGAGGCGGAATGGGCAAAGCTGCTGGCGCCTCTTAGCGGAATGCCGCTGCAGATCCGCGCCATCCATGCGGATGACAACTTCCAGTACCGCATCTATGCCGAGGACGGCGAGGAAATGCTGGGCTTGACCCAGCTGTATGGCAGCGATGAGGCCATCTACCTCAAGAGCGACCTGCTGCCTGACACTCTGCTGACCCTGGCCACCGGCGGTGACTGGATGGATCGCGTGATGAGCAAGGGGGAGAACCCCTCGCTGCATTCGGCGGCAATGAACATCCTCAGCATTCCCCAGACCAGCTGGGAGAGCAAGTGGCTCCCTGCGCTGAGCGCCTATGAGGCGGCCATCGAACTGTGGCTGGAGAACTACGCCAGCGCCCCCAGCGTGAAGAGGAACGAGGATGGCAGCGCCACGGTGCTGGTGCGCTATGATATCCCTGCTGATGCGGTGAAGGCGCAGATCAAGGCGCTGTGGGGCAATGTGCTGCAGGACGCCATCCTGCTGCCCCTGCTGCGTACCCAGATGAACGAGGAACAGCAGGCTGCCTACCTGAACGAGCATCTGAAGTATCACTACGACAAGGTGATCGATGATCTGGCGCTGAATGGCAATGTGGTGCTGGAGCGCGAAATGACCGCCAAGGGCGATGCCGTGCGCACGGATATGACCTTCCCGCTGGACATGGAGGGCTTTACCAATCTGCAAGTGAAGCAGTTGGGCAGCACCACCACGGTGGTTTTGACCGGTGCGGAGCGCAGTCTGGAGCTGGAATGGACGGAAACGGCTGCTCTGGCTGGCAGCACGAGCTACCAGGGCAAGGTACGTATGGTGCCTGCTGATGCCGCGCAGAAGGGCGTGGCGGCTGCCTTTACGCTGGTGGAGATCAAGTCCAGCACCACGGACGAGGACACCCGCAGCCACGATGTGACCAACTGGGTGATCAAGCTGGAGCAGGATGCCGAGGCAACTGGCGATAGCTGGACGAGCTTTGAGCCGGTGGAGATCAACGCCAAGGTGCATCTGCACAGCAAGGCCATGCAGAATATGCCCACCACCATGGAAGTGGAGCTGGGTGTGAAGCGCCCTGATGCTGAATTGTCTGCGGTGCTTTCGCTGAAGACCAGCAGCCCCTGGGTGATGGACGGCCTGCCCACGGAGGGTGCGGTGGATGTGGCGGCGCTGACGGAAGAGGAGCGCGCGCAGAAGTTCATCGACCTGGGCATGAATGGCCTGACCATGCTGCTGATGATGGACCAGGAAGCCATGCCTGTACCGGAGGCCACGACCACCGACCTGGCGGCTAACACGATCCCCCTGCCGGAGGCCACGGCCACGGATCTGGAGGCAGCACAATGATGAAGCGTTTATGCGCCCTGCTGCTGGCTTTGGCGCTGCTGCTTGTGTGCGGCACCGCTACTGCAGAGGATGCCTGGGTGGCGGAGCTGTCCTGGGAAAGCGATGCGGCAGGTATGCTGGCCTTTGCCGAGTGGATCATGGGCGAAAATGGCACCAAGGCGAAATACCTTGCTGAATCCCTGACAGAGCTGCTGGACGGCCTGAAAATCAACATGCAGGCGCAGGAGGGCGGAGCCTATCTTGGCCTGTCCTTGAAGGGCACGTTGCTGGTGGACATGACCAGCATCAGCGACTGGCAGGAGGCGAAGATCCTCTCCAACCTGATGCCGGGGCATTACATCCATGCCACCATCAGCCCGGAGGATGCTGCGGCTAATCAGGCTGCTTATGAAAAGCTGCTGGCGCTGGACACCGATGCTTTTTCCAACGAGATCACGGCGGTGATAACCACATGGCTCGATGCGCTGCCTGCCGCGGAGGAGAAGGGCTACTTCATGGGCGACGCCTATGATGGCGGTATGCGCCGCGTGACCCGCAGCTTTGACGATGCGCTGGTGGCGCAGCTGGTGGACAAGCTGATCGACACGGCCAACGCCTGGGGCATCGATGATGCGCTGGTGTCGGCCTACCTGGGCGTGGACGGCACTTTCGGCGTCCTAAAGGGCTGGAACAATGAGCTGGCCAAAGAAAACCGCTTTGCCTATGTGCTGCATAATGTGTACGGTATCGACGGCAGCTATGTGGGTTCCTCGCTGGTGGTGCAGGAGGGCGGCGCGCAGGTCATGACCCTGTCCCATGGTGTGGCGGCCAATGGCCACCGCCTGGTGTGGGGCTATGGACTGAACGACGTGAACTACTACCTTGAGGCAGATCTGCTGCAAGTGGAAGCGGAAGAGTTGAAGGAGTTCTCCCTGATGCTGCTGGAGGACACCGCGCACCTGGGCTTCCGCAGCGTGGAGCAGATGGATGAAGCCGTGCGGTTCTGGATCTCTGGCACCGTTGGTCAGCGGGATGGAGCGCCCTATGCTGATGTGGAGCTGCTGAACCCCGGCGCTCCCGTTGCGCTGACCCGCTATGTGCTGGAAGGCTATGTGCAGCCCGAAGCCAGCGAGCATTCGCTGACGGTGCAGGCATACCTGGGTGATGAGGAGTATGTGACCCTGGGCAAGCTGTGGCTGGCCACGGCGCAATGCGATCCTGTGACCTGGCAGACCGACGGCCTGACGGCCATTGATGCCGATTCTGCCGAGGATGCCCAGGTGCTGGACGAGCTGATCGAAGAATCGGTGCAGGAAATGGCGCTGACGCTGTTCAAGCTGATCCCCGCGCCGCTGCTGACCATGTTTATCTTCTAAACAAAAAGACCGACGATGTTGTTAGCATCGTCGGTCTTAGTTTATAAACTTTGGAGGTGTCGGAGGCGCCGCAGCGCCTCTGACTGTAATTGTATCCGGCGGCTTTGCCGCCGGGGCGGGGCGTTTTCGGCTCTATGAGGTCAGGCTTTAGCCTGACTAACGCGGCCCATTGCTTGCAATGGGCAAGTGTAGCCAGCGCCGGGCTTGCCCCGGTGATGGCCGAAGCGGAAAACATTCCTTACGTGGAGGAACGGCCGTGGACGGCGCTTGCGCCGGACACAGTGACGGAGCGCAATTCCTCAAAAAAGTGGCTCTGTCACTTTTTTGAGGAGGTTAGATGTCCTGCACCATGCACACCGCCTGGGCGCTGATGCCCTCCTCACGGCCTTCAAAGGCAAGCCGCTCGGTGGTGGTGGCTTTCACGTTGACACGGTTCAGGGGCAGCCCCAGGGCGTCGGCCACGTTCTGCCGCATTTGCGGGATGTGGGGCAGCAGCTTGGGCTTTTGCGCCACGATGGTCACGTCCGCATTGGTGACGCGGTGGTGGTTTTCTGCCAGCAGGGCGACCACGTGTTCCAGCAGCTTCATGGAAGAAATGCCCCGGTAGCGCTCGTCCGTATCGGGGAAATGCTTGCCGATGTCCCCCAGGGCAGTAGCGCCCAGCATGGCGTCCATCAGGGCGTGGAGAGCTACATCGGCGTCGCTGTGGCCCAGCAGACCCAGCGTGTGGGGGATGTTCACCCCGCACAGGATCAGGTCGCGGCCTTCCACCAGGCGGTGGACATCATATCCCTGGCCAACGCGCAGGGAGGGGAGTGCGGGGAGTTCCTGGAGCATTGCTTCTGCCATGGCGATATCCTCCGGTGTGGTGAGTTTGATGTTGCGGCGGCTGCCTTCGGTGAGCTGCACGCTCTGGCCGAGGCGCTCCACCAGCGAGGCATCGTCCGTACCCTGGAAGCCCTCTGCCTGGGCGGAGAGGTGGGCGCGACGAATGAGATCCACGGTGAAGGCCTGGGGCGTTTGCACGGCGCGTAGGGTGGCGCGATCCGGGGTGCCGGTGACCTGCCAGCTTTCATCCACCTGCTTGATGGTGTCCACTGCTTGAATAGCCGCCACGCCGCTGCCGCAGCGTTCCACGGCCTCCATGGCACGGCGGATGGTGGCCTCGTCCACCAGGCAACGGGCGCCATCGTGGATCAGCACCTTGTCGGCATCAGCAGGGAGCGCTTGAAGGCCGTTCCACACGGAATCCTGCCGGGTAGCACCGCCGGTGACCACGTGGAGCTTGCCAGCAAAGGCGTGGGAGGCCTCCAGAGCCGCCTGAATGGCCTGCTGATCCTCTTTGCGGGCAACGACCACCATGCCATCTACAACGCCTGAAAAGGCCCTTGCAGCCCGGCAAATGACGGGTTCGCCCTGAAGCTCCAGCAGCACCTTGTTACAGCCTGCACCCATGCGGGCGCCGCTACCTCCGGCTAGTAGGATCACATACCACATGGTTCACGCCTCCTGTCAGTTGCGCTCGGCGGCCACACCCTCGTCTTCCTGCAGGATGCGGTACATTTCGCCGGCGTTTTCCTTGCGCACGGTCTCAGCCACGGCGAGGATCTCATAATGCCCATAGCGCTCGCCGAAGCGTATGGACATCTTGTCGCCCACCTTCACCTCGGCACCGGGCTTGGCCACCTTGCCGTTCAGGGTCACGCGGCCGCCGGAGCAGGCCTCGTTGGCCACGGTGCGGCGCTTGATGATGCGGGAGACCTTCAGGTATTTATCCAGTCGCATAATTTGCCTCCATGATGGGGGATAAGTTGGATAGAAGAAAAGCCCGCAGGCGAACCCGCGGGCATTGTCCATGCTAAGGCTTACTTGTTGACGGAGTCCTTCAGAGCCTTGCCAGCCTTGAAGACAGGAGCCTTGGAGGCTTCGATCTTGATTTCCTCGCCGGTGCGGGGGTTACGGGCAGTGCGGGCGGGGCGAGCCTTCACTTCGAAGGAGCCGAAGCCAACGATCTGCACCTTTTCTTCCTTAGCCAGAGCTTCGGTGATCACGTCAACGAAAGCGTTCAGGGCCTTCTCGGCATCCTTCTTGGCGAAGCCGGTCTTGGCGGCCAGGGCAGCGGTCAGTTCAGTCTTGTTCATGGGTATTTCCTCCTTGTTATGTTCCATGCCAGGGCATGGGATGAATATTAGGACTTGCGTCCTTAATCGCGGCGGGAACGGAAATGTTTGCCCGCAAAAGGGGTCAATCTTCGCAGCTTGAGCGCTGCATGGATTTGACCTGATTCCAGTATACATCCATTTCGCTCAAAGTCAAGCCCTCCAACGATTTTCCGGCAGAAATTATCAGATTTTCCATGGATGTGAAGCGCGAAATGAACTTGTCCGTGGCATTTTTCAGCAATTCTTCGGCGTCAAGTCCACAAAGGCGCGTGACATTGACGCAGGAGAAGAGCAGATCGCCTAGCTCCTCGGCAGGATCGCGGTTGGCGTCCAATTCGGCCTTGACCTCAGCTGCCTCTTCGTTGATCTTCGGCAGGGCCTCCAGGGCGGTGTCCCAGTCGAAGCCCACGTTAGCGGCCTTCTTCTGCACCTTGTGGGCGCGCATCAGGGCAGGGAGTCCCTTGGACACGTCGGCCAGCACCGAGGCCTGGGAGGTCAGCCCCTTCTCTGCCTTTTTCAGCTTTTCCCAGTTGGCAGAGACTTCGTCGGCGGTGCTGCACTTGTCGGTGCCGAAGATGTGGGCATGGCGGTAGATCATCTTGCGGCAGATGTTGCTGGTGACGTCGCTGATGGTGAAGTCGCCGTGGCTCTTGCCCACGTTGGCGTGGAACACCACCTGCAGCAGCACATCGCCCAGCTCGTCGGCCAGGTGGTCGATATCGCCCTCGTCAATGGCGCCGGTGGCCTCGTAGGCTTCCTCAATGAGGTACTTACGCAGGCTCTCGTGGGTCTGCTCCCGATCCCAGGGGCAGCCGTTGTCGCCGCGGAGGATGTCCAGGATCTCCACCAGGTCAGCAAAGCAGAAGCGCTGGCGGGCGGCCATGGGCGCCGCGGGGATGTGCACGGCCACGGTATGGTCGTAGCTGCGCTGGCGATCCAGCTCCATCAGCGGGATGGTAATAGCCTTGCGGTGGCTCTTCACCGTGGAAGGGAAGAGCGTGACGGACATTTCGTCGTCGTAGAGGTCGGTGAGCCACAGCTTGACCGTGCCAGCCAGCACGGGGGAGTCGATCTCCGTGATCAGCAGGGGCAGGCGGGGGTCATGCTGGGCGTTCTCGCAATCCATGGCGGGCAGAATGCGCAGGCCGGAGGTATGCACCTGTGCTTCCGGCAGGGCGCTGAGGTAGGCGTCCGCCAGGGAAAGCCCCGCCAGGCGGGTGAGCTTGGCATCCTGGGGCATGGCTGCGGACAGCGCGGCCACAGAGCCATCGGTGGTGGCGTCCATCACGGCGTAGGTCACAGGGCCGCTTTCGGCCAGGTGCCACAGCTTGCGGGCGATGGCGGTGTGCAGCTCGTCAAAATCCCAGTATTCATCATAGAGGGCATCCATGGTGGTGAAGGGGATCTCCTGCTCCTTCAGCCAGGCCGCCACACCGTGCTGCTCGGTACGCAGCACAAGCTGCCTGGCGGTGCGCAGGGCATCGGCGGTTTGCAGCGTGAGCAGCTGAGGATCGCCAGGGCCAAGGGATACAACGGTGATAGTGGGCTTCATGTCAACTCACCTCAGGCTTTCTTCTTACGCTTGAAGGCACGGAAATCGCTGATGGAAACGGCCTTCACAGCCAGGGCAACGGCGATATAGACCGCCACGCCGATGGCAATTTCGGCAATGGTCAGCAGGCGGTTCATGGGCAGCAGCTCACGCAGGGAAAAGACTACAACGCCCATGGCAGCGGTGGCAATGCCAGGCCGCACCAGCCAGCCCATCCAGTTGAACTTCATTTTGCCATACTTCAGCACGAAATACAGGTTGGGGATCATGGACACGGAATAGCACACGATGGACGCGATAGGCGCACCGTGGATGTTGATGCCCGGAATGCCCACCAGAATGTAGTTCAGGGCGATTTTGCAGGCCACGCCGGCAATGAGGGTATACATGGGAATGCGCTGCTTGTGCAGCCCCTGGAGAATGGAGCTGGTGGCCTGCACCACCGTGAACAGCACCACCGTGAGGCTGGACATGGCAAGCAGCTGGCTGGAGACCTGCAGCTCGGCGGCAGTGAGGGTCTCCTGATAGAAGAAGGAAATAATGGGCTTGCTCAAAAGGCTCATGCCGATGGAGCAGGGGAAGCCGATGAGGAAGGCAAACCGCAGGCCTAGGTCGCTCTGGCGGGCAATGCCGTCGTAGTCCTCCAGCGCCTTGGCGGCGGAAATGGCAGGCACCAGGCTCATGGAAATGGACAGAGCCAGGGCTGTGGGAACGTTGATGAGGCGGATCACCATGCCGGTGAACAGGCCGTACAGCGGACGAGCCTCTTCGCGGGCAATGCCAGCGTCCATCAGGCGGGAAATGAGCATGGTGGAGTCCACAAACTGCGCCAGAGGCACAATGCAGGCGCTGATGGTGATGGGGATGGAGATGGCCATCAGCCGCTTGCCCAGGGTGGTGGTAGCGATGGGTGCTTCGTCCGAAAGCTGCGGAATGCTGCTGAAGGTGGCGCTGCGACGGAAATAGAGGATGATCATGTAGACAAGCGCCAGGGCTTCCACAATGGTGATGCCCAGCAGAGCGCCAGCGGCACCATGCGCCATGCTGATGCGGCTGCCCATGTAAGCCAGGGGCAGGGAAACAAACACCTTGCCCACCTGTTCAATCAGCTGGCTGATGGCGGTGGGAACCATGTTCTGCTGGCCCTGCATAAAGCCGCGGAAGGCAGACAGCACACAGACCAGCGCCACGCAGGGGGCAATGACCTGGAAGCCAAGCTGTGCCTGGGGTTCATCCACCAGAATGGTGAGCTGATGGCTGCCGATGAGCATCACCAGCGTACAAATGCAGCCCAGCGAGGCCAGCAGCCACAGCGCCACGCGGAACACACGGCGGGCGTTGCGGGGGTCATCCTTGGCTAGGCAGTGGGACACCATGCGGGATATGGCCACCGGAAGACCGGCGGAGGAAACCGTCAACAAAAGATTATAGGTGGGGAAGACCGACTGGAAAATGCCCAGGCCATCGGTGCCGATGAGCCAGGTCAGCGGAATGCTGAACAACACGCCCACCAGTTTGCAGATGATGCCGGTCATGCCCAGGACGGTCATGCCGCCCACAATGGACTTGGTTTGCTTTGCCATAAGAACTTCCTTTGCTCAAGAAAATATTAGCACAACTTATATTATACGCCCAATGTTCGCGTGGCACAAGCAAAAAAAATGACCTCCGCGGCAATTTGCGGAGGTCGATGCTTATTGTTCCATCTGGCGGCCAACGATGCCAGCCGCCGTCTCAGCTACCTTGAGTTCCGTGTCCCCCATGCGGGCGCCCTGTTCGCGGCTGAGGAGCAGCACGGCGCCAATGGCCTCGCCATCGGCAATGATGGGGGACAGCACCTGGGCGGTGTAGCCCTGGGCGTCCTCCTCGTTGGTGATGGCCACGGTTTTGCCGCCCAGGTTGCGGTTGATGGCCACGGTCTGCCGGTTGGCAATAGCGGTTTCCAGGTCGCGGCTGATGGGCTTGTCCCACAGCTCCTTTTTGCTCACACCGCTGGCAGCCACCACTTGGTCGCGATCCACAATGCAGGCGATATGCCCCAGAGAGCGGAAGAGGGACTCGGTGTAGTCCTTGGCGAAGGATTGCATCTCGCCGATGGGGGAATACTTTTTCAGAATGACCTCGCCGTCGCGGTCGGTGTAGATCTCCAGCGGGTCGCCCTCGCGGATACGAAGGGTGCGGCGGATCTCCTTGGGGATGACCACGCGGCCAAGTTCGTCGATTCTGCGCACAATGCCGGTTGCTCGCACGTTGGTTGCCTCCCTTTAGATTGTCTTTTCAACCATAGTATGGTGGGGGATTGGGCGATTATCCCGGCAGATGGTGGAAATGTTGGGGAGGGCAGGGAAGGCATAGGAAAAGGCCACTGTGTTTCCACAGCGGCCTCGATTATCTGTTGAGGATAATCAGCAGTTGAGTAAGTGATTACTCAGCAGCCACACCATTGGCGGTGTCGCAAGCAGCCTGCCAAGCGGGCAGACCAGCCTCGATCAGAGCGGCGGGATCGCCACCGGCCAGGCTCCACAGCAGAGAGCTGCCCAGCACGTCGTTCTGGGTGCCCAGCAGGGTAACCAGGTTCAGGCGGGTGTTCTCGCCGTTACGCAGCATGGCATAGGTCTCGTCCACAGCGCGGTCGTCGGTGTAGTTGTACTTGTTGCCAATCCAGGAATCCTCGTCGTCATAGCCGGGGGTGGGGTTGTTCCACAGATCGTAGAAGAAAGCGATCTTGGAAACGGTCTCGGCGTCATAAACGTTGGGGATCAGAACCATGTTCTCGGAAGCAACATGGATGTAGGTGTCGCCCTCGTTGGGCACGGGGAAGGCCAGGCAGCCCCACTCGTCTTCCATGTCAGCCATTTCGGAGTTGTCGTTGTAGCCGCCGTAGGTCTGATAGATGTAGAAGGCGAATTCGCCGTTCTTCCAAGCCTGCTTGTACCAGTCCCAAGAAGCGCCTTCGGGGGTGTGCTTCCAGTAGTTAGCCTGGATGGTCTTGCCCCAAGCCAGAGCCTCGAGGGTCTCGTTGCTGTTCATGGAGGGCTGCAGCTTGCCTTCCTCGTCATAGGCGAAGAAAGAGCCGTTGTTGGCGAAGGTGGCCAGGACGTACATATCGTCGCCGGAGCCGGACACGCCGTAGATGTCGATCACGCCATCGTTGTCGGTGTCCAGAGTGGTCTTCTTCAGCACGTCTTCGAAGGCGGCCCAAGTCCACTTGCCTTCAGCCTGCAGGTCATACAGGCCTTCCCATTCCACGCCAGCGTCTTCCAGGATGCGCTTGTTGAAGTACACGCAGCCACGGGGTTCAACGGTGGGGGCCATGGTCATGGCATAGTTGTTGTAGGTCTCGATGATGCCGGTGTTCCACTGGTCAGCATCGGAGAAGTCATAGTCGATCTGAGCAGCAACGCCGCCAGTGATCAGGGAGCCAACCTTGCCGGGCTCGATGACGTAAGCACGCAGGCTGCCGTCAGCGGCGGAGGCGAAGTTGATCATTTCCTGGGCGCAGGTCTCCCAGTCGCCACCCTGCTTCTGCTCGAACTTCACATTGTAGGTGGCTTCGATCCAGTCGCGGTAGTCGTACAGAGCCTGCTGCTCTTCGGTGGGCTCAGCAACGCGCTCATTGTTTCCCCAGTAGTCATACAGGGTGATGCTGATGGGTTCGGCCTGGACCATTTCGGAAACGACCTTAGGATACTTGGCCGTTTTAAGCTGAGCCTGGGCATCGGCCAGCTGAGCGGTCAGCTCTTCGACCTGAGCCTGCAGGGTAGCAAGTTCAGCTTCAGCGGATTCGCTGGCTTCGAGCTTGGTGGTCAACTCAGCAACCTTAGCCTGAAGATCAGCGACTTCGCCACTCTTGCCAGCAAACATAACGCCAAGAACGATGGCAGCGATGATTGCTACAGCAGCAAGAATGATCCAAATCTTCTTGTTCATGATGGGATTCCTCCTTTTTTATTTTCCATACGAATAGTTCGTTTTTGCGCAAGCTATTCGTATTGGTACAATGGAAACATACAGCCAAGCTGTGACGCTTGTCAAATTATACACTATTATAGACAAATTTGCAAGATACAAATATGTATAAGGTGTGTATTTTTGCGATTATTCCTTGCTGCCGGTCATGGCTAGGGACTGAACAAAGGTCTTCTGCGTGAAGCAATAGAGGATGATCAGCGGGATGCAGCAGATCAGTACACCGATGGAGATGAGCTGCTGCTGGCGCCCGGCAGGAACCACCACAGCTACGCTGGCATCGGCGGAGAAGTAGCGCGCCATGCGGCTGACGATGCCGCTGAGCTGGGTGGAATACATGGAATATGTACTAAAGAAGTTGCGGGTATAGAACAGGTCAGTCCACTGCCAAACAAAGCTGAACAGGAAGCAGCTGGCGATGGTGGGCATGGCATCGGGCAGCATGATCTGCGTGAAGGTACGCAGGGTGCTGCAGCCGTCCACGCGGGCAGCCTCTTCCAGGGAATCTGGCACGTTCTTGAAATACTGGCGCAGCATGTAGATGTACAGGCCGTTCTTCAAGCCCATGCAGGTCAGGCTCATCAGCGCATAGGGCAGGAAGGTGGTGCGCAGGTTGAGGGGCTTGCCATTGATGGCCGTGAAGATGCCGAAGATATCGAAGTTGGCGAAGCTCATGTACAGGGAGGTCTGGATGGTCTGCGGAGGAACGATGATGAGCAGTACCACGCAGGCAAACCAGAACTTCTTGAGCGGGAACTCGAACCTGGCAAAGCCATAGGCTACAAAGGTGCAGGAGATAACCTGCAGCACAGACACCAGTAGAGAAGACCACAGCGTGTTGATCATGGAATTGGGGAAGTCCGTGAGGTTAAATACGTGCTGGAAGTTCTCTGTCGTGAGGTGACGAGGCACCAACACGATGGTGGTATCATACAGATCCTTTTCAGCCATGAAAGCCGTGGAGAAACGGATCAGCATGGGCTGGATGATCATGAAGCACAGGCCGAACATCAGCAGCGCACGGGCAACAGAGATAGCAATCTGCTTGGCGCGGCGCTGGAGCAGGTAGCCTTCACTGCGGCGGTTGCGATCCCAGAAGGACTTATTCTTGCCGATAAAAACGGTATTGTTTTTACTCATAAGACTTCACCGCCTTGGTAATGATGAAGGAGCTGATGCCGATGAAGGCCAGTGCGATGGCGAAGTACATCCAGCTCATGGCAGCAGATATGCCGAACTTGAAGTCCTGATAGGTGACCTGATAGATCAGCTCCATCACCTTGTTATCGTTCTTCATGAAGAAGTCGATAATGGTGTAGATGCAGTTCACCAGCAGCAGGGGAGAAACCATGGGGAAGGTGATCTTCCAGAAGGATTCCCAAGCAGAGCAGCCTTCCACGTCAGCCGCCTCGTACAGGGAGGGGGAGATGGACTGCAGGCCGGACAGGAACACGATGATCTGGATGCCGGAGGCCATGACGATATCGTAGATGGAATCGATCATGGTGAAGACGACCTCGAACACCTGGTTGCCTACGCCGGAAACGGATAGCAAATCCTGCAATGCTTCGGATATGTTCACACCGGAGGAACCTTCCATGGCCTCGGCCATGCCGGACATCATGTCGTAGAACTCGTTCTGATGCTCGATGCCGGGCAGCACGCCGGAGGAAAGGATAACCGGCAGGAAGAAGATGGCGCGGCACAGGGTGCGACCCTTGAAGTCCTGGTTGAGGATCACGGCCACCACAAAGCTGATAACCAGCGTTGCAATGGTGTTGATGATCATCTGGCCAACTTCTTCTGTCAGATACTTGTTATACTCGGGGTCAACCAGCAGGGCGTGCTTGAAGTTGTTGATGCCAACAAAGCTCTTGGCATAGCCCTGGCCGGGGATGAGGGTAACATCGTTGAAGGAGAAAATGAGGGATTCCACCAGCGGCCTGCACATGAAGACCAGGAAGCCGATGATGAAGGGAAGAATGAACCAGGTACCGGTGCGGGCGTTGCGGGCGCGCATGGAACGGAAGGTGGAGTTGCCGGGGATGTAGATCTTCAGGGCATCGAGAATTCCGTCGTACCAATGTTCACGAATGCCGTTATTCTGTACTGCCATGGATTACTGCCCCCTTTCCACAGCGTAGCCGCGGGCGGGAACGGTGATGCCGTTCTCGGTGCAGGCGTCGCTGCTGTAGTTAACATAGACCTTGGTGCCGTCCGCATAGCCGGTCACGGTGAGGAAATCGTTCAGCTGCTCGTGGGACACGATGCGCTGCTGGTTGAGGCCAGCTGCATCCTGCTGATACTTGGTGATCAGCGCAGCGGCGTCCTCGGCCCAGGCGGCATAGTTGGAGCCGAACAGCGTGGAGTGGACGGTATCCTGCAGGATCTTGGCATCTTCAGCCATGAAGGTGAAGTTCAGACCGCTGCCGTATTCCACGCACTTAAGGAATTCCTGCATGTAGTCGCCAGCCAGGTTGATGGCATCGCCGGTGTAGTCCTTCATGCCATGGAGTGCGATCTGGTAGAAAGGCACAGACTGGTCGATGAGGGAATACTTGGTGCCGGTGAGATCCATATCGGTGATGATGTCGGCATAGGGTACGGCATAATCGTTACCCATCTTGATCATGACCTTCTGGCCAGCATCGTGAGCTTCCTGCATGGTGGCGATGTTCATGGCCTTGACCTGCTCGCGGGTGGTGGTGTCCTTGGGGTTGTAATCGGCGCTGAGGAAGTTGCCGATGTCGCGGAAGGAAGCACCGTAGGCATTCACATCAGCAAGCGCCTTGATCATGTTGCTGGCATTAGCCTTGGCATAGTCAGGACGGACCAGGTAGTACTGATCAAGCCAATCGGCCTCCTGATAATGCACGATATCGTAAGGATAAAGGGCGATCTGCTCGCGGGTGGTGTAGCGGGCAGCATTGGTGAAGGCCAGGAAGCCGTCGAACACATTGCTGTCGTAGGCGAAGCAGTTCACACCGTCGAAATACAGCGGGATGCCGTTTTCGTTGGCGGTGGCGATGAGCTTCTGCATGGCGCTCTTGCCGCCTAGCTCGCGCAGGATATTCACGCGGGTGAACACCTGCTGGGTGATGCCGCCGTTGGCCCAGCCAGCGAAGCGGACATTCAGGTTCTTCACGCCCTTGTCGGCCATGTCGAGGATGATATCCTCAGCCTGCTGGAAGGAGGTGGTGGCGACCACGGAATCGATGGGAAGGCCGAACTTCACGACCGTCTTATCGATGGCGCCCACCAGCTCAACAGAGACAGGAACTTCTTCGGAAGCAGTAGCCTCAGCCAGAGCGGGAACGGTGGTGCGCAGGTAATCGCCATAGGCGTTGGCCATGTCCACATAGCTGCCGCTGTCGATGAAACGATAGCGCTGCACGATGGTATCGTCGGGGACTTCCTTTTCGAACATGAACACCATCTGCGCAGTCTTGGCAGAAACGTTGTACAGGTCGTTATGCAGGACGTTGTACTTGGCGCACAGCCAGTTGTAGCTGTTGTAGCGCAGGCTGATATCGGCCTGCACGCCGCCATAGGAGGTGGGACCCTCCATCAAGCACAGGAAGGAGCCGCCGTTCTTGGACATACCAAACACGGGGAAGGTGTTGCGGGTTTCGCTGACAACGGAGTCACGCAGGGAGGCGTAATCCCAGCCGTACATATTGGCGTAGTAGTTGTTCTGCTGGAGCTTGCCGTTGTTGAAGTTGATGATGGCACCTCCACCCTCGGGGATGAACATGAAGCCTTCGTCTTCAAGTCCGGCAGCACCGAACATGGGCAGGGGAGTCACATAGGTGATGGGGTAATCGGCCTTGTAGCGGATCTCGCTGTAAGGAACTTCCACCACAAAGTCGGCACCATCCAGGCGATAGATCAGAGCTACGTTGAACACAGCGCCGGAATTGTCCTTGGAGCCAGCAACAAGCTGACGATCAAGCTCGAAATCTTCCTGAGTGTAGTTCGCCTCAGCGAAGTAGTCCTGAATCTTCTTCTTGTTGTTTTCGGAAGTATCGCTCTTGATGATGTACAGCGCCTGCTCCGTTACAGAAGGATACATGGCGATGATCTCGTCCTTGTTCTTCTTGGAGTCAAGCTTTTCAGGCTCGTAGAGCGTGTAGTTGCTCTTGACCTTCTTCTGGGTAGACTTCTTCATCTGCTCGCAGAAGGCATCGAAGCGATCCTTGGTGATGGCGGTAGGAATGAGGTAAGTCTTCTCGATCTTACCGATGGCGTAGTCCACGCGGACGGAACCGTCATCCTGCTGGTTGATGGTGTAGTTGCCGCCTTCGATGGAGTACTTGTAGTTGTTCATGTCCACCACGCCGGCAGAGGTGGCGTAGGTGAGAAGCACGGTAGCCTGCAGGTTCTCCTTGTTGGCAGAAACAGCAACGGGATCCTTGTCCGCATCGGCGGGATTGGAGAGCCATTCACGGCCGGTGGCCTTTTCCGTCACCTTGAAGTGCGTGGTGGAGGGATCCAGCTCGAAGAGCAGGTGATCGTTCTCCATGGTCACGGCTTTGGTGTCGCCCTCGTAGTTATGGATGGTGGGGTTAAGGGTGTGAACCTCTTCTTCGGTGTTGAAGAGGGGAATGATAACGAACACAGTCAGCACGGCGAGAAGCGCCAGCGTGATAACCCAGGGAAGCAAGCGCAAAATGAACTTTTTCATCTTTTACCCCCTCCTTAATACAAGCGGAAAGCGATCTCGCGGTACAGCGAAATGAAATAAGTCGCCGCATCGCCCAGAAGGCTGAAGAATACAAGAAGCAGGAAGATGATGACCAGCGCTGCTACCACGGTGACGATGATGAAGATGAAGGTTTTACCGGGTGAATAATCGTGAACCTGCATCAGACCAACGAACACCAGAGCCAGGCACCAGGCGGTGGAGAAGCTCATCAGCACGGTGTAGAAGGCGGCTTCATCGGCAGCGATGATGTTGCTGACGAGCACCAGGGGAAGCTGGATCAGCGTATAAGGCACAAGGGCATAGCACATGGCCATATAAATGTCGCCGAAGCGGCCCTTACCATCAAACAGGGTGGTGAGACACCAGTTGCCAAGGCACAGGATCAGGAAGGGAATCAGCAGGGAGGCGGCCTGTTCAAAGATGTTGATGTACTGCAGGGGAGCATTGATGAACTGGAAGTTGGTAAACAGCAGCTGCACAATGCGAGTGATCAGGAAAAGCGCCAGGAAGGTGGTGGCGGCGGCGATGCTGCCTCGCTTTTCATGCACCAGATCCCAGAAGCCGTCAAAGGGATGGAACAGCACATACTTGGCATACTTCACGGACTCAATGTAGCGATTCCACTTTTCCTTGCGGGCGCTGGACTTACTTAGAGACTTGGTTGCGCTCATATGCTTCCACCTCCATTCTCATCTTTTTAATCGAACGACGTACCAGCGGAATGATCATCACAGCGACCAGCGCAACGACCATCCACAGGATGTTTTCTTCCACCCAAACCTTGCGGTAGAGACGGAAGGCACGGCCATAGTTCTCGCGGTCGTTGGCCATCTCGAAGTACTCCATGGCCTCCGTGAACTTCTCCTGACGCATTAGGGCGCGGCCGATGCCGATGAAAGCCAGGTTGTAGTTGGCGTTCATCTTCAGCACATCTTCCCACTTTTCAGCGGAACCGTCGTAGTCACCCTTGAGGTAGGCGGCGCTGGCATCATAGATGAGGTTGCCGTATTCGGTGGGGGTGAACACGGTGATGCTGCCCTCGTTCTGGTCAAGCACCAGCAGGTCGGTACCCATGTGATCGATGGCGATGGCGGAGTTGAAGGCGCCATCGCTGTTGCCTGTGGTGCCGAAAGCCCACAGCATGATGCCCTGGGAGTCGTAACCGAAGATACGGCCGCGGGTCTGGTCAACGGCAACATAGATGTCGTTTTCATCCAGCACGGTAATGTCCACCAGCTTGGAGGGACCCAGCGTCACGGAACCGTCGATCCAATACAGGTCGCCGACCGGGGGATAGCGGTCGTTCTTGATCAGGATATCATTGCCGATACCGTTCAGGCGGCGAATGGGCTGCGCCACATCGTAGAGCAGGTCATACTCGCTGAAAGAGGTATTGGTGGCGTAGATGAAGGAGTCCTTGTCCATGTAGATGTTGGTGTATTCGGTAGGAACGAAGGATTCCTGCTGGGCGCGCTGCTCCTTGGTGGAGAAGTACATCTTCCAGACATAGTCGAGGAAGTTGTAGCTAACCTTGTTAGCACCCACAAAGCCGGTGAAGGAGCCATCAGCCTCGAACTTCACCAGACCTTTATTCACGTTGGTAGCCAGCACGAATACACGGCCAGACACGTCCACCACGATCTTGGCGGGCATGAAGCTCAGGCTCTGATCGAAGGTGGAGTCGGTGGGCTTGGTATATGCGTGAAGGAAGTTTAGCTCCTTGTCTACCATAATCACGCGGCCATTGTAGGTATCAGCGATGTAGATGTTTTCGGCTTCGTCCACAAAAACATCGTAGGGCTGATTGAGGGTTGCAGGCTCGCAGCCCTGGATGGTATCGATGATCCGCACCAGGGAGAACTGGTTGTCCTCGCTGCGGGTCAGGTGAAGGATGCGATTGTTGTTGGTGTCGCATACATACACATCGCGGTTGCGAACAAACATACTCTGGGGCTTTTTCATCAGGGTATCCAGGCCCAGGTCGGCGCCGTAGATCACCTGATCCACACGATAGGCATCGGCAGATTCACGGACATCTCCCCAATAATCGTAGTTGTATGTATACGTTGTGGGATAGCCGTCGTCCGCGGCCAGGGCGGTGTTGATGTTGATTGAAGCAAACATGATAACGGTCATGATCAGCGCTAAGAGCCGGTGCATCACCTTCACGGTCATTCCCCTCCTGTTCTGAATGATGTAGGATAGCCAATCTTGGTTCGCCGTGGAAATTAGTCCTTGATACCGGAGCTTGCCATGGTTTCCAGGATTTGGCTCTGGCTCAGAATGAAAATGAAGATGGGAACAGCCATGACCACAACGGTAACGGCTGCGGCCTGACCGGTACGGGCGATACCGCCAGCCTGGATCTGCTGCAGGGCGTAGACCAGGGTCTTTTTCGCCTCGGAGAAGATCACGGTTGCGGCGCTGTTGCCCCACAGGCTCTGCACGGAGAAGATGATCACCGTAAGCCAGGCGGGCTTCACGTTGGGCATCACGATGCTCCAGAAGATGCGGAACTCGCCGGCGCCGTCGATGTGAGCGGCTTCGATCAGGGCGGTGGGCAGACCTTCCATGAACTGCTTCATCATGAACAGACCGATGGGAGCAGCGAAGGCGGGCAGCAGCAGCGCCCAGTAGGTGTCGATCATGCCCAGCTTGGACATAATCACGTAGTTCGGAATGCCGGTCACGTAGCCGGAGAACATCAGGCAGGTGGTGACCACATTGAAGAAGAGCTTGCCGCCGGGGAAATCATACTTGGCCAGAACGAAGGCTGCCATGGAGGCAATGATCAGGTGGCCAAAGGTACCAAAGGCGGTGATGAACACCGTGTTGGTAATGTAGCGGCTGAAGGGAACCCAGCTCTGACCCATGGTGACGATCAGGTCAGAGAAGTTGTCCAGCGTGGGGTGCTGGGGAAAGACCGTGGGCGGGAAGCGGAACAGCTCGTCCAGGGGCTTCAGGGCGGAGCCGATGGCGAAGACCAGGGGGAAGGCCATCAGGCAGGCCACGGCAGCCAGCATCAGGTAGATGCCAATATCGCCGCCGATGGAGCGGTTGGGATGACGGCGCTTGATGAGATGCTTCTTGGGCTTCACAATGCGTTCGCCGCGCAGTTCGGCCAGGCGATGCAGTTCATCGGCGCGGCTGCGGACGACGGGCTTGTTGTCCCACAGCTTATCCATGTTGTGATACACTTTCAGGCCGTTGGTCAGCATGAAGACATACTCGTTGCCGTCCTTCATCTTCACCGTGATGGTGGAGGACATGCCGCCGTTACGGACGTTTTTGAGGACTTCCATTTCGGCGTAGGGGAGTTCAAGGGGAAGCTTTTTGCTGTTGAAGCGAGCCTGCTGCTGCTCAGAAATCAGCTCGCCGCGGTACTTCTTGCCTTTGTAGATGAGGGTACCGCTGGATTTGATCATCACTTCACTCATATCAGGTACCCACCTTTTCCAGTGCGGCAGAAATTGCCTTCTTGCACAGAATCATGACCAGGAACAGCAGCGTTGCGATAGCGGAGGCATAGCCCATTTCGAAACGGCTGAAGCCATAGTCGAACAAGTGTGTCACAACGGTGCGGGCGGCGTAGTCCGTGGAGGGGTAGCCAGCCAGGGCGCGCGGCACATCGCACACGTTGAAGGCGGAGGTGATGGACATAACCGCGCCGAAGAGCAGCATGGGCTTCATGCTGGGCAGGGTGATGTGATACAGCTCCTGCCAGCGGTTGCGGACGCCATCCACATAGCCTGCTTCGTACATGCTCTTGTCGATGCCCTGGAAACCAGCCACAAAGGACAGGAAGCCGGTACCCATGCTCATCCACAGGATAACGAAGATCAACACGGGCATGATGTAGTGGGGATCGGTGAGCCACAGCAGGGGAGCATCGATGAAGCCCAGGTTCAGCAGGAAGGAGTTCAGGTAGCCGTAGGCGTCGCCGCGGAAGATGATGGAGAAGATCTGGTATGCGTTACCAGCAATACTGGGCGCATAGAAGATCACCACGGCCACGGCGCGCAGCCACTTGGGCAGCTCGTTGATGAACCAGGCAAAGAGGAACGAGAGGATGTAGCCCACAGGGCCGGTGATCACAGCAATAACGAAGGTATTCTTAACGGAGGTAAGGAAGACCTCGTCCTGGAGGATCAGGTTGATGTAGTTCTGGAAGCCCACAAAGCGGGCAGGCTCCAGAATGTTGTAGTAGGTGAAGCCATACACGATGGAGGTGCAGATGGGAAGAATGAAGAAGGTGAAGAACAGGATGGCGTAGGGCGCCAGGAAAAGGTAGCACACCTTCATCCGCTTTGCCTTGGAAAAGCCGTAACGGAGCTGATTGGACTTCATGCTGAGGTAACGGCTGGCGAAACTGGCTTGCGTATTACTCATTTCGTTTCCTCCTCTCCATGAAGATCTGCGTAGAGCGGCAGGCCGAATTCCTTACGCTTGATCTCGATTTCTTCATTAATGGTACGGGTGTAGGTCAGCAGGGTCTCGCGGGGATCGTCCTTGTCGTTGATGACCTTGCGGATGGCGTTGGTCATGTGACGGGTGGTGGAGTAGCCGCCGGCGATTTCCGGGAAGCCGCGGCCCCAGGCCTGCTGCTCCTTCAGCACAGCCAGCTGATCGGTGGACCAGGCCAGCTGATCCAGGGCCTCGGTATTGGCGGTGGCATAGCGGGCGGAGGAACCCAGCACGCTTTCCATTTCACGGCCGAAGCGGACCTGAGAATCGGCGGAGACCCACCACTTCATGAACTCCCATGCGTTCTTCTTCACGGTCTCGTTGTCGGTGGCGATCATCATGCAGCACAGGCCATTGGCGTGGCAGCTGCGGTCGATGGTGCCATCTGCCTGCAGGGTGCCGGGATAGAGGGTGAAGTCCCACAGGCCGCGGATCTCGGGAGCGGAAACGGCCAGGGTGTTGTATAGGCTGTACTGGCCAACGCCGATGGGCATTTCGCCGGAACGGAAGCGGCTCACAAAGTCGAACACGGTGGGCAGGCCATAGTCGTTGTACAGGCTGGTGTACAGTTCGAAGGCGGCCACGCCCTCTTCGGTGTCGATCACGGTACGGGTCTTGCTATCATTATAGATGGCGCCGCCGTGCTGGTAGATCAGAGCGTTGAAGCCGGACATATCCACGTTGGAGATATCCGGGAAGGGAACGCCCACGGACATATTGTTGCCCTGGATGGTGGGCAGAATGGCGATCAGATCGTCCCAGGTCTGGGGGATCTCCAGGCCCAGGTCGGCCATCACGTCCTCGCGGTAGAACAGAACGGAGAAGAGCTGGGTCTCAGGCAGACCGTAGACGCCTTTGTGTTCGCCGTCGTCGTAGGTGAGGGGATCCAGCGCGCTCTGGTAGAAGGGCTTGGTGACCTCTTCGAAGTCTTCGAACTGGGTCAGGTCTTCCACGGCGTTACGCATAGCGTAGTTCACGGCGAACCAGCCGTCAACGCTCAGCACCACATCAGGGCCGATGCCAGCCATAACAGCGTTCAGGATGGCATCGGGCGCCACCAGCTGCACGTTGACCTTGATGCCGCTCTCGTGGGTGAAGGTATCGTCGATCATGGTCTTCAGCACGGTGGACTGGTCGCGGCCAGTCACCAGCCAAACCTCGATCACGTCTTCGGCGTTCTCGTCGTAAACGTCGCCCAGGGAGTTGTAGTCAACGAAGAAGGAGGCCACGCAGGCGCGAACCTCGTGCACGATGCTGGTGAAGAAGTTGGCGCGCTTCACATCGGGCTTGGCCTTTTCACCGGTGATGATGATCTGGTCAATGTCCAGCTTGGACTCGGCCATGTTCTGCATGGCGGTACCCAGACTGGTGATGTTATCCTTGAAGTTGGAGAAGGACTGGGTGATACGCTCGTGGCGATCAACGAACTGCTCCAGCTGCACGGCCAGCGTCTGCGCGGTAGCAACGCGGTCGTTCTTCTGGCCGGTGAGCTGCACGGTGTCGTCCACCAGCTTGTACAGGCGCTTGCTCTCCAGCTCCATGGCTTCCATAACTTCAGGATAAACCTTGGGGATATTGTAGTCGCGGAAGCGGTCGGGGGAAACGCCAGTCAGCACCAGCACCTTTCGGTAGATCTGGTTGAGGCGGTAGATGGAGTTCTCCATACCCTTGAGGATGCCGCCCATCTCGCCCAGCGTCACTTCCAGGCGGATGGTGTGCTTGCCGGCGTTAAGATAGAAGCGATAGGGCGTGCCGGATTCGTCGGCCAGGGTGCGGAGCTGCCACTCGGTGTCATAAGCAAAGGCAACGGAGGACATATCGTCAAAGGGAACCTGGCCGTCCAGATAAATGGTACGGCAAGACAGGCCGCCACGCTGATAAGTCTGGCGAGCCTTGACAGAAATGTTGTAATAGCCGTCTTCGGGTACTTCAAAATCCCACTCGATCCACTGGCCGGCGGTGTTCCACGGGTCGCCGCCGATGTAGTTCAGCACGGTGTGGTACACGTCGTAGGGAACGGTGGAGGGAGAGGCGTGGTCGTAACGGGCATACAGGGAGGGAGAAGAACGCGTCTGAGCGTTTTCGCCTTCGATGGTCAGCTGCCACTTCTGTGCCTCGTCGGACATGGCGACCTCGGGCTGAGCCTTCAGGTAGTCCTCGTAGGACTGGTAGCCGGTAACAGGCACTAACGTCATGCTGCGGATGATCATAGGCTCGTTAACAGCCTTGAGGGAGAGCTTGTTCTCGCCCTGGGCGAAATAGAACTGGTAGGGTTCGGTTTCGTAGCCCATGTCGTCGCGGCAATAGGCGGTCTGATACTCGTACTTCTCCTTCTGGGAGGGACGGATATCATTGCCCTGGTTGTCCTGACGCACCTCGCCTGCATCGATCCACAGGCGGGAGAAACGCAGGGTGTCCGCGCCAGCGAAGGGCAGCACATCGTTGATGTACAGCTCGCGCTCCACGTCCACACCGCGGGACTCGACGGTGAGGTACTCCAGCTGAACGGCGTACATACCCTCCTGGGGAACGTTGACCGTCCAGGTGGTGTAGTCCTTGTCAGTGGTGTAGACCTCGGCCGCGCCGGAGGCATCCTGCTGCAGCTTGCCATCGCCCTCGAACGCAGCAATATCGACCGGGATCGCCTCGCTGCCCTTGCTGACGGCTGCATGAGCCTGCAGATAGGCCTCGTAGGTATCATCACGGCCGATACCGGAAACGTCGGTGGTCAGGTCTGTGCCTTCATACTTGTGATGGAAATCCTGCGCACCCTGGTTCAGCAGCATAACCGCAGCAATCACGATTGCCACGATCAAAATGCCGACAAGAATACGCCACATTTTTTTCCGCATAAGCTCGCCACTCCTGTTTCATTGATGTTTCCATCAAATTGATAGAACGGTGTATTTCAACACGCCATATAATGCCAACCCCCGTTTTCCTGCATAGGGACGGGGGTTGGCAGTACATAGCGAATGTATATTTATTATAGGTTTTCAAGCTATATCTGTCAATAACACCGGGTAGTTTTTATAAGTATTTAACATAATCGTCACCTAACAGGATGTTAACCAGTTAAGCATGGCAATTGTAAATCCTTTCAAAAGAGGTCAGTCGATTTTCGGTGAATGAACACAATATACAGGTAGGAATACGGAAGATTGAAAATGAGAAAGCGGACAATTTCCAACTGCTCAGGGACAAAAAACGCTGAAAGCAAGGAAAATCGGGCGTTGGAAACAATTGCAGGAAAACCGACCATGGTATGGTTTTGCAAAAAATCTGACTAATACTGCACAAGAAGTTGCATTGGATTAAAATAAAGCTTATGCAGAGAAGAACAGACTAATGGTCGGTTTTCGCAAATATTGGGGAATAAAAACGGATTTTTGAAGAAAAATGAACAATCATGAGAAGTTGTGAATAAAAATGTTGATTTATGAATAATTTATTACAAAAAGGTTGAATGAATGGAAGGAACAAGTACATTGTGTGATGTTTTCAAACAAAAGACACATGATAATCAAATCATGCGACAAATAGTGCTTGAAGAAAAAAGCAATATATGATAAGATGGATGCAGAAAACCAATCATCCGCAAATGAGGGATGCCGAATGAAGAAGCAACGTTTGATAACACCGCAGAACCGGAGCATGTTTGAATCGGGCTACCGGGTGATGCAGGGTGAGCAGGAGTTTGTGACCTACCGGGAGAACAGCACCATCCGCGTCTGGTATGGAGCTGTGCCGGATAGCTACAGCGAACATATGCATTCCTCTGTGGAGGTGATCCTGCCGCACCAGGGCGAGTGCTTCTGCACCATCAACGGCGTGGAGTACACGGTACGGGATACGGAGGTCATGTTCATTCCACCGGACACGCCTCACACGCTGAGCATGGGGGAAGGCAGTGCTCGCAACCTGATCCTGTTTGACCTGGAAGCGTTGGCCGGACTGCGGGGCTTCTCCGCCATTCAGCCCATGGCGCAGGACGTGATCCACCTGACCCAGGAATCCGCTGTGTGCAGCGAGGTGCGTACCCTGCTGTTTGAAATGACCAATCAGTATTACGCCAGGCCGCAGCTCATCAATCTGATTTGCTATGCGTATCTTTTGCGGATCTATGTGCTGATGGGTACGGAATACCTTTCTCAGCATACGGATGCGCCGGAGGTCGCGCAGCGCCGGGAGGATAACTCCTGGGGGGCCATCAACCGCGTGGTGGAGTATATCAACAAGAGCTATGCCGAACCCATCACCCTGGACAGCATCGCCAGCGTGGCAGGCTTCTCCAAGTATTACTTCTCCCGGCTGTTTACCAAGTACACGGGTACATCCTTCTCGCAATATCTGCTGCGCAAGCGCATTGCGGTGGCTTCCCACCTGCTGTGCAACACCAGCTTGCCCATTGTGCAGGTGTCCATGCAGTCGGGCTTCAGCAGCCTGAGTACCTTTAACAGGACGTTTAAGGAGATCCATGGCTGTACACCCACCGAGTACCGTGCGATCTACGAGAAAACGCAGCCCGCGGAGCATCAGCACGAATAAGCGAATACACAAAGAAGACCGCTGAAGCATTTGCCTCAGCGGTTCTTTGTTGTGTGGTTTACTCGGCCTTGGGCTGCACCAGCTCAACAATGGAATCAAAGGCGAACTTGGGGCGAGCCTTGGCATCGAACAGCAGGGGGTAATTGCTGGCCTTCCAGCTCAGGTCGTCGGTGACGCCCCAGACCTGTACGGCATCGATATGCTCCGCGTATTCCATAAAGATCTGGAACAGGGCGACATAGCGATAGGCCTGGGTGCGCAGCTGCACCTCGCTGTTGTTGTCAATGGCCACATCCAGCTCGCTCACACGCAGGCGAAGCCCCTTGGCGGAGATCTCCTGCATGGCAGCGCGGATGCGGGAGGGCAGCGGCGTGGTGGCGCCATAGTGAGCCTGGAAGCCGTAGCCATCGATATTGCCATCAGCAATAAGGCTGTCCAGCAGCTTGCTGATGCCGATGAGCTTCATCTGCTCGGGGGTGTTGTAGTCGTTGTAATAGAGCTTGGTGCCTTCGGGGGCGTACTTGCGGGCGATCTCAAAGGCGCGGTTGACGAAATCATCGCCCACGACCTTCGTCCAGTTGGACTCACGCAGCGCGCCGTTGCTATCGTTGATGGCCTCGTTCACCACGTCCCAGGAGACGATAACGCCGGGGTAGTTGGCTTCCATGTATTCCATGATGAGACGGACGTAATTGTCCAGACGGGCCAGCATGACCTCGCGGCTGACAAAGGTGCCGCTGGAGCTGTAGCCCTCGCGGAAGAAGGCCTCGGGGGTCTGGCTGTGCCACACCAGCACGTGACCATGCACCTTGATGCCGTTCTTCTGGCAATAGTCCAGCAAGGGCTTGGCATTGTCGAACTTCACGGCAACGGCAGTGGGGTCTTCCTTCGCCAGCTTGCGGGAGGCGGCAATGTCCAGCACAAAGTCGGGCTTCAGCTCGTTGCCGGGGGTGAGAATGTTGAACTGGCTGGCATAGAAGTCCATGCGCTTTTCGTCAAGGGTTTCGCTCTTGGTGGTGGCGGCACCCAGGTCGAAGTAGGGCGCGTACAGGTCCTTCAAGGAAGGCAGCGTGTTGTCAAAAACGATCTCGTCCAGCTCCACATTGAAGTTGCGCATGGAGAAATCGGTGGTGCCGAAATTGACGGTCTCCACATAGAGAATATAGTTATCGTAGTTGGAGGGTGTGTAGGTGGCGGAAATGGTGGTCCACTCGCCGGGCTTGGCCTTGGCACGGGCGATGTTCTCGTAGGATTCCAAGCCGTTCTTGGAATGGGCGGCAGAGATCATCAGCTCGAAGGCCTCGGCGGCATCGTGCTTCACTTCAACGGAGACGGTGTACTTCTTGCCAGCGACCAGCGGGAAGTCGCGGCCGGGGGAGTTCCAGGTGGCGGTGCGGCCGGTGATGGTCAGCGCGCCATCAGCCACGGAAATGGATGCCTCGCCGGTGCTGCGGGCATACCAACCATCGGTACCCTGGGAAAAGTCGGATGCATAGCTGCGGAAGACTTCTTCTTCGGCCAGGGCAAAGGCGGGCAGAGCCAGCACCAGCGCAAGCAGAAGGGCAACAAGCTTCTTCATGAACAGACCTTCTTTCTCTTGGGTTCTTGTAATGATTATAGCATGAACAGCTGAGTTTGTCTTGTTCAATTCATGTGATGGTATGGGTATTTTTTGCGCCTGCGAACGGTAAAGTTCACAACGCGTTCAAATTCAGTTTACATTTGCCGGATAAAATGGTATATGTAAATAGATTGCTATTTTGAAGGGATGTTGATTGTCATGTCGTTCTTCGGCAAGATCAAAATGGCGCTGGCGCGCTTTATGCAGGGCCGTAATGGTGTGGACAACCTGGGTTTTGCGGCGCTGTGGGGTGGGTTGATCATCAGCTTGCTGGACAGCTTTGTTAGCACGGGGCTGCTCTATATGCTTGGGATGGCGCTGTACATCTATGCACTCTGGCGCATGATGTCCCGCAATGTGTACAAGCGGGCAGAGGAAAACCGCAAGTATGTGACCACGGTAGAGGGCATCCGCACGAAGGTGAAGCAGTTCTTCCTGCGGGTGAAGAATTCCAAGGAGTACAAGTACTTCAAGTGTCCGCAATGCAAGGTGCTGATCCGCCTGAAGCGGGGCAGCGGCGCGAAGGTGATCCATTGCCCCAAGTGCGGATGCGAATTCAACCAGAAGGCCTGATGGGAGAAGAACCGTGTTCGGATATGTGCGAGCCAATGTGGCGGATATGGCGGAAGCCGAAAAGACCCGCTACCGTGCCTTTTACTGCGGGCTGTGCAGGGCGCTGAAGGAGCGCCACGGCCAGCTGGGCAGGCTGGGCCTGACCTATGATATGACGTTCCTTACCATCTTCCTGTCTTCATTATATGAACCGGAGGAAGAGCAGGGAGAGATGCGCTGCGTGACCCATCCGGCCAAGCCTCATGGGTATGTGTGCAACGAGGTTTCCGCTTATGCGGCGGACATGACCATCGCCCTGACCTGGCACAAGTGCATGGACGACTGGCAGGACGATGGCAAGCGCACCCGCAAGGCCTATGCAGATCTGCTGCAGAAGGCCTATGATCGCGTGAAGGTGCAATGGCCGCGGCAGACGCGGTGCATTGAGGAAAGCATGGCTGCGTTGAGCGAAGTGGAGCAAAGGCGGGATGCCTCGCCGGATGCGGCGGCGAACTGCTTCGGCAGGCTGATGGCAGAGTTGTTTGTGATGCGGGAGGACTACTGGCAGAACTCTCTGCGGAGCTTCGGCATGGCGCTGGGCCGGTATGTGTATCTGGCAGATGCAGCCTGTGATGCCGACAAGGATAAGCAGTCCGGCAGCTATAACCCGGTGGTTTTGATGGGGAAGCAGCCGGAGGACATGCGGGAATACCTGATGCAGTCGCTGGGGGTGGCCTCCCAGGCCTTTGAGGCGCTGCCGCTGGTGCAGGATGAGAGCATATTGCGGAACATACTGTATTCCGGCATATGGCAGAGCTACAACGAAATGATCGAAAAGCGGAAGGATGGGGACAAGCGTGGTAGATGATCCTTACAAGGTGCTGGGGCTTTCCCAGGGGGCGACGCAGGAAGAGATCAAGCGTGCCTACCGCAAGAAGGCCAAGGAGTGCCACCCTGACCTACATCCCAACGATCCAACGGCGGAGCGGCGGATGAACGAGGTCAACGAGGCCTATGATATGCTGATGAACCCGGACAAGTATGCCCAGCGCCGCGCCCAGCAGCAGGCACAGCAGCAATACAGCCAGCAGTATAATCCCTATGGTCAGCGTACCTATGGGGGATATACCAACCAGCAGAGCTACGGCGGGCAGCAGCAATCCGGCGGCTATGGCGGCTGGAGCAGCGACTTCGGTTTTGGGTTTGATGATTTCTTCGGTTTCGGTGGAGGATACAACACCACCGTGCAGCCGCCCAGGGAAATTCCCAGCGACAGCCCGCAGATCCGGCAGATCATCTTTGACATCAACCAGCGGAATTATCAGATGGCCATCAATCGATTGCAGAACATCCCCAGCACGGGACGCAATGCCAGGTGGTACTACCTCTATGGCGTGGCCAACCACGGCGCGGGGAATACCATTGCCGCCACGGAGAACATGCAGCGGGCGGTGCAGATGGATCCCAACAATCAGCTGTATCACACGCTGCTGCGCCAGTACCGACAGGCGGGACAGACCTACGAGACCAATGCCCACGGCTACAACACCTGGGCCATGGATCCCAGCAGGCTGTGCATGAACCTGTGCCTGTTGCAAATGTTCTGCGGCTTTTGCAGATGCTGTTAAGGAGAACGTATTATGAGCAAGACCATTGGTATCGATCTTGGAACCACCAACAGCTGTGTGGCTGTGGTGGAGGGCGGCACGGTGGTGATCATCCCCAATGATAAGGGGGAGCGCACCACGCCCTCGGTGGTGGCCTTTACGGAAAGCGGTGAACGCCTGGTGGGCAGCGCGGCGCGCCGTCAGGCGGCGGTGAATGCCAGCCGAACCATTGCCTCGGTGAAGCGTCACATCGGCACGGACTGGAAGAAGAATATCTCCGGCAAGGACTACAATCCCCAGGAGATCAGCGCCATGATCCTGCGCAAGCTGCGCCAGGACGCAGAGGCTTATCTGGGAGAGCCGGTGAAGGATGCTGTCATCACCGTCCCCGCTTATTTCAACGACATCCAGCGCCAGGCCACCAAGGATGCCGGACGCATTGCCGGGCTGAACGTGAAGCGCATCATCAACGAACCCACCAGCGCGGCCCTGGCCTATGGGCTGAACAACGGCGCCCAGCAGAAGATCATGGTGTACGACCTGGGTGGCGGCACCTTCGACGTGTCCATCATTGAGATCGGCGATGGGGTCATTGAGGTGCTGGCTACCTCCGGCGATAACCACCTGGGTGGCGACGACTTTGACGAGCGGGTGACCCAATGGCTGCTGGGCGAGTTCAAGCGCAACACCCATGTGGACTTGACCAGGGACATGACCGCCATGATCCGCGTGCGCGAGGCTGCCGAGCAGGCCAAGAAGGAGCTTTCCGGCACGGAGACGGCGCAGATCAGCCTGCCCTTCATCGCCCAGCAGAGCGGTACGCCTGTGCATATGGATATCACGCTGACCCGCGCCAAGTTCAACGAGCTGACCCGGGATTTGGTGGATCGCACCGAAGGCCCCGTGCGTAGCGCCCTGAACGATGCAGGCATTGCCGCCAGCGAGCTGGGGCGTGTGCTGCTGGTGGGCGGCTCCACCCGCATTCCTGCGGTGCAGCAGAAGGTGCAGCAGATGACCGGGCATATCCCCAGCAAGTCCATCAACCCGGACGAATGCGTGGCGCAGGGTGCGGCCATCCAGGGCGACACGCTGAACGAGACCACCTCCCTGACCCAGGCCACGGGCATCCTGCTGCTGGACGTGACGCCCCTGTCCCTGTCCATTGAAACGGTGGGCGGCGTGGCTACCCGCGTGGTGGAGCGCAACTCCACCCTGCCCATCCATTACACCCAGGTGTTCACCACAGCCGCACCCTTCCAGTCCAGCGTGGAGATCCATGTGCTGCAGGGCGAGCGCCCCATGGCTCGGGACAACAAGACCATCGGCAAGTTCAAGCTGAAGGGTATCAAGAAGGCCATGGCGGGTGTGCCGCAGATCGAGGTGACCTTCGACATAGACACCAACGGCATCCTGAAGGTCTCGGCTCGCGACAAGGATACCGGCATGGAGCAGAGCATTACCATCACCGCCAATGAAAAGATGAGCGAGGCGGAGATCCAGCAGGCCATCCGGGATGCGGAAATGTATGCCTCCCAGGACGGCATCCGCCGGGACATCATGGATACCACCAATGAGGCGCAGCGGCTGCTCTCCCAGGTGGAGCAAGCCATGAGCAAGGCGGGCAAGCAAATCGAAAAGGAAGAGAAGAAGCGCATCAAGGCCGACCAGGCAGCGCTGAACAAGTTCCTTATCAAGAATAAGCCGGACAAGATGTCCGAGGGCGATCTTTTGAACCTGAAGGCTGCTATGGAAAACCTGCGCATGAGCAGCAAGCACCTGCTGGATATGGCGCAATAAGCAAAAAGAACCCCTGCCGGAGCTTATCGGCAGGGGTTCGTGTTATTCTGCGGTGGCTTTCTTCAGTCGGCTCTGCTTTTCCGGCAGCACCACGCAGAAGGTGGTGCCTTCGCCCACTTTGCTGCGCACGCGGATCTTGCCGCCATGAGCAATGATGATGATGCGGGCAATGGACAGGCCCAGGCCGTGACCGCCGCCCTCGGACTTGCGGGCGGAGTCGCTGCGGTAGAAGCGATCGAAGATCTTGGGCAATTCCTCACGGGAAATGCCGGAGCCGTTGTCAGAGAGGATCAGCGTGCAGCCGCCGGTGTAGCTCTCCACACCCATGGTGATGGTGCCGCCCTTGGGGGTGTACTTCACGGCGTTGTCGCACAGGATGCGCATGACCTGCTTGATCATGTTACGGTCGGCCTCGATGGTGCAATGCTCCATGGGAGCGCAGATGAAGTGATCCTCCGGCGTGACCATGGAGGCTTCCTTGTGCAGCTCAGCAATCAGGTCGCAGGGGTCAAAGGTCTCCATTTCCATCATCAGGGTCTTTTTGTCGTGGCGGGCGAGGAACAGCAGGCTCTCCACCAGATCCTTCATGCTGGCGGTCTCCTGGGCGATGGCCGAAATACCTTCTTCCAGGATCTCCTGGTCGTCCTTGCCCCAGCGCTGGAGCATATTCACATAGCCCTGGATCACCGCGATGGGGGTACGCAGCTCGTGAGAGGCATCGGACACGAATTGCTTCTGGCTGTTGTAGCTGCGTTCGATGCGATCCAGCATGGTGTTGATCACGCTGGCCAGATCCTTCAATTCGTTCTTGGTACCCTCCAGGTTGATGCGGTTGGAGAGGCTGTTGGCAGAAAGGGTGGCGGCCATTTCGGTAATATCCCGGATGGGAGCCAGCACCTTCTTGTCCAGGCGGTGGCGCTTGCGCAGGAAGTGGAGCATCCGGGCCAGGTCGCAGATCACCACGCCCAGCAGCAGCCAGCCCCACACATACAGCGGCCAGGAAAGGTCGTAGGTGATGCGGAGGATGAAACCATCAGCAGAACACTCGGGGTAGACCAGGGTGGGGGTGCGGCTGATGAGCAGCGGCGAAAAAGCCACATCGGCAACCAGCTGGCATTGCTCGCCAAAATCAGAGGGATAGGGGATATCCGTCAATTCGGCCGACACGCTGCTCTGCTGGATGATCAGCTGGCTGTAGCTGCTGCCATTGTCAGGCGCGGCGGCACAGATGCGCATGGCGGTCTGCTGCATATCCAGGAACTGCACGCCGAAGAAGATCGCCGTCATGATCAGCGCGGTGGTGAGCATGGTGCGCACCAGCTGCCAGCAATAGTGCATGGCGATGCGGAAGGTAAGGGACAGCCGCAGATTGCTGAGCAGGCCGGACAGCACGCCATGCAGCCCGCCGCTGAGCTTGTTGAACCCCTTCACTTCACCCTGTTGGCGCTTTTCTTTTACTTTCTTACTCATAGCTGAACATGTAGCCCACAGCACGTATGGTGTGGATGGTCTTCACGCCAAATGGTTCGTCGATCTTGTGGCGCAGGTAGCGGATGTACACGTCCACCACATTGGTGTCGCCCACATAGTCATAGCCCCACACATCGCTGAGCAGGGTGTCGCGGGTCACAGCTTGCCCCTTGTGTGCCATCAGGTAGCGCAGGAGGTCGAATTCCTTCTTGGTCAGGTTCACGTTCTCGCCATTCCAGGTCACGGTGTAGCTGGCGGGATCCAGCCGCAGGGGGCCAGCCACCAGGGCAGAGGAAGCAGGCTCGGCATTATCGGCGCGGCGCTTTTTCAGGCCAACGCGGATGCGGGCAAGCAACTCTTCGATGGCGAAAGGCTTGGTCATGTAGTCGTCAGCACCCATGTCCAGCCCCATCACCTTGTCGGACACATCGTCCTTGGCGGTGAGCATAATGATGGGCAGATCGCTCTCGTGGCGCAGACGACGGCAGACCTCGATGCCGCTGAGTTCAGGGAGCATCAGGTCAAGAATCATCAGGTCGGGCTGGAGGGACAGCGCCATGTCCAGGCCGGTGCGGCCATCGTGGGCGGTGTGGACCTCGTAGCCCTCGTGCTGCAATTCCAGTTCGAGAAAACGGGCGATCTTCTTTTCATCCTCAACGATCAGGATGCGGCTCATGGTATCGACTCCTTATCATTTATTCGATCAGGCCTTCGGCACGGGACTGCGCCAGCGAGGCCTCGATGGAGGCCTCCAGCTCGTCCTCCACATGATAGTAGCGGGCGATCTTCACCAGCTCCACCATGGCCTGACGAATTTCATTGGCAATGTTCTCCTTCTTGGGATCGCCATGCTTTTTGCGCTTCACGCCGGAATCCTCCCACAGGTTGATCTCGGCGGCCACTTCGCCGCATTCCTCCATCAGGCGGGTGGCCATTTGGTAGGGTTCAATGCCCTTGGGGAAGCGACGGTTGGAGGCGTCCACCATTTGATAAAAGCGTTTCATTGGCGATCTCCTTTCCAGTATATCACAAAACGACAAAAAGGGGAATGAGGCGGGGAAGCCTCATTCCGGAGCATTACTCGATGGTGGCGTTGGTGAAGCCTTCGCTGTCGTCCTGCACGTTCACGCTGCCTTCCTGGGTCTCCACCTGCACGGGAACCTGAATGGTGGGGGCGCTGCCGGTGTAAGCGGTGTGATAGGTGGTGGCGGCAGGGTTGGACTGGTAGAAGCTGCGATCAACGCCCTTGGCGATGTCCTCGGCGGCCTCGTTGATCTCCTGCTTGGCTTCCTCGGCGGCCTTGTCGGGCTTGTTGTCCTCAAAGCCCTTGGCAAAATCGCTGACGGTGGACTTCACATTATCGGCGGCGTTGCGAACCATCTTTTCCAGGTTAGCGGCGGCAAAGTCAGCGTCCTTCTTGTTGAAGGAGACCTTGTAGCCCAGCACCAGGATGGCGATGGCGGCGATCAGCACCAGGTGGGGAGAGACCAGCAGCGCCAGCAGCGCGAACAGCAGGGAGATGTTGGCGATGATGATGTTCTCCTTCTTGATCTTCAGCCGGAACTGATACAGCTTGGAGAAGAAGTTCACCAGACCGTTTTTGCCCTGATGGCCAGAGGACTTGGTGGTGTTCTTCTGGGCGGTTTCGTTCTTGATGCGGCCGTTGCGCTCTAGGTCGATGAGGGCGCGGGCAACATTGCCGTTGTGGTAGTCCAGCAGAGCAACGGCTTCCTGATAGCTGATGCCGCTCTTCTTGCGGATGAGTTCGATATCTTCGATGGTGTAGCTTGCCATGGTGGTAAAACCCCTTTCTTGTCGTTCAGCTTGGTTTGTTGTTCAGCTGATGGTGTTATCATACCACAGGTTTCCACCTTTGTCTTGAGAAACAGAAGAGGAAATCATGAGAAAACGATGAGAAAATCATTTGCTTTTCTCAAAGAAAAACCTCCTGCGTGTGCAGGAGGCAAGAAACAGCGGGATTTACTTGAGGTTCTCCACGGCGGCGCGCTCGGCAGCGATGCAGGCCACATAGCGATCCATGTAGGCGTTGAAGCCAGCCACGTCAGCAGCATCGGGGGCCAGGGTCACGGCCTCCATGCCGTTGAAGACCTTGTCGTTCAGGTAGTTTTCGAGGGTCTCGCCTTCAGCCTTGCGGAGCATATAGTCCGCCAGCAGGGCAATGCCCCAGGCGCCGCCTTCGCCAGCGGTCTCCATCACGGTGACAGGAGCATTGATGGCAGCAGCCAGGATGCTCTGGCCTACGCCGGGAGTCTTGAACAGGCCGCCATGACCCAACACGGAATCAATGGCGATCTTCTCCTGCTGCAGCAGGATGTCCATGCCCAGCTTCAGGGTGGCCAGGGAAGCGTACAGGTGGGTGCGCATGAAGTTGGCCAGGTTGAACTTGGCATTGGGCAGGCGGACGAACAGGGGACGGCCTTCATCCAGGTTGGTGATGGTCTCGCCGGAGAAGTAGTTGAAGCTCACCAGACCGCCGCAATCCTTATCGGCCTCCATGGCCTTGTTGAACAGGGTGGTGTAGAGATCGTTCATATCCACCTTCATGCCGAAGGTCTTGGCGAAGTCGGCCAGCAGACCCACCCAGGCGTTGATATCGGAGGTGCAGGAGTTGCAATGCACCATGGCCACGGGCTTGCCGGTGGGGGTGGTGACCATGTCGATCTCCGGGTACACCTTGGTGAGATCCTTTTCCAGCACGATCTGGGCAAACACGGAGGTACCGGCGGACACATTGCCGGTGCGCTCGGCCACGGAGTTGGTGGCGGTCATGCCGGTGCCTGCATCGCCCTCCGGCGGGCAGAAGGGAACACCGGGCTGCAGGTCGCCAGCGGGATCTAGGAAAGCAGCACCTTCAGCGGTCAGGTAGCCCGCATTGGCACCGGCAGGCAGCACGGCAGGGATGATGTCCCGTAGCGTCCAGGGGAAGTTGCGGTCGGCGATGAGGGCATCGAACTTGGCCACCATGTCGGCATTGTAGTCGCACTTGGTGCTGTCGATGGGCATCACGCCAGAGGCATCGCCAATGCCCAACACCTTTTCGCCGGTGAGCATCCAATGGGCATAGCCAGCCAGGGTGGTGAAGTGGCGCACCTGGGGCAGGTGGTCTTCCTTGTTCAGGATGGCCTGATACAGGTGGCTCAGGCTCCAGCGCTGGGGCATATTGAACTGGAACAGCTCGGTCAGCTCCTCGGCTGCCTGGGCGGTCATGGTGTTGCGCCAGGTGCGGAAGGGAACCAGCAGGTTCATATCGGCATCAAAGGGCAGATAGCCGTGCATCATGGCGCTGATGCCCATGGCGCCGATCTTGGTCAGGGTGACGCCATACTTTTCCTGCACGTCCTTCTTCATGTCCTGATAGCAGTCCACCAGGCCATGCTTGATCATCTCTTCGCTGTAGGTCCACACGCCGTCCAGCAGCTGGTTCTCCCAGGTGTGGGAGCCGGAGGCCAGGGGCTTGAAATCGGGGCCGATCAGCACGGCCTTGATGCGGGTAGAACCAAACTCGATACCAAGGGCGGTTTTGCCTTCAAGAATCCATTCCTTGCACATGATATGTCACTCCTTGACGGATTTGTTGATCAGATATGTATATTCTACCATTGAATGAACGTTTTGAATAGTGCAAATTTGTCTAAAGTAAAGCCAATTATTTCAGATAACGGTTGGTGGGCTTGGGCATTCTGGCATTGCGCACACGGCGGCGGTGGGTGACCTTCTTCAGCACGCGGATGAGGATATACAGGCCGATGACTGGCACGGCGATGTACATACCCATTTCAAAGGTGAAGGGCGGGAAGGGATTGGGGTCGGCTTCGGTTTCAGCCACGATCTCCTCCAGCGTTTTGGGGGCGTTGGCGCGCTTGTCGATGCTGCGGGCAGCCAGCAGATTGTATTCTACAGGCTGGCCGTTTTCCGGGAAGTAGGTCATGGTACCCATGATCTCACCTGCGGTGATGGGGGCGGTGAACTCGCGGGTGTATTCAAAGAGCATGGTGTCCTTGAGGTTGCTGGCCATGAGGTCAACTTCGTCCGGTGTGGCAATGATGCGGGTGGTGTTGGAGCCATCCTTGGCCACGCAGGTCAGGGGCAGCTTGCCCATGTTGGTATCTTCCAGAGAGAAATTCTTGGTGTCAACGGTGACAGGATTCATGTTGAACAGGTCGATGGGCGTAACGCTCATGTACTGGGAGAAGCCGTAGTTCATCAGCTTGATGGTATCGGCCCAGCGGGCGTTTTCTCCGGTGAAGAACAGCACGGAGATCAATTCGATGCCGTCCCGCTCGGCAGCGCCAACAAAGCAATAGCCCGCTCTGGTGGTGGTGCCGGTCTTGATGCCAATAGCGTCTGGGAAATAATATTTGTTGGCATTTTCGCCCATGGTGGGCATCATCAGCCGATTGCTGTTGGAAATGTTGCGGGCGCGGAGCATACTGGTGGCGGGGATGGTGTAATCGCGGGTAGCCACCATCTTCCGGAAGGTCTCGTTTTTCATGGCCTGCTGGGCAATGATGGCCATATCCCGTGCGGTGGTGTAGTGGTTATCGTTATGCAGACCGTTGGGGTTGGTGAAATTGGTGTTGGTGCAGCCATACACGGCGGCGGCTTCGTTCATCAGGCCAACGAAATCATTCATGGTGCCGGAAATAGACTCGGCAATCACATTGGCGGCATCGTTGGCGGATTTCACCAGCGCAGCATAAAGAAGCTCCCGCAGGGGAAGCTGCTCGCCAGCGCGCAGGTCGATGGTGGTCACATCGTCCTCGTAGAAGGTGATGGCGTTTTCGGATACGGTGCAGACCTGATCCAGGTCGCCGAACTCCAGTGCCAGCAGGGCGGTGAGGATCTTGGTGGTGGATGCGGGATACATGATCTGATCGGCGTTCTTCTCGAAGATCACCTTGCCGGTGCTGGCCTCGATGAGAATGGCCGATGCGGCGTAGAGCTGATCCTCGTAGAGCAGCTCGGGATGCTCGGCATCATATTTGTTGGCATCGGGGGAAAGAGTGGGTTCTGGAATGTCAATGGCATAAGCGGTGGGGAGGCAGCACAGCGTGAGCAGAGCGCAGACCAGCGCAAAAAAGCGGCGAAGATGGTTCATGAGGTGCAGCCTCCTTTCTACATAATCGGCTTATTATAACATTTCATCCGGGATTTGTACAGCGAAAACCTGTGTCACAAGTGTAAATTAAAAAAGCTGCCCGGAGTGGGCAGCGTGAAATCAACCAAGCATGGTGGGAAGCGCAAAGGCGGGGAGACCGGGAACGCCAGCCAGCTGCAGCACCAGGATCACCAGACCCAGCAGCGCCACATACAGCGCAAACCAGTTCAGGGAGACCTTGTTGATCAGCCGCAGCATGAAGCGGATGGCCAGGTAGCCGCTGACGGCGGCCACGATAACGCCCACAATGGTGGGGACCAGCGCCAGCTCGGCAAGATAGCCCTTTTCGATGGCGTCCTTACCCTCGAAGATCAGACTGCCCAGGATGGCGGGGGCGCTCATCATGAAGGCGAACTTGGCGGCGCTCTTGCGGTTCAGGCCGGAGGTGACGCCACCCATCAGCGTGGAACCGCTGCGGCTCACGCCGGGCAGCAGAGCGATGGCCTGCATGATGCCCATGCAGATGGCGTGCTTGAAGCCGGGATGCTCCGCCCACTTGGCCTGGCGACGGCTGACAGCCTCGGCAATGAGCATGAACACAGCGGTGATCAGGAAGCTGACGCCCAGGAACCAGCCGGTGAAGAAGGAATCCACAATATCACCCAGCAGCACCACCGTTAATAGCGCAGGCACGGAGGCGATGAACAGGAGCAGCAGCGTTTTGGACTTGAAGGGGTTTTTGAGGATCTCCCACCAGTCCTTCCAGAACACCACCAGCACAGCCAGCAGGGTACCGGCGTGGAGCAGCACGTCCAGCATCATGAAGGCGCCGGTGGATGCGGTGTCTTTGGAAATGCCCATAATGGCGCGGGCGAGGATCAGATGGCCGGAGGAGGAAATGGGCAGGAATTCGGCAAGTCCCTGCACAAGGCCGAGGACGGTAGCCTGGAGAATATTCATGGCGCAAGCTCCCTTTCATACAATAACAGGATTTGGAACTTAAATATTATAGCACAGGTTTTCCTTTTCGTCACTACATTCTATATTCTTTTCCAGGAAAGATTGCATTTCGCGCGGAAAGCGTTTATAATAAAAGGGATGCTTTTCAAAAGCATGAGAGGAGATTGGACGAATGAAGCTGGGTGTTGTGGGTCTGCCCAACGTGGGCAAGAGTACCCTTTTCAATGCGATCACCAAGGCGGGCGCACAGGCCGCCAATTATCCCTTCTGCACCATCGAACCCAATACCGGCGTGGTGCTGGTGCCGGATTCCCGCCTGGATGTGCTGGGCGAGATGTATCACCCCAAGAAGGTCACGCCTACCACCATCGAGTTTGTGGATATCGCAGGTCTGGTGAAGGGCGCCAGCCAGGGCGAAGGCCTGGGCAACAAGTTCCTGAGCCACATCCGCGAGGTGGACGCCATCGTTCATGTGGTGCGCTGCTTTGAGGATGAGAACATCATCCACGTGGATGGCTCCATCGATCCTGCCCGCGACATCGAGACCATCAACCTGGAGCTGATCTTTGCGGACATGGACACCGTGCAGCGCCGCAAGGAGAAGGCCACCAAGAACTTCCGCGGCGGCGACAAGAAGGCCGGTGTGGAAATGGAGCTGGCCGACAAGCTCTACACCCATCTGGAGGGTGGCAAGCCTGCCCGCACCTTCGACATGGATGCGGACGAGCGCGCTATTGTGGGCAGCTGGTTCCTGCTGACCACCAAGCCCGTGATCTACGCTGCTAACATTGCCGAGGACGACCTGGGCAGCGATCCTGCTGAGATCCCCGGCATTGCCAAGGTGCAGGCCATCGCTGCCGAGGAAAACGCCGAAGTGCTGGTGATCTCCGCTGCCATCGAGGAAGAGATCGCCCAGATGGATCCCGAGGAGAAGGCGGAGTTTATCGAGGAGCTGGGTATCGGCCAGAGCGGTCTGGACAGACTGATTACTGCCTGCTACCGTCTGCTGGGACTGATTTCCTTCCTGACCGCTGGCGAGGACGAGTGCCGTGCCTGGACCATTGTCAACGGCACCAAGGCTCCCCAGGCCGCGGGCAAGATCCACACCGACTTTGAGAAGGGCTTCATCCGTGCGGAAATCGTGCCTTTCGATACCCTGGTGGAGCTGGGTTCCATGGCCGCCTGCAAGGAGAAGGGTCTGGTACGCTCCGAGGGCAAGGAGTATGTGATGAAAGACGGCGACATCACGCTGTTCCGCTTCAACGTGTAAAGCCAACATAGCCGACCGACTGTCGGTCGGTTTTTCTTATAGGAGGTGCGGTATGAGCCGTTTGACCTACTTTTTCAAGCGTTTGGTAAAGATGGACTGGAAGGCCATGTGGGCGACCACGGGTCTGCTCAAGCAGCGCAGCGGCAAGAGCCGCCTGTGGCTGATGGCGGATATGCTGGGGTGCGCCGTGAAGTACAATGCGGGCTACGTGGACTACAAGATCGCCCAGATGTACAAGCTCAATGATGCCCAGCGCCGCACGGTGATCACCCGCGGCATTTCCAACACCATTGTGCGCCGGATGAACGACAAGGCCTACTGGCATTTCTTTGACGACAAGACCCAGTTCAACGAGCTGTTCAAGGAGTGGATCCCCCGCAAGTGGCTGCTGATCAACGATGAGACCAGGGTGGAAGCGCTGGAAGAGATGCTCCAGGGCGAGACCCAGCTCATCGGCAAGCCCCTGGAGGGTTCCAGCGGCCAGGGCATCGAGCGCTTTACGGAAGCCGACTGGCAGCAGGGCGCAGAGGCCTTCCTGCAGGTGCTGAAGGAGAAGAACATCGGCATTCTGGAGGAGATCGTGCAGCAGCACCCGGCCATGGCCTCGCTGTGCGCCACCTCGGTGAACACCTGCCGCATTGCCACCCTGCTGGGCGACAAGCAGCAGGGCATTGTGTACGCCTTCCTGCGCATCGGCAATGGCAAGGTGGTGGACAATGTGGACTGCGGCGGCATGGCTGCCCGCATCGACCTGGAAAGCGGCACGCTGCTTACCGTGGGCGCTGACAAGCAGGGAAACACCTTCGACAAGCACCCCAAGACCGGCACGCCCATTGTGGGCTTTACCATTCCTTATTGGGAAGAAGCCAAGGCCATGTGCCTGGAGGCAGCCAAGAAGGTACCCCAGATGCGCTTTGTGGCCTGGGACGTGGCCATCACCCCCGATGGGCCTACCTTCATCGAGGGCAATTCTTTCCCCAGCCACGCCATTCCGCAGTTTGCTGCGCACTATCCTGATGGCATCGGCATTCTGCCGGAGTTCAGGAAGTTTATGGACATTTGATGCTCCTGTGCTATTGCCCTGAGGTTTTTACAAGCACCCCTTGCAAGTCTTCCAGAGATTCGGTACAATGGAAGATGAACCAAGGAGGTGCTTTTTTCATGCGTTTGAAATGGCTGCTGCTCTTGCTGGCGCTGGTGTGCCTGTGCGTACCGGCCATGGCAGAGGAAGAGGATTATTCCATTACGGAGATCGTGGAGTTTGTGCTGATCACCGACGATGGCGAAATGGTGCTGGATCCTGAGGTGACGGCAGAGCCTGCCTTTGATCCCACGGCGCGCAATGATTTTATCGACAGGATCATCGCCCTGGGCTATCAGCTCTACGACAAGGCCAACGGTCGCCCGCAGAAGGCCGCGGACAGCAGCGACATCTATATCTGCAAGAACTTTACCACCTATCTGTTCCGCAAGAACCGGGATGATTTCCGCATGGCGGAGTATCCGGACGTGCAGCTGCGCATCCCCAATAACCTGCCCACCAAGGAGTGCAAGCCCTATTACTACGGCCTTGCCTGGGAAGAAGTGACCGCTGCCGAGGGTAACCCCTTCTACGAGGCGGCCGCCTTCCGCTATGATACCGACCTGAGCAAGGAAGAAAACATGGCGCTGGCCTGCGACTTCATGCGCCAGGTGCAGCGGGGCGATTTCTTCCAGATGTCGGCGGATTACTATTATGGCGTGGGCGCCCACAGCGCCATTATGCTGGGCTACGATGCGGCGAATGACGAGATCCATTGGATGGACTCCAATATGCGCGGCACCAAGAAGAACGGCGTGCGCTACGGCTATGTGCAGTACGACGAGGTGAAATCTGTGGAGTGGTGGGCGGAGGCCTTCTGCAAGAAAAAGCGCGGCGCCACCATCTACCGTCTGCGGGAGGACATCATCTATGCCGAATGATTTCGGTATGCCTTTTCTGCTGGAAACGCCCACCATTGCCGATGCGGCAGCATTGTGTGCAGAGCTGGGGCTTTCCTTTGTGGAGCTGAACATGAATTTTCCTGCCTGTCAGGCAGAGCGGCTGGATGTGCAGGAACTCTACACGCTGAAGCGGAAGTATGGCATTTATTTCACCATCCACCTGGAAGAGGGCTGCGATCCCTTCTGCTTCAATCTGGGTGTGCGCAGGGCGTGGCTGGATTCCATCAGGAACACGCTGACCATTGCCCAGGCCATTGACGCGCCTATTGTGAATATGCACCTGCCCAAGGGCGACTACATCACCCTGCCGGACAGGAAGGTGCATCTGTTTGAGCATTACAACGCGTTCTACCAGGAAGCGGTGATGGAGCTGCGGGAGATGTGCCAGCAGGAGCTGGAGGGCAGCGGAACCCGCATCTGCATTGAGAATACCAAGGGTTTCACACCCTATGAGCAGACAGCCATCGCCATGCTGTTTGAATCCGGGGTCTTTGGCCTGACGCTGGACATTGGTCACAGCCATGCGGTAGGGGATCGGGATATACCGTTCTATCAGGCATTTGATCGGCTGATGATCCATATGCACGGCCACGACGCCAAGGGGAGCAGCAATCATCTGGCGCTGGGGGATGGGGAGATCGACCTGGCTGGTCGCTTTGCCTGGGCGAAACGAAATGATGCTCGCGTGGTGCTGGAAACCAAGACGATCCAGGCGCTGCGCACCAGCGTGGAACGGCTGCAACGATTTTTGTAATTTTTTTTGAAAAAGTGCTTGACATTTTTCTGAAATGAGATATAATATCCTTCGTTGGCTGCGAAAAACGGTCAGCGATATGCACCATTAGCTCAGTTGGTAGAGCACCTGACTCTTAATCAGGGTGTCCAGGGTTCGAGTCCCTGATGGTGTACGGAAGCACTGCATCATGCAGTGCTTTTTTCATTTTCCTGAAAGGAAAGGCTATCCAAATCGATTTGGTTATGCTATAATGAATGTGTATGCGTAGAAGGAGGCGGTGGCGTGAGCTTGCGGGAATCCGCACCCATGACGGAGGAGGCAGCACGGCTGCTGAATCCCTTGCAGTTGGCGTATATTGGCGACACGGTGTGGGACTTGCTGATCCGCAGCAGGCTGCTCTACCGTGGACGTAACCTGCGCCATATGCACCAGGAGGCTGTGAAGCACGTGAATGCTGCGGCTCAGGCTGCTGCGCTGCGCGCTCTGGAGGGCCTGACCACCGAGCCGGAGGAGGACATCCTTCGCCGGGGACGCAATGCCCACGCGCGGCATCCTGTGCCGAAAAATCAGGATCCTGCGGACTACTCCGCAGCCACGGCGCTGGAGGCGCTGGTTGGCTATCTGTACATCACGGGGCAGGAGGAACGACTCTTGCATCTGTTTGACATTTCGCAGCAGGAGGAAACCCCATGCAAGCAAACCTGAAGGTGGCGCTGATCCGCCACACCCTTTCGCCAGAAGAGACCGTGGCGCTGGGCGCGCGGCTGTGCTATTCCCGTGCCACCATCGACGATCTGACCCAGCGGGTCTCCGCTAAGGATCAGACGGCTTTTGTGCAGAAGATCATGGGCATGGGCCATGAATCCGTGCTGGAACACGCTTCCTTCACCTTTGGCGTGGAGGGTGTGAGCCGCGTGCTGCTGGCTCAATTGACCCGGCACCGCATCGCCAGCTTTTCGGTGCAGAGCCAGCGGTATGTGTCCTACGAGGATGGCTTTGGCTACATTATGCCCCCGAAGATCGCTGCCCTGGGTGATGAGGCGCAGGAAGAGTATCACCGCCAGATGAAGCAGATGCATGAATGGTACTGCGCCTGGCAGGAAAAGCTTGGTACTGGCGAGGGGAGCAACGAGGATGCTCGCTTTGTGCTGCCCGGCGCCTGCGAGACCCGCCTGATGATGACCATGAACGTCCGTGAGCTGCGGCACTTCTTTGGTTTGCGGATGTGCAGCCGCGCCCAGTGGGAGATCCGCGCCATGGCCACGGAGATGCACCGCCTGTGCATGGAGGTCGCGCCCGCGCTCTTTGCCGATGCTGGCCCCGGATGCCTGCGGGGTGCCTGCCCGGAGGGTGCCAAGTCCTGCGGCAAGGCGGGGGAGATCAAGCGCGAGCGCCAGGCATTGATTGAACAGTTGACGAAGAATGAAGGAGAATAAGAATGGCTTTTTATCATGATGTTCCCGGCAAGCGCCCGGTGAAGAAGGATCACTCCCAGGACAAGTGGGAGGAAGAAGGCACCCGCTACCGCGGTGCAGCCCGCCGCTTTGGCCCTGATGCGGAGGACGACGGCGAGCGCCGCAGCTTCCGCAGCAACAACAATTACCGCGACAACCGCTCCTATGGTCAGAACCGTGGCGGCGACAACCGCCGCAGCTATGGCGACCGCCGCCGTGAGGATGACCGTCGCGACAACCGCCGCGATGATTTCCGCCCCCGCCGGGATGACGACCGCCGGGACAATCGTTCCTTTGACAGGAAGCCCCATGGTGACCGCCGCTTTGAGGAACCCCGTCAGGAGCGCTCTTACCGCGACTTTGAACATCGTCCCGCGCCTGTGGCTGCCCCCGTGCAGGAGGAGATCGTGCATGAGAACCTGCTGAGCGGCCGCAATCCCATCCGTGAGGCGCTGAAGGCTGGCCGTGATATTGAGAAGCTGCTGGTGCAGAAGGGCGAACTGTCCGGCTCTGCCCGGGAGATCGTGCAGATGGCCCGTGAGCAGCACATTCTGGTGCAGGAAGTGGAGAAGTCCCGCCTGGACGACATCACGCCCCATCACCAGGGTCTTCTGGCGTTCGCCTCTGCCTATCAGTATTCCACGGTGGACGCCATGCTGGAGGAAGCTGCCGAGAAGGGCGAGGATCCCTTCCTGATCCTGCTGGACGGCGTGACCGATCCCCACAACCTGGGCGCCATCATCCGCAGCGCTGAGTGCGTGGGCGCCCATGGCGTGATCGTTCCGGAGCGCCGCAGCGTTGGCCTGACGCCTGCTGCCGTGAAAGCCTCTGCCGGTGCGGTGGAACACATGAAGGTGGCTCGCGTCACCAACCTGAACCGGACGCTGGAAGAGCTGAAGGAGAAGAACGTGTGGACCTACGCCCTGGACATGGATGGCGAGGACTACGAGAAGGTGAACTTCAAGGGCGGTGTGGCGCTGGTGGTTGGCGCTGAAGGCGAGGGCGTGAGCCGCCTGACCCTGGAGAAGTGCGACCAGAAGGTCTCCCTGCCCATGGCTGGCCACATCGACAGCCTGAATGCCTCGGTGGCGGCGGGCATTGTGATGTACCGCGTGCTGTCCTCCCGCAGAAAATGAAACCGCTTTTGATCGTAGACGGCTATAACGTCATCGGCGCATGGCGGGAGGCCGAGAAGCACCAATGGACGCTGGATGAAAGCCGCGACAGGCTGATGCATCAGCTGGAGGATTACAGCGGCTATGCGGGCGAGGATGTGGTGCTGGTGTTCGATGGCTACCAGTCCGACAGGAAGATCCGCACCGAAGAGCAATACGGCAGCTTGACGTTGGTGTTCACCTGCCATGGTGAAACGGCGGACAGCTACATCGAGCGTCTGGTGGCGCAAACGCCCAAGTACCGCACGGTGCGGGTGGCGACCTCGGACGGGTTGGAGCAATCGCAGGTGCTGTCCACAGGTGCAACGCGGCTGACCTCCCGGGAGCTTTTGCGTGAACTGAAGCAGCAGCGCACCACGGGACTGGAAGCACACAAGCATCAAAATCTTGGCCGCAAGCATAACCTGGCCGGACGCTTGCCGCAGGACACCCTGCAGGTGCTGGAAAAGCTGCGCCGGGGATAAACACAAACAAACTGACAAGGCAGGATACAACGATGGATGAGCGTGACATGGACTTCACCGAGGAGGAGCTGGCTACCCTGGCCGAGCTTCGCCGTGCGCTGGAGTTCCAGGATGAGGAACAGGTCGAAGCGTCCCTTCCCGAATTGGAGGAGGATCGTGAGGATGATCTGCCCCTGATGTCCGATTATGCCTCCATGAACGACGAGGACGTGGTGGCACTCTGCCGCCAGGGCGATACCATGGCAGAGGAATATCTGCTGAACAAGTACAAGAACTTCGTTCGCTCCAAGGCGAGGAGCTATTTCCTCATCGGCGCTGATCATGAGGATATCGTGCAGGAGGGAATGATCGGCCTGTACAAGGCCATTCGCGACTTCCGTCCGGACAAGCTTTCTTCCTTCCGTGCCTTTGCGGAATTGTGCATCACCCGGCAGATCATCACCGCCATCAAGACCGCCACCCGGCAGAAGCACATCCCCCTGAACAGCTACGTATCCCTGAACAAACCCCTCTATGACGAGGAAAGCGACCGCACCCTGCTGGATGTGATCATCGAGGGTCGTGCCACCAACCCGGAGGAGCTGATCATCGGTCAGGAGGATCTCAACAGCATCCACCACAAGATCGACGAGGTGCTTTCCGGCCTGGAGCAGGAGGTGCTGCGGGCGTACCTGGACGGCAAGAGCTATCAGGAGATCGCAGACAACCTGGGTCGGCACGTGAAGTCCATCGACAATGCCTTGCAGCGTGTGAAGCGCAAGCTGGAAAAGTACCTGGAAGAGACGGGCAAGGACGTGTAAGGATTGTACTGGGGTTGTTTTCCTTGCAAATTCCTCTTGCCAAACGACTGAAACAGGCGTATGATAGTACCAATCAATGAAGGAGGATGCAACGATGCGCAAGGCTCGCTACGCTAAGTATTATTTCGTTCTGTATCGTGTATGCAGGGCGTGATTTGGCGTGGAATGCATCCTGATCGTCCTGCAGCATAAGCTGTGGGGCTTTTCATTTGATCAAATGTAGCATGGAGGTATGGTAGCATGATCGTTATTCTCAAGCAGGAAGCACGGCAGGAGCAGATCGACAAGCTGACAGCGTTTTTCAACAAGATGGGTCTGAAGATCCATCTTTCCCAGGGCGAACACTCCACCATCATGGGTCTGGTGGGCGATACCACCCGCATTGACGAGGATATGATCGCCACCCTGGACGATGTGGAGGCGGTTCGCCGCATTCAGGAACCCTACAAGAAGGCCAACCGCAAGTTCCACCCGGCGGATTCTGTGATCGACTGCGGCGGCGTGAAGCTGGGCGGCGGTATGTTCCAGATCATTGCCGGCCCCTGCTCGGTGGAGAGCGAAGAACAGATCATCGGTATTGCCAAGTCGGTAAAGGAAGCAGGCGCTACGCTGCTGCGCGGCGGCGCCTTCAAGCCTCGCACCTCGCCCTATGCCTTCCAGGGGTTGCATGGCGAGGGCATCCGTCTGCTGTTGGAGGCCAAGAAGGAAACAGGCCTTCCCATTGTGACGGAGATCATGGACATCAACCATCTGGATATGTTTGCTGATGTGGATGTGATCCAGGTGGGTGCGCGAAATATGCAGAACTTTGAGCTGCTGAAGGAGCTGGGCAAGTGCGACAAGCCCATCCTGCTTAAGCGTGGCCTGGCCAATACCCTGCAGGAGCTGCTGATGAGCGCTGAGTACATCATGGCGGGCGGCAACGAGAATGTGATCCTGTGCGAGCGCGGCATCCGCACCTTCGAGACGGCCACCCGCAACACCCTTGACCTGAGCTGCGTCCCGGTGCTGCACGGCCTGACCCACCTGCCGGTGATCATCGACCCCAGCCATGCCACCGGTGTGAGCCGCCTGGTGAAGCCCATGTCTCTGGCTGCGGCGGCTTGCGGCGCGGACGGTCTGATCATTGAGGTGCATAACGATCCCAAGCACGCCCTGTGCGACGGTGCGCAGTCCCTGACTCCTGCGGAGTTTGCTGATGTGGCAGCCCGGGTGCAGGCGGTGAGAAACTGTATCTGTTAAAGGAGGAGTATCCGTGGATGAGATGATGCTGGTGGAACCTGGCATGAAATACGCCGAGGAGATCATGGCCTACCGTCAGGAAATGCTGGATGCGGGCAGCGATATGGATGGCTGCGGCAATCTGCGCCGTTGCGAAAAAGCGCAAGACTGGGTGGATCGAAACGTGGCGATGAAGCGCGAAGATACGCTGCCCGACAAGGATAAGCTGGTAGTCTCCACGCAGTTTGCCTATGTCCGCAAGCGGGATGGACGCATTCTGGGCATGATCCAGGTTCGGCATTATCTCAACGACTATCTGCGGGACTACGCCGGGCATATCGGATATTCTGTGCGGCCAAGCGAGCGCCGCAAGGGCGTGGCCACGGCCATGCTGCGTGAGGTGTTGCCCTTCTGCAAAAGCATTGGTCTGGACAGGGTGATGATTGCCTGCGAGCCGTGCAATCCCGGCAGCAGAGGCACCATCCTGAACAATGGCGGCGAATACTGGCGGACGGTGCATTTCGCGCCAAAGGACATCGACCTGGAGCATTATTGGGTCGCAACATAAAGAAACGACGCTGACGGATAAGTCAGCGTCGTTTTCTTTATGCATTCATTTCCATACAGCGCAGATAACGTCCTTCGCCGGGCGTGTGGCTGGGGTGTGCAACAAGGCCGCATTGCACCAGCTGCTCGTTGATCTGCCCAAAGAGGATGTGATAGACCTCGTTGGCCAAATCGGCGGGGGCAACGCCGTGGCGGATGGCGGTGAGCTGGGTGCAGGTGGCGAGTTCCGCAAGGATGGCGCGCAGCTCCGGCAGAAGCAGCGGTGCAGCCAATTCGTCAAGTTGCGTTTGGAAGGCTTCGCATTCGGCGGCGGTGTACACAGGCACACAGAGACGATGCTGGTCTGTGTAGCCAAAATGCTGGAAGATGGTCAGCCACTCATCGGACAGCGTATGGCCTGCCATGAGACGTTGCCATTGGCGGCCTGCTTCTTCGCGCAGTTCGGGCAGGGAGGCGGGGAGAAGGGCATCCAGGGGAGTATCCTGCAATGCTGTCTGATTGGTGCTTCGGCAAGTGAACCAGCGGTAGAAGTCGCGACGCAAGCCGTTGCTGTCGCCGAAGGAGACGAAGGTGCAGCTCTCCGTGCGCAGACGGTTGAAGGAGCAGAGCAGCAGGTCGCTGAACTGGTTGAGGGCAGGCGTGTCCTCGTAGAGGATGGTGAGGCAATTGGCACCCGTGGCCAGCGGCTTGCTGGTGATGACCAGGCCGCCTTCCTCCAGATGGTCGAACATGGATCCGTCCAGCACACCGCCGCAAAGCATATGATACAGATGGCGCTGAGGGGAGAAGTCATCCTGCTTGCTGGCTACAATGGCGTTCAACTGGGCGCTGTGCTGCACCAGGATGTCCGCAAGGCGCTGGGCATGGCGGGTGGTCATGTCGGCCAGGGTTTGGCGATCGGCATCAAGGATGATGGGGCAATCGAAGTAAAGGCGCCCGCTTTCGCTGCGCAGAACGCCGGTGGTGATGAGATGCGTTGCGGCTTCTGCTTCAGCAGAGGGCAGCTGCGACAGGCTGATGTTGCCCGGCAAAGCGCTGGCAATGCGGGCGAGCAGGCTATCCGCACTAGGCAACAAAAGAGCCTGCCGGGGGTGGATGATGCTCCCCGGCAGGTCGGTGATATCGGTTCCGTCAAAGAAAAACTTGTGGAATTGCATGGCTTAGTTCAGTCGGTCGGCAATGGCCTGCAGGAACTGCTTGGTGTACACGGGGGTGGCTTCACCCTCGTACATAATGGCCAGGTCATTGGTCATGATGCCGGACTCGATGGTGTCGATGGTGGCCTTCTCCAGCTTGTCGGCAAAGGCGCACAGGTCGGGTAGGTTGTCCATTTCGCCGCGCTTGCGCAGGGCGCCGCTCCAGGCAAAGATGGTGGCCACGGGGTTGGTTCCGGTCTGCTCGCCCTTCAGGTGACGGTAGTAGTGGCGGGTCACGGTGCCGTGGGCAGCCTCGTATTCGTACTTGCCGTCGGGGGAGACCAGCACGCTGGTCATCATGGACAGGGAACCGAAGGCGGTGGCGATCATGTCGCTCATCACGTCGCCGTCGTAGTTCTTGCAGGCCCAGATGAAGCCGCCCTTGGAACGCACAACGCGGGCTACGGCATCGTCGATGAGGGTGTAGAAGTATTCGATGCCGGCGGCCTCGAAGGCGGCCTTGTAGTCCTTGTCGTAGATCTCCTGGAAGATGTCCTTGAAGTTGTGGTCGTAGGTCTTGCTGATGGTGTCCTTGGTGGAGAACCACAGATCCTGCTTTACACTCAAGGCGTACTGGAAGCAGGCGTGGGCAAAGGAAGCGATGGAGGCATCGATGTTGTGGACGCCCTGCAGGATGCCGGGTCCCTTAAAGTTGAACACGGTCTGACGGATCTCCTGGCCGTCCTCGCCGGTAAAGACCAGTTCCGCCTTGCCAGCGCCGGGAACCTTGATCTCCACATTGCGGTACACATCGCCATAGGCATGACGGGCGATGGTGATGGGCTTTTCCCAGGTGCGGACGGTGGGGGACACGCCCTTGACCAGAATGGGGGCGCGGAACACGGTGCCATCCAGCATAGCGCGGATGGTGCCGTTGGGACTCTTCCACATTTCGTGGAGGTTATACTCGGTCATGCGCTGGGCATTGGGGGTGATGGTGGCACACTTCACGGCCACGCCATACTTCTTGGTGGCGTTGGCGCTGTCGATGGTCACCTGGTCGCCGGTGGCATCGCGGTTGGGCAGACCCAGATCATAATACTCGGTCTTCAGGTCAACAAAGGGGAGAATCAGCATATCCTTGATATCCGCCCAGAGGATGCGGGTCATCTCGTCGCCGTCCATTTCCACCAGGGGCGTGGTCATCTGAATTTTCTGCATGGGGATCGCTCCTTTAACAGGATAATATTTTGTATACAACGCTTATCATTTTACAAGAGGAAGCCAAAGGATGCAAGGCTTTGAACAGCAAAAGAACAGCGAAGCGGAAGATTAGAAATTGATAAGAATTCTGATATACCTTGACAGGCGAGGTATATTTGTATAAAATGTATATCGGAGGTGAGAAAATGGCATTGACGGCTGATATCCTCAGAGGATATACGGATACCATTATTCTGCGCCAGCTGGCCGATGGGGACAGCTATGGCTACCAGATCAACAAGAAGGTGGCGGAAATCAGCGGCGGCGAGTTTGAATTGAAGGAAGCCACGCTGTACACCGCCTTCCGCAGGCTGGAAAACGCAGGGTTGATCCGCTCCTACTGGGGCGACGAAATGAGCGGCGCACGGCGGCGCTATTACGCCCTGACGGACGACGGGCATGAACGGCTGAGGCAGGACTGCGAAACCTGGAAGCAGACAAGATCGCTGATCGATCAATTATTGGAGGAAGTACGATGAACGCAACGGTTGCACGCATTGTGGAGATCATGTTCCAGAATACCCAGATGTCCGACGAGGTGCAGGCCCTGAAGGACGAGGTGATGAACAACTGCCAGGAGCGCTATCAGGATATGATCGACCGTGGCATGGATGAAGACGAAGCTGTTGCTGCGGTGGTGGACAGCTTGAAGGGCATGGAAGAAGTCATCGCCGAGTATCCCAGGAAGGGCGACTATGTGTCCGATTATGATGAGGACGAGGATGAGGAGACCGAGCAGGATCTGGTGTTCTCTGCCCAGCAGATCAAGCGGGTGAGCGTTCTGCTGACCTCCGATGACATCAACTTCGAGGCTTCGGATGATGAGTACATCCATGTGTATTACGACAAGGAAGATATGCCCAACCTGGTGGTGGTCGCCAACGGCAGCACGCTGAAGATCGAGCGGGACAACAAGGCCGAAGTGCGGATGGAGAGGAACCAGCCCATGGAGAGCATGGATCAGGAATGGAACAGCTTCTCCGACCTGATGAACGGCATCAAGAAGATGCTGGGCAGCATCAAGGTGAACTGCCAGTATGGTGGCGGCGGCGAGGTGACCATTGCCCTGCCGCAGGAATATGCCATTGCGGTGGAGATTCGTGCCACCAGCGGTGACGTGGATGTGGACGATGTGAACCTCAGCGAAATTCTTGTGGAGACCACCAGCGGCGATGTGAGCATCACCCTGGATGAGGATAAGCAGCCTGCTAGCATCCGGCTGAAGGGTTCCAGCGGCGATATGGACGTGAATGCCTCCACGTCCCGGCTGACCATCAACACCGTCAGCGGCGATGTGGAATACTATGGCGACTGCCCGGACATCAGCGTGACCACCGTCAGCGGCGATGCGGAGATCGACGGAGCGATGCGCCAGGTGAACCTGAAGTCCGTCAGCGGTGACATTGGCCTGCGGGTGGGCAGCGATACCCTGCAAAACGTGAGCTGCAACACCACCAGCGGCGATTTGACCATTCACCTGCCGGCAAGTTTGCGTGGACAGGTTGGTGTGCGGATGCAGACGGTGAGCGGCAGCCAGCATAACCGCTATGGCGAGAGCATGGGTGCGCCCCTGGCCTGGGTGAGCGCCCACAGCGTTTCCGGCGACGTGACGGTGTGCTGATAGGGAGGAATGACGATGCAATATATTATCGAGGCTGTCCGGCAGATTCTGCCCGGGCTGGGCTGCGGGTTTCTGATCTATTCTGTGGTGCAGGGCTTTTCGCAGCCCTGGTGGGGCATTGGACTGCTCTGCTGCATGCTGGGCGTGGTGGTGAACTTCAACCTGATTCCGATTCCCAGCAATCTACGTGCGCGGAACAAGGTGATGCACGTGCTGGAAAGGCTCCTGCCCTGGGTGACGCTGGTGCTGGTGATCATCACGCTGGTGGTCATCATCCTGCGGTAAATATGCAAAGTGACCGTTCGCGGTCACTTTTTTGTATGGATTCCAAGGGGAGTGCGCAATCTATCACCATCCCGAATGATTGTTGGAGGCGTTATGTCGATCGGAATGGTGGTCTTGACGGTGGTGGCCGTGCTGATCTTCTTTGGCGTGTTGCAGCGTGTGCTGGACAGGATGCACCTCACAGACAGAATGGCGCTGCTGCTGGTGGCGGCCATGTTTGTGGGAACGCTGTTGCCCAATGTGGAACTGGGCATGGTGTCGGTGAACATCGGCGGCGCGGTGATTCCCCTGGGTGTATGTGTGTATCTTTTTGTGAAGGCTGACGAAAGCAAGGAGCGGCTGCGGGCTGTTATCGGTGCGGTGGTGACAGGCGGTGCGGTATATGCCCTGTCTGCTCTTTTGCCGGATGAGCCGGAAGCAATGTTCATGGATCCCAATCTGCTCTATGGGCTTGTGGGCGGCGCTGTGGCGTGGCTATTGGGCCGCAGCAGGCGGGGGGCGTTCATCTGCGGTGTGGTGGGTGTGATATTGGCCGATGTGGCCACGGCTGTGGTGAACTGGAGCCAGGGAATTCAACAGCAGCTGGTGCTGGGCGGCGCGGGCATTGCGGACACGGTGGTGATCAGCGGTGTGCTGGCGGTGCTGCTGGCTGAGCTGGTGGGTGAAGTGGTGGAGCGCATGGTGCGCAGGCGAAAGGAGGGCAGCAAAGCATGAGAAGGCTGCTGGTTGTGTTGCTCCTGCTGCTGCCCCTGACGGCAAGCGCAGAGGAGCAGGTGTGGACGATCGTCACAGCGGATGGAACGCGGCTGACACAGGTGTGCTACGAGCCGGAGCCTGGCGATGAGTACATTGCCGGGGATAACCAGATGTATGAGATCATCCGCGTGGATGGGGAGACGGCTGTGGCTGCCCAGAAGGGTAGTGCAGAGCTGCCTGATGTAAGCTGGCTGGATGCAGATGCGGTGCTGCCGGTGAGTGCATTGGGTGAAAAGCTTATCGCGCTGTATTGCACCCATAGCGATGAGAGCTATGAGCCGTCCGATGGAAGGTACAGCGATGATGAGCGTGGGTCGATCTACCAGATTGCGAAGGCGCTGGGGGATGAACTGGAGGATCATGGTGCCAGAGCAGAGGTCGCCGATACGCTGCATCATCCCCACGATGCAGGTGCCTACCGCCGCTCCCGCCAGACAGCGGTGCAGCTGCTGAAATCCATGCCTGATGCGCTGCTGGACATCCATCGTGACGGTATTCCCGACCCGGATGAGTATGCGGTGAGCATTGGTGGAAAACCGTGTTCAAAGGTGCGTCTGCTGGTGGGCAGGGGCAACCAGAACATGGAGGTCAACAAGGAATTAGCCCTGAAGATCAAGGCGGTGGCGGATCGGGTCTACCCTGGACTGATCAAGGACATCTATATGGGGAAAGGGACGTACAATCAGGATCTGGCACCCCATAGCATCCTGCTGGAATGCGGTACCTACACTCTTGAAAAGGAACGGGTGCTGTCCAGTATGCCCATGATGGCGGACGTGATCTATCGCACCATGTATGGCGGCGTAACTGGCTCCGCTGGCACCAGCGATGTGCGTGGCAGCAGCCGCGAGCAGGAGGGCAGCATCACCCAGGGCGAAGAAGACACCCCTGTTGCAGAAAGCAACAAAGGTGCAGGCAGCGGCGTCTTGTGGGTGGTGGGCATTGCGGTGGTGGGAGCCATCGCATACGGCATTGTGGCGACGGGTTCTGTGAAGGGCGGCATGAAGAAAGCTGGCCGGAACCTGCATGAAATGACGGGCGGCCTGGTGGGCAAAAAGCCAGACGATGGCGAAGAACCACCCCACAGCTAAAGAAAGAGCCGGGCAGGTATCTGTCCGGCTCTTGATATGTTATTGTGCCAGTTTCTTCTTGCGGCGTTCGGTGCGCCAAACCACCAGCACCATCATCAGCACGGTACCGATGTAGGGGAAGATGGAGGTCAGCGCCGAGGAAATGCCAACGGACTGCAGGCGCATACCCAGGGCGTCGATGAAGCCGAAGAGCAGCGCTGCCAGGAAAACCTTGGGCGGATTGGCCCGGCCGAAGATCACGCAGGCGAAGGCGATGTAGCCGCGGGAGTTGGACATGTTCTCGCTGAAGGTGGAAAGGTAGCCCAGCGCCAGGTGCGCGCCAGCCAGGGCAGAGAGCATACCGCAGATCAGCGATGCCAGGTACTGCATCTTCTCCGGGCTGCGGCCAGCAGAACGCAGGGACTGGGGATGCTCGCCGGAGGCGCGGAGCCAGAAGCCCAGGGGCGTGTGATAGATCAGCAGCCAGCACACCAGCACCAGGATCCAGGAGACATACACCAGCAGCGTATTGTTGTTGAGCAGATCACCCAGGATGGGAATGCTGTTCAGCCAATCGGCCGATAGGCGAGGTAGCGTGGAGAGATTGCCCTCCGGGGCGTGGAAGGTGCCGCTCTGCCCGGTGAGGGTACGCAGCAGGAAGGTGGTCAGACCCATGGCGAAGGTATTCAGCGCCACGCCGATGATGAACTCGTCGCTCTTAAACTTGATGACGAACACGCCATAGAACAGTCCCAGCAGAAGGCCGATGGTGATGGCGAACACCAATCCCATCCACCAGCTGCTGCAGACCCAGCTGCCCATCACAGCGGAGAAGGCACCAATGAGCATCATGCCCTCCACGCCGATGTTGGTCATGCCCACATGGTCGGTCATCAGGCAGCCCAGGGCGCACAGCACCACGGGGGTGGCGGTGCGCAGGGTGTTTTGCAGAAGGCCGATGTTGAAGATGGTAGAAAGCTCTGTCATGCTGCATCTCCCTTCTGCAGCGCTTTGGCTGCCTTTTTACGGGCGCGGCGTGCCTGGAAAGCAGCGGTGATGCCCTGCTCGGCCGCCATGAAGAAAATGATGATGGACTGGATCAGCACGATCAGCGAGGAGGGGATGCTGGCGTTCAGTTCCATGGCCGCGCCGCCGATCTCCATAGCACCGAAGAACAGGCTCATGAGGATGATACCCACCGGGTTGTAGCGCATGATCATGGCCACCAGCATACCATCGAAATAGAACTCGCTGGAGACGGACTCGATGAAGCGCCCATGGAGACCGAAGATCTCGAACATGCCCACCAGGCCGCAGATGGCACCAGAGGCAACCATGCTCCACAGCGCCAGCTTGCTGGACTTGATGCCGCTGTATTTGGCAAAGCGCTCGTTCTCGCCGGTGAGCTTCATCTGGAAGCCGGTGGTGGACTTTTTCATCAGGTACCAGACCACCAGGGCAATGATGGCCGCCAGGAAGATGCTCTCGGTGAGGCTGGAGCGCCGCACGATGCGGGAGAACATGAAGGCAGGGTCGATGGCGTCGGTGCCGGCGGAAACACCCTTCTCTGCGGTCTTCAGGGGGCCGTTGGTGAGGAAGGAGCAGAAGTAGATGGCAGCTGAATTCAGCATGATAGTGGTGATGACCTCGTTCACCTTCATCTTCACCTTCAGCATACCGGGGATCCAGGCGTAGATGCCGCCAGCCAGCATGGCAGCCAGCAGGCACAGGGGTACGGCGATCCAGGGAGAGGTGCCGGTGAGCCTTGCGCCCACCCAGGCAGAGGCCATAGCGCCCAGATACAGCTGACCTTCGCCACCCACGTTGAAGATGCCTGCATGGGCGGCAATGGCGGTGGCCAGGCCGCACAGGCACAGGGTGGATGCCTTGGCCAGGGTGTTGGCCGAGGCGCGCTGGGTGCCGAAAGCGCCCTGGAACATGAGGGTGTAGCCCTCAATGGGGTCATGGCCGGACAGCGCCATGATCACGCCACCAAGGATGAAGGCGGCGGCCACGGCGATGAACAGGGAGAGCAGGTAGCTCATGTTTTTGCGAAGCTTCATGCGTCTGCCTCCTTCCGTCCGCCAGTCATGTAGTAGCTGATTTCTGTTTTGGCAATGGTGTCCGGGGTGAATTCACCAGTAATGCGGCCTTCGTAGACCGTCACCAGCCTGTCGGACAGCCGGTAGAGTTCATCCAGGTCGGCGCTGACCAGGAGGATCGCGCAGCCTGCGTTGCGCTTGTCCATGATCAGCTGGTGAATGGCCTCCATGGCGCCGATGTCCACGCCACGGGTGGGCTGGGAGATGATCAGCACCGGGGTCTCGAAGGAGAACTCGCGGGCGACAACTACCTTCTGCATATTGCCGCCGGAAAGACTGCCCACAGCGGTGTCGATACCAGCGCCGCGAATGTCGAATTTCTCGGAGATCTCCCGGGCGTACTGGCGCACGGCACGCTTTTTCATGTGGGTCTTGAACAAGGAGAAGCGGGGCAGCTTTTCCTTGCCGACGATGAGGTTGTCCGTCACGTCAGCAGGAGCGGAAACGCCGGTGGAGAGGCGATCCTCCGGCACATGGGCCACGCCCAGGGCGCGAACCTGCCCGGCATTCATGCCAGCGATGGACTTGCCGTTGATGACCACGTTACCCTTGGTAAAGCTGCGCATACCTGCCACGGCCTCGATCAGCTCGCTCTGGCCATTGCCCTCGATGCCTGCAATGCCCAGAATCTCGCCGCGATGGACGGTGAGGCTCAGGCCGCGCACAGCGGGCAGGCCACGGTTGTCCGTCACATGGAGATCGCTGATCTCAATGGCAGCCTCGTTGTCGGTGACGATGGGGTCGTTGCGGTCAAGCTGACCCAGCAGCACATCGCGGCCGACCATCATGGAGGCCAGGATGCGCTCGTTCACATCGGCGGTGTTCTCCACGCTGACCAGTTTGCCGCCGCGCATCACGCCCACGCGGTCGGAAATGGCCATCACCTCATAGAGCTTGTGGGTGATGATGATGATGGTCATCTGCTTTTCCTTCACGATGCGGCGGATCACGGAGAACAGCTCATCGGTCTCCTGGGGCGTCAGCACGGCGGTGGGTTCGTCCAGGATGAGGATATCCGCGCCGCGGTGCAGCGTTTTGAGGATCTCCACGCGCTGCTGCAGACCCACGCTGATATCAGCCACCTTGGCAGCAGGATCAACGGTGAGGCCGTATTCCTCCACAAGGGAATCGGTGATGGCCTTGGCCTTGTGGAAATCGTAGAACAGGCCGCGGTGCTTGGGTTCGCGGCCCAGAACGATGTTCTGCGCCACGGTGAAGGACGGAACCAGCATGAAGTGCTGATGCACCATGCCCACGCCCCGCTCAATGGCCTGGCTGGGGGAGAAGTGGGTCATCTTCTGCCCCTTGATGGTCACCTCACCGCTGGTGGGAGTGTTCATGCCATAGAGAATGTTCATCAGGGTGGACTTGCCTGCACCGTTTTCACCCACAAGGGCAAAGACCTCGCCCTTGTGGATGTCCAGGCTCACGTCATGGTTGGCCAGCACGCCGGGAAACTGCATGGATACATTGCGGAAGGATACGATGGTTTCGCTTGCCATGGGATCGCCTCGCAGTAGTTAATTGGAGTGTTAATGGATAAAGGAAAAGGGCAGGGAATGCTCCGCTGCCCTAAGGGGTCGAAATAATTACTGCAGCGTGGAGGGAACCACGATCTCGCCAGAGACGATCTTCTGAGCCAGGACTTCAACTTCGGCCTTCAGCTCGTCGGAAACCTGCTGGGGCATATCCTCGGTGCCATAGGCCACGCCGATGTAGCCGGTGGCCATGTCAGCGCACCAGATCTGGCCGCCCTTGAAGTTCTCGTCCATGTTGGCGATGGTGTTGTACAGGGACTTGCCCACATCCTTCACCATGGAGCAGATGATCACGTCGGGGTTGATGTACTTCTGGTCGCTGTCCACGCCGATGGCATAGGCATTCTTCTCAGCAGCAGCCTCGAACACGCCTTCGCCGGTCTTGCCAGCCACAGCGAACACAATGTCGCAGCCAGCGTCGTACATGGCCAGAGCGGCTTCCTTGCCCTTGGAGGGATCCTCGAAGTCCTCGGTGTAGCGCTTTTCGATGGCGATATCAGCATTGGCATACTTGGCGCCAGCTTCGTAGCCCGCGATGAAGTCGTTGATGGTGTCGCTGTCCTGGCCGCCCACAACGCCGATCTTGCTGGTCTTGGACATCTTGCCAGCGATGTAGCCAGTCAGGTAGGAACCCTGATTCTGGGCATAGATCACGGACATCAGGTTGTCGCCAATACCGTCCAGGCCATTGTCGATGAACATGAACTTGGTCTCGGGGAAGTCAACGGGCACGCCGGGGGTGGCGGCATTGCCAGCCAGGGCATCCCAGAACTGCCAGCCCACAGCCACGACCACGTCGTAGTTCTCGGCGGCGGTGACCAGGGCGTTCTCGAACTTGGAGGCGTCCTCGGCGCACTCGATCACGGTGGTGGTCAGGCCCAGGTCAGCTTCCAGCTTCAGGCGGCCTTCGTTGGCAGAATCGTAGAAGGAACGGTCGCCCAGGGTGCCGGCAACAACGATGGCCACAGAGGGGCCAGCGGGCTGATCAGCCAGGGCAGGAGCCATAACAGACAGGCAAAGTACCAGAGAGAGAATGAGAGCAATGATCTTCTTCATGCTGCAATACCTCCGGAGATAGGGATCGATGCCGAAACATCGTCATGTGTTTATTCTGTGTGAGATGCTTTTTTTCCTGCCAAAACAAAAAAAGAGCAGGAATTGTACAATCCTTCATGGTAAAATAAATTGGATTGGTAAAGGAGGTACAGGCCTATGCCCAAGGTTTTGTTTGTGAACGCCTGCGTTCGTGGCGAGGAGTCCCGCACGCTACGCCTGGCGCGGGTGTTTTTAGATACGCTGAAAAAGACCTGTCCCGGGGTGGAGATCATCCATCAGGATCTGAACACCATGGGGCTGCGCAGCGTGGACATGGTTACGCTGAGCCGCAAGGAGGCGCTGTGCGACCAGCTGGCATGGGATGATCCGCTGTTTGCACCCACCGTTGCATTTCAGCAGGCTGAAGCGGTGGTGATCGCTGCGCCCTACTGGGATATGTCCTTTCCTTCCATCCTGAAGGTATGGGTGGAGAACATGTATGTACGTAACCTGACCTTCAAGTATGTGAACGACCAGTCCGTTGGCCTGTGCCGTGGAAAAGAAGCGGTGTATATCACTACGGCGGGCAGTCCCATCGGCGAGCATGACTGGGGGACGGTGTATATCAGGGATGTCATGAAGGTGCTGGGCATCCCTGGCTTTGCCGAGGTGAAGGCCGAAGCCTTTGACCTGGCTGGACGAGATGTTGCGGCCATCATGGCCGATGCAGAGGCGCAGGCTGTGCTGGCTGCTCAGCAGCTGGCGAAGAAGCTTGGCTGACGGCCTTTTCTGCAAGCAGATAGGCCGCGGATAATCCGCACCATGCCAATGAGAACGGCAGGCACACCTGTCCGCGCCAGTTCAGGGGCATATGGCGGTAGTCCCACACCTGATGGCGGCGGTTCCACACAAGCCCGCAGCCTGCCTCAATGGCGGTGATGCCCAGGCCGCAAGCCAGAGCCTTGCTCAGCGGAGGCAAATTTGTTTGGCCGATGCAGTGGATCAGCGCGGCGCTCATGCCCCCAGCCAGCATCATGCTGGGATGGGTTCGGCCGCGCCAGGCAAGCTCCAGCAGGGGATATCCCACGGCGCCGATCAGAAAGGAACGCATATAGAATCACCTCCGGGATAGGTTGCCCGGAGGTGATTTTGCATATGCGGTTTACTTCACGAACTGCATCAGATCCGCGAAGAGGGGATTGGTCTGATCCAGCACCAGGGTGGCGTTATCGCCCAGGGCAGCTTCCAGCGCCTGCAGGCTGCGCCAATAGGCGTAGAAGTCGGCATCCACGCTGTAGGCATTGGCGTAGATCTCGGCGGCCATAGCCTCGGCTTCACCGCGGATGGTACCGGCGTCGCTGACAGCGGCAGCCTCGATCTGACGGGCTTCCAGGTCAGCAGCGGCGACCACCTTGTTGTACTCCTCGTCGCCTTCGCTGCGCAGCTGCTGGGCTTCCTTGGCACGGTCTGCCTGCATACGGGCGTAGGTGGACTCGATGTTGCCGGTGGGCAGGATGGTGCGGTGGATCTGGATATCCTTCACCTCGATGCCGCGGACGCACATATCCTGGTTGACGATGTTCAGGCCTTCCTGCAGGGCGTTGTTCAAGGCGTCCTTGTTGGAGATGAAGTTGTCGGCCAGCATACGGTTGATCAGTTGCACGATCACGGGATGGATGATGTTGTCCAGCTGGTTCTCGGCGGCGGTCATGCTGCCCAGCTTCAGGCTGAACAAGGCGGGATCGGTAATGCTCCACTGGGCGTAGGTGGTGATGTAGTACTGCTTTTTCTCCAGGGTGTTCACCACTTCGCTGTCGGAAATGTAGGTGTACAGGCGGGAGGAATACTTTTCCACCTTGTCGATAAAGGGAACCTTGAAGTGCAGACCGCTGCCCACCTGCATTTTCACGCTGCCGGAGGAGGTGATCTCGTCCTTCAGCTGCTCGGCATATTTGTCGTGGAAGTCATTGTCCGTGTTGGTGATGATGCGCTTGATCACGCCAAAGCGGCTGACCATAGCCTGCTCGGCTTCGCCCACGATAAACACGCTCTCGCTGAACAAAACCAGGGCGAGGATGGCGATCACGGCAATGAGTACGGTGTGGCCGCCATGCTTCTTGATGAAGTTCTTGGCCTTGACCTCATTGATGTTGATGGGCTGCTGATAGGCGGTTTGTTGCTGCTGATTGCTGTTATTCCAATCCATCTTTATTCACCTCCGGCCACGGCGGCAGCGCCAGTAGAGACGGGAGCGCCGTTCAGGTCAAGGAGCTTGGTGGTGCCGGTGTCGCTGTCAACAAGGTAGAGCTTGTTGGCGCTGGACAGCACCTTCTCCAGGGTCTCGATCAGCAGGCGGGTGCGGGTGATCTCCGGGGCCGTCTGATACTTTTCATACACGGCCTTGAACACGGCCACGTCCGCCTCGGCAGCGGCCACGGTCTCGGCCTTGAAGCCCTCGGCCTCCTGCAGCACGGCATATGCGCGGCTGCGGGCGGTGGGCAGCACATTGTTCTTGTAGCGCTCGGCTTCGTCCAGGCGCTTGGTCTTTTCGTTCTTGGCGTTGTTCACGTCCTCGTAGGCAGAGGCGACCTCGGCAGGGACGGTGATGTTCTGGATGCGCACGTCGTTGATCTTCACGCCCATCTCATAGCTATCGATCAACGCCTGGAAATCCGGCAGCACTTCGCGCTCGATCTCTTCCTTGTTCAGCAGAGCGTCGTCCAGGCTGCGGTTTTGGATGTTGCGGCGGATGACTGCCTCAAAGGCCAGCTGCAGGGTGCCTTCGGGATCATGAACGTCGAAGGCGTATTGCTTCACATCGCGGATGGTGTACTGATAAATTGCCTCCAGGGACACGATGCTGTTGTCGTTGGTGAGCATCACGCCCTCGTCGGTCTCGTCGGCATACTTGGCGGCAATGCCGTAGCTGCCCTGACGGGTGGTGCGGAAGCCGTATTCCTTGGTGTGGATGGTGGTGACGGATTCGCTGATGATATCCTGCACCAGAGGGAAGTGCCAGTACAGGCCGGGGCCATGGGTGGCGGTGACCTTGCCGAAGGTCAGCACCAAAGCCTCTTCGCCCTGGCCGACGCGGTAAAAGCCGCCCCAGCCGATGAGGACCACCACGGCCAGCACGCAGATCAGCGCAATGGCGCCTGTTTTGAGTTTGCGTTTCATGATAAGCTCCTTTCTTGGCAAGCATTCTGTTGAAACAAGTGTATCATACCACAATGTGTCCCTGTTGTGAAGAAATTCCTGTTCAAGCATACACGCAGACGACTGAAAGATACATTCTTTGTGCTGAAAGCAAAAATTTCTTCCATGCGGCTTGCGGAGGTTGACCATCCGCCGCCAAAATGGTACATTATAATGTGTGTTTTTTATAAAGGAGGCACGTGATTTGTATTCCGATAAGATCGAAGCCATGCTGGAAAAGGTGCAAAAGGCGCCCCGCTACACCGGCGGTGAAATGAACACCGCCCTCAAGCCCTGGGAGGACGCCGAGCTGCACTTCGCATTCTGCTTTCCTGATACCTACGAGGTGGCCATGTCCCACCTGGGCATGAAGATCCTCTATGCTGTGATCAATCAGCAGCCCTGGAGCCTGTGTGAGCGCGTATGTATGCCCTGGGTGGACATGATGGCGCTGATGGAGCAGGAGGACGTGCCGCTGTTTTCCCTGGAAAACCGCAAGCCGCTGAACACCTTCGACGTGGTGGGCTTCACCCTGCAATATGAGATGAGCTACACCAATGTGCTGGCTATGCTGAAGCTGGGTCGCATCCCGCTGCGTCGCTGCGAGCGCGGGCAGGATGACCCCATCGTGGTGGCGGGCGGCCCCTGCGCCTTCAACCCGGAACCCCTGGCGGATGTGATCGATGCCTTCATGGTGGGTGACGGCGAAGAGCAGATCGTGGAACTGAACCGGGTGATCCGCGACTGGAAGAAGAGCGGCGAACCCCGCGAAGTATGCCTGAAGAAGCTGGCCGCGGTGCAGGGCGTGTACGTGCCTGCGCTGTACGATGTGACCTACAATGCCGATGGCACCATTGCCTCCTTCAAGCCCAACTGCCCCGAAGCGCCGGAGCGGGTGGTGAAGGCCATCATCACCGATCTGGACAAGGCCTTCTATCCCACGGAGATCCCGGTGCCTTATACCGAGATCATCCATGACCGCATCATGCTGGAGATCATGCGTGGCTGCACCCGTGGCTGCCGCTTCTGCGAGGCGGGTATGCTGTACCGTCCCGTGCGCGAACGCAGCCTGGAGCATCTGGTGGAGCTGGCCGAGAAGCTGGAGGCCTCCACCGGCTATGAGGAAATGAGCCTGTCCAGCCTGTCCAGCGGCGACTATACCTGCCTGGCGGAACTGATCCGGGAGCTGATGAAGCGCCTGAACGAGAAGCGGGTGGCCATCAGCCTGCCCTCGCTGCGTATCGACAGCGTGTTGAAGGATTCCCTGGAGGAGACCCAGAAGACCCGCAAGACCTCCCTGACCTTTGCGCCGGAGGCTGGCACCCAGCGCCTGCGTGACGTGATCAACAAGGGTGTGACGGAGGAAGACCTGATCGAGAAGGTGAACGACGCCTTCCAGGGTGGCTGGAGCAGCGTGAAGCTGTACTTCATGATGGGCCTGCCCACCGAGACCTACGAGGATCTGGACGGCATTGCCGATCTGGCCCGCAAGGTGGTGAACGCCTACTTTGCCGTACCCAAGGATAAGCGTGCCAAGGGCTTCCGCGTGACCTGTTCTGCCTCGGTGTTCGTACCCAAGCCCTTCACGCCCTTCCAATGGGAACCCCAGGACTCCCTGGCGGTGGTGCAGGACAAGCAGCTCCACCTGCGGGACGCCCTGCGCAAGGTGAAGGGTGTGAATTTCAACTATCACGAGTCCGGACTGAGCTATCTGGAAGCCTGCTTTGCCCGCGGCGACCGTCGCATGGGCGAGGTGCTGCTCAAGGCCTTTGAGAAGGGCTGTATGCTGGATGGCTGGACGGAGCATTTCAAGTACGATATCTGGATGGAAGCCTTTGACGAGTGCGGCATTGACCCGGCATTCTACGCCTATCGCCGCCGCGAGAAGGACGAGATACTGCCCTGGGACTTCATCGACAGCGGCATCACCAAGGAATTCCTGTGGCGCGAGAAGGAAAAGGCCGACCGTGCCGAGGTGACCCGTGACTGCCGACAGGGCTGCAACGGCTGCGGCCTGCAGCGATTCAAGGGGGTGTGTTCCTTTTGCGGATGATGGCTGTTTTTGAAAAGAGCGAGCGCCTGCGCCATATCGGGCATCTGGACATCATGCGCTCCACCCAGCGCGCCCTGCGCCGCAGCGGCTTGCCTGTGAGCTACTCCAAGGGCTTTAACCCGCATATTCTCATCACCTTTGCCTCTGCGCTTTCCACCGGCGCTGTGGGCAAGAGCGAAATGATGGACGTGACCCTGGACAGCGACGTAACGCCGGAGGCTTTCCTTTCCGCCATGAACGCCGCCATGCCGCCGGATATGCAGCTGAAGTCCGCCAAGGTGCTGGACGACAAGCATCCTGCGCTGATGGCCATGGTGCAGGCGGCTGAATACGACCTGAAGCTGCTGGACAGCGACACGGCGGCCAAGTGCGTGGCGGCCATCCCGGCCTTCCTGGCGCAGGAGAGCATCATGGCTATGCGCAAGACCAAGAGCGGCATCAAGGAGTGCGACATCCGCCCGCTGCTCTTTGGCCTGAAGGGCGAGGGTGAGCATATCTATGCTACCATGACCCTGACGGAGCATATGTCCTGCAAGCCGGATATGCTGGTGAAGGCGCTGTGCGACTTCGCTGGCTGCGAGGTTCCCCGTGTGCTGGTGACCCGCAACCGTCTGCTGGGACACAACGAATCGGGCGAACTGACGCCCTTGGAGCTTCTGTGATGCGCGAGATCTACATCAAATCCGGCACCGTGCGGGAGATCGCCCTTGTGGAGGATGGCAAGCTCTGCGAATACCTGCGGGATGACAGCGCTGCCTCCACCGAGGCCATCTACGCCGGGCGGGTGGAGCGCATCGTGCCGGGCATGAAGGCTGCCTTTGTGGATATCGGCCAGGAGAAGAACGGCTTTCTGCCCCTGGAAGAGCGAAGTCAGACCGCCGCTGTTCCCAAACTGCAAACTGGCGATACCGTGCTGGTGCAGGTGAAGAAGGAAGCCCAGGGAACCAAGGGCGCCTTCCTGACTCGAGATATTACCCTGTGTGGCGAAAGCGTGATCCTCATGCCCATGAACCGCTATGTGGGCGCTTCCTCCCGCATTGAGGACGATGCTGACCGCAAGGCGCTGATCAGCCTGGGCAAGCAGATCGCCAATGGCGCTTATGGCCTCATCATGCGCAATGCTGCGGTGAACGCCACGGAAGTGGATATCCGCGCCGAGGTGGATGATCTGGCCTGCACATGGAACAGCATCATGCAGAAGGTCCCCACGACTCATGTGCCATCCATGGTGCATCAGCCCCGCACACAACTGGACAGCCTGCTGGATGACTACGGGCACCGCGGCATCGACCACATCGTGACCAACGATCCGGTGCTGGGCAAGCAGCTGGAGAGCATTGCTCCCGTGCATATGGCCACGGATGAACTGATGCACATTGCCCGGCTGGATCATCAGCGGGACAAGGCCTTGCAGCGCCATGTGTGGCTGGATAGCGGCGCGTCCCTGGTGATCGACCCCTGCGAGGCCATGACGGTGATCGACGTGAACACCGCCAAGTTTACTGGCAAGCGCGACCTGGTTGAGACCATCCTCAAGACCAACCTGGAGGCCTGCAAGGAGATCGCCAGACAGGTGCGGCTGCGGAATGTGGCGGGCATCATTCTGATCGATATGATCGACATGGAAGCAGAGGAACACCGCCAGCAGGTGCTGGACGCTCTGCGGGAGGCCTGTGCCGCCGACCGGGTGAAGACGGTGATCCACGGTTTTACTTCATTGGGTCTGATCGAAATGACCCGTAAGAAGAGTCGCGTTCCTCTGCGGGACGAATGGACTCGCCCGTGCTGCGTATGCCATGGCACGGGACGCGAAATGCTAAACAAGGAGGAGCAGCATGGCTGAGAGAAAGCCTGTGATCATTACGCCCCAGCAGCTGGAAGAACAGCGGGCGTACATGAATGAGATCCTCAATTTACCCCAGCGCCCCAGGAGCTACTATGTGGTGACCTACGGCTGCCAGATGAACGCCCACGACAGCGAGATTCTGGCGGGAATGCTGCGGGACATGGGTATGGACGAAGCACCGGACCGCGAGAACGCGGATTTTGTGATCTTCAACACCTGCTGCGTCCGCGACAACGCCGAGCGCCGCGCTCTTGGCAATGTGACCTGGCTGAAGGAAGTGCGCAAGCGCAACCCCAATCTGATCATTGCCGTGTGCGGCTGCATGATCCAGCAGCCCGGCATGGCCGAGAAGATCCTGAAGCAGTATAAGTTCATCGACCTGGCCTTTGGCACCACCAACCTCTACAAGCTGCCTGAATTGCTCTGCCGCAGGCTGAATGCAGACCGGGCTGTGGTGGAAGTGGAAGATGTGGACACCATTGCCGAAGACCTGCCGGTGAAGCGCCTGCGCAGGGATGCGGCCTACATCACCATTATGTATGGCTGCGACAACTTTTGCTCCTACTGCATTGTGCCTTACGTCCGCGGCCGTGAACGTAGCCGCGAGATGGAAGCCATCCTGGCCGAGGCACAGCAGCTGAAGGACAGCGGTGTGAAGGAGATCATGCTGCTGGGACAGAACGTGAACTCCTACGGCAAAGGGCTTGAAGGCAATGTGACCTTTGCTGAACTCCTGCGTCGGCTGGATGCAATGGGCATTCCCCGCATCCGCTTCATGACCAGTCACCCGAAGGACTTGTCCGACGAGTTGATCCGCGTCATGGGGGAGAGCAAGCACATTCTGCCCCAGTTCCACCTGCCGGTGCAGGCGGGCAATGATGAGATCCTCCACCAGATGAACCGCCGCTACACCCGGGAGCAGTACCTGAACCGCGTCCGCGCGCTGCGTGAGGCGGTGCCGGGCATTGGCCTGACTACGGACATCATCGTGGGCTTCCCCGGCGAAACGGAGGAACAGTTCCAGGACACCATGTCTCTGGTGAAGGAAGTGGGGTACGACTCCGCATTCACCTTCATCTATTCGCCCCGTACTGGCACCAAGGCTGCGGCCATGGAGAACCAGATCCCCGAGGATGTGGCCACCGACCGCATCCAGCGGCTGATCGCCCTGCAGGACGAATGCCAGAAGAAAGCCATGGCCCGCTTTGTGGGCATGGAGGACGAAGTGCTGGTAGAGGGCTTGTCCCGCCGCAGCAAGACGGCCGTTTCCGGCAAGGGACGGCACGGCGTGTCCATCACCCTGCCGGGCAGCGAAGCGGACATTGGCGAGATCGTGCGTGTCCGCGTGACGGAAATCAAAAACAACACGCTCATGGCTGAGCGCACTTAAGAAAGGACGGAATGAACCATGAATAATGTGATGCACAAGGCACAGGAACTGGCTGAGGCCATTGTGGAGAGCAGCATCTATCAGCGTATGCACGCTGCCGAGCTGCAGGTGAACAAGGACGAGGAAGCCGTGAAGGCCGTGAGCGACTTTGTGGAAAAGCGCCAGAAGGTGGAGAACATCCTGGCCTCCAACAATATGGATCACAACGAGCTGGCCGAGGCTGGCAAGGCCATGGAAGAGGCCGAGAAGCACCTGAACGAGGTGCCGCTGATCAAGGAAATGCAGGAATCCCGCAAGGAGTTCACCCAGATGATGGAGAACGTGAACCGAATCCTGCGCCTGGTGATCACCGGCGAGACCGAAGAAGAGCATGAGTGCGGCGGCGATTGCAGCGGCTGCGCTTCCTGCTCCTCCTGCGGCGGCTGCCATTAAGCAAAGCATTTTCACACGCAGAAGAGGAGGCCATTCATGGCTGGCATTACATCCATGATGCAGCAGTATCTGAACATCAAGGCTGAGCATCAGGACTGCATTGTGTTTTTCCGCCTGGGCGATTTTTATGAGATGTTCTTCGACGATGCCAAGCTGGCATCCCGGGAGCTGGAGCTGACCCTCACCGGACGCGACTGTGGCCTGGAGGAACGTGCGCCCATGTGCGGCGTTCCTTATCATGCCTGCAATACCTATGTGGAGCGGCTCATTGCCAAGGGCTACAAGGTAGCTATCTGCGAGCAGCTGGAGGATCCTGCCACCACCAAGGGCCTGGTGAAGCGCGACGTGGTGCGCATCATCACCGCCGGTACGGTGATCGATCCCGCCATGCTGGACGAGCGCACCAACAACTTCCTGCTGGCTGTTTGCTTCAATGGCGACAAGGCAGGCCTGGCGCTGGCGGATGTGTCCACCGGCGAATTTACGGTGCATGAAATTCCCAAGGCCGAGGACAGTCTGGCGGACGAGATCGCCCGCATCCAGCCCATCGAGATCATCTGCAACGATCTGGTGCGGCTGCGTTCCTGCCTGAACAGGGAGGTTTCTTCGGCCTCCGAGCAGCCCGGCACCTGGTTCCAGTTTCAGAATGCCTCCGACACGCTGTGCCGTCACTTTGAGCTGAACGACCTTTCGCCCCTGGGGTTGAGCGAGGAATATCGCGTGGCCGCCAGCGCTGCGGGTGCGATGATGCGCTATCTCAGCGAAACGCAGAAGAACTCGCTGGAGCATATCACGGAGCTGCGCATCTATCAGGGCAGCGAGACCATGCTGCTGGATCGCAATACCCGCCGCAATCTGGAATTGACGGAATCCCTGCGCAGCCGCACGCGGAAGGGTTCGCTTTTGTGGCTGCTGGACAAGACCTCCACGGCCATGGGTGGACGCCTTCTGCGCTCCTGGATCGAGCAGCCGCTGATCAACCGTGGGAAGATCCTGCACCGACTGGACGCGGTGGAAGAATTCACCCGCCAGCACGTGCTGACCATGACCCTGGCCGAGGAACTGCAGAACGTCTATGATATCGAGCGCCTGCTGAGTCGCGTGGCCTATAAGAGCCTCAACGCCCGCGACTGCCTGGCGCTGGGTACCTCGTTGAGCCATGTGCCGGGCATCAAGCAGCTGCTCTCCGGTGCGGAAAGCAAGGCGGTGCAGGACATCTGCGCCCAACTGGACACCCTGGAGGAGCTGACGGAGCTGCTGGAGACGGCCATCGACCCGGAGGCACCGCTGGCCATTACCGAAGGCAACATCATCCGCAAGGGCTATTCCGCGCTGCTGGATGAATACCGCGAGGCCTCCGCCAACGGCAAGCAATGGATCCTGGAAATGGAACAGAAGGAACGCGAGGAAACGGGCATCAAGAACCTGCGCATTCCTTACAACAAGGTCTTCGGCTACTGCATCGAGGTCACCAAATCCTATTACGAGCTGGTGCCGCTGCGCTATCAGCGCCGCCAGACGCTGGCCAACTGCGAGCGCTATGTGACGCCGGAGCTGAAGGAGATCGAGCGGAAGATCGTGGGTGCGCAGGAACAGTCCGTGCGCCTTGAAATGGAGATCTTCGGCGAGATCCGCGAGAAGATTGCTGCCCAGATCAGCCGCATCCAGCGCACCGCCAATGCCCTGAAGGAGCTGGACGCCCTGCTCTCCCTGGCGCAGGTGGCGGTGGCCAATCACTTCGTGCGGCCAGAGATCACCGAGGATGGCAGCCTGGACATTGTGGATGGCCGTCATCCCGTGGTGGAGCAGACCATGCAGGAGGGTGGCTTCGTTCCCAACGATACCCACATGAATGGCGATGGCCAGCGGATGCTGATCATCACCGGCCCCAATATGGCTGGTAAAAGCACCTATATGCGCCAGGTGGCGCTGATCAGCCTGATGGCGCACATCGGTTCCTTTGTTCCGGCAAGGGAGGCCCGCATTCCCATCATCGACCGGATCTTCACCCGCGTGGGCGCTTCCGACGACCTGGCCAGCGGTCAGTCCACCTTCATGGTGGAAATGTCCGAGACGGCCTACATCCTGCGCAATGCCACGGCCAGGTCCCTGGTGATCCTGGACGAGATCGGCCGCGGCACCAGCACCTTCGACGGCCTGTCCATTGCCTGGGCGGTGGTGGAATATCTGTGCGACAAGCAAAAGTCCGGCGCAAAAACCCTCTTTGCTACCCACTATCACGAGCTTTCCGAGCTGGAAGGCCACATTGAGGGCGTGGAGAACTACTGCATTTCCGTGAAGGAACACGGTGAGGACGTGATCTTCCTGCGCAAGATCATCCGTGGCGGCGCAGACAAGAGCTTCGGCATCCACGTGGCTCGCCTGGCTGGCGTGCCGCACCCTGTGCTGGTGCGCGCCCATGAGATCCAGGCGCGTTTGGAGGTCAGCAACATCAACCAGAATACCATCGGCCAGAACATCCTGGAAGAAGGCCCTGTGCGCGAGAGTGAGCAGGTGGATATGTTCGACTATGCCAAGACTGAGATCATCAATGAGCTGCAAAGCATCGACGTTATGGCGCTGACCCCCATGGATGCCATCAACAAGCTGTTCCTCTTGCGGGAAAAAGCACGCAAGCTGTAAGAAAGGAGGATGCCTGTGGCCAGGATTCAACTGCTGAATGACGAGGTCATCGGCAAGATCGCCGCTGGCGAGGTGGTGGAGCGCCCTGCTGCCGCCATCAAGGAGCTGGTGGAAAACAGCCTCGACGCCGGTGCCAGCGCCGTGACGGTGGAGATCCGCGACGGCGGCATCAGCTATTTCCGTGTGACGGACAATGGCAGCGGCATTCCTTCTGGCGATATCCGCATGGCCTTCGAGCGCCATGCCACCAGCAAGATCACAAGGGCGCAGGACTTGCACTCCATTGCCACGCTGGGCTTCCGCGGTGAGGCGCTGGCCTCCATTGCGGCGGTGAGCCATGTGACCTGCACCACCCGTACCAAGGCGGATGCCAGCGGCATCAAGGTGAAGAACGATGGGGGACAGATAACCTCCATCGAAGAGGCTGCCTGCCCGGAGGGAACCTCCTTTGTGGTGCGTGACCTGTTCTTCAATACGCCCGTACGGCTGAAATTCCTGAAAAAACCTGCTACCGAGGCTGGCTTTGTCACCGATCTAATGATGCGGCTGATCCTTTCCCGGCCGGATGTGTCCTTCCGATACATCAATCAGGGCAAGACGGTGTATCACTCTGCCGGTGACGGCAAGCTGGAATCGGCGGTGTTCAGCATTTACGGCAGCGAGATGCTCAAGTCCATGCGCAAGGTGGAAGGTAACCAGAGCGGTGTGCTGCTCAAGGGCTATGTGGGCATTGGCGAAAGCGCCCGCGGCAACCGTGGACACCAGTCCTTCTTCATCAATGGACGATACATGAAGAGCAATATCCTCTCTGCAGCGGTGGAAAGCGCCTGCCGCGAGCGGGTGATGATCGGCAAATTCCCCAGCTGTGTGCTGCACTTGACCATGCCCTATGAGACCGTGGACGTGAACGTGCATCCCAACAAGCTGGAGGTACGCTTCCAGAATGAAGGCGCGCTGTATGCGGCCATTGAGGCGCTGGTGCGGGATGCCCTGGTGGAGCGGGATGCCCTTGCGCGGCCTGCCGAGATCAAGTTGACGCCTGAAAAGCCTGCGGTGGCCCCGGTGCAGGTCACCCGGCAAACGGTGCAGCCTGCTGTTGGAAAGAAGGAAGCGCCTGTTGTTCAGGTTGCGCAGCGCGTGCCTGCACCTGTTCCTGTAGAAAAGCCTGTGACACCCAAGGCCCCCATCCCGGAAGCACCTGCCAAGGTGGCTATGGTCACGGCTGTGCAGCCCATTCGCCCTGTGACGCCCCTTGTGATGAGCGAACCTGTGCGCAAGTGGGACGAACCCGCGCCTAAGTCTGTGGAGCAAAACCGACCCGAGACGGAACAGACTGAAGAGAAACCGACGGTCGGTTTTACGGAACCCCAAGCAGAGCAGGTGCCGTCCTTCCTGCCGGATGCTCCCAAGCCCATGAAGCTGTTGGGTGTGGCCTTCAATACCTTCATTCTGGTTGAGTATGAGGATCATCTGCTGATGATCGACCAGCACGCGGTACATGAGCGCCTGCTGTTTGACAGGCTGATGAAAGCCTATGACCAGCACGAAGCCGGGCAGGAGCTGCTGATCCCCATGCTGGTGACGGTGACCCGCCGGGAGCAGGAACTGCTGATGGAGCATCAGGAGCTGCTGGAGGGCATCGGCCTGAGCATCGAACCCTATGGCGACCAGGAGATGGCCATCCGCAGCATTCCTATGATCCTGGGCAATCCCCAGGCCAAGGACTTCCTGCACGATATCATCAGCCAGCTGGAGAGCGAGCGAGGAGGCATTTCGCTGGAAAAACGGCGCGCTTCCATCCTGCAATTGGCCTGCAAGAAGGCTGTGAAAGGCGGCGATGCCCTGTCCGAGGACGAAATCCGCCACCTGGTAACCCAGATGATCGACCAGAAGGTGACGCCCACCTGCCCCCACGGCAGGCCGCTGGTGGTCTCCCTGAGCCATACGGAATTGGACAAGCGCTTCAAGCGCATCCAGTAAGGAGTGCCTATGAACACGAAGCCTACTTGCTGGGTGCTGGCTGGCCCCACGGCCAGCGGCAAAACCGCGCTGTCCATCCGGCTGGCCAAGGCACATGACTGCGAGATCGTGTGCATGGACTCCATGCAGATCTACCGGGGCATGACCATTGGTACCGCCAAGCCCACGCCGGAGGAAATGGATGGCGTGCCTCATCACATGATCAACGTGGCTGAGCCTGGCGAAGCCTTCAGCGTGGCGCAATATCAGGAAATGGCAGAGGCGGCCATGGCAGATATCGTTTCCCGTGGTCATCAGCCGCTGCTGGTAGGCGGCACGGGGCTATACCTGCGGGCGCTGCGGCATCCCATGGCCATGGGTATGGTCACCGGGGACGATGCCATTCGCCTGCAGCTGGAGGATGAGGCGAAACAGACCGACGGTCGGTACAAACTGCACCAGCGTCTGGAATCGGTTGATCCTGACACGGCGGCGCGCCTCCATGTGAATGACGTGCGCAGGGTGGTTCGGGCGCTGGAGGTCTACCAGCTCACGGGCATACCCTTTTCCAAGCAGCCCCAGGTGGAACAGGAGCCACCCTTCAACTATCGTGTGGCCTCCCTGACCATGGACCGGGAGATACTGTATCAGCGCATTGAGAAGCGTGTGGACATGATGCTGGAAGCTGGGCTGCTGGACGAGGTTCGCGCCCTGCTGGACAGCGGTGTTCCTGCGGATGCTCAGGCCATGAAGGGCTTGGGTTACAAGGAGCTGGTGCCTTATCTGCGCGGGGAGATCACGCTGGACGAGGCTGTATACGAGCTGAAACTGGGAACCAGACACTATGCCAAGCGCCAGCTGACATGGATGCGCCGGGAGGAGGATGTCCTTTGGGTTGACAGCCTTTCGCCGGATGCTTATGATCAGCTGGAAGCATGGTTTACACAAGGAGAAAACGCATGACTGCCATTGAACAGAGAATTGCCCGGGCCGAGGAAGCCCTGAAGGACGTATTTGCCCGCATCGATGCCATGGAGGAAAAGGGTACCCGCCGGGTGCTGGCCTCCTTCCAGAAGCATCAGATCGCCTACCGCCACTTTGCGCCTACCACCGGCTATGGGTATGATGATGTAGGCCGCGATACCCTGGAACGTGTATTTGCCGATCTGTTTGGCACTGAGGCGGCCATCGTCCGTCCGCAGATCGCCAGCGGTACCCACGCTATTTCCCTGTGCCTGTTTGGCCACACGCTGCCGGGGGATCACATCCTCAGCGCCACCGGCACGCCCTATGACACGCTGGAGGAGATCATCGGCTGGAACGAAAACACCACCCCCGTTGGCTCCCTGAAGGAAATGGGCGTGAGCTACAGCCAGGTGGAGCTGACGGAGCAGGGCGCCATCGATGTGGAGGCGGTGGACCGGGCCATTCGTCCGGAGACCAAGCTGGTCATCGCCCAGCGCAGCCGCGGCTATGCCTGGCGGCCTTCGCTGATGCCGGAGGACTTTGCTGACCTGGCCGATATGCTGCACCGCAAGCATCCCGGTGTTCGCCTGATGGTAGACAACTGCTATGGTGAGTTCGTGTGTGAAAAGGAACCCAGCCATTACGGCGTGGATGTGTGTGTGGGCAGCCTGATCAAGAACCCCGGCGGCGGCCTTGCTCCTACCGGCGGCTATGTGGTGGGTACCCAGGAAGCCATTACCCGCATCGCGTATCGTCTCACGGCGCCGGGCATCGGCCTGGAGGTCGGTTCCTATGCAGCCAGCTATCAGCCCTTCTATCAGGGGCTGTTCATGGCGCCCCACACGGTGGCCCAGGCGGTGAAGACCGCCTGTCTGGCTGCCCGTGTGTTTGAGGATCTGGGCATGGTGACCACCCCTGCCTCCGACGGCGCTCGAGCGGACATTATTCAGGCCATTCAGATGCGTACCCCTGAGCGGCTTGTGGCCTTCTGCCAGGGAATCCAGATGGCTTCGCCAATCGACAGCATGGCGCTGCCGGAACCCTGGGATATGCCCGGCTATCAGGATCAGGTGGTCATGGCGGCTGGCACGTTTGTGTCCGGTGCCTCGGTGGAGCTGAGTGCCGATGCCCCCATGCGCGAACCCTTCACGGCCTATCTGCAGGGCGGCTTGACCTATGCCCATGGCCGCATTGCGCTGGGGCAGGCGCTGCAGCGGATGATCGATGTCAACGCCCTGACCATTGAATAAACAGACCGGCGGTCGGTCATATAGCCACCTTTTCAGTCGTATGCTTGACTGAAAGGTGGTTTTTTGATGGAGCAAAAAACTGTGACGGGGGAATTGAAGATAAAAGACAGGCCGGAGATCGACTGGCGCGTTCCTGCGAAAAAACGCCGCGGGGAGGAACTCATGAAAAACCTGGGCGTTGCTTCGGCGCTGGTGCTGTGTGCTGTGACGTTGAAAAGCGGTGCGCTGCCGGCTATGTCTGACGCAACGGATGCCGTTTTGACCGCTGTGACGGGAGACACGCTGCTGGATGACCAATTGGGCAAGCTGACCTTCGTCAGCAGTCTTTTCCCGGAGGCAACGCTGGTCTTTGGTGAAAGCGAAGCAGGCTCCCTGGCTGTGCCTGTCAGCGGTGGTGTGGTGGTTCATGCCTGGAGCGAGCAAGAACCGTACATGGCATGGCGCACATCCGGCAACCGTGTATTTTCATCCGACGAGGGTGTGGTGATGGGCGTATACCATGGTGAAAATGAGGAGCAGCTGGTGCAGGTGATGAATGATAACGGCATTGCCTGCATATATGGCAATTTACACACAACTGCTGTGCAAACAGGGGACAGGGTTGCTGCTGGGGAGCTGCTGGGTGTGCTTTTGCCAGGAGAAGATTGCGTGTTCGAGGTACGTGTGGATGGCGTGAGCGTTGACCCGGCGATGTACCTGTCCAACGTATCATGATGCGCAGAAAGCTGTTTTCCATTGGCGGCACGGCGGTGTATCTGCACCTGGCTACGCTGCTCTTTGCGGCTTACATGGTGCTGCTTGGACACGGTGGGGTGCTGGGCATTTCGATGCTGTCCATTCTCCTGCATGAGGCTGCCCACGCAGCCGTGGCAGCTGTATTTGACAAGCCGCCAGAGGAGATCGAGGTCACGCCGCTGGGCGCCGTGATGCGCCTGGAGCATGAAGCCGAACTGCCCCTGTGCAGGCGCTTTCTGATGCTTGCAGCAGGCCCGGTCATGTCCTTTTCGCTGTGCTGGGCTGCCATTCTACTAACAAGCTGGAGCTGCATATCCGACCAAACGGGCAGGCTTATGTTCTGCTGCAATGTGATGTTGCTCCTGCTGAACCTGCTGCCAGCGCTGCCGCTGGACGGCGGGCGGATGCTAGCGCTGTTGCTGGGCATTTGGCTGCGGCAGGAGACGGTGTGCCGGGTGATGCGGATCACAGGCACCGTTGTGGGACTGAGCTGCATTGGACTGAACCTTATTCTGTCGCTTCGCTGGGGCGGATGGAATCTCTCGTTGAGTATGGCAGGGTGCTTTATCATGTATTCTGCTGCCGTGGGGACAACGACCCAGGCAATGGCCGAACTGAGAATGCTGATGGAGCGGAAAATACGGTTGGAAAGAAAAGGGGCGCTGGCCTGCTGCTGGCTGACGGTGGTGGACACGCTGCCCCTTCGCCGGGCTATCAAGATGCTCCATGCAAGCAGATACACCATGCTGAACATTGTTGAACTGGGTAGCATGAAGAGACTTGGCACCTGCGGAGAGGATACCTTGGTAGCGACCTATCTGAACGAATCTTGCGGTAGTTGCCGCCTGCTGTTGCGGGAGGAAGTATGCGAAAAGCGCTGAACAGGCTCAGGATTGGCGAAAGCGCCTATGTGGCACAGGTCAAGGCAGAAGAACCGCTGTGTACACGCCTGCTTGAATTGGGATTCACCCCCGGAACCAAGGTAACCCTGCGACGCATGGCACCCCTGGGTGATCCGCTGGAGGTAAGCCTCCGGGGCTATCGGCTTACGCTGAATCGGTGGGATGCGGCAGCCATTTTTGTGCAGAAGGACAAGCGACTATGACGATTGCGCTGGTGGGAAATCCGAACTGTGGGAAAACCACGCTGTTCAACAGCCTGACAGGCGCAGATCAGCACGTAGGCAACTGGCCGGGCGTGACGGTGGAGCAGAAGACAGGGCGTTTGATTGGATACCCGGAGGTCGGAGTGATCGATCTGCCGGGACTGTATTCGCTGAAGGCGTATACGCCGGAGGAAGCTGTTGCCTGCGAGTATCTGCAACGGGAAGCGCCCGGCGCAGTCATCAACATCGTGGATGCGACTGCCCTGGAAAGAAGCCTGTACCTGACCATGCAGCTGCTGGAAAGAGGACTTCCGGTGATCGTTGCCCTCAACATGATGGACGAGATGCAACGCCGTGGCGACAGCATTGACATCGAGTTGTTGACCCAAGCGTTGGGCGTGCCAGTTGTGCCGATTTGTGCAAGAAAAGGCGAGGGGCTGGAACAATTGATCGATGTGGCGCTTGGCCAGGCACTTTCACATCGTGAAACGAAGTTCACGAAACACTTGGACGACGGCCCATGTGAGCGTTATAGACGAATAGAAGATATTGTTGCACAGACCGTGACGAAAGCGAAACGTCGAGCCAATGTGTCGGAGAGGATCGATGGCGTTGTGCTGCATTCTGTGTTGGCATATCCTGTGTTTGCGTTGGTGATGCTCCTGGTTTTCTGGCTGCCCTTCGGTGTGATAGGTCGATTCATGCAGCAGCTGGCGGCAAGCAGCATGGAAGGTTTGCAAGTGTGGCTGAGCGACCTGTTGGCGGGGCTGGCTGTTTCACCATGGCTGCATGGGCTGGTGATCGACGGCGTATTGGCTGGCGTGGGCAGCCTGATGCCCTTTCTCCCGGTGATCCTCCTGCTTTTCATATGTCTCTCGCTATTGGAGGACAGCGGGTATATGGCGCGGTGCGCGTGGATCATGGATCGTCCGCTGCGGGGTATGGGGCTGGCGGGACAAAGCTTTATTCCGCTGCTGCTTGGCTTTGGCTGCACGGTGCCTGCTGTGCTGGCTACACGAAGCATGAAGGAAGAAAAGCATCGCCGCATGACGGTGATGCTGGCACCGCTGATGTCCTGCGGGGCGAAAACGCCCGTATACACGCTGCTTGCCAGCGCCTTTTTTTCTGAGAAAGCATTTCGTGTCGTCGTGTGTATGTATGCTGGCGGATTGATGCTGGCGGTGGTGATTGGCCGATTCCTGCGTGGCACAGCAGCCAGCGGGGGAAGCAGTTCCTTCGTGATGGAATTACCCTCTTATCGGCTACCAACAGCCAGGAACGTTTTACACAGCGTGATGCACAGGGCAGGGGACTTTGCAAAACGGGCATTCTCGGTGATCCTGCTGGCCTCGGTGATGATTTGGTTGCTGCGCAGCTTTACCTTTTCGATGGAAGAGGCAGAAACGCTCCAAAGCAGTATGCTTGCGCGCCTCGCAGGGTGGCTTGTGCCTGTTTTCAGTCCGCTGGGTTTTGGCAGCCTGGCGGCTGTTACAGCGCTATTGTGCGGCGTGCTGGCCAAGGAGAACATCGTTAGCACGCTGGTACTTATGTCGGGTGCTGCCGGGTTGAATACAGCCTTTGCCGGGCAGGCGGGCGCAGCTGCCTACCTGACCTTTGTGCTGTTGTATTCCCCCTGCGTGGCCGCCCTGGCTGCCATACGCCGCGAACTGGGCGGTTGGCGCTGGGCTTTTTGGGCAGCGATGTGGCAGACTTCTTTCGCCTGGGTATGCGCTTGGGTCGTCTTTCGCTTCATGGGTGGATAAGCGCCGTAAGATTGACTTTTTCCGGTGGGTATGCTATGCTTCTCTTGCTATGTTTACAATGAAAGGATGCGTCCTTGCAAATGAAGAAATGGCTTTCTGCACTTGTACTTGCGCTGCTGATGCTGCTGGCCTGCAGCCAGGCTCTGGCCGCTGAAGCGATCGACATCACGGCTGAGTGCAAATTCAAGGCTTCCTATAATCAGCGCAACCAGAAGCTGATGAAGGACAAGAAGTTCACCACCTATTGGGAGAGCGGCAAGGCCAAGGCGCCCTGGCTGGCGGTGACCGCCCCTGCGGGTATGCCTATCCACGGCCTGTATATCTGCTTTGGCAATATGCCCGAAACCTGGGAGATCCAGGTGGGGGACGGCAAAGACTGGCTCACCTATCAGCAGGGCGACAGCCGCTTCCTGCACAGCTATGTGAACATCCCCGAAGGTGCCGAAAAGGTGCGCATCGTGGCTACCTCCGACAAGAAGATCACGCTGAATATCAACGAGATCTACATCCTGTCCGAGGGCGAAGTTCCCAGCTGGGTGCAGCGCTGGGAACCCACGGTGGAGAAGGCGGACATCCTCTTCCTGTCCACCCATCCCGATGATGAACTGATCTTCTTCGGCGGTGCGATCCCCACCTATGCGGCGGAGCAGCAGCGCGACGTGGTGGTGGCCTATTTCAGCCGATCCAACAGCGCACGTTCTTCCGAGCTGCTCAATGGCCTGTGGCACATGGGCGTGCGGAATTATCCGGTGATCGGCACCTTCCGCGATGCCTATGCCAAGAACCTGGCCACCGCCTACAAGAATGCCGGCGGCCGGGAAAAGGTGATGGAATGGGTCACGGAGCTGTATCGCAAGTATCAGCCCGAAGTGGTGGTGACCCAGGACAAGGACGGCGAGTATGGCCACTTTATGCACAAGATGGTGGCCGAGGCTGCCCAGGAGTGCGTGGAGTACGCCGCAGCGGAAGGCCAGTACCTTGATTCCTTTATGAAGTATGGTTCCTGGCAGGTGAAGAAGCTCTACCTGCACCTGTGGCCGGAAAACCAGATCGTGTTCGACTGGAACGTGCCGCTGGTATCCATGAACGGCTCCACCGGCCTGGAGCTGGCCATTGAGGCCTATGACCTGCATAAGACCCAGGCATCCTCCGGTATGTCTGTGACAAAGACCGGCTCGGAATACGATAACCGCGTGTTCGGCCTGGCGCACACCACGGTGGGCGAGGACGTGCGCAAGGACGACTTCCTGGAGAATATCTACGATTCCGTTGGTTCCTTCACGGAGATCGAGGCTACCCCTGAACCTACGCCGGTACCCACGCCCGTGCCTGCCTACGTGTCCATCATGCCTCCGCTGAACGAGAAGGGCTTCATCGATGAAGGGGAGTTTATCTACTCCAGCGAGGAGGAAGGCCTGTGGATCTTTGTGGATCAGACGGCCAAGGTGATCATTCAGCGCAAGTACGATGCCACCCAGCCCCTGACCTGGTTCGAATGCGAATTGTGGGGCGACGTGGAAGCGGGCGAGGTTCTCAAGACCACGCAGAATGATCCTGAAAAGATGGGTAAGGTGCGTGTGGACGCCACGGAGACTGCCAAGAAGCATGGTGTGGTGTTCGCCATGAATACGGACTACTACACCTATCGCGTGTCCGTAAGCAACTCCCGCAAGACCGGTGTGGTGATCCGCGATGGCAAGATCCTCTACGACGATCGCTATGCCCAGAACGAGATCAGTCCCTCGCTGTTCCCGAATCTGGACACCCTGGCCTTCTATCCTGATGGCAGCCTGTCCGTGCATCACAGCTACGAGCTGACAGCGCAGGACTACATTGACCGCGGTGCTTATGACGTGTTCTCCTTCGGTCCATATCTGATCAAGGATGGCAAGCTTTCGGAGAAGGCGTACGACACCTCCAACACCCGCAATCCCCGCGCGGCCATCGGCATGGTGGAGCCTGGACACTACGTGGCCATCATGTGTGAAGGACGCCTGCAGCGCTCCAGCGGCGTGACCATGAGCTATCTGGCCAAGCTGATGCGCGCCAAGAACTGCCAGGTCGCCTTCAACATTGATGGCGGTCAGACTGCGGTGGTGGTGTTCATGGGTAAGCAGCTGAACAAGATCGGCGCTTATTCCGGCGGCAAGACCAACTCCCGCCCCACCAGCGAAGTGGTGGGCATCGGCCATTCTGACCAGGTGGGTATCTACGAGGTGAAATAAGGTTTCGCCCGATTTTCACAAAACAATGTGGAAATCGGGCGTTTTTATGTGCAAATACTGCTGAATTATGCGTCAATACTTGCCTTGCGCTTGACAATCCCTGCGTGACCATCTATAATTTTCTATGTACGGACAAAATTGTTTTTCGTCTGAAAAACGGCGATAAGGCATAAGAGGAGGTACTTTGATGGACATTCAGGCTCTCCAGTCCACGTGCCGTCAGGTGCGGCGCAACATCATTACCATGACCAACAAGGCAGGCGCTGGCCATCCCGGCGGCTCCCTGTCCTGCACTGAGGCTCTGGTTGCCCTCTACTTCGACGTGATGAAGGGCATCGATCCCCAGGACGACAAGAATCCCAATCGCGACCGTTTCGTGCTGTCCAAGGGTCATGCTGCCCCTGCGCTGTATGGCACCCTGTGCGAGCGCGGCTACTTTGGCCGTGAGGAGTTCGACAAGTTCCGTCAGCTCCACGGCATTCTGCAGGGCCATCCCGATGTGAAGAAGTGCCCCGGCGTGGATGCCTCCACCGGCTCCCTGGGTCAGGGCATTTCCATTGCTGTGGGCATGGCTCTGGGCGCCAAGCACACCGGCAATCCCTGCCATGTGTACACCGTTGTGGGCGATGGCGAGAGCCAGGAAGGCCTGGTTTGGGAAGCTTCCATGGCCGCTGCTCACTATGGCCTGGACAACCTGACCGTGATCTTCGACCACAATGGTATGCAGATCGACGGCACCAACGATGAGGTTATGTCCCTGGGCGATATCGGCGCCAAGTGGCGTGCTTTCGGCTATGACGTGATCGAAGTGGCCGATGGCAACGACATGCAGCAGGTGCTGGACGCCCTGCACACTCCCGCTTGCCCCGGCAAGCCCCGCCTGATCCACCTGCACACCACCAAGGGTAAGGGCGTTTCCTTCATGGAAGGTCAGGTTGGCTGGCATGGCAAGGCTCCTAACGCTGAGCAGACCGCTAAGGCTCTTGCAGAACTGGAGGGTTAAGCAATGGAAAAGAAAGCTATCCGAGTCGCTTATGGCGAGGCTCTCGTCAAGCTGGGCGAGAGCAACGATAAGGTCGTTGTGCTGGACGCCGACCTGGCTGCCGCTACCATGACCAACGGCTTCAAGGCCGCTTATCCCGATCGCTTCTACGACTGCGGCATTGCCGAGGCCAACATGGTCGATATGGCTGCCGGTATGTCCACCATGGGTCTGGTACCCTTCTGCTCCACCTTTGCCGTGTTCGCTGGCCGTAACTACGACCAGATCCGCAACGGTGTGTGCTACCCCAAGTTCAATGTGAAGTTCGGCTTCTCCCATGCCGGCATCACCCTGGGCGAGGACGGCGGTTCCCATCAGGCCATCGAGGACATCGCCCTGATGCGCGTGCTGCCCAACATGACCGTGTTTGTTCCTTCCGACGCCAACGAGTGCTACAAGTGCGTGGAAGCCGCTGCCAAGATCGACGGCCCCGTGTTCATCCGCACCGCCCGTCTGCCTTCTCCCGTGTATGAGGAGCGCCCCTTTGAGGTAGGCAAGGGCAATGTGATCAAGGACGGCAAGGATCTGGTGATCTTCACCTGTGGCATCATGCTGGAGCATTGCCTGGAGGCCGTGGAGATCCTGGCTTCCAAGGGCATCGACGCTGCTCTGGTGAACCACCACACCCTGAAGCCCTTCGACGAGGAGCTGACCCGTGAATACGCTGCCAAGTGCGGCAAGGTGTTCACCGTGGAAGAGCACTCCGTCATCGGCGGCCTGGGCGATGCTGTGGCTTCCGCCATCTGCGGCATGGGCCTGGAGAAGTTCCAGAAGATCGGCATCAACGACGAATTCGGCCAGAGCGGCAAGCCTGCTGACCTGCTGGTGGAATACGGCCTGACCGGTGCGCAGATCGCTGAGAAGATCCTGAACGCCTAATCAATAAAAAAAGCACCGGCGCTTCCGATGTGGGAGCGCCGGTTTTCGTATGTCATATTATGCTTTGTTTTTCCACCATGCCCACAAGCACAGGCCAGCCTGGGGAATGAGCAGGTAGAGATAGTTGATAAACAGGAACATGGCAACACCATAACAGATGCCGGAGAGGAGCATCAGCTCGCGTTTACCGGTGAAGAGCGCACCAACGTTGATCACCAAAGCGATCCACACCAGCACCAGGTGGGCGATGATCTGGGTGAGCCACCAGAAGGAAATGGTGGCAAAGAGGGCATAGGCCAAGCCTAACACAGCGGCGGCCAGCAGGGCAACTGCAGCCGGGTCAAGCTGCTGCCAGAGCTGCTGCAGGCGGCTTTGCTCCTGCACTTGGTAGGGGATTGTATTCATGCGCCCGGTGTTCTGCGGTGAATAGCCACGGACGGTCATCTGTTCATTCTGCATTTTCATACCTCCCGCTGAGTGGTTTCACTTATTAGACGAATCAGAAAAGGATTTTCTTCACGTTTCAACAGAAAATGACAAATATTTTCTTTGTAACATCATGATAACACAAGCCCCGACAGTTGGCAATACCTTCTTGTCGGGGCTTGTAGCATATTTATTCTTCTGATTCCAGGGTGAAACGCTGGAAGGTTTGTCCGTCGCGCTCCACGGTTTCCAGCCACATGGAGGCAGGACGCACCCATGTGCCGCCTTCGCCATACAGGGCGCGATAAACCACCATGGGTTCCAGGGTCTCAGAGTGCTTGGCCATGCACAGCACCTGGTAGCGGTTTCCCTTGAAATGCCGGTAGATACCGGGCTTGATCTCCTGCATATCCATATCACAGCACCTTGCGCAGGAAGTCCTGGGTGCGGGGATTCTGGGGATTCTGGAAGATCTGCTCGGGGGTGCCTTCCTCAATAATGCGGCCCTCGTCCACAAACAGCACGCGGTCGGCCACCTCGCGGGCAAAGCCCATTTCATGGGTGACCACCACCATGGTCATGCCATCCTCGGCCAGCTGCTTCATCACGTCCAGCACTTCGCCGACCATTTCTGGGTCGAGGGCGGAGGTGGGTTCGTCGAAGAGCATCACCTGGGGTTCCATGCACAAGGCGCGGACGATGGCAATGCGCTGCTTCTGGCCGCCAGAGAGCTGGCTGGGGTAGGCATTGGCACGGTCGGCCAGTCCAACGCGCTGCAAAAGGCTCATGGCCTTGGCTTCCGCATCGGCCTTGGACTTCTTCAAAAGCTTCATGGGTGCCAGGGTCATGTTCTTCAGGATGGTCATGTGGGGGAAGAGGTTGAAGTGCTGGAACACCATGCCCATCTTCTCACGATGCTTGTTGATGTTGGTGCGGGGATCGGTGATGTCGGCGCCATCCACGGTGATGGTGCCAGCGCTGGGTTGCTCCAGCAGGTTCAGGCAGCGCAGGAAGGTGGACTTACCGGAGCCGGAGGGGCCGATAACCACCACCACCTCGCCACGCTTGATGTCGCAGTCGATGCCTTGCAGCGCCTTGAGCTTGCCTTCGTCAAAGTGCTTTTCCAAGCCCTTGACGGAAATGATGATATCAGTGGTCACTGTTACGCAGCCTCCTTTCCAGCTTGCCGATGAGCCAGGTCAGCGTCAGCACAACGGTCAGATAGAGCAGACCGGACACGATGTAGGGCGTGAACGCCGAGAAGGTACGGGAGCGGATGTAGTCGCCGGCCTTGGTCAGCTCGGTCAGGGCGATGTAGGAGAGGATGGAGGTCTCCTTGATCAGGGAGATGAACTCGTTACACATGGCGGGCAGGGCGGACTTGGCAGCCTGGGGCAGGATGATGTACATCATCGTTCTGAATGAACTCAGGCCCAGGGAGCGTCCGGCCTCGGTCTGTCCCTTTTCCACGGACATGATGCCGCCGCGAACGATCTCGGCCACATAGGCAGCGGAGTTCAGGCCGCAGGCGATCACACCGATGATGATCTTGTCCATGCGGATGGAGCCGAAGATGCCGAAGTTGATAATCAACACCTGCAGCAGCAGGGGAGTGCCGCGCATAACGTTGATGTAAAGCCCGGCAAACTTGGACAGCGCCTTGACGCACACAGCGCCAAGATTCGCCCAGAAGCCCTTGCCCTTGCAGTTGATGTTCTGCACCTGGGGCAGGCGAAGAATGGCCAGGATGGTACCCAGCAGCAAACCAACAAGGATAGCAAAGAAGGATACCTCCAGCGTGACGCCCAGACCCTTCAGGTACTGGAGCCAGCGGTTTCCCTGGATAACGTTCAGGTAGATCTCTTTGTAGAGATATTCCCAGAAGGTGAGCGTGTTGGCCTGGACGGCGGGCTGAATGTTCAGCCACCACTGCTCAAAAATGGAGATGCTTTCGACTGCGGCGTTCAACAGGATTCCCCTCCACACGTTTCATAAACTGTACAAAGGCCGTAGAGAGGGAAACTCTCTACGGCAGATGGATTTTTCAGCAATCGGATTTACTCGGCAGCAACGGAGATGCCGGTAGCATTGAAGTACTTCATGTCCAGCTCGTCGAAGAAGCCTTCCTTCTGCAGTTCAGCAATAGCGGCGTTGATCTTCTCCAGCAGTTCGGTGTTGTTCTTGTTCACGGCGATGCCATAGTAGTCAGCAACGATCTCGATGTCCAGCATGGTCAGGGAAGGATCGTTCAGGTTGGCCAGAATTTCCACACCCACGGGGCGGTCAACAAACACAGCGTCGATCTTGTTGCCCTGCAGATCCAGCACAGCCTCCAGGAAGGTGTTGTACTGGGCAACGTTCTCGATGCCCACGAGCTTCTCAGCTTCGAAGTCGCTGGTGGTGCCCAGCTGCACGCCGATGACCTTGCCAGCCAGATCTTCGATGGTGGCGATGGTGCTGTCAGCCTTCACGATCACAGCAACGCCAGCGTTGATGTAGGGGGAAGAGAAGTTGACTTCCAGCTGACGGGCGGGGGTGATGGAGATGCCGGATAGGCCGATGGTGTCGGGGTTGGCCTGCACGCTGCTCACCACAGAGGCGAACTGCATGGACTCGAACTTATACTCGATACCAGCCTTCTCGGCGATAGCATTCAGCAGATCCACTTCGTAGCCGATGATGGTCTCGCCGTCGTCAGCAACGGACTCGAAGGGCGGATACTCGGGGTTGGTAGCAACGTAAATGATGTCGTCGGCCATGGCGACGGTGCAGGACAGGGTCATCACCAGCGCAGCGACCAGAGCAAGGAACTTCTTCATAGTGGTTAGCCTCCTCAAATTTGAGATTGAAGTGATTATACGCCCACCAGCAGGGAAAGTCAATAGAAATTTGCAAATTTCTTGCATAAAAATTCAATGCTGGTGTATATGGCTTGAATCCTGCCGAATGTGATAAACAACTGTTTTTTTCGACAAATAAATAAGAAATACTTTGACAAACGACATGGAATGCGATAGCATAGAACGTGAATGAACCAAAGAAAGCAGGTGTGTGGATGTACACCTTTATCGTGAATCCTGCTGCAGGCAATGGTTATGCACTCAAAATTGGGCAGCAGATCGTAAATGTGCTGCAGGAGCGGAATATTCCCTACGAAATACTGCATACGACCGCGCCTGAACACGCCGTGGAACTGGCAAAGGATGCATCTGCCAAGGCGGGCTGCCAGGGCGTGATCGCCGTGGGCGGCGATGGCACAGCCTATGAGGTGGCTTGCGGGCTGCTGGATACAGGGGTTCCGCTGGGGATCATTCCGGCAGGGACGGGGAATGACTTCATCAAAACGGTGAACATCCCCAAGAAACCCATGGAAGCGCTGGAACGTATTTTGCAGGGCGCTCCCCGGCCGGTGGACGTGGGGCGACTGAATAATCGTGTATTTCTGAATGTATGCGGCACCGGCTTTGATGAGCAGACGCTGGAATATACATTGGCGGCCAAGAAATATGCAAGGGGCATTCTGCCTTACCTGATCGGTCTGATTCGCGCCATCTTTTCCTATAAGCCGGTTCATGTGGCTTTCACCGTGGATGGCGAGACCCAGGAGCGGGATGTGCTGCTCTGCTCGGTTGCCAATGGATGCTTCATTGGCGGCGGCATTCCTGTTTGCCCCGATGCGAAGGCGGATGATGGCCTGATGGATATGGTGATCGTAGAAACCAAGCCCCGCTGGAAGATTCCCTTCTATCTGCCCGGACTGCTGATGGGGAAGATCAACCAATTCAAGATCACCACCCACAAGCGCTGCAAGGACATGAGCATCGTCTCCAAGGGGATGCGCTTGAATGTGGATGGGGAGATCCTCGCCATGGATCGTGCTGACTTCTCCATCCTGCCCGGGAAGCTGCTGCTGTATTGGTAATTTTTCATTTTTGCAGGAAATGGCGGGTATAACCGCGAAATACATTGCGTACCATGAATTGAAAAGGAGTGTGCTAATATGGCTGAGATCAGAAAGAGCCTGAAGGGCATTTGGCTGAAGAGCATGGAGGCTATCAGCAATACGGCGTCCAATATCGCCAGCAATACCAAGTATAAGGTGGACGAGATGAACATCGTCAACCGCCGCCGGGAGATCCTTTCCGACTTTGGCGCCCAGGCCTACGAACTGTGGCAGAAGGGCGAGAAGTTCCCGGAGCAGCTGGATGCCCTGCTGAAGGAATTGAGCGAGCTGGATGAAGCGCTGAACGCTATCCGCATCGAAAAGCTGGCCGGTGTGAAAACCGAGCAAGAAGAGCAGGACGAGGACGACAAGGAAGAGTCCGTCCTGGCTGCTACCGAGGAAATGGCCGAGGACGTGGCCGATGCCATTGAAGATACCGCCGAGGCTGCTGGCGAGATCGCCAAGAACACCGTGGCAGAGAAGTTCGACAACGCGGTGGACGTGGTGGGTGCGACTTTCAAGAAGCTGGGCAACAAGATCGAGGGCGGCCTTGAAGCGCTGACCAAGGCCATGAAGCCCAAGGTTGAGGAAACTCCCGCGGAAGAAGCTGCCGCTCCTGCCGAGGAAGCTGTGCCGGTGATCGAGGTTGAAGAACCCGCTGCACAGGAAGAGACTGTCTCCTTTGAGGAAGATATGCCTGCCGAGCCTGTGGCTCCCGTGATCGAAGTGGAAGAACCCCAGAAGACAGAGGAATAATGGATATACAAAAAACCGACCGTGCTGCGAAATGCAATGCGGTCGGTTTTTGCTTGTTCAAATGCGATGCAGCAAATTGAAGTCCCGGGGCAAGCTGGCATCCACCCAGAAGGCCGCATATGCCGTGCTTTCACCCACGATCAGCCCGGCCTCGTTCTTCACCGCATAGGTGATCTCGCTGCCGGGAAGCACTTCGATCACGTGATCACGCACCTTTTCCGAGGCGCTCTCGCTATAGCTGTCAATGGCCAGTACCTGCTTCACGCCATCCTTTTCGCGGGCCGCCACCAGGCTGACGATATGTCCCACACGCAGATTGCATAAGGCCACGCCTTCGCCATTGAGCAGGAAAGAATACAGCGTGTCCAGATCGTTGCGCAGGCCATCCTCTTCATAGCGGAGGCCAAGCAGGCCATTGGTACCGGTGGCCATCAGGGCGTGGAGCAGCGCAGGACGGTCGGTACCATCGTCGCCGCGGCCACCATTGGCGCAGGAAAAATCAGCCCACTTTTCAGGCGTCTGCACATGACCGGTGAGCCATTGGGCGCAATGGCACAGCGAGAAGATGCCGCAGCCGGCAGAAGAAAGCGTCTCCGTGTTGTGATAGGCATAGGGGTGGGACCAATCCCTGTTGCGCTGATTGAAAAAGGTGATTTTTCGGCCCTGCACTTTGATTTCCTTGCTGATGCCTGTGATGCTCATGAAATCAACTCCTTTGTGTCACGAAGCGATTGCCTCGCATAGGATGTGGTGATCAGAAAAGGGGGAATGGACGATGAAGGAACCCGCGGCGATCTCGCCCTTTGCAGCTTTATCACCACAGGAACAACTGGAAAAGTGGATCTGCTGGCAAAGTCAGAAGCAGCCGGACGAAACGCCTGTTGCAAAACCGACAGGGACAGACTTGAAGTCGGAGTCGGTTTTGTATCTTCAAAAAACGACCGCAAGTCAGAAGACGTACGTGCCGCACCACAGTCAATACGATGCCGTGGTGCGCCGTATACAGAAAGCGCAGCGGCAGACGGCAGCTTACACCAGCTGTTCGTCGTCGGGGATCACCAAGCAAGATTGATCCGGCAGTCCGTACGCTGTGTGATAGGCTTGTTCCAGAGGGATCCAGCGCTGGATGAACATTTGCAGCATCCCTTCGCCGTTGCGCTGGAGGATGCGTTGCTGCTGTGTTTCAGCATCCACCGCAAGGAATACCCGCAGATCAGCGTGCTGGCCGATGGCCGGAAGCAGGGAGTAGCTGCCCTCGATGATAGTGAACTGTCGCTCAGGCACGGAAACGGCGTTTCCAAGGGCATTGGCATGACAGTCGTAGGGATGATAGCAGACAGCCTCGCCCTTCAGCCAGGGGGTGAGGACTTCCTCCACCAGGCGCTCCCAATCTGCATTGCCGCCAGGCTGAGCAAGTCGCTCAGGGGTCTTTTGAGGATGCGGCAAAAAGAAATCATCCATGGGAACCAGGGCAGCATCCACCACGGTTTGCAGCAGGGCACCAAGCGTGGTTTTGCCGCTGGCACAGGGGCCGTCGATGCAGATCAGCGAACGCGGATTCTCTTGCAGCTTTGCAGCGGCTTGCAGTACGGGCAACGCCTTGGCACAGCGGCGGCTGATGACCCGATAGGACGGAGCATATGCAGCATGATAGGCCGGTGTGTGGCTGGGAAGCCGGTTGGGTTCGTCCAGCAGGCGCTGGGCAATGGCCGAGGCCGCCGGGTCGTCAAGGGCTGCAATGGCCTGCTGCACCTCCAGCCGGGTGTGGGCTTGCTCTGGTGTGGAGGCCTTCATCAGTCGGGCGATCCACAGGGGCGGCAAGCCGTCAGCCTTGGCACGGCGCAAGTTCAGGCGAACATAGTCCCGGCCAAGGGTTTCTGTCAGCGGCTCGGCAGGGGATGGCACGAGGCCGTCCATCTCGGCTGCAATGCGCTGCGCAACGATGCTTTCATCACCCAGCAGGTGGCCGCAGCCCAGCATGGCCTGGAACACAAGTTTCACCACATCCTGCGGCTCCATCAGGGGATATTGCTGGCGATGCCAGTCGATCAATGTTTTCAACGGGATTTCCTCCGAAAAATGCGCGCTGGCAACAGCGCGCATTGTCATGTATTATAGATTCTTTTTCAGGATCGCAATTCCCTGCTGCAATTCTTCAAAAGAAATATTCAGCGGAGGAAGCAGGCGAACCTTGTCCTTGGCAGTAAGCACCAGCAGGCCGTCCTTCAGGCAGTCTGCGGCCACCTGTGCATTGGATTTCTCGGTGGCGATGCCCAGCATCAGGCCAAGGCCTGTGATATTCTTCACACCGGGGAATCCCTCAAGTTCCTTGCGAATGTACTCACTCTTGGTCGTCACATCATTGAGCAGGTCGTCTGTAAGGCGGGAGAGGACGTTCACCGCGCCTGCAGCGCAGATGGGGTTGCCGCCGAAGGTGGAGCCGTGGTCGCCCTTGCCCAGCACCGCTTCTGCCTTTTCGCCAATGATGCAGGCGCCCATGGGCAAGCCGCCAGCCAGACCCTTGGCGGTGGTGAACACATCGGGCTGAACGCCATAGTGCATATAGCCGTAGAGCTTGCCCGTGCGGCCATTGCCTGTCTGCACCTCGTCGATCATGAAGAGGACGTCGTTCTCCTGGCAAAGCTTGGCCGCCAGCTGCACATAGTCCTTGTCCAGCACGTTCACGCCGCCTTCGCCCTGGACGACCTCCATCAGGATGCCGCACACCTGGCCGGAGGTCAGCGCGGCGGTCAGTTCATCGGCATCGCCGGGAGTGACATAGCAGAAGCCCTGGGGGAAGGGACCAAAATGCTCGTGGAACTTGTCCTGTCCCGTGGCCGCCAGGGTAGCGATGGTGCGGCCGTGGAAGCTGCTTTTCAGCGTCACGATGGTGCTGCGCCCGGTGGATTCGCCGTATTTGCGGGCAATTTTCAGGGCGCACTCGTTAGCCTCAGCGCCGGAATTGCCGAAGAAGACCTTCTTCATGCCAGTCTTTTCGCACAGCATCTGCGCCAGCTTAGCCTGGGGTGCAGAATAATACAGGTTGGACACATGGCCCATCTGGTTCAGCTGGGCGGTCACGGCGGCCACCCATTCAGCATCGCAGGTGCCGAAGGTATTCACGGCAATGCCGCTGCCAAAGTCGATGTACTTCTTGCCGTCTTCATCCGTATAGGAGGCGCCGCAGCCCTGCTGGAGCGCCACATCAAAGCGGCCGTAGGTATTGGCAACGTAGATCAAGTCAGTCTGCTTGGTATTCATGCTCACACCAGCTCCTTCTTAAACATGGTGCCCAGGCCCTCATCGGTGAGGGTCTCCATCAGCAGGGCGTGGGGAATGCGGCCGTCGATGATGAACACCTTGCGCACACCGTCCTCAATGGCCTTGCAGCAGCAGTCCACCTTGGGGATCATGCCGCCGGAAATGGTACCGTCAGCCTTCAGAGCTTCGATGCCCTTCAGGTCGATGCGGCGGATGAGGGAGGTAGGGTCGTTGGCATCCTTCAGCAGGCCGGGGGTGTCCGTCATGGAGATGAGGCTCTCGGCCTTCAGGCTGGAGGCGATGGCCGCAGCGGCGGTGTCCGCGTTGATGTTGTACACATGGCCGGAATCGTCGCAGCCGATGGTGGACACCACGGGGATGTAGCCCTTCTCCAGCAGGTCCAGGATGGGCCGGGGATCCACCTTGGTGATCTCGCCCACATAGCCCAGGCGTTCATCGATCATACGAGCCTTGATCAGCCCGCCGTCCATGCCGCAGATGCCCATGGCACGGCCGCCCAGATTGTCCAACTGAGCCACAAGACTCTTGTTGATCTTGCCCGCCAGGATCATCTGCACGATCTCGCTGGTCTCTTCATCGGTGACGCGCAGGCCGTCCACAAATTCGGACTGCTTGCCCACACGCTTGAGCATGGCAGAGATCTCCGGGCCGCCGCCATGCACCAGCACCACCTTCACGCCGATAAGGTGCAGAAGCACCATATCGCGCATCACGTCGTGCTTGAGTTCCTCGTTGATCATGGCATTGCCGCCGTATTTCACCACAACGATCTTACCATTGTATTTCTGCACATAGGGCAGGGCTTCCACCAGCACCTGGGCGCGCTGGCTGTTGTTAAACTGGTTGGTCATTGCGTATCCCTCCATCAGGTGCGGTAGTCGCCGTTGATCTTCACATAGTCGTAGGTCAGGTCGCAGCCCCAGGCGGTGGCGGAAGCTTCGCCGTCCCGCAGGGTCACCAGCACCTCCACCTCGTCCTCCAGCAGGATCTCCTTGGCGATCTCCTCGGAGAAATCAACGCTGGAACCCATTTCACACACGGAAATGCTGCCCTTGGCAGAGCGGAAGGACACGTCCACCTTCTTCACATCAATGTCGGCACCGCTGTAGCCCAGAGCGCACAGCACGCGACCCCAGTTGGCATCAGCACCGAAGATGGCGGCCTTCAGCAGGCTGGAGCAGACCACAGACTTGGCAGCCAGCTTGGCATCCTTCACGGTCTTGCCACCGTTGACGATGCAGGTCAGCAGGTGGGAGGCCCCTTCCCCGTCCTTGGCGATCATGCGGCACAGGGTGGTGGTGACTTCATTCAGCGCAGCGCAGAAGGCGGCGTAGTCATCACCCTCCGCTTCGATCAGCGCATTGCCTGCCTTGCCGTTGGCCATGATGCACACCATGTCGTTGGTGGAAGTATCGCCGTCCACGGAGACCATGTTGAAGGTGTCCTTCACGTCATCGGAGAGGGCCTTCTTCAGCATGGCAGGGGAGATGGCCGCATCGCAGGTGAGGAACACCAGCATGGTGGCCAGGTTGGGGTGGATCATGCCGCTGCCCTTGGCGATGCCGCCCAGCTTGCAGGTCACGCCGCCCGCGGTGAACTCCACGGCCACTTCCTTCAGGCGGGTGTCGGTGGTCATGATGCCCTCGGCTGCCTCGGTGGAGCCGTTCTCATTCAGCGCGGCGAAAAGGGGAGCCACGCCAGCAGCAATAGGCTCGATGGGCAGGGGCTGGCCAATGACGCCCGTGGAGGCCACGATGACGTTCTCCGGGGCAACCCCAGCGGCTGCGCCAGCCAGCTTGCACATTTCCCAGGCGATCTCCTCGCCGTTGGCATTGCAGGTGTTGGCGTTGCCGCTGTTGCAGATGGCCATCTGTGCCACACCATCGGCAATATTGCGCTGGGTCACATAAATGGGAGCGCCCTTCACCAGGTTCTGGGTGTATACGGCAGCAGCAGAGGCAGGACCCTCGCTGAGGATCATGGCCAGGTCGCGCTTGGACTTATTCTTGCGTACACCGCAATGCACGCCGCTTGCCTTGAAGCCCTGGGGTGCGCACACGCCGCCTTGGATATGTTTCATGGATATCTCCTCCTGAATATGCTATGTTTATGCAAGATTGAGACCAAAGGTCTCGTCCAGGCCCATCATCAGGTTCAGGCATTGCAGCGCTGCACCGGAGGAACCCTTGCCCAGGTTATCGAAGCGGGAAACCAGCTGAATGCGCTCGTCGTTGCCCAGCACCATCAGCTCCATGCCATCGTGGCCGGAAAGGGCGTTGGAAGCCACGAAGCCCTTCATGTTGGCAACTTCCTCCTGGGAAAGCACCTTCACGACGGGACTGCCGAAGTAATGTTCCTTCAGCGCGGCGGTGATTTCCTCAATAGGATGTTCGCCGCATCGCAGCTGACTGCGGAAAAGAGGGATGGTGACCTCCATGCCGCTGTAGAAATCAGCCACAATAGGAGCGAAGATGGGCGTGGCAGCCAGTCCTGGGACGTGCTGCATTTCGGGCAAATGCTTGTGTTGCTGGGTCAGCCCGTATTGCCGGGGACTGTCCAGGGCAATGTCGCGCTCGCATCTTTCATACTCGGCGATCATCTTCTTGCCGCCGCCGGAATAGCCGGTGAGGGAGAAGCAGGTCAGCAGCGCATCCTTGGAGATGATGCCCAGCTTCACCAGGGGAGCAGCCAGCGCCACAAAGCCGCTGGCGTGGCAGCCGGGAACAGCTACCTTATCGCCAATGGTGATGGCCTCACGCTGGTGCAAGGAAAGCTCCGGGAAGCCATACACCCAGCCCTGTTGGATGCGATGCGCCGTGGAGGTATCCAGAATGCGCGCCTTGCTGCCCTCGGCCAGGGCAACGGATTCCTTAGCGGCTGCATCCGGCAGGCAGAGGATCGCAATGTCAGCCTCGTGCAGGCATTCCTTGCGGGCGGCAGGATCCTTGCGCTTGTCCTCGGTGAGGGTCAGCATCTCTATATCGGTTCGGCCAGCCAGCCTGTCGAAAATCCGCAGGCCTGTGGTGCCTTCTTTGCCATCGATAAATACCTTGATCGCCATGGTCTACCTCCTTTTATGCGTTCGATACGCATAAATATGCAGATATTATACACCGAATACACGTCTTGTCAAGAGAAAAACGGGGGAAATACAAAGCAGCACAACATAATAACAGCCTGACGGCGAAATGGATGCACGTCAGGCTGGATCAAGTCAGTTTGTGTCGGCTTGCTTATACCGGACAGTTACGCCGGAAGAGGAAGTAGTGAGCCAGCCGGAAATGGTGCTGCCCATGGCAGAGAGCGTATTCTTCCAGGCTTCATCGGAGTTGAGGTATTCATCCAGACAGCGCTGGCGGCACAGCGTCAATTCGTCGTTGAGGATCTTCTGGCGGCGGGATTCGGTGAGGGGATACCAGAAATCGTTCTTTTCCACCTGCTGGGGGGTGATGCTGTCGCTGAGGATCTCCGGCTGGGGCAGGGTCAGCGTGATGGTGTTGCCCCGGACATTCATCTTCACCTTGCTCAGGTCAATGCCAATGCTGGCGCGGTAGATATACTGGATGCTCACACTTTGCACCTGACCGATGAACATGGCGTTGGTGGTGGAGTTCAGGATGCCTTCATCCTCGATAAAAGAGGTTTCCAGCCGGGCGCTGCTCTCCATTTTGTGAGACAGCAGGATGGAGGTGTTCAGCGCAGCGCCGCTCAGATCAGGCAGCACAGCGGAAGCCAGCTGGGACGCATAGGGGAGCAGCACGACGATCAGCACCACGCTGACCACGGTGGCAGCAACGCGCTTCATCCATTGCAGAAAGCCTTTCATGCTACACCTCCCAGCCACTGGGGCAGCATCACCAGCAGGGGAACGATGGCATAGCGCATCAGCAGCACAAAAACAGTGACCGCGCCAATGATCATCAGAACAGTAGCTAACAGGGAGCGTCGCCTGCGGGGCTTGGGAGTCTTGCGGCGGGGCGGTTCAGGCACAGCGGCGCTGCGATAGGTCTGCGAACGGAATTTTCGCTGATAGTTATTGTTCATCACAGGCTCGGCCTCCTTTCACACGATACTTCATTATACGACACAGAACGCAAAAATTCCATGTCTTTTTCGGGTGATGATGCAAGGTTTTACAACATGAAACAGAAGGGGAGGGATATGTGAATATTTTATTGAAGAAAAATTCGCTTGGATTTTCAGGGAAACAATGGTATGATATTCTTGTATGATTATGACCATTGAGGTGTGATATGGACATCAACTGGTATCCTGGACATATGGCCAAAGCCAAGCGGCTTCTGGCGGATCAGCTGGGCAGAGTGGACGTGGTGATCGAGCTGTGCGACGCCCGCCTGCCCCACGCCAGCCGCAATCCTGACCTGGACAAGCTGATCAGCGGGAAAAAGCGTGTGCTGCTGTTGAATAAAGCCGACCTGGCCGATCCCCAGGCCACCTCTGCCTGGCTGAATGAATTCCGCAAGCAGGGTCTTGATGCGGTGAGCTACAACGCCAACGCAGGCAAGGCCAAGGACGCCATGACGGTGATCGAACGTGCCGCCCGCGAGACGGTGGAGCGCGCCGCCCAGCGTGGCATCAAGAAGACCGTGAAGGCCATGCTGGTGGGTGTGCCGAACGTGGGCAAAAGCACCTTTACCAACAAGCTCCATGGGGGCAGCATTGCCAAGACCGGCGATCGCCCCGGCGTGACCCGCTCCAACCAATGGGTTCGCATCAATCCTTATCTGGAGCTGATGGACTCGCCTGGTCTGCTCTGGCCCCGATTGGATGATCAGGTGGCTGCCCGCAGGCTGTGCTACATCGGCACGGTAAAGGACGACGTGGTGGATCTGGCCATGCTGACCATCCACCTCCTGCAGGATATGCTGCAGGTGAAACCCGAAGCCGTGCTGGAGCGCTTCCGCTTCAGCGATGCCACCTTGAAGGGCGAAGAGCTGCTGGAGGCCGTGTGCAAAGGCCGTGGCTTTTTGATGAAGGGCGGCGTGTGCGACTACGACCGCTGCTGCTCTGTGGTGCTGGATGAATTCCGCGCTGGCAAGCTGGGGCGCATCACCCTGGAAATGCCCCGCAAAAATGAGAAGCAGCGCCTGACCATCCCCGGCGCCAAGCAGGAGGCTCCCCATGGCGAAGATTGACCGCGCTGAAAAGGTACGCCTGTTGGCAGCCACGGACGAACCCTTCTGGACGCAGGGTCTGGTGGTGGCTGGCATGGACGAGGTCGGCCGAGGCCCTTTGGCGGGGAATGTGGTGGTGGCCTGCGTTGCCATGCCCAAGGAGCCGCTGATCGAATGGGTGGACGACTCCAAGAAGCTCAGCGAGAGCCGCAGGGTGAAGGTCTACCAGCAGATCCTGGACACGGCGCTGTATATCGGTATTGGTCAGGCCACGCCGGAGGAAATTGACGAGATCAACATCCTCCAGGCCACCAAGAAGGCCATGCGACAGGCTGCCGAACAGGTGCCTGCGGATGTCTACCTCATCGATGCGGTGACCAACCTTGGCCTGAAGGGCGTGGAGATCCCCATCATCAAGGGAGACGCCACCAGCTATTCCATTGCGGCTGCCAGCATTGTGGCCAAGGTGGTGCGTGACCGCCAGATGATCCAGCTGGACGAGATCTACCCCCAATACGGCTTTGCCCGGAACAAGGGCTATGGCACGGCAGAGCATATCGCCGCGCTGAAGGAGATCGGCCCCTGTCCCTATCACCGACGCAGCTTTATCAAGAATTTCTGCCTATGAAACAGTATGATACAGGCCTGAAGGGCGAAGCCCAGGCAGAAAGCTATTTGACGGGTTTGGGTATGCTATGCCTGGAACGCCGCTATCGCGCCCAGGATGGGGAGATCGACCTGATCATGCAAGACGGTGAGACCATTGTGATGGTGGAGGTCAAGTATCGTCCCCGGGGCAGGGCTGGCGAAGGCCTTATGGCAGTCACCCCGGCCAAGCAGCGGAGAATGCTCCATGCGGCACAGGCTTTTTTGACGCAGCGGGAATGGATGGATCGTCCGGTTCGTTTTGATGTGGTGGAGATCACTGCCAGCGGGCTGCTCCACATTCCCAATGCCTTTATGCCCGGCGCTCTGTGAGCCGGGAATCCCAAGTGAAACGAGGTGTCATGATGCACAGGCGGATTTATGCGCTTCTTCTGGCGATCATGATGATGGTACTGGCCTTGCCCATATCTGCTATGGGTGAGGAGAACCTGCTGAACAACCCCAGCTTTGAAGAGCTGAATGATGACGGCTTGCCCAAGGGCTGGTATACCGATGCATATGTGACCCAGGCGGGCTATACCACCTATGCGGTCAGCGAAGACGCTTTTGCTGGCGAGCGCAGCGCGGTAGTCAACAACATCGGCATGAACGATGCCCGCTTTGCGCAGAAGGTGGAGGTCATCCCCAGCACGCTGTACTGCCTGTCCGGGTGGATCAAAGTGGACAATATGCTGGACAGCGGCCGCGGCGCCAACCTGTCGGTGAAGGACCTCTATGTTTTCTCCGAAAGTGTTTTTGAAGCCGATGGCAAATGGCACTATGTGGAGCTGTATGGCGAGACAGGCGAGGATCAGTATGATGTCACCGTCTTTGCCCGCGTGGGTGGCTACAGCGGCGAAAGCCAGGGCAAGGCCATGTTTGACCATTTGTCCCTGCGTGAAGTGGATGCTGTGCCGGGGGATGGCGTGGCCTCTCTTTGGTTCAAGGACACCACACCGGTGTACCACGTTAACCCCCTTGATGAGGAGGGCGAAGAACCAGCAAAACCCTTTGCTCCCTGGCTGCTGGTGATTTCCGCTGTGTATCTGGCGGCTGCGGCATGGATGTCCACCTATGTGATGCAGGACAAGCGTAATTTGCAGGAGAAGCACCTGCCCTCTGTTGGCTATGGCATTCTGCTGATCGCAGCGCTGGCCTATCGCCTGGCTGTTGCCTGTATTGTTGAAGGTTACCAGGTTGACGTGAACTGCTTCCGTGCCTGGGGACACACCATGTCCAGCGTGGGTGCGTCGCAGTTCTACCAAAGCACTTCCTTCTGCGATTATACGCCCGCCTATATCTATGTGATGGGCTTTGCCGACTGGCTGGCAGACCTGGGTGGAAACCCGGTGATGGAGGCGTTCTATCACAAACTGGTACCCATCCTGTGCGATATCATTGGCGCGTATCTGATCTACTTCTTCGCCCGCAGCGAGAAATTCAGCCGCAAGCAGGCGGAAGTGCTGAGCCTGTTTGTCGCTTTCAATCCTGCCATGTTCCTCAATTCCGCCGCCTGGTGCCAGATCGACAGCGTGCTGTGTCTGGGACTGCTGGTGGTGGCCATGCTGGCTGTGCGCCGCAAGTGGGCTGCGCTGCTGCCGGTGTATGTGCTGTGCATCCTGATCAAGCCCCAGGCGCTGATGCTGGGACCGCTGGGCCTGCTGGTGATCGTGCTGGACTGGATCAAGCACAAGGAAAACACCAAGCAGATGTTGATCGGCTTGGGCATTTCCGCTGCGGTGGCGGCGGTGATCATCATTCCCTTCAGCATTCATCAGCAACCCGGTTGGCTGATCGACAAGTACAAAAGCACCCTGGCTTCCTATCCCTACGCCACGGTGAACACCGCAAACTTCTACTACCTGTTCAAGGCCAACTGGGTGGACATCAATGCTGCCTCCGGCTGGCTGCCTGCGGTGTGCCTGGCTGCTATGACGCTGGGGTGGGGCATTGTGCTGCTCCGCCGTCAGCGTGGCATGAAGCTGCGCTATGCCGAGCCCATGCTGATGTTCGCCTTCACCGCCGCCTATGTTGTGATGGCCATCGTGAACGTCAGCTGGGGCGTGCTGGGCGGCACCACCATGGGTCTGGCCTTCGCCATCATTCTGCCCATGTACATCCGCAGCGGCAATGTGCGCCATGTACCGCTGTTGGGCGCGGTGCTGTTCATCATCCTGTATGTGCTGGGCGTAAAGATGCACGAGCGCTATCTGTTTCCGGCGCTGTTCCTGCTGGCGGCGGCCTTTGTGCTGCACCGCGACAGGCGCACGCTGGTGCTGCTGGCGGTGCTTTCCTGCACGATGCTGATCAACGAGGGCATTGTGCTGGATAACTCCCTGCGCCTGGGTTCATCTATGGGACATCTGAATAATGACACGCTGGAACTGAACATGGCCGTTTCTGTGGTGAATGTGCTGTGTGTGCTGCTCTCTGTGTGGACGGCGCACCGGATCTGCGTGGAGAGTCAGCCGGAAAAGCTGGACGAAAAGCCCCAGCCGATCTTCCCTGTGCAGCACTTCCACGAAAACCCTCGTCACGTACTGAACTTCCATACCGATCATCGCCTGCATTGGAAGCCGCTGGACTGGGTGCTGATGCTGACGGTCACCGCCATCTATGCGGCGGTGTGCCTGTGCAACCTGGGCAGCACCAAGGCACCGCAGAATCCCTGGACATCCACGGCATACAATGAGTCGGTGATCATCGACCTGGGGGAGAAGCACGAGGATTTCTCCATGCTGTATTTCGCCCAGGTGAGCCATCGGGACTTCACCGTGGCCACCAGCGACGATATGGAAAACTGGTCGCCGGAATACTGGGCTGAAATGGCGCAGGGGCAATGCTTCCGCTGGAAGTACCTGGCGCCCAGCACCGAGAAGGACGACGGCACCCGCACCTATTCCTCTGTGAATGATGCGGACGATGTGCAGCGCCTGTCCGGCCGCTATGTGCGCATCACCGCCCAGCAGATCAGCCTGATCCTGAACGAGGTCATCTTCCGGGATGTTAATGGCGAGCGCATTCCTGCCAAGGTGGTGGAAGCACGGAATGCCAATGCGGATTCTCCCTTGCTTTCCGATCCTGCCAACCTGCTGGACGAACAGGACACCCTGGAGGGTCACCCCAGCTGGTACAACAGTACCTACTTTGATGAGATCTACCACGCCCGCACGGCCTTTGAGCATCTGAATGGCACCCAGCCCTATGAGACCAGCCACCCGCCGCTGGGTAAGGTGATCATGAGCTGGTTTGTGGGCATCTTCGGCATGACGCCCTTTGGCTGGCGCTTTGCCGGGGCGCTGGCTGGCATCCTGATGCTGCCTGCCATGTATGTGCTTGGCAAGCAGCTCACCAAGCGCACGGGGCTGGCCTTTGCTGCCATGCTGCTGATGGCGGTGGACTGTATGCACTTTACCCAGACCCGCATTGCCACCATCGACAGCTTCCCGGTGCTGTTCATCATCCTGAGCTACCTGTTCATGCTGCGGTTCATGCAGCGGGATATCGTGCTGCAGCCGCTGAAGAAGCTGCTGCCCGATCTGGCCTTCTGCGGCTTCTTCATGGGCTGCGGTGTGGCCAGCAAGTGGATCGGCGTGTATGCCGGCATTGGCCTGGCGGTGCTGTTTTTCTGGACCTGCCTGCGCCACCTGAAGCTGGCCAATGAAGCCAGGGCGTTGGAAGACAACGACCCGGATGGCGAGCTGCACTACCGGAGCGCCAATGCATGGCGGCGGGTGATCACCCTGTGCCTGTGGTGCCTGCTGTTCTTCGTGCTGGTACCTGTGATCATCTATCTTGTGTCCTACATTCCTTATTTCGCCTATGCCCACAAAGAGAACCTGGCGGATTACATTGCCATGGTATGGAAGGCACAGGAAGGAATGCTGAACTACCACTCCACGCCCGGCTTGGGCATGGATCACCCCTTCTATTCGCCCTGGTACGAGTGGCCGCTGATCCAGCGCCCCATGTACTACGCCATGGCCTCCTTTACGCCGGAGGGCTACAGCTTCTCCATCTTCTGCTTTGGTAATCCTGCTGTGTGGCTGGTGGGTCTGGCTGGTATGGCGGTTACGCTGACGGTTTGGTTCAAGCGTCATTGCTATGTGCTGGAAGGCAATAGCGCCGTGCTGCATTGGTACAGCACCAAATGGAGTGTGGAACCCGCTTTTGTGCTGATCGGCCTGCTGGCGCAGTTCCTGCCCTGGGTGCTGGTACCCCGCGGCACGTACATCTACCACTACTTCGCCAGCATTCCGTTCCTGATCCTCGGCACGGTGCTGATGTTCTACTGGCTGTGCCAGAAGGCTCCGCGGGTGGGCCGCATTCTGCTGATCGCCTACCTGATCCTCAGCGTGCTGTTCTTCGTGGCGTATTATCCCTATGCCAGCGGCGTGCTGACACCGGAGTGGTGGCTGGACTTCATGAAGCAGTTTATGAGAGTGTATTACGCATAAGCAAAACGGAGGGGGAGTGTCCTCATGCTGGCAAGAACGCTGGGCTATGGATTGAGCGGCGTGAACGGCTTTGCTGTTACGGTGGAGGTGTATGCTGCCAACGGCATACCGGCCTTGGAGATCATCGGCCTGCCGGATGCCTCGGTGAAGGAAAGCCGCGACCGTGTGAGCGCAGCCATCGTGAATTCCGGCTACGCCATGCCCATTGCAAGGCTGACGGTGAACCTGGCGCCTGCCGATACCAAAAAGGCTGGCCCCGCCTTTGACCTGCCCATTGCCGTGAGCGTGCTGATGGCCTCGCGGCAGCTGGAGTCCATGGACTTGACCAGGACGCTGCTGCTGGGTGAGCTGTCGCTGGACGGCTCCCTGCAGCCTGTGCGCGGTGCGCTGCCCATGGTGATCAGCGCCAGCGAGCAGGGCATCGAAGAAGTCATTCTCCCGGAAGCCAATGCAGAAGAAGTGGCCTGTATTCAGGGCATTCGCGTTTATCCGGCAAGGAATCTGGCGCAGGTGGTTGATCACCTGAAAGGCAAGGCGCGCATTCCTGCCCAGATCCAGCGCTGCTATGAGGAGATCCTCAGCGAAGCCCATTGCGCGGTGGATCTCTCTCAGGTGCAGGGACAGCTGGGCGCAAGGCGCGCGCTGGAGGTGGCCGCTGCCGGTGGACATAATATGCTGATGATCGGCGTACCCGGCTCCGGCAAAACCATGCTTGCCCGGTGCCTGCCCGGTATTCTGCCGCCCCTGAACTTTGAAGAAGCGCTGGAGACCACCCGCATCCATTCCATTGCGGGCAAGCTCGGCGCTGGCAAGGGACTGATGGTCACGCGCCCCTTCTGTGCGCCGCACCATTCCGCTTCCGTGGCATCGTTGATCGGCGGCGGCACACAGGCGCGTCCTGGTGAAGTCTCCATGGCCCACAATGGTGTGCTGTTCCTGGATGAGCTGCCTGAGTTCAGCCGCAATGCGCTGGAAGCCCTGCGCCAGCCCCTGGAGGATGGCGTGGTTTCCGTGACCCGTGTACAGAATCAGGCGCAGTATCAGTCCAACTTTATGCTGGTGGCCAGCATGAACCCCTGTCCCTGCGGCTATTATGGCAGTAAACAGCGAGCCTGCCGCTGCTCGCAGCATGAGATCAGGCGTTACCTGGATCGTGTTTCCGGGCCGCTGCTGGATCGCATCGATATCCAGATCGAAGTGGATGCGGTGCCGGTGAAGGAGATCAACCAGTCCAGGCCTGCTGAATCCTCCGCTGTGGTGGCAGAGCGTGTGCGCAAGGCTCGCGAGTTGCAGCAGGAGCGGTACGCGCAGGACGGCATTCATTGCAACGCGCAGCTGGATGCTCGGCTCAGCAAGCGCTACTGCGAGCTGACGCCGGAAGCCACCCAGGTGCTGCACATGGCCGTGGATCGCATGGGCATGAGTATGCGCGCCTATGGTCGCGTGCTAAAGGTGGCGCGCACCATCGCTGACCTTGCAGGCGAGGAGAAGATTGCTACGGCTCACGTTGCTGAAGCCATTCAGTATCGCGAGCTGGACGGAAAGTACTGGAAGTAAATAAATCAGGAGCTGCACGGGGTTGCAGCTCTTTTCATTCGACAGAATACGTCTTACATTAGAAGTTGATTTTTTTTGTAAGATATGTTAGCATAGGTAGCGAATTGCATTTTCCTTAAGCAAGTTTGCAAAAGCGCATCGGTTGGTAATAAATACCATATCCAATATTTGAGGAGGTGAGCCATGCGTTATACACGTGAAGACGGCTGTCGGGCATGGCTGACCTATGCCCAGGTACACTCGGACGTGGTGCAGAAAATCCTGAATGATTTCGGCAGCGCAGAGGCGGTGTATGACCGCTTTCTGCAGGACAAAGGCAAGTGTCTGAAACCCTACATGGCGCTGGCGCAGATCGAATTCCTGCGGGAACAGGCCACACCCGAGGCCATGCACCAGATGATGCTGTCCATGCAACGTGAGCAGATGGGCATTATCGGCATGGATGATGCTCGCTACCCGGATATGCTCCGCTCCATTGCCGATCCACCGGAGCTGCTGTTTTACCGCGGCGACCTGGACTGCCTGATGGGGAAGTGCATTTCCATCGTCGGCACAAGGAAGGCAGCACCCAATACCATCGACGCGACCTACAAGATCGCCCGCGAGCTTAGTCAGGCTGGCGTCACCATCATCAGCGGTCTGGCCATGGGCATTGACACGGCAGCGCACATGGGGTGCCTGGAGGGCGGCAGCCCCACGGTGGCGCTGATGGGCTGCGGACTGGATATTGATTATCCCGTTTCCAACCACGACCTGAAGGAACGTATCGTGGCCAAGGGCGGCCTGCTGCTGAGTGAATATCCTCCCGGCAGTCCTGCCATGCCCTGGCATTTTCCTGTGCGCAACCGCATCATTTCCGGCTTGAGCAGGGCAGTGATCATGATGGAAGCGTTGATCCGTTCCGGCAGCATGACCACTGTGAACCATGCGCTGGACCAGGGCAGGGAAGTGTATGCCTACCCTGGCAATATCGGCTCGGAATGGGCGGAGGGTGCGCATCAACTGCTGCGGGACGGCGCAAGCTATTTTGCCAGCGCCAAGGATATTCTGGAAGATATGCATTGGGATGATGTTGCGCCTGCGCCAAGCACTCAGCAAAAGGCTGCATTGCCGCCGCTGAATGATGCGCAGCGCAAGATATTCGCATTGCTGAATCAGCGTGAGATGTCCTATGATGAGCTGGCGGACGCCACAGGCTTTGATGCACCTACGCTATCGGGTGAATTGACCATGTTGAGCATTCTGGGGCTGGTGAAATCTCTCCCCGGCAAAACCTTTGGAAAAGTATAAATTATTTGTATTGGAGGCGTAGCTGAAATGGCTGCAACCAAACAGAAACTGATTATTGTGGAATCTCCTGCCAAGGCGCGTACCATCAGCAAATTCCTGGGGCGCGGGTATAAGGTCGAGGCCTCCCAAGGACACGTGTGCGACCTGCCAAAGTCCCAGATCGGTGTGGATCCGGAAAATGACTTTGAGCTGAAATATATCACCATTCGCGGTCGTGGCGATATCCTGAGCCGCATCCGCAAGGAAGCCAAGAATGCCTCGCAGATTTATCTCGCAACTGACCCGGATCGCGAAGGTGAAGCGATTTCCTGGCATTTGTCCAAGGTGCTGGGCATGGATACCAGCAAACCCTGCCGCATCGAGTTCCACGAGGTCACCAAGAAGGCCATCCAGCAGGCCCTGAAATCCCCCCGTATGCTGGACATGGATCGCGTGGATGCCCAGCAGGCCCGCCGTGTGCTGGATCGCCTGGTGGGCTACAAGATCAGCCCGCTGCTGTGGGCCAAGGTGAAGAAGGGCTTGTCTGCTGGTCGTGTGCAATCTGTTGCTACCCGCATGGTGGTGATGCGCGAGCAGGACATCGAGGCCTTCATTCCCGAGGAATACTGGGATGTGACCGCCAAGGCACAGCTGCCCCAGAGCCGCGGCCGCAAGGCTTTCTTCAATGCCAAGCTGAACACGCTGGACGGCAAAAAGGCTTCCATTGCCAATGCGGAAGAAGCCGCCGAGGCTGTTCGCCGCATCGAAACGGCTCATTTTGCTGTGACCAGCGTCAAGCTGGGTGAAAAGCGCAAGGTTCCCGCTGCGCCCTTCACCACCTCCAGCCTGCAGCAGGAAGCCAGCCGCAAGCTGGGATTTACCACCGCCAAGACCATGCAGGTAGTGCAGCAGCTCTACGAAGGCGTTGATCTGGAGGGTGAGGGGACCCAGGGTATCGTGAGCTATATCCGTACTGACTCCGTTCGCATCAGCGACGAGGCCATGGCTGCCCTGCGCGCCTATATTCCCGAGCGCTTTGGCGAGGACTATCTGCCCGAAAAGCCCATTGAATACAAGGGCAAGAAGAACGCCCAGGATGCCCACGAGGCCATCCGTCCCACGGATGTGCGCCGCACGCCCGAAGCCATCAAGGCGTCCCTGACCAAGGAGCAGTATAACCTGTATCGGTTGATCTACAACCGCTTCCTGGCCAGCCAGATGATGCCTGCCCTGTATGAGACCATGACCGCTGAAATGAGCGGTGATGGCGTTGGGCTGCGCTTCTATGGCGAACACAAGAAGTTTGCCGGCTTCACCTCTGTTTATGAAGAGAGCGTGGACGATGCCGAGGTTTCCAGCGAGGTGAATCTGCCCGCGCTGAAGGAAGGGGACGCCGTGGCCGTGGGGCAGGTGGAAAGCGAGCAACATTTCACCCAGCCGCCGAGCCGCTACACCGAGGCTTCCCTTGTCCGTGCGCTGGACGAGAAGGGCATTGGCCGTCCGTCCACCTATGCGCCCACCATCACCACCATCATTTCCCGTGGCTATGTCAGCCGCGAAAAGAAACGGCTCTATCCCACCGAGCTGGGACGGATGATCACCGCCATGATGGAGGAATACTTTGCCGACATCGTGGACACGGAGTTCACCGCCGACCTGGAGGAGCGCCTGGACGCTGTGGAAGAGGGCGAAGTGAACTGGAAGCAGATCCTGCGGGACTTCTATCCTTCCTTTGCAGAGACCCTCAAAGTGGCCGAGCAGAAGATCGAAAAGGTGGAAGTGAAGGACGAACCCAGCGACATTCCCTGCGACAAGTGTGGCGCCATGATGGTCTACAAGATGGGCCGCTTTGGTCGCTTCCTGGCTTGCCCGAATTTCCCGGATTGCCGCAACACCAAGCCGATCTTGACCTACATTGACGCTCCCTGTCCCTCCTGCGGCGGCCGCCTGATGGAGAAGACCAGCCGCAAGAACCGCAAGTTCTATGGCTGCGAACACTATCCGGAGTGCGATTTTGTCAGCTGGGAGAAGCCTGTGGTGGACAAATGCCCCCAATGCGGCGGTATGATGGTGGAAAAGCGCGGCCGCAAGGGCGAGGTGTGGCACCTGTGCGCCAATGAAACCTGCCGCTGCCGTGTGGAGGTCAAGCAGGAAGAGGAGACGGAGGAAGAGTAATGGCTGATTTGCACGCAACGGTGGTGGGCGCTGGCCTGGCAGGAAGCGAAGCCGCGTGGCAGCTGGCCAGGCAGGGCATTCACGTGACGCTGATCGAAATGAAGCCCGAGAAGATGTCGCCTGCCCACCATTCGCCGCTGATGGCCGAGCTGGTCTGCTCCAACAGCCTTCGTTCTGACCGACTGACCAATGCCGTTGGCCTGCTGAAGGAGGAAATGCGGCTGCTGGATTCCCTGATCATGAAGGCTGCCGATGCAGCCCGTGTTCCCGCGGGCGGTGCGCTGGCGGTGGATCGGGATACCTTCTCCGGCTATATCACCAAGGCGCTGACGGAGCATCCGCTGGTAACGGTGGAGAGCCGGGAAGTGACGGAGATCCCCGATGGTCCTGTGATCATTGCCACCGGCCCTCTAACCTCCGATGCCATGAGCGAGGCCATTGCGGCGCTGCCTGGCCTGGGTACGCTGAATTTCTACGACGCGGCTGCGCCTATTGTGACCCTGGAATCTCTGAACATGGAGCGTATCTTCCGTCAGTCCAGGTACGACAGGGGAGACGACTATCTCAACTGTCCCATGACGGAAGAGGAATACAACGCCTTCGTGGATGCCCTGCTGGCAGCCGAAACGGCGGAGATCCATGGTTTTGAAGAAAAGAAGGTCTTTGAAGGCTGTATGCCCTTGGAATCCATGGCTCGCCGTGGCCGCATGGTACTGGCCTTTGGCCCCATGAAGCCCGTGGGCTTGAAGGATCCTCGCACAGGCAAGGAAGCCTATGCTGTGGTGCAGCTGCGCCAGGATAACGAGGCTGGTACGCTCTACAACCTGGTGGGCTTCCAGACACGTTTGAAGTTCCCGGAGCAGCGCCGTGTGTTCGGCATGATCCCCGGCCTGGAGAACGCCTCCTTTGCCCGCTATGGCGTGATGCACCGCAACACCTTCCTGAATTCTCCGGGATTCCTGAATGCCCATTTTGAGATGATCAGCCGTCCGCAATGCTATTTTGCCGGACAAATGACCGGCGTGGAAGGCTATGTGGAGAGCGCGGCCAGCGGCCTTTTGTGTGGCCTGTCTCTGGGCCGCGACCTGCGCGGATTGGGTACGGTGGAATTCCCCGGCATCACCGCTATGGGCGCCATGGGACGGTATATTTCCACGCCCAACAAGAACTTCCAGCCCATGAACTGCTCCTTCGGCTTGATCGACGGCCTTGTGGTAGACAAGCAGCACAAGAAGATCCGCAACAAGCAGCAGCGCTATGAGATCATTTCCCAGCGCTCGTTGGACTTTATGAAGGAATGGCTGGACAACACAGACCATTAACATTTGGTTCATGATGAGGTCATATGGATGCATTATCATCATGAACGACACTTATTTCAGGAGGAAACTGATCCATGAGCAGTCCTTTCAGAGGAACCACCATCTGCGGCGTGAAGCGTAACGGCTCCATTGCCATTGCTGGCGATGGCCAGGTCACGATGGGGGAGAAAACCATATTCAAATGCCATGCCCACAAGGTGCGCCGCATTTATGGCGGCGAAGTGCTGGTAGGCTTTGCCGGAGGCACTTCCGATGCCTTTACCCTGTGCGAAATGTTTGAGGAAAAGCTGACCCAATGCGGCGGCAACCTGGAGCGTGCCGCTGTTGCCATGGCGCAGAACTGGCGCGGCAACCAGACCATGCGCCAGCTGGAGTCCCTGATGATCGTTGCCAACAAGGAGACCATGCTGATCCTCAGCGGCACCGGTGACGTGATCGAGCCGGACGACGGCGTGGCTGCCATTGGTTCCGGCGGCAACTATGCCCTGGCCGCCGCCCGTGCGCTGGTGGAGAACACCGATCTCTCCGCCAAAGAGATCGCAGAAAAGGCGCTGCACATTGCTGCGTCCATCTGTGTGTTTACCAACGACAATATCATCGTGGATGAAGCGTAAGGAGGCAGCGTCATGGCAGAATTAACGCCCCGACAAATCGTGCGGGAACTGGATCGCTACATCATCGGCCAGGACGAAGCCAAGAAGTCCGTGGCCATTGCTCTTCGCAACCGCTACCGTCGCTCGATGGTGGATGAAAAAATGCGGGACGAGATCAGCCCCAAGAATATCCTGATGATCGGCCCCACGGGCGTGGGCAAGACCGAGATCGCCCGCCGCCTTGCCAAGCTGGTGGGTGCGCCCTTCATCAAGGTGGAAGCCACCAAGTTTACCGAGGTGGGCTATGTTGGCCGCGACGTGGAGAGCATTGTCCGCGACCTGGTAGAAAACGCCATCCGTATGGTGAAGGACGAGCATATCAAGCGCGTTCAACCCCGCGCCCAGGTGCTGGCCGAGGATCGCCTGGTGTCTTTGATGGTGCATCCGCCCAAGAAGCCTGCGGGCAATCCCCTGGACTTCCTGCTGGGCAAAAAGCAGGAGGAACAGCCCAACCCCGAGGAGCAGCAGAAGCTCACCGGCAAGCGGGAAGAATTGCGTCAGCAGCTGATGCGCGGCGAGCTGGAAGAGCATGAGCTGGAGATCGAGGTGGAAGAAGCCGCACCCTCGCTGGAGGTGGGCGGCAGCTCCATCAGCATTGGCGATATGATGGGCAACATGATGCCCAAGAAGACCAAGCTGCGCCGAGTGAAGGTGAAGGATGCCCGCAAGATCCTGATGCAGGAGGAATCCGACAAACTGATCGACCAGGATGCGGTGCAGGAGGAAGCCATTCAGCGCGCCGAGCAGCACGGCATTGTGTTCATCGATGAGATCGACAAGATTGCCGGACACCGCGCCGGTAGCGGCCCCGATGTGAGCCGCGAAGGCGTACAGCGGGACATTCTGCCCATCGTGGAAGGCAGCACCGTGAACACCAAGTATGGCCCTGTGAAGACGGACTATATGCTCTTTATCGCCGCGGGCGCCTTCCATGTGGCCAAGGTCAGCGATCTGATCCCCGAGCTGCAGGGCCGATTCCCTGTGCATGTTCAACTCAAGAGCCTGACCCAGGAGGACTTCCAGCGCATCCTGACCCAGCCCGACAACGCCCTGACCCTGCAATACAAGGCTTTGCTGGCCGTGGACAAGGTGCTGCTGGACTTTGAGGACAGCGCCATCGAAGCCATTGCCGAGGCGGCTTTCACCGCCAACGAGACGGCGGAAGACATCGGCGCACGTCGTCTGCACGCTGTGTTTGAGCAGCTGCTGGAGGATATCTCCTTTAATGCCGGGGATGAGGATATGCCCCCGGTGGAGCTGAAGATCAACGGCGACTATGTGCGCCAGCATCTGCACGGCGAGAACAAGCCGCAGGATTTGAAGCGGTATATCCTGTAAGGATCTTTTTTATGAACGCTGCCGAGATCATCCGCCACATCAATGCTGGTGCCAACCATTATATTGCTTTGTTCGCTGAAGCAGAACACATGGAGCGATATGATGCACCATACTACTCCATCGTTCGACCGAAGGCTGGCGAAGAGGGGATTTATTTCATCTACAACATTCATGTAGACACACTTGAACCCGCCGAGCAGTATGCCGTTGCGCAGGAGATTCGTGCATCGGGTTTGCCGTTTTGGCTTGACCTGATGGCCTCGGATGATGTGTTTGCCCTTTTCTTCGGCAAAGCAAAAGTACATGGACAAACAGAATTCGCCTTTGATGATGAGCAATATTTGGCCATGTACCCACCGCAGTTCATCAACCAGCCCACGTCACAGCGTATCATTGAAGTTCGTACACCGGAAGAATTTGCCATCTGGGCAAAACTGGCCAACGATTTGCTTGCTGATGGCCGCAAGGATATGCATCCGGTTCACCATTTTACGCTGGTAGAGCGTGGACTGATGCGCTGCTATGTCCTTTATGCCGATGAACAGCCTGTTTCTGTTGCAGCCACCATGGATAATGGGGGCGTCGTATCCCTTGAATTGGTCGCGACGCAGCCGGAGTACCGCAGGCGTGGCTACGCGCAGGCAGTTTGTGCCAAGGCTATCCGTGATGCCATTGATGCGCATTGTACGCTGCTGACAGTACGCGCTAATTCAGCGGCTTCTGCCAGCGTGTACCGTAAACTTGGCTTCCAAGTCTATAACCATGCACTTTAATTGTTTTTTGCAGAAACAGCCGTCTTGCAGCGGGAAAACCCTTTGCAGACGGCTGTTTTCATGCTATAATATGAATCATCTATTCACCGGAGGGATGTTCAATGAGAAGGCTTGGTTTGATCGGCGCGGGCAACATGGGCAGTGCTATCCTGCGTGGTATGCTGGATGCCAACTACATCAAGCCCAGCCAGGTGGTGGTGTGCGACAGCAGCCGCCGTCGCATAGAGGAGCTGGCTGACGAGATCCCCAGCGCCACCTATTGCGATTCCGCCATTGATCTGGTGGAGCAGAGCGATATGATCATCCTGGCGGTGAAGCCGCATTTCATTCAAGGCGTGATCGACGAGGTGCGCGAGGTGCTGGACGGCAAGGCCATCATCAGCATTGCCGCTGGCTGGACGGTGTCCATGCTGGCCGAGGCGCTGGAAGGCACAACCGCCACCTATCTGCGTGTCATGCCCAACACGCCGGCCATGGTAGGCGAGGGAATGACCGCCCTGTGCGACGAATCCACCTTCTCCAAGGAGGATTTTGCCTTTGCCAAGGGCATTTTCGATGCAGTTGGCCGCACGGTGATCATGCCCGAACGCCTGTTTGATGGCGTGATCGCCATCAGCGGTTCCAGCCCGGCCTATGTGTTCATGATGATCGAAGCCATGGCCGATGCTGGCGTGAAGGAAGGCATTCCGCGGGCCTGCGCCTACGAAATGGCTGCACAGTCCGTGCTGGGCAGCGCCCTGATGGTGCTTTCCTCCGGAACCCATCCCGCCAGCCTGAAGGATGCTGTGTGTTCGCCCAGCGGCACCACCATTGAGGCGGTGGAAGAACTGGAGCGCAAGGGCTTCCGCGCTGCCATTATGGACGCCATGGGTGCCTGCGCCGAAAAATCCCGGCAAATGTCCAAGTAAAAGGGGAGTAACCGAATGCAAACTGCACCTCGCAAGAAGGTGAATATCTATACCGACGGCGCCTGCTCTGGCAATCCTGGCCCTGGCGGCTGGGGTGCTATTCTGGAATTTGGCCCGCACCGCAAGGAGCTTAGCGGCTACATGGCCGGAACCACCAACAACCGCATGGAGCTGTTTGCCGCCATCAGCGCTCTGGGCGCTTTGAAGGAGCCCTGCGACGTGGATCTGTATTCCGATTCCAACTATATGGTGCAGGCCTTTAACGACCATTGGATCGATGGATGGAAGAAGAAGGGGTGGAAGACCTCCAACGGTACGACGGTGGAGAATCAGGATCTGTGGTTCATCCTGCTGGCGCAGACGAAGAAGCACAATGTGCGCTTTATCAAGGTGAAAGGCCACGCTGATCATCCGCAGAACAATCGCTGCGACGAGCTGGCCAGGGGAGCCATTGAGGAATACCGTCGCATCAACACACCCAAGGAAGACGAAGATTGACCCATCATCCGGGTGGGCGAGTGCCGCTCACCCGCTTATCCATGTTTCTGCAACTATTCGCTAAACCACAGTTTCACGAATAGTTGGCGCTATGAAAATGCAAAGGAGGGCAATCATGGCAGATTCAGCCTACCGTGAGCAGATCGATGCCAAGCGCATCATGCAGATTCGTTCCATCACTCGCGAGCTGCCCCAGGCTTGCTCTGACTTCCTGCGCAGCATCGCTGTGACCACCGGCACCTTTACGCGGCTTGCCTATGCCATCGACCTGCGTACCTTCTTTCATTTTCTACAATCGGAACGTGTCGCGTTTTCAGACAAGAATTTGACCCTTTGGTCGGATGAAGACCTCTCCCGCGTGTCTCAGAGCGATCTGACGGCGTATGTCGAATACCTGACCTACTATTTCAAGTCTGATGACGATTCTGGCGAGCAGCCTGTCAAGGCGCTGGTCAACCATGACCTGGCCATCAAGCGCAAGCTGTGTTCCATCAGATCGTTCTACGATTTTCTTTTCAAGAATCATCGTGTGCCGTCCAACGTAACGCTGCTTGTGCCGCTGCCGAAGATTCACGAGAAACCGATTCTTCGTTTGAATCGTGATGAAATGATCAAGATGCTCAACCAGGCCGAAACTGGCGAAGGCATGACGGATGGTCAGAAACGCTATCAGAAGCTCACAGCCAAGCGTGATTATGCCATGCTGTCCTTGTTTTTGGGAACAGGCATTCGCGTTTCTGAGTGTGTTGGGATCAATTTGTCTGACATCAATATGGAAGAAAACGCCTTTTTGGTCACCAGAAAGGGCGGAAATCAGGTTGTTTTGTATTTTCCGGCCGAAGTTGCTACCGCTTTAGCCGAATATATCGAGGAACGCACAAAAATAGACACCCTTCCTGGTCATGAGGATGCCTTGTTTTTGTCCTTGCAGAAGCGCCGGATCACCCAGCGCGCTGTGCAGAATCTTGTGAAGAAATACGCGGCTGTGGCAGCTCCGCTGAAGCCGAAGATCAGCCCTCATAAGCTCCGCAGCACCTTTGCCACCAACCTCTATAACGCCACCGGAGATATTTACCTGGTGGCCGATGTGCTGGGCCATTCCTCGGTGGATACCACCCGCAAGCACTATGCCGACATGACCGACGCCCGACGCCGCATGGCTGCGGAATATGTTCGCTTGCCCGGCACAGAGGCCGATACTGGCGACACTCCGGACATGAATTTTGCCAATCAGCCCGACAAGCCGGTCACCTGATCAATGATGATGGTGATGATCGTAATCGCAGCCGCAGTCACAATCATGGTGATGGAACTCCCCTGCCTGTTTTGCTTCAAACTCGGCTTCAAGCTCAAAATCATCCACCATAATGGCACGGTATTCTGCATCGCTGTTGATGCACTTCATGCAATTATCACAAATTTTGTTGGGATCCAGGTCGCATCGGTCGCACTCGCCGCAGCCGATGCACTCTTTTTCTTCAAGCACACACTGCTTCTTCAAAGCCATTTCAATCATCTCCTGTAAGAATTATAACATATGTTCCCTTTATTTGCAATCATTTGGGAACATATGTTTGATTTTTTTGTTCGCATATGTTATAATGAAACAAATCTATGCAAAGGCGGCGATTCCATGCAGCGTCCCCGTGGCGATAATCAGCAGCGTATTCTTGACTTTATCAAGTCCGAAATCCAGCAAAAGGGCTATCCCCCGTCCGTGCGGGAAATTGCCAATGCTGTTGGTCTGAAATCCACCTCAACGGTACACGGTCATTTGCAGCGCCTTGAAAAGCGCGGCCTGCTCCATCGCGACGCCATGAAGCCTCGCGCCATGGAGGTTGTTGGCGACCCCAATTTTGTGCGCAATAATTCTACTGCTGTGCCGCTGGTCGGGCGTGTCACCGCCGGTCAACCCATTCTGGCCGAAGAAAATCTCGAGGAATATGTTGTTATCCCCGAGGTTATGCTGGGTGATGGCGAACACTTTATTTTGCTTGTTCGCGGCGACAGCATGATCGAGGCCGGCATCCTTGATGGCGACTACATCGTAGTCAAGCGACAGGCAGAAGCCAACAACGGTGAGATCGTTGTGGCCATGATCGACGATTCTGCGACCGTGAAGCGTTTCTTCAAGGAAAATGGCCATTTCCGCCTGCAGCCGGAAAACAGCACCATGGAACCCATTTATGCGGACGAGGTCACCATCCTGGGCAAGGTTATTTCCCTTTATCGCTTGGTGAAGTAAACTTGTTTATTGGAGGCATCCATTATGGTTCATCAGGGTGAACAGCCCAAGCATCGCATTTCTATTCCCAAGTATACCTTATGCGAGGAACTTATCAGTTCCATTTCCCACGGCGTTGGTGTCATTTCCGGCCTGGTGGCCATGATCCTCTGCATTGTGAAAAGCGCCCAGGTTGGCGATGCCTATCGCGTCGTTTCCAGCGTGATCTTTGGCGTGATGGTCATGATCCTTTATCTCATGTCCTGCCTGTATCACGCGCTGAAGGTCAACAAAGCCAAGCGTGTGTTCCGCGTGATCGACCATTGCACCATCTTCTTGCTGATCGCAGGCACCTACACGCCATATACCCTTGTTTCCCTGCGGGACACCATCGGCTGGTGGGTCTTCGGCGTCATATGGGCAACCGCGATCCTGGGCATCACGCTGAACGCCATCAGTCTGAAGAAATTCGCCAAGCTCTCTGTTGCTCTGTATCTGATCATGGGTTGGATCATCATTTTTGCGTACGGATACATGGTCAGCGCAGTTCCCTCTGGTGGCATGACGCTGCTCATCTGGGGCGGTGTGGCCTACACGGTGGGCGCCATTCTGTATGGCATCGGTGCCAAGCGCAAGTATTTCCACTCTGTGTTCCACTTTTTCTGCCTCATTGGCACCTTCCTGCACTTTCTCTCCATCTATCTTTATGTTCTGTAAAGGAGCAACACAATGTACAAGCTGATGCGCCAGCAAATGCAATCCCTGCTGGAGGGATGCTCTCTCCCCTTGCCCGCCCTGGCCAACTGCGCAGCGCTGCTTTGGGAGCATCTTGATCGGATCAACTGGGCAGGCTTCTACCTGGCCAAAGGAGATACGCTGTATCTGGGGCCTTTCCAAGGCAAGGTTGCCTGCACGGTTATCCCCTTCAGCAAGGGCGTATGCGGCGCTGCTGCTTCTACCCGCAAGATTCAGTTGGTGCCAGATGTACACCAGTTTCCTGGCCACATCGCCTGCGATAGTGCCTCCAATTCCGAGATCGTTCTGCCCCTGGTGGTTCATGATCGCTTGATCGGCGTGATGGACATCGATAGCCCGGAGTTTGCGCGCTTCTCCGAGGAGGACGCCCACGGCCTGGCCGAGCTGTGCAGCATTCTTGTTGAAAAGGTCTGTTGGAAGGATGGGCTGCTGTGACGCACATTGAACTTCGTCCCTTTACTCGCGAGGAATATCACGAGTTTTTTCGCGGCTATGTGCCTGATCCCATGATGGATCCCCACCCCTATCATTACCAGCGCACCCATGTGGATCGCTATTTCGACTACGATGAGTCTCGCCGCGACTGGTACCCAACCTTCGGCATATTTGCAGACGACGCCATCGTCGGCACGCTGTCGCTCAAGCGCATTGACCGCGTTAACCACAAGTGCGAGATTGGCCTGATGATGATGAACGACGCCTGCAAGAATCACGGCTACGGTACCGCAGCTATGCAGCTTGCCATGGAAAAAGCGCAGGCCGAATATGGTGTGAAATCCATTTGGGCCGACACCATGGGCAGCAATACGCGTATGCAGCACATTTTGTCCAAGCTTGGTTTCCGGCTGGTGGAGCGCATCGAACGAATCTACGATATGCCCCATGGCAAGGAAGACCGACTGGTCTATTGCTGGGAAGCGGATGAGTGAAACCGCAGTTGACCGATTGATTTCCGCAATACAGAAAACAAGCGGACAGAGGATGAACTCCCCTGCCCGCTTGTTTTTTTATCGATAGCCAAGTGTAGCCATGAAACGCTTGAACCCAGCCAGACCGGCTTCGTCCTGCTTGTACACGCCAGCATCGGCCAATACCTGTGCGCAAACCTTGGCGACCTCAGCCCGCAGCAGAGCGTTTGCTTCGTCACGATCAGCACACAAGCCGTTCTTATTAACCAGCCGCTCCACCCAGTCGAAATGCTTGTAGCTTGCGTCCTGCTCATCAGGACGGATCAAAGGCTTCCTACCTGTCAGGTAGTCTTCCAGCTCGGCAAGCTCGGTCTTGAGGCGACCCGGCAGAATAAACAAGCCCATCACTTCAATCAGACCGATATTCTCCTTCTTGATGTGGTGCAGATCGGCATGGGGATGGAAAATGCCCAGGGGATGCTCATCGCTGGTTCGGTTGTTGCGCAGCACCAGATTCAGCCTGTACTGCCCATCCACCTTGCGCAGAATGGGCGTGATGGTGTTGTGGGGCGTATCGTTTGTGAAAGCATAGATCTCACAGGCAGGATCGCTATAGCTGCGCCAAGCATGAAGGATGCGCTCGGCCTCGTTGATCAAGGCATCAGCGTCCGCGGAAGTGAGCTGAACGGCAGACATAGGCCAATCCAGAATGCAGGCATCCACACCCTGCACAGGCGAGGCAAGTTGCGCCTTGACGCCCGTTTTATCCATGGGGAATTCATAACGACCGCCCTGGAAATGATCGTGATTGAGGATGGAACCGCCAACGATGGGCAGATCGGCGTTGCTGCCCAGGAAATAGTGGGGCAGCTGATCCGCAAAACTGAACAGACGCTCAAAGGTTCCGCGGTCGATCTTCATGGGAATATGCTGGCTGTTGAACACAATGCAATGCTCGGGATAATAGGCATAGGGCGAATACTGCATATACCAGCTTTGCCCGGCCAGCGTCAGGGGGACAATGCGATGGTTCTGCCTTGCGGGGAAATTGCTGCGCCCGGCATAGCCCGGATTCTCCACACAAAGCATACATTTGGGATAACCCACGCTGGGGGCGTTTTTCAGCTTGGCGATCTCCTTGGGATCCTTCTCCGGCTTGGACAGGTTAATGGTGATCTCCAGCTCACCGCAGGGGCTTTCAGCAAAATAGCGGATATTCTGCGCGATGGAGTCTACCTTGATGTAGTCGCAGGCACGGCACATATCATAGAAATTCTGCGTGGCCTCGTCGGGCTTCCCCTCGTTAACAGCCGTGAGGAACTTTTCGCGTACCTCCCTGGGCGAAGGCGTCAAAAGGCCCATCACCCGTGCAGAAAACAGATCACGGGCGTATTGCAAATCCTCCATCATGCCCTTCTCAATGGCAAGATTGCACAGCTGCTGAAGATAAACGGTAGCAGTAGCAGGAATCTCGTTTTCAGCAGCAAACTCCCCTTCCGGTGCATCAAGCTGCATCACGTCCAGCAGCAGATTACGATAATAGGGGCGATCCACCTTTTCGATCAAACGATGATGCTCTGTAAAAGACAGCAGCTGTTCCAGGATAGTGGTTACTTGCTCAGCCCAATTCATTTCAAAAACGCCTCACTTGCATTTCATTCCGTAGGACAAATACATTATATCGAAAAGAAAAAAAGCTGTCAATTGATATAAAAAAACGCGCTCCGGTGGCGCTTGGCTCCCGGAACGCGCGATGCTTTGGTTTAGCAGCGGTTGCAGCCGCATCCGCTATTCTCTTTGAAATAATCGCCAGCCTGACTCAGGAAGCCCACGCCAGTCATAACAGCAACGATGGAGCCGGTCAGACCTGACCAACCGATGATGGCGCCATAGAGAAGGATAATGACTGCGGAAATGATACCAAACAGAATCAAAGCGTATCCAAGACCACGCATTGCTTTCACTCTCCTTATCGGTCGCAGCTAATGCTGCGACCTGCTTCAATTTATGTTGCCAATTTAAAAATGTGTAAAACCGACCAGAACAAAGTAAAACCGACTCATGTCCAAATCGGACAAAAGTCGGTTTTGATAAGCGATGGTCGGTTTTTACTTTCTGCTGTCATAGCCCAGGTTGCGCAGATCGTCCATGCGATTGCGCCAATCAGGCCGTACCTTCACCCACAGCTTCAGGTTCACGTGCATACCCAGCAGCTGCTCGATATCCTTGCGTGCTTCGCTGCCGATCACCTGCAGCATGGAGCCACGCTTGCCAATGATGATCCCCTTGTGCGCCTCGCGTTCGCAATAGATGGTGGCGTGAATCTCCATGAAGTCGTCGCTTTCCTTGGTCATGGCCATCATCTCAACGCCAATACCATGGGGAACCTCGTCCCGCAGGTGCAGAAGCGCCTTCTCGCGGATCATTTCAGCACAAATCAGGCGCTCAGGCTGGTCGGTCATCATATCATCCGGGAAATACTTGGGGCCTTCAGGCAGCTTGGCCGTCAGGGCAGCAACAAGCTCTTCCAGGCCATCGCCCGTCCTGGCGCTGATGGGGACAATGGCGTCGTAGCTTGCATCAGCAAAAGAGGCAATCAGCCCCAGTAGCTTATCCTTGGGCAGCATATCGATCTTGTTCAGCGCCAGAATCTTCGGCACCTTCTTTTCTGCCATGTCCTTCACAATGGCGCGGTCATGCTCACCAACCTGGGTAGCGTCCACCAGCACCAGCACACCGTCCATGCCGTCCATGGCATCGCGCACGGATTGCATCATGTACTCACCAAGGCGCGTGCGGGGATTGTGAATGCCGGGGGTGTCCAGGAATACCATCTGGCATTCCTGGCGGGTCATGACACCCATAATGCGGTTGCGGGTGGTCTGGGGGCGATTGGAAACAATGGCCACCTTCTCGCCTACCAGGGCATTCATCAAGGTAGACTTGCCCACATTAGGACGGCCAACAATGGTGATGAAGCCGGAACGGAAGGACTGTTTTGCTTGTGTCATGATATTCTTCTCCTGTTCAATCCGATTAAGCAAGGGATTTGGGGCCAAAACCGTGGGGCAGCAATGCGCTCAAAGGAGCTTCCTCCACATGGTCGCCCCAGGTGACCAGCACGCGGATATCGGGTGCAAACTCATTCAGTACTTGTCTGCAGGCGCCGCAAGGCCAGGGGGCAGAGCTTTCAGCAGATATGGCGATGGCAGTAAACTCCGTCGCGCCTTCGCTGAGGGCCTTGAACATGGCCGTGCGCTCGGCACAGTTGGTCAGACCAAAGGAGGCATTCTCAATATTGCAGCCCTGGAACACACGGCCGTCAGCCGAAAGCAGCGCAGCGCCTACCGCATAGCCGGAATAGGGCGAATAACTGCGTTCCCTGGCAGAAACAGCCAAGGCCAGCAGCGTTTCATCGCTGATCTGCTGCTGCTCGTCGCGACTCATGCCCACGGCATTCAGGATCTTCTCTTCCATGGCGCGCATTCTCCTTTGATCATCAGGATCAATGTGGTCGTAGCCCATCAGGTGACAGATGCCGTGTACCAGCAAGTAGGCGGCTTCGCGCTCCGGCGAGTGGCCATACTCCTCAGCCTGTGCCAGCGCATGAGGCACGGAAATGATCAGGTCGCCCAGCATACAGGCATTCAGTTCATCGTCCAGCGCTTGGCGCAGCAGCTTGTCGGCCTTGCCAGCGGTCACGCCCTGGGGATAGTTGATCATCGGAAAGGATAGCACGTCGGTGGCACGATCAATGCCGCGGAATTCCCGGTTGATCTCATGAATGGTATCATCATCGCACAACCGAACGGACACCGCACACTTGCGGCGCACGCCTTCCATGTGCAAGGCGCAGTCGGCGGCGGTTTGCATCAGCGTCAGCAGAGCCGGATCAACCGCCGTGTCGATCTCCCACAGCAGGATCATGCCTCTTCCTCCTTTGCGGGTTCAGCAGGCTGCACCGTTGTCTGTTCGGCTTCAACAGGAGGTTCCGCCAGAGCTTTCTCGGGCTGTTCCTGAACTGCTTCGGGCTTCTTTTCTTCCTTGACCTCGGCAGCCGCTGCAGGTGCAGCAGGCTCAGCCGGAGTTGCAGCAGGCTTCTCGCGGGTGGGAACGGCCACGTTGGGGTACTCAATGCGCTCGTGGAAAACACCGTTCAGCACCGTGCAGAAAGCCTCGCAGATGCCGTCGATATCCCGCAGCGTCAGCGGAGAATTGCTCAGCTGGCCGTCCTCCAGCTTGCCACGAACAAGCCGTTCGATGAAGCGTTCAATGGCCTGGGGCGTGGGATCGGGCATGGAACGGACCGCCGCCTCGATGGTATCGGCCAGCATAACGATGGCGCCTTCCTTGGTGGTGGGACGGCTGCCATCATAGCGGAAGTCGGCGATGTCCACCGTTTTGCCATCAGCATTCTGCAACGCCTTGTGGTAGAAGTACATCACCGGAGTATCGCCGTGATGCTCCACAATGATGCGCTGGATCTCCGGAGGCAGGCGGTGCTTCTGCGCCAGCTGCAGACCATCTCTTGTGTGGGTGGTCACGATGGCCGCAGAAACGTAAGGATCGGTTCTGTCGTGGGGATTCTCCCCCATCTGGTTTTCCTTGAAATACAGAGGGCGCTTCAACTTGCCGATGTCGTGGAAGTACGCACCGGTACGAGCCAGAAGCGGATTGGCGCCAATGTTTTCAGCAGCCGCCTCGGAAAGATTCGCCACCACGATGGAGTGATGGTAGGTGCCGGGGGCTTCGATCAGCAGGCGGCGCAGCAGCGGCTGGTTGGGATTGGCCAGCTCCAGCAGCTTGCTGGGCGTGGCGAGGTTGAAGGTGGTCTCGATCACCGCCTGCAGGGCTGCCGCCAGCACACCGCTCAGCACAGCACCGCCGATGGACCATACCACATTGTTCATCATGCCCTGGGTGTTGCTGGAGGTCATCAGATCGACGGCCAGCATCATCACCACATTGCTTGTGGCCACCAGCAGACCGCAAAGCACCATGCGAAGACGCTGAGGCTTGCCCTTGAGGAAGCGCACGGAAATCACGCCGCCCACCAGACCGGTCAGCAGCAGGTGGATCATTTCAGCGGCAAAGGACGTGTTGCTGCCAGCCACAAGACCGCTGATCAGCAGCGAGAGGCTCATGGTTCCGGCAAGGCCGACCTGGGGTCCCAGCAAGCCGGTCAGCAGCATGGCGCCCAGGCTCATGGGAGCAAGATAAATATGGAATAGCTTCACCATCAGCACAGAAAGGCCAAGGCTCACCAGCATCACCAGCATAATTACGGAAATGCGGCGCACGTCATGGAGCATTTCCGGTGCCAACAGCACCAACGACAGCAGCAGAATGGTAATGGAAGCGCCCACCAGCAGCGCGGCACCGCCATAAATGGAGAAATCGTAGTTATTGTCTTCCAGCAGGCCAAGGTCTCGAAGCATAGCCAGCTGATAGGAGGTTACGCGTTCGCCCTCACGGATGATGTTCTGTCCCTGGAGATAGACCACCGGCTCCACGGCGTCCATGGCCTTCTGCCGGGCGGCCTCGGTGGCTTCCTGTTCGATCACCATGTTGGGCTTCACGCAGCTGCGAAGCACGCTTTGCACAATATTCTGGAACAGGGAGATTTCTACCTTATAGCCTACGATCTGCAAAATGGTCTGGATGGACTGGTTCACCTGACCCTCGCGGATGGTGGTGTTCAGGGCATTGGACACAGCGGTGGTCACAGCGGAGACCATCTCGTCATAGTCCTCGGTATCCGTGCGCAGCAGGGTCGTAGCCTGGTAGCGGCTCAGATCCATGCCGGTAACCAGATTCTGCGCATACTCGATGGCAGAATCCTCAAAGGTGTGGTAGCGCAGATCCTCTGCCGTCTGGCCTTCCTCGCGCAGGGTGAGGCCATATTGCTGCACGGTGCGCAGCTCGGTAAACAGGTCGTTCAGGTTGGCCATTACCGATTCGGTGGCGCCCTCCTGCAGGTGGTAGGTGGGTTCCACCGCATTGGCTGCCGCCTTGCGGCGCTCTTCGGTGGTCAGCTGATCCACCACATCCTTGGTGGCGGTAATGGTCTGGTGGGAAATGGTACCCACCTTCAGGCTATAGCGCTGGGGGGCGCTGGCAATGCTGAACAGGAAAAACAGCAACAGGCTGCCGATCACAACGATCAGCGTACACTTTGCTTCCACGCTGCGGAACCAGGTGCCAAGCCTGCGCATCACACCGGGTTTGTTTTTCCCTTTTTCGCTCCATTTCGGGCGCATCATTGGTCTTTCTCCTTTTCCTTGCCGTAGTAGGCGTCATAGGCCTGAACGATCTGCTGTACCAGCTCGTGGCGTACCACGTCCTTGTGGGTCAGCTTCACCATGCCGATGGCCGGGATATCCTTCAGGATCTCAATGGCCTCGGCCAGGCCGGAACGCTTGCCATAGGGCAGGTCGGTCTGGGTAATATCGCCGGTGACCACCACCTTGGAGTTGAATCCAAGGCGGGTCAGAAACATCTTCATCTGCTCGGAGGTGGTGTTCTGTGCTTCATCCAGGATGATGAAGGAATCACTCAGTGTGCGGCCGCGCATATAAGCCAGCGGGGCCACCTCCACCACACCGCGCTCCACCATTTTCTGATAGGAGTCTACACCCATAAAGTCATACAGCGCATCGTAGAGAGGACGCAGATAGGGGTCGACCTTCTGGGTCAGGTCGCCAGGCAGAAAGCCCAGCTTTTCGCCAGCCTCCACCGCCGGACGGGTTAGCACAATGCGCTCGATCTCCTTGTTCTTCAGCGCCACCACAGCCAGCGCCATGGCCAGATAGGTTTTGCCCGTGCCTGCGGGGCCAACGGCAAAGGTGAGATCGTGGTCACGGATGGCCTGCACGTATTCCTGCTGGCCAAGAGTCTTGCAGCGGATCTGCTTGCCGCGGTGGGTAATGGCCACCACGCTGCGGAGGATCTCGTCGATCATATCCACCTTACCTTCCCTGGCCAGGGCAATGGCATAGCGGATGCGGGTGCGATCCACCAGTTCGTGACGATGGATCATTTCCACCAGCTTTTCGATCACGCTGGCGGCCAGCTCGGTGTCCTTTTCTTCGCCGGTAATGGCCAGCTCAGCGCCGCGCAGGGCAATGGTCACGCCGCACTCCTGCTCGATGAGGGCCACATTCTGGTCGTTGAGGCCAAAGAGGGACATATATGCGTCCATGGAATCAACCGAAAGCATCAGTTTCTTGACTTGTGTCAAAAGGGGGTTCCTGCCTTTCTCGCTGCTTATCACCGGAGCAGCCATGCCGGGAGGTATCACTCAGCGTTTCGCCTGGGCTGTGCCACATCCACAATGCGCTCGCCATAGGCAATTGCTTCTAATACCTCACCTTCTATCATACAATAATCTACCCATTTGTCAACTAATTCATCATCAAATTCCGTTTTCTCCCGCAGCAACCGCAGCGCGGCAGCGCCTGCTTCGGCCTGAACAGCCTCCGCATCACGCTGTTTCTGCACAACTTCTGCTTCCATATGTTCTTCCAGGACCCATGTAAACGGCAGGAACAGCCCACCCAATGGCACCTGCTTTCTTCTGATGTCCTGATGTGCATATCCTGGCTCCCTCATCGTCCACAGATCAAACCATGGGCAGCAAACTGTCCATGTCTCCTGCCTATTGCCTGTATAAGTAGTTGCCGTCTCTGTCATTGGCATCTGCACAGCAGCCTGATCCCACACCCTGGCGTTCACGATGCCCCGTGCCATAACAGGGATTGTCGTCTCGTCCGCGCTTCTCTCTATCCCCTGGATCAGCACCTGTCCTGGCTGGATCACATCCCCCGGCGCTACCACGGGTGTGCCTGCGACCGTCACGATGCTCTCAACAATACCGCCTCGTGCGGCAACCACATCGCCCGAGCCGATCTTGGAGAACGTCTCTCCCTGGGGTGTGCCTTCTACCAAGGTAATCCGCAATGTTGTGCCACGCCATCCGCAGTCTGCCCAGGCAATATCAGGATAACGCCATTCTATGCTATCCCGAAGCTCATCGAGGTCGATTCTGCTTTTCCAGCGAAACAATCGAATATCATTTTCTGTCAGAAAGCCTTCCAGGTCAGCCTGATATATTCCAGCCTCAATGATATCGATATTCCAGACAAGCTGGGTTGCAGTAAAAATCACAGCGAAAAGCAGAAGCCCACCTGCCCATAACGGCCAATGACGCTTCATTGCGTCCAACCCACGTCCGCTGCCCTGCCGGTTTCCTGCGCAGAATCGCCATCCACCCTTGCTGGCTATCTCTTCAATGCTGGCAAGTTCATCCTCGCCAGTCAACGCCCACAACCGTCTCCCCTGGCGTTTCAATTTGGTAAATCGAATACCAGCTTCAGCAGACAATGCGATAAAACGCTCAAGGTTTAATCCTTCTACGGTAAAGCTGCGCACAATGCCTTTCATCAGTTCAAACCTCCGCACAGGCTGATAGCATCGATTTGCCCGGTGATCAGCGCTTCTCCTGCGGTGTACATCGCAAAAGACAGGTTCTTCCCGTGCAGCTTCAATAACCCTGCCGCTGTTTGCAGGGCAACTTCGTCCTCCTGATAAACCACCAGTCCCTTATGTTGCTCGATACGTACCTGCTGGCTGCCCAGCATTGTGATTTTCGGCAGATCGCTGGTAAGCTCCAGGGGGAAAAAGCCTTCTTCGTGCACAAAAATCACCTCCTGCACCAGCCTATGCTGGCAGAAAACGTAACATTATTACAAAGAAGAAGGAGTTTACAAATTTGCAAAGAATGTTATAATGATTTTAGTTTTTACCATAAGTTTGTTAGATAGGTGGTTTGTTCGTATGGCGCAAGTAAACGACATCGGCATTGACCTGGGTACATCCAATGTACTCATCTACATGAAAGGCAAGGGCATTGTGCTGCGCGAGCCTGCCGTGGTCGCCATTGAGCGTGAGTCCAAAAAGGTACTGGCTGTGGGCAACGACGCCTACCGCATGATCGGCCGTACCCCCAACAACGTGCTGGCGGTGCGTCCGCTGCGCCAGGGTACCGTGGCCGATTTTGAATTGACCAGCACCATGCTGCGCTATTTTGTGGGCAATGTGGTGGGACGCCGTATGTTCTCCCGCCCCCGCGCGGTGATCTCCGTTCCCTCCGGCGTGAACGAAGTGGAAAAGCGCTCCATCATCAGCATCATGTTCGATGCCGGTATGCGCCGCACCCAGCTGCTGGATCGTCCTGTGGCTGCTGCGCTGGGCGTTGGCCTCCCCTTCACGGAAGCCTACGGCACCATGATCGTGGACATGGGTGCTGGCGTGACGGACATCGCTGTGCTGTCCATGGGTGAAGTGGTGGTTTCCAGTTGCGTTCCCATCGGCGGCGATTATTTCGATGATGCCATCATCCGCTACCTGCGCAAAAAGCATAACCTGCTCATCGGCGAGCGTACTGCCGAGGAGATCAAGGTGAACATCGGCTGCGCCATTCCCATGGCCAGCGAGATCACCATGGATGTTACCGGACGCAACCTGATCTCCGGTATGCCCAAGACCCAGGCCGTTACCTCTGCCGATATCTTTGAAGCGCTGAAGGACCCCATCAGCGAGCTGATCGAGTCCATTCAGGCGGTCATCGAGCGTACGCCTCCCCAGCTGGCCTCCGACATCTTCGAGGACGGCATCGTGTTCAGCGGCGGCGCGGCTGCACTCAACGGCCTGTCCGAGGCCATTTACGGCGCGCTGAAGATCCCCTGTGGTGTGGCGGATGATCCCCAGACCAGCGTGGTGATGGGCTGCGGCCGGGCGCTGGAGGATCTGGCGGGCATGAAGCATCTGCTGGGCGATGGTCGCCGCGGCTGGAACCGATAAAGCAACAGAATATCCTGCAAGGCATTCCATGGTGGAATGCCTTGTTTTTGTCTGTCATAGCCTATCGCATGGAGGTGGAGAGATATGTCTGAATTGGAGCTGTTTGCCCGGCTGATCCAATGCGAGGCTGGCGGCGAAGGCGATAACGGCATGAGAGCCGTGGCTAGCGTGGTGATGAACCGGGTGCGCACACGCACCGGCGAATATGGCCGATACAACACCCTGCGGGAGGTGATCTATCAGACAGGTCAATTCAACTGCGCAAGAACGGAGCTGGGCGGCGAACCCAACTATCAGAACGTGTACAACATGAATCCTTCCCAGGAGCATTACGACATCGCTCAATGGGCCATCAACGGCGGCAGGCTGGCGAACCTCTGGCAGGCGCTGTGGTTCTACAATCCCTATTCCCCTACCTGCCGCAACAATTTTCCCTCGGCTGTAGGCTATTTTGTCATCCGCATCGGTGACCATTGCTTTTACAATCCGGCAGCCTCCTATGCAGAAACATAAAGCATATCTGGCGCAAGCGAGCAAACTATGATACAATATCCCCTGATAAAGGGGGATTTTTTCATGGCTTGTGCCTTTCAATTGATGGATGTATCGCTGCACTACAGCGAAAAGCCTTTACTTGACCATGTGAACCTGACCATTTCCGATGGTGACCGCATCGGCGTGGTGGGCAGAAACGGCGCGGGTAAGTCTACCCTGCTGCGGCTGCTGGCAGGACGTGAGGAGCCGGACAAGGGCGAGCTGTCCATTCGCCGCAATCTGAGCGTAGCTTATCTGCCCCAAACGCCTGATTTGCGGGAGAATGACACCATCACCCAGGCTGCGCTGGCCTATCTGCCCGCACGCCCCGGTGAGATCGCCGAGGCCGCTGCCTATGAGGCGCAGACCATTCTCACCCAGCTGGGTTTTACCGACCTGAATGCCAAGGTGGGTACCCTTTCCGGCGGGCAGAAGATGCGCGTGGCGCTGGCTGGCGTACTGTGCCGTGAAAGCGACGTGCTGCTCCTGGACGAACCCACCAACCACATCGACCTGGACATGGCGCAATGGCTGGAGGATCGCCTGATGGCGCGGCGCGGTACGCTGATCGTGGTCACCCATGATCGATATCTGCTGGAACGCGCCTTCAACCGCATTCTGAACGTTGGTGGAGGCCGCGTAGACAGCTACCAGACCAGCTACAGCGGCTATCTGGAAGAACGCGCCCAGCGCGAGGAAATGGATGCCGCCACCCTGCGCAAGAACAAGAGCCTCTATCGCAAGGAGCTGGCCTGGATCCGCCGCGGCGCTCAGGCACGCTCCACCAAGGCCAAGGGACGCATCGACCGCTTCGACGCCCTGACGGAGGCTATCCGCGAGGCTCCGCCGGAGGAAACCCTGGCCATGAAGAGCGTGGCAAGCCGCCTGGGCAAGAAGATCGTCTCCTGGGAGAATCTCAGCGTGGCCATCGGCGGCAAAACCCTGGTGGAGGACTTCTCCTACACGCTTCTCAGAGCCGACAGAATGGGCATCATCGGCGGTAACGGCGCCGGCAAAACCACCCTGCTCCGCACCCTTTGCGGGGAGATCCCGCCGGAGAGCGGCACCATTGAGATTGGCGATACCGTCAAGATCGGCTACTTTGCCCAGCATTGCCCCAAGCTTGACCCGGACACCCGCATCATCGATGCCGTGCGCGATGTAGCCGTTCACGTCTACACCCCGGATGGCGACCTGTCCGCCTCCCAGATGGCCGAGACCTTCCTGTTCCCCTCCCATATGCAATACCAGAAGGTCTCCAGCCTGTCCGGCGGTGAAATGCGTCGCCTGTACCTGCTGCGAATCCTGATGGCCGCCCCCAATGTGCTGATCCTGGACGAACCCACCAACGACCTGGATCTGGAAACGCTGAATGTGCTGGAAGACTACCTGGACAGCTTCCAGGGCGCTATCATTGCTGTGAGCCACGACCGCTACTTCCTGGATCGTGTCACCCAGCACCTGTTTGCCTTTGAGAATGGGAAGATGGTACCCTACATCGGCGGATATCAGAGCTATCTGGATGCCCACCAGGAAGAAACGCCCGCCCGACCCAGGTCGGAAAAGACCGAGGAAAAACCGACGGTCGGTCGGTCTAAGTCGTCGTCAGCTTTGAAGTTCACCTTCAAGGAGCAGCGGGACTTTGACACCATCGACCAGACCATTGCTGATCTTGAAGAGAAGCTGGAAAGCCTGGCCAAAGAGCTGGAGGCCAACAGCAGCAACTACAGCCGCGTGACAGAGCTGATGCAGGAGCAGGAAGCAACCCAGCAGAAGCTGGATGAAGCCATGGAGCGCTGGATGTATTTGCAGGAGAAATACGAGCAGATGCAAGCTGCCAAAGAGAACTGAAAAGGACTGCTGCACCAAGCAACGTGCAGCAGTCCTTTTCTTTTGCTTGTTATGCCGTAACAATGGCGTTGGCTTCGTGGAGCTTCAGGTATTCCACAGCCCATTCGCGCATCTTGTACTTCTGGATCTTGCCAGCGGCGTTCATGGGGAAATCCTCCACAAAGGCCACGTAGCGGGGCGTCTTGTGCTTGGCCATGTGGGTCATGACATATTCCTTCATCTCCGCCTCGCTGGAGGTCTCGCCCTCCTTCAGCACCACGCAGGCCATGATCTCCTCGCCGTACTGCTTGTCAGGCACGCCGATGACCTGCACATCCTTGATCTTGGGATGGGTGTAGAGGAAGTCCTCGATCTCCTTGGGGTAGATGTTCTCGCCGCCGCGGATGATCATGTCCTTGATGCGGCCGGTGATCTTGTAGTTGCCATTCTCGTCCCTGCGGGCCAGGTCGCCAGTGTGGAGCCAGCCTTCGCTGTCGATGGCCGCAGCGGTGGCCTCGGGCATCTTGTAATAGCCCTTCATAATGTTGTAGCCGCGAGCCACGAACTCGCCGTCCACGCCATCCGGCACGGGCTGGTTGGTCTCAGGATCCACAATGCGGCACTCCACGCCGAAGATGGCGCTGCCAACGGTGTTCACGCGAACGTCGATGCTGTCCGTGGTCTTGGACATGGTGGTGGCCGGGCTGGCTTCCGTCTGACCATAGGTGATGCAGATCTCGTCCATGTGCATCTTCTCGATCACTTCCTGCATCACCTTGATGGGACAGGGGCTACCTGCCATGATGCCGGTGCGCATATGGCTGAAGTCGGTCTTGTCGAAGTCCTCATGCCCCAGCATGGCAATGAACATGGTTGGAACGCCATGGAAGCAGGTGATCTTCTCCTGATTGATGCAGGCCAGACCGCGCTTGGGCGAGAAGGCAGGAATGGGACTCATGGTCACACCGTGGGTCATGGAAGCGGTCATGGCCAGCACCATGCCGAAGCAATGGAACATGGGAACCTGGATCATCATGCGGTCAGCTGTGGAAAGATCCATGCAGTCGCCAATGGCCTTGCCGTTGTTCACCACATTGTAGTGGGTCAGCATAACGCCCTTGGGGAAACCGGTGGTGCCGGAGGTGTACTGCATATTGCACACGTCGTGCTTGTTGATGGCATTGGCGCGGCGGGTCACTTCGGAGGGATCCACGCGGGAAGCCATGGAAATAGCGTCATCCCAGGTCAGGCAGCCTTCCTGACGGCTGTCTATGGTGATGATGTTGCGCAGGAAGGGGAACTTGCGGGTGTGCAAGGGCTGGAACTGGTCGTGACCCTGCAATTCGGGGCAAAGCTCCTTGATGATGGCCACATAGTCGCTGTCCTTGTAGCCGTCCACCATCACCAGGGTGTGGGTGTCGCTCTGACGGAGCAGGTATTCCGCTTCGTGGATCTTATAGGCGGTGTTCACCGTCACCAGCACGGCGCCGATTTTCACCGTTGCCCAGAAGGTGATGTACCACGCAGGCACATTGGTGGCCCAGATGGCCACATGGTCGCCAGCCTTGACGCCCATGGCAATGAGGCTGCGGGCAAATTCATCCACATCGTCCCGGAACTGGGCATAGGTGCGGGTATAGTCCAGGGTGGTGTAGCGGAAGACATACTGATCGGGGAACTCTTCCACCATGCGATCCAGCACCTGGGGGAAGGTCAGGTCGATGAGCTGGTTCTTGGGCCAGACGTATTTGCCGGTCTTGCGGGCATTGTCCTGCAGGCGATGGCTGGTGCGGTCGCTGCCCATGAACTGCTCCATGTAGTTGGCAAAGTGCGGGAACACGATGCCGGCGGACTGCAGTTCCGGCGCGGTGTTCTTGACCCACTCCAGGCTGATGTAGCCCTCGTAGTTCACCGAGCGCAGGGCGCGGATCATGCTCTCGATGGGCATATCGCCCTCGCCCATGATCTTGTACTTCACCTTTCCATCCACCATCACGGAATCCTTGATGTGAATGTGCTTGATGTACACGCCCAGGTTCTGGATGGTGGTTTCGGGCTTTTCATTGGCAAAACGATAAGGATGGTGCATATCCCACAGGGCGGCCACATTGTCGCTCTCCACGCGGGCCAGCAGGTCGCGCAGGCGGGCGGTATCAGAATAAACGCCGTTGGTCTCCACCAGCAGGATCACGTCGCGCTCTTCGGCATAGGGTACGATGTCCTTCAGGGCGGCCAGCACCACTTCATCATCCACCTCGCCCTCGATATCCGCATTGCGGTCGCCCAGCAGACGGATATACTTGGCACCCAGCTTCTCCGCCAAGCGAATATACTCCTCGATCTCCGCCTTGGTCTGATGCCAGCAGTCTGCATCCTTCAGCACGCAGCCGGTAGACAGGCAGGGGATCTCCAGGCGCATACGCTTCAGGTTGGCAATGGTCTTGTCGATCTGATCGGCACGGAAGGGCTGGGCGCGCACGGAGAAAATATCATTGCCCAGGCCACGCATCTCAATGCCGTCGAAGCCAAAGTCCTTGGCCATAGAATAAATATCAGACCAGGAGAAATCAGGGCAACCCAGGGTGGAAAATGCGAGTTTCATAACAGCAAGACCTCCTTGTGTTTGGGCGCCGGAATGAAAAAATGCTTTCATCTCCGGCAGGAAACTGCAAGAGACGAAAGCATGTGTTCACATATCTTCCGCGGTACCACTCTTGTTGACGGCAATAGCCGCCCACTTCGGCATCTCATGAATGCCTCTCCCTTTCACGGTGGAATCCGTCTGACTTTACTGGGTGCATTGCACCGTTGAGCCAGCCGCTCAGGGGCCAGTACCGACCGACATCTCCATCTGCTTGCACCAACCGCAGACTCTCTAAAGGCAGATGCACGACCGTTTCTCCCCGTCGTGGCGTTTCTTGTAGGCATTTTACCAGCAACACATGGTGATGTCAAGCATCCGTGCTGTATTTTTGCTGTACTTCACCCATGCACCTCCATGCTGTCCAGATCGTCCATGGTCACATCCGCACCCAGCTCCCGCAGCATGGCAGGCAGGTTTTCATATCCCCTGGCGATATGCCCCTGGGGGTCCAGCAAAATCGTTTCTCCTTCGGCAGCAAGTCCGGCCAGCATCATGGCCGCACCGCCGCGCAGATCCGTACTGCTCACCGTGGACCCAGCCAGCAGATGGCCGCCGTTCACCAGGGCAATGCGATCCTCAATGCGGATGGATGCGCCCAGGCGGGCCATTTCTCTGGCGTGCATGAAACGATTCTCGAAGATAGTCTCCAGAAACACCGATGTCCCCCGCAGCTTCAGCGCCAGGGCCATCATGGGTGCCTGCATATCTGTTGGAAAGCCAGGATAGGCCAGCGTCCGCACCTGGATGGGCTGGCTTGCCCGCCCGGAAAGCCGCAAACCTGCCGAGGATTCCCGCAGCGTGACGCCTGTTTCCGCCAGCTTGAACAGCACCGCACGCATATGGTCCGCCCGAACGCCCCGCAGCAGCACGCTCCCCTCCGTCATGGCCGCTGCACAGAGGATGGTTCCTGCTTCAATGCGATCAGGGATCGGCTTATAGGTGCAGCCGTGGAGGCTATCCTGACCTTCGATAAAAATCGTACCTGTTCCACCGCCGGAGATCCTTGCCCCCATTTCTGTAAGGAAGGCACACAGGTCGATGATCTCCGGCTCCTTGGCAGCATTTTCAATGCGGGTAGCGCCTTTGGCCAGCACCGCCGCCAGAATGATGTTCTCCGTCGCCCCCACGCTGGGAAAATCCAGATACACATTGCCGCCCCTCAGCTGACCCTGAAGCGTCACCGAGCCGGGCGTCAGCTGAGCTTCCGCACCCAGCGCCTGCATTCCTTTGATATGCAGATCAATGGGGCGCTGCCCAATGGCACAGCCGCCCGGCAGCGCCACCCGGACATAACCTGTGCGCGCCAATAGCGGCCCCATCACCAGCACCGACGCCCGCATCCGGCTCAGCAGATTTTCGGATGTGGGAGAATGGGGATCATCCGACCACAGGGTGAGTTCATCCCTGTTGCGGCTGATGTTCACATTGCATTCCGAGAGGATCTCCACCAGCGTATCCACATCCGTCAGCATTGGAACGCGCTCAATGGTGATGGGTTCCCGGGTCAACAGCCCTGCGCAGAGAATGGGCAGCACAGCATTCTTGGCCGAGTGCAGGTTGACCTCGCCGCCAAGTTGCTCACAATGCCTGATGCGATACGTTGCCATGTTTGCATCCTCCCCTTTTGCAGGCATTTTGCCCACGCCAAGGCACATCCATGCTGGAAAAACACGATGTTTTCTTGACTTTTGGGCGAAATTTGCGCATAATAGGCATTAGTGGGAGTTTGCGCAATTCTTGCCCACGGGAAGGAAGGCTGCGGAATGTCAAGTGCGATCACGCACGTGCAAAAGGCTTCAATCGCTGCCAAGCTGGGACTTCAGGCTGGCGACGTGCTGGAAACCATCGCAGGCGAACCGGTGATCGATCAGATCGATTATCAGGCGCTGACCGCCCAGGAGGATTTCATCATCGAGATCACCCGCCAGGGCAAGCCCATGTCCTTCCATGTCCGCAAGGAAGACTGGGAGCCTCTGGGCATTACACTGGATCAGTCCATCGTGTCCCATCCCCGCTCCTGCCATAACCATTGCATCTTCTGCTTTATCGATCAGATGCCCCGCGGTATGCGCGATACCCTCTATGTCAAGGATGATGACTGGCGCCTGTCCCTGATGATGGGCAATTTCATCACCATGACCAATCTTTCCGACAGCGAGATGGATCGCATCATCCGCCGCAAGGTCAGCCCGCTCTACATTTCCGTGCAGGCTACCGATCCGGACGTGCGTGTAAAGCTTCTGCGCAATCCTCATGCAGGCGACATCATGGACAAGCTTCGCCTGCTGAAGGACAACGGCATTCGCTTCCATTGTCAGCTCGTCCTTTGCCCCGGCTGGAACGACGGCGAGGTGCTGCTCAAGTCCATTCGCGACCTGGCCAGCCTTGCCCCAGCCGCCTGTTCTGTGGCGCTGGTGCCTGTGGGACTGACCCGACACCGCGAAGGTCTGGCCCAGATCAAGCCCTACACCAGGGACATGGCAGCCGAGCTGCTCCGCACCATCCAACCCATGCAGAAGAAATTCCTGCAGGATCTTGGCACCCGCTTTGTTTTCCCGGCTGACGAGTTCTACTGCCTGGCGGGTATGCCCCTGCCCGAGGATGAGGAATACGAAGATTATCCGCAGATCGAGAACGGCATCGGTATGCTGCGTATGTTTGAGACGGATCTCCGTTTTGCTGTTGAGGACTACCCTGTGGCCGAAACTGCCCCCCGCCGCCTGGTAATCGCCTGCGGTACGTCCATCGCGGCGCAGATGCAGCGCTGGTGCGATCAGTATGCCCCCAAGGGTACCACCGTGCAGGTGATTCCCATCCTCAACCGCTTCTTTGGCGAATCCGTTACGGTGACTGGCCTGATTACCGGCGGCGACCTGGTTGATCAGCTGAAAGATGTGCAATGCGACGAAATACTGATTTGCCGCAACATGATCCGGAACGAGGGCGACCTCTTCCTGGATGATATGCCCCTGAATGATGTCCGTCAGGCTCTCCCCGCCCCGCTCCGCATTGTGGAGAACACGGGCGAAGGCTTCTGGCGTGCGATAAGTGGATTGGAGGATATGTAAACCATGGCAAGACCCCTGGTTGCGATCGTTGGACGCCCCAATGTGGGCAAGTCCACCTTCTTTAATAAAATTGCCGGTAAGCGCATCAGCATTGTGGAGGACACCCCCGGTGTCACCCGCGACCGAGTGTATGCCGACGTGGAATGGATGAACCGCAAGTTCACCCTCATCGATACCGGCGGTATCGACCCCCGCAGCGACGATGTGCTGCTCTCCCAGATGCGCCGTCAGGCCGAGATCGCCATGGACACCGCAGACGTGATCTGCTTCTTTGCCGATGGCCGCGATGGCCTCACCGACGACGACCGTGAAGTAGCCAACCTGCTGCGCAAGACCCACAAGCCTCTCTTGCTGGTCATCAACAAGATGGACTATGCTGGCCTGAACGATAACCTCTACGAGTTCTACGAGCTGGGTCTGGGCGATCCCATTGGCATCAGCAGCGTGAATATGCTGGGCCTGGGCGACCTGCTGGAGGAGATCTGCAAGAACCTTCCCCCACAGGAAGAGGGTGAGACCGATGAGGACGAACACGTGCTGCAGCTGGCCGTGGTTGGCCGTCCCAATGTGGGCAAAAGCTCTCTGGTGAACCGCCTACTGGGTCAGGAGCGCACCATGGTGTCCGATATCGCCGGTACCACCCGCGATGCCATCGACACCAAGTTCACCGCCCCCAACGGCACCGAGTATAACATCATCGATACTGCCGGTATCCGCCGCAAGCGTGTGGTGGAGGAAGAAACCCTGGAGCGCTACAGCGTGCTGCGCTCTATCGCCGCCATCCGCCGCTGCGATGTGGCCCTGCTGCTCATCGATGCCAACGACGGCGTGACCGAGCAGGATACCAAGATCGCTGGCCTCATCCGTGATGAAGGCAAAGCCGTGATCATTGTGGTGAACAAGTGGGACGCCATCGAGAAGGACACCGGCACCCTGGAAAAGTTCCGCAAGCAGATCATGGACGATTTGAAGTTCATGGACTACGCCCCGGTGCTGTTCCTCTCCGCCCTCACCGGACAGCGCGTGCATACCGTGCTGGACATGGTAGATCAGGTGTGGGCCATGGCCTCCAAGCGCGTACCCACCGGCGTTTTGAACGACGTGCTGGCCGATGCCACCGCCGACCTTCAGCCCCCGGCTTCCAACGGCCGCCGCCTGAAGATCTACTACCTCACCCAGCAAAGCACCTGCCCGCCCACCTTTGTGCTTTTCGTCAACGACGAAAGCCTGATGCATTTCGCCTACGAGCGCTATCTGGAAAACTATTTCCGCAAGACCTTTGATTTCACCGGCACTCCCATCCGATTCATCCTGCGGGAAAAGAAAAAGGAGAAATAATCGCCTATGACGATCCTGACTTACATTCTGGTAGCCATCATCGCCTATCTGATGGGTTCTATTTCCACCGGTCTGCTGGTGGCAAAGTTTTTCAATGGCCCCAACCTGCGCGAGGTGGGCAGCAAGAACACCGGTGCCAGCAATGTGCTGCGTACCATGGGACTGAAAAGCGGCCTGATCACCTTTGTGGGCGACTGCCTCAAGTGCCTGCTGGCCTCCCTCATCGGCCGCTGGCTGCTGGGACAGTATGGCGCCATGTGGGCTGCCCTGTTCGTGATCCTGGGCCACAACTGGCCCATCTTCTTCCAGTTCAAGGGTGGCAAAGGTGTGGCCAGCTCCTGCGGCATGATGCTGGTGTGCTTCCCTATCCCTGCCCTGATCAGCTATGTGGTAGCCATCGCTGTGATCGCCACCACCAAGTTCATCTCCCTGGGCAGCATGGTGCTTTTGACGCTTTATGCCATCATCGTCTCTCTGTTCTACAGTGGCGGTGATCTGATCATCATCGGCTGGGCCGTGCTGATGGCCGCGCTGTGCATCATCCGCCACCGCACCAACATCACCCGCCTGCTGAACGGCACCGAGAGCAAGATCGGTCAGAAGGTCAAGTAATATTCGCCCACCCGGGCTTTGGAGGAAACAGCTGTGTCCGACAGACTTTCCAAGATTCGCAATTTCTGCATTATTGCCCACATCGACCACGGCAAGTCCACCCTGGCCGACCGCATTCTGGAAAAGACCGGCGTGTTCGAGCGCCGTGAGATGGTCGAACAGATCCTGGACAGCATGGAGCTGGAACGCGAGCGCGGCATCACCATCAAAAGCAAGGCCGTGCGCATGAACTATACCGGCAAGGATGGCGAGACCTACACCCTGAACCTCATCGACACCCCCGGCCACGTTGACTTCACCTATGAGGTCAGCCGTGCTTTGGCTGCCTGCGAGGGCGCGCTGCTGGTGGTGGACGCCACCCAGGGCATCGAGGCGCAGACCCTGGCCAATGTGTACATGGCCCTGGAGCATGACCTGGAAACCATCCCCGTGATCAACAAGATCGACCTGCCCTCCGCCCAGCCTGAGGTGGTGCGCCAGGAGATCGAGGATGTGATCGGCCTGGATGCTTCCTTTGCCCCCTGCGTTTCCGCCAAGACTGGTCTGAATATCGAGGACGTGCTGGAAGCCATCGTGCAGCATATTCCCGCGCCCAAGGGCGACGCCGCCGCTCCCCTGCAGGCGCTGATTTTCGATGCCTTCTACGATAACTACCGCGGCGCCATCTGCTTTGTCCGCGTAAAGGAAGGCGAGCTTCGCGCCGGTATGCGGATGCGCCTGATGGCCACCGGCGGTGAGTTTGACATTGTGGAGGTCGGCACCTTCAATCCCGGCTATCAGCCCTGCGACGCCCTGCGTCCCGGCGACGTAGGCTACGTGGCTGCTTCCATCAAGGATGTGCGTGAGACCCGCGTGGGCGATACCATCACCGACGCTGCCCGGCCCGCCGCCGCCCCCCTGCCCGGCTACCGTCAGGTGACCCCCATGGTGTTCTGCGGCATCTACCCTGCCGACGGTGCGGACTACCCCGCCCTGAAGGACGCCCTGGAAAAGCTTCGCATGAACGATGCTTCCCTGTCCTTCGACCCGGAGACCTCCGTCGCCCTGGGCTATGGCTTCCGGTGCGGCTTCCTGGGCCTGTTGCACATGGACATCATCACCACCCGCCTGGAGCGCGAGTGGGACCTGAACCTGGTCACCACCGCCCCCAGCGTTATCTACCGCGTCACCAAGACCGACGGCAGTGTGCTGATGATCGACAACCCCACCAACCTGCCCAAGGTGGATGAGATCAGCTGCATGGAGGAGCCCTTCGTCCATGCCACCATCTACACTCCCCAGGACAGCGTGGGTACCCTGATGGATCTGTGCAAGGACAAGCGCGGCATTTTCCTGGATATGCAGTACGAGGGCAACCGCGTGAAACTGAACTACGACATACCCCTGAACGAGATCATCTTCGATTTCTTCGACCAGATCAAGAGCCGCAGCCGTGGCTATGCCTCCTTCGATTACGAGTTGAAGGACTACCGCGAAAGCGACCTGGTAAAGATGGATATCCTGCTCAATGGCGATATCTGCGACGCCTTCTCCATCATCGTGCATCGCGACAAGGCCTATGGTCGTGGCCGCGGCATCTGCGAAAAGCTGAAGGATGTGATCCCGCGCCAGATGTTCGAGATCCCCATCCAGGCGGCCATCGGCGGCAAGGTCATTGCCCGCGAGACCGTGAAGGCCATGCGCAAAGACGTGCTGGCCAAGTGCTATGGCGGCGATATTACCCGAAAGAAGAAGCTCTTGGAAAAGCAGAAGGAAGGCAAGAAGCGTATGCGCCAGTTTGGTACCGTGCAGGTACCCAGCGAAGCCTTCCTGGCCGTACTCAAAATGGACTAAGCGAGGTGCGTCATGCCCCTTACCCCACAGGAGGAACGCCACATTCCCCATACGGTATGCTTCACAGGTCACAGGCAGCTTGATGAAAACGAGCTGCCTGCGCTTGTATTGCGGCTGGATCGTGTGCTGGAAAAGCTGTATCAGCAGGGCTATCGGCGCTTTCTGTGCGGTGGGGCCATGGGGTTTGATATGCTGGCTGCCGAGCGGGTCATTGCCCTGAAGCAGCAGCATGATGACGTTTCCCTCATCATGGCGCTCCCCTGCGCCACCCAGTCCAACGCCTGGCCGGTGGAGATCGGGCAGCGATACGAGCGCATCCTCTATGCCGCCGACGAGACCCATGTGCTTTCCCCTGCCTACTACAAGGGCTGCATGATGGTGCGCAACCGCTTCATGGTGGATCGCTCCGCCTGCGTGATCTGCTATCTCACCAATATAAAAGGCGGCACGGCTTCCACCGTGGCCTACGCGTCCAAACAGGAGCGAACCCTGCTGAACATCGCCATGGAGGACGCCTGCACCGCCTTTTGCGAGTGAAGCAATTTAGTTTTTGCCGCGGATCTGATGGATGGAGCCTTCCACGTACTGCTCTTCGGTCTTGATTTCCCAATGGAGCAGCACCGTCAGTGCAGCACGCAGGGCGATCACCGCGCCCAGGATGGCCAGTTCCGTCCAATCGCGGGCAATGACGGTGCGCAGCACCTCGCCGCCCAGCTTGAATTCCAGCGCCAGCGCAATGCCCTGCGCCAGCTTCAGGCGAATGTGCGGATCCTTTTTGAAATAGCCGATCAAGCCCTGTACCGCTGTGATCATCAGCACAAGGATACCTGCCAGCTCCACCAGACGAATGCCGATCTCCGCGGAATAGCGAACAACATCCTCCAGAAACATAACGATCGCTTCCATATGAACCTCCTCGTTTGTGCAAAATGTTCTGATACCATTGTACACGATTTTTCTGCAAAATGCACTACCCATTTGCAAAGGAGCCGCCATGGAATTATACATTCACATTCCCTTTTGCGCCCGAAAGTGCCGCTATTGCGATTTCGCCTCCTATGCGGGCTGTGAATCGCAGATGGCCGACTACGTGGACGCTGTGCTGAATGAAGCAAGCCTCCGTGCAAAACAGCTGGGGAATATTTCGTTTGAGACCGTGTTCATCGGCGGCGGCACCCCTTCGCTGCTTCCTGCTTCTTTGCTGGATAAATTGCTGAAGGGCATCCGTGAGCATTTCACCATTGCTTCCCATGCCGAGTTCACCTGCGAGGCCAATCCTGGCACCCTCACAGAGGAATGGCTGCGCGTTGCTATTGTCCATGGCATGAATCGCCTCTCCATGGGTATGCAGGCCTACCAACCCGAACTGCTGAACACCCTTGGCCGCATCCACACCTACGAGCAGGTGGAGCAATCCGTTACCATGGCCAAGGCGCAGGGCATCAGCAATATCAGCCTTGACCTGATGTTTGGCCTGCCTGGTCAAACCCTTCCCCAATGGCAGGAAACCCTTCACGCGGCGCTGGCACTGCATCCCCAGCACCTGAGCTGCTATGGGCTGATCCCCGAGGAAGGCACTCCTCTGAAGCAGGATCTGGACACTGGCAAGCTTTCCCTGCCTGATGAGGACGCCGAGCGCGCCATGTATGACGAGACCCTGCACCTGCTGGCATCACAGGGTTATCAGCAATACGAAATCTCCAACTTTGCTCTGCCGGGATATGCCTGCCAGCACAATCTTGGTTATTGGCAGCAGGTGCCTTATCTTGGGCTTGGCGCAGCTGCCAGCTCCATGCTGACTGGCTCCATCACAGCCGCCTACACCAGGGAGACCAACCCCGCGTCCTTACAGGATTACATGGCTATGGTTTCCCAAAACGCCTGGGAAATGCGCGAGGTGTTGCCCATCACCCGGCAGGAAGCCCGTTTTGAAACCATGATGCTTGGCTTGCGCACCACCCAGGGTGTAAGCGAAACAGCGTTCGCTGCCCATCATGGCTGCTCGCTGGAAGAATGCTACGGTGCGCAGCTGCGCAGTCTCGCCCAGCGCGGGCTTATGGAACATCAAGGCGACAGCTGGCGTCTGACGCGCCGCGGCATGGATGTGCAGAATGCCATCCTTGTGGAACTCATGGACGACTAAAGAACACCCCGGACAGATCGAATTCCGTCCGGGGTGTTTTCTTATACACGGCTCTCCGCAGCCTTGCGGTAGGCCTCGTCGTAGAGCCAGTTCTGGCTGGAAAGGGGCGTTTCACCGCCGGGATAGCGCCGTGCATAGGTGCCGTCCGGCTGCTGCTCCCGCGCCTGCACATTGTCCTGCCAGATCACGCGGAACACGTTCTCCAGCCGTGCTTTGGCGTTCTCATCAACAATGGGGCAGGCCACCTCCACGCGGCGCAGGGTATTGCGGGTCATCCAGTCAGCGCTGGAGATGTAGTGCCGCGCTTGCGCACCATCGCCGAAAATATAGATGCGACTATGCTCCAGGAAGCGTCCAACCACGCTGATGATGCGGATATTCTCCGTCAGGCCCGGCACACCGGAGCGCAAGCAGCAAATGCCGCGCACGATCATATCGATCTTCACACCGGCCTGACTGGCTTCCACCAGCTTCTTCATCAGCGTCTTGTCCGTCAGGCTGTTGAGCTTCAGGCGGATATGTCCCGTGCTGCCCTTGGCGATCTCCCCATCGATCATGTCGATCAGCTTGTTCTGTAGGCAATGGGGCGCCACCAGCAGATGCTGCATATGATCCACAGTCTCGCCCAGCATCAGCGCCTGGAAGACCATCATGGCTTCCTCGCCAATCTCCTTGCGGGCGGTCATGTAGCTCAGGTCGGTGTAGAGGCGGCTGGTCTTTTCATTGTAGTTACCGGTGCCGATCTGGGTGATGTACTGGATGCCCTCGTCCGTCTTGCGGGTGATGAGGCACAGCTTGCTGTGTACCTTCATATGCTCAATGCCATAGATCACATGGCAGCCAGCGCGCTCCAGGCGGCGGCTCCACTCGATATTGTTCTCTTCATCAAAGCGGGCTTTCAGCTCCACCAGCACGTCCACCTGCTTGCCGTTTTCGGCGGCTTCCACCAGGCTCTCCACCACCTTGCTGTCCCTGGCCAGGCGGTAGAGCGTCATGCGGATGGACACCACCTGCGGGTCATGGGCAGCCTGGGAAAGCATGGTGAGGAAGGGACGGATGCTCTGGTAGGGATAATGCAGCAGCACGTCCTTTTCCAACACCTGATCGATGATGGGCTTGCGCTCGTCCAGGTCAGGCGTTGCCTGGGGATGCCGGGGTGCATAGAACAATTCCGCATGGCTGCGCAGGTGATCCTGAATACCGAACAGGAAGGACATATCCAGCGGCGCATCGTACTCATACACACGCTCCATGTCCAGCTTCAGATGGCCGCAGAGCTTCTCAATGATGGCCACATCGATCTGCCTGCTCAGCTCCAGCCGCACCGGGCAAAGCTTCTGGCGAAGCTTCACCACCTCGGCCATATGCTCGCGGTAGTTCAGATCCTCGTCGTAGATGCTGTCCGCATCGATATCCGCATTGCGGGTGATGCGCGCCAGCGTCTTGCTCACCACGCGATAGCCGGGGAACATCAGCGGCAGGAAGTGCAGGATCAGCTCTTCTGCCAGCATGAAGCAGCCCGTGCGCTCCGGAATGGCGATCAGCCGCGGGAACACATTGCCCCCGCAAGGCACAATGCCAATCTTCTGCTTGTCGCCCTTGGTTCCAAGCACCGCAACGGCATAGATGTCCTTGTTCTTCAGGAACGGAAAGGACTGCTTCTTCCCCACAATGAAGGTGGAAAGCAGGGGCAGGAACTCCCTGCGGAACATATCCTCCAGATACTTGCTGGATTCGCTGCTGATGGCGCGGAAATCCACAATGGAGATACCCTGCTCGCCCAGGCGCTCCATCAGCTCCACATAGGTTTTATCCCGCCGATGGCAAAGCGCACGGATCCGCGCCAGCGCAGCATCGATCTGCTCCCCCGGCGTCATGTAGGTCTTGTTCTCCCGGCTCTCTTTGTCCAGCAGCATCTGATCATGCAGGCTGCCGATGCGCACCATGAAGAACTCATCCAGATTGCTCTGGAAAATCGAAAGGAAGGACAGCCTTTCGCACAGCGGAACACGGGTGTCCTCGGCCTCTTCCAGCACGCGCTCGTTAAAGCGCAGCCAGGAAAGTTCTCTGTTTTCAAAGCAGGTCGTATCCATGGTTATCTCCTTTCGCGGTCAGTTCAAAGCCACCTGGCTCAACTTATCACGATAATACAGCGCGGCTTCGCGCTCCACAGCCTCTCGTTCTTCCTGCAGCGCCGGGTCTTCCCGCAGCTGCTTCATACAGCGGGAGGCTTCCTCCAGCATACGCACATCGCCATCCAGCAGGAAATCCGCTATCATCTCGCCGGACTGCCGCGTCCCCATCAGGTCACCGGGGCCGCGCAGTTCAAGATCCTTCTGCGCCACCACAAAACCATCGTTGGTCTTGCACAGGATGCGCAGGCGCTCGTTCTCATCTGCCAGCAGGAAGCACCAGCTTTCCGCGTTTCCGCGCCCGACACGCCCACGCAGCTGATGCAGCTGGGACAGGCCATAGCGCTCGGCATTTTCGATCACCATCACGCTGGCATTGGGGACGTTCACGCCCACCTCGATCACCGTGGTGGAAACAAGCACATCCGTCTCGCCAGCGGCAAAAGCCCGCAATACCTCGGCCTTCTCATCAGCCTTCTGTGCACCCCAGGTCAAGCCCACCCGGAGACCTGCCAGCTCATTGGCCGTCAACGCCTCATAGGTAGCCTTGGCCGAGCGAACGTTGTCGATGACCTCGCTGTCCTCCACAAGGGGGCAGACCACATAGGCCTGTCTGCCCTGCCGAACCTGCTCCCGCAGGAAGCCGTACATATCGCTGCGCTTGCTTTCCGGCACAAGGCGGGTTTGCACAGGCGTACGCCCCGGGGGCAGTTCATCCACCACGGACACATCCAGATCGCCATAGAGGATCAGCGCCAGGGTCCGCGGAATGGGTGTGGCGGACATCACCAGCACATGGGGCGCTCTGGCGTCCTGCACGCCTTTCTCCTGCAAGGTGGAGCGCTGCCGCACGCCAAAGCGGTGCTGCTCGTCGGTCACCACCAGGCCAAGGCGCTGGTAGATCACACCCTCGCTGATCAGCGCATGGGTGCCGAACACAGCCTGCCACTTGCCTTCTGACAGCGCAGCGTGTGCCGCCCGCTTGTCCTTTACCTTCATGGAGCCGATCAGCAGCCCGCAGGTAATGCCCAGCGGCTCCAGCAAAGCCTTGGCTGACTCGTAATGCTGCCGGGCAAGGATCTCCGTGGGGGCCATCATGGCTGCCTGATACCCAGCGCCGCAGGTCATGGCAATGGCGCCAAAGGCCAGCGCCGTCTTTCCGCAGCCCACATCGCCCTGCACCAGGCGGCTCATAGCACGCTCCCGGCGCAAGTCCTGGGCGATCTCCTCCAGCACGCGCTTCTGCGCACCCGTAGGCGTAAAGGGCATATGCTGCCAGAAGCCCTCGCAGGCATCCTCCTTCAGCGGAAGCGCAATGCCGTTCTCCTGATGGTTTCGCACCAGCCCAATGGCAGCCTGATACATCAGCATCTGCTCAAAAGCCAGCCGCCGACGCGCTATTCGTAGATTATCCAGATTATCCGGAAAATGTGCCTGCCGGATGGCAAAATTTCTCTCACACAGCTCATGGCGCAGTCGCAGCGAACGTGGCAGCGTCTCCGGGCAGCACTCGTCCACCTGGGTCAGCGCCTTCTGCATCATCTCACGGAAGATCTTCGCCGGGATGCCCTTCACCGCCCGGTATACCGGCTGAATGGACAGCTCCGTTACCCGCTGCGGATTCTGCAACGCCCGCCTGCCGTTCTTCTCCACAACGCGGCCGAAGAGCATCACCAGCTCCCCTATCGGCAGCTGCTGGCACACCCAGGGCTGGTTATACCACACCAGGGGCAGCTTGCCACTTTCGTCCTGGAGGGATGCGTTGACCTTCGTCAGCCCATTAAAGCGGCTCAGCTTCGGCTTGTCATGCACCACGCCCATCACCAGCACCTCGCCGCCACGCGCCTCGGAACAAGGGATGATCTTCGTCCTGTCCTCGTAGCGCACAGGAAGGCAGCATAACAAATCGCGCAATGAGACAATGCCCATTGCGCGAAGTGATTCCAATCGGGTCGGGCCAATGCCCTTGAGCGTGGAAAGCTCCATAATTACTCCACAGAAATCAGGTAATAATACAGCGGCTGGCCGCCCATGTGGCACTCCACATCGCAGTCGGGATAAGCAGCAGCGATTTCCTCGGTGATCTGCTGGGCATCAGCCTCAGTGGTCTCCTGGCCAAAGTACACGGTGATCAGCTCATCGTCCTCGGTCACAACGGCCTTCATCATTTCCATCACCACGTCATGGACGCTGGTACCAGAATACTCGATGGCGCCATTGTGCAGGCCAATGATGTCACCCTCGTTGATATGCACGCCATTGTATTCGCTGTCGCGCACGGCATAGGTAACAGTACCGGTCTTCACGCGCTGAGCAGCTTCCTCCATGCGGGCAGCGTTCTCTTCGCCGCTGACATCGGGCTGGAAGGCCACCGCAGCAGCAATGCCCATGGCCACGTTCTTGGTGGGGATCACGTACACTTCCTTCTCAGAAAGCTCCGCAGCCTGCTGGGCAGCCATGGTGACGTTGCCGTTGTTGGGGAACACGAACACGCACTTGGCATTCACAGCATTGATGGCATCCAGAATGTCCTTGATAGAAGGATTCATGGTCTGGCCGCCCTCAACAATGTGATCCACCGTCAGGTCACGGAAGATCTGGCTGAAGCCCTCGCCCAGGGAAACTGCCACCATGCCGAAGTCCTTTTCAGGCTCCTTGGGTGCAGCCTGCTCCTTGGCGGCTTCTTCCTTACGCTCGTTCTCGCGGCGCTGCTCCACCATGTTTTCGATCTTCAGGTTCACCAGTTCGCCCAGCTCCAGGCCATACTCCAGGGCGCGGCCGGGGTTGTTGGTGTGAACATGAACCTTGATCACGTCCATGTCGTTCACCACCACAACGCTGTCACCAATGCGGTTCAGGCGGCGGCGGAAGGAGTCCACGGCATGTTCATTGCAGTCCTCATTCAGGTACTGGATGAGGAACTCGGTGCAATAGGCGAACTTGATCTCCTCAATGGTCTCGTGGTTGTCCTCAAACACAGCCACGCCGTCGCTCTCCATGTCGGGAGCGATGGTGGAGATATCCTCGCCGCGCATCACAGCGGCATAGCCGGTGTAGATCAGCAAAAGGCCACGTCCGCCGGAGTCCACCACGCCAGCCTGCTTCAGAGCGGGCAGCATTTCGGTGGTGCGCTTCAGGATGTCCTCGCCAGCCTTGAGGATCACATTCATCAGGCCTTCATAATCCTCAGGCTCCTTCTGTGCCTGCTTGATGGCCTCTTCAGCGATCACGCGAGCCACCGTGAGGATGGTACCCTCCTTGGGCTTCATCACAGCCTTGTAGGCCTGGTCAGAGCCAGCCTTCAGGGCATTGGCGAACTGCACAGGGGTCACCTTATCCAGGCCGCTGAGGGCCTTGGCAAAGCCGCGCAGCAGCTGGGAGGTGATCACGCCGGAGTTGCCGCGGGCGCCGCGCAGCGCACCCTTGGCCACAGCATTGGCAGCCTCGTCGGCGCGCAGGAACTCCTTGCTGTTCACCTCGCGGGTGGCGCTCTGCATGGTCAGGGACATATTGGTGCCGGTATCACCGTCAGGTACGGGGAACACGTTCAGCGCGTCCACGGCCTCGCGGTTCTTTTCAAGCAGGGCTGCACCGGCAACCACCATGTCGCGCAGCAGCAGACCATCAATCGTCTTAAACTGAATCAAAGGTTTTTCCTCCGTTCACGAGCGTTGGTATCGCTTTTAGATGCGGATTCCTTCCACCGAGATATTCACCTTGCGCACCTTGATGCCGGTCATGCTTTCCAGCTTGTAGCGCACGGTTTCCACAATGGTCTTGCACACCTCGGCAATGGAGATGCCATATTCCACGATGATGAAGAGATCCACGTCCAGCATATCGCCCGCAGTGCGGATCTGCACACCCTTGGAAAGATTCTCGCGGCCCAGCCACTCCACAAAGCCATCCTTAGCCCGGCGGGAAGACATGGCCACAATGCCATAGCACTCCAGCGCGGCATAACCAACGACCTTGAGCATCACATCCTCGGTGATGAAGATGGTGCCGATATCATTCTTGATCTTGCATTCCATGGTTGATCCTACCTCCTTGTGCGGGATTGCCTCTGAGGCGGAACTCTGGCCTGGGATAACCCATGCCAAAGACACCCATAGTCAGGGTCATTATGTAGTATACAGGATTTTGCCACGTTTAGCAAGTGTTTTTCATGATTCTTTCATGAAAATCGGCGGTCCATGTTGATTAGTCAACCTATCCACCATTTTGCACATTTTCCTGTGTGGCAATGTTTACTTTTTTCTTGACAATGTTTGCATCCGTGTCGTATAATTCCATTTATCAGGGCAATGAGGAGACGAGTATCTGCCCCATGTCAGCTTTCAGAGAGCTTCCGTCTGGTGCAAGGAAGCAGCTGCCTGGCAGTGAAGTACAGCTCCGAGCCATCCGCTGAACGCAAGGTCAAGTAGGCGGTATCCGGTGCGCCGGTTACAGCGCAGGAGGATTGATGGATCCTCGCTGAGGGCTGCTTGCAGCCGAAAACGGAAGTGGTACCGTGACAATGTCACCTTCCTGAGCAATATGCTCCGGGGGTTTTTATTTTTATAAGGAGGAATGACAAGTGAACCTTGATTCGATCCAATTCGCTTCCCGCTTTGACGGTGTCAGCGGCAGCGCGATCCGCGAGATCTTCAAGATGATCGCCAAGCCCGGCATGATCTCTTTCGCTGGCGGCAACCCTGCCCTGTCCGCCCTGCCGGATGAAACCGTGGCAGAGCTGGCCCAGAAGGTATTGAAGGAGAATGGCAAGGCCATCCTGCAATATGGCGCTACCGAGGGCTACCCTGCCCTGCTGGAAAGCCTGAAGGCCTATGCTGAAAAGCAGCTGGGCTGCGAGGTAAAGGGCATCCTGCCCACCACCGGCTCCACCCAGGGCATGGATCTGCTGTGCAAGGCGCTGATCAACCCCGGCGATGTGATCCTGGTGGAGAATCCCTCTTTCCTGGGCAACCTGCAGTGCATGAATCTGTATCAGGCCAAGCTGATTCCCGTGGAGAGCGACGAGAATGGCATCCTGCTGGATAAGCTGGAGGAAGCCATCATCAAGCACCATCCCAAGATGCTCTACACCATCCCCACCTTCCAGAACCCCACCGGCAAGACCCTGGCCGCCGAGCGCCGCCAGCCCATTGCCGAACTGGCCGCTAAATATGGCATGGTGGTGGCGGAGGACGATCCCTACCGCGACCTGCGCTATGCAGGCTCCCCCATCCCCTCCATCAAGTCCTACGACAAAGAGGGCTGGGTGGTGTTCCTGGGTTCCTTCTCCAAGATCATCTCCCCCGGCCTGCGCGTGGGCTTCATGGTGGGCGACCCGATGATCCTGCGCAAATGCACCATCGGCAAGCAGTCCTCCGACGTCCACACAGGCAACCTGAACCAGGCCATTGTGGATCAGTACCTGCGGCAGGATCTGCTGCCCGCCCACATCGCCTCCATCTGCAGCAGCTACAAGGCTCAGATGAACGCCATGCTGGACGAGCTTGCCACCTTCCCGGAGGGAACCCGATATACCAGGCCCGAGGGCGGCCTGTTTATCTGGGTGGAGCTGCCCGCGGGCATCGAGGCCAAGGCCATGCTGGAGAAGGCTGTGGAACGCCATGTGGCTTATGTTCCCGGCACCCATTTCTTCTGCGACGGCGGCCATGACAATACCTTCCGCCTGAATTTCTCCAACAGTACCATCGACCAGATCCACGAGGGCATGAAGATCCTGCGCGAATTGGTCGAAGAAGCACTCAAGTAAACATAGCAATAGAGAGGAGAATCCCCCATGACTCACATTCTTGACACCCTGAAGGAGCGCGGCTTCCTTGCCCAGATGACCTTCCCCGAGGAACTCTACGAGCAGCTGAAGGAACCCACCACCTTCTACGTCGGCTTCGACCCCACCGCTGATTCCCTGCACATCGGCCATTACATCCCGATCATGGCCATGGCCCATATGCAGAAGGCTGGCCACAAGCCCATCGCCCTGATGGGCGGCGGCACCGCCATGATCGGCGACCCCTCCGGCAAGACCGATATGCGCAAGATGATGACCGTCGAGACCATTGACAACAACGTGGAGTGCATCAAGAAGCAGATGAGCCGCTTCCTGGACTTCTCCGAGGGGCAAGCCATCATCGTCAACAACGGCGACTGGCTGCGCAACCTGAACTTCATCGAGTTCATGCGCGACATCGGCTCCATGTTCTCCGTCAACACCATGCTCCGTGCCGATTGCTACAAGGCCCGCATGGAATCCGAGAACGGCCTCTCCTTCCTGGAGTTCACCTACATGCTCATGCAGAGCTACGACTTCCTGGAGCTGTTCAAGCGCTATGGCTGCCGACTGGAAATGGGCGGCAACGACCAGTGGAGCAACATGCTGGGCGGCGCTGACCTGGTGCGCCGCAAGGAGCAGGAAAAGGCCTTTGCCTGCACCTTCCAGCTGCTTTTGACCCACGACGGCCGCAAGATGGGCAAGACCGAGAAGGGCGCCCTGTGGCTGGATCCCGCCAAGACCACTCCCTTCGATTTCTACCAGTACTGGCGTAACATCGACGACAAGGACGTGGAGAAGTGCCTGGGTCTTTTGACCTTCCTGCCCATGGACGAGGTTCGCCGTCTGGGTGCGCTGGAAGGCAGCGAGATCAACGAAGCCAAGAAGGTGCTGGCCTACGAGGTCACCAAGCTGGTCCACGGCGAAGAGGAAGCCCAGAAGGCTGCCGATGCTGCCCTGGCCCTGTTTGCCGGCGGCATGAACGGCGCTGATGTTCCCTCCTTCGAGCTGACTGCGGAAATGCTTTCCGGCGACGCCCGCGTCACCACCATGCTGGTGCTGTCCGGCCTGTGCAAGAGCCAGTCCGATGCCCGCAACCAGATGAAGGCTGGCGCCGTATCCCTGGGCGACGAGAAGGTCACCGATTTCGGCGCTGTTGTCACCGCTGATATGTTCGGCGAAGACGGCCTGATGCTCAAGAAGGGCAAGAAGGGCTTCCGCCGCCTGATCCTGAAATGAGCGCCCCCTACAAAACCCTGCGCTCCTCCTCCTCTGACGAGTTCATTGTGAACAAGAGCCGCTTCATCGGCTATGCTGCCCCCGTGCAGACAGAGGAGGAAGCGCTGGCCTTTCTGCAAAGCATCCGCACCAAGCACAAGGATGCCACCCACAACTGCTATGCCTATGTGATCGGCCAGAATGCAGGCATCATGCGCTATTCCGACGATGGTGAGCCTGGCGGCACCGCAGGCCTGCCCATGATGGAAGTCATCAAGGCACAGGGCGTGGTGAACTGCTGCGTGGTGGTGACCCGCTACTTCGGCGGTGTGCTGCTGGGGGCAGGCGGGCTGGTCCGTGCCTACACGCAAGGCTGTGTCGTTGGTCTGAAGGCTGCGCAAGTCGTGGTGATGGAACCCTCTCAGCGCTACATCTGCGAGGTGGCCTATCCCCTGTGGGACAAGGTGCAGCACGCCATGAAGACCATGCCCGTGCAGCTGGTTGGCAGCGAGTTTGCCACCGCTGTCACCTTCACCCTGCTGGTGCGCGAGAAGGATGCCGGGCAGGTTCTGGCAGACCTTACCCGTGTCACCGACGGCAAGTTTGACTATCTCCTTGAAGATGAATCCTATGAAGCCTGGGATTCTGAATAAAATTTCCACCGTCCGGCAGATAATCTGCCGGATTTTAACATTCATTCATATGCAGTTCACACAGCCTGCATATACTTAGTGCGAAAACTACAGGAGGAATAATGAACATGAAAAAGAAGAAGTCCCGCAAGGTCATTATCTGGCTGCTGATCCTGGCAGTCATCATCTGCGGCGTGCTGTATGCCATGAATGGTAAAAAGCAGATCGCCTTTGACGAGGAAACTGCTCGTACCCAGGACATTGAGACCTTCTACACCTTCTCCGGCAACGTGGAGGCCGACAGCTTCAAGATCGTCGCCGCCACCGGCCGCAGCTCTGTGAAGGAATGGAAATTTGAAGAGGGCGACAAGGTGGAAAAGGACAAGGTCGTCATGCAGCCCAAGTCCGGCAACTATGTGAAAGCACCCATGGACGGCACCATCTCCGATATTTATGTGGACGAGGGCGAAGACTTCACCATGGGCGATCAGCTGTTCCGCGTGGCAGACTATGATCATCCCCTGGTGAAGATCAAGGTGGACGAATATGACGTGTCCGCCATCACCAAGGGCATGACCGTGGATGTCAAGGTGCAGGCCACCGGCAAGGAGCTGGTGGGTACCGTGCGCCGCATCGCCCAGGAGGCTACCGTCAGCAACGACCTGGCCTACTATGAGGTCATCATCGACCTGCCCCAGGATGGCACCCTGGTCATGGGTCTGACCTGCGAGGTCATCGTTCCCCGCGAGAGCGTCGAGAATGCCACCACCGTGAGCATCGAAGCTGTGCAGTATGATGAAAACGGCAAGCCCTTTGTCTATTGCTACGACCGCAATGACGAGATCGTGAAGCAAACCGTGCTGCTGGGCATCAACGATGGCACCATCGTTGAGATCAAGGACGGCATCCGTTCCGGCGAGACCGTGCTGGTGCCTCCGTCCTATAACATGATAATGCCCATGATGATGGGTCGCTGACAAGGAGCCGCCTATGAGTAATGTGATTCTTTCCATGCGCGGCATCACCAAGCAATATCAGATGGGCGAAGAAACGCAAACTGTGCTGCGGGGCATCGACCTGGATGTGAAGCAGGGTGAATTTTTGGCCGTGCTGGGACCCTCCGGCTCCGGCAAATCCACGCTGATGAACATCATCGGCTGCCTGGACACGCCTACCTCCGGCAGCTATATCCTCCACGGCCGCGACGTCAGCAGCCTGGACGAGGCTGCCCTGGCCAATGTGCGCAACAAGGAGATCGGCTTCATCTTTCAGTCCTTCCAGCTTTTGCAGCGCCAGGATGCTATGCAGAATGTGGAGCTGCCCCTGATTTACAGCGGTATGCACGCCCACGACCGGGCTGCCCGCGCCAAGCAGATGCTGGAGCGCGTAGGCCTGAGCGACAAGCTGCACCACTTCCCCAACCAGCTTTCCGGCGGCCAGCAGCAGCGTGTTGCCATTGCCCGCGCCCTGGCCAACAAACCCACCATCCTTCTGGCGGATGAACCCACAGGCGCGCTGGATCAAAAGACCGGCAAGCAGGTGATGTCCCTCTTCCACGATCTGAATGAAGAGGGCAACACCATCATCATGATCACCCACGATATCGGCATTGCCCGCCATGCCAAGCGCATTGTGCGCATCCTGGATGGCAATCTCACAGAGGGGGTGGCTGAGAATGCTTAAGGAAAGCCTGCGGATGTCCTGGCAGAACATCAAGAGCAACAAGATGCGCACCTTCCTCACCACGCTGGGCATCATCATCGGCGTGGCTGCCATCATCACGCTGATCACCACCGTGGAGGGCGCCACCAACGAGATCACCAGCCAGTTTACCGAGCTGGGTGCCGGCAAGGTGAGCATCTCCGTCAGCGGCACCGCCCTGAAGCGCGGCCTGAGCGACGAGGATATCCAGCGCATCAGCGAGATCGATAACATCAGCGGCGTTGACCCCACCGTATCCTACACCCAGCACGTGGCAGGCGATGGCTCGCTGTGCGAAGATGTGACCGTGGAAGGCCGCAGCGCAGCCTATTTCAGCGACAGCGACCTGATCGGCATGGGGCGTCCGCTGACGCCCATGGACATGGACCGCAACAGCCGCGTTTGCGTTATCGACAGCAAGCTGCACCAGAACCTGTTCCCCAACGAGGATCCCATCGGCAAGGAGATCATCATTTCCGGCCTCACCTTCCGCATCGTGGGTATGCTCAGCGATGCCAGCGATGATGACGTGATGAGCGCCATGTCTGCCATGATGGGCGGCGACAGCAACGGCAAGGCCATTATCCCCTATCAGACGGCGCTGCGCCTCACCAGGAGCAATTCCGTTACCAGCCTGACGCTCTATCTCCAGGACACCAACCTGAGCGATGAGACCATTTCCGAAGTGGAAAGCGTGCTGAACGCGGCCTTCAACTATCGCGACAACGCTTATCAGGTCATTAACCTGGATAGCCTGCTGGATACCATGAACACCATGACCGGCATGATGACCACCATGCTGGCAGGCATTGCCTCCATTGCGCTGCTGGTGGGCGGTATCGGCATCATGAACATGATGCTGGTCTCCGTCAGCGAACGCACCATGGAGATCGGTCTGCGCAAAGCCCTGGGCGCCAAGCCTTCGCTGATCCAGACCCAGTTCCTCATCGAATCGGTGATGCTCAGCCTTATTGGCGGCCTGGCAGGCATCGTAATCGGCATTCTGCTATCCATGCTCATTGCCGGATGGATCGGCATGGACTTCACCCTGTCCACCAGCGCCATCACGCTGGCCTTCACCTTCTCTGCCACGGTGGGCATTCTGTTTGGCTGGGCGCCTGCCCGCAAGGCCTCGCGCCTCAATCCCATTGATGCCCTGCGCAGTATGTGATATAATGTTTTCAGACACAAATGAAGCGAAAGGAGCGCCACCATGTTCACCATTCTCGTCGTTGAAGACGATCTTCCCCTGCAGCGCATGATGTGCGCCTTCCTTGGCTTGAACGGCTATCAGACCATCGCCGCAGGAAATGGCGAGGAAGCGCTGTCTGCCATCGACAAGGTGCTGCCCGACCTGGTGATCGCCGATGTGATGATGCCCGTGATGGATGGCTGGGAGCTTACGCGTGAACTGCGCAGCGCCTATCCGCTGCTGCCCATTATGCTGGTCACCGCCCGCACCACCCTGGAGGACAAGCGGGCGGGCTTCACCAGCGGTGCGGATGATTACCTCACCAAGCCCGTGGATCTGGACGAGCTGCTTTTGCACGTGGTGGCCTTGCTGCGCCGCTCCCAGGCCATGACCAGCCACCAGCTCACCGTGGGTGAATGCCTGCTGGACTACGATTCCCTCACCATCACCCGGGGCAGCGAGTCCCTCGCCCTGCCCAAGAAGGAATTCTACCTGCTGTTCAAGCTTCTCTCCAATCCCAGGCAGATCTTCACCCGCCGCCAGCTGATGGACGAGATCTGGGGCATGGATGCCCAGAGCGACGAGCGCACCGTGGATGTTCACATCAAGCGCCTGCGCGAGAAATGCGAGGCCTTCCCTGATTTTGATATCGTCACCGTGCGAGGACTTGGCTACAAAGCGGAGAAGCACAATGGATAAACGTTTTCACATCAAACCCTATACCTTCCGCGGAAAGCTGCTCATGTTCCTTTTGCTTTCCGCCCTGGCAGCCTGCACCATTTCGGCGGCAGGCTCCTTTATGGTGAACGTATCCACCCTCAACAACGACCTGGAGGCCAAGGAGCATGAGGTGGCCGTTTACCTCCTTGGGCTTGAGCAGAAAACCTCCCTGCTCACCGAGGAGATGCTGGCCGTGACCGCCAATGACACGCTGAATGCTGATGTATCGGAGCATCCCGAATGGGTGCTTTCCGCCGAGCAGCTGGCGCGCATGGAGAAAGGCGAGCTGATCACCACCACCAGCGGCTTTATCCCGGTGCCTGTCACCTATGTGCAATTGGGCGAAGACGTGGTGTCCATCCGCCCCTCCCGCGATTTCAACCTGATCCTCAGCATCCTTCCCCGCTTTGCCTTCACCATCCTGCTCACCATGGTGCTGTTTGCCCTTCTGTCCATTCTGGTGTCCTTCACCATCTCCAAGCCTGTGACCCAGCTGACCCAGGCCACCCAGCAGATCAAAGACGGCGACTTTACCGTGCGCCTGCCGGACAACAAGCAGGGCGAGATGGGTGAACTGATGCGCTCCTTCAACAGCATGACGGAAGAGCTTGGCAAAATCGCCTACCTGCAAAAGGATTTTATCAGCAGCATTTCTCACGAGTTCCGCACACCCATTGCTTCCATCAAGGGCTTTGCCCGCCTGTTGCAGATGCCCGGCCTGGATGAAAGCGCCCGGCAGGAGTATGTGGGCATGATCGCCCAGGAAAGCGAACGGCTTTCCAACCTGTCCAACACCCTGCTGCGTCTTTCTGCCCTGGAGAGGCAGATGGCACCTGCCGCATTGTCCACCTTCCGGCTGGATGAACAGGTGCGCCAGGTGATCCTGCAATTGCAGCCCGCCTGGTCGGTCAAGGAGATCGACTGGCAGCTGAACCTGGACGAGGTGACCATTGAATCCGATGCCGATCTGCTCATTCAGGTGTGGATCAACCTGATCCAGAATGCCGTAAAGTTCTCCGAGAGCGGCAGCAGCATCGACATAACCGTGATGCAGACCGACATGGCCGAGTTCACCATCCGCGACCACGGCATCGGCATGGACGAGGAAACCCTGTCTCGCATTTTCGACCGCTTCTATCAGGCGGATTCTTCCCGCAGCAAGGAAGGCGTCGGCCTCGGCCTGTGCCTGGTGAAGCGTATTGTGGATATGCTGGGCGGACAGATCCGCGTGCATTCCACCCCGGGCGAAGGCAGCACCTTCCGTCTGCGCATCCCTTTGTCTCCCCTGACGCACCAAGGAGGTCACCATGACGCAAACCATTCATCCACCCCTGCTTCCTGAGGAATTCCAGCGCCTGGTGGACGAGTTTTTCACCGTGCAATGCCGCTATCAGGCCGCTATCCGCGAGATTCAAACCAAGCTGGAAAACCTGGATGAAGAATTCCAGATGAAGCATAAGCGCAACCCCATCCACCATATGCAGAGCCGGATGAAGTCCATTCAGAGCATGATGGAAAAGCTTGGCCGTCGCAATGCCCAGCGCAGCATATCCTCCGCCGTGGAGAACCTGACGGACATTGCCGGCATCCGCGTCATTTGCTCCTACCTGCAGGACGTGTACACCGTGGCTAATCTTTTGACCAGCCAGGATGATATCCACGTTCTCCGCGTGCGGGATTACATCAAGCATCCCAAGGAGAACGGCTACCGCAGCCTGCACCTGGTGGTGGAGATCCCTGTCTTTCTTTCCGAAGGCCGGGTGATGGTCCCCGTGGAGATCCAGATTCGCACCATTGCCATGGACTTCTGGGCATCGCTGGAGCATTCCCTGAAATACAAGGCACAGGGCAATGTGCCGGAGGATATTTCTCAGGAGCTGATCCAAACCGCCTCCGACATCGCCGCCCTTGACCAGCGTATGCAAACCATCCACGACAAGGTGGAGGCCATTGCTCAAACAGAATAACCGCGTATATTTGCCCAGCACAGCAGCATACTATCCCTGATGAGCAAGGAGGTAGGAGCTATGCTGGGCTTTCTTTATGCTTTGATCGCAGGCGCTGCCATGAGTTTTCAGGGTGTGATGAACACCCGCCTGGGCGACAAGGTGGGTGTATTGGAGACCAACGCCTTTGTACAGCTGGTGGGCTTTGTGCTGGCGCTGGGTATTGCCATCATCTTTGGCAAGGGTGATATCCGCCAGCTGGGCCAAGCGCCATGGTATTCCTGGATGGGTGGCGTGCTGGCACCGGTAATCACTGTAACGGTGATGCTGGCCATTGCCGGTCTATCCCCCACAGTAGCCATCTCCACCATTCTTTTGTCCCAGCTTACCGTAGCGGCGCTGATCGACGCTTTCGGTTGGCTTGGCTCCCAGCAGATGCCCTTCACCTGGCAAAAGCTGCTGGGTGTTGGCCTGATGGTAGGCGGTGTGCTGCTGATGAAATGGAAAACTGCATAACAGCCAAGGTTCAACATGCTTCGCCGTCCTTCGACGGCGTTTTTTCATGCCTGTCGAACGATTATTTTCCTCTCGCAAAAGCAGACATTTTTCACGGAAGGACAGACATTGTGTAGGGTTGAATGCTTGTACAGAATATGATAGGAGGTTATGGTTTTTATGTTACGATCCATCCGAGACGGCGATAAGCTTCTGGTGGGGTTGGATGGCGAGCTGGATCATTTCTGCGCCCAGAGCATCCGCCGGGAGTTGGACAGCCAAATAGCCGACCCATCCATACGCCAGCTGATCCTGGACTTTTCCAACCTGACGTTCATGGATTCCTCCGGCATTGGCGTGATCCTCGGCCGCTATCGCATCCTGCGGGAGCGCGGCGGCACCGTGTCCGTCATTCACATGAACGAGCATATCAGCCGCATTTTTCATATGTCCGGCATGGGAAAAGTTATCCGGGCGCTGGACAGCAAACAGGAGGCACGCCGATGAACAATCACAACGAAATGCAAACCACCTTCCTCAGCGTGGCAGAAAACGAATCCTTCGCCCGTGTGGTGATCGCCGCCTTTGCCGTGCAGCTCAGCCCCACGGTGAGTGAGATCGCGGATATCAAAACAGCCGTGTCTGAGGCGGTGACCAACGCCATCGTACACGGCTACGAAGGAACTCGCGGCATGGTGACCCTCCGTGCCACCATACAGGATCGCAACCTGCTGACCATCGAGATACAGGACAGCGGCAAGGGCATACCGGATGTATCCAAGGCCATGGAACCCTTCTACACCACCCACCCGGAGCAGGAGCGCAGCGGCATGGGCTTTGCTGTGATGCAAACCTTTATGGATGACCTGATGGTACATTCCACCCCCGGCAGCGGCACCACCGTGCGGATGAGCAAGCGCATCCATTCAGGAGGCGGCTATTGAGCAGCGAAGCTATGGGCGATTTTGCCACGGCGCTGACCCATGCCCGTGAGGAAGGCAAGCTGGCCTTGCAGGAGCTGGCGGAGGATCACCTGCCCCTGGTAGCTGCCATGGTGCAACGCTTTCCATGGCACTACAAGGAAAAGGAGGAGCTGTACCAGCAGGGCTGCCTTGGACTGATGAAGGCCCTTGCCCGGTTTGATCCCACCTATGGCGTCCGTTTCTCCACCTATGCCGCCGCAATGATCCTTGGAGAAATGCGTATGCTTTGCCGATTGGATGCGCCCATCCACATTCCCCGCGGTGACCGGGAGCTGCGCAGCCGCATCCGCAAAGCAGAAAGCCAGCTCACCACGCACCTGGGACGCAATCCCACCGTACAGGAGCTGGCCAGCTTGCTCCGCATGGACCCCAGCGAACTCATCCTGGCCATGGAGCAGATCCAGGTCACCAGCACGACCGCAAGCCGCACTCTGCTTGACCTGTTGCCCGACCAGAACGACTGGATGAACAGGCTCCTGATGCGGGATATGATCGAGCGCTTGTCAGCCTTTGACCAGCGTCTGCTCCTGCTGCGCTTCCGTTTTGGAAAAACCCAGGCGGAAACCGCCAGAACCCTGGGCATCAGCCAGGTGCAGGTCAGCCGAAGAGAAATGGCGCTGAAGCAGCAGCTGCGTCAGGCGTGGATGGAAGCAGAAAAATAGCCCGGCCATGCATTCAGGCACAGCCGGGCTACGCTTGTATTGCTTTATGCAATCTCCAGCGCGATCTCCATCATCTTGGTGAAGGTGTTCTGGCGCTCCTCAGCAGAAAGCTCCTCGCCGGTGAAGGGGTTGTCCGAAATGGTGCAGAGGCACAGGGCGTTTTTGCCAGCACGGGCAGCATTGAGATACAACGCCGCTGCTTCCATTTCCACCGCCAGCACACCCAGCTTTTGCAGCTTGCCCAGGGGTGCGGATTCATCATAGAAGGTGTCGGAGGAATACAGCGCACCGGGAACCGGCACCTGGCCCAGCTTTTCACCGGCATCCATGGCGGCCTTCAGCAGCTCGTAGGAGCAGCAGGGCGCCAGGTTGCCGTCAAAGCCGAATTGCTTACCAAAGCTGGAATTGGTGTAGGCGCTCAGACCCACCACAATGTCGCGCACCTTCAGCTTCTGGTTCAGCATTCCGGCAGAGCCGATGCGGATAATGTTCTCCACACCATACCAGTTGAACAGCTCATAGGAATAGATACCAATGGAGGGCATACCCATGCCGGAAGCCATCACAGACACGCGCTTGCCGTGGTATTCGCCGGTGTAGCCCTGCACACCGCGCACATTGTTGACAAGTTGGGCATTCTCCAGGAAGGTCTCAGCAATGAATTTGGCGCGCAGCGGATCGCCGGGCATCAGCACGGTGCGGGCAAAATCGCCTTCCTTGGCGTTGATATGGGGCGTAGGAATAGGACACATGGCAGTATTCCCCTTTCTCGTTTCAATGTATGTATATTATATCATGGTTCATTTGCTTCAAGCAAGTCCCTGTTGAAAAATGCACCGCTTGACAGGCGCACCTCCATCTTCTACAATAGTCATGTATGTTTGGAGGGATCATGATGCACCAGCAGTTCTTGCCCGTTACACCCCAGGAGGTCACCCAGCGCGGCTGGGACGTGCCTGATTTTGTTTTCGTTTGCGGCGATGCCTATGTGGATCACCCCTCCTTTGGTCACGCCATCATCAGCCGCATTCTGGAAAAGGCGGGCTACCGCGTGGCCATGCTGTGCCTGCCGCCCTGGCAGGATGCCTCTGCCTTTACCCGTTTTGGCAGACCTCGTTTGGGCTTCCTGGTCACCGCTGGCGTGATCGACAGCATGGTGAACCACTACACCGTGGCCAAAAAGCGCCGCAGCGAGGATGCCTATGCCCCCGGCGGCAAGGGCGGTATGCGCCCCGACCGCGCCACCATTGTGTATTGCAACCGCATCCGTCAGGCCTACCACGATGTTCCCATCCTCATCGGCGGTGTGGAAGCCAGCCTGCGCCGTTTTTCCCATTACGATTATTGGGACGACAAGGTACGCCACTCCATTCTGGTGGACTCCAGCGCTACCCTGCTGATGTACGGCATGGGCGAAACCAGCATCATCGAGTGTGCCAACTGGGTGGCCGATGGCATGGATCCCGCCCAGCTGCGGCGCATCCGCGGCATCTGCTACATGAACAAAACGGCAGATACCTCCTGCATTCAGCTGGCCTCCCACAAAGAGGTTTGCCAGGACAAGCGCAAGTACGCCGAAGCCTTCCTCACCCAATATGAGGAGCAGGACCCTATCCGTGGCAAGCGCCTGTGCCAGCAGCAGGACGATGATCGCTATCTGATCCAGAACGAACCCTGCCTCCCCCTGTCCCGGGAGGCGCTGGACGCCGTGTACGAGCTGCCCTACACCCGCCGCTGGCATCCCATGTATGACAAGGAGGGTGGCGTACCCGCCCTGGCCGAGGTGGAGTTCTCCATTGCTTCCACCCGCGGCTGTTTTGGCAGCTGCAGCTTCTGCGCCATTACCTTCCATCAGGGACGCATCATCCAGTCCCGCAGCCCTGAGTCCATCCTGAAGGAGGGCAGGCTGCTCACAAAACTGCCCAATTTCAAGGGGTATATCCACGATGTAGGCGGCCCCACAGCCAACTTCCGCCAGCCTGCCTGCGACAAGCAGCTCAAATGCGGTGCCTGCAAGAACAAGCAATGCCTCTACCCCAGACCTTGCAAGAACATGCGCGTCTCCCACGACGAGCTGATCGACATCCTGCGCCAGCTGCGCAGCTTACCCAAGGTGAAGAAGGTGTTCATCCGCTCCGGCCTGCGGTATGACTATATCATGGCCGACAAGGATCCTACCTTCCTGCGGGAATTGTGCAAGCACCACATTTCCGGCCAATTGAAGGTCGCCCCGGAGCACGTTTGCCCCTATGTGCTGGACAAAATGGGCAAGCCCGGCCGAAATGTTTACGATGCCTTTGTGCAGAAATATGCCAAGATCAACGAGCAGCTTGGCCAGAAGCAGTACCTGATCCCCTATCTGATGAGCAGCCACCCCGGCAGCGACCTGAACGCTGCCATTGAGTTGGCCTGTTACCTGCGGGACACCGGCTTCTATCCCGATCAGGTGCAGGACTTCTACCCCACCCCTGGCACCCTCAGCACCTGCATGTTCTACACCGGGCTGGATCCCCGCAGCATGAAGCCCGTATTCGTGGCGCGTTCTCCCGAGGAAAAAGCCATGCAGCGCGCCCTGATGCAGTTCCGCGCACCGAAAAACCTGCCCCTTGTTCGCAAGGCGCTTCGTCTGGCTGGGCGTGACGACCTCATCGGCTGGGATCGCGAATGCCTTGTGCCGCCCGAAAGCCCCCGCAAGCAGGCTGCCCCGCGTCCCGGGGCAAGCAAAACGACCGCCCGGCAGAAGCCTGTCTCCGACAAGAAACCGTCGAAGGCTCCCACCAAGCGGTCGTCCAAATGGGCTAAAGCGAAACCGAAAAAGCGTTGATCACCCCTGCATGGGCAGCAGCAGGCGGCAGCTCAGCTTGTCCACCACGTCTTCCCATTCCTGCAGGGGAATGATCTCCACGCTGCCAAAGGGTGCATCCAGCAGCCTTTCCAGCGAACGGCGATACCTGTTCAGTATACTCAGCAGCGCAGCAGTCTCAGGCTTCTGCGCTTTTTTGATGCTTGCCATCAGCAGCACGGACACATCCACCCAGCATTGATTGAGCAGATGCAGCGCCACCTCGGCCATGTCCCCATGGGCAGGGCAGATCACATCCGCATCCTGCGCCAGCGCCAGTTCGCGCTGCATCACCGGGAGGAATGTCTCCCACAGCGCCTCCTGATAGCACAGCCGCAGGGCGCGGCCTTCCGGCTTATCCAGCATGGGCAGCAGCATGGCCACAAAGTCGGCCTCTTCCTTCCGCAACGGCAGATAGCCATAGATCAGCTTGTTCAGCCGGGACATCACATCAGTAATCTGGGAAAGGTTCTCTTCCACCTGCGTCAGCGCCCGCTCTGCCCGCTGATAAAACAGCGTGGTCAGCAGCGCTTCCTTGCTGGCAAAATGATGATAAAAGCCGCCCTTGCTCACGTGCAGCACATTCAGGATATCCTGCACGCTGGTGGCCTCATAGCCCTTCAAGCAAAAGAGCCTCTCGGCCACATTGAGCATCTCCTGGCGCTTCTCATCGCCCTTACGCACGGTTCGATCTCCCCTTTCCTCCTTTGTAGTATAAGCCGCAAAGCCTGCTTTCGTCAAGTGTAAAAGGTTGACCGCCCCTTATTCGTGCTTTTCAATGGCGTCCACAGGGCAGCCTTCCATGGCCTCGGTGGCCTTAGCCGTCAGCACGCCGCCCTCCGGCTGCTTTTTCACATAGGCCAGCTCCTTGCCCAGCTCAAACACCTCCGGGCAGATGCTGGGACACAACCCACAAGAAATGCAACGCTCATTCACCGAAAACTTCATGCTTCCACTCCTTTCTCCGGCCGCCTTTCACCTTGACTTTTATCCCACCGGGCATTACCATAGAACCAAGCAGGCGTCCGCTGATAGCTATGATAACCACAAGCGTGCGCCACGATACACTCACACAGCGAGGTTTTTCCATGAAGCTGATGCACCTTTCCGATCTCCACCTGGGCAAACGCCTGAACGAGTTTTCCCTCCTGGAGGATCAAGCCTATATCCTGCACCAGATCCTGCAAATCGCCATTCAGGAGCGTCCCGATGCGGTGATCATCGCCGGCGACCTCTACGACAAGCCCGTTCCACCAGCGGAAGCCGTTGCTCTGCTGGACGATTTTCTTGCCCGGCTTGCCAAAGAGCAGCTGAACGTGTTCATCATCAGCGGCAATCACGATTCGCCGGAGCGCATTGCCTTCGGCTCCCGGCTGGTGGCTTCCAGCGGCGTGTATCTTGCTCCTGTGTACAATGGTACCGTTGCACCCATTACCCTTCGTGATGCCCATGGCGACGTGGATATCTACTTGCTGCCCTTCATCAAGCCTGGTCACGTTCGCCGCTTTTATCCTGATGAGGAAATCACCTCTTATACTGATGCGCTCCGCTGTGCCATTGCGCATATGCCTATCCGCAACGATCACCGCAATGTGCTTGTGACCCACCAGTTTGTCACCGGCGCCTCCCGCTGTGAGTCCGAGGAGATCGCCGTGGGCGGCAGCGATAATGTGGATGCCGCAGTGTTCGATGCCTTCGATTATGTGGCGCTGGGACACATCCACGGTCCGCAGAATGTGGCCAGCCCGCGCATCCGCTATTGCGGCACCCCTCTGAAGTATTCCTTTTCCGAGGTCAACCATCATAAGTCCGTGACCATGGTGGAGCTGGGCGAAAAGGGCGATGTGACCATCAGCTGTATTCCCCTGTCTCCCCTGCGGGATCTGCTTGAACTGCGCGGCACCTATCAGCAGCTCACACAGCGGGATTACTATACCACGCTGGATCAGAACGCCTATGTCCACGTGATCCTCATCGACGAGGACGACATTCCCGACGCTGCTGCCAAGCTGCGGGTGATCTACCCCAACCTGATGAAGCTGACCTACGATAACCAGCGCACCCGCAGCCATGCGGACTTCAGCCAGTCCGTCCAGGTGGAGCAGCGTACGCCGCTTTCTTTGTTCAGCGACTTCTATCAGCAGCAAAATGGCCAGCCACTTTCCGAAGAACAGGCAGCCTATATGGCGCAGCTGATCAACCGCATTTGGGAGGTAACGCCATGAGACCATTGAAGCTCACCATGTCTGCCTTCGGCCCCTATGCTGGCAAAACTGTGCTGGAGCTTTCCAAGCTGGGCGACGAGGGTCTCTATCTCATCTGCGGCGATACCGGCGCAGGCAAAACCACCATCTTCGATGCCATCACCTTTGCCCTGTATGGCTCTGCCAGCGGTGACACCCGGCAAACGGATATGTTCCGCAGCAAATACGCCGAGCCGGATACGCCCACTTATGTGGAGCTGGTTTTCCAATCCCGGGACAAACAATACACCGTTCGCCGCAATCCCGAATATACCCGCCCTGCCCTGCGGGGCGGCGGCACTACCCAGCAGCGCGCCGAAGCAGAGTTGACCCTGCCCGATGGCAGCATCATCACCAAACAGCGCGATGTGGATGCTGCCGTGCGGGACATTCTGGGCATCAGCCGGGAGCAGTTCACCCAGGTGGCTATGATCGCCCAAGGTGATTTCCTCAAGCTGCTGCTTGCTTCCACCGAGGAACGCATGGCCATCTTCCGGCAGATCTTCTCCACCGACCGCTATCGCCACCTGCAACTTGCGCTGCGGGACGACGCCAACCGCCTCGCCCAGCAATGTGCCGGACTGCGCGCCAGCATCAGCCAGTATATCAACGGCACGGACTACAGCACCGAGCCACTGGCCCAGCAGCTTTCCCTTGCCAAGGATGGCAAGCTGCCCACGCAGGATGTGTTGACCCTGCTGGAGGCCATTCTCGCCCAGGATGCAACCGAACAGACGACCCTGCAGGGCAAGCAGGAAACATTGAACGCTTCCATCGCCCGCACCGATGCGGATATTGCATTGGCCAAGGCGCATCAGTCTGCCCTACAGGCACAGGAACTGGCCTTGCAGTCCCTTGCTCAGGTAGAGGATGCGCTGCGCCGTTCCTCCATTGAGTACGCCGAAGCACAAGCACACCTTCACCAGGCCGATGATATGGCATCCCAGGCTGCCGCTCTGTCTGCCATGCTCCCCCAGTACGAACAGCGTGCCGTTGCGCAGGCAAAAGCAGCCGCCGCCAAGGCACGCATCATCGATCTGACTGCGCAGCGCGACAGACTGACGCAGCTGACCACTCAACAACAGCAGGAGCTGACCCAAAACAAGGCACTGCTTGCGACGCTTTCTGCTGCATCTGCCGAGGTTGAAAAGGCAAGCCATGCCCTGCAAACCGCCCAGATGCGCCTCCAGGAGCTGAACACCTTCCGCAGAGACTGGGACGGACTTGCCGACCTGCAAAAGCGCTACAAGGCTGCTCTGAACCAGTATCAGCAATTCTCCCTGCAAACGCAGGCGCTGCACCAGGCCTATGTTCAGCTGAACCGCACCTGGCTGAATCATCAATCCGGCATTCTCGCACAGCAGCTTGCCGATGGTGAACCCTGCCCCGTGTGCGGCTCCACCCTTCACCCCGCGCCGGCCTCTCTGCCCACCAACGCCCCCAGCGAGCAGGACGTGGAGCAAGCCCGTCTCTCTTATGAAAAGGTACGTTCCACCGAGGACGAGCGCAACCAGCAGGTTCATCTGCTGCTTGGTCAATACAACCAGCAGAACGCGCAGCTACTCTCCCGAGCAGCCACCCTGCTTGAAGCAAGCGAAGCTGCCCACATCCCCCAGCTGCTGGAAGCCGCACGCTCTGCCACCACCTCTGATGTTCAGCAACTCCAAGCCGCCCTGAATACCGCCCGGCAAAAGGCAGCACAGGCACGCACATTAGAGGAAACCATTCCGAAGCTGGAAGCAAAGCTTGCCCAGTTGCAAGCCTCTGCGCAACAAGCAGAAACCGAGCTTTCCAGCCAGCGAGCCACCCTCCAGCAATGCCAGGAGCAGGCCGCAGCGCTGTCAGCGCAGCTTGCGCTTCCCAGCAAAGCAGAAGCAACCGCGCGCATCGCAGAACTCACAACGCAGTCTGAAGCTTTGCGCCAGAAGGTCACCGATGCCCAGTCTGTACATCAGCAGCAGGAAATGCGCAAGGCAGCCCTGCAAGGCGAGATCGCTGCCCGTGAAAAGCAGCTTGCTTCCCAGCAAAGCTTCGACCTTCCCACTCTGCATCAGCAGCACGATGAACTCACCGCCCAGCGAGAGGCTGTACTGGCTGACCTACGCCGCATCGCCAGCCGCATGGATCGCAATGCCCAGGCGCTTGGCAGCATCCGCAAGCAAAGCGATGAGCTGCTGGCTCTGGAATCCAGACTGACCTGGCTCGGCACCCTGGCCGATACAGCCAATGGCAAGCTCACCGGCAAGGAAAAGGTCATGCTGGAGACCTTTATCCAGATGACCTTCCTGGATCGCATCCTCGCCCGCGCCAACACCCGTCTGATGGTCATGTCCGGTGGGCAATACGAGCTTTGCCGCCGCAAGGAGGCGCTGAGCAACCGCAGCCAGTCCGGCCTGGAGCTGGACGTGATCGACCACTACAACGGCTCCACCCGCAGCGTCCGCACCCTTTCCGGCGGCGAATCCTTCAAGGCTTCTCTGTCCCTTGCCCTGGGACTTTCCGACGAGATCCAGTCCACCGCCAGCGGCGTGAAGCTGGACGTGATGTTTGTGGACGAAGGCTTCGGCTCCCTGGACGAGGAATCCCTGCGCCAGGCTATCCACGCCCTGAGCAGCCTCAGCGAAGGCCACAGGCTGGTGGGGATCATCTCCCACGTGGCCGAACTGAAGGATCGGATCGACAGGCAGATCGTGGTCACCAAGGAGCGCAGCGGAGGCAGTCAGGCAAAAATCATCTGACCCATGCACACCCAGCTTCCCGTCTCATACATTGCTGATGAAGGCTCCACCAAGGAGCCGAAAAACAAGGAGGCGTGGAAGAATGAGCTTTTATTCCTACAAAAACGCCAATCCCACTTGCTGCCCCGGTAGCATCTCCGGCAGCGCCCTGGACGGCCTGCAGGAAAAGGTTTGCGTGCAGGTGAAGCGCGTGTACGACAGCGGCCTGACCCAGAAGCAGCTGGACGACCAGATCGTGACCATCACCAGCTATGCCCAGGTGGCCAATACCTGCCAGTGTAACGCCTGCGGCTGTCAGGAGGTGCAGGACACCGTGCCGCCCACCTCTGCTCCCGTGGCGCCCATCACCTTCGAGAGCTGCCGTTCCACCAGCACGGAAGGCGCCATCCGCAACCTCACCGTGGATCGCCTGTGCGACCGACCCTGCTTTGCCCGGGTGCGTGCCACGGTGGATGCCCCCATCGACATCCTTTTCACCGACAGCCGCTGCGTTGAATACATCGGCAAGGGCATCATTTCCGTGGATCAGGATCTGCTGCTCTCCATCCCCGACGAGTCCATCGTTCCCTACACGCTGGAAGCCATGGTCAGCGCCATCTGCGTTTCCGGCACCTATCTGGGCAACAACCAGTTCAAGATGACGGTCTGCGTCACCATCATCATGAAGGTGCTGGCCAATGTGGAGATCCTCATCCCCAGCTACGGCTTCTGCAACATTCCCCCGGCCGAGGAATTCGCAGATTCTGTTTGCGATCAGTTCTTCAGTCTTCCGCTGTTCCCCCATGCCTCTCTGTGCAACGAGGGAACCGTGCAGTCTGGCAACGTATCCGGCACCTGCAACCGCGGCTGCGGCTGCTGCCGCTAAAGAAAAGAGCCGCTCCGAAAGGAGCGGCTTTTCTCATATCACAGCATCTTTACCGGCTTGAAGTCAAGGTTCTTCACCACGTCCATCAGCACGCTGTCGGCCACATCGGCATCCAGGGTGATGGTGGCCGTTTTGGCTTCCAGATCAACCACGCAGGCGGTCACGCCGGACACCTTGCCCAGCCCCTTTTCCACGGCTGCCTTGCAGCGCACACACATCATACCTTCGATCAGCATCTTCTTTTCCATTGAGATACACTCCTTTCAATTCACCAGCTCCGGCACAGGGCCGTCCAGCCTTTCTTCTCCGTTGATATCCGGCATGGGCGGCAGGTCTTCCAGCGCTTCCAGACCGAAGTGGCTCAGGAATTCCTCCGTCGTGCCATACAGGATGGGGCGTCCCAGGGTATCCTTGCGTCCCACTTCCGTGATCAGGTTCTTGGTCACCAGCGAGTGGATGGAATAGTCGCACTTCACGCCGCGGATCTGCTCCACCTCAGCCTTGGTCACCGGCTGACGATAGGCCACCACCGCCAGCGTTTCCATCACCGCCTGGCTCAGGCTCTGCTTCTGCACGGGCTGCAGCAGGCGCACCACGTCCGTGGAATACAGCGCACGGGTAGCCAGCTGCACCTGATGCCCAAAGCGCTTCAGGCAGAAGCCGCGCTGGGCAAAGTCGTATTCATCCCGCAGCTCGGTGAGCGCATCTTCCAATTCCGACAGGGTGATGTTCAGCGCCTTGGCCAGGTCTTCCACCCGTACCGCCTCGCCCGCCACAAACAGGATGGCCTCAATGCGCCCCTTCAGGCTTCCTTCCTCACACATCGGTCAACAACTCCTCGTACTCTACTTCTGCCCGGCCCGGCAAAAGGATGATCTCGCTGTACACGCCTTCCTGCTCCAGGTGCATTTCGCCCAGCTTCAACAATTCCAGCATGGCCAGGAACAGCGTCACCACCTCTTCCCTGGTGGGCGCATCGCTGAAGGCTTCGTCAAAGCGCATACGGCCTTTGCGGCGGATGCCATGGAGCAGCGTCAGCATACACTCCTGCACGGTATGCTCGTCCCGGTGGATGTCTCTGGGGGCGTAGTGGTTGTTCTCTGCGTCCTCGTCCATGGCGGGTTTTCGCGCCCAGATGCGCAGGAACGCCTCCGTCAGGCCCTCCAGGGTCAGGCCCACCAGCTCTGTTTCCTGGGGCGGCAGGGGGTATTCCTCCGGCAGCTTGGTGAAAATGTCCTGGGCCGCCCGCTCGAACTGCTGCATGGCGGCGGCAGTTTCCTTAAAGCGCTTGTATTCCTCCAACTGACGGATCAGCGCCAGCTCGGGATCCTCCTGATCCTCCTCCAGCTTGGGCTGCTTGGGCAGCATGGCACGGCTCTTGATCTCCAGCAGTGTCGCCGCCATTACCAGAAAGTCCGTGGCATCGTCCATGTCCAGGTCGGGAGCATTGCGTACGGACTCGATGTACTGATCCGTGATCTCGCTGACGAAGATATCCTTGATATCCATCTGCGCTTTGGTGATCAGGTGCAGCAGCAGGTCAAGCGGCCCATCAAAATCCTTTAACTGAAAGGTCATGGCCATGGTTCATCACGCTCCACCGGTGATTTTCAAAAACAGGTTCAGCACGGCGCTGTACACATTGGTGTTGATGGCAGACAACAGCCCACCCAGCACCCCGGAAAAGCACAGCACAAGCAGGATGATATGCGCCACGCGGAACATCTGCTGATCCAACTGGAAGCGTCCCTTCAGCAGGGTGTCATTCACAAGGTGGTAGCCGTCCAACGGCGGAATGGGCAGCAGGTTGAATACCGCCAGCGCCAGGTTGGTCTGCGCCATCAGCAGCAGAAAGCGCTGCACGTATTGCAGCCAGGGCATGGCCATCTGTTCCGTCCACATGGCGCTCAATTCGCCATAGGCAATACCGTTGCCCACCGTGTAATAGGGGCTGATCAGGTATTCCAGCGTGCCGTAATAGCTTTTCATTTCCGCCAGGAACTCTCTGTCCCACATCAGGCCGTTCACGCCCACACTCAGCGCTGTGCAGAAAATGAACAGCAGCAGATTGGTGGCGATGCCCGCAATGGACACCAGAAAGTCATCCCGTCGATAGTCCCGGAAGTTGCGGGGATTCACCGGCACAGGCTTTGCCCAGCCCACACCGATGAAGATCATGGAAAGCGTACCCAGCGGATCCAGATGCTTGCGGGGATCCAGCGAAAGCCGCCCCATCCACTTGGCCGTGGGGTCGCCACAGCGCCAAGCCACATAGCCGTGAGCCACCTCATGCAGGATCAGGCTCAGCAGAATGGTCACCGCCGTGAAAAATACATACACGATAAAGCCCAGCGGATCGCTGGTGAGGAAATCCAACCATGCCCGGAGGCGGGCAGTCAACGAATAAAGCATGACAAACCTCTCTTTTGATTAGTCCACCAACGTAATGCTCCCCTTGTCCGCATCCATGCGGTAGGTGCGTCCCAGGGGCAGCGTCACCATCTCCCTCATGTGTCCGGCCTGCAGGCCTGCCAGCACAGGCACCTTCACCTTGCTGAACACATCCCGCAGCACTTCCTCCAGCGTCAAGCCGCAATTAGGATCCTCCACCACACAATCGGTAAATCCACCCAGAATGATGCCCGCACACTCCGTCAGCTTGCCCGCATGGTACAGCTGATGCAGATAGCGGTCGATCACATAGGTGCGCTCCCCCACATCCTCCAGGAAAAGAAGCTTCCCCTTCACGTCCAGGTCATAAGCCGTACCCGTGCCAGCGGTGACCAGCGTCAGGTTGCCGCCCACCAGCTGTCCTTCCGCCACGCCACCATGGATGGTGGTCAGGGGCGTACCGTTCAGGTTTTTGATCTCCCTGTCCGGCTTACCAGCCAGGGCATGCATCAGGCTGTCGGTGGTAGCGCCAGGCTCCATGGGGCCGGACTTGGGCATGGGGCCATGGAAGGTACACAGTCCACAGCGTTCATGCAGCACGGTGTGCAGGGTGGTGATATCGCTGAAGCCGATGAACGCCTTGGGGTGCTGGCGGATCATCTCCCAGTCGATCATATCCAGCATACGGATACACCCATACCCGCCCTTGATGCACCACACGCCGTCCACTTCATCGTCGGCAAAGGCGTTCATCAGGGCAGCAGCGCGTTCTTCGTCCGTGCCAGCCAGATAGCCATAGCGCTTGCTGCAGGTCGGGTCAAGCTTCACCTTGAAGCCCAATCCCTCCAGCCGCGCCACGGCACGCTGAACCATTTCGTCGATATTTTCTTCGTGGATGCAGCCGGAAACGCCCACCAGCGCAACCGTATCACCAGGCAAAAGAGGCTTGGGGATCAGCATGGGAAACACCTCACAGGCAATAGTGGAAGAAGGTCAAAACGTCCATCCAGTTGTCGCTTTCAAACACCACCGTGGTGCTGTTTTCCAGATGCGCACCGGGATACCAGCTGGCAGAGCGGGCCTTGTGGTGCAGCTTGTAGCACACCTCCACGGTGAAATGCTCCGGCATGGGGAAAAGGCACTTCTTCCCGTCCAGATGCACAGCCTTCTTGGCGGCCTTCTGGATCTGCTTCACAGCCTTATCCGGATGGATGGACACGCTGCCGTTGCCAATGCCGTAGCTCACGGGTACCGTCAGGGCGTCCGGCACTTTGGTGCTGAACCACTCGCACAGCATCTTGTCGCCGGTCACCATCAGCACAGGCACACCGAACATGGACGCGGTGAGGCTGTTCATCATCAGCTCGGAGCAGACCTCCCCATTCACCTTCACGAAATTGTTCTGGGTGTTCATTGTGTGGCTAAGGGGATTTCCGTCCCAGCTGGCAGCGGAATGATAGCCGGTAAAGATCACGCCCTCAAAGCTCTCGTCAATACCGCTCATCATGCTGTAGGGATCGCGTCCCCAGCCACGGAAGATCTTGACCTCCTCCGGCAGCATTCCCGGCTGAATGTTCCGGGCAGAGTCGTGGGAATCGCGCACAAACACGTCCACCGCGCCGCCATCCAGCGCGCCCTGGCAGGCAGCCGCCACCTCGCGGCTCATCTGGGTGGAGAAAGCAGGATAATCCACCTTACCCTTCTCCGTTTCGTCCCAATGGGCAATACCGCAGGTCCCCTCGATATCCGAGGACATGAAAATCTTCTTGGCCATGGTTTATTCCTCCTTCAGTAAATCAAGCACGCTGGCGCATTGCAGCGCCACGCCAGGCAAAAGACAGCCTTCATCCACACAGAAGGTGGAGGTGTGCAGCGCCGTACCCACACCGCTGCCCAGATCGTAATACACACCGGGGGTGTCCTTCAGGAAATAGCAGAAGCTTTCCACGCCCAGGCTGGGTGCATCCCGCCGGACGATCTTCTCCTTTCCTACCAGGTCGGCAGCAATAGCCTCCACGCGGGCGTAGTAGCCATCATCATTATACACAGCGCCATAGCCGGGATTGATCTCCACGTCGGCCTCGCCGCCCATGGCCTGCGCCACGCCCTGCACCACAGAGGCAATGCGTTCCTTCAGCAACCCGCGGGTCTGGGTAGAAAGGGTGCGCATGGTGCCGACCATCTTCACCTCGCTGCAAACGATGTTGTTGGCCGTGCCGCCCTGAATGGTGCCGATGGTGATCACCGCCGGATCGAAGGGCGAGATGGTGCGGCTCACCAGGCTTTGCAGCGCAGAGACCACCTGTCCGGCAATGACAATGGCGTCCACGCCCGCCTCGGGATAAGCACCATGGCAGGTCTTGCCGCGGATGGTCAGCCGCAGTTCGTCGCTGGAGCCGCTGACGTAGCCCGGCTTGGCAAACAGGGTTCCCGCCTCATAGCGCGGGTTCATGTGCTGGCCGATCACGCAGTCCACCTTGGGATTCTCCAAACAGCCCTGCTCCACCATCAGCCTGCCGCCGCCAAAGGTCTCCTCCGCCGGCTCAAACAGCCATTTCACCGTCCCCTGCCACTTGTCCCGGTTCTGGCTCAGCCACATGGCCGAGCCCAGCGCCAGCGCCATGTGGGCGTCGTGGCCGCAGGCGTGCATCACGCTGGGATTCTCCGAAACAAAAGCCATATCCGCAGGCTCTGTCACAGGCAGCGCATCCATATCCGCCCGGATGGCCACGCAGCGGCCTTCGCCATTGCGCAGGATGCCCATCACGCCGTAGCAGTCCTCGAAGGTGCGAATCTCCATGCCCAGCGCCGACAATTCGCGGATGATCAGCGCCTGGGTCTCCTGCTCCTTGCCGCTCAGTTCCGGATGCCGGTGCAAATGCCGCCGCAGCTCCGTCACCCTGGGCATGATATCCTTCAGCTGCTCCTGCCAATAGGTCAGGCTCATTCAAAGTCCCTTCTTTCTCCCAGCAGATCGTCCAGCACCGTTGCAATGCGGCCATTTTGGTGATACACCCGCACTGGTCGCCTGGACAGAATGGAAATTGCCTCGTTGCGGTTGGTATGCGCCCAATCCGCGTAAGTCATATAGGGAATATCGCCGCCCAGCAGATCTACGGTGTCGCCTACCTGGGCTTCAGGGATGTGGGTCACATCCACCATCATCTGATCCATGCACACCAGGCCCACCACCTGCGCCAGCTTGCCATGGATGGCCACCTTGCCATGTCCGTTGGACAGGCAGCGGGGGTAGCCATCGCCATAGCCCACGCACAGGGTAGCGATGCGGGCATCGTAGTCCAGCACCATGTCATCGCCATAGCCCACCACTTCGCCAGCCTTTGCCTCGTGGATGCGGCTGATGGTGGTGCGGAACACCAGCGTTTCATGATCCTCAAAGGGCATATGCTCGCTGCGGTACGGCCGCACACCAAAGAGCAGCGCACCCACCCGCACCCGGCTGTGGTGCCAATCGGGATATCGCACCAGCCCAATGCTGTCGCAGATGTGTACATCCTCCAGCACCACGCCACGCGCTGCCAGCCATTGCTGCATCTGCATCAGGTTCGTATGCTGTTCTTCGTCCCGCTGCTGGTTCACCAGTCCCAGGTGGCTGAAAAGCCCCTGCAGCTGCACATAGCGCAGCGTTTTGACAGCCTCAGCCACGGCATCAGCCATTGCCTCACAGCAGGCAATGCCCAGGCGGTGGAAGCCTGTATCAACCTTCAGCTGCACCTTGACTTGCTTCTGCTGCGCCGCTGCGGCCGCTTCCATGTCCAGCAGATCCTGCACCGATCCGGCCGTCAGCGTAATGTCAGCGCCGATGGCGTCCTCCAGCATGGGCTTTTCCGTTAAGCCCATCACAAGGATCTCGCCCGTCACGCCATGCCTGCGCAGCTCCAGCGCCTCCCGGATGCAGCTCACAGCAAAGCTTTCGCAGCCTGCCTGCTGCAGGGCCTGGGCCACCCGTACCGCACCGTGACCATAGGCGTTGGACTTGATCACACAGGTCACCAGCGCCGTGGGCGCCAGGTCGAGCGCTGTGCGGTAGTTAGCCACCAGCTTATCCAGATCGATATCAATCCAGGTTCTTTTCACGAAGAGATCATTCATCCAAGCGTCGCTTCTTTCAGATAGATTATCAGGCGGATTCATTTCCTGCTCCATGTCCGCATAGGCTGGCGTAGACCATCATAAGGAGGCATCGATCATGAGCGAAACCAATCAAAGCCAGGATTTCCGCGTCCCCGCCAGCCAGGATTTCAACACCGACAGCTTTGCAGGCTCCATGCAACAGGTGCTGCAGGACAACATCGGCAAATACGTGATCGTGGAGTTTTTCATGGGGACGGATACCCTTCAGCAGAAGGAAGGCTACCTCTACGACGTGGCCGCGCAGTACATCGTGATCTTTGACGACATCAACCTGCAATACGTGGTGTGCGATGTGTTCTCCATCAAGTTCGTCACGTTCCTGCTGCCCAACTACCGCCCCGGTCAGGTTCCCGCGCTGCTGGAAGCCCTCGAGAATGCTCGCCAGAACATCCCGTCTGAGACGACCACCGCTGCGCCGGGCATCACACCCGCCCAGGCTGCTTTTGCCCATGCCACACGGAGCCGCCGCCGTTAAGCGCCGCAGCGGCGCTTGAGTTCGGCCTCGTCGATCACTTCAATGCCAAGGCTCTGCGCCTTGGTCAGCTTGCTTCCTGCCGCCTCGCCAGCCACGACGAAGGCGGTCTTTTTGCTGACGGAAGATGCAGCCGTGCCGCCATTTTGGCGGATCAGCTCCTCCGCGTCCTTGCGGCTGAGGGTGGGCAGCGTGCCGGTCACCACAATGCTCATGCCCGTGAACACGCCTTCCGCCTTACCAGCGGCCTCCTGTGGCTTCACGCCAGCATCCAGCAGGCGCTGGATCATCTGGCGATTCTCCTCAAAGGAGAAGAACTCCACCACGCTCTGGGCCACGATATCACCGATATCCGGCAGCGCCACCAGCTCTTCCTGGGTGGCAGCAGCCACCTTGTCCAGGGTGCCAAAGGCATTGGCCAGGTCCCGGGCAGTTTTGCGTCCCACATTGGGGATGCCCACCGCAAAGAGGAAGGCATCCAGGGTGCAATCCTTGCTCTTTTCCAGCGCCACCATCAGGTTGGCGGCTTTTTTCTGCTTAAAGCCATCCAGCGCCAGCACGTCCTCCATGGTCAGGCGATAGAGATCAGCAGGGTCGCGCACGTCCATCTGATCGTAAAGCTGAATGGCGGTCTTTTCTGAAAAGCCCTCGATGTCCATGGCATCGCGGCTGGCAAAGTGGCTGATCCGCGCCACGGACTGGGGCTTGCAGCTCTGCCGATTCATGCAGAACAGGTGCGCGCCGCGCTCCACCAGCTCGCTGCCACAAGCAGGACAATGGGTGGGCTTCTCAATATCCGCTTCGCCCTCGCCCGGCGCGCCAACGCGCCCCATGATCTCCGGGATCACGTCATTGGAGCGGCGGATCCACACCGGCGCGCCGATGGCCACCCGCTTGCGCTGGATGTCGCCCCAGTTGTTCAGGGTAGCCTTGCGCACGGTGACGCCATAGAAGTCCACCGGCTCCAGGTGTGCCAGGGGGGTCAGCTTGCCGGTGCGTCCCAGCTCCCAGGTCACTTCCTGCAGGGTGGTGACGCTTTCCTCGGCCTCGAACTTGTAGGCCACCGCCCAGCGGGGGAATTTCTCGGTAAAACCCATCTGCTCCCGCAGGGAGAAGTCCCCCACCTTGATCACCACGCCATCGATGAGGAAATCCAGGGAGCTGCGCACCTTCTCGATCTCCCGGATGCAGGCGATCAGCTCATCATGGTTATGGGGCTTGCCCAGGTAATCGCTCACCGGGAAGCCGTTTTCCCGCAGGAAATCCAGCATCTCCGGCTGGGAGTGATAGGGCGCATCCTCAATGGTGCCGATCTGGTAGAAGAACGCATCCAGCCGCCGGGAAGCCGTCACCGCAGGATCCAGATTCCGCAGCGCACCAGCGGCGGCATTGCGAGCATTCTTCAGCGGCTCCTTGGCGGTTTGGTTATACTTTTCCAATGTGCTCAGGCGCATGATGCACTCGCCCTGCACCTCCAGCGTTCCCTGATACGGAATGGTCAGCGGCACAGCACGGACGGTCTTGGCCTGGGGCAGAATAGCCTCGCCGGTCACGCCGTTGCCGCGGGTGGCTGCCTGCACCAGCTGACCGTCCTGATAGGTCAGGTTCAGGGTCAGGCCGTCGAACTTGTATTCCACATAGTATTGCAGCTCCGTCATGCCGGTGAGCTTCTCCGTGCGGCGGATCCACTCCTCCAGCGCCTCGATGGACTGCACCTTGTCCATGCTCCACAGCCGGGTGATGTGGGTATGCTCCGCAAAGCCCTTCAGCGGCTCGCCGCCCACGCGCTGGGTGGGCGAATCCGGCAGAATCACGCCGCTCTCCTTTTCCAGCGCCAGCAGCTGGTCGTACATCTGATCCCACTGCATATCGGAAATAACAGACTCGCCCAACACGTAATACGCGTGGGCGGTCTCGTTCAGGCGGTCGATCAGCGGGCGCATTTGTGCCACATAGTCGATCATGCTTCATCCTCCAGCTTCACAATGGGGGCAATAGAAAGCGCAAATTCCTTCACGCCATAGGCGGTAAACTCGATCTGGATGCGGGCGTCCGCGCCGTTGCCCACAAGCGCCACCACCCGGCCTTCGCCAAACTTGCGGTGCATCACACGGTCGCCGCGCTGGAACAGGCTCTGCATGGCGCTGCCGGCAAACTGCCGCGCCTTGGAGGGCGCAAAGCCCTTCTGCACGCCGGGAATGCCCAGCGCGTTGCCGCCCAGGGTCAGCTTGGGCTTGCCAAGGTCAGCCATGGCAGGCGTGGAGCGCAGCCCGTAGTTGGACACATAACCGCCTCGCGCCTGGGGCTGGGGGGCATTGCGGAAGGCGTTTTCCTTGCGCTGCGCCCATTCGTCCTCCAGCAGGCGGGTGGGGATCTCATCCAGGAAGCGGCTGGGCGGGTTGTGGTTCACCTGGTTATACAGCATACGCTGATTGGCGCGGGAGATAAACAACCTCCGCTGGGCGCGGGTGATGCCCACATAGCACAATCGGCGCTCCTCCTCCACGCGGTTCTCGTCCATCAGACTGCGGGCAGAGGGGAAGATGCCCTCCTCCAGACCCACCATGAACACCGTGGGGAATTCCAGACCCTTGGCAGAGTGCAGCGTCATGAGGGTGATATAACCACGCTCGTTTTCTTCCCTGTCCATGTCCGTGACCAGCGCCACGTTTTCCAGGTAGTCCTCCAGGGTGGCATCAGGTTCAGCACGGGCAAATTCCTCCACAGCGCCCATGAATTCCTGAATGTTCTCCACCCTGGCGCGGCTCTCGTCGGTATCTTCCTTCTGATACTGCTCCATCAGCCCGGTCTTTTCGATCAAAAGCTTCACAAAATCGCTCAGGGGCAGGCTCTCCTTCATGGCCACCAGCATGGTCATGAGCATGAAGAAATCCCCCACGCACTTGCGCGGCCGTGCCGACAGGCTTTCCGGCATGTCCGTCAGCGCGCTGTAAAGCGGCATCTCGTTCTCGCGGGCGTGGTTGGCCAGCTCCTGCACGGTGGTTTCACCAATGGAGCGCTTGGGGACATTGATGATCCTCCGCAGGGACACATCGTCCGTGGGGTTGACAATGACCCGCAGATAGGCGATCACGTCGCGAACTTCCTTGCGGTCGTAGAATTTCTGGCCGCCGAACACCTTATAGGGAATGCCGGAGCGCATCAGCATTTCTTCGATGACGCGGCTCTGGGCATTGGTGCGGTACAGCACCGCCATGTGGCCATAGGCTTCGCCATGCTTGTTCAGCTGACGGATGCGGTCGGCCACCCAGGCAGCTTCCTCACGTTCGTCTCCGGCGCAGAAGAGCTTGATGCTCTCGCCCTCGCCCGCTTCCGTCCACAAGGCCTTTTCCTTGCGGCCTGCGTTGTGAGCGATCACCTGATTGGCCGCATCCAGGATGTTGGCCGTGGAACGGTAGTTCTGTTCCAGCTTGATCACCACAGCGTCGGGGTAATCCTTTTCAAAATCAAGGATATTGCGGATATCCGCGCCGCGCCAGCCATAGATGGACTGGTCGTCGTCGCCCACCACGCAAAGGTTGCGGCTACGGTCGGTGAGCAGCTTCACCAGCATATACTGGGCATAGTTGGTGTCCTGATATTCGTCCACCAGTACATAGCGGAACTTGTTGCGATAATAGTCCAGCACCGGCGGATGCTCCGCCAACAGGGTCAGGGTCTTCACCAGCAGGTCGTCAAAGTCCAGGGCGTTGAGCGCCTTCAAGCGGGATTCATATTCCACAAAAACGTCATGCAGCATCTGGCTGCGGTAGTCCCGCTCGGACTTGGCAAACCACTCGTCGGGAGACATCAACTTGTTCTTCGCATCGGAGATCTTGGCCTTGATCTCCCGGGGCGGCAGGAACTTTTCGTCGATATTGAACCGCTTCAGGATCTCCTTGATCACCGCGCCCTGATCATCATCGTCATAAATAGCAAAGGATCGGGCATAGCCCAGCTTTTCGATATCCCTGCGCAGGATCTTCGCGCAGGTGGAGTGGAAGGTGGAGATCCAGGCATCCTCCGCCTGATCGCCCACCAGCTGCACAATGCGCTCTTTCATTTCCTTAGCGGCCTTGTTGGTAAAGGTCAGCGCCAGGATCGACCATGCAGGCACACCATGATCCATCAGATTCGCCACGCGGCAGGTCAGCGCGCGGGTCTTTCCGCTGCCCGCACCTGCCAGAATCAGCACAGGGCCTTCCAGCGTTTCAGCAGCCAGCCGCTGCTGCGGGTTGAGCATACTCAAGTCCATCATCATACCTCAAACTTTCTACAAATAAGAGCTTACTTGATCTCGATGCCGTCTTCGGCCAGGGCATCCAGCACATGGTTATACCCCTCTGCGCCATAGAGCAGCGCCCGGTTCACCCGGCTGATGGTGGCAGAGGACGCCCCCGTGCGCCGGGCGATCTCCTGATAGGTCACCCGGTTGCGCAAAAGGCCCGCCACCTCCAGTCGCTGGGCAATGCTGCGCAATTCGGGGATAGTACAGATATCCTCAAAAAAACGGTATGCTTCTTCAACCGTATTCAGTCGCAGCACAGCCTCCATCAGCAGATCTGCCTGTTCGTTTTTCACTTTGGAATCAAACATAACGCCACTCCTTTCGTGCGAAAGGTTTCACTCTCGCACTTTACCGCACGACATCATTATAACACGTTTTTCCCTGCCTGACCAGCAGAAAATATCCAGCCCCATGCCACAGGCTGTGCAATGTGGTATGTTTTTTTCCGTGTTGCTCCATGCGGCACAATTTATGCCAGAAAACGCTTGACAAATCTGGCTTTGCGGTCTATACTCTCCCCATCAGCAGGGTGCTGTGAGAGTGGCTCTCGCGGCGCCTTTTGCGTTTACAGAGGAGGTTCCCCCCATGGCGAAGATGCACGATCTATTTGGCAGCAATGTGTTTAACGATGCTGTGATGCAGGAGCGCCTGCCCAAGGAGACCTACAAGGCTCTGAAGAAGACCATCGACGACGGCCGCCGCCTGGACCCCGACCTGGCTGCCGTGGTTGCTCATGCCATGAAGGAGTGGGCCGTGGAAAAGGGCGTGACCCACTACACCCATTGGTTCCAGCCCATGACCGGCATCACCGCTGAGAAGCACGACAGCTTCATTAGCCCCAAGGATGGCGGCCAGATGATCCTCACCTTCTCCGGCAAGGAGCTTGTTCGCGGCGAAAGCGACGCCTCCTCCTTCCCCTCCGGCGGTCTGCGCTCCACCTTCGAGGCCCGCGGCTACACCGCCTGGGATCCTACCTCCTATGCCTTTATCAAGAACAATGTGCTGTGCATCCCCACCGCCTTCTGCTCCTATGGCGGCGAAGCGCTGGATACCAAAACGCCTCTGCTGCGCTCCATGGAAGCCCTGAGCAAGCAGGCCGTTCGCGTGCTGAAGCTCTTCGGCCGCGACGCCACCCGCGTGGTGCCTACCGTTGGCCCCGAGCAGGAATACTTCCTCGTCGATCAGAAGCTCTACGATCAGCGCATGGATCTGATCTTCACCGGTCGCACCCTCTTTGGTGCCAAGCCGCCCAAGGGGCAGGAAATGGACGACCACTACTTCGGCTCCGTGAAGCCCCGCATCAAGGCCTTCATGACCGAGCTGGATGAAGAGCTGTGGAAGCTGGGCGTGCTGGCCAAGACCGAGCATAACGAGGCCGCGCCTGCCCAGCACGAAATGGCGCCCATCTTCTCCGTGGCCAGCATTGCCTGCGACCACAACCAGCTCACCATGGAAATGATGAAGAAGGTGGCCAAGAAGCACGGCCTGGTGTGCCTCCTGCACGAGAAACCCTTCCAGGGCGTGAATGGCTCCGGCAAGCATAACAACTGGTCCATGACCACCAACACCGGCTATAACCTGCTGGAACCCGGCGACAGCCCCTTTGAGAGCGCCCAGTTCATGCTCTTCCTGGTCAGCGTGATTAAGGCCGTGGACGATTATCAGGATCTGCTGCGTGTCTCCGTGGCCAGCGCAGGCAATGATCACCGTCTCGGTGCCAACGAAGCGCCTCCCGCCATTGTCTCCATGTTTCTGGGCGATGAGCTGAACGAGATCCTGGACGCTTTCGAGTCCGGCGCACCCTATCACAGCCGCGAACACAGCGATCTGACCATCGGCGTTCACGTGCTGCCCAAGTTCCCCAAGGATAACACCGACCGGAACCGTACCTCTCCCTTTGCCTTCACCGGCAACAAGTTCGAGTTCCGTTCCCTGGGTTCCAGCGCCTCCATCTCCGATGCCAATGTGGTGCTGAACACCGCCGTGGCCGAGTCCCTCAAGCAGTTTGCCGACGAGCTGGAGGGTGCCGAGGACTTCCGCGCCAGCCTCCACGACCTCATCGTTCGTGAGATCCGCAACCACAAGCGCATCCTCTTCGACGGCAACGGCTACGCCCAGTCCTGGGTGGAGGAAGCCGAAAAGCGCGGCCTGTGCAACCTGCGCACCACCATCGATGCCCTGCCCCGGATGATCGACCCCAAGAACATCAAGCTCTTTGCCGATCACAGGGTCTTCTCCGAAACAGAAGTCCGCTCCCGCTTTGAGATCAAGCTGGAGGAGTACACCAAGATCATCAACATCGAGGCCGAAACCGCCCTGATGATGGCCAAGCGTGAGATCCTCCCCGCCGTGATGAAGTTCACCGGCGATGTGGCCCGCCAGGCCAAGGCCATCAAGGATGTCTCCCCCGTGCTGACCGCCGCCCCGGAGGAAAAGCTGCTCACCCAGCTCACCAACGAGTGCGCCCGCCTCTCCGACAGCATCGATGCTCTGCAGGCCGCCATCGTCAATGCCAATCACAATGCCGATGCCCTCACCGCTGCCACCTATCAGCAGAATGTGGTGATCCCCGCCATGAACGCTGTGCGCACCTCTGCCGACGAGCTGGAGACCATCGTTGGCAAGGAATACTGGCCCTTCCCCACCTATGCCGAGCTGCTGTTCAACACCTGATACATCTACAGCCTCCCCACCACGGGGAGGTTTTTTTGTACTTATTTTGTGCTTAATTTGTTAATTCATTGACACTCTGTTTTTGCAGGAGTACACTCTTGCTTGTAGCCGCAGGGATGCTTCCCTGCAAGTAGTATTTGAAGGAGGAACCCCACCATGAAAACCAAGAAGAAGCTCGTAGTCCTTGCCGTATTCGTATGCCTGATCGTCATTGCCGCCGTTGCTGTTGTACTGCTCAACCCCGGCACCAAGGAAAAGACCTACAACGTCGGCATCCTGCAGTTTGTGCAGCACGATGCTTTGGACCAGGCCACCAAGGGCTTCCAGGATACCCTGACCGCCAAGCTGGGCGACAAAGTCAAGTTTGATGTGCAGAATGCTTCCGGCGATACCGCCAACTGCTCTACCATCGCCACCACCTTTGCCTCCAACGGTGTGGATCTGATCATGGCCAACGCTACCCCTGCTGTGCAGTCCGCCATGAGCGCCACCGCCGATATCCCCGTTGTTGGCACCTCTGTGACCGTGTACAACTTCCTGGAGGGCGCCACCAATGTTACCGGCACCTCCGACCTGGCTCCCCTGGACGGCCAGGCCAACATGATCCTGGAGCTGTTCCCCGATACCAAGACCGTCGGCATCCTCTACTGCTCTGCCGAGGCTAACTCCGTCTATCAGGTGCAGGAGGTCTCCAAGTACCTGGCCGCGCTGAACGTTGACGTGAAGGAATTCCCCTTTGCCGATTCCAACGACGTTGCCTCCGTGGCTCAGATGGCCAGCGATGAGGTGGACGTGATCTACATCCCCACCGACAATACCGCCGCTGCCTATACCGAGACCATTGCCAACGTAGTGCTGCCTGCCAAGGTTCCCGTGGTGGCTGGCGAAAGCGGCATCTGCTCCGGCTGCGGCGTGGCTACCCTGTCCATCAGCTATTATGATCTGGGCTGCGCCACCGCTGAAATGGCTTACGATATCCTGGTCAATGGCACCAAGCCCGCTGATATGGAGATCAAGTATGCTCCCCAGTTCACCAAGATGTACAACGCCGCCAACGCTGCCGAGCTGGGCGTGACCATCCCCGAAGGCTATACCGCCATCGAGTAATTCACGCTGAACCATCTTCCGTGATACAAGCGCCATGAAAGTGGATGCATTCCTTTCATGGCGCGTTTTTCGCATCAATGCACGAGGAGGAACCTCACTTGGATATTATCAAGCTTTTCAACGCCATGCCCGGCGCCATTTCTCAGGGTGTTATCTGGGGCATCATGGCCATTGGTGTCTACATCACCTATCGCATCCTGGACGTGGCCGACCTGACCGTGGATGGCTCCATTGCCACCGGCGGCGCTGTGGCAGCCATGCTCATCACCTCCGGCTGCGATGCCTCGCTGGCCCTGGTGGTGGCTTTCCTGGTGGGTATGCTGGCTGGTCTGGTCACCGGTCTGTTCCACACCAACATGGGCATCCCTGCCATTCTGGCTGGCATCCTGACGCAGCTGGCGCTGTACTCCATCAACCTGCGCATCATGGACAACAAGGCGAATACCGCTGTCAGCGCCAACAAGTTTGACCTGCTGGTTTCCTCCCGCAATGTGCGCGCCTTTTCCCTTGAAAACCCCATCCTGCTGCTGGCTGTGATCACCGCCGTGATCATCGTGCTTCTGTATTGGTTCTTCGGCACCGAATACGGCTGCTCCCTGCGCGCCACCGGCTCCAACGCCAACATGGCCCGCGCCCAGGGCATCAACACCAACCGCGGCACCGTGTTTGGCCTGATGCTCTCCAACGGCATCGTGGCGCTTGCCGGTGCGCTGCTGACCCAGTATCAGGGCTTTGCAGATGTTAGCATGGGGCGCGGCGCCATCGTCATCGGCCTGGCGGCTGTGATCATTGGTGAGGTCGTGTTCGGCAAGGTCTTCCGCAACTTTGGCCTCAAGCTGCTGGCTGTTTCCCTGGGTGCTGTGATCTACTACATGGTCATTCAGGTGGTTTTGTGGCTGGGTCTGAACACCAACGACCTGAAGATGCTCACCGCCCTGGTGGTGGCGCTGTTCCTGGCTATCCCCCATTGGAAGGCCAAGCTGGCCACCTCCAGCATGATGAAGAAGGAGGGCGAAGCCGATGCTTAAGATCGAACACATCGCTAAGACCTTCAACCCCGGTACCATCACCGAAAAGAAAGCGCTCACCGACTGCCACCTGCACCTGCAGCCCGGCGATTTTGTTACCGTGATCGGCGGCAACGGCGCAGGTAAATCCACCATGCTCAATGCTGTTGCAGGCACCTTCCTGGTGGACAAGGGCAGCATCGCCATCGATGGCGTGGATGTGACCCGCCTGCCGGAACACAAGCGTGCCAAGTACCTCGGCCGTGTTTTCCAGGATCCCATGACCGGCACCGCCGCCACCATGTCCATTGAGGAAAACCTTGCCCTGGCCTACCGCCGCGGCAAGCCCCGCACCCTGTGCTGGGGCATCAGCAACAAGGAGCGCGAACTGTATCGCGAGCAGCTCAAGACCCTGGAGCTTGGCCTGGAGGATCGTATGTCCGCCCGGATAGGCCTGCTCTCCGGTGGCCAGCGACAGGCGCTGACCCTGCTGATGGCCACCCTGCAAAAGCCCAAGCTTCTCCTGCTGGACGAGCATACCGCCGCCCTTGACCCCAAGACCGCTGCCAAGGTGCTTCAACTGACCCGCAAGCTGGTGGCCGAAAACAACCTCACCGCGCTGATGATCACCCACAACATGAAGGACGCCCTGCAATACGGCAACCGCACCATTATGATGCACGAGGGCAAGATCATCCTGGACATCGACCGCGAGGCCAAGGCACGGCTGAAGGTGGAAGATCTGCTGATGATGTTTGAAAAGGCCAGCGGCGCCGGACTGAACAACGACAGAATGCTGCTTGGCTAAACATGAAAAACCGCTCACCATAATTCAGGTGAGCGGCTTTTCTATCTCCCGGGTGGTGTCGGAGGGTCGAAACCCTTCGACTATATTCGTATCCGGCGGCTTTGCCGACGGGGCGGGGCGTTTTCAGCTCAGCCGAAAACATTCCTTACACGGAGGAACGGCCGTGGACGGCGCTTGCGCCGGACACAGTGACGGAGTGCAACCTCCGCAAAGTGGATTTGCCACTTTGCGGAACAGCATCAGCTGTGCTTGCGATACCAATGGTATTCGTAGCCGTAGTCGCTTTCCTCGGAGATGGAGGTCAGCTCGAAATGCACCACCGCATTCTCCTTCAGGTTCAGCTTCACCGCCACCCAGCCGTCATCCGCATCCACATTGGTGGACTGGCACAGGGGCTGGCCAGCCTTGCGCAGGAAGTCCAGCTGAGCATTGGTCAGGGAGGCAGGCTCGCCCATGTCGTGCCAGGCCTTCAGCGGGTTGCAGCACTTCTCGTCCACCGTGCGGGTCAAGAGGCCAACGGTCCCCTCCGCAGGCACGTTCAGGTCGATGTCCAGCTCGCTGCGTTCCTCGCGGCACAGGTTCCAGGCCACGCCCTCATAGGAGCCATCCTTGCGGCGCATCAGCACCATATGCTCATCGCGGTACACGCACTCCCCCTTCAGGTTGTTGAAGAAGGCAAACGTCCACAGCGTGGGCTTGGCGATCAGCTGATTGGCGATCATGCCAAAGCCGCCGTGGAAGGGACGCACCGGCACACCGGCTTCCTCGAACACATCGCCGAAGGTCCAGTAGGAATAGGAGGCCGCCACATCGCCAAAGCAAGCCAGGATGCCAGCGATATACGCCGCATTCAGGTTGGTATCGTGAATGGGGCAGAAGGGATTGTAGGAGGTGTTGAACTCCGTGATGTGCATCTCCATGCCCTTGTATTCCGGGAAGCTGTCGATCAGGTCGCGGGTACCCTTCATTTCGCTGTACAGGTCTTCCACCGTGCGCATGGTGTGATACATATACTTGCCCTTGCGCTCCGGCGTTTCGCCCATGTAGGCATGGCGGGACACAAAGTCCAGGGGCAGCTTCTTGTCCCGGCAGAAGGTCAGGAAATCCCGGATCCAGTCCGGCGTGGTGCTGCCGCCGCACACCGCAGGGCCACCAACGCGCATATTGGGCAGGGCTTCCTTCACCGCCTGGGAGGTTACCTCGTACAGGTGGAGATACTTCTCCTTGTCCGCATTCTCCCAGAAGCCCGGCAGGTTCGGCTCGTTCCACACCTCGCAGGGCCAGGTGGAGACCTCCTCCTCGCCATAGCGCTCCGCCAGGTGATGCAACGTAGCCTTCACCAGGTTGCACCAGGCAGCATCATCAGCAGGAGGCGTGGTGTTGCCCTTCCAGTAGAAAAGGGTCTGCTTGCCGCTGGCCATCTTCTCCGGCATAAAGCCTAGCTCCAGGAAAGGCTTGATGCCCTGCTCCTTGTAGTAGTCCATCACCCGATCCAGATAGGTGAAGTTGTAGGTCACACGCTCCACGCCATCAGCATCGGTGTACGGCTGATAGATGGCCATGTCGTCGCAGAACAGGCCGTGGCCGCGGATGTGCTTGAAGCCCGCCTCAGCCTGCGCCATGGCCAGCTGATCCTGATATTCCTTCTGCAGCGCCAGACCCATGCGGCCGGTACCCACGCAGAAGGCCGCATTGTTGTTGAACTTGGCCGTATCACCATGCTTGATGTTGATAGAAATATGCTTCATCGTTCTTCATCCTTTCACAGGCCAGCCTTGGCCCAGTCAAACACAAAGATCTGACCATGGGGCAATTCTGCCTGGTGTGTATCAATGGCTTCGTAAGGGGTAATGTCCACCGGCTTGGCTGAGCGCAGCACATCGTCCGTCAGTCCGTTCAGAAAATCATCCATCATGCTGCGCTCAAACAGCATGGGTTGATGGGAGCAAAGCACATGGGTGTGAGGCAGCTGCATCAACCTGCGCACATTGGCGCGATGCTCCTGCGCCCCCAGCGCCGCCGGAAAGAACAGCCACGTGCAGGGGTTCCAATCGTCTGCTGAAAGCAGCAGCTGCCGCTCCGCCACATAGATCACCGCCGAGCCGGGCGTGTGGCCGGGACAATGGATCACCTGCGCCGTCATGCCACCCAGGTCGATGGCACCCTCCTGCAAGTTTTCCGGCACGGAAGGGGCAAAAGTGAGATAATCCTGCACAACCTGCAGGCCCTTGCCCTCGGCCTGCTCCTTCACGATGCTCCGCTGCTTCTCCCCTGTATAGGTGAGGAAATCGGGGATATCCTCGGCAAACATATAGGTTTTGTCGAACCAGCGTGCGCCGATGGCGTGGTCGTGATGTCCATGGGACAGGATCACCGTCAGGGGCTTGTCCGTCAAGGTGCGGACAAAGGCATGAACGTCCTCCACACCATAGCCGGTATCGAACAGAAGCGCCTGCTTTTCACCCACCAGCAGCGTCATGCACACACCCATACCATCCCGGATGTGGAAGACGCCTGGCAGTACCTCCCTGTGTTCAAAGGCCATCAAAAATCGCCTCCTTTGGTCTGTTCCATACTTCGACAATGTGCCTTCCATCCCCTCCTAAATGCACGAAATGCGCTTGTTTCGTCTCAAAAAAAATGATATAATTCCCATGATTCAAAGCCTATACAGAAAGGATCACCTGCGACTATGAACAAACGTCTTACATGGCTTCCTTTTTTGTCTGAAGATATCCCCGCTTCCCTGGTCGCTCCCGAGCAAATCGCCCGGTTCGAGCTGGATCAGGCGCTGCCCAAGCTGGCTCCCGGCAAGACGGCCGAGCTAACCATCGTCGATGCCATGGAGGAAGGCTACTCCATCCAGCAGTACGGCGATCTGTTCTCCATCATCGGCGGCAAGGTGGGCGTGCTGTATGGTACCTATAATCTGCTGATGAACCTGGCTACCGGCCATCCCCTGCCCGAGGGTGACCAACAGCCCCGTTACGGTATGCGTATGCTGAACTGCTGGGACAACGCCAGCGGCGATATCGAGCGCGGCTATGCCGGTCGCAGCCTGTTTTTTGAGAACAACAAGTTCGATTACGATCCCCAGCGTATGCGCCAGCTGGGTCGTATGCTGGCCTCCGTTGGCCTCAACGTGATGTGCATCAACAACGTGAACGTGCGCTATCCTGCCGACCAGCTCATCGAAAGCTGGCTGCCGGAGCTGGCCAAGCTGGCCGCCATCTTCCGCCCCTTCGGCGTGAAGCTGATGGTCTCCATCGACTACTCCGCCCCCATGCGTCACGGCATCCCCACCGCCGATCCCCTGGACAAGTATGTGCAGGGCTGGTGGGCGCGCCAGACCGAGATCGTCTATCAGGCCATCCCCGACCTGGCAGGCTTCCTGGTCAAGGCCGACAGCGAAGGTCGCCCCGGCCCCTTCACCTACGGCCGCAACCATGCCGAGGGTGCCAATATGCTCGCCCGCGCCCTGAAGCCCTTTGGCGGCAAGCTGGTGTGGCGCTGCTTTGTGTACAACTGCCAGCAGGACTGGCGCGACACCACCACCGACCGTCCCAAGGCTGCCTACGACCACTACGCCTACCTGGATGGCCAGTTTGAGGATAACGTGATCCTGCAGATCAAGAACGGCCCCTTCGATTTCCAGGTGCGCGAGCCTGTGTCCCCCCTGCTGTATGCCATGCCCAAGACCAACCTGGCCATCGAATTCCAGCTGGCCCAGGAATACACCGGCCAGCAGGTAGACATCTTCGCCATGCCTCCCATGTGGCGCGAAGTCTATGACGATATGCCCGCCGATAAGGTGATGTCCATTGCCGCCGTGACCAACCTGGGTCGCGACGAGAACTACACCGGCCATCCCTTCGCTGCGGTGAACCTCTTTGGCTATGGCCTGTTTGCCTGGAATCCGGACATTCAGCCGGAGAAGATCATCCGTCTGTGGACTCGCCTGACCTACCGCATGGATCAGTTCAGCGAGGATGCGCTGGTGAGCCTGCTGATGGGCAGCCGCCGCACCTACGAGAAATACACCGCGCCCCTGGGCCTGTGCTGGATGATCAGCCCCAACCACCACTACGGCCCCAGCCCCAGCGGCTATGAGTATCAGGCCTGGGGTACCTACCACAAGGCTGCCCGCGATGCCGTGGGTATTGACCGTACCGCCAGCGGCACCGGCTATCTTCTGCAGTATCCCGAAGAGTTCCAGAAGCTCTACGGCACCCCCGAAACCTGCCCCGACCTGCTGAAGCTCTTCTTCCACCGCCTGCGCTATGATTACGTCATGTCCGATGGCCGCACCATGATCCAGCGCATCTACGACGACCACTTCGAGGGTCTGGAAGAGACCCGCGCCATGGCCGAGACCCTCAAGGCGCTGCCCCTGCCCTCTCCCGACAAGGAGGAAGTGCTGGAGCGCATGGAGCGCCAGCTGAAGAATGCCAAGGAGTGGTGCGACATTGTGAACACCTTCTTCCGCCGCTATTCCGGCGTGGAGGACGCCCACGGCCGTACCATCTACCGCTAACACACATACAAATGCCGCCTGCCGATATGCTCGACAGGCGGCTGTTTTTTATTTGCTGAACTGGAAGCCGTAGAAATCAAACTGACTGCCCGGCAGGAACACAAAGCTTACCGTGCATACCCCCGACAGCACGTCCATCTCGAACTGCTGCTGGCTGCGTCCGGTACCCTTGAACTGGGCCAGCGTGGTCAGCGTTTCGCCGTCCTCCCGCTCAAAGCGCACCGTCACCGGGTTGGCAGCAAGCGGTGTGGCGCCATCCAGCATCAGCATGGCGTGGTCGGCCTCACCAAAGTCCATCTGCCCATACAGCAGCGACACATTGTTGCCGATGCCCATCACGCCCGCTTCCGTGCGCAGGAAGCTGTCGCCATACACGGTATCAGCCTCCAGGCTGGTCAGGGGCAGCCATGCGCGGCTCTGCCTGGTGAAGGAGAAGCCCTTCAAATGCACCTTCAGCTCCATGGAGAAGCACAGCGTCTGCACGCCCGTCAGGCGTCGGGGCAGCTTGTAGGTCTCCGGCTGATACACATTCCACCGGCTGGGCTTCTGATAGGGCAGCACCGCCAGCTTTTCGCCGTCCTGGCGGGGATCCCCCAGCCACAGCGTCAGCTCGTAGCGGTTGCTGTCCAAGGCAAAGATGGGCAGGGTGATCTCATCCGAGCCAATGTCGCCAAAGTCCACCTGCTGGAAGCCCACCATGCTGTAGCCATCCCGACAGAAGGCCACGCCCTGCTCGTTGCCAGGGGTGATCTCGCCATCGGACAGCGTGTACAAACCTGCGCTGACAAAGCCATAGGGGTCGAGATTGGGCTTGCCCAGCCCGCTGATGCTGATCTCCTGCTGGGAGATCACCCGCGGATGCGGATAGCCATTGTTACAGGTCGCCCGCAGGTAGATATCCCCATCGCCCATCGTCTGGACCGTCACATACCCGTCACCGCTGTCGATCACCGCGCAGGGCGACTCGATGCCCTTGTCCGTGGTCACGCGATAGCTGATGGGCTGCTTGTCCGCATCATCCGGCAAGGTCTTCACCGCAAAGGTCACGCTGCGGCACTCCAGGTTCAGCTCCTTGCTGCCCATGGGGATCAGCTCGATTTTACGCACAGGACGCTCCATGGGCATATCAGCATCGACGTAGGGTCGGTGTTTTGCAGCACCAGACCGACGGTCGGTTTGCAGCGCCGGAATCTCCAGCACAGTCGGTTCCTTCTCCGGAGAAGAAACCGCCACACGAACCACACAGGACTGGTCAGGAGCGCCCACCATGGCCAGCAGCTTGCCGCTGAACAGGCGCCGGGTGTTGGTTTTGTAGCCCTCCTGCAGGTCAGTACTGTCGCCATTATCCAGGCCCAGCAGCACACCGCCAGTCACTTTCACATGGACGCGATCCACCGCATTTTCCACCGGATGCCCGTCCTTGTCCACCATGGAGATGGTCACAAAGGTCATGTCCTCGCCGTCTGCCAGCAGGTGATCATCCTCCGCCTCCAGCACGATGCGGGCGCTGTCCCCGGAGGTATAGCGCTTGTCCTCAGCGATCAGCTTGCCCTGGGCATCATAGGCGCGGGCGCACAGCTCGCCGGGCTGGAAGGGTACCTGCCACATGGGCAGGCAATGCTCCACGCTGCGGCGATCCACAGCCTTGCGCCCCAATGGTTCTCCATTCAGCAGCAGCTCGCACTCCGCACCGGTGGTCATCACCGCCACGTCGATCAGCTGCCCCGGGTTCCAGTCCCAATGCACCCCAATGTGAGCCATGGGTTCATCCGTCCACAGGGCGCGATACAGGTACCAGTATTCCTTGGGGAACACCGCCGTGTCCATCATGCCGAAATAGCTGTTGCGGGTGTGGTAGGGCGTGGGTTCACCAATGTAGTCAATGCCCGTCCACAGGTACTGACCCAGGGAGTAGGGCGTGTTCAGATCCTCCACCGCGCACCTGCGCATATCCTTGGTACCCCAGCTGGTGGTGCTGTTGCCCAGGGACGAGCATTGCTGATCCTCATCTGACAGGATGCTGGCGCTGGCCGGGAAACGATAGATGCCGCGGCTGGACAGCGCCGAAGCGGTCTCGCTGCCGTAGATCAGCCAGTTCGGGTGAACCTTGTGGTGGGGCGCATAATACTTCTCGCCATAGTTGTAGCCCACCGCCTCCACCAGCTCGGCGCATTTCTGCGCACCCTCCCAGGGCATAAAGTTGGAGCCGATGGTCACCTTGGCGTTGTGCAGGGGATCATGCCGCCGCACCAGCCTGTGCAGCATGGCGGTGATCTCCTGGCCATGCTCATCCACGTGGGTGTCCAGAATCTCGTTGCCAATGGACCACATCAGCAGGCTGGGATGGTTCCTGTCCCGGCGCACCCAGCTGGCCACGTCACTTTCCACATTGTCCTTGAAAAACCGTGCATAGTCATAGGTGGTCTTGGGGCGTTCCCACATATCGAAGGCCTCATCCACCACCAGAATACCCAATTCGTCGCACAGGTCCATCATCTGCCGCGCCGGAGGATTGTGGGAGGTGCGCAGCGAGTTCACGCCCATGGCCAGCATGGCCTTCAGCTGACGCCGCGCCGCCTTCACATGGAAAGCAGACCCCAGCGCGCCCAGGTCGTGGTGCAGGCACACGCCGTGCAGCTTAATATGCTCCCCGTTGAGGAATAGACCCTCGTTAGCATCATACCGCAGGGACTTGAAGCCCACGTTCTGCCGGATGGTCTGCTCCCCCAGCCAGGTCTCCAGCTGATAGCAATTGGGCGCTTTGCAGCTCCACAAAAGAGGTGCCTCCACCTTCATTTCCACATCACGACCGCTGGCTTCTGCCACCAGCGCACCATCCGGCGTATACAGGTGATGCACGGGCTGTGCCTCACCCTCGCCCAGGACCTCCGTCTGCACACGCATCGTCCAGCATTCACCTTCACAGGTGGTGGAGACGTACACGCCATCCAGCGGCATATGCTGCTTTTCCAGCGCGTGCAGCGTCACATCACGGTAAATGCCCGCGCCGGAGTACCAGCGGCTGTTGGGACTCTGGTGGCGGATATGCACCGCCACTTCGTTATCGCCTTCATGCAAATGCCCCGTCAGCTCCGCATCAAAGGCCGTGTAGCCATAGCGATGGGTGCAAACCACCTGGCCATTCACCAGCACATCGCAGTCCATGTACACGCCATCAAACCGCAGCAGCCACACCTTGTCCAGCTCGTCAGCTGCCACCTTCAGCGTCCGCCGGTACCAGCCATCCGCATTCTCATACAGATCCTGATGATTGCTGATCAGAAAATCGTGGGGCAGCGAGACCTCCTGCCACGCCGCCTGCTGCGCCTGTGCATAGGTGCTACCGTTGGGCAGCTTGACAAAGCTCCAGCCATCGTTGAATAAACGCTGCATATTTTCAGCCTCCGTTATCATCTGCCAAAATGAATCCGGCGAAGAGACCCTCGCCGGTTATATTCACTCCCAGCCCTCCGGGAGCAGAACGCGATCGTATTTCTTGATTTCGTTACGCACAAAGGCGCTGTCGTCGTTGTTGCTCATTTTCACGTATTTGTTCAGCCGCTCGCCCACAATGCCCTTGCAGTACGCACGTCTTTCGGAGTTCTTTTCAAAAAAGGTGATCATGCCGGAAACCGTGCAATCGTCAATGTGGGTAATAGCATTGCTGTTGGTGCGCTTCTCGTGCTGGCGGTGCATACCGATCAGCCCGCCGCAATGCGCAAAGCCGGTCACCGAGGCATAGCCATCGATCTGCACATTTACATTGATGCAGTTCATAAAGCCGTTGGCCACAGCACCGCCAAGATACTGCTCGCAGCGCTTCTTGGGGTTGGTGTCCACAAAGATCAACGTCACATCCGCATCGCTGTCGATGATAGAACCGGTGCCGTAGCCCACCATGCCGCTGACGCCCACCATTTTCCCGCTGCTGGCCAGGTATGCCGAGCCGGAAACGCTGATGTTCTCAAACGTGGAATGAGTGGACACCGCCGCCACAATGCCTGCAAAGGCGTGATCCTCGCTCTCGCCCTTCAGCTCTGCATTCACAAAGCTGACATTGCGGACGGTCGCATTCTCCGTCAGAGAGAAGAACCCCATCAGGTTCGTGTGATACTTGTAGCCGTTGCCGTCCATCGTCCGGGCTGTTTCAGGATCAAAGGCCGTCACCCGCAGATTGCTGATGGAATGCCCATTGCCCTCCAGCGTGCCAGAAAAGCGGATGGGCTGCCAGTCGATGCCTGCCAGGTCGATATCATTGTCCAGCACATAGCTACCGTTTGGATCCTCTGCCATGGCCAGCAGACCCTGTGCATCGCTGATGTGAATAACCTCATCCTCGCCCAGCGCCGTACCGGCTACCAACAGCATCACCAGCAGCAACACGCCTACAACGATCTTCTTCACATGGCGCACCTCGCTTTTCGCAGCTTAGTCAATGTTCTCCAGGAAGTCGTTCTTCTCCACGTCTGCACCGACCCTGGAAGCATACAGGCCGAACTCCGTATTCTCGTAGTACCCGCCGACTTCTTCCACCGACAGCGGCACCCGGCGGTCGCCAATGCCGAAGGTCAGCTCCGTTTGGGACAGATGATGATTCTTAAAGGCCGCTGCAGCCGCCTCCATACCCGTCAGGCCACCCTGGCTTTCCAGCGGTTCATCCCAGGCAAAGTGCAGGCGCACATCCTCATCGCCATAGCGGTGGATATAGAGCTTCTTCACTTCCCAGGTGCCGTATGCTTCTGCCGAATCCGGGAAGCTCTCCGGATCGACTGCATAATCGTAGCACAGGATGCTGGCGTCCGCCACCATGCGATGCTGCCCGTGGCCGTATTCGCCCTTGATGTCCTGGGTCAGCACCACCTCGGGCTGATACTTGCGGAACAGCTCTGTCACCCATTGATGCACCTTTTTCTTGCCGGTGCTGTAGCTGTTGCCAGCCGCCTCCTTGTAGGCTTCCTTCAGGGATCGGGCATACTTATCCGGGAAGGAACCAAACACCGGGTAATTCCTCACCCCCAGGCTCCACAACCCGTTCAGCGCCTCGCTGCGGCGGGTCTTGTCGCAATAGGTCAGGTAGGCGATCACCATGCGCTTGTCTCGCTCCACCGCGTAGGTAGGAATCGTACCAGCAAAGAAGATCAAATCATCATCGGGATGCGCCACCAGCAGAAGGATGTCCGCTTTATCCTCGGTGTCCTCCCAGCGCTGCACCCAGTCCGGCACCTCGCCTTCGCCAAAGATGAACAGCTCGTTCAAAACAAGCCGATGCTTGGACTTCTGCGTGGAATAGATGCGGATTTCCGTTTCCCCATCCAGCTCAAAAAACGCATGATGGAAGCGGGTGTCGCCCTCAGCAAAGGTGACCCACTCCTTGCCCTCCATGCGCTGAAGCTGATAGCTGGTCGGCATCTCGCGGAAGCAGATATACAGGCTGTGCATGGGTTCATCGGACTTGATGACCAGATACGGATTCTTTCTTTCGCCGCTCTGCCAATAGGTGTCGTACTTCTTGTTGGTCAGGTTGGTAAACTTACGGGCATAGGAATCGCTCTTGAAGGAGCATTCCGCAGAAATGTCCGCCGCTTCCTCCGCGCAGGCCATGGAAACCAGCAGCAAAAGCAGCATCACAACCAGCAACAAATAACGCTTGCATTTCATGAATCAGGATGTCTCTCCCATCAAATGTCGTAACAGATCACTTTTCAGCATTCCACCGTTTCGCAGCCACCAAACCGCAAGCGCCCACCACCAGCAGCACGGCGGTCATAAAGGTGTAGCACACGGTGTGGGACAGGTCGAAGAGCTTGCCGTCAATGGCAAACTCGGTGGCAACCAGCAGGCCAATGCACACCAGCGTGATGGCCAGCGGCGCCCAGCGGCTCAGCAGAGAATACTTGCCCTTGGTGCTGATGATCCAGTACACCAGTACACCCACCAGCACAATGGCGTACAGCAGCTGCTCCACATGGACAAACAGCCACAGCATACCGCGCTTGCGCATACTTTCGCACAGCACCTGGGGCAAGGCCAGGAAGAACATGGTCAGCGTGAAGCTCAAGCCGGCGCGGCCACGGCTCCGCAGGCCGAAGAAGGCCACGGACGCCCACACCAGCGCAAAAGCTGCCGACAGGGCGAAGATCGCCCAGCCCCAATAGCTGTAGCCGCCATCCACCTTGATCTCCAGCGCAAAGGGGAAGAAGGCCAGGGGGCTGCCCTCCGGCAGGCTGGTGCCGGTACCATAGGAACCAAAGGCACCCTCGCCCAGGCGGAACAGCGCCACCAGCAGCGCAGCAAAGGGTGCAAAGGCATCCATGCCCAGCACCACGTTGCCCTTTCGGGTGATACGGTTAGCCAGCAGCACGCCCAGGCATACGCCCACAGCGCCGCCAAAGAAGCACATCGTGTCAATATCCAGCCACAAAAGCTGCTCCAGAGCAGCAAGTCCATCGTACTCAAAGTCCAGCTCCTGCATCAGCAGCGCATAGGACACTCTGGCCAGCACAACACCAAAGACCGCGGAAAACACCATGGCCAGCAGCGCCGTAAGCCATGCCTTTTGGCGAAGGGCAGGGATCCTCTGGGCAGCGGCACAGCGCCAGCCGTACAGGGCAAAGATCGCAATCGATCCCGCCAGCATCGCAACAGAATAGATGCTCATGCCTTATTCCTCCCCGTTCCAGGCGGAAGCAAAATAAACAATGTCAGGAATGCTGCGGAAGTTGACCTTCTTCTGCTCGTTGATCCGCTTGTTGTTGAAGAACAGCGTGGTGGACAGGCCGCCGTCCAGGTTGTAGGCGATCTTCGCGCCCTCGGCCTGGCACAGCTTGGCAAAGTCCTTCAGGCGGATGCCCAGGGTATAGTCCTGCTCCATGGTGGTCAGGATGATCTTGTAGTGCAGGCGATCCACCTGGCACAGGGCAAGGCGGGCATAATACTTGTCGGGCTTCAGGAAGGTGAAGTTGGGCAGCTTCTTCGGCACCTCGCCATTTTCCACCAGGATGGGGCCAAAGTAGAAGGCGTTGGTCACCTTCTTGCCGTCCACCGTATCGGACAGGGAACCCTTTTCAGGCAGGTGGTACACGTGGAAGTCGCCATCCTCGTCGATGAGCAGCGCATCGCGGTTGCCCTTCAGCTTGTCGCGCACCAGCGTGCCCTGACGGATGGCAAAGCCTTCCTTGTGGCGGGCAAAGTAGTCGCCATTGATGGCCACCACGGCATTCACACGGTTGGCAATGTCGCTCACAGGCAGCGTGGTCTCGGTGCTGAAGGACTCGGCAGCAGCCGTGCGCAGCTGGGAGGCGTCGCCGATCTTGATATCGGCCACCCAGTAGCCCATGTTGCGACCCTTATAGCCCTCGATATACTCCTTGGTCTCGTTGTAGGTGATGCTCACCTGAATGGTGGGATCCTGGTAGAAGAAATCCCCGTCGTATCCATCGGCCATAGGTGCAAAGCCGCCGGAAAAGTCGATGGGCAGCGGGCGGGACACCAGCTCAGCCAGCTCCACGCGCACCTCTTCAAGGATCAGATCGCCCTGATCGGCATTCTCGCCCACAGCGATGCAGGGGAACACCAGCATCAGGGCAAGCAAACAGCAAAGGATGGATCTCATTATGGAATAACCTCCTCCTATGTATTCACCAGACAAATCCGGCAACAGGAATTCAGCGTCAATGCAGCAGGCAACAATACCTTGCTTTAACCAAATAAGTATACCACAACATAGGGGATCATTGCTACACAATTTGCCCCGTTTCTGAAATTTTCCATCCGTAAATTGCAAGCAAAACAGACCTTTGGTCGGTTCGTCCGCTTTAGAAACAGACGTGCGGTCTGGTCTGTTTTGTGCAGACTAACTTTGTTTGACAAACATGGCCTATGCAATGTACAATATTGACCAGACAGACAACCGGAGGAGGATGAATCTATGAAGCTGATTTTCCTTGGTGCCAACCATGAAGTGACCGGCAGCCGCACCCTGCTGGAGTGGCAGACCGGCCGCTATGCCATGATCGACTGCGGCATGGAGCAGGGCGAGAATATTTATGAAAACGCCGAGATGCCCATCCCCGCCAGCCAGGTGGAATATGTGTTTGTGACCCATGCTCACATCGATCACACGGGTCTGCTTCCCCTGCTGTACCGCCAGGGCTTCCGCGGCACGGTGTATACCACCAAGGAGACCGCCAACCTCTGCGCCATCATGCTGGCCGACAGCGCCCACATTCAGATGTCCGAGGCGGAATACAAATCCCGCAAGGCGCAGCGTGCAGGCCTGCCCCCGGTGGAGCCGGACTATGACCTGGAGGACGTGAACGCCCTGTTGAAGCTCTTCCGTCCCTGCGACTACAGGCAGCCCATCCGCGTGGATGAGGGTCTCACCGTCCGCTTTACCGATATTGGCCACCTCCTGGGCAGCGCCGCCATCGAGCTTTGGTGTACCGAGGGCGATGTGACCAAGAAGGTTGTCTTCTCCGGCGACGTGGGCAACTATAACCAGCCCATCCTCAACGATCCGCAGACGGTGGAGGGCGCCGATTATCTTGTGGTGGAATCCACCTACGGCAACCGCCTCCACGAAAAGCGGCAGGATCCCCTGCCCATGCTCACCAGCGTGATCCAGCGCACCCTGGATCGTGGCGGCAATGTGATCATCCCCTCCTTCGCCGTGGGACGCACTCAGGAGCTGCTCTACTTCATCCGTGAGATCAAGCAGCGCGGCCTGGTAAAGGGACATGACGGTTTCCCGGTTTATGTGGACAGCCCCCTGGCCAACGAGGCCACCGCTGTGTTCCTGCAATGCGATACCGCCTGCCTGGATCCCGATGCCCGCGCCGTGATGGCCGAGGGCGTGAACCCCATTGCCTTCGACGGTCTGGAATGCTCTGTCACCGCCGATGAATCCAAGGCGTTGAATGTAAACAAGACCCCCAAGGTGATCATTTCCGCCAGCGGTATGTGCGATGCCGGCCGCATCCGTCATCACCTGAAGTACAACCTCTGGCGGCCTGAATGCACCATTCTTTTCGTGGGCTACCAGTCCAACGGAACCCTTGGCCGCGCCATTTACGAGGGTGCCAAGACCGTGAAGCTCTTCGGTGACGAGATCGCCGTGGAGGCCGAGGTGGCGCTGCTGGCCGGTGTCAGCGGCCATGCCGACCGGGACGGCATCATCAACTGGGTCAGCCGCTTTGAGCAGACCCCCGCCCACATTTTCGTCAACCATGGCGAAGACGATGCCTGCATGGCGCTGGTGCAGTCTCTCACGGAGAAGTTCGGCGTCACGGTGGAATCCCCCTACAGCGGCTCGGAATACGACCTGCTGAAGGACAAGTGGATCATTGAGGCCGCGCCCATCCGCTACAAGCGCGAAAAGAAGCAGCAGCCCAAGCAGACCAGCAAGAAGGCTGGCGAAAATAAGGCCTACGACAGCCTGATGGACGCTGCCCGCCGCCTGCTGGAGGCCGCCCAGCGCTACAAGGACATGGATCCCCGGGAGATGCAGAGCATCACCGACAAGCTGAACCACATGATCAGCGAAATGAAGAACTGATAAGCAAAGCCGGGAGAACAACTTCTCCCGGCTTTCACTTTATCCTTGCTGATCCAGATATTCCCGCAGCGACGGCACCCTTTCGCCATTCAGCTTCACATCCGCTTCCGCATGGAGCATGGATTGAAGAATGGCTTCCTCCGTGGCCTCGCCCACGGCGCGGAAGGGCAGGTTCATGCTGTCCTCGTCCAGGGTGCGGATCGTGGCGAAATGCCCCTTTCGCTCCCTGGGTGCCGTGGTGAATCCCACCGCGATCTCCCCGCTGCCATGGCCGATGTACGACCCCAGCCGCGCCATGCCCACGCTGCACCGCCGCAGCACCCGCTTCAGCTGCCTGCAGCTCAGGGGCAGGTCGGTGGCAACGATGATGATGATCGACCCCTTGTCGCACTCCGCCAGTCCCTCCGGCAGGGTAGCTGCCCGGAAATCTGCCGATGCGCCGTAGTTGCTCTGCACCAGCACGCCCATGGCGAAGGTCTCCCCGTCCAGCTCGATCAACCGGGAGGCCGAACCAATGCCGCCCTTCATGCCATAGCACACGGTACCGCGACCTGCGCCTACAGCCCCCTGGGCAAAATCCACGTCAGCGGATGCAATGGCCTCCCGCACCGCCGTTTCATCCACCGGACGCTGGGCAATATCGCTGATGCCGCTGTCGTTGCACTCGCACACCACAGGATTCACCGTGGTCAGCTTCATCCCGTCTTTTGCACAGACATCGATCATATAACTCACCAGAGCGTCATGCACCTTGCCCACATTCAGCGTGTTGGTCAGGGCAATGGGCGTCTCCAGCGTACCCAGCTCATCCACCTGCACCAGCCCCTGGCTTTTGCCAAAGCCATTGAACACGCAGCTGGCTGCGGTGAGCTTGTGGGCATAGGGATTCTCACAGGGCGGCAGCACCACCGTAACGCCGGTATGGCAGTCCCCCCGATCGATGGTGGTGTGTCCCACCCGAACGCCGGGAACGTCGGTGATCAGGTTCCGCTGCCCGTGGGGCATACGGCCAATGGCAAGCTTCATGTGCATCAACTCCCTGTTTTGCATGATTGTTCCTTTCGGCGCCATTCACCGCTTTCCCTCCTTTGGCAGGAAAAGCCTGCTCCATGTCAAATACTATACAGGGTTCAATTTCATTTGGAAAGGGAGTCTTCGCCATGTCCAAGCGCCCGCTGATCGGCATCACCGCCGGGCTGAATGATCAGGAAAAGTATCAGGTTCTCAGCCGCTATTTCATGGAATCCATCATCGCGCAGGGCGGCTTGCCCGTGATGCTCCCCCTCACCGCCGATGAAGCGCTTCTCAGCAGCTATGTTGACGGCCTGGACGGCTTCCTTTTCTCCGGTGGGGCCGATGTGGATCCCCTGCTCTTTGGTCAATGGCAGAAGAGCGGCTGCGGCAGCATCTGTCCCCTGAGGGACGCCCACGAGCTGGCCCTGGCCAGGCTGCTGCTTCAGCGCAGCGACAAGCCCGTGCTGGGCATCTGCCGGGGCTTGCAGGTGCTGAACATTGCCCTGGGTGGGGATATCTATCAGGATCTGCCTTCCGAATACGAAGGTGATTTGATCGCCCATCGGCAAAAGCAGCCCAGCTACTATCCCTCCCATCCCGTCACCGTCACAAAGGGAAGCCTGCTGCACCGCATCACCGGCCAGCAGGAGCTGATGGTCAACTCCCTGCACCACCAGGCGCTGCACCGCATGGGGGCATGGCAGGTCTGCGCCACCGCCCCGGATGGCGTGATCGAAGCAGCCGAGCTGCCCCAGCACCCCTTCTTCATGGGTGTGCAATGGCACCCGGAACGCCTCTACGATCGCGACCCCGCAGCCAATGCGCTCTTTGCCGCCTTTGTGGATGCCTGCAAGGGTTGAATGATGTCAAAATATGCAGGAATTATACAGAAAAAATGCAATTCCAGCCTTGACATTGAATGCGTGAAAGGATATTCTATCCATATTAAGCGCGAAGTTACACAATAGCATAGTGTTTCCTGCGTTTATCCGCCGGAGAATCCGGTAAAATAAAGTAAGGAGGTTTCCAAAATGAGTGCCAAGAAGAAGTCCAACAAAAAGATCATCATTCTGGTGGCTATCGTTGCGGTCGTAGCTATTGCTGCCATCGCTGGCATTCTCTTCGCAAACCAGTCCAACAAGGGTAACGACGGTGTGTACACTTCCCTGTACTCTAGCGAAGTTTCCACCCTGAACTACCTCACCAGCAGCAACACCTGGGACCAGACCGTTGGTGCCAACGTGGTTGATACCCTGGTGGAGTACGACAGCGTCTCCAAGGTCATCCCCGGCCTGGCCGAGAGCTGGGAAGTGTCCGAGGATGAGCTGACCTGGACCTTCCACCTGCGCAAGGGCGTGAAGTGGTACGACCACAAGGGCAACCCCGTGGCTGAAGTGACCGCCAACGACTTCGTGAACGCCCTGAAGTATGTGCTGACCCCCGCCTATGACTCCAGCGTTTCCTACCTGGTGACCGATGCTGCTCACATCGTGAACGCCAACGAATACCTGAATGAAGAAATCACCGATTTCTCCCTGGTAGGCGTGAAGGCCGTGGACGATTACACTCTGCAGTATAACCTCACCATGCCCACTCCCTACTTCGTCTCCTGCACCACCTATGGCTGCTTCATGCCTGCCTATGGTCCCCAGCTGGACGAACTGGGCGAGAAGTTCGCTACCGACAACGAGAATATGTACTACTGCGGCGCTTACATCATGCAGGAGTTCGAGCCTCAGGTGAAGCACGTTTACGCGAAGAACGTGAACAACTGGGACGCTGCTAACGTGCATATCGAGAAGATCGAGCGTCTGTACAACTCCGAAGCCGACACCGTTGGCCCCGTGATGGCTCAGCGTGGCGAGGTCGATGCCGCTTCCCTGTCCAACGACATCGTGGACGAGTGGATGAAGACCAACGCCAACATCGTGACCAGCGACCGCGCCATCCCCGACTATAGCTACTTCTATTCCTTCAACTTCGATCCCCAGTACGATGCCGAGTACGGCCCCGAGAACTGGCGCATCGCCGTGAACAACGAGAACTTCCGCCAGTCCATCATGAAGGCCTTTGACCGTCTGTACTCCATGCGCGCCCTGGAGCCCAACAACCCCGAGGCTGTGCTGCAGAACGCCATCACCCCCCGCACCTTCATCGCTGTGGACGGCAAGGACTTCACCGAGCTGGAACCCTTTGCCGGTGTGGCTGACCAGTACTTCAATGCTGAGGCTGCCCTGGAATACAAGGCCAAGGCTGTTGAAGAGCTGACCGCCGCTGGCGTCACCTTCCCCGTGACCATGGTTGTTACCTACAAGTCCGGCGATACCGACTGGGAGAACGAGTCCATCCTGCTCAAGCAGCAGATCGAGGGCGTGCTGGGCACCGATTACATCAAGTGCGAGCTGTGGGCCGGCCCCTCCGAGTCCTTCCTGGGCAAGACCCGTCGCGCTGGTATGTACAGCTTCATGCGTACCAACTGGGGCGGTGACTTCCACGATCCCGCTACCTGGACCGATCCCTTTGCCGAGAACCTGTATTCCGGCGACACCGTGGGCAACGGCTACAGCGCCGAGGGCGTCCACAAGGGCAACTCCTACAACTTCTTCGACCAGGTGCTGGATACCGATGCCTATCCCGAGACCAAGGCTGACCTGACCGCATACTATGCCGCCGTGGCCGAAGCTAAGGCAATCTCTGACGATACGCTCCAGCGCTACACCAAGTTCGCCACCGCCGAGCGTATCCTGATCGACAACGCTCTGGTCGTGCCTTACTTCATCTCCCCCGCTTCCGCCCAGGTCACCAAGCTGAACATCTTCGAAGGCCAGTATGCTCCCTTTGGCATGAGCAACCTGCGCTTCAAGTATCAGCACCTGCACGACGAGTTCATCACCGCCGAGCAGTATAAGGCCGCCGAGGCTGCCTGGCTGGAAGGCATGGCTGCTGCTACCAAGTAATCCACCGGCATAATCCACGGTACTTTCGGGAGAAACCCCATTCCTCACCGTTTGGGGTTTCTCCCTTCCCTTGTCTATTGGAATCCCTTTTTCATGGCCCGCGACAGGCGCAGGAACCCGCCGCAGCCACCCACCGGTTACCCATTACAACCAGGCTACACGCCTGCAGAGAGGAAGTTGGACGTGGCCAAATACCTGATCAAGCGGTTGCTCCGCTCGTTCATCACACTATTCATTATTCTCTCCATCGTGTTCGTTCTCGTGCGGCAGATGCCCATCGAGGGCTATTTCCCCAACATCGAGAAAATGAGCGCGACGGACATCCAGCGCGGCCTTGCTGACCGTGGCCTGGACAAGCCCATTCTGGTGCAGCTGGGCAATTTCTTTAAGGATCTGGTCCTCCACGGCGACCTGGGTACCTCCTATGTCTACCGCGATGAGGTGCCTGTCACCGAGATCCTGGCCGACAAGATCCCCGTGTCCATCCAGCTTGGCTCCATGTCGCTGTGCCTGTCGCTGCTGCTGGGTTTGCCCATGGGTACGCTCATGGCCAAGTACAAGGGCAAATTCTTCGATCATCTCGGCACAGGCTTTATCGTGCTGATCAACGCGGTGCCTGCTGCGGTGTACTATCTCTTCATCCAGCTTTATGGCACCGAGCTGTTCCACATCAACCTGCTCTTCAGCCAAAACCCGCCCGTGGTGCGCTGGATCCTGCCGGTGATCTCCATGTCCCTGGGCAATATCGCCTACTATGCCATGTGGCTGCGCCGCTACATGGTGGACGAAAGCAAGAAGGATTATGTGATGCTGGCGCGCATCAAGGGTGCCAACGAGAACCAGATCATGTTCCGGCACGTGTTCCGCAACGCCTTCGTTCCCCTGGCGCAGTACATCCCCACCTCCTTCCTGAACACGGTCATCGGCTCCATCTACATCGAGTCGCTCTACTCCATTCCCGGCATGGGCGGCCTGCTGGTAGACGTGATCAAGAAGCAGGATAACACCATGGTGCAGGGCATTGTGCTGCTGTTCGCCTGCGTGGGCGTTATCGGCCTGATCCTGGGCGACCTGCTGATGGTGTGCCTGGATCCCCGCATCAGCTTTGCCAAGAAAGGAGGCGACCGTTAATGGCTCTGAAGCATCCCAAGATCGAGCAGCTGGAGCAGCATTGCTGCGAAGCCCTGCAGGAAGATCTGAACGATCCCTCCCTGTTCACCTATGCTGATTTTGACGAGAGCGAAGTGGAACGCACCGGCGTGAGCAACTACTCTTATTGGCGCTCCACCGTTCGCGCCTTCAGCAAAAACAAGGTCGCCATGTTCCTGCTGATCCTCATGCTGGCTGTGGTGCTGTTCACCTTCATCCAGCCGCTTCTCCCCAACCAGTTCGATCCCTTCCTGGTCAACAACAATCCCAAAACCGGTCTGCCCCTGAAGAACCAGCAGCCCAACTCCGTACATTGGCTGGGTACCAACCAGATCGGCCAGGATCTGTGGGCGCGCATCTGGAGCGGCACCCGCACCTCCCTGTTCATCGGCCTGGCCGTGGCCATGATCGAGGCCTGCGTGGGTATTCTGGTGGGCGTTCTGTGGGGCTATGTCCGCAAGCTGGACTTCCTTTTCACCGAGATCTACAACGTGCTGGACAACATCCCTTCCACCATCGTGCTGATCCTGATCTCCTTCATCCTCAAGCCCGGCATCAGCACCATCATCCTGGCCATGAGCATCACCGGCTGGATCGGCATGGCGCGCTTCGTGCGCAACCAGGTGCTGATCATCCGCGACCGCGACTACAACGTGGCCTCCCGTTGCCTGGGTACCACCACCTGGCGCATTATCATGAAGAACCTGCTGCCCTACCTGGTCAGCGTGATCATGCTGCGCATGGCTTTGTCCATCCCCGGCGCCATCGGCAGCGAGGTGTTCATCACCTACATCGGCCTTGGCCTGCCTGCCACCACCCCTTCCCTGGGCAACCTGATCAACGAAGGCCGCAAGCTGATGATGAGTCCCAGCCTGCGCTATCAGCTGATCTACCCCACCATCCTTCTGTCCATCGTCACCATTTCCTTCTACATGATCGGCAACGCCTTCTCCGATGCTGCTGATCCCAAGAACCACATTTAACGAAGGGAGCGAAACGATATGGCAAATCCGATTCTTTCCGTCCGCGACCTTCATGTAAAGTTCAAGCTCCGTGGCCGCGTGCTGCACGCCCTGCGCGGCGTGTCCCTGGATGTGCTGGAGGGCGAGAGCATCGCCATCGTGGGCGAATCCGGCTGCGGCAAGAGCGTGCTGAACAAGAACTTCATCGGTCTGCTGGATCAGAACGGCTTTATTGAGCAGGGTTCCATCAAATACTTCGGCATGAACGACAAGATGCGCCACCACGAGTCCGCTGGCGAGGACGAGCTGGGTCGCCCCTATGTTGACCTGGCAAAGTTCGACGACAATGAGGACTGGCTGCGCATCCGCGGCAGCGAGGTCTGCATGATCCCCCAGGATCCCATGACCAGCCTGAACCCGCTGAAGACCATCGGTTGGCAGATCAGCGAAGCCCTGGAACTGCACCGCGGCATGACCGGGCAGATGGCCTACGACGAGGTAATCCGCATCCTGGAGGATGTGCGCATCGATGATCCTGAACGCCGCTACAAGCAGTATCCTCACGAGCTGTCCGGCGGTATGCGCCAGCGCATCGTCATTGCCATCGCCATCGCCTGCCAGCCCAAGATCCTCATCTGCGACGAACCCACCACCGCCCTGGACGTGACCATCCAGGCGCAGGTGCTGACGCTGCTCAAGGATCTGAAGGCCAAGTATAACCTGACCATCATCTTCATCACCCACGACCTGGGTGTGGTGGCCAACATTGCCGACCGCGTGGCTGTTATGTACGCCGGCGACATCATCGAGCTTGGCACCGTGGACGACATTTTCTTCGATGCCCGCCACCCCTACACCTGGGCGCTGCTCTCCTCCCTGCCCCAGCTGGGCCACAGGGGCGAGGAGCTGTATTCCATCAAGGGTACGCCGCCCAACCTGTTCAAAGAGATCAAGGGCGATGCCTTTGCTGCCCGCAATCCCCACGCGCTGAAGATCGACCACATTCAGCAGCCTCCCTATTTTGACGTGTCCCCCACCCACAAGGCGCGCACCTGGCTGCTGGATCCCCGCGCCCCCAAGGTGGAACCGCCCGCCGCGCTGAAGAAGATCAAGGACATTGGAGGTGTGAACCATGGCTAATGAAAACCGCGAAGTGATCCTCCAGGTTCGCGACCTGAAGGTGGCCTTCGGTTCCCGCCGCAAACGCTTCGAGGCCGTGAAGGGCGTCAGCTTCGATGTATACAAGGGCGAGACCTTCGGCATCGTGGGCGAATCCGGCTCCGGCAAAACCACCATTGGCCGCAGCATCATCCGCGTGTACCCCACCAGCGGCGGCTCCATCAAGTTCCACGGCAAGGAGATCTCCGGCCGCATCTCCAAGGAGCTGGATCGCGAGATCACCAACAAGATCCAGATGATCTTCCAGGACCCCATGGCCTCCCTGAACGAGCGCGCCAAGATCGACTACATCGTGTCCGAGGGCCTGCAGGGGCGCGGCTACTCCAAGAAGGAGATCGCCGAGAAGGTCACCCAGGCGCTGAACGACGTGGGTCTGCTGCCGGAGTTTGCCTCCCGCTTCCCCCACGAGTTCTCCGGCGGCCAGCGTCAGCGCATCGGCATCGCCCGCGCCCTGGTGATGAACCCGGAATTCATCATTGCTGACGAACCCATTTCCGCCCTGGACGTGTCCATCCGCGCACAGGTGCTGAACCTGATGAGCCAGCTCCAGCGCGAACGTGGGCTGACCTACCTGTTCATCAGCCACGACCTGAGCGTGATGCGCTTCATCTGTGACCGCATCGCCGTGATCCACAAGGGCCTCATCGTGGAGATGGCCGACACGGAGACCCTGTTCCGCCATCCCCTGCACCCCTACACCCGCGCCCTGCTTTCTGCCATTCCCCAGCCCAACCCCATTGCAGAAAAGAACAAGGTGCTGGAGATCTACGATCCCACCTGCCACCATTACGAGAAAGAAGCCCCCGTGTGGACGGAGATCGAACCCGGCCACCACGTGCTGGCTAACCAGGAAGAGCTGGAGCAGTACCGGGAGCGCATCAAGTAAAATGCACACAAAAACACCCCGCAGCATTGCAACTGCGGGGTGTTTTCATTTACAGTTCAAAGCGGTATACCTTCACGCGGCGCTTCCCTTCCGCATACATCTCGTTGTCTTTAGGGATGTCCACGATCTCCAGCAGCTTGCCGCCTGCGATCTCGCAGGTGCGGGCAGAGACCGCATTCTCCGGTACGCAGGTAATGAACAGATGATCCATGCCGTGCTTCCTCGCCTGCTTGAACAGCAGCGCGCAGGCCTTGGCTGCATAGCGATGCCCGCGATATGCCTCGCGGATACCATAGCCAATGTTGCCGCCCACATAGGTCTTGTCGTTATGCCCCAGGCGCAGGTCACAATAGCCAATGGCGGTGCCATCCAGCAGGCAGATATCGAAGTAGTAGGCAGGCAGCCATCGCTTTTCCGGCTGCGCTTCGCAGGTGGTCATCAGCCGCAGCATGATTTCCCCATCCCGCAGATCCTTTGTGTCGTAAAACATGGTCGTACCTCTTAGCGCAGCGTCACAGGTGCATCCGAACCCATATACTTCTGCGTGTTCTTCAGCGCCCGCTCCTTGCTTTCGATTTGGCTGTCGCTCATGCCGTCAGGGGCAGGCAGATCGCTGGCCACCACGCGGTAGTAGTACCGGCCATCCTGCTTGAAGCGCCAGATGTAGGTAGGCGTGTAGCTCACCTTGTTGAAGGTGACCTGCCGTCCATCGTAGCTGATGTCCAGGTGCAGCAGCATGGCCGCCACATTGGCGTTGCTGCGGGAGCCGTTCACCAGGCTGCCCAGGGAATAGGCACACAGGGTCTGCTTGGTGGTGCCATCCGCCAGGTTGCCGGTGAGCCAGGTCACAGGCTGCACCGCTCGGCTGCCTGCGCCGATGATCACGTCCACGCCGCCGTCCGCCAGCTGCTGGGCAAAGGCGGTTTGCTTCTTGGTGGGGCTGGTCTTGCCAGAGGCAGCGCTCCAGCTCAGGGAAACCACCACCACCTGGGCGCCCTTTTCCCGCACGGCAGTCACGTCAGCCAGAATGGCGTCAGCGCCGTTGCTCACCGCATCCAGCGGCACCGCAAAGGCGTTCTTATCCTTGTTGATGGCCTTCTTGCCCTTGTCGGTCAGCACGTCGGTGTAGTGCAGCACGGCCACCTTCACGCCGCCCAACTCCACAATGCGCTGGTCAAGGCTGGCGCTGGCTTCATCGGCATAGGCACCCACCACCGTCATACCCTCATTCTTCGCAGCGGCAATGGTGGCTGCCAGACCGTTCATGCCCAAATCATAGGCGTTGCGATAGCCCAACGCCACCATGTCGATCCCCACGCTGGACAGCATGGGCAGCACCGCCTCGGTGGTGTTGGTGTCGGACAGTTTGCCCTCGGGGTAAATGATGTTCTCCAGCGTCACCATGGACAGGTCGGCGGTGAACTCATTCTTCATCAGGGACAGAATGTCCGAGAAATCGTACTTCTTGGATTCCTTGTAATAGTTGTCCTGCCGCAGCTCCGTGTTCACAATGATGCTGCCGCCAAAGGTAGCCGTGAAGCGCCCACCCGGCACAGGCGTAGCCGTGGGTGCCGCCGTTGCCACAGGCGCAGCAGTCGCGATGGGCTGAAACAGCGCCATGGGTGTAACCACCGGTTCTGCGGGCTTTGAAGTCGCCGTTTGGCCGGAGGAAGCCGCCTTTGTCACGCTGATGGGGATCTCGCTCAGGCTCAGTTCAGGCAGACCATCCCCCAGGGAAAGCGCCTGCAGCACCTTGCCGGTATCGATGGTCACATCCGTGTTGCTGCCAAGCTTGGGCAGGATGGCGGCAAAGCCAAGGATCACCGCGCAGGTCGCCAGCAGCATAACAACCGTGCCGATGGAAACGCCGCGATACTTCTTCCGCTTTGCCATGGTATCCTTCCCTTTCTTTATCAGCTTAACCGTTTATCAGAACACCTGGGACAGCGCTGCTGCCAGCACCACCGAGCCGATCATCAGCCCAGCCAGCACCAGACACACAACGCGGGTCATGGTCTGCTTCATTTCAGCCTTGCTCTTCTTCGCCATGGGAATCGCCTCCGTTCTCAATTCATTACGCCTGCACGGCAGCAGGCTGTTTTTTCCACACGCGCACCTGGGTCACCCGACGCTTGTCCATCTGGGTCACCTGGCCGCTGAGTTCCTCCGTTTCAAACCGGGCGCTGACGGAGGGGATGCACCCCAGCACTTCCGCAGCCCAGCCGCCCACGGTTTCCGCCTCGAAGGTATCTTCTACCTGCAGGCTGTCCAGCAGCTCGCTCAGCTGCATACCGCCATCCACCAGGCAGGAGCCGTCCTCCAGGGGGATCACCGACTGATTCACAATGTCATGCTCGTCGTAGATCTCGCCCACAAGCTCTTCCAGCACGTCCTCCATGGTCACAATGCCTTCCGTGCCGCCGAATTCGTCCAGCACGATCACCATATGGGTCTTGGTGCTTTGAAACATCTTCAGGAGCTTGGAGATCTTCAGGGAGGAAGGTGCCATCACCGGCGCAGCCATGATCATTTTTATGTCGTTGCACCCGGCATGCTGAAGCACATAGAAGTCCTTCTCATGCAGGATGCCCACCACGTGATCCATGTCCTCATGGTATACCGGAATGCGGGAGAAGCCGCTTTCCCGGAAGATATTGGCCGCCTCTTCCATGGAGGCGGTGTCCTCCAGGGCAGTCACGTCCACACGGGGCGTCATGATGCTCAGCACATCCTGGTCGTTGAACTCAATGGCGGAGCGGATCAGGTCGCCTTCGTGGGCATCCATGTCGCCCTCGCTCTCGGCTTCATCCACCATGGTCATCAGCTCAGCCGCGATGCGGCTCTCGTCCTCCTGGGGCTTGAACACCTTGCTGAGCAGGCTGCGCCACATTTTGAACAGCGCATTGATGGGCGTGAGCAGCTTGATGAACATATTCAGCCAGGGCGCATAGGCCATGGCAATGCGCTCCGGGGACTCCTTGGCCAGCGCCTTAGGCGAAACCTCGCCAAAGATCAGCACCAGGATCGTCATCACAACGGTGGACAGGGTAGCGCCATAGTTGCCCACCCAGGCGGTAAACAGCACCGTGGCAATGGAGGTGCCTGCAATGTTCACCACATTGTTGCCCACCAGGATGGTGGTCAGCAGACGGTCGTAGTCCTCCGCCAGCACCAGCGCAAGCTTCGCCCGGCGGTTACCTTCTGCCTGCAGGGTTTTCAGGCGCACCTTGCTCAAAGCAGAATACGACGTTTCGGCAGAGGAGAAAAAGGCAGACAGCGCCACGCAGATCAAAAGCGCAGCAAGAAGTACCCACATGGTCGTGGACATGGAGATCAAACATTCCTTTCAATGTTCACCAGGCGACAAAACAGGTGCTGCTCAGCAGGCCGACATCTGTCGCACAAGGGAGGTTGATCCACGAAGCTGCACTCCTTTCGCCATCATGATAGATATAGACACGATATTATAGCATGCCATTGGGTAAAATGCAACCAAACCCCTGCTTTTGTTACCAGTTTGCGCCATTTACACTTGACGATGAGGGAAAAATTTGATACAATTTATCCATCTGAATCTATTTATATGGAAAGCAAGTCTTTCCGCACATATGGCGGCACGGTGGCACTTGACTGCCTTATGTAATTATACAGGTGGAGGCATTGCAATGAACCTGGAGCGCGAACTGGTATTCTGCTATATCGAAGAGGATAATATTCAGCGAGCCTATTTCCGTGTGCGCCCGCTCATGACCATCAGCGGCGACGTGCAGGAGGAGGCGCAGCGCCTCTGGCCTGATGATGGCTGTCTGCGCATCGTGCCTGATCGCAACGAGCAGCATACCTTCAAGGATCGTATGCGCACCCTGGGCGGCTATTGCGTGATGAACCTGCTGGGCATCCCTGCGGATGCCAACAAGATCCGCACCAACAAGAATTACAAGCCCGACAAGGGTGAAAAAAACCAGTTCATCCTCTATTCCGACACGGTTCAGGCCCTCCCGGAGCATACCTTCTTCGAGGTCATTGAAGCCAAGGCCGCTGACTTTGCTTCCGCTGCCGAAAAGGCCGTGACGCCCCTGTTCTATATCCGCGAGGACGATACCCTCTACGGCCCCGTCCGCAAGGCCGAACCCGCTAAGCCCGAAACCGCCCAGGAAGCCGCCGGTGTACTTTATCCCCTCACCTGTCCCGATGGCAGCGAGCGCGTGCTGCTGTGCATCGAAAACAAAATTGCCGCCGCCGAAGAAGCCAAGCCTGCCGAGCAGCCCGCCGCCAAGGAAGAAGTGCTGCCCATCGGCAAGCCGCTGCAGATCCTGGATCAAAACAAGAATTTTGAAGAGACCCTGCAAAGCCTGGATCAGCCCCTGTCCAAGGGCGCAAATTTGCTGCACCAGGATGCAGAAAAGAGCATCGAAGCCGCTGCCCCCAAGGCGCCCGAGAAGCCCTTGTCCGGCACGCCCCTGTTCCATGCCTCCATGCGCACCTCCGTCCCCCAGCCCAAGAACAAGCTGCAGGAGGTCGTCTCCGCCCAATGGCGTGTTGCCCGCAACGAGCCGCCCACCGCGCCTCTGCCTGCCGGTGCCAAGATGCACCAGGTGGAGAACCCCGTGGAGGTCGCCTGCGAGCGTATGCGTACCGCCTGGCAGGTGCCGGAAGCCCAGAATCAGCTGATCGACTTCCTGCTTTCCCTGGATGGAATGCGCGCCAAGCTGGAGCCTCGCCTCACCGCCCTGCCGGAAAACACGCCCCTGCAAAAGGTGCTGCAGTCCCGCCTGGAGGACATGGAAGCCGAACGGCTCTCCGTGCTGCTTCAGCTGGACAAGGCCAAGGCTGACCTGGATGCCTACCGCCGCAGCGTGATCGACGGCCTTTCCAGCAAGGCCAAGGCAGAAGCGACCCAGCTTGAAGCCGCCAAGGCTGAATACGAAGCCTCCATCGATGGCCTGAAGAAACAGCAGGCTGCCCTGATCGCCCAGCGGGACGAGTTGACCCGCCGCATTGACGACCTTCAGCGCACCGATCTTCCCGCCGCCCTGGCCAAGGCACTCGCCGATGCGCAGATCGCCGCGCCCGTCAACGGCATTCCTCTGCACCTCTCTCCCGTCAGCGGCGAAACTGCTCCCGCTGCCGAGCTGATCCGCCGTGTGCTGGACGCCTTCGCTGCCAGCGGTATGACCATTTCGCGCAATACCGCTATTGCGCTGCTGGCGCTGCTGGGCATTTGCCCCCGCATTGGTCTGGCTACCACGTCGGCAGCCGCTGCCTCTACCATGGTGCGCAACGTGGCCGTCCGCATGGGCTGGGAAAACAGCTTTGCCCATCAGGTGACCCCTGAGCAGAAGCCCGTGCTGGCTCCCCAGTCGGCCGACAGCACCGCTGCTGTGCTGCTCACCAGCCTGGCCGCCTATGCTCCCCTGGACCGCATCACCAAGGTGTTCTTGGCCCGCAATGCCCAGAACCTGACCCGCAATCCCGCCTACGAGGCGCACTCCTGGCCCATCATCAATCTGCCTGCAATGAACACCATTCCGCAGCTCTCCGGCGAAGGCTGCGCCCCCGTCAGTCAAGCTGCGCTGAAGGAATTCATCTCCGCCAGCGCTGCTGCACCTGCGGAGATCGATCAGGTGCTTGCCCCTGTGTTCAAGCTTTGCGCGCCCCTTTCCGGCGCGGCCATGCAGGAGCTGTACGCCTTCATTGGTGCTTGTACCGCCCATATGGAGGGCGGCCTGGCCGCCGCCTGCGACTGGGCGATCCTGCTGTGGCTCATCCCCGGCCTGGAGCGCACCGCCAAGACCCTGGCAGCCCTCAAGCCGCTGCTGGGCGAGTATCCCCTCTCCCTGGCGGCTGTGCAGGCGTAATCCCATATCACAAGCAAAGACCGGAGGATGCTTCCCCCGGTCTTTTATTCTGCCAGCGCATCTGCAATGGCCTGTGCCAGATACGGCACGCCGTTCATCACCTGCTCCAGCGTGTTGTAGTTCAATCCACACTCAATCAGCACACAGCGCGGCGCGATGTGCTGGTTGAATCGCCCTGTTTTCACCTTGATGTCCCTGCACAGACCCTCCACCTGCCCATTCATGCTGGCCGTTATTTTTTCAGCCACAGCATAATTGGCCTGCCAGTCCGGCTTGTCGGCATAGGTTTGGCCCTTGCCCACCAGCACCATAAACCGCGCCAGCTCCTCGCCAGCCACGTTTACCGTGCGCTTGATGGTGGAATTGGATGCCACCGCATCCCGGTGCAGATCGATATACAGGTCATAGCTTTCCCCTGCGGCCACCCGTGCCTCCAGCATCTCCAGCGAGCGCTGATAGGCCGTTGACAAATCCGGCGGTTCAAAGGCAGTTTCATCATGCACCACGGTGCAGCCCATGGCTTCCAGCGCCGCCGTCAGGGCGTCTCCCACCGCCACCATGTTGGCCGTGTTGTCCTTGGTGCGCCACTTCTCCGTTTCCACATAGGGCGCATCCTCCACCTGTGCAAAGGCCTCCCAGGTATGGGTATGATAGATCAGCACCTGCTTGCCTGCCAGGGGCGGCTGCTGGGTAGAGCGGATCACCTCCACCCGCAGGGACGTATCCACCACCGGCGCAGGCGTTTCCACCGTGTAAAACAAGTCCGCCTCCGCAAACACCATCTGCGCCGCTGGCTCTTCCTGCGCAGAAGGTTGTCCACCACCAAGCAGCAGCGCGATGGTCACCGCCCCCATGGCCGTCAATAGCACGATCCCCAGCAGTACCGCCGCAGCCTGCCCCTTTGTCCACACATAAAAACGTGCCATACTGCACCTCGCTTCGATTTTGTTCAAAGCATATGCAGCATGGCACACAGATAGACTCAATGCAGGTAATGGGAAAGCTCCTCCACCGTGAATTCCGGCTGCAGCGCCGTATTGATGGCCAGGGCCAGCATATCGGCCAAGCCTTGCACCAGCTCGTCAATGCTCCTTGGCGTCACCACAAAATCGCCAATAGCACCATCCGCCAACTCAGCCGCCATGGTCTCTGCCGCTTCCTCCGTGCTTTCCTTGGAGAGAATCCGCCGCAGCGCATCCCGCACAATGGTGGAGGCATAGACCACCATGGGAATGCCAATGGCGATCACCGGCACCTGCAGCCATTGTGCATCAATGCCTTTGCGATGGTTGCCCACGCCGCTGCCGGGGCTGATGCCCGTATCCGTCAGCTGAATGGTGGTGCAGATGTGGCTGGTCTCCATGGCCGCCAGCGCATCGATCACCAGCACCGCTGAGGGTTTTAGCTTCTGGGTGAGACCCAGCGCCAGCTCCGCCGTCTCTACACCGGTAATGCCCAGCACCCCCGGTGCCATGGCGCACACGCTGCGCATACGCTGTTCATTCAGGTGGCGGGTCACCATCACGCCGCTCACCACCCGATCCCCCAGCGCGTCTGCCGTCATGTGGCGATTGCCCAACCCCAGCACCAGCACGTCCCCCTGGGGTGGCAGCAGCAGGCGCAGCATCTGTCCCACTTCCTTGGCGATCTCCATCCGCTCTTCCGGGTTCAGGCTGGGCAGCCTCGGATGTGTCAGCGTCCAATACACGCCCTGTGCCTTGCCCAATCGCTCAGCCGCCTGGGGCGTATCAATCCGCACCCAGGTGGTCTCCATTTCACCATGGCGCTGGGTGTTCACATTCACGCCGTCGCCCATGCCGCCGGGATAAACAGTCCTTTCCATCGCCAGGTCTGTTCGATAACCATTCATGCCGCATTCCTCCTTGAATGCGGATAGTGTATCCCATCACATTCCCCCGTATGCCTCCTGTTATCCGATTAGACAAATCTTTCCCCATGGCATTGCAATCCCGCTGCAACTTGTTTATAATCATATTAGATTCATGAAGAATATCAAGGTGATGATATGGAACTTCTTATTTGTGCATTGGCTGCCCTGGCTGCAGGCGTCGGCACGGGTCTGGCGGGCTTATCTGCCGCCACGGTTATGGTGCCTGTGATGATCGTCCTCTGTCCCTCCTTTGCTGGCGAGACCGGTGCTTATCACGCCACCGCCATCGCCCTGGCCTCGGACATCCTTGGCTCTGCCTTCACCTCTGCCATCTATATCCGGCACCGGAACATCGACCTGAAGCGCGGCGGCATTATGCTGGCGTGCATCGTTGCCATGTGCATTGCCGGCAGCATCGCCGCCTGGCACGCAGGCCATGTGGTGCTGGGCACCTTCTCCCTTTTCCTGTGCGTGGGCATTGGCATCCGTTTCCTGCTCAAGCCGGATACCCAAAAGGACAAGCCCGTGAAGAGGGGGGCCAAGCTTGATTGGAAGGGCATTGCCATTTCCCTCTTTTTCGGGCTGACCATCGGCTTTGGCACCGGGTTTGTGGGCAGCGGCGGCGGCATGATGATGCTGGTGGTTTTCACCGCCTTCCTGGGCATGGAGCGCAAGAGCGCCGTTGGCACCAGCACGTTGATCATGACCTTCACTGCGCTGATCGCCTTTGTGAGCCATGCCCTGGTGGATCCCACCCTGGTGCTGGAAAAGTGGCAGATCCTGCTATTGTGCATCGTGGTGGAGACCGCCGCGTCCATCGTCTCTGCCCAGTTTGCCAACCGAGTAAACAACCGGGTGGTTGGGCTTGTCACCGGTGGTGTGCTAACGGTGCTGGGCGTGATCATGCTGGGCATCCACTACCGGGAGATCATTGCCACCTGGACGCTGCTGTGGCAGGTGCTGGCCTGCTTTGAGAGCTACCTGATCTACCTCGCCGGCTGCCTGAGCTTCTTCCTGCTGGCGCGTTGGGTTTTCCCCATCTCCCAGGAGGTGTGGCGCAAGTGCCTGCATCTCATTGCCTACACCTCTTCCCTGTTCATGATGTACGTCTCCCAGGACTGGCTCACCGCCTCGGTGTGCTGCCTGGCGTTCGCTGCCATCGTCTACCCGATCCTGCATTATGGTGAGCGTTTGAAGGGCTATGCGCATCTTTTCAACCAGCGCCACCCCGGCGAGGTTAAGCACAGCCTGCTGCTCCTATTCTGCACCCACGCCGTGCTGATCGCCCTGTGCTGGGGACTGCTGAACAAGCCCTACATCGCCGTGACGGCCATCATTACCTGGGGTGCTGGCGACACCGCCGCCGCCCTCATCGGCAAGCGCTTTGGCAAGCACCATGTGAATCTCCCCCTAGCCGACCACCGCAAGACCTGGGAGGGCAGCGCCGCCATGCTTGCCACCGCGCTGGTAACAGGCTTTATCGCCATGCTGCTCACCTCGCCCCTGTCCTGGCCCATGTGCCTGCTCTACGCCGCTGTTGCCGCCCCCGTGGCTGCCTATGTGGAGCTGATCAGCCACGGCGGCAACGACACGGTGACCGTAGCCTCGGCAGTAGCTGTGGTGCTGGGGTTGATCAGCCTGATCTGATTTTGCATAGCAAAAGCCGCCGGACGCATTCTTGTGCATCCGGCGGCTTTATTCATTTCATCCGATCAACCGATGATCTCGCCCTTGGCATTGAACAGGGGCAGCTTTTCCAGATAGGTGATGTCTGGGCGCTCCTGGGCATCGCCCTCAGCCAGAATGGCCATCTTGCCCACAATGTTGCCGCCAGCCTGCTTCACCAGCTCTTCAATAGCGCGCAGGGACTCGCCGGTGGAGATCACGTCGTCCACGATGAGGATGCGCTTGCCCTTCATCAGCGCGGCGTCGTTGCCGTCCAGGTAGAGCTTCTGCACATGGTTGGTGGTGATGGACTTCACCTCCACGGAGAAGGTATTCTGCATATACACCTTCTCACCCTTGCGGGCCAGCAGCCACTTGGCATCGCCATGCTGGCGGGCCATCTCATAGCCCAGCGGGATGCCCTTGGACTCGGCGGTGATCAGGTAGTCATACTCCGGGGCAACCTCCAGCAGCGCCTTGGCGCAGGCCACGGTCAGCTCCACATCGCCAAAGATGACGAAGGCACCAATGTACAATTCGTCAGAAACAGGGCAAAGGGGCAGTTCACGCTTCACACCGGCAATGGTCATAGGATACTTCATCGGTATCATCCTTCATTTCGTATGAATTTGCAACGGTCACAGACCTTTACAACTGATTGTAGCGCGAATTTCCCCTCTTGTCAACCTCACAGCAGAATGCAAATCATGCCGCCATCGCCTTCATTGATGATCTTCGTCAGCGTCTCCTGCACCTTCTCCTGGGCATCTCCCGGCATACGCAAAAGCTTGTTGTTCAGGCCCTCACGCACCATGTCGTCCAGGCTTTTACCAAAGAAATTCGTGTGCCACAGCTTCTGGGGATCCGTCTCAAACTCATCCAGCAGATACTGCACCAGTTCCTCGCTCTGCTTCTCCGTTCCCACCACCGGGGTGACCTCCGTTTCGATATCCACCCGGATCAGGTGCAGCGAGGGGGCGTGCGCCTTCAGCTTCACGCCGAATTGGCCGCCCTGCTTCACGATCTCCGGCTCCTCCAGCGTCATTTCCGTCATGTTGGGCGTCACCATGCCATAGCCTGTCTCCCGCACCGCGTGGAGTGCCTCAGCCACGTGGTCGTATTCCGCCTTGGCGCTCACCAGCTCCTTCATCAGCGAAAGCAGGTGTGCATCGCCCCGGATCTCCGTGCCGCATTCCTCGCCCAGCACCCGGTTGAACAGGCCATCCTTCAACGGCAGCGCAAAGTCCATCCTGCCTTCACCGGGGTACGCCTGCACTTCCTTCACCTCGCCCGCGTATTCCGAGGCAGCAAACACATCGGCAAACACATCGTTTTCCCGCATCCTGCGCTGGGTCTTGCCTGCTGCCCGCACACCATCCAGCACGTGCTTCACCAGCCAATGGTCATTGTCCAGCGCCCCCAGCCAGGCAGGCACAGCTAGGTGTGCCTCCCGCAGGGGGAATTCCAGCAGAATGCTCTCCAGCACATGATGAATGTCCTCCACGGACATCTCCTTCACGTTCAGCAGCATCACCGGCACGGCGTACTTATCCTCCAGGGCATCCCGCAGCGCCAGCGTTTCAGCTGCTCTGGGCTGGGCGGAGTTCAGCACGATCACAAAGGGCTTGCCCAGCTGCTTCAGCTCGCCCACCACCCGCTCTTCCGCCTCCACATAGGCGCCCCTGGGCAGGTCAGTGATGCTGCCATCCGTGGTCACCACCATGCCGATGGTGGCGTGGTCGGTCATCACCTTGCGGGTACCGATCTCCGCCGCCTGCTCAAAGGGGATATCCTGGTCGAACCAGGGCGTGTGGACCATCCGTGCCGCATCGTTCTCTGAGGTCCCCAGCACGCCCTTTACCAGATAGCCCACGCTGTCCACCATGCGCACTCGCACCGGAGTCTGCTCCTGCAGCATCACCTGCACCGCCTCGCCGGGCACAAACTTGGGCTGCGTGGTCATAATGGTGCGTCCGGAGCCGCTCTGTGGCAGTTCGTCAGCCAGGCGCTCCTTCTTGGGGCCTGCATTCAATTTGGGCAGCACCAGCTGCTCCATAAACCTTGTGATAAAGGTGCTTTTGCCCGTTCGCACAGGCCCGACCACACCAATGTACACATCACCATCCGTGCGTTCTGCAATATCCTTGTAGAGATTGAAAGTCATATCCTTTTCCATGGATGTCCCTCCTCACCAGCGCTTATCCATGCTTATGGCGGCCGATGGAGGAATATGCGCAAAACAAAAAGAGAGAGCCGCAAAGCCCTCTCTTTCTGTAAGCAAGTAGTTCCGGATTACACGCGCTTGATCTCCTTGATCTTGGCTGCCTTGCCCTGCAGAGAACGCAGGTAGTACAGCTTGGCGCGACGCACCTTGCCGTGACGGATCACTTCGACGCGATCAACACGGGGAGAATGGATCGGGAACGTACGCTCAACGCCGATGCCGTAGGACACGCGACGAACCGTGAAGGTCTCGCGGACACCGCCGTTACGCATAGCGATCACAGTACCCTCGAACGCCTGAAGACGCTCGCGGCTGCCTTCCACAACCTTGACCCACACACGAACGGTGTCGCCAACGGTGATCTTGGGCAGATCGGTACGGAGCTGCGCTGCTTCGATAGAACGGATAATTTCGCTCATGGAATGTGCCTCCTTCCCTCATAGACGTTCTTGTCCGGTTCATGCGCATCGCGCACAGAAACCACGGACAGCGGACCGCCCGTATGTCACAGCGATAAGTATACCACATTTCCATTGCAGATTGCAAGTGTTTTTTACAATTTCTTTGCAGAAATTGCAAGCATGTGGCATAGAAAAAGCACTGCCATTCAGCAGTGCTTCCGTACACCATCAGGGACTCGAACCCTGGACACCCTGATTAAGAGTCAGGTGCTCTACCAACTGAGCTAATGGTGCTCACGTTGCCTTGCGGTCAACGATAGCTATTATACTCCTTTTCAGCCGGAAGTCAATAGTTATTTTGAAAAAAGTTTGATTTTTTTGATAAAAAAGTTCCCACAGCCATAAGACTGTGGGAAGCAATTTGCCTTTCGGATTACTCCTGCACAGGAGCACCAACGGGGCAGGTGTCGGCGCAAGCGCCGCACTCGATGCAAGCATCGGCGTTGATCTCGTACTTGCCGTCGCCCTCAGCGATAGCATTCACGGGGCACTCAGCCTCGCAAGCGCCGCAGCTGATGCAATCCGCAGTAATCTTGTATGCCATGGTGGATTCACCTCCTTGCAGAGTAACACATCGTACACGGTGTGTTGTTATAGGTATCATATCACGCTCATGCAGGAAATGCAAGAGGTAATATTGCAAATCCGGCGTAAAATCACACCAGATTGGTTAGCCGAAACTTACTTCTTCTCTTCCTGGGCAGCCTTCAGCGCAGCTTCCACCGCCTGCTTCCAGGGACTCACCGCAGGCTTGGGGGCTTCCGGCTTGGCTGCGGGAGCTTCGGCAGGCTTGTCCTGCTTAGGCTGGTTATCCTGCTTGGACTGATTGCCCCGATCCTTGCGCTGCCTGCGGTCGTGGTTCTCCCCTTCCTGCTTGTCCTTGCGGTTGGGGTTTTCACGCTGCACAGGCTTGCCCAGCTGCTTGTCGCGGGGACGCTCGCGCTTGGGTTCATCGTGGCGCTGTTCCTCGGCAGGCTTCTCCTCGCTGACCTCAACGGCAGTTTCGGTCTCCGCAGCAGGTTCTTCCGCGGCAGGAGCAGCTTCCTTCTTGGCAGGCTGCTGGGCAGGCGCGCCCACGCGCTGCACCTCTTCCAGGGGGAAGTCCTTCAGCTCGCTGCTATCGCCCTTCTGGATACGCACACGCACCGTTTCCTTAATGATGTTCAGATCCCACACCACGCCGTTGCCGTCGGGGGTGATGACCTCCTTGCCCACCTTGGGCATACGCTTGCGGGTCTGCTCGTAGTTGTCCTGCTCATACTTCAGGCAGCACATGAGACGGCCGCACACGCCGCTGATCTTGGTAGGATTCAGCGACAGGTTCTGCTCCTTGGCCATCTTGATGGACACGGGCTGGAAATCCCCCAGGAAGGCGCCGCAGCACACAGGACGGCCGCAAGGGCCCAGGCCACCCAGCATCTTGGCCTCATCGCGAACGCCGATCTGCCGCAGCTCGATGCGGGTCTTGAACACAGCGGCCAGGTCCTTCACCAGGCTGCGGAAGTCCACGCGGCCATTGGCGGTGAAGTAGAACAGGATCTTGCTGTTGTCGAAGGTGTACTCCACGCTCACCAGCTTCATGTCCAGCTTATGCTCGCTGATCTTCCTCTGGCAGATGGCATAGGCCTCTTTCTCATTCTGCTTGTTTTCCTGGGCGTGCTGCACGTCCTGAGCGGTGGCGATGCGCACCACCTGCTTCAGGGGCGAGGTCAGCTGCTCGTCGTTGATCTCACGCACAGGGGTGACCACCTCGCCGAACTCGATGCCCCGGGCAGTCTCCACGATCACGAAATCACCGGGCGTGGGCCAGAAGGCACCGGGATCGAAAAAATAAAGCTTTCCGGCGTTCTGAAAGCGAACGCCAATCACATTGACCATCGGTTTCTTTCCTCCATCAGGCGAAGCAGCAGCTTTTCCACCACCGCCTGCCAAGTTACCTGATTTCCACGGAGCTGCCGCGCCTCGCGCACAGCCTCCATAAGCTGCACAAAGGCAGCCGTATCGCCATCTGCCGCCATCCTCTGCCAGGGGGCAGGATAGCCGCTTACAGCGCTTCTGTCTCTCTGTCCCAGGCGCACCAGCAGCATCGTGCGGATGATGTCTTCCACATCGTCCAGCAATTCGTCACTCTGGTCGCGCCTGTCCTTCCATTGGCCGGACACACGCAGGATCTCGCTGCGGCCTTCCAGGCCAAAGAAATCCCGCATGACCTCATTTCTGCGCTGCCAGTAGCCCTCGTCCACCGCTACACTCAGCGCCCGGCCAATGGAGCCACCGCTGACGTGCAGCGCCTCCTGGGCGCGCAGCTCGTTCACCCCATGGCTGCGCAGCACGTCCAGCACCACGCTATCCGGCCAGGGGTGCAGCTTCAGCGCCCGGCAGCGGCTCACAATAGTAGGCAGCAGCAGCTCCGGCGCATCGGTGACCAGCAGGAACACGGTGCCTTCCACCGGCTCCTCCAGGGTCTTCAGCAGGCAGTTCTGGGCGGCAGGGGTCATCTTTTCCGCCTGTTCGATGCGGATGATGCGCCTCCCGCCTGCATAGGTATGCTCACCCGCCTTGCGGATCACCTCGCGGATGGTCTCCACCTGGATGGTTTTCTCCGGGCGCACAACCAGCACATCGGGGTGAGTTCCCTCGCGTACCTGCACACAGCCGGCGCACACACCGCAGGGCTTGTTTTCACCTTGACACAGCAAATACTGGCCCATGGCCTGGGCCAGTGTACGTTTGCCAACGCCCGCCATGCCGCTGATGAGATAAGCATGGACGGTCGTCCCCTCCCGGAGGGTTTTCATCAGCCCATCATAAACGGCGCCCTGCGGTGCGAAAGCCGCCACGCCGGGCGCTGTGTGGGCAAATTGCATTTCAGCCTCTGCCAAGGGATGCTCTCCTTACTGGCTTTACAGCTTCACAAACTGATCCACGCTCAGCACGAACACCGTCGCGCCGCCCACCATGACCTCGATGGGATAGGGCGAATACACGCCGTTCACGCCGGACATGGAGGTAGGAGCCGTTGCGATCTGCTTGCGGGACTTGCAAACCTTCTCGATCACGGCCATGGCCGCATCGAACTTCTGGTCGTCCACACCCACCAGCAGGGTGGTGTTGCCCGCGCGCAGGAAGCCGCCGGTGGTGGCCAGCTTGGTCACGCCGAAGCCCTCGTTCATCAGTTTGCTTACCAGACGGGACGCGTCTTCATCCTGGACGATGGCGATAATCAGCTTCATGTCAGTTCCTCCTTAACTATAAGCGAAAAGGCTACACCTTTCCTGCTTAACAGTATACAGCATAACAGGCGAAAATGCAAGAGCAACAGCCCAGAATCCACATCCTGCAAAATCATCCTTTACTTTTCCCGCCGCATCCTTTATCATGGACGGGTAAAGGAGTGACTTCATTGAACTTTGCACATATGACTTTTTTTGCCACCGCAGCCTTTGGCCTTGAGGGCATCGTGGCGGCCGAACTCAAGCGCCTGGGCATGAAGGACGTGCAGGCCGAGATCGGCGGTGCGCGGTTCACCGGCACCATGGCAGACGCCTTCCTGTGCAACCTGCGCCTGCGCTGTGCCGACCGGGTGCTGATCATCCTGGCGGAAAAGGACTGCCGCAGCTTTGAGGAACTCTTCCAGCTGGTGAAGACCATCCCCTGGGAAGAGCTGATGCCCATGGATGCCAAGATCAACGTCTCCGGCAAGTGCGCCCGCAGCCAGCTGATGAGTGTCCGTGACTGCCAGTCCATCACCAAGAAGGCCATCATCGAGCGCCTGCGCCAGCGCACCCGCCGGGAGACCTTCCCGGAGACCGGCGCGCCCTACCCCATTGAGGTGGCACTCCATGCGGATATTGCCCGCATCACCCTGGACACCTCCGGCGAGGCGTTGAACCGCCGCGGCTACCGCACCTGGAACGGCGAGGCGCCCCTGCGCGAGACCCTGGCCGCCGCGCTGGTGGAGCTGTCCCCCTGGCGGCCCGGTATGCGCCTGCACGACCCCTGCTGCGGCACCGGCACCCTGCTCATCGAGGCTGCCTTCCGCCAGAGCCACCGCGCCCCGGGCATGAAGCGCATCTTTGCCTGCGAGCATTTCAGCTTCTTCTCCCGCGAGGAAGCCGCCGCCATCCGCCAGCAGGTGTGGAACGACTTCAAGCCCGACCGTCTGTGCGGCATCAGCGGCTCCGACATCGACCCCGATGCCCTCGACCTGGCCACCCGCCATGTGCGCCAGGCTGGCCTGGAGGGAAAGATCACCCTCACCTGCCAGGATCTGCGCACCCTGCAATTGCCGGACGAGGAAGGCGTGTTTCTGTGCAACCCGCCCTACGGCGAGCGCCTCTCCGACCGCAAGTCCTGCGAGAAGCTCTACCGGGAAATGCGCCTTTTGAAGGAGCGCCACCCCGGCTGGTGCCTGTGCGCCATTTCCTCCGACCCGGCCTTCGAGCGCGCCTATGGCAAGCGTGCCGACAAGAAGCGCCGCCTGTACAACGGCCGCCTGGAATGCGAATTCCTGATCTACAAGTAAAGCAATGCCCCGGAAAGCAAGCCGCTCTCCGGGGCGTTTTTCATGTGTCCATGCGGTTCATGTCCACAAGGGTCTTGTTGCGGTAGCTCAAGTCGTCCCGTCGGGTGAAGCCCATGCGCTCCCAAAAGGCGTTGCCTGCCTCGTTCCGGCTGAAGGCCACCAGCGCAACCTTGCTGATGCCTTCCTCCCTCAGCGCTTCCATGGCCGCTTCCACCAGCGCCTTGCCGATGCCCTGAACCCGGCGTTCCGGCTTCACCGCCGTGTGGTAGATATACCCGCGTCTGCCATCGTGGCCCGCCATGATGCAGCCCACGATCTCCCCTGCCTCCACCGCCACAAAGCAGGTGGACGGGTTGCGGCGCAGGTAGCGCGCAATGCCCTCCGGCGAATCATCCACATCGTTCAGCCCCATGCCCTTGCAGGATGTCCACAGGGCGTACAGGCCAGCGTAATCATCCACCGTCATGATTCTGATCTGCATCGTCACACCTCCGGCAGTATCATTTCATCCTGCATGTTCACAAAGCCATAGCTTTCATACAGCGGTCGTCCTGCCGCGGTGGCTTCCAGGGTGATGAAGCGCACACCCCGGCGCCTGCATTCCTCCACCAGCATATCCAGCGTTTTTCTGGCAATGCCCCGGCGGCGGTATTCCGGCGCGGTGTACATATTCATGATGTACGCCTTGCGCCCATCCGGATTGCAGCAGGTGGGCATCACCCGGTAAAAGCTCACCCCGCCGGTGCCGATCACCTTATCGCCATCATATACCAGCAGCGCCGCATGATCTTCGCCAGCCTGCCGGTAGTACAGCCGGGACTGCTCCTCCACCTCAGACATATCCGCAGCATCGTCCAGCTGGTTCGCTGCCCGCAGCACCTGGATGCGCGTGCGTACCAGCACTTCCAGGTCAGCAGCATCTGCCCATTCCCAATGCAAATCCATTGCTTTTGCTCCTTATCTGGCCGGGAACCACATCTTCCCCCGCAGCGTCACGCCGCTGTCGATCTGTATCTTGGTCAGGATCCGCTCCCTGTCCGCCCCCTCTGCCACCATGGGGCAGAAGTCGTTGGCCGGAGCCGAACTGCTGGTAAGCACCGGGATCAGCTCCACCCCGCAGCCCAGATAGCCATTCTTGTCGAAGCGGAGCCGCAGCTGTGCTAGCGTACCGTCGAAGGTGGTCATGTCGTGGGTGCCGCCGAACATCAGGTTGCCCAGACTGTACAGCACCACCCCGCCGTCCATATGGTCGATGCCCTGCACCACATGGGGATGGGTCCCCACCACGATATCCGCGCCCGCCGCAATGGCAGCCTGCGCCATTTCCTGCTGCATCTCATTGTGCAGGGCGCTGTATTCCGCACCCCAATGGCAGCTGAACACGATCACCTCGCACCCCACGCTCTTCAGCGCAGCAATATCCCGTGCGATGGTCTTCTTATCCTGCTTGTAGGTGGTCTCGCGGATGCCCGCAAAGCCGATGCGCCGGCCATTGCAGTCCCAGGCATAGGTGTAGTTCTGCCCGCTGAAGGCGATCCCACCCGCCATGAGCGCCTCACGGGTGGCCTTCTTGCCCCGCACACCATAATCGATATAGTGGTTGTTGGCAATGTTCACCTGCTCGATGGAGGCCAGGCGCAGCACCTCGGTATACTCCGGCAGGCCGCGGAAGCGCCATTGCTTGGTCTTATCCTCGCCGGAGGCATCGGCCTTCAGCACGCATTCCAGGTTGACCAGCGTCATATCGTCCGCTTCAAAGATGGGCAGCAGACTGCTGAAGGGGTACCCCATGCCCTCCAGGGCCAGGTAGTTGGGCAGGGATTCCTCCTTCTTCCACCAGCTTTCCCGGGTGCCAAGCACCACGTCGCCACCCAGGGTGATCACGATCTCCGTCTGCCCGTCCTGCAATTCCGGCAGCGCAGCCACCTCCGGCAGACCCTGGGGCATGGCCGTCAGATCGGCATTGGCCAGCGCCTCGTCCACCATGCGCTGGTGGGGATCATCCAGAATGATCAGCCGCGTGTGGTAGGGCAAATGGGTCCACAGCCAGTAGGCATTCACGCCGTCTGCGTTCACCTGGCTGGGCAGCCGAATGCACCCATGGGAGGCCTTGCTGCCCAGCTGGGGCGTATGGTCGGTGAAGTCATTCCTGCCGCCGCGCTCCTTGTAGCCCAGCTGGTGCAGCAGGTTGCCGCCATCGTAGCGGATGGGATAATCGTAGTGATAGCCCTCGCTGGCAAAGCCGCTCATGTGTTCCAGCGTCAGGTAGGAGCCAGCGGGCGTTTCGCGGAACAGCTTGTCCTGCGCCATCAGCCCGGTAGAAATGTCCAGCGTGGTGAGGCGCTTGCCCCGGTGATACACCGTCAGCGTCTGCTGCACCTTGTTCAACAGCAGGCCGTATTCAGCATTGGGCTGAACCATCATCAGGCAATCCCGGGGAACATAGCCCTCGATCTGCGCACCGCTCTCGTGGTTCCAGGCCATGACCCGCACCCAGTCGTCCTCCCGGATGTCCTGCACCTTCACGGCCTGCGACTGCCCGTGCAGCGTGCCAAGCACCATGCTGGACTCATCCGGCAGGGCATACACCTCCTGGTGATCCGTAGACCTTTTCAGGTCGATCACCGCCGAGGGCTGCATCATCACCCGCCAGATGGTCTCGTCCCTGTCCTCCTCCGAGGGCATGAAGGTCTCCGTCTCCGTCAGCGGGATGACAGGAGCGCTGCCCGCCTTCACCGTCACAGGCACATCGTAGCTGTAGGCGGGATTCTTCTCCGCATAGCAGCGCAGCACATAGTTTCCCGGCGCCAAGCCATCGGCATTCCAGAGGAACTTGAAGGGATCGTAGCTGTCCGCATTCTTGCGGCGAACAGCAATGGGGGCAGTCATGTCCCCGGCGGCATAGGTCTCCACCACAAAGGTGCCGGGACGCACCAGATCCAGCTCCACAAACCAGTCATCATCTGCCTGATACAGCACTGCCGCGCTGGGCAGGGCAAAGGTCATGGCCTGTTCGCAACGCTGGAAGGTCACCGTCTGCTCCGTTTTCACCACGCCGCCCTTGTCCAGGGACAACTCTGCCGAGAGGGTATACTCCCGCTCCACAATGCGTTCCTCATTCTCCCCCAGGCCATCCCAGGTGAACACATTCTCCCCTGCCTTGACCCGGAAGCGCAGCGTGCGGTACAGGTTATACTGGTCATAGATACGCAAAAGGAGGTCCCCCTCACCCGGCGCATTCACCTGAATGCTGTTCTCCGTGTAGCCCTTCACCCTGCCCAGGCCAAGGGTCAGCTCCCCTTCTGCCAGGGCGGCAAGGGGCAACAGGAGAACCAACAGCAACAGGCACAAACGCTTCATGAGGGAGACCTCCTTCAGTAGGCTTTACTCCACCTCCGGCTTTTCGACCTTCTGGTTGAACTTATCCAGCGCCAGGGTGGCAATAGCGCCCAGCACCACAAACAGCAGGTGCAGCAGGCAGCTGCCCACGCCAGCGGTGAAAGCAGCCACCGGCACGGTGAAGATCGTGGCGGCGATCACGATACCGATAATGCCATGGAAAGTCACGGAGTAATGGGTATTCAGCAGCCAGTCGATGGCCTTGGTCAGCAGCACCAGCGTCAGCACAGCGCCCACGCCAATGGGCAGCAGCACGCCGAAGTCCAGGTTGCCGATGGCGCCGGTGATATGCTCATACAGCGTAAAGGTCTCGCCAGCGGCATTGGTGGCCATCAGGGGCAGCATCAGCACGGAAGCGCTCATGCCAGGGGCGATCATGCTCAGCACCAGGGAGAAGCCGCCATACATATTCCAGGCGAAGTTCGGCACGATGCTCACCTGCATCACGCGGCATACGATCAGCACCGCCAGCGCCACGGCAAACACCACCGCCATGGAGATCCAGCTCTTCTGGTCGCGACCCTTCTCGCCCGCCTCGCGGAACAGAGAGGGCATGATGCCGATGGTCATGCCCACAAACAGCGCCAGCGCCTGGCTTTCATAACGCACCAGCACCTCCGCCAGCACCTTGGCAATGCCGATGTAGCCAACCACCACGCCCACCAGGATGGGCCAGAGCTGCATCAGGCTGTTCTTCCACTCCTTCATGGGGTGGGCCAGCAGCTTCATCAGGGGCTTATACACGCCAAACAGCACCGCCAGCACGCCGCCGGACACACCGGGCAGCACCGCACCCGCGCCGATCAGCGCCCCCTGGATCACTTTCACAAGCCAACTCATGTTGAAATTCCTCCTGTGTTCATTGCTCAGGAAATACCATTCTTTATGATACCTTTCATTTCCTCATGCGTCAACAGGGAAATCATCACTTGTTACAGGTGGATTTTTTCTTCGCCCGAAGCCTTGACAAAGTGGAAAACCCTTGCTATAATATCATTCGCACGTTTACGAAATGCGGTCGTGGCGGAATCGGCATACGCGCACGTTTGAGGGGCGTGTCCAGCAATGGGTACGGGTTCAAGTCCCGTCGACCGCACTCCACCGAGCCTTGTGGCTCGGTTTTTTGTTTGCCATCACATATATAGACGAATCAGGCCACTTAAAGGTTCGCATTCCATGTGCATTCTGGCAAAAAATACATTCAAAAAACATCTCCCTTTCTTGACATTGCCTCCCCCGTGGTGTATCCTGTGTGTAATCTCAAAGCAAACCTGCGACGGAGAGTAGTACCTCCTTCACAGCACGGCAAAGGGAGTCGCCGATAGTGGGACGGCGGCGCGTGCAGTTGGAGCGAATGGACTCCGGAGGGTTCTCCCGAAATATTCTGTAGGGAGAAACGGGAGCCGCACCCGTTACCAGCGCGGCGCATATCATGTGTATGCGTGAAAGAGCGCGCCTTTGATGGCGAAGCTGAGTGGCACCGCGGGAATACCGCCTCAGTCAATGGACTGGGGCGTTTTTTTATTCCATGGTTTCCCAAGACGAGATGAGATGAGACGAGAAAGGACGGTATCCCCCATGAAAAAGTTTGCAGCACTTCTCCTGGCCCTGGTTCTCCTGGTGACCCTCTCCTCCTGCAGCAAGCCCGATGACAAGCAGGCCATGCTGAAAATCGGCATCATCCAGTTTGCCGAGCATGGTTCCCTGGACAACTGCCGCCAGGGCTTCATCGAGGGTCTGGCCGAGGCTGGCTATGTGGAAGGCCAGAACGTGACCTTCAACGTACAGAACGCCCAGGCCGACATAGCCATCGCTTCCCAGATCGCTTCCACCCTGGTGGACGTGGAGAAGTGCGACATGATCTGCGCCATCGCCACCCCTGCCGCCCAGGCTGCCTACAACTATGCCCAGGATAAGAAGATCCCCGTGATCTACACCGCCATCACCGATCCCATCGGCGCTTCCCTGGCCAATGCAGACAAGACCAACCCCGGCGAGATCACCGGCACCTCCGACCTGCTGGCCGTGGAAGCCCAGATGAAGATGATCCGCGCCCTGATGCCCGATGCCAAGACCATCGGCATTCTGCACACCACCAGCGAGACCAACAACACCATGCCCCTGAACCTGTACAAGGAGCTGGCGCCCACCTACGGCTTCGAGATCGTGGACAAGGGCATCGCCGCCGGTGCTGATATCCCCCTGGCGCTGGATGCTCTGCTGCCCCAGGTGGACTGCATTTCCAACCTGACCGACAACACCGTGGTGTCCTACCTGTCCGTGGTGCTGGAAAAGGCCAAGGCCGCTGGCAAGCCCGTGTTCGGCAGCGAGATCGAGCAGGTGAAGCTGGGCTGCGTGGCCGCCGAGGGCATTGAATACCTTGAGCTGGGCCGTCAGACCGGCCGCATGGCTGCCAAGGTGCTCAAGGGCGAAGCCACCGCTGCCAAGATCCCCTTCGAGACTATTGCCAACTCCTATCTCTACATCAACAAGGACGCCATGGCCACCTATGGCATCCAGCTCCCCGCTGACCTGGCCGACCGCGCCATCGACGTTCTGGCCAAGTAACACATTATCAATTTGAAAGCAGGTCGATCCCATGATCCTTGGTATTCTGGAGCAGGGTCTCATTTATGGCATACTTGCCCTGGGACTTCTGATCACCTATCGCATTCTCGATTTCCCCGACCTCACGGTGGACAGCTCCTTCCCCCTGGGTGCTGCGGTTTCCGCTGTGCTGACGCTGCAGGGTATGCCCCCGGCACTGACGCTTTTGTGCGGTATGCTCTCCGGCGCCGTGGCTGGCCTGATCACCGGCTTCATCCATGTGAAATGCAAGGTGCGCGACCTGCTTTCCGGCATCATCACCATGACGGCGCTGTATTCCATCAATCTGCGCATCGCTGGCAAGGCCAATGTGCCGATCTTTGGCACCGATACCCTCTTCCGCAGCGAGTTCACCCGGGCGCTTCCCGCCTGGATCGGCGATTATTCCACCGTGATCCTCATCCTGCTGATCACCCTGGCGGCCAAGCTCCTGCTTGACCTGTTCCTGAAGACCAAGGCAGGCTATCTGCTGCGTGCCGCTGGCGACAATGCCTCTGTGGTCACCACCCTCAGCAAGGATCAGGGCAGCGTGAAGATCGTGGGTCTGATGATCGCCAACGCCCTGGTGGCGCTGGCTGGCGCGGTGATGTGCCAGCAGCAGCGCTTCTTCGATATCTCCATGGGTACCGGCACCATGGTCATCGGTCTGGCCAGCGTGATCATCGGCACTAATCTGTTCAAGAATTTCTCCTTCATGAAGAGTACCACCATGGCCATCATCGGCTCCATTCTCTACAAGGGCTGCGTGTCCCTGGCCATTTCCCTGGGCATGGAGGCCACCGACATGAAGCTGATCACCGCCGTGCTGTTCCTGCTGATCCTTGTGGCAGGCCAGGCCAAGAGGAAGAAGGTGCGCATCCATGCTTGAGTTCCAGTCCATCAGCAAGGTCTACAATCCCGGCACCGTGCATGAGACCCTGCTCTTTCAGGATTTCTCCCTGAGCATCGAGGATCACTCCTTTGTAACCGTGGTTGGTTCCAACGGCTCCGGCAAAACCAGTATGCTGAACATCCTCTGCGGCACCATCCCGGTGGAAAGCGGCCATATCCTCATTGGTGGCCAGGACATCACCAAAATGAAGGAGTTCAAGCGCTATCGCCGCATGGGTCGCGTGTATCAGGATCCCGCCAAGGGTACCTGCCCCACCATGACCATCCTGGAGAATCTCTCCATGGCCGATAACAAGGGCAAGCCCTACGGCCTCACCCGCGGCACCAACAAGGCGCGCATCCAGGCCTACAAGGATATGCTGGCTCCCCTGGGGCTGGGCTTGGAGGACAAGCTGGGCGTTCCCGTGGGCAACCTCTCCGGCGGCCAGCGGCAGACCCTGGCGCTGCTCATGGCCACCATGACCCCCATCGACTTCCTCATCCTGGACGAGCATACCGCCGCCCTGGACCCCAAAACTGCCGAGATCGTGATGGAGCTGACCAACAAGATCGTCCGCGAAAAGCAGCTCACCACCCTGATGGTGACCCACAACCTGCGCCACGCCGTGGAATATGGCGATCGCCTGCTGATGATGCACCAGGGGCAGATCGTGCTGGACAAGGGCGGCGAGGAGAAGAAGAACACCAAGGTCGATGACCTGCTGTCCATCTTCAACTCCATTTCCATCGAGTGCGGCAACTAAATTTCATGAAATCTTCGATGCAGGCGCAAAAAACTTGTGCCTGCATCATTTTTGTGGTAAAATGTTCTTTGGCATTTTTGCCAATACACCAAACGAGGTCATGCACATGATCGAAAAATGGCCTGTCACCATCCCCCAGCTATCCGGCAAGAGGAAGCGCAACGTGTATGTTTACCTGCCCGATGCGGCCAAGGAAAACCCGGACGTTCGCTTCCCCGTGCTGTATATGTTCGATGGACATAACGTCTTTTTCAACGAGGACGCTACCTACGGCAAAAGCTGGGGCATGAAGGAATACATGGAAGAAACCGGCATCCCCATGATCATCGTGGCGGTGGAGTGCAACCACGGCAAGAACTACGCCCGGCTGAAGGAGTACGCCCCCTTCACCTTTGTGGACAAGCGCTTTGGCCGCATCACCGGCAAGGGCAAAACCTACATGGACTGGCTGGTGGGTACCCTCAAGCCCCTGATCGACGAGACCTACCCCACCATCCCTGACCGGGACAGCACCTTCATTGCCGGCAGCTCCATGGGCGGACTGATGAGCCTCTACGCCGCCACCGCCTACAACGATACCTTCTCCCGTGCCGCCTGCCTGTCCCCCTCGGTGTGGTTCGCCAACCAGCGCCTGGTGCGTTTCATCCGCGAAACGGATGTCCGTCCCGACACCGTGATCTACATGGACTACGGCTCCAAGGAGATGGGCAACCACGATGGTATGCGCAAGAAGTACACCAATGTACTGGCCGCGCTGATGGAAAAACGCGTGATGCTCACCAGCCGCATCATTCCCGGCGGCGAGCATTGCGAAGCTTCCTGGGAGGAGCAGATCCCCTATTTCATGAACACCCTGCTGTATCAGCGGGATTAACGGAGGACACTCATGCAGACTTACTACACCAAGTGGCACAGCCCTTCCCTGAACAGGGAAATGGAGATCAAGGTCTGGGGACATGCCGGTCGGCCGGTGCTGTTCATCCCCTGCCAGGATGGCCGCTTCTTCGATTTTGAAAACTACAAGATGACCGACGTCTGGGCGCCCTGGATCGAGAGCGGCCAGTGCATGGTCTTCGCCATCGATACCATGGACAAGGAGACCTACTCCGCCACCTACGAAGCCTATTGGCGCATCCGCCGCCATGAGCAATGGATGGCCTACATCCGCAACGAGGTGGTACCCTTCATCCAGGCCATGACCAACGACCGCAATGGCTGGAGCGGCACCCCCGGCATCATCACCTTTGGCTGCAGCCTGGGTGCTACCCATGCTGCCAACCTGTACTTCCGCTACCCCGATGCATTCGATGGCCTGCTGGCGCTTTCCGGCATCTATTCCTCCGACTATGGCTTCCCCGGCTATATGGACGACGAGGTGTACCGCAACAGCCCCGTGCATTACCTGGCTGGTATGCCCGGCGACCACCCCTATATCCGCCAGTACAACGACCACAAGGCCGTGATCGTGGTGGGCCAGGGTGCCTGGGAAATGCCCGATACCACCTTCCACCTCAAGCACATTTGCGAGAACAAGGGCATTGGCGTGTGGTTCGACATCTGGGGTCACGACGTGGCTCACGACTGGGACTGGTGGTACCAGCAGGCTGAATACCACATCCCGCACATTCTGTAAAAAGGTAGGATCATCATGAAGAATTTTATTTTCATCTCCCCCAACTTCCCCACCAACTACTGGCAGTTCTGCAAGCACCTGAAGGACAATGGTCTGCGGGTGCTGGGCATTGGCGATCAGCCCTATGATACCCTCCTGCCCGAGCTGCAGGAGAACGTTCACGAGTACTACAAGGTGGGTTCCATGGAGAACTACGACGAGGTATACCGCGCCGTGGCCTTCTTCATCAGCAAGTATGGCCGCATCGACTGGCTGGAGAGCAACAACGAATACTGGCTGGAGCGTGACGCTATGCTCCGCACCGATTTCCACATCACCTCCGGCTTCCAGGTGGAGGACATGGAGCGTATCAAGTACAAGTCCAAGATGAAGCCCTACTACCAGGCCGTGGGCATCCCCACCGCCCGTTACCACATCGTAGACGATTTCGAGGGCTGCAAGAAATTCATCGACGAGGTGAACTGGCCCGTGATCGTCAAGCCCGATAACGGCGTGGGTGCTTCCAGCACCTTCAAGCTGAAAAGCGACGACGAGCTGCGCCGCTTCCTGGCTGAGAAGGAAGCCCATGTGAGCTACATCATGGAGGAGTTCATCACCGCCGAGGTGAACAGCTACGATGCCATTATCGACAGCAAGGGTGAACCCATCTTCGAGACCGGCAACGTGACCCCCAACTCCATCATGGATGTGGTGAACACCGGCGACAACTCCATCTACTACATCGTGAACGAACTGCCCGAGGACACCCGCAAGGCTGGCCGCGCCACGGTGAAGTCCTTCGGCGTCAAGAGCCGCTTTGTCCACTTCGAGTTCTTCCGCCTCACCGCCGACCATCCCCACATGGGCAAGAAGGGCGATGTGGTGGCCCTGGAAGTGAATATGCGCCCCTGCGGCGGCTTCTCCCCGGACATGATGAACTTCGCCAATTCCACCGACGTGTATAAGATCTACGCCGACATGATCGCCTACGACTCCACCTTGAAGGCCTGCGGCGAGAAGAACTTCTGCGCCTTCGCTGGCCGCCGCGACGGCAAGAACTTCAAGCTCTCCCACGAGGAGCTGCTGAACAAGTACCGCAGCCAGATGCGCATGGTGAGCCGCATCCCCGATGCACTCTCCGGTGCCATGGGCAACCAGATGTACGTGGCCAACTTCCCCACCAAGGAAGCCCTGGACGAATTCTATAAAGACGCTTGCGAAACGTGGTAATGCACAACGCCCGGAACCAACACGGTTCCGGGCGTTTTTTCATATGCGAACCTTTTTCATATACGCTGCCAGCTTTTCAGCGTCCACCTTGCACACCTGTCTGTCGTAGGTGTACAGGCCGTTGATCTCGTCCTCCACATCGCTGAGCTGGGTATACACCACGCCGCACAAGCCCTGCGGAATGGCAGGCAGCACCATTTCCTCATACATCTGAATGATCTTGTCCGTCAGTGCCTGCTCCGTGTCGGTTTTGCCATAGCCATACTTGGCGTCCGGCTGGAACAAATGCCCCGCAATGGGTCGCGCATACCCGCCGCATTCGCTCAGCAGCATGGGGCGCTGGCCTGGCTTCAGCTTCTTGTTGCGGAAGTAAACGTGTACGCTGTCCACATCCGTCTCCTTGGGGATGAACCACCCCGAGGCCGCATCGTAGAAGCGGGTGGGGTCGTTCTCCTTCAGCAGGCGGTACAGCGCCTCGGTGTCGTGCTGGCCCCAGCCCTCATTGAAGATGGTATACCCCACAATGCAGGGGTGGTTGTACAAGTGCCGCTGCGTGTCCAGCGCGTGCTGCATGAACACCTGCTTGCGCTTCTCCCCAGCGGGCAGCAGCGGCCGCTTCGTGATGCCGATGGTGGGCAGCGCCGTGTCCAACAGGAAGTTATAGGGGCCGCTGTTCACCATGTCCTGCAACACCAGCATACCCAGCCTGTCGCAGGCATAGTAGAACGCCTCCAGCTCCACCTTGATGTGTTTGCGCAGCATATTGAACCCCAGCGCCTTCATGCGGCGCACGTCGTCAGCGTAGCCCTCCGGGCTTTCCGGCAGGAAGATCCCCTCCTGGAAGTACCCCTGATCCAGCACACCGTTGAGGAACACCGGCTCTCCATTCAGCAGGATACGGTTGCCCCGCACCTCCACCGTGCGCAGAGCAAAGTAGCTCTCCACCCTGTCCTCGCCCGCGGTGATGTGCAGCGCGTACAGATGCGGATCCTCCACCGTCCACAGGCGGGGCTGCGGCACATCGATGCGCACCGGCTGCCCGCTGGGAACGGTCTGCTCGCCCACGCCGGGAATGCACACCTGCACCTCCCCGCAGCCTGCCTCCACCTGCAAGGTGATGCCAGCCAGGTCCGGCGTGATGCGGATGGATTCGACGCGCTTCTCCGGGACAGCCTCCATCCACACCGTCTGCCAAATGCCGCTGACCGGGGTGTACCACATGCCGCCCCGCTTTTTGCATTGCTTGCCGTAGGGATAGTCGTGATCCAGCGCATCCAGCACCGCCACCACGATCTCGTTCTCCCCCTGTTTGATCAACTCCGTCACATCTGCCGAGAAGGGCAGATACCCGCCCTCGTGATGCGCCACAGGCCGCCCGTTGAAGAACACATCCGCGATCTGATCCACCGCACCGAAGTGCAGCATCAGCCGCCAGCCCCTGGGCAAAAAGCCTTCCGGCAGCCGGAACAGCTTCACATAGGTCAGCATATCCTTCACTTCGCCCGCAAAGCCGGATAGCTTGCTCTGAGGCGGAAAAGGCACCTGAATCTTCTGCTCATCCAGCACCCACTCGCCATTCAGGCAGAAAAAGCTTTCCCGCTTCAGCTGCGGGCGGGGGTATTCCGTCATCCAAGACATACGCTCACATCCTTTCTTTCATCATACCACGTTTCCCGCTTGACACGCAAGCCTCCCCTTCCTTATACTGGTTGCAACAGGAGGATGAACTATGAAGAAGACCGTTGGCATTCTGGCGCACGTGGATGCAGGCAAAACCACCTTTTCCGAGCGGGTGCTGTACCTGTCCCGCGCCATCCGCAGCCTGGGGCGCGTGGATCACCAGGACGCATTCCTGGATGCCCACCCCCTGGAGAAGCAGCGTGGCATCACCATCTTCTCCGGGCAGGCCTGCTTCCAGCTGAGCGAGGATACCATCTACTGGCTGGACACCCCGGGCCACGTGGACTTCTCCACCGAGATGGAGCGCGCCGTGTCCGTGATGGACTATGCCATTCTGGTGGTCTCCTGCGCCGAGGGCGTGCAATCCCACACCGAGACCGTGTGGCGGCTGCTGGATAGCTACGGCGTGCCGGTGTTCATTTTCCTCAACAAGATCGACCGCGCAGGCGCCGACCCGGAGGCCGTCATCGCCCAGATGCGCAAGCGGCTCTCCCCGGATATCCTCGACCTGCGCTCCTATCAATACACCAATACCATGGACGAAGATTTGCAGGAGGCCGTTGCTGGCCAGGACGAAGCCCTGCTGGACGCCCTGTTCACCACGGGTTATGATGCCGCCACCTGGCAAGCCTCCCTGCTGAAGCAGATCCAGGAGCGCAAGTGCTTCCCCCTCATGGCTGGTGCCGCCCTGGAGGGCAAGGGCGTGGAGGAATTCCTCGCCCGCTTCACCCAGCTTACCATCACCAACTATGCTGAGCAGACCACCGCGTCCCTCACCGCCCAATGCTATCAGGTTCGCCACGATGCCCAGGGTGCGCGGCTGTGCTTCATCAAGCTGCTTTCCGGCTTCCTTCGCGTGAAGGACGAGCTGCCCCTGCCCGCTGGCCCCGTGAAGGTCAACGAGCTGCGCTGCTACCACGGCGAAAAGTACAAGCCCGTTGACGTGGCCGAGGCGGGCGACATCATTGCCATTCCCGGTTTGGAGGGCGTGAAGCCCGGCGACCGCATCGGCATGGAGGGCGTGAACCAGTTCCGCACCGTTCCCATGATGGCTGCCGACGTCCTCTGGGACGACAAGGCCGTGCCTGCCTTCCGCATGATGCAGGCGCTGCGCATCCTGGAGGACGAGGATCCCTCCCTGGCCGTGGAAGAGACCCTGGGTCGGCTTTCCGTCCACGTCATGGGCAAGATCCAGCTGGACGTGCTGCGCCAGCTGCTTCTGGACCGCTATGGCTACACCGTCACCTTCGGCCCCTGCCGTGTGCTGTACAAGGAAACCGTGGCTGCCCCCGCCATCGGCTGGGGACACTACGAACCCCTGCGCCACTATGCTGAGGTGATGCTCCGTATTTCCCCCACTTCCCCCGGTAGCGGCGTAAGCTTCCGCAGCCTGGTCCATGTGGATGATCTGGCCGTGAACTGGCAGCGCCTGATTGCAGGCCATGTTTCCGAAAAGCAGCACAAGGGCGTGCTGACCGGCGCACCCCTTACCGATGTGTGCATCGAGCTGCTCTCTGGCCGCGCCCACCTGAAGCACACCGAGGGCGGCGACTTCCGCCAGGCGGTGTACCGGGGCATCCGCAATGTGCTGATGCACGCCCAATCCGTTCTGCTGGAACCCATCTGCGGCTTTGCCATCACCGCCCCTGCCGAGCAATACGGTACCCTGGCCGGAGCCTTGACCCGGATGCAGGCCCAGACCGAGCCGCCGGAATACGACGGCGATACCGTGACCCTGCGGGGCGAGGCGGTGTTCGCCACCTTCTCTGCCTGGCAGGAGGACTTCATGGCCATGACCCGTGGCCGCGGCTCCCTGCAGGTATGGATGAGCCGCTACGCTCCCTGCAAAAACCAGCAGGAGATCGTCGAAGCCAGTGGCTACAACCCCTGCGCCGATGATACCCCCGATTCCGTTTTCTGCGCCAAGGGTGCAGGCTTCACCGTTCCCTGGGATCAGGTCAAGAACTACGCACATACGTCTTGGGAGGGATAAACCATGGACTACGCACCGATCATCGAGAAAACCATCGCCAAGTTCCGCCGCAGCGCAGCCCTTGCCGCGCAGGATGGCCTCATCCCCTATCAGGGCAACACCGCCCGCTGGACTGGCTCCCCCTGGGAGGGCAACAGCTGGTGGACCTGCGGCTTCTGGCCGGGGCTGATGTGGCAGCTCCACGCCCTCTCCGGGGATGACTTTTTCAAAGCCGAAGCCCGCCGCACCGAAAAGCTGCTGGTGGAGGAGCTGAACACCTTCCACTACCTCCATCACGATGTGGGCTTCATGTACCTGCTTTCCACCGGAGCCGACTGGAAGCTCACCGGGGATGAGCAGAGCAAGACCCACACCCTCCACGCCGCCAGTATCATGATGGGGCGCTTCAACCCCGCTGGCTTCATCCGCGCATGGAACGGCGCGGAGCAGGCGGGCTATGCCATCATCGACTGCATGATGAACCTCTCCCTGCTGTTTTGGGCAAGCCGCACCACGGGCGATCCCCGCTTTGCCCATGTGGCCCGCATCCACGCGGATACCGCCCTGCGGGAGTTCCTGCGCCCCGATGGCTCCGTGAGCCACATCGTCGAGTTCGACCCCATCACCGGGCAGCGCGTGGCCGAGCATGGCGGGCAGGGCTATTGCCTGGGCAGCCAATGGAGCCGCGGCCAGGCCTGGGGGCTGTATGGCTTCACCCTGGCTTACATCAACACCCAGGAACCCCGCTACCTGGCCGCCGCCGAGAAGATCGCGGCCAACTTCATCGCTCACATCCGTCCCGATGGCCTCACCGACTGCGATTTCTGTCAGCCCGCCGATGAAGTCCGCCTGGACAACCTGGCCGGGATGATCGCTGCCTGCGGTCTGCTGGAACTGCACAAGGCCACCGGCAACGCCGCCTATGATACCGCCGCCCGCCGCCTGGTGGATGGCGTCATCGAGCATTGCTGCGACTGGTCGGACAGCACCTGCGGTATCCTCACCCATTGCACCGCCTCCTATCACGACGACGGCGCTGGCCGCCACACCAATATCATCTACGGCGACTACTTCTTTGTGGAAGCCCTGGCCAAGCTGACCGGCCGTGATCCCATGCTTTGGCTGTAAACCATGCAAAGCTCCTGTCCCAGCGGGGCATCCTGAGGACAAACACCTTCAGGAGGCACCCATGCTGGAACAGGAGCTTATTTCTTTGGCCGCACCCACGCTGGCTGGCATCAAGCCCGGCAGCCTGTTTTCTATGCAGATTTCATCGGATGACCTGACCCACCTGCGCACCCAGCTTCCCGGCCTGCGGCTTGTGGTGCTTGCGCAGGCACAGAAAGAGCTGCTCTACCTCTTCCGGCCAGAGCAACTCTCATTGATCCTCCATCGCCCGGAGGTGCAGCGCTTTCTGCTGCCCCTGGGCTACACGTCCTTCACCATCGGCGCAGCGCTTCACCACCTGCGCACCCGGCTGGCGCACGCATCCGGCTTTCCCCACGAAATCGGCATCTTCCTCGGCTATCCTCTGGAGGATGTGCAAGGCTTCATCCAGCATCATGGGCAGAACTGCCTGCTCTCCGGCTGCTGGAAGGTCTACGCCCATGTCGAAGCAGCCCAGCGCACCTTTGCGGCCTATCACACCTGCCGCCAGCAGTTCTTGCAGCGCTACGCGGAAGGCGCGCCGTTGTATCAGCTTATTGTGCAGGCGCATCCAGATGACACACAACCTCCCGCAAATGCTCCACAACATCAGCATTCCACGGGATCATCTCATGGATCTTCTCACATGGAAACGCCGGACACACGCCGCAAAACTGCACCCAATGAGTCCTTGCGCAAGCGTGTACCCGACAACGACCGCTCTGTGCCCATTCCGGCACGTATCCATCCGCCTCAATGCAGCCCGGACACGCGCCCTGCAGGTGCTTCGCGCAGGCTTTACAGCACTCCCCGCAGGCCGTGATTTCTTCAAGCTTCATTTGTTTCACCCCAAGCCATCATACACCATCACCAAAAGGAAAGCAAGGCAGCCATCACAGCCGCCTTGCATGAGTGGAGATGAGGGGAGTCGCTCTCGCCTGCGGGCTCGGTCAGCGCGGCTCTGACAGCCCACTGGGCTGTCATTCACTACCGCGCCCGTTCGACTCCCCTCATCTCTCATACGCAATAAAAATACCCACCACAAGGGCGGGCATTTTTATTGGTGGAGATGAGGGGAGTCGAACCCCTGTCCGAAAGCTCTTGAACGGGACCTTCTCCGAGCGCAGTCAGCGATTTAACATTCCCTCAGCCGTCCGCCCACTGACAGGCTGACGACCTTGGTAGCTTCATGTTACGGGTGTACGGCAAAGCTTAGGCACACTCGTTCCCTGCGTTAATGACGCTGGTGACCGGGCACGCAGGCAACCCGGGCCAACGTCACGGCATTAAGCCGCGAAAGCGAAATCGCTATTGTCAGTTACTTTTTTTCCCGGTTTTATCGTGGTCTGGGTCCACGGCTCGCTTATCCCGCTCTCGACACCCCCGTCGAAACCGGATCATCCCCGCATGGGGATTCGTGAAAACCGGGGGTTTTCACGAGGTTTTGCAAAATCAATCGACCAGAGGTCGCTTGATTTTGCAAGGAATGTTTTCGGCAGAGCCGAAAACGCCCCGCCCGACCGGCAGAGCCGGTCGATACGATTGCAGTCCTGCGGACGGCTGAAAGTGTTCCACCGTTCAAGGCTTCCCCTTGAGGGGAAGCTGTCAGCGCTTGCGCTGACTGATGAGGTGGGAGCTCCTGCCTCGCGCAGTTCCATTCCTTACATGAACTGACTGTTCGCTTTCATTTACTTGTTATGTTCGCGGATCGCACGGCGGATCTCGCGGTCGCTGTCGCGCTTGGCGGCGGCGTCACGCTTGTCGTGGAGCTGCTTGCCCTTGCACAAGCCCAGCTGCACCTTCATGCGGCCATCCTTCAGGTAGATCTCCAGCGGCACCAGGGTGTAGCCCTGGCGAGCCACCAAGCTGTCCAGCTTGCGGATCTCCGCTTTGTGCATCAAGAGCTTCTTGGGGCGCATGGGATCCCGGTTGAAGATATTCCCCTGCTCGTAGGGGCTGATGTGCATACCCTCCACCCAGATCTCGCCTTTGCGGATCACCGCCCAGCTTTCCTTCAGGTTCACGCGACCCTGACGGATGCTCTTCACTTCGGTGCCGAAAAGCGCCACACCGCACTCGTAGCGTTCCTCCACAAAGTAGTCGTGGAAGGCCTTGCGATTCTGCGCCACAGGCTTGATACCCTTCTGATGTGGCACCCTCCTCGCCTCCTTCACGATTGTACTTTGTTTGGATTCTTAGTATAGCATAGCTTTTCCGGCTTTGCAATCTCCTTTTTTTCTGATATAATGGTCAAATTAAGGGAGGTTTTGCCGATGAATGATCTGCACCAGATGGCCCATGACGCCCGCCTTGCCGCGTGGACGCTGGCCGCATCCGATATTGATACCCGAAACGCTGCTCTGCTGGCCATGGCTGACGAGCTGGAAGCCCGCCAGGCCGATATTTTTGCTGTCAACAAGGCCGATCTTGCCAAGGCCGAGCAGGATCATCTTGCCGCGCCCCTGCTGGGCCGCCTGAAGTTTGCCGAGGAGAAGCTGGCCGCCGTTACCGCCGGACTTCGCGCCCTGGCAGGCCTGCCCGATCCCATCGGCCAGACCACCCTCAGCCGCGAGCTGACCGAGGGCCTCAAAATGTACCGCATCACCTGCCCCATCGGCGTCATCGGCGTGATCTTCGAGAGCCGCCCCGATGCCCTGGTGCAGATCGCCTCTCTTGCCCTCAAGAGCGGCAATGCTGTGCTGCTCAAGGGCGGTCGTGAGGCCATCAACACCAACCGCGCCCTGTGCGATGCCCTCCGCGCTGCTGCTGAAAAGGTTGGCCTGCCCGCCGATTTCGCCCAGTTGCTGGAGACCCGCGAGGACGTGGCTGCCATGCTGAAGGAGGACACCCTCATCGACCTGATCATCCCCCGGGGCAGCAACGAGTTTGTTCGCTACATTATGGACAACAGTCGCATCCCGGTGCTGGGTCATGCCGACGGCGTGTGCCACGTTTATGTGGACAAGGCCGCCGACCTGGACATGGCTGTGAGCATCGCCGTGGACAGCAAGACGCAAAACGTGGCCGTGTGCAACGCCATGGAGACCCTGCTGGTGCATCGGGACGTTGCCGCAGCCTACCTTCCCAAGCTGCTGCCCGCCCTGCAGGCCAAGAATGTGAAGGTGCTGGGCGATGAAACCGTGCAGTCCATCATCCCCGTGCTGCCCGCTACCGAGGAGGACTGGCACGCCGAATACCTGGACTACACCCTGTCCATCAAGGTGGTGGACTCCCTGGACGAGGCCATTGCCCACATCAACCGCTATGGCTCCCACCACACCGATGCCATTGTCACCGCCGACGAGGCAGCCGCCCAGGCCTTTCTGACCCGGGTGGACAGCGCTGGCGTGTACCACAATGTGTCCACCCGCTTTGCCGATGGCTTCGTCTACGGCTTCGGCGCGGAGGTGGGCATTGCCACCGGCAAGATCCACGCCCGCGGCCCTATGGGGTTGGAGGGGCTCACCACCTACAAATACAAGCTGCTGGGCAGCGGCCAGCTCATGGCTGAAATGAAGAACGGCACCCGTCAATACACCCATGTGCTGCTGAATGAGGACTGCCCGCTGTGATGACCAAGTGCGCCTTTTTCGACTTTGACGACACCCTGGCCCGGGGCGACTCCGTTGTCCCCTTCCTGCTCTATGCGGTGCGCCGGGGTGTCGCGCCCAAGTCTCAGCTGCTCCGCGCCGCCTGGAGCTTTCTGACCCAGCTCGGCCGCCCTGGCAACATCCGCCGCGCCAAGGAGCATACCTTCTCCTTCATCAAAGACAAAGCGCAAGCGGAGCTGGACGACCTGGCACGGGATTTCTTCCGTGAGATCATCACTCCCCGACTGTTCGAGGACGCCATCGCCCACCTGTGGCAGCTGAAGAGCGAGGGCTATACCATTGTGGTGGTCTCAGCCTCTGTGGATGCCTACATGCACCTGCTGCCGGAATTTCTCCCCGTGGACGCTGTGCTGTCCACCCGCTGCGAATGCGTGGATGGCCGCTATACCGGCCGCATCGAGACCAACTGCAAGGGTGACGAGAAGCCCCGCCGCATCGCCGCCTGGCTGGCGGAGAACGACCTGGAGCTGGATGCTCCCGCTTCCCGCGCCTATGGGGATTCCCCCTCCGATGCACCCATGCTGCGCCTGGTGGGCCAGCCCACGCTGGTGAATCCCGGCAAGAAGCTCTCCGCCGCCCTGCCCAATGCCCCCCATGTCTGTTGGAGGTAACCATGCTCACCGTACGCAAGCTGACCCCGGAATTGATGGAACGCCTTCGCCCGATCTCCGATGCCTCGCTGGCCGGTGAGGAGGTCATGCTGCGCATTGGCCGCAGCGGCTTCACCCTGGGCTATGTTCCCCTGCCCCGTGCCGAGTGGCGCAGCTTCCCCATGGTTTCCCGGGCCGAACCTGCCCGCCTCCTGGCCGACCCCAACGCAGCCATTTTCCTGGCCTTTGAGGATGATGCCTTCGTGGGGCAGGCCGCTGTGGCCGCCGATGTCGAGACCGGCTGGACGGAGATCATCGACATCCGCGTGGATGCCGCCCACCGCCGTCAGGGCGTTGCCAGGGCGCTGCTGAATGCCATCGAGAGCTTTTCCCGCAAGCATGATATGCGCGGGCTGCGCATCACCGTGACGGACACCAACCCCGCCGCCTGCCAGTTCTGCGAGCATTGCGGCTTCACCCTGCAGGGGCTGGACCGCCACGCGCTGATCTACACCGAGCAGGAGCGGGACAAGCCCCTGGCCCGCCGCGCCTGTCAGCTGCACTTTTACCAACAACACCAGAAAGGTTGATTTTTCGCCATGATGCGATTGCAGAAATACCTCGCCCTCTCCGGCGTCGCCTCCCGCCGCGCCTCCGAAAAGCTCATCTCCGAGGGACACGTGGCCGTCAACGGTCATGTGATCACCGAAATGGGCGTGCAGGTGGATGAGACCGCCGACCAGATCACCGTGGACGGCAAGCTGATCCACCTGGAGGAAGAAAAGCACTACCTGGCCTACTACAAGCCCGTGGGCGAGGTCACCACCGTGTCTGACCCGGAAGGCCGCGCCACGGTGATGGACAAGTTCCGCGATTATCCCGTGCGTCTCTACCCTGTTGGCCGCCTGGACTTCGACAGCGAAGGCCTGCTGCTTCTCACCAACGATGGCGACATGATGAACAGCCTCCTGCACCCCAGCCACGAGGTGGACAAGACCTACCTGGCCAAGGTAAGCAACCGCGTGGAGGAAGAAGCCATCCGCCGCCTGCGGGCTGGTGTGCAGCTGGACGGCCGCCTGACCTCCCCCGCCCATGTCCGCGTGGTGCGCTACGAGGCCTTCGATACCGTGCTGCTGGTCACCATCCACGAGGGGCGCTACCGCCAGGTGCGCCGTATGTTCGAGGCGGTGGGCCATCAGGTGGTGCAGCTCAAGCGGGTGGGCTTTGGCCCCATCCAGCTGGGTGACCTGCCCCGCGGCACCTGGCGCCAGCTGACCCCCAACGAGATCCGCAAGCTGAAGGAGTTCTAATTCATGGCCTACGAGCTTCGTTCTGCCCGCTATCTTGCCGCCGATGCCCTGCGCCAGGTGATCCGTCCCGGCGATACGGTTATTGACGCTACCCTGGGCAACGGTCACGATACCTGTATGCTGGCTGAGCTGGTGGGCGAAGGCGGCCATGTGATCGGCTTCGACATCCAGCCGGACGCTGTTGAGCGCACCGCTGCCGCCCTGACTGAGAAGGGTCTCATCAGCCGCTGCACCCTGTATGCCGAGGGACACCAGCACATTGCCCAGCGTGTCACCGCCCCTGTCCATGCCGCCGTATTCAACCTCGGCTGGCTCCCCGGCGGTAACAAGTCCATCACCACCCTGTGGGAAACCACCCAAACCGCTATTGCTGCTGCGCTGAATCTGCTGGAAAAGGGCGGCATCTGCACCGTGTGCGCCTACCCCGGCCACGCCGAGGGCGACCGGGAGCGCTACGCCCTGGCCGAGTATCTCTCCGCCCTGCGCCCCCAGGAATACAATGTGCTGCACAACCGATTCCTGAACGCAGGCCCCGGCGCACCGGAGTGCTTCATCATCCAGAAACAATGAGGTGGAACCATGACCATCCGCAAAGCTACCAACGCCGATAGCCTTACCCTTGCCCAGCTTGCCAGCCAGATGTGGGACGCATCTCCCGCCGAACTGGCGCCGGAGTTCTCCGAACTGACGCAGAGCGCCGAAGCCGCCTGCTTTCTCGCTTTCGACGGCGACACGCCCGTCGGCTTCGCCCAATGCCAGCTCCGCCACGACTATGTGGAGGGCTGCGACACCAGCCCTGTGGGCTTTCTGGAGGGCGTGTACGTTCAGCCGGAACACCAACATAAAGGCATTGCCCGCCAGCTGATAGCCGCCTGCGAGGACTGGGCGCGGAGCGTGGGCTGCACGGAGTTCGGCAGCGACTGCGAGATCGACAACACCGAAAGCCTGGCCTTCCACCTGGCCATCGGCTTTGATGAAGTCAACCGTACCATCTGGTTCCACAAAAAGCTGTAAGGAGGTCTGCCCATGCGCGAACCCGAACAGGTCATTTTCACCAATATGTGCATGGTCTATGACGATCAAGGCAACGCCCTGGTGCAGGAGCGTGTGAAAAGCTGGCCGGGCATCACCTTTCCCGGCGGCCATGTAGAACCCGGCGAAACCTTCACCCAGGCGGTGATCCGCGAGGTGTGGGAGGAAACCGGCCTCACCATCCGGCATCCCCGGCTGTGCGGCATCAAGCATTGGCACAAGCAGGGCGTGCGCAACGTGGTGCTGCTCTACAAAACCAACGAATACGAGGGCGAGCTGATCGCCTCCGATGAAGGCCGCGTGTGGTGGATGCCCCTGGCCGATATGCCCCAGGCCAAGCTGGCCAACACCATGGACGCCATGCTGCAGGTTTTCCTGAACGACGACCTCAGCGAGCATTCCTTCCAGCTGGTGGACGGCGAGTGGCACAACCTACTTGAATGACAAAAAAGCAGCTTGCACCCACAAGCTGCTTTTTTTATACCCGTATGCCCACAAAAATGGGTGTCGAGAGGGCCGAACGGCCCTTCGTGGGGTGCAGGGGCAGAGCCCCTGCCGGGATTGTTAAGGGCAGAGCCCTTAACCGCGGGACGCGAAACCGACCTTCTTTTGCACCTTGCGCAGGGTCTTGTTGGCCAGGTAGTTGGCGGTCTTGGCGTTTTCGTCCAGGATGCCCTGCAGGTAGGCCTTGTCGGCAATGAGCTTCTTGAACTCGTTTTGCAGGGGTTCCAGGGCGGCGATGACGCAGTCGGCGGTGCGGGTCTTCAGCGTGCCGTAGCCCTGGCCGTTCAGTTCGGCCACCAGGCTATCGATGCTGCCGGCGCCCAGGGCGCTCATGATGGACAGCAGGTTGCTCACGCCAGGCTTGTTTTCGGGATCGTAGCGGATCTCGCCGTCGCTGTCGGTAACGGCGCGCTTGATCTTGCGGCGGATGGTGTCGGGATCGTCCAGCAGCGCCACAAAGGTGTCCTCGGGGTCGGACTTGGACATCTTGCGGGTGGGTTCCTGCAGGCTCATGATCTTGCTGCCCACCTTGGCAATGTAGGGTTCGGGAATAGTGAACACGTCGCCATACACGCCGTTGAAGCGCTGCGCCACGTCGCGGCACAGCTCCAGGTGCTGCTTCTGGTCAACGCCCACAGGTACCATGTTGGTCTGGAACAGCAGGATGTCGGCAGCCATCAGCACAGGATAGGTGAACAGGCCCGCGTTGATGTTGTCAGCGTGCTTGGCAGCCTTGTCCTTGTACTGGGTCATGCGGTTCAGTTCACCCATGTAGGTGAAGCAGTTCAGGATCCAGGCCAGCTCGGCGTGGCCGGTGACGTGGCTCTGGCAGTAGATGAGGCTCTTCTTGGGGTCCAGGCCGCTGGCGATGTAAATGGCGGCCAGTTCCATGCAGCGGCGGCGCAGGTCAGCAGGATTCTGGCGCACGGTGATGGCGTGCATGTCCACGATGCAGTAGATGCAGTCGTAGTCGTCCTGCAGGAGGGAGAAGTTCTTCAGCGCACCAATGTAGTTGCCCAGCGTCAGCGTGCCGGAGGGCTGGATGCCGGAGAAAATGATGGGTTTCTTTTCGGGCTTGATGATCTCGGACATGGGGAAAACCTCCTTGTTTTCGGCAGTTGGCTAAGGGGACGCCCACACGCCTTGAAAATAAAAAACGCAGCCCATCCGTCCCGGGGACAGATGACTGCGGTGCCACCCCTGTTGCACGCCAAAACAGCGTACCTCTCTCTCCCTTTCACGGGGGAATCCGTCGCGGGATACTGGGGATAAACCGTTCCCCCGCGCCCTCAAAGCTCCACGTTTGCGCCGCCCGCTGCCAGGCTCACACCCACCCCGGCTCTCTTCAAGCTGCCTTGCGCAACACCCTGCTCATCCTCGGTTTAGTTTATTATAGCCCATTATGCGCAAAAGCGCAAGACATTCTTAATGTATCAGCAATGTATTTTTCGATATTCTTCTCCAGTATTTTCATAAGAAGTATTGACACGGGGGCCATGCTGTGGTTTAATGTATATCGTTTTGAGGTTTAGTTTTAGTAAACTCGCAACCTCGTCCCGCGGTTTAGAATCACTAAACCGAAATCGACCCGGAAAAGGAGGGGTTCAGCATGGATATCGGCGAGAAGCTTCGCCAGCTGCGCTTGCAGCGTGGACTGACCCAGGAGGAGCTGGCTGACCGCTGCGAATTGAGCAAAGGCTTCATCTCTCAGGTGGAACGCAACCTGGCGTCACCCTCCATCGCCACCCTGACTGACCTGCTGGAATGCCTGGGCAGCTCCCTGCCTGCCTTCTTCAACGAAAAGCAGGAGCAGAAGATCGTCTTCGCACCCCAGGATATGTTCGAAAAGGTGGATGAGGAAGACCTGCACGGCTCCATCACCTGGCTGGTGCCGGATGCCCAGAAGAACGACATGGAACCCATCCTGGTGGACATCGGCGAAGGCGGGCAAAGTGCACCCCTGCCTCCCAGCGAGGCCGAGGAATTCGGCTATGTGCTTTCCGGCAGCATCTTCCTGGTGATGGGCGAAAAAAAGGTGCGGGTCAAAACCGGCTGCAGCTTCTGCATCCACCCCAAGGTGACCCACTACCTGATGAACGCGGGCAAGTCCCGCGCCAGGGTGCTGTGGATCTCCACACCCCCCAGCTTCTAACTTGACAGATTGATTTGAAGGGAGACCGCTCTCATGTGGGAAAATGAACATCTGATCGATCTTAAAAATATCAGCAAGGAATACGATGGCGTTAAGGTGCTGAAGGATATCAACCTGTACATCCGCAAAAAGGAATTCGTGACCCTGCTGGGTCCCTCCGGCTGCGGCAAAACCACCACGCTGCGCATCATCGGCGGCTTCGAGACCCCCACCAGCGGCGAATTGCTGTTTGAGGGCAAGGAGATCTCCCACATCCCGCCCTACAAGCGCCGCGTGAACACCGTGTTCCAGAAATACGCTCTCTTCCCCCATCTGAACGTTCACGATAACATCGCCTTCGGCCTGAAGCTGAAGAAGATGTCCAAGAAGGAGATCGACACCAAGGTGGACGCCATGCTGGATCTGGTGAACCTGCAGGGCTATGGCAAGCGCCATGTGGACGCCCTCTCCGGCGGCCAGCAGCAGCGTGTGGCCATTGCTCGCAGCCTGGTGAACGAGCCTGAGGTGCTGCTCCTGGACGAACCCCTGGGCGCGCTGGACCTCAAGCTGCGCAAGGAGATGCAGCTGGAGCTGAAGAATATGCAGCAGCGCCTGGGCATCACCTTCCTCTACGTGACCCACGACCAGGAGGAAGCCCTCACCATGAGCGACACCATCGTGGTCATGCGGGACGGCAACATCCTGCAAATCGGCGATCCCAAGCGCATCTACGACGAGCCTGCCAATGCCTTCGTGGCCGATTTCATCGGCGAGAGCAATATCCTCAGGGGTACCATGCTCCGCGACGAGCTGGTGGAGTTCGCCGGTGGCCGCTTCCCCTGCGTGGACTTCGGCTTTGGCGAGAACGCCCCGGTGGACGTGGTCATCCGCCCCGAGGACATTATGCTGGTGGGCGAAGACGTGGGCCAGCTGGTGGGCACCATCCAGAGCGTGCTGTTCAAGGGCGTCCATTATGAAATGATGATCGACTGCGGCGAGTATACCTTCAAGGTACACTCCACCTCCATGCAGCCCCAAGGCAGCCGGGTGGGTCTGAACATCGTTCCCTTTAACATGCACATCATGAAGCCCATGGAGGTGTAACGCCATGCGCTATGATATGAGCCTGCCCTGGTGGGCATGGGCGGTGATGGGCGCAGGCTTGGTGGCCTTCATCGCCATGGTGGGCGTATCCATCCGCCGCAACAGCGGCATCAAGCGCTCCCTCTTCGCCTCCCCCTATACCCTGTGGATGATCATCTTCACCGTTGTGCCGGTGATCCTCATCGGCTACTATGCCTTCACCGATGCCTCCGGCGCTTTCACGCTTGATAATTTCCGCAACTTCTGGGACAGCAACTACGAGTCCAACAAGGTCATCCTCGATGTCATGGGCGACGCAGGCGCTGCCTACATCACCCGCGGCACCGTGAACGTGGATACCCTGGTCTACTCCCTGTGGATGGCCTTCCTCTGCACGGTGATCTGCCTGATGCTGGGCTATCCCGCCGCCCTGTTCATGGCAGACCGCAACATGAAGCTGGGTTCCAGCCTGGTGGTGCTGTTCATCATTCCCATGTGGATGAACTTCCTCCTGCGCACCATTGCCTGGATGAGCCTCCTGGAGGATTCCGGCCTGATCAACACCTGCCTGAAGTGGCTTGGCTTTGAGGGCGTACAGCTGATGTACAACTCCCAAGCCGTGCTGCTGGGCATGGTCTACAACTTCCTGCCCTTCATGGTCTTCCCCATCTACACGGTGCTGTCCAAGATGGATCACCGCCTCTCAGAGGCCGCTGCCGACCTGGGCTGCAACAGTTTCAAGACCCTGTATAAGGTCACGCTGCCCCTGTCCATCCCCGGCATCGTCAGCGGCATCACCATGGTGTTCATGCCCTCTGTGACCACCTTCTTCATCCCCCGCGTGCTGGGCGGCGGCAACACCATGATGTTCGGCGACCTGATCGAATCCAAGTTCCTCACGGAGGGCAACTGGAATGTAGGCTCCGCGCTGTCCCTGATCATGATGGTGCTGATCCTCATCAGCCTGTCCATCCTCCGCAAAGCCGATCCCAATAACGATGGAGGTGGCATTGCATGATCAAGTTCCTCAAGCGGTGCTATCTGGGCATCGTGCTGGTTTTCCTCTATGTGCCGATCCTGGTTCTGATCGTGCAGAGCTTCAACGCCGGCAAATCCCGTGCCAAGTGGGAGGGCTTCTCCCTGCGCTGGTATGCCGAACTGTTCCAGGATGAACGCATCCTGAACGCCCTGTACGTTACCCTGTCCATCGCTGTGCTGGCCATGATCGTCTCCACCATCCTCGGCACCCTGGCGGCCATTGGCATCCACGCCATGCGCAAGCGTCCCCAGGCGCTGATGATGACCCTGACCAACCTGCCCAACACCATGCCGGACATCGTGACCGGTATCTCCCTGATGCTTCTGTTCATCTTCACCAAGGTGGATCGCGGCTACATGACCATGCTGCTGGCGCACATCACCTTTGACACACCCTATGTGATCCTATCGGTGCTGCCAAAGCTGAAGCAGATGAACAAGCACTGCTACGAGGCGGCGCTGGACCTGGGTGCAACGCCCATGTACGCCCTCTTCCACGTCACCATTCCCCAATGCAAGCAGGGCATCATCACCGGCGCCATGCTGGCCTTCACCCTCTCGCTGGACGATTTCACCATCAGTTACTTCACCACCTCTCCCCTGGTGCAGAATCTCTCCACGCTGATCTACTCCTCTGCCAGAAAGGGCATTGACCCCTCTCTGAACGCCCTCTCCGCGCTGATGTTCATGGCGCTTTTGATCCTGCTGCTTATCGTCAACCGCCGCACCGCAAGCGCCGATTGACGAAGCGATAGTTCCCCCCCATCTACAAAACTTGTTCTTGGAGGTATTCAAACATGAAAAAGCTGCTCTCCGTTTTCCTGCTGCTGGCCCTGCTGCTCTCCGCCGTTCCCGCCGGAGCCGAGGGCGTGGTGAACGTCTACAACTGGGAAGATTACATTGATCCCGCTGCCATTACCCTGTTTGAGCAGGAGACCGGCATCGACGTCAACTATATGTGCTTCACCACCGTGGAGGATATGATCGTTCAGGTGGAAGCCAACCCCGGCGCCTTCGACGTGTGCTTCCCCTCCGACTACATCATCGAGCGCATGATCGCCAACGATATGCTGGCGGAGATTGACTATGCCAATGTTCCCAATGCGGTGCAGACCATCGATTACCTCCGCAAGCCCGACTACGACCCCGATGAGAAATACTCTGTGCCTTATATGTGGGGTACCGTGGGCATTCTCTACAACAAGACTATGATCCCCGATCCTGAAAAGTCCTGGGCCACCCTGTGGAACACCGAGTATCAGAACCAGGTCTTCATGCTGGATTCCATTCGCGACAGCATGGGCATCACCCTCAAATCCCTGGGTTTCAGCATGAACACCCACGAGATTCCCGCCATCATGCAGGCCAAGCAGAAGCTCATCGACCAGAAGCAGAGCGGCGTGGTGAAGGCCTATCAGGTGGACGAGACCAAGGACAAGATGGTGGCTGGCGAGGCTGCGCTGGCGCTGATGTGGTCCGGCGACGCCATGTATGCCATCGACCTGAACGAGGACCTTGACTACTTCGTTCCCGTAGAAGGCTCCAATGTGTGGGTGGACGGCGCTGTGATCCCCAAGACCGCCAAGAACAAGGAGAACGCCGAGAAGTTCATCAACTTCCTCTGCCGCCCCGATGTGGCCAAGATGAACTGCGAGTACATCTGCTACTCCTCCCCCAACCAGGGTGCCATCGACCTGATGGGCGAAGAGTACACCGGCAACCATGTGCAGAACCCTGACCTGGAGCTGCTGGAGAAGTGCGAGTTCTTCCACGATATCGAACCCAGCTTCCTGAGCATCTACGAAGCCATGTGGATGGAAGTCAAGAACGCCAAGTAATTCACCCCAAAAAACAAACGCGACCCGCTGAAGCATCGCTCCAGCGGGTCGTTTTTTTATCCCAACATCTGAATAAAGTGATCCAGCAGCGCCATGGTATCCTGATAGGACAACACGTGGCTGGTGAGCATATCCTTCATAAAGAAATCCTTGAAGGTCTCATTCAGCTCCGGATGGTTGACCAGCGCCTCGTTGTGGCTGCGTTCCAGGTCGTAGGAGGTGTCAGCCTGCATGAACATGACGCCCTTGCCCTCATAGAGGGTGATCTCCGCCTGCATTTCCGCTTCATCGTTTTTCAGGAAATACACCCAGAAATATGGGTTGTGCGCCGCCTGCTCCCGCAGGTTCAGCAGAATGGCCTTGCGCTCTGCCGGCGTGTAAGGACGGATGGCAAAGAAGTGGTCGCTCTGCTTGCCGGTACGCACGAAGCGCTCCATGGCCTTGGCCGAGAAGATGGTGTGGGTCACCTTCTTCTTTTTGAAGAAATTGTTGAACCGCTTCAGCTGAACATTATACAGCGCCGAAACCAGCTGATGCATATCCTGCTCCTCGGTCATGTTGGACTGGGTGAAGCCATCCAGCACGGGCGAAAGCAGAATATCCGGATGAATGTAGTTGATCGGCACATCCGGCTTCAGGGACATAATGGCGCAGTTGTGTTCCAGCAGCCGGTATTGCTCCGTGTAGCGCAGGTAGTCCTGGGCATCATGAGCAATGTCAGCAAAATTGCTTTTCACGGAGTGCATCTGGGGCATACAGTCCTTCACCACGCCATCCAGCATACCAATCAACTGATGATCCAGCATACCGCTGCAAATGATGTGCTGCTTGTCCAGCATCACCATCTGCTCATAGCGTTCATTGCCCTGGGCGTCCCGCAGATGGATCAACACCGTATTGGCACGCAGCAGCGCCTCGGTTTCCTGGGGACCGCTGCCTGGCGTCATCATGTAGGCATTGTACCAGTCTTCATACAGGATGGACTGGGTGGCCATCATGTTGCGCACCACCTCGCCCTTTCCGGCAAAAAAGTAGTGCGTCACGCTCACCTGGCAGCGCTTGGCCGCAGCGCGCAGCTCATCAGCCAGGGTACGGATAAAGCCAGCATTGCAGCAGTTGAACATGGTCAATTTCAAGCTCGCGCCGCGGGTCAGCTCCTTCAGCACAGCGTAAAGGGGCTTCTGCTGGACGTTGCCATCAGCGCCACGCATAAAGCAGGTAAACATCCCCGCCTCCGGCGGCGGCGCGCTGAGCAGCTCGCGGATCGCCCGATGGCTGACATAAGTATCCACACCCAGGCGGCTGATCTCCAGCGATTCCTCCAGCCGCGCCCATTCGCAGGGTGTCAGCTTCAGGCAGCCGCTGGCCTTCAGGTCGTTAAAGAAGCTCTGCTCCACATCGCTGCTGGTCTGGTCGTTCAATATGCGATAAAGGCTGTTGCGGCTCTTGAACCCCACCGCCCGTGCCAGCTCTGTGGTGGAAATACCCCGCTCGTCCAGCAAGCGGGTCATATGCTCTGCAAATCGTTCGTATTGTTTCATTCGCACCATCCTCTTTACGCGAATGATTCATTATACCATGTAACAAATTGCATTTTCAAGGAAAAATATGGCAATAAACAAAGTGTCACAAAATAATGTAACACTCACTCCCCCATCATGCTGCGCAGCTTTTCAGCCACGGCCAGGCCCAATGCGCGGTGTCCCTCCGGCTCCATGTGAATGCAGTCGATGTCCGAGGGCTGAGCAATGGTCTGGGCATCCAGCATCTCCACGCCCATGCCTGCGCACAGCTCTGCAAACAGCTTGGGGAACTTGGCCGCCTCATCATGCTTGCCAGCCAGGTCATCATTCACATTCCTGTTCACCAGGTCAGCACCGATGGCAATGGGCGAGATCACCAGGATCTTCGGCCCATTGCGGAACACGTGTTCACCCCAAGGGTTCAGCTGATCCACGTGCTGGGCATAGCTCACCAGTCGCCCAACGCCCTGCGCCGCGTGCCACGCCGGGTGATACTTCACGTTATTCGTCCCCAGGCAGATCACCAGGGCATCCAACGGCTTCTGGCTATCCAGCGCCGTGGCAAAGGTATCCTTGCCATTGGTGTTCACATCCCCCTTGAAGGGCGAATCAAACATACTCATGCGGCCATTCAGGCCATCCTCATGCACACGCCAGTCAGCACCCAGCGCATCCGCCAGTACCCCCGTCCACCGGGTATGCTCATCATACCGCTTGCCAGACCCCGGAATAAAACCCCAGGTATTCGAATCCCCAAAACAAAGAACGTGCTTCATGTTCCACCTCACAAAAAAGCGACTTAACCCGCATTGCCGTAAAGAAAGCACCTGCATGGCCTAAGTCGCCGCTTTTTCGGGAGAGCGCGAGAGGGGCTTTTTCTCAGAAAAAGCCGCCTCTCGCACCTCGCAATGATTAAATTTCAATAATTCCCTCGAAGTCGGTCACAGCGTCGCCGGTGAGCCAGACCTGACCGTCCTTTTCGTAGCGGACGACCAGGGTACCACCGGGCAGCTGCACGTCGATGTCGGCATCCTGGTTGCACAGGCCGTTTTCGACGGCGGCCACAGCCACGGCGCAGGCGCCGGTACCGCAGGCAGCGGTCTCGCCAATGCCGCGCTCCCAGACACGCATCTTCACCATGCTGCGGTCGATGACCTGGGCGAAGGACACGTTCACGCGCTGCGGGAACAGCGGATCCTTCTCAATGGCAGGGCCAACCTCGGCCAGATCAATGCGATCCACGTCCTCCACAAACATCACCACATGGGGGTTGCCCATGCTGACGCAGGTAATGGCGCGCTTCTCGCCCGCCAGGAACACCTGACGGTTCATGACCTTCTCGCCATCCAGCTTCACAGGCACCTTGGCAGGCTCAAAGGCGGGCTTGCCCATGTCCACCTGCACGGAGAACACCTCATCCTCGCGGATGAACAGCGCCGCGGTCTTCACGCCGCTGCCGGTCTCCAGGGTCATGTTGTCCTTCTGCACACGGCCGGACTCGTAGAGGTACTTGGCCACGCAGCGCATGGCGTTACCGGACACGCTGCCCTCGGAGCCATCGGCATTGAACATCCGCATCTTGGCATCGGCCTTGGTGCTGGGCGTCACCAGCACAATGCCGTCGCAGCCCACACTCTTGCGGCGGTCAGCCAGGCGAACCGCCAGGGATTCGGGGCTTTCCACCTTCTGGTCGAAGCAATCGAAGTACAGGAAGTCGTTGCCGGTGCCGCGCATCTTCACAAAGTGGAGCTTCTCGCGCTTGGTGCGCATATTGTTGATGTCCACGGTCTCCACGTTCTGCAGGCTGTAGCGGCTGGTCAGGGCCTGTGCCAGGGCGTTGGCGGTGTCCAGGCTGGTGAACAGCGGAATGCCGCGCTCCACGGCCTTGCGGCGCATACGCACCGAGTCCAGCAGCGGGTTACGACCCTTCTTGGAGGTGGAGATCACATACTGCACCTGACCCATGGTCAGCATCTGCTCCATGGCCTCGTGCTTCACGGTGGCAGCATAGAGGCCATGCTCCAGCAGCGCCTTGGCGGTGCCAGGGGTAGCGAAGAGGTTGAAGCCCAGCTGGGCAAAGCGGCGGGCGCAGTCCACAGCCTCGGACTTGTCCACGTCGCGGACGGACACCAGCAGGCCGCCGTTGTGGCGCATCTTGTAGCCAGCAGCCACCAGTCCCTTGTAAATGGCCTCCTGCAGGTTGGTACCCAGACCCAGCACCTCGCCGGTGGACTTCATCTCCGGACCCAGGTGGGTGTCCACGTCGGCCAGCTTTTCGAAGGAGAAGCAGGGCACCTTCACGGCAAAGTAGGGACTCTGGCGATACAGGCCGGTGCCGTAGCCCATGTCCTGGATCTTCTCACCCAGCATGGCGCGCACAGCCAGATCCACCATGGGTACGCCGGTCACCTTGCTGATATACGGCACGGTGCGGCTGGCACGGGGGTTGGCCTCGATGACGTAAACCTCGTTGTGGTACACGATGTACTGAATGTTGATCAGGCCCACCGTACCCAGCTCCAGGGCGATGAGGCGGGTGACTTCCACCAGACGCTGCACCATGGCGCCGGTCAGGTTCCAGGCAGGATACACAGCAATGGAGTCGCCGGAGTGAACGCCGGAGCGCTCCACGTGTTCCATGATGCCGGGGATCAGCACGTTCTCGCCATCGCAAATGGCGTCGGCTTCGCACTCAATGCCCATCAGATACTGGTCGATCAGGATGGGATTGGTGATGCCCTGGGCCAGGATGATCTTCATGTATTCCACGATATCGCTGTCCTGATAAGCGATGATCATGTTCTGGCCGCCCAGCACGTAGGAGGGACGCACCAGCACGGGATAGCCCAGCTCGTTGGCGGCCTTCAGGGCTTCCTCGGTGGTCATGACGGTGGTACCCTGGGGACGCTTGATGCCGTTCTTCTCCATGGCCGCGTCGAAGCGCTCGCGGTCCTCGGCAGCATCGATCATGTCCGCAGAGGTACCCATGATGCGCACGCCAGCCTCCTGCAGGGTGCGGGTCAGCTTGATGGCCGTCTGGCCACCAAAGGCCGCCACCACGCCCACGGGCTTCTCGGTGGCAATGACGCCCATAACGTCTTCGGGAGTCAGAGGCTCGAAGTACAGGCGGTCGGCGGTGTCAAAGTCGGTGGACACGGTCTCGGGGTTGTTGTTGATCATGACCACGTCGTAGCCGGCCTTCTTCAGCATCCATACGCAATGGACAGAAGCGTAGTCGAACTCGATGCCCTGGCCGATACGGATGGGGCCGGAACCCAGCACCACCACGCAGGGCTTCTTGTCCTTCTTGTTGATGAACTGCTCCGCCTCGTTCTCATCATCGTAGGTGGCATAGAAGTAGGGCTTCTGTGCCGGGAACTCAGCCGCGCAGGTATCCACCATCTTGTACACGGGATCGCGGTGGAAGGGAACCTTCTCGCCGGAGAGGCGCTCGATGGCCTTGTCCGGGAAGCCCATGTGCTTGGCCTGCATATACAGGTCGGCGTCCACATTCCCCTGCTCCAGGCGCTTTTCCATGTCCAGCAGGTTCTTGAACTTGTTCAGGAAGAACATATCGATCTTGGTGATGGCGTTGATCTCTTCCATCGTCACACCGCGACCCATGGCCTCGTAGATGGCAAACATACGCTGGTCGGTACACTTGCCGATCAGGTCGATCAGCTCTTCCGTGGTCAGCTCGGCCATGGCCTTCATGCGCAGGGTGTCGCAGCCAATCTCCGCGCCGCGCACAGCCTTCATCAGGGCCTGCTCCACGCTGACGCCAATGGACATCACTTCGCCGGTAGCCTTCATCTGGGTACCCAGGGTGCGCTTGCCGTAAACAAACTTATCGAAGGGCCACTTCGGCACCTTGGCCACAATGTAGTCCACCGTAGGCTCAAAGCCAGCCAGGGGCTTGCCGGTCATGGCGTTGGGGATCTCATCCAGCGTGTAGCCGATGGCGATCATGGAGGCGATCTTCGCAATGGGATAGCCGGTAGCCTTGGACGCCAGAGCGGAGGATCGGCTCACGCGGGGGTTCACTTCGATCACGGCATACTCAAAGCTGTCGGGATTCAGGGCGAACTGGCAGTTGCAGCCGCCTTCCACCTCCAGGGCGGACACCATGTCCAGCGCGGCACGGCGCAGCATCTGATACTCGGTGTTGGAAAGGGTCAGCGCAGGGGCCACCACAATGGAGTCGCCGGTATGCACACCCACGGGGTCGATGTTCTCCATGGAGCAGACGGCCACCACGTTGCCCTTGGCATCGCGCATGACCTCGAACTCGATCTCCTTCCAGCCGGAGATGCACTTTTCCACCAGGATCTGGGTGATGGGGCTCAGGCGCAGGCCGTTGGCAGCGATCTCCCGCAGCTCGGCTTCATCCTTGCAGATGCCGCCGCCCTCGCCGCCCATGGTGAAGGCAGGACGCACGATGACGGGATAGCCGATCTTCTCAGCCAGCGTCAGCGCGTCTTCCAGGGTCTCCACCACGTCGGAGGGGATGCAGGGCTGGTTGATGGACTCCATGGTCTGCTTGAACAGCAGTCGGTCCTCAGCCTTCTCAATGGTCTCGCACTTGGCGCCCAGCAGCTTCACGCCATGCTGCTCCAGGAAGCCTTCCTTGGCCAGCTGCATGGAAAGGGTCAGGCCGCTCTGGCCGCCCAGGGTGGACAGCAGGCTGTCGGGCTTTTCCTTGATGATGATGCGGCGCAGGGTCTCCAGGGTCAGAGGCTCGATGTAGATCTGATCCGCGGAGGAGTGGTCGGTCATGATGGTGGCGGGGTTGGGGTTGACCAGCACCACCTCCAGGCCAGCGGCCTTCAGCGCCTTGCAAGCCTGGGAGCCAGCGTAGTCAAACTCGGCAGCCTGGCCGATCACAATGGGGCCGGAGCCGATAATCATTACTTTGCGGAGTTCAGGATTCAGCGGCATTCCTTATTCCCTCCCATCAGTGCAATGAACCGTTCAAACAGGAACCGGGTGTCCAGCGGGCCGCCATTGATCTGGGGCATGAACTGCACGGAGAAGGCAGGCATATCGCTGTAATCAAGGCCCTCGCAGCTGCCGTCGTTGCAGTTGATAAAGCGCAGGGCGGCATTGTCGGGCAGGTTGTCGTTATCCACGGCATAGCCATGGTTCTGGCTGGTGATGTAGTTCATGCCGGTGCGCAGATCGCGGATGGGCTGGTTGCCGCCGCGGTGGCCATAGGGCAGCTTCACGGTGCTGCCGTTCTGGCTCAGCGCCAGCAGCTGGTGACCCAGGCCAATGCCCATCATGGGGATGCGCTTGTGGCACAGTTCCCGCAGCTCGTTCACCGCATTCACGCACTCGGCAGGATCGCCAGCGCCGTTGCTGATCACCACGCCATCGGGGTGCAGCTCGGCGATCATATCGGCAGTAGCGTCCGCAGGCACGCAGGTCACGGCGCAGCCGCGGGCTTCCAGCTCGCTCTGGATGCCGGCCTTGGCGCCAAAGTCCCACAGTGCCACGGTGTGCTTGCCTTCCTTGGCGGCGGGGATCACTTCCTCGCAGCCCTTGGGATCAGCCTTCACCGCGTTAGCCCTCAGGCTGGCGATGGCGGCGGCGATATCCTCAGGCTTTTCGCAGAGGATGGCGGCCTTCATCACACCGTTATCACGCAGGCGGCGGGAGATGGCGCGGGTGTCCACACCAGTCAGGCAGGTGATGCCGTTATCCCGCAGGTAGTCGTCCAGCTTGCCCTGGCAGCGGAAGTTGCTGGGCGCGTCGCACAATTCGCGCACCACATAACCGGCCAGCTTGGGCTGGGCAGGGTTGTCCAGCGGAACCACACCATAGTTGCCGATGGCCGGGAAGGTCTGCACCACGATCTGTCCTTCATAGGCAGGATCTGTCAGGGTGTCCATGTAGCCCACCACGGAGGTGAGGAACACCAGTTCAGCGGCGGCATCCTTCTGCGCGCCACGGAGAACGCCCGTATACAGGGTGCCGTCCTCCAGCAGGAGATAGCCTTTCTTTTCCATGCGTCTCTTCCTTCCTTACTTCATGCAGGCCACCAGCACAGCCTTCTGGGCGTGGAGCCGGTTTTCTGCCTCGTCGAAGATCTCGTTGGCATGAGCCTCAAACACATCGGCGGTGATTTCCTCGCCCCGGTGTGCGGGCAGGCAATGCTGCACCATGCAGCCGGGATGAGCCACTTCCAGCAGCTCCTGGTTCACCTGGTAGCCCGCGAAAGCCTTCTCGCGGATGGCCTTTTCGCCTTCCTGACCCATGGACGCCCACACGTCGGTGAAGATGGCATCGGCATCCTTGGCAGCTTCCAGAGGCTTATCGGTCATGAAGAACTGGCCGGGATACTGCTCTGCCAGCGCCAGCACCTTTGCGTCGGGCTGATAATCCTTGGGGCAGGCGATGGACACGTGCATACCCACCTTCAGTCCGCCCACGATGAGGCTGTTGGCCATGTTGTTGCCATCGCCGATGTAGCACATGTTCAAGCCTTCCAGCTTGCCCTTATGCTCGCGAATGGTCATCAGGTCGGCCAGCACCTGGCAGGGGTGGCAGAAGTCCGTCAGGCCGTTGATGATCGGGATGGAGCCATACTCCGCCAGCGCTTCCACTTCCTCCTGAGCAAAGGTGCGGATCATGATGCCGTCCAGGTAGCGACTCAGTACGCGGGCCGTATCCTCCACAGGCTCGCCGCGGCCAATTTGCAGGTCGCGGGAGGAAAGGAACAGCGCGTGACCGCCCAGCTGATACATACCCGTTTCAAAGCTGACACGGGTACGGGTAGAGGACTTTTCGAAAATCATGCCCAGGGTCTTGCCGGCAAGGATGGGGTGCGGAATGCCCGCCTTGCGCTCGGCCTTGAGCTTGTCTGCCAGATCCAGCAATTCGAGGATCTCCTCTTTGGACAGGTCCATCAGTTTCAGCAGGTGTTTCATGGAAGTGCATCACCTTTCATCAACAATAATCTGTAACACAATTCATTCGTTGGGCGCAAGTTCCCATGCACCCACTCTCTATTGTAACATAAATTGAGCGTGAGGGAAATCGCCAAATCGGTAAAGGAGGTTACCAACATGGAGAAACAGCAACAAAACAATTCCCCTCGCCTCTGCCCCAGGGGTGCAAGCTATTACATCTGGCAGCAGGGCGACACCCTTTCTGCCCTGGCGCAACGGAACAACATCACCGTGTCCGACATCGAATCCTTCAACCCGGATATCCCCTTCCAGTCCATCGCCCCCGGCACGGAGATCTGCCTCCCCGCCGCCGTGATCACCACCCAGCCCGGCGGCCCCGTGCTGGACGGCACCGGCATGGACGACAACACCGTGACGCCCAATCTGCCTTTGGAGCCCATCATCCCCAATCGCCCGACCTTCTCCTGCCCCATTGGCTATGCCGCCCAGCGGGTGCGTTCCGGCCAGACCTATGCCGACCTGCTGATCGAGAACAACGTGAGCTACAAGGCCATGCGCAATGCCAACCCTAGCCTGCGCCCCGGCGCCCTGGTGACCGGCGCCTACTACTGCGCGCCCCCAGCCGGTACCAGGGAGACCTGCACGCCCCGCCGCAGTTACGCCATTCAGGACGGTGACAACCTCACCACCGTTGCCCGACGGCTGAACACCACCACCGGCCGCCTGCTGATGCTCAACCCCACCCTGCTGCCCACGGACTTCTCCAACCCCGGCGTGGTGATCTGCATCCCCTGATAAGGAAAGGGAGCAGCTGCAACAGCTGCTCCCTTTTCATGTCGGACAAGATAATACAGCGGACGACCCGCCCATTTGGCAAGCCGTCCGCCGCAGATTACGTAAGCGAGCGCAGATATTCTTCCTGTCCCAGGGTAAAGGCATCCTTGCCGTAGGCGTCTGCCGCCACCACAAGGGGCAGCTCCTTCAGCGTCAGACGCTTCACGGATTCCGGCCCCAGGTCGTCCCAGGCGATGACCTCGCAGCTGGTCACGCAAGCGGCCATCAGCGCCGAAGCGCCGCCCACTGCCGCAAAGTATACCGCAGGATGCTCCTGCATGGCCTGCATCACGCTCTCGCTGCGCTGGCCCTTGCCGATCATCCCCCGCAGGCCATGGGCCAGCAGCGTGGGGGTGGAAGCGTCCATCCGCGTGGAGGTGGTGGGGCCGATGGAACCCACCGGCTTGCCCTCCGGCGTGGGCGTGGGGCCAGCGTAGTAGATCACCTGACCCTCCAGTTCCATGGGCAGCGCTTCGCCCTTGGCAAGGCATTCCATCATCCGCAGGTGAGCCGCATCTCGGGCGGTGTACACCGTGCCGGAAAGCAGCACATGTTCACCCGCATGGAGGGACAGCACGTCCGCCTCCGTCAGCGGCGCAGTCAAATGACGCATGGTGTTTCCCTCCTTACAGCACAGCGGTCTTGTGCCGGGTCACGTGGCAGGAGACGTTCACCGCCACCGGCAGCCCGGCAATGTGGGTCGCCCCGGCCAGAATATGCAGTCCCAGGCAGGTGGTCTTGCCGCCCAGCCCCTGGGGGCCGATGCCAGTGGCGTTCACCAGCGCCAGCAGCTCGTTTTCCAAATCGGCATAATACGGGTCGGCATGGTGTTGGTCAAGGGGCAGCATCAGCGCTTCCTTGGCCATTTCGGCCACCCGCTCAAAGTCACCGCCAATGCCAATGCCCAGCACCATGGGCGGGCAGGGATTGGCCCCGGCCAGCTTCACGGTCTCCAGCACGAATTCCTTCACGCCCTCCACGCCCTGGGCGGGGGTGAGCATCTTCAGGCGGCTCATGTTCTCGCTGCCAAAGCCCTTGGGCGCCACCGTCAGCTTAATGGCATCGCCCTTCACCAGCCGGGTGTGGATGATGGCGGGCGTGTTGTCCCCGGTGTTCACCCGGCGCAGCGGATCCCCCACCACGCTCTTGCGCAGCAGGCCGTCCACATAGCCGCGATGCACCCCCGCGTGGATGGCTTCCTCAAAGTCGCCGTTGATATGCACGTCCTGCCCCACCTCGGCAAACACAATGGCCATGCCGGTGTCCTGGCAGATGGGCATCAGGGTGTTGCGGGCGATCTGCTCATTCTTGCCCAGCAGCGCCAGCAAATCCTTGGCCGGCGCAAAAGGCTCCTCCTGCTTAGCCCTGTGCAGCGCGCAGGCCATGTCCTCCGGCAGGAAGCGGTTGGCCTCGATGCACAGCCTCGCCACGGTATCGGTGATCAGCGTCGCGTCGATCTCCCGCATGGTCATTCCTCCTCCGTCAGCAGCTTCTTCAGCCGCAGGGCAGCGGCCTTCACGGCATTCTTCTTGTTGCCACGGTCGGTCAGCGCCGTTTGCGCCTCCCGCCAGTCCATGCCGGACAGCAGCAGGTCGGTGAGCTGCGCCTCCAGGGAGATCTCCACCACAGGCTTCTCTTCCTCCGGCAGCTGCACACCATGGAAGTCCAGCACCAGGCAGTATTCGCCCTTCTCGGTTTTGGGATTGGCCTTCATTTCGGCCAGCACTTCCTCTGCCGTGCCGCGCAGGGTCTTTTCATGGAGCTTGGTCAGGTCGCAGGAGGCAGAGATGCAGCACCCCGGCAGCACCGAGGCAATGGTCTCCACCAGTTCCACCACCCGGTAGGGCGATTCATGCACCACGGCCACGGTGCTTTTCCGCGCCATGTCCACCAGCTTCTCCCGCAGGTCTTTCTTTTCACGGGGCAAAAAGCCGTTGAAGGTGAACTCCCGCGTATCGAACCCGCTGACGGAAAGTGCCGCCACCGCCGCGCAGCAGCCCGGCACCGGGATCACCTCAATGCCGCGCTCCACCGCCGCCTTCACCAGGCCATAGCCCGGGTCGGACACGCAGGGCGTACCGGCATCGGTGGTCACCGCCACGTCGATGTCCTCGGCCAGCATCTTCTCCGCCAGCCAGGCACCCTTGCTTTCCTCGTTGTGCTGATGGCAGCTGGTCAGGGGCGTGTGGATGTCAAACACCTGGCAGAGCTTCATGGTCACGCGGGTATCCTCCGCGGCGATCAGCCCCACGCTCTTCAGCGTGTCGATAGCCCGGGGGGACATATCCTGCAAATTGCCAATGGGGGTGGCCACCACATACAGCCTGGGCATCACTCCACCTCCAGCTTCTGGCACACGCGGAGCTTGGCGCTGCGGGCGCGGGGGTTGCGCTCCACCTCTTCATCGGTGGGCGGAACGGCACCCTTGGCCAGCACCTTCACCATGGGCTTTTTGCCACAGGTGCAGATGGGCGCCTTGGGCGGGCAGGTGCAGGGGTTTTGCAGCCGCTGGAAGCAGCGCTTCACCAGGCGATCCTCCAGGGAGTGGAAGGTGATCACCAGCAGCCTGCCGCCAGGCTTGAGGCAGTCCACAAAGTCGCACAGCGCCCTGTCCAGGGGATCCAGCTCGTCGTTCACCGCAATGCGGATGGCCTGGAAGGTACGCCGCGCCGGGTGTCCGTCGTCCTTGCGGCGCACCGCCTTGGGGATGGCCGCATCCACCGCATGAACCAGGTCGAAGGTGGTCTCCATGGGCTTCTTGGCGCGATGCTCGCAAATGATGTGAGCGATGCGTGCCGCCCACTTTTCCTCGCCATAGTCCTTGATGATCCGGGCGATCTCACTCTCGCTGGCAGTATTCAGCAGGTCAGCTGCCGTCATGACCTGGGTGGTGTCCATGCGCATATCCAGGGGCGCATCCTCGTGGTAGGAAAAGCCCCGCTCCCCCTTGTCCAGTTGGGGAGAAGACACACCCAAGTCCAGCAGTACACCATCCAGCAGGGGTGCGCCAGCTGCCTGCAACAGCTCCTTGCCATCATGGAAATTGCCGTGCAGGGCATGGAAGCCACCGAACTGCGCCAGCCTTTCGCTGGCAGCGTTGATGGCCATCATATCCCGGTCAATGCCATAGAGCGTAGCGGTGCCGCCGCTCTCGCGGAGCATGGCGCCGCTGTGGCCGCCGCCGCCCAGGGTACCGTCGCAGTACACGCCACCCGGCTGCACGTCCATCCATTGCAGCACTTCCTTCAGCAGCACCGGCTCGTGGATAAATTCCATGGTGAGTCTCCCTTCCTCATGCCTCGGTCACATAGGGGATCAGATCGTCCATGATGGCGCGGTAGCCATCCTCCTTGATGTGCATACCCTCGATGGTATACTCGGCCTTCAGCCTGCCCAGCTCGTCCTTCAGGGCGCGGTTCACGTCGATGTACCGCTGGCCGTGCTTCATGGCCAGCTGCTCCACCAGCTTGTTGGCCGCAGCGATCTTCTCGTTGGTGCGCACCAGCAGGCAGGTTTTCATAAAGTCCTCGGCAGCATCGTAGTTGATGGGATAGTACGCCATCATGTAGATGCGCACCCCCGGCACCTTCTGCTCGATGGCGGTGATGATCTCGTCATACCGGCCCATCACCTCTTCCAGCGACAGGCTGGCATCGCTCAGGTCGTTGGTGCCAATGTTGATGAACACCCGCCGGGGCTGCAGATCCGTCACGCACACGTCCAGGTTGTCCAGCATTTCCCGGGTCACATAGCCGCCGATGCCCCGGTTGTACACCGTTACATCAATGCCGCGCTCCCCCAGCAGCTTTTCCACCGGGAACATCTCCATCAGCGAAGAACCGGCGAACACGATTTGCCCCTTCCAGGCGGTCTTGTTTGCTTCGCGGTAACGCAGCAGCTTCTCAGCCTTCTCCATGGTTTTCAACCTCGCTTTCTCAAAAGCAGATGATGGAAAAACGCGATCGCCTGATATTCCGGCACCGTGGACACCCGATGCTCCAGCGCCAGCATCTGACGCTGCCAGTCGGGATCGGTGTGGCATTCCTGCCTCTGCTGCAGATCCCAGAAGGTGCGCGCACCCCACAGGCTTTGCAGCGCCATGTCCGGCAGCCAGCCAAGCAGCTCATCGTCCGTGTAATAGCGGATGTCCCCAAACTTGGAGGTGGTGCCGTTGCCGCCATCCAGCAGCGTGTTGGCCATGGCAAAGTCATTCAGCAGCACGGTCATCTGCATCACCCGGCCGGGGCGGTTGTGCTTCACAATGGACATCAGCCCGCCCCTCTTCACCACCCGCGCCAGCTCCCGGAGGTACGCTTCCTTCTCGTCCACGTATTCCAGCACATTGTGGCACAGCACCATGTCGAAGGAGGCATCGGGCATCTGGCGTACCAGTTCAACGCCGCCCCGCAGCTGCGTATAGGCACCCTCGGTGCGCTGCGCCAGCTGCTCCTCCCAGGGTTCCACCGCCGTCACATCGTTGCAAGCTGCAAGATGCGCCGCCGTTTCTCCCGCGCCGCTGCCAAAGTCCAGTATCTTCAAGCCCTGCACAAAGTCCAGCTGCTGCCACAGCATCTGCTTCAGCAGGTGATCCCATGTTGTCATATTTACCTCCAGGGCAGACCCAGCACCGTGCGCAAGCCGCCTGCAAAATACAGCGACCCCGCCGCAATGATGATGCCCGTCTCCCCCGCCAGCGCCCTGGCCTTGGCAAGGCCAGATTCCAGCGAGTCCGCTGCCTGCGCACAGCCGCCCACAGCGTTCAGCCGCTGCGCCAGCTCCGCAGCCTGCATGGCGCGGGGATTGTCCGGCGTTACCGTCACAATTTGCTGCCCAAGGGAGGCCAGCATCCCCAGCATTTCCGGCTGAAGCTTGTCCTCCAGCACACCGGTGAGCAGCACCCGCTTCTCCTTAGGCAGATAGGTCTGCACATAGTCCCGCAGCGCCGCAATGCCCTGGGGATTGTGGGCGCCGTCGATCAGCACCCTGCCGCACCATTCCAGCCGTGCAGGCCAGCGGGTGCCAGCGATGCCAGCGTATACCGCCTCGTCAGGGATGTTCCACCCCTGCCTGCGCAGCTCTTCCACCATGGCCAGCACGGTCATGGCGTTGGTGACCTGGTGCGCCCCAGGCAGCGGAATGCGCACGTCACTCCACTTGCCACCCAGCTGATAGCTTGCCACAGAGCCGTAAGCATCCGACTGGGCTTCCACCAGCATGGCGCGGTCAAGCTGACGCAAGGGGGCCTGCATTTCGCTTGCCCTGGCAGCAAACACCGCCGCCACGCCCTCCTCCGCCGGATGGAACACCACCGGCACGCCCTGCTTGATGATCCCGGCCTTCTCCCCGGCGATCTCCGCCAGGGTGTTGCCCAGGAAGTTCATATGATCCATGCCAATGGCGGTGATGCCGCACAGGCAGGGCTGCACCACATTGGTGGGGTCAAGCCTTCCGCCCAGACCCACCTCGATGATGGCTACATCCACCTTCTCGCCCTCGAAAACCGAGAGAGCCAGCGCCGTACCCATTTCAAAGGGGGTGACCTGCACGTCCTGCTCTTCCAGCTGGCACGACACCGCCACCAGCGGCTCGCCGTACTTCACCAGCAGGTCATCGTTCAGGGGCAGGCCATCCAACCGGATGCGCTCCTGGTACATCTGCAAAAAGGGCGAGGTATACAACCCCGTCCTATATCCTGCAGCGCGCAGAATGCTCTCCAGCATGGCGCAGGTGCTGCCCTTGCCGTTGGTGCCAGCCACGTGAATGACTGGCACCCGGCACTCGGGGCAGAGCTGCTCCAGCAGCATGTGCATATTGCGCAGGCCATGCTTGCTCCCCTTGGCATAGGAGCCGTGGATGGCCTCGATCACTTGTTCAGCGTTCATTACAGCATTTCCTTCAGCTCGGCAATGCGCTTCTCCAGCGCCTCTGCCTTCACCTGGTTGGCGGCCAGCTTGTCCTTCTCCTGCTGCACCAGGGCGGCGGGAGCCTTGCTCACAAAGCCAGCGTTGTTCAGCTTGCCTTCGGCGCGGGCGATCTCCTTGATCAGGTTATCATGCTCCTTGTTCAGGCGCGCGATCTCCTTCTCAAAGTCCACCAGGTCGCCCAGGGGAATGAACAGCTCGCCCGTGGCCGTCACAGCGGACACCGTCTTTTCGGTGATGCTGTTGCGGTCGGCGATCACTTCGCTCTCGGAGGCGCCGGCCAGGCGGCGGAAGTAGATGTCCGCACCCTGCAGGGTCTCCGTCCAGCCTTCGCCAGCCACCAGCATCAGGCGGGTGCGCTTGCTGGGCGCCACGTTCATTTCAGCACGCAGGTTGCGGATGGTGCGGATCACCTCCATGATGCCTTCCATCTTGGCTTCATCAGCCTGGAAGTCGTACTCTTCCTTGGCGATGGGCCAGGGCTTGAGCATCAGGAAGCCCTCAGCGCCAGGCAGATACTTGTACATCTGCTCGGTCAGGAAGGGCATGAAGGGATGCAGCAGCTTCAGCAGACCTTCCAGCACGTAGAGCAGCACGGCCTTGGCGGCAGTCTTACTCTCGCCGTCCTCGCCCAGCAGGCGGGACTTGGCCAGCTCGATGTACCAGTCGCAGAACTCGCTCCAGGCGAAGTCATAGATGCGAGTGGCAGCCAGGCCGAAGTCGCCCTCTTCATTGTGGGCGGAGATATCCCGCACCGCATCCTGGAAGCGGGTCAGGATCCACTTGTCCGCCAGCTCGATCTTGTCAAGGGCGATCTCCTCGCGGCTGTCCACGTTCATCAGCACGAAGCGGGAAGCATTCCAGATCTTGTTGGCAAAGTTGCGGGCAGATTCCACCTTGTCCTTGGAGTAGCGGCAGTCGTTGCCGGGGCTGACGCCCATCAGCAGGGAGAAGCGCAGCGCGTCGGCGCCGTATTCCTCAATGACCTCCAGGGGATCCACACCATTGCCCAGGGACTTGGACATCTTACGGCCCAGCTCGTCACGCACCAGGCCGTGGATCAGCACGGTCTTGAAGGGCGTCACGTCCATTTCCTCCACGCCCATGGTGATCATGCGGCTCACCCAGAAGGTGATGATGTCATAGCCGGTCACCAGCACGTCGGTGGGATAGAAGTACTTCAGGTCTTCGGTCTGTTCCGGCCAGCCCAGCGTGGAGAAGGGCCACAGGGCGGAAGAGAACCAGGTGTCCAGCACGTCTTCATCCTGGTGGATGTTCTTGCTGCCACACTTGGAGCAACAGCAGGGATCCTCGCGCAGCACCATCATCTCGCCGCAATCCTCGCAATACCACACGGGGATGCGGTGACCCCACCACAGCTGGCGGGAAATGCACCAGTCGCGGATGTTGGTCATCCAGTTCATATACTGCTTGGAGAAGCGCTCCGGCACGAACTGGGTGCGGCCGGAGGTCACCGCCTCGATGGCAGGCTTGGCCAGTGGCTTCATGTCCACGAACCACTGCTTGGACACCATGGGTTCGATCACCGTCTTGGAGTGGCGGTAGCACACGCCCACCTCATGCTTGATGGGTTCGATGCTCTTCAGCAGGCCCAGCTCCTCCAGGTCGGCCACGATGGCCTTGCGGGCGTCGGCGGTGGTCATGCCGGCATACTTGCCGCAGTCCAGCACGATGGGTTCGTTCTTGGTAGCCTTGCCGGAGGCAAACAGCTCGTCGTTCTCGGCCTTGTCCTTGGCGCCGGTCATGTAGCCATCGTAGGTGAACACACGCACGATGGGCAGGTCGTGGCGCTGACCCACCTCATAGTCGTTGGGGTCATGGGCGGGGGTGATCTTCACCACGCCGGTCCCCTTCTCCATGTCGGCGTGTTCGTCGCACACGATGGGGATCTCCTTGTTGATCAGGGGCAGGATCACGTGGCAGCCGTGGAGGTGAGCATAGCGCTCGTCCTTGGGGTTGATGGCCACGGCGGTATCGCCCAGCATGGTCTCGGGACGGGTGGTGGCCAGCTCCAGCATTTCGCCGGTCTCCTTCACGGGATACAGCAGATGCCAGAAGTTGCCGTCCATCTCCTTGTGTTCCACTTCCGCATCGGAAATGGCGGACTGGCAGTCGGGACACCAGTTCACCAGGCGGTTGCCGCGGTAGATGAGGCCCTTCTCGTACAGACGGCAGAAGGTCTCGCGCACGGCCTTGGAGCAGCCCTCGTCCATGGTGAAGCGCTCGCGGCTCCAGTCGCAGCTCACGCCCATGCGGCGCTGCTGATGCACAATGCGTCCGCCATACTCTTCCTTCCATTGCCAGGCGCGCTTCAGGAAGCCTTCGCGACCCAGGCTGTCCTTGGTCAGGCCTTCCTTGGCCATGGCTTCCACGATCTTCACCTCGGTAGCAATGGCCGCATGGTCGGTGCCGGGCAGCCACAGGGTGGGATCACCCTTCATGCGGTGATAGCGGATGGCCGCATCCTGCAGGGTGCAGTCCATGGCATGGCCCATGTGCAGCTGGCCGGTGATGTTGGGCGGGGGCATCACAATGGTGAAGGGCTTCTTGCCTTCCTCACGGTGAGCGATGAAAGCGCCAGCGCCCTCCCACTCCTTGTAAATATCGCCTTCAATGGCTTGCGGGTTGAATTTCGTTTCCATTTCCTGAGCGTTCATGATTTCTCTCCTTTATCCAATAACGTCCAGCAGGATCAGCGCGCCTGCGAACGCGACGAGGCCTCCTGCGGTTTTGATGATGAAGTTGATGTTCTCCTTTTTCTCCGCATTGCATTTTTCAGCAATCCTCTCGGAGATGAACACCGCGACAGCTCCTGCAATGAGCAGGATCAGCCCGGGGAGATTCAACCTGGACAACACCTTATCAATGTAGGACAATCGGATCACCTCCTCAAAACCGGCGGGCAGTGCCCGCACCCATTTCCGACGCACGCTCCGGTCACCCATGTAGGTTCCCGCGAGCATACTATCAGGAAAAGCAAAAAGCAGTTCCATCCGAAAGGACGGAACTGCTCCGTGGTACCACCTTGCTTCGCAAACTACGGGCATTACTGCCCTGGAGTTTACCTCACGCGCGCTTTAACGGGCGCACCCGCACCAAACTGAGGTATGCCAAGGCATACGTTCATCCGGCACTCTGAGGAAGCGACCTTCCCCTGCCGCCGACCGGAGCGGTCTTTCAGCCGATGAACCGCTCTCTCTTTGCTGTGCGCACAAGGTACTCCTCTTCCGTTTGCGAGACTTATGTGGGATTCAGGTGATTAGGCGTTCTGAGCCTCGTCCTTCACGACGACCTGAGTTCCCTTGTAGTAACCGCAATGCTTGCACACGCGGTGGGCCAGCTTCATCTGATGGCACTGGGGGCATTCAACGATGCCGGGCAGGCTCAGCTTCCAGTTAGCCTGGCGGCTGTGCTTGCGAGCCTTGGAGATCTTTCCCTTAGGAGTAGCCATTGTTTACACCTCCTCATCCTTTGTCAGCAACTGCTGCAATGCCGCAAAAGGATGCTGACCGGGCAGTTCCTTCTGGCATGAGTTATAATCACTATCCACAGCGATGGTTTCGCCCAGGCCAGCGCAATCCTCTTTGCAAAGGAAGCGAATGGGCAGGGACATCACCGCATAGGACATGGCCAGCTTGTCAAACTCGACCTGATAACCTTCGTAGCTGAAGATCTCATCGTCGTTCGGGTCGCCGCCGCGCACGAAGGTCTCGTGGAAGGGCGCCTCGATGTCTGTGCTTGCAGGCTCCAGACAATTTGCGCATTGAGCGTGAGCGACTGTGGTGAGCTTGCCGTCCACCGTTACACCGCCATCATCGTCCGTAAAGAACGCGCCCTGCAGCACCGCCGTATCGAAGGTAACGGTTTCGCCGCCGATGTCCACAGGAGCAATGGCCTGCTCGCCATGGAACGCGTATTCCTGGCCGGGGTTGTGCAACGCATCGGATACGTTAAGCTTCATCGACATCACCTCAAATGTGACCATTGCTTATTATAGAAAATTTCCTGCCGTTTGTCAACAGGAATTTCTATGGAAAATCAGGCAAAAATGCAGCCAGAGGAGAGTTTCTCCCCCTCCCCTGGCGCACCTACATTACTTGCTCACCAGCTCCAGGGTGTCGCGGGCGATCATGATCTCCTCGTTGGTGGGGATGACCAGGATCTTGACCTTGGAGTCGTCGGTGGAAACGATGCACTCGGTGGCCTTGCCGTCAGCGCAGGCAGCGTTCTTCTCGATATCCAGCTTGGCGCCCAGATACTCGAAGTTGGCCATCACGCGCTCGCGCAGCTTGCCGTTGTTCTCGCCAATGCCAGCGGTGAACACAATCATGTCCACACCGCCCATGGCAGCGGCATAGGAGCCAATGTACTTCTGGATGCCGTACACCAGCATCTGGCGGGCCAGCTCGGCGTTCTCGTCGCCGGCATCGGCAGCGGCGTCCACGTCACGCATATCGGAGGAAGTGCCGCTGATGCCCAGCAGGCCGGACTTCTTGTTCATCATGTCCAGCACCTGGTCGGGGGTCATGCCCTCGTTGTTGGCGATGAACTGCACCACAGCGGGATCGCAGCTGCCGCAGCGGGTACCCATCAGCAGGCCCTCCAAAGGAGTCAGGCCCATGGAGGTATCCACGCACTTGCCGTCCACGCAGGCGCTCAGGGAAGAGCCGTTGCCCAGGTGGCAGATGATGATCTTGGTGCCTTCCTGGGGGATGCCCAGGTACTCACACACGCGCTTGCTCACATAGCGGTGAGAAGTGCCGTGGAAGCCATAGCGGCGCACGCCCAGCTCATCGTGATACTTCTTCGGCACGCCATACATATAGGCCTTGGCGGGCATGGTCTGATGGAAAGCGGTGTCGAACACAGCGATCTGGGGCGTGGTGGGCATGACCTTCTCGCAGGCCTCGATGCCCATCAGGTTGGCAGGATTGTGCAGGGGGCCCAGGGGGATGCACTTGCGGATGGCAGCCTTCACCGCGTCGTTGATCACAACGGACTCGGAGAACTCGGTGCCGCCGTGCAGCACGCGGTGACCCACAGCGCCGATCTCGTCCACGGACTTGATCACGCCTATGGTCTCGTCCTGCAGGGTGGCCAGCACCAGCTGGGTGGCCTCCACGTGATCCTTGATGGGCTGCTTGATCTCGTACTTATCCTTGCCCTTGGTGTGCTTGAGCTGGCTGCCCTCGATGTTGATGCGTTCCACAACGCCCTTGGCCAGCACCTGCTCGCCTTCCATATCGATGACCTGATACTTCAGGGAGGAAGAACCCGCGTTGACAATCAGAATCTTCATTGGTCTGATCTCCTTTATTCTTGTGGCACTGCCGCCTTACTTAATGATTTCACCCATGGTGTCGCGGCCGCAGCAGGCAGCGTTGCTCTCATCGGTGTCGATGTGCATGGCCAGGGCAAAGTTGTCGTTCACGCGAACCACCACGTCGCCGAAGATCAGGGCGCGGCCGTCGGTGTCGATCTTCACGGACACAACGTCCTTGTCCTTCACGTCCAGCTCGGCAGCATCAGCGCAGGTCATGTGGATGTGACGCTTGGCGGCGATCACGCCTTCAGCGATCTCCACCTCGCCGCAGGGGCCAACCAGCTTGCAGGCGCCGGTGCCAGCGATGTCGCCAGACTCGCGGATGGGGGCGCTCACGCCGATGGAGCGGGCGTCGGTCAGGGAGATCTCCACCTGGGTGGCATTGCGCACAGGGCCCAGGATGCTCACGCCGGTCAGGGTCTTCTTGGGGCCGACCACGTCCACGCGCTCTTCGCAGGCGTACTGGCCAGGCTGGGACAGCATCTTCTTGACCTTCAATTCATAGCCCTTGCCGAACAGGGTCTCCAGATCCTGCTGGGACACGTGTACGTGACGGGCAGAGGTTTCAACGATAAACTTCTTCATAACAAAAATCCTTCCTTTCTTATGGTAGGCTTCTATTATTATACCATTTTTCTCCCATTTGTAAAGGGTATCACCGGGATGATTTCTACATGAAAACTTGTATCTTTTAGCCCTTGTATGCTATAATTTCCCCGAAAGGAGGACTGTCCATGCGCATTCTGGGTATCATTGCCGAATACAACCCCTTCCACGGCGGCCATGCGCATCACCTGCGGGAAGCCCGCCGGGTCAGCGGTGCCGACTATGTGGTCGTGGTCATGTCCTCCTGCTTCACCCAGCGGGGCGAGGCCGCCATCCTTTCCCCTGCCGATCGCGCCCGCATGGCGCTTTCCTGCGGCGCTGATGCCGTGTTTGCCCTGCCCGCCTGCTGGGCCGTGCGGGATGCAGAACACTTCGCCCTGGGCGGCGTGGCGCTTTTGCAGGCATTGGGCTGCAACGCCATCTCCTTCGGCGCCGAGACTGCCGATCTGCCCGCCCTCACCGCCTGCGCGCGCATGATGGAGCAGCCGTACACGGCGTTCTCCGCAGCCCTCCAAGGCCACATGGGCAGCGGGCTTCCCTACCCAGCCGCGCTTTCTGCCGCCATGGCCGAACATCTGCCGGAAGCCGGCGCTGTGCTTGCCTCGCCCAACAACACCTTAGCGGTGTGCTACCTCCGCGCCATGCTGCGGCTGAACGCACAGCTGGACGTGTTCCCCATTCCCCGTGCTGGCGACTACCACGCCACAGAGCTGGCAGAAGCCTTCCCCTCTGCCACCGCGCTGCGGGGAGCCATCCACCGGGGCGATTGGAGCAGCCTGAATAGCCGCATCCCGGAGCCTGCGCTGGATATCCTCCGCGCCGCCGCCATGGACGGCCGACTCCACCGCGCCAATGCGCTGGATCAGGCCCTGCTCTACCGTCTGCGCACCATGCAGGATGTCGAGTGGTCTGCCCTGCCCGACCTGTCCGAGGGCATTGAGGACCGCCTCCGCACCGCCGCCCGCAGCGCCTCCACCCGCGAGAGCCTGCTCCTTGCCGCCAAGACCCGGCGCTATCCCCACGCAAGGCTTTCCCGCCTCTGCGCCCACGCATTGCTGGGCATGACCCAAGCCCAACTGGATGCAGAACCCCTGCCCACCGCCGCCTGGCTGCTGGGCTTCCGGCAGGAGGCAAGGCCGCTGCTGACGCAACTCAAGCAAAACGGCTTCCCCATCATCGGGAAAGCCGCCGATCATACAACTGATGAAGCCTGGTTCCGCACCGAGCTGCTGGCCTACGACCTGTGGGCGCTGGGCTGCGGATTGCCATCTGGTTTAGGTTTCACCCAAGGCGTCGTTCGCGTTTGAACGGCGCTTTTCATTTACCCATAATGAATTTCCGTATCGTCTTCTCTTCCGCCATGGGATTCAGCAGCAGCACCCGCTCCCGGATGAGGGCGTAGCTTTCTTCCGCATCCAGTGCAGGAAGTTCAAAGCCCCGCTCCTGCCAGAAGTCCTCCACCGTGGAAAACACCATGCTGTTCCAGCCGTAGTCCATGCCCAGGGCGTTTTTCTTCTGCTTGCGGCCGCTCATGGTGATGTACAGCCCCATCTGCAATTCCAGCATGGCCTTGTCAAACTGCGCCTTGTCAGCCTTGCCAAAGCCGCCCCGCGCCTTGATCTCATGCAGGGCGATGTCCCCCGCCTGCACGATCTCATAGATCCGCTTGGCCATGTGGCTCAGCTGCCCCGCCTCGTAGGCATCCGCAAAGCTGCGGCCGCCCCTGCGCACCGCGTAGAAGTGCGGATACCATTCCCGGGTGATGAATCCGCTGGTCTTGAAGAACACCTTGCCGTAGGCAATGTCCTCCCGTTCCTCCAGCACCCGCATCCGCCACTCCCAGGGATCCACCTCCGGGTCGCCGCAATGCCACTTCACCGGCGTGTCAAGATACTCCTGCTGCAGCCAGTCGTAGTCGATCAGCGCAAAGATGCCCTTGGCGTTGCCGCCGCCCATGGAGAAGCCGTACCTGAGCAGTTCTGTGCAGAAGTCGTCGAAATTACGGATCAAGCTCATTCTCCTTTGTCAAACGCTTTCAAAAAAAGCATATTTTCAATGGCCACCAGGTCTTTCCACCAGTTCTCGCTGATGGCAAACTCCCGGTCATATTGCTCCATGCCAAACCATTTCCACGTGATGGGCCACACGCCGCCAGGCTGCCGGGTCGCCTTCAGGTACGCCACCTCGGCTCGCACAATGGCCTCGTTGCCCCGATACAGCGGGCTGTCCGCCCCATGGATGAACCGCGACGGCCGCGGCACGTAGTTCCTCCATTGCACCGGATCCCGGCCAATGGCAGCGTTCTGCCGCTGATGCAGCATGGCCTCCGCGCCCTCCGGCACAGGCAAACCGCTTTCCCGCATAGCAGACAGCAGGAAGTCATACCCCTCCAGCGCTTCGCCTGCCGCGCCCTTGTCCATCAGCAGGTCGATCAACCCCGCCGCATAGCCCTCGGCCACGGTGCGCAGCTGGGCGTCCGTGCCATATTTCAGGATGAACGCCGTCAGCCCCACCGTTACATTGGCATAATTGTCCCTATTGTTTTCCTCGCCATAGCTCCACCAGGGAGCGCGAGGCCAGGCATCATTCTCCGGCACAGAGAACCGCCACCCGTAGACCTCCCGATCCTTCCCGGAGGCCAGGTAGCGCCATATGCCCTGATAGACGGGGTGCGCCATATCCGCAAATCCCACCGCCAGCATATACTTGATGGCCGTCCAGGTAGCAATGGGCGTGGAACCGGGGTTCCAGTTGTCCGCCTCCAGGGCATGACCAAAGCCGCCGTCCTCGTTCTGATAAGCCTCCAGCGCCTCCACCAGCTCTTCCGGGTTACCACCTTCAAAGTGGCAGCGCCACAGGGCAAGCTCCACCGGGCGGGCGTTGCGGAGCATCCAATTGCGAACCTCGTTGTACATCGTCAGCACCTCCGTGTTCAGCTTACCACACCCGCGGCTCCCCGTCTTGTAAAAACGCGACACTCCGTGCCTTCTCCACGGCCTCCCGCAGGGGCAGCCCGTGGAACTTGCGGAAGTTGTTCAGCAGATGCGCCTGATCGCAGTACCCCAGCGCCTCCACCTGCTCCATCGGATCAAAGCACGGCTGCAGGCTGCGCCGCCACAGGGTCTGGTAGCGGATCACCGCCGCGGTCTCCTTGGGCGATAGCCCCGTGCAACGCCGGAACAGCCGCTCCGCCGTGCGGGTGCTGACAGCCATGTGTGCCGCCACCTCCTGCACCGGCAGCCGCCCATGGCTGCGCAGCAACAGGTCGATGCCATCCAGTAAGTCCCCTGACACACGCTGCTCCAAGCGTCGCAGCAGGTAGGCCTCCATCAGCGCCTGCCGCTGCTCGAAGGTCTTGTCCAGGTAGCCTTCCCGCAGCAGATACCCCCGCAGGTCAGGAAAGCTTTCTTCGTCGAATGCGCCGCTGATCTGGAAATACGGCAGCGCCCAGAAATAGAAGCGCACGGCAAACATATCCTGCATTTCCGAATGAGAAATGTAGGGTGCGTTGTCCACCGGGCAGAAGTGCATCCGGATCCCCTGCCCCTCCGGCAGGATGATGATATCCGCACAGGCATCCGGCACCACCAGGCCGTATTTCCGCGCCACCGGCCCCCAGAAGCACCGCACATAGGGGCGCAGCGCCTTGCAGGGCGGCACCTCCCGGCAGTCCTCCCGGTCAAAGGGGTGCGCCGTCAGCGGAAAGAAGCCCCGGTGGAAATCAAGTGCTGGCATTGCTCTCACCACGCAAAAAGCCGGACAGATCGCTCCGTCCGGCATAATGTCATATTACTCCGCAATCGCCTTCTGCAGAGGCTCGAAGTTGATGCCCTCGCAGTTCTTCAGCACCTCGTAGAGGCTTGCCAGCATCTGCTTCACGCCGCCGGGAACGTCGCTCTCTGCGTTCAGGGGCAGCACGGGATCGTGTACGGACAGGCGCAGCAGGAACCAGCCATTGTCCATGCCGCCGTCCAGGTCGAAGGAGATGCGCACACCCTCGCGGTTGTCGGGAGCAATATGCCAGTTATCGGCAGCGTTGGCGTAGTCCAGCACCTGCTGAATGGCGATCTTGCCCATCTCGCGGAAGTCCTCGCTGGTGATGTTCAGGCGCAGCTCCTTGCTCTCCACAGGCTCCTGCAGATCAGCGATCAGGCTGCCCAGGGTGGAGCCAGCCTGCTTGAGCTTCATGGCGCGGACGATCAGCACCGTCACCAGGTACATGCCGTCGTCCAGGAAGTAGTTCTCCTTCATGGCAGCGTGGCCGCTGGTCTCGATGGCCAGGGGGCATTCGATGCCCTCGGCATTGAGGCGGATGGCCTCGTCGATCACGTTGCGGTAGCCGCGCTTGTAGCGGTAATGCTCGCCGCCCCAGTCGTTGATGAACTTCTTCAGGCCAGCGCTGGTCACGGAGTCGGTCACGATGGTCTGGCCGGGCTTCTCGTCCAGCAGGATGGCGGAGATCAGGGCGATCAGGCGGTTGCGGTTGATCTCACGGCCGTCGGAATCCACCACAGCAGCGCGGTCGCAGTCGGTATCGAAGATCACGCCCAGGTCAGCGCCCGCCTTCTTCACAGCGGCGCAGATGCTGGCCATGGCGTCGGCATTTTCAGGATTGGGGATGTGGTTGGGGAAATAGCCGTCCGGCTCCAGGAACTGGCTGCCCTCGATCCAGGCGCCCAGTTCTTCCATCAGCTCGGCATAGAAGCCGCCAGCACCGTTGCCAGCGTCCACCACCACGTGCAGGCCCAGCAGAGGCTTGGCCAGGTCGGTGTCCAGGCCCTTGCGGATGCGGTCAGCCAGCTGCTCCTTGTAGGTGGGCAGGAAGGCCTTTTCGGTAATGGAACCCGCAAAGGGCAGACCTTCCGGCTCCAGGTCGCAGGCCATTTCTAGCAGGGTCTTCACCACGCTGCCGTCGATGCCGCCCTCTTCGGTGAAGAACTTCAGGCCGTTCTTGTCAAAGGGGTGGTGGCTGGCGGTGATCATGATGGATGCATCGGGCTGGAAGCCGGGGGTGATGATGCTCATGTACATGGCAGGGGTGGTACACATACCAAAGTCCAGCACATTAGCGCCCGCCTTGGAAATGCCCTCAGCCGTGGCCCGCAGCAGGGCGGGGCCGGAAATGCGGCTGTCGCGGCCCAGGGCAATGGTCACCTGGCCCACGGCCTTGTGCTTCTTTTCGGCAATGTAGCGGGCAAAAGCCATGCCCAGGCAGCTGGCCACATGGGGCGTCAGCACAGCATTGTCGCCCACAGCAGTACCACGCACGTCGCTGCCGCTCTTGAGTTTCATCCAATCCATATTCAAAAACCTCCTGTCGGTTTCAGTCGTTCAGTTGCGCTTCGTTGTAGCAGCCCCGCAGCATTTTGTACAGGGGCGCCATTTCCTGATAGTCCCGCAGCACCCGCTGCACAATGTCGCCCTCCAGCGCCCATTCCAGCTTGGTGCGCGCCTTGCCGATGTACATCTCCCGCAGGGTATACCAGGGACGCATGGTCTCCGGCACGCCATCGGGCAGCGCCATACGCTTGTAGGTGTTGCCGTAGTAGGCCAGGTCATGCCCCGCAAAATCCACGCTGCGGATGATCCGCTCCATGCCCTTGGGGTCAGCCTCGATCCTCCGGCGGAAGACCTCGTTCATGGGTTTGTTCTCGCCCCAGGTGCCAAAGCCCCAGCTCACGTCCCGCGGACTCAGCTCGAAGAAGAAGTTCACGCTTCCCTCCCGAGGCTCCGCCGCCCTGCGGAAGCACAGCCACAGGTGGTCGCGGTAGGGACTCTTGTCCTTGCTGAAGCGGGTGTCCCTGTGGATGCGTGCCAGGCACTTGTAGGGCCGCACCTCCATCTGCGGGTCGATAGCCTGCATATGGGGCGCCAGTTCCTCAATAAAGGCATGGAAGGGGGCTTTCACGCATTCCTCGTACCGCTGGCGGTTCTCCTCGAAATACATTTTGTTGTTGTGAAAGCGAAGGTCAATAAAAAATTGCAGCGTTTCCTCCGGAAAACCGGTAAACATGAAGCACCTCCTACTATATCGTATCTATTATACCTGTTTCCGGCGTTTTTTTCAACCATAAAACCCCAGCCTTTCTTGACAGATTTTGCGTTTTTCTTCTATACTGTTGTCATTTCACAGGGAGGTGTTCCCATGCTGCAGCAAATCACGCCCCGCAGTTTCTTTCTCCCCAACGACCACGAGACCGACCGCCCCTGCCTGGGCTATGTCCGTGGCGACCGTTATGCCCTGATGATCGATGCAGGCAACAGCCCTGCCCACCACCGGCTCTTCCTGGATGAACTGGCCGCCGCAGGCCTCCCCGCGCCCTCCGCCATCGCCATCACCCATTCCCATTGGGATCACACCTACGCCATGTGCGCCGCCGCCTGCCCCACCATTGTGAACCACAAGACCCAGGCGCACCTTGAGCAGATGAGCCGCTGGGCCTGGAACCTCCCCGCCATGGAGGAACGCCTGCGCACCGGCGAGGATATCCGCTTCTGCCACGATTGCATTGTGAAGGAATACCCCGACCTCAGCGCCATCCGGGTGGTGCCTGGCACGGTGGTCTATCACCACCGCCTCACCCTCGACCTGGGCGGCATCCATGCAGAGCTGATCCACCTGGAGAACAGCCATGCGGACGATTGTTCCATCGTCTACATTCCCGAGGAAAAGCTGGTGTTCCTGGGCGACATCACCTGCGACGACCTCCACCACAAGCCCCGCTGCATCCACCAGTCCCGGTACGACAGTCTCCGCCGCGTATTGACCGAGCTGGACTTCACTCGCACGGTGGAAGGCCACTATGAGCAGGTCTGCACCAAGGCAGAGATCTTCGCCAGCATGGAGGAGATCATTGCTGAAACCGAGGCCATCCTCCCCTGAACGCTGCACCTGCGGCGTTCTTTTAATTTTTCCCAATATGCGAACATTTGTTTGACTTTCTCAGAAAAACAGTATATAATACGATCATACGTTCTGCAAAGGAGGTGCTGCGCCTTGCCCGAAAGCCACATCTATGCCGCCATTGACCTGAAGAGCTTCTACGCCTCTGTGGAATGCATGGAGCGCGGCCTGGATCCCCTCACCACCAACCTGGTGGTGGCCGATGTCGCCCGCACGGAAAAGACCATCTGCCTGGCGGTGTCCCCCTCGCTGAAGGCCCACGGCATCCCCGGCCGTCCCCGCCTGTTCGAGGTGGTGCAAAAGGTGCAACAGATCAACGCCCGCCGCCTGGCGGAGGCCATTCGCCTACGCAAAGCCGTGCGCCAGCCGGATGGCCGCTGGGGCTTCGCCGCATCCTCCTTCCACGCGCCGGACATTGCAGTTGATCCCTCCCTCAAGCTGGACTACATCACCGCCCCGCCCCACATGGCCAAATACATGGACTACAGCACCCGCATCTATCAGGTCTACCTGAAATACATCGCCCCGGAGGATATCCACGTCTACTCCGTGGACGAGGTCTTTATGGACGTGACGCCCTACCTGGCGCTCTACCGCATGGACGCCCGCCAGCTGGTCTCCGCCATGGTGCAGGAGGTGCTGACCACCACAGGCATCACCGCCGCAGCGGGTATCGGCACCAACCTGTATCTGGCCAAGGTGGCCATGGACATCGTGGCCAAGCACGTTCCTGCCGATGAAAACGGTGTTCGCATCGCCCAGCTGGACGAACTCACCTACCGCCAGCAGCTGTGGACGCACACACCCCTCACGGATTTCTGGCGGGTAGGCCGCGGCTACGCCCGCAAACTGGAGCGCGCCGGGCTGTACACCATGGGAGACATCGCACGCTGCTCCATCGGCCAGCGGAATGACTTCCATAATGAAGAATTGCTCTATAAGATGTTCGGTGTGAATGCCGAGCTGCTCATCGACCACGCCTGGGGCTGGGAAAGCTGTACCATGGCGGACATCAAGGCCTATCGCCCCCAAAGCCACTCTCTGGGCAGCGGCCAGGTGCTCTCCTGCGCCTACACGGTGGACAAGGCGCGGATCATCGTGCAGGAAATGGCCGAGGCCCTGGCGCTGAACTTGGTGGCCAAGGGGCTGGTCACCGATCAGATCATGCTGGCCATCGGCTACGATATCGACAGCCTCCGGGACCCCGCCATCCGTAGCCAGTATCAGGGTGCCATTACCACCGACCCCTATGGACGGCCGCTCCCCCAGCACGCCCACAGCAGCTGCCATTTAGGCACCCTCACCAGCTCCACCCGCCGCGTGGTGGAAGCCGCCCTGGCCATCTTCGACCGCACGGTGAATCCCATCCTGCTGGTGCGCCGGTTGAACATTGTGGCCGCCCGCATCCTGCCGGAACCCAGCCTCGCCACCGGCGAGAGCATCCAGCAGCTGGACTTTTTCTCCACCATCACCGAAAGCGCCCCGCCCGACCGCCGGGAGCGCCAATTGCAACAAGCTACGCTGCGCATCCACCAGCGCTTCGGCAAAAATGCCCTGGTGAAAGGCACCAACCTGCAGGAGGGTGCCACCGCCATGGAGCGCAATATGCAGATCGGCGGCCACAAGGCCTGACGAAAGGAGTCTCCCCATGTACAGCGATATCCTCCACCTCGCCCACCCGGTTTCTCCCCGGCACCGCCCCATGAACCGCCCCGACCGCGCCGCTCAGTTCAGCCCCTTTGCGGCGCTGGTGGGCCTGGACGCGGCCATCGACCACACCGCCCGTGCCAAGCGGGACGATGTGGAATACAGCCAGTATGCCGATGAGCTGCTGGAGTGGAATTTGCAGATATTGCAGATGCAGTATGACAACGATATTTCCTGAAGAAACTTGTTTCACATCCACTAAGGATGTGTACCGAAGGTTTCCAAAGGGCGATCGGAAAGCCCTTTGGTCGCCTCCGCAGAGGCGAAATCTCCGTCTCCAAACATACAAAAAGGATGTACCCATCACAGGTACATCCTTCTTGTTGATTTCAATTACTTGATCTCCAGCACGGTGTGCAGCGGAGCCTGACCCATCAGCTCCACGCTGCGGGCATCAGGCTGGCTCAGACCAGCATACACGTCGAAGGTCTTGCCATCGCGGATGCGCTCGCCCTCGTCGTTCACCACGGTGAAGGCCAGAGGATCCAGCTTCACGGCCACTTCCTTGCTCTCGCCAGCCTTCAGGGCCACGCGGACGAAGCCAGCTAGCTTGGTGTTCACGACCTCCCACTTGGAGGTCTGATCCTTCACATACACCTGCACCACGGTCTCGGCATCCACATCGGAGGTGTTGGTCACCTTCACGGTCACCTTCTCCTGGTCAGCCTTCAGGTCAGCCACGTCGAACTTGGCGTAGCTCAGGCCGAAGCCGAAGGGATACAGGGGCGTGCCGGTGTAGTAGCGATAGGTGCGGTTGGTCATGTTGTAGTCGGTGAACTCCGGCAGGTCGTTCACGTCGTGGTAGAAGGTCAGGGGCAGCTTGCCGGAGGGAGAAACCTTGCCGAAGAGGATCTCCGTCAGGGCGGTACCGCCCGCCTGGCCAGGATACCAGGTCAGCAGCTGAGCGTTGCCCTGAGGCACATTCAGCGCAGAACCCACAGCCACCACGGTCACCAGGGGCTTGCCGCACTTCTCCAGGGCGTCCATCAGCACGCGCTGGGTGGCAGGCAGCTGCAGGTCATACTTGTCGCCGGAGGTGTACTCGTTGCCGGTATCGCCCTCTTCGCCCTCCAGGGTCTCGTCCAGACCCACGCAGGCGATGACCACATCGGCCTCTTCAGCGCACATCAGCGCCTCGGCAATGCGGTCGTTGGCCTGGCCCAGGCCCTGCACGCGGTCGCGGGCCATGGCGCAGCCCTGGCTGAACAGCACGCGGATGCCACGCTCGCGGCAATACTTGCGGATGCCCTCCAGGAAGGTCACATAGCGGCTGGACAGGCCATAGTAGTTGGCATACAGCGCAGCCTGGCTGTCGGAGTTGGGGCCAATGACGGCGATGGTCTTGATCTTGCTCTCGTCCAGGGGCAGGATGCCGTCGTTCTTCAGCAGCACCATGCACTTCTCGGCAGCGGCCAGCGCCACGGCGTCATGATCGTCGGTGTCGTTCTCCAGGTAGGAGATCTTGTCGTATTCGCAGTCGTCGGCAAACATACCCAGCAGATAGCGGCTGGTGAAGGCGTTCTCGCAGGCGTTGGTGATGTCTTCCTCCGTCACCAAACCCTCCTGATAGGCCTGCAGCATATGCAGGTAGGTGTTGCCGCAGTTGATGTCGCAGCCATTCTTCAGCGCCATGGCGGCAGATTCGGGCGCGGTGGAGGTCACCATGTGGCGGGTGTGGAAGTCACGGATCGCCCAGCAGTCGCTGACAATGTGGCCTTCAAAGCCCCACTTCTTCTTCAGGATGTCCATCAGCAGGGTCTTGGAGCCGCAGCAGGGTTCGCCATTGGTGCGGTTGTAGGCACCCATCACGGATTCCACCTTGGCTTCCTTCACGGCAGCCTCAAAGGCGGGCAGATAGGTCTCGTACATATCCTTCTGATTGGCAATGGCGTCGAACTCGTGGCGGATCTCTTCGGGGCCGGAATGCACGGCAAAGTGTTTGGCGCAGGCAGCGATCTTCATATACTTGCCTTCGCCCTGCAGGCCCTTGATGAAGCGCACGCCCAGGCGGGTGGTGAGATAGGGATCCTCGCCATAGGTCTCGTGGCCGCGGCCCCAGCGGGGATCACGGAAGATGTTGATGTTGGGGCTCCACATGGTCAGGCCCTTGTAGATGTCACGATCCTCATGGGCAGCCTGACCGTTGTACTTGGCACGGCCTTCGGTGGAGATCACCTCAGCCACCTGCTGGTGGAAGTCCTCGTCAAAGATAGCCGCCAGACCGATGGCCTGGGGGAACACAGTGGCAGTACCGGCACGGGCAACGCCGTGGAGAGCTTCATTCCACCAGTTGTAGGCAGGCACGCCCAGGCGGGGAATGGCAGGTGCGTCATAGCGGAGCTGGGAGGCTTTTTCCTCCAGGGTCATCTGGGCAACCAGCGCTTTGGCCTTCGCCCGGGCTTCGTTACGATCCATCATATGTATACGCTCCTTTATCGTAGTAAGCAAGCAACTTATATTTCATTTTCTCTCCCCGGTGCATAAATCCTGCCTCTTCCCTGCCAAAAAGTTGCTGTTTATAGTGGCAATCGTTGCGGTTTTTTGTTATAATGGTCTGGAACATTCCGGAAGGAGCTTTTTATGACCCCTCAAGCCATCGCTTTTGATCTTGACGATACTCTCCTGCGGGACGACCGCAGCATTTCCCCATATACCATCTCTGTGCTGCAACGCGCAGCCGAAAAGGGTATCCGCATCATTCCTGCCAGTGGCCGCACCAGCCGCAGTATGCAGCACTTTGTGGATCAGATCGGCTGTGCCAGCTGCTATGTGTGCTGCAACGGCGCCGAGGTGCGCACCCCCGGCCATCAGCTGCTGATGCAGGAGCTGCTCACCGTGGAGATCGCCAAAGAGGTCGCCGCCTGGGCAGAAAGTCACGGCGTGTATGCCCAGACCTACGACGATATCCGCTTCTACTTCAACCGCCACGGCAAGTATGCCGAGGACTACAAGGTCTCCTCCTCCCTGGAAGGAGAATACGTGGGCAACCTGGAAGCCTTCATCACCCAGCCCACCACCAAGATCCTCCTCATGGACGAGCCAGAGCGCATCGCCCAGCTGCTCCGCGAGGCGCAGGGTCTCTGGGGCGATCGGGTCTCCCTCACCTGCTCCAAGCCCTTCTTCCTGGAGGTCAATCCCCTTCGTGCTACCAAGGGCAACGCCCTGCAATGGATCGCCGGGCATAACGGCTTCACCATGGAGCAGCTGGTGGCCTTTGGCGACAGCCTCAACGACATGAGTATGCTGCTTGCCGCCGGTACCGGCGTGGCCATGGCCAACGCCCGCGATGACGTGAAGGCGCGCATTTCCACCACCTGCCTCTCCAATCAGGAGGATGGCGTGGCGCATTATATCGAACAATACATTCTGAAGGAGGAACGCCCATGATCCAGGCATCTGGCTTTGCCAAGGCGCTTCAGCTCACCGAGCTGTCTCCGTCCACCAAAACGGAATGGGACATCCGCTCTGCCGACCTGAACCGTCCCGGCGTTCAGTTCTGTGGCTTTTATGAATACTTCGCCTTCGAGCGTCCCCAGGTCATCGGCAAGGTAGAAATGACCTACCTGGAATCCCTGGAGCCTGCCGTGCGCCGGGAACGTCTGGAAAAGTACTTCTCCTACGACCTGCCCTGCGTGGTCATCTGCCGCGGCATGACCGCCCCGCCCGAGCTGCTGGAGGCCGCCCAGGCACGGGACATCGCCGTGTATCAGACCAGTATGCTCACCACCAAGTTCACCTTCAACGCCATCAACTACCTCAACCGCTGCCTGGCGCCCCGCGTGACCCGCCACGGCGTGCTGGTGGATGTATACGGCGTGGGCGTGCTGCTCACCGGCGAAAGCGGCGTGGGTAAAAGCGAGGCCGCCCTGGAGCTGGTCAAGCGCGGCCATCAGCTGGTGGCCGACGACGTGGTGGACATCTGCCGCGTGTCCGACAATCGCCTCACCGGCGAATGCCCGGAAATGGTTCGCCACTTCATGGAGATCCGCGGCATCGGCATTATTGACATCAAGGCCATGTACGGCATCGGCGCCGTGGCCACCAGCAAGACCATCGACCTGGTGATGCACATGGAGCATTGGGTGCAGGGCAAGGAATACGACCGCCTGGGTCTGAGCGAGGACACCATCACCATCCTGGGCGTCAAGGTCCCCCACCAGATCATGCCTGTGCGCCCCGGCCGCAACCTGGCCATCATCATCGAGGTGGCCGCCCGTAACCTGTCCCTGAAGCGCATGGGCTATTCCGCCGCCCACGAGCTGGATCGCAGGCTGAATGAAATGATCATGAAAAAGTCCGGACAGATCGATTGAGCGAACAATCATACTTCATAATATAGTAGGAGGTATTTCACTATGGTTTACATTGGTATCGACGTTGGCGGCACCGGCATCCAGATGGGCGTTGTGGACGAGAAGGGTCAGATCATCGCCAAGGGTGCCATCGTCACCCGCACGGACATCCCCTTTGAGGATCAGGTCAAGGCCATGGCCGACTGCGCCCTGGAGACCCTGGAAAAGAGCGGCCACACCCTCATCGAGCTGGCTTCCATCGGCCTGGGCATCCCCGGCATTGCCGATCAGAAGACCGGCGTTGTCCCCTTCTGCACCAATCTGGGCTGGAAGAACGTCCCCCTGCGCGAGACCTTCCAGAAGTATATCGACAAGCCCATCTTCATTGATAACGACGCCACCGTGGCCGGTCTGGCCGAGAGCGTTGCCGGTGTCAGCGCCAACACCGATTCCAGCGTGTTCCTCACCCTGGGTACCGGCGTGGGTGCAGGCATCGTGATCCGCGGCAAGGTGTGGAGCGGCTTCCACGGCGTGGGCAGCGAGGTCGGCCATATGATCATGGAGATCGACGGCGAACCCTGCTCCTGCGGCAACCGCGGCTGCCTGGAGCGCTACACCTCCGCCACCGCCATCATCCGCATGGCGCGCGAGGCCGTGGCCAAGCACCCCGATAGCCTCATCATGTCCCTGTGCGGCGGCGATCCCAGCCTGATCAACGCCAAGATGGTCTTCGATGCCGCCCGCGAAGGCGACGAGCAGGGCCTGAAGGTCTTCCGCCGTTACGCCCGCTACCTGGGCCAGGCCATCGCCACCATCGTTAACTTCTTCGATCCCGAGGTCATCGTCCTGGGCGGCGGCGTCAGCAAGGCCGGCAAGTTCCTCCTGGATGCCGTCCGCGAGGAAGCCCCCAAGTATTGCATCTACAAGTCCATGCCCATCTCCCGCATTGAGCTGGCTGAACTCGGCCCCGACGCTGGCATCATCGGCGCCGCCATGCTGGGCCTGTAAGGGGCTTTGCCAGAGGGCGCTGCCCTCTGGACTCCCGGTCAGGGCGCTGCCCTGACAACCCGCCCAAGGGCGCTGCCCTTGGGAATCCCGCGAAGGGCCGTTCGGCCCTTTCGAAACCCATCCTGTGTGAGCATACAGGATGGGTTTTCCTTTGGGGTCACGGAGCGAATACGGTCGCGCCGCGATGCAGAATATGTGGGCTAAAGGAGTGCCGACTGTTGCTGCACATGATATCGATATGCTGCTATAACGATTCCCATTTCGGCTTAGATGGTCAACCAAAACATCCTTTTGCATTACACACCTTTGTAACAGATTACAAACACTAATGTAAGCCTTTGTCGCTGATTCGTTTGTTTCCTCCATTGACCCATTTTCACCTAATGAATATAATTAAGTGTAACAAAATATTTCCAGCCCCTATTGAAGGGGAGTTCTATATTATCGTACGAGGTTACATATATCATGCGTTTTTTCCGCAAGATTTGGAATGTGATCACCTCCTTGGCTGTTGCCGTTATGATCCTCCTGGCTGTTCTGCTGGTAGGTGTTCGCTTGTTTGGACTCACGCCCTACACCGTTCTTTCCGGCTCCATGGAGCCGATATATCATGTAGGTTCGCTGATCTATGTCAAAAAGGTGGAACCCCAGAATATTACGGTCGGAATGCCCATCACCTTCATCGTAAATGAAGATCTGTTGGTTGCCACCCATCGTGTCGTAGATCGGCGGGAAATCGACTCTGACGATGGAATGACCTACTATTTCCAGACCAAAGGCGATGCAAACGAGGCCGTGGATAGTTCTCCCGTGCATTACAAGAACGTCATCGGTACGCCGGTGTTTTCCATTCCATTGCTGGGATATCTGTCTAGTTGGCTGCAAACCAGGCAAGGGACGATTATGGGCATTGCCATCGCTCTGGTATTGCTGATTTTCACCTTCCTCCCCGATCTGCTCAAGCTGGTGGACGACGATAAACCCGAACCACCGCCAGCGCCGGAGCCACCTCCGCCTGAAGAACCCGTACCCAACGCCGCCCCAGTAGTGCGCAGGCGACGTTCAGCAAAATATGAACAAAAGGAGAACCAACATGAAGACTAAGATGAAGAAGATCCTGCTCCTCCTGTGCTGCGCTCTGCTGTTGGTGAGTGTCTCCGTGGGTGTCACCGTAGCCTACCTGACCTCCACCTCCACCGAAGTGAAGAACACCTTCACCATCGGCGATGTGAAGATTGATCTGGATGAGGCCGCGGTGGAGTACAATCCGACAGATAATACTTATGTGGACAAAGGAACCCGTGTGCAGCAGAACACCTACAACATTCTGCCCGGCACTGTTGTCTACAAGGATCCTACCATCACCGTAGACATGAATAGCGAAAACTGCTATGTCCGCGCTTTGGTAACCATTACATATCCCAAGGGAACCTTTGAAGCAGATTGGCTCAGCGCGCCTGGCAACGGCTGGGAAATCAGCACAACCACTACAACTGAAACCACCGACGCTACAACCAACGAAGTTACCTGTACGATGGTTCAGGAGTACCGCTACAAGACCGTAGTGGGCAAGAACACCGCAAGCGATACCGTCCTTTCCCCCATTTTCACTACGCTGACCATCCCCACCACACTGACCAACACCGATATTGCCAAGCTGAAGGACTTTAAGATCGATGTTGTTGGCCATGCCATTCAGGCCGGTGGCTTTGCCGATGCCAATGCTGCCTGGACTGCCTTTGGCACCCAAAACAATTAATTTGTTCGAATGAAAGGAGCAACCACTATGAGTGAACGCACCAACTCCCGCATCTCCCGCAAAAAGGCTCAGCGCCAGCTTCGCATGAAGCGCGTACTGCTCACCGCCAGCCTGATGGTTCTGGTGGCCGTGGTATCCATCGGCGGCACCATCGCCTGGCTGCAGGACGGCACTACCACCATTACTAACACCTTTGCTCCTACGGGGATTGATATCGAGCTGACGGAAACCAAAAATGGTCCTTATAAATTGATCCCTGGCGAAGAGTTTGACAAGAATCCCATTGTGACCGTTGTAGGCAGCGAGAAGAACGTGGATATTTACCTGTTTGTCAAGTTTGAAGAAATTGCTCCAGGCAGCAAAACAACCAGAAATTATCTCGACTATACTTCCACACTTAATACCGACAACGAATGGACGCAGGGTGACGGCAACACTATTCCCAAAGATGTTTGGTATCGTACCGTTTCTGCTTCCACTACCGATCAGGAGTGGCACCTGTTAGCTGGCGATAAGGTAACCGTATTGGATTCCCTTACGAAGGAAAATATGCCTAATGCAAATGAAGTTCAGCTGAAGTACACCGCCTATGCCATCCAGACTGCTGGCTTCGAAAATGCTGCCGCAGCCTGGGCTGTAGCAAAAACTTATTCTGCCAACTAACCCCACCGGAGGTAATCAGCAATGACGAAGCGCAAGATCATGATGCTCAGCCTGGCGCTGTGCATGGTAGCCATTCTGGCCATCGGCGGCACGCTGGCCTATTTCACCGATACAGAGACCGCCACCAACGTGTTCACCGTGGGCGGTGTGGATATCACCCTGTTTGAAAGCAAGGTGCGCCCCGAAGATGACACCGAGGGTTTCCCCGGCTACGTGGATGCCGACGATGACGACCGTACTGTGACCGAGAACACTTACGCAAGCCTGCTGCCCGGCTCCTACATCTGCAAGGATCCCACCGTGACCAATGTGGGTGAAACGGATGCTTACATCCGCGTGAGCATCAAGCACAACAATCAGGATGCCATCTTTAATGCCTTCGAGAACGAAACCGCTTTCCTGGCCGCGCTGCAGGGCATGAGCAACACCCTGTCCAAGGTGGAGCATACCGATGTGGCCTGGAAGCTGGCCGACGGCACCGCCGGTGCTGATGCAACCAACCGCAACACCTACGATTTGGCTGCAAACGAGAAGATCTATGTGATGTGGCTGACTGATGCGCTCTCCAAGGATAAGTTTATAACAATGTTCACCGGCATCCAGATCCCCAAGGATTTTGACGAAGCCGACATGGAAGCCTTTGATGATTTGAAGATTACCATCTGGGCCGATGCCATTCAGGCCGACGGATTTGCCAATGTTAAGGCTGCCTTTGAAGCTTTCGATGCCGCCAAGAGCAACTAAACCAATCCATACCCATGCTGAATGAAAGGAGGGGAAACCATGTGCAAGCGCAAGGTGCTGCTGCTGGCAGCCGCCATTTGCATGATCGCCATTCTTGCTGCAGGCGGCACGCTGGCCTATTTTGTGGCGGAAGAAACCGCTTATAATGTGATCACCACCGCTGTGCTTGCCATGGAGCTGCGGGAGGAGACCAGCAACGGTCAGCCCTGGCCGGAAAAAGGTGTACACCAGCTGGTGCCAGGCTCCACGGTAGACAAGATCGTCACCATGGCCAACACCGGCAGCGTGGATTTCTACGTTCGCGCATCGGTGAATACTGCTGTCGCCTCCGGCACCGGAGATCCCCTACCCTTCGAGCATATCACTCTTGACTACAACACCAGCGACTGGACGGAGAAAGACGGGTACTTCTATTACAAGCAAGCCCTTCTTCCTGGCGAGGAAACCTCTCCCCTGTTTACAACAGTAGCTTTCTCCACCACCATGGGTAACGAGTATATGAACGCCCGACTGGAGATTGGCATTAATGCACAAGCCGTGCAAAGCAAGAACAATGCAGAGGATGTTCTTTCCGCCACCGGCTGGCCCGAACAGGATAAGGACGGAGATCAAACGTGAAGCGATTGACCGCGCTGCTGTTGGTCATGTGCTTCGCGCTGCTGTGCCTTATCCCGGCACCCGCAGCCTTTGCCAATAGCAGCATTGCCACCCAAACAGATATCGCCACCGCTTCTCCCGAAGCGACGGCAATCGAATCTCCTGCCTGCACCACAGAGTCTGCGGCGGAGGCCCCCCCCTCTCCCACAGTTGAATCCACCCCTGCACCCACTGAGTCTCCCGCCACGCCGGAAGCTACTGATGGGTCTGCTTCTGTTTCTCCCAGCGGCGAGCCGTCTCAGACGCCTGCAACTGCAGAACCTTCTGCAGAACTCACACCCGAAATCGCAGCAGAGCCTACTGCCGAGCCTACAGAAGGATGCACCGTCGAGCCTTCTCTGGCGTCCACAGAAGTGCCGACAGAAAAAACCACAGCAGAGCCCACGGCGGAATTGTCTCCCAGCCCGGAGTCCATGTCTTCGGAAGCTCCCACCGCAGAGCCAACGCATGAACCAAGCACAACGCCCACCGAAGAACCTCCCGCCGAGCCAACCATCGAACCGACGTTTGAGCCAACTGTTGAACCAACTACAGATATTTCCCCCGAACCAACCGCAGAGCCAACTGCTGAGCCAACCGTTGAACCAACCGCAGAGCTGACTGCTGAACCGACAGCCGACCCCACACCTGACCTCACACCAGAACCCACAGCAACGCCTCTGCCGTTGACGCTCCGGCTTTCCTGTCCAGCGCGCTATGCCTTTGCCAACGAGGAAGGCATTACACTCACGGCCAGCTTCGCCGGTGGCGTTGCACCCTATCAGCTTCAGTTTATGGCACAGGATGCAGCTAACACCCTCGCCGTTCAAACCGCTACTGCGGATGCAGAAAACAGCCACAGCTTTACTTACCTCCCCACTACCGGAGGAGATCATATCCTGACAGTAACCGTCACAGATGCCCTGGATAACGTGACCGCTGCCAACATAGTGTTTCCCGTTGCCATTCACAACTGGGAATATGCGGGCGACTGGGTACACAGCGTAAGCAGCGCAGAACTGTCTGGCGATTGGCGCACCGACCTGGTGGCTGTGGCACGCACACAACTGGGCTACAGCGAAAGCACCATCGACTTCAAGATCGATGATAACGGCATTCGCCGCGGCTATACGCGCTATGGCGCCTGGTATGGCGCAGCCTATAGCGAGTGGTGCTCCATGTTCGTATCCTTCTGCCTGCATTTTGCCAACATCCCCGCTTCCGATGTTCCCCAGGAAGCCCATTGCGGGACTTGGCAACGTGCAATCCGCAGCAAGGGTGCCTATCGCACGCCTGCAGCGGACTATATGCCCCAAGCTGGTGACATTGTGTTCTTCTCCTGGTATGAGGACGATGAAGCCGAACATATCGGCATTGTGGAAAACGTTGATGGCACTACTCTGTACACCATCGAAGGCAATTCGTCCGGTAGTGTTCGCCGCAGAGAATATTCCCTGACTGATAAGGCCATCGTTGGCTATGCCAGCATGACCCGTCTGATGGAAAAGGCCGGCCTTTTACGTGAATCCGCTGCCACCATGGCCGAGGAGTTGCCCGAAGGTGCTCTGGGCAAGGGCTATACCCTTATTGGCAGCGTAAATATGCGCAGCAGGCCCTCAACCGAAAGCACCCGTATCGCCACCATCAAGCGAACCAACACAGGCGTCGTTTTGATGGACTACGCCTACGCAGGCGACGAGTTGTGGTATAAGGTACACCATGATGGTGTTATCGGTTATATCCGCAGCGACCTGCTGGACGCTGTACTGCTTGTCCCTCTGTCCATGCAGGTGGTTGCCCAGCCAGAGCCAATCAGCTGGACGCCCGACATGGGAAACATCAGTCTCGTCTTCCAGGTACGCAATGCCCAGGGGTACCGCTGGGAACAGAGACTCTCCGCCAACGGTACGACTACCTGGACCCCTATCAGCGAAGACAACACATTGACGCTTATCCCCACTCCTGAAGCACTTCGCTGCTGCTACCGTTGCGTAGCTTACACCACCCAGGGTGAAACGCTTACCAGCGATGTGATCACCCTGCTGGCCGAGCCTTATTTCTCCTGGCTGCAAACGACCGTCGTCACTCCCGATATGCTCCAACGCGCCTTCAACGCAGGCGGGCTCGACCTGCTTGTACTGGAGGACGATTCCCTTGTCCATGTGCGTACCGGCCAAACCATCGCGCGCTACCGAGCAGACCTTGGTTACTTTGTCGATTGCTCCACCGGCCTGATCGTAGCTTACCTCGATTCCGTCACCGGCAAGCTTGCCCCCGTGGTTACGCAGGCCGATATTTACTAACTTCTCGGAGGCATTCCATGAATATGCGCACCCGACTGACTGCCCTGGTTCTGGCGCTGCTGATGTTTATCAGCACGCCAGTTTCCGCATGGGCAACCACCGTGGACGCGAATACATATGCCCAATGGCTCCAGGATGCCCAGGCGGTTTCTGCCCAGCAGCAGAAAATGATTACCACCTCCGAGGAAATTCTCACCACTACTGATGTCACCTACACCGGCACCGCCACCAACCGCAACACCACTTTTCTGAACCTGACCGGAACCACTTCCGAGGACACCACCCTGCCCCAGCAGAGTATCACCCTGCCCGTGGCCGGTTCTGCCACGCTGTATGCACCCAGCGGTGCGGAAAGCTATCAATGGCAGGTATACGTCAGCGGTGTATGGGCAAACATTCTGGGTGACACCGCCGCCTCCATCACCATGACCTACCCCATGCTCAGCAATGCACTTTCTGGCAACAGCGCTCTGGTGCGCTGCCGCATGGAGCAATCGGGCGCTACCGTGTATAGCGCCGAGACCCAAGTCACGGTGGATCATACCATCACCACCACGGCCTACACCACCACTCGGAGCATCCCTGTGCAGGCCACAGAATACACCACCACCCGCAGCGCAAACAGCGGCATCATGCTGCTTGCTACCGAGCCGCAGCAGACCTACCTGATCACCATTCAGTATCTTTTTAAAGACGGCACCCCTGCCGCCAACCCGGTGATCATCCAGACCGGCTCTTCCTCCGGCACCCAGACCTACACCGGTACCGTAGCCTTGCCCAAAGTGACCGGTTATGACGTAGGCACACCCAAAGACCTCCCCACCGGCGTGACCTACAATGCAACAAACGCCACCCTTCAGTTTACCAACTTTTCCGTGACCGAAAACAAGAACATCACCATCACCTATGTTCCTGCATTGGTCAGCTATACTGTTGTCTATTGGCAGCAGAAGGTAGGTGGCGACTCCAACGAGGACTATGAAAAAGTTGAGAAAGACACACGCCAGTTCCAGGGCTACACAGGCGATACCGTAGCCACCGACCTTGCTCCCGGCGACAAGTACCATGGTTTCCGTCCTCTGCTCTACGATACCGGCACCCCCATTGCTGCTGACGGCTCCACCGTGGTGAATGTCAAGTATGACCGTGAATACTATCTGATCAAATTCAACCTCGACGGCGGCACAGGCGTAGACCCGATTTACGCCCAGTTTGGTGCGCCCTATAATGTCAATGAACCCACGCGTGCAGGTTATTCGTTCGCCGGTTGGGATCCTGCGCTGCCTGCCGTGGATGAACGGACGATTCCGTATAATGGTGCAACCTATACTGCACAATGGAATGCAAACGAAACCAGCTTTACCGTGGTTTACTGGCTGGACGACCCGAATGACAACACCGAAGACCTAGAAAAACGAAAGTACAACTATTGGGGATCTTCAACCCAAAAAGCAAAATCCGGCACAATAGTAGACGGTGCAACATATCAAGACTATAAAAAAATTGCAAATTACCAAACCCTTCTCAACCCATATGAAGTTCGATACTCTACCTATTCTCATGCAGATAAGAATGTGACCATCAAAGGCGATGGCTCCAGCGTGGTGAATGTGTATTATAAGCGCAATGTTTACGAAATGCGTTTTTATTACGCAATGGAAGATGCCAGCGGAACACCTTATGTGGTTGGTGGTTCCACATATTATTTCGGCAATCCAGACAGCAATACCGGATCAATTCCCTCATGGGTTGATAAAGATGATGAAATATCGTTATTGAGCCGTTTTTTAACGAACGGTGATTATGCAAAAGGAACCGTCGGAATCATTGAGAACCTTCCGCAATTGACAGAGGAAGGTCTCCGGCGTTATGGTTCCACTAAAACGGTTTCCGATGACGCGAAGCGAAAATATCATTATTTCTCTTTCTCTGCAAAATATGGTGCAGACCTAAGTGACTTGTGGCCCGTGGTTAATGTCATGAACAGCATTACACCTTCTGACCCAGCCAATAAAAATTATCCTGCATCCATGAGTGCATGGAATGGTGAATATCGTGTGTATTATTCACAACACAATACCAACCAAACAATCAAAGGCGTATATAGCCAGCTTGATTATCAAATCCTTTGGGATAATAATTGCAACGTTACCGGTCATCCGAGTGGAGATAGCGATGTAGTTTCTTTCCTGTGCTTCTGGGAAAACGGCGCAAACATTGGCTGGAGTATTCCCGAGCTTTATAGATATTATATTTATGTTCCCGCATTATCGAACGAAAGTATTGATAAGACATATAATGGTATAGACTATCATTTGCACTCCTGCTATGATACCGTCGATAATTCGTCGGTTGAGGAGCAAACCGCTCCTGCAATTGCAGGTTTTAGCTATCCGCCAGTTCGCACTTCAAGGAAGATGTCTGATTCCGAATTTGATACAAGTAAATATACGGAGGCACACGAGGTTTATTTCTTCTATAACCGCCTCCCCTATAATCTTGAATTGCATAATGCAGGCACAACAGACAAGCATGAAAATGTTCTTTTCGGCCGTAACATCGCTGAGTATGTCACAACAGTTCCCGAACACCCCGACGAATCGTTGCGTGCTACGCATGAGTTCGGCGGCTGGTATCTCGATCCTGATTGCGTCGAGGGAACGGAATTCTACATTGATCAAGAACCTACCATGCCCGCCCACAATCTGATGCTCTACGCCAAATGGAATCTTGTGAAGCATCATGTGAATGTATACCTCACAAAAGCACACATGGAAGCTGGTTCCGAGGTGGATGGCGAACTTCTTTATTCCGATACCGTGGAGCACGGCACCCTTATTCCTGAGCTTTCTCGCCCTCAAACCCCGGTAAACGGCAGTTACAATTTCGTTCATTGGTTCTACGAGGTCGAGAATGACGACGGCACCATAACCGAGCATCCTTTCGATTTCGCCAGCATCCCCGTAATTCATGATCTGAACATCTACGCCAAGTGGAGTACTGATGTGGTCATGAATTACAAGGTTTACTATGTAAAAAAAGGAACCGGCGAAGCCATTGGCGATGCAACGGAATTTGTGGCAGACCTCAGCGCTGGCAGCGCTTTGGCCGGCACCAGCAAAACCTTCTATGCTAAGGGTGTTACCGAGCTTTACGAAGCCTATCAGACCGGCTGGTTCCCCGAAACTCAAAGCCACACCATCTCCATCGGTATAGATGAAGATAAAAACAGCTACACCTTTAAGTATGTTCAGGTTGATAAGGTTCCCTATCAGGTTTGCTATGTGGATGAAAATGGCAACTCTCTGCGCGACCCTGTAACTGTTTTCGACAATGACAAAGCTGTGGTGACCGAGAATTTTGTGCTGATTCCCGGCTATGTTCCTGATGCCTTGCAAAAGCGCTTGGTTGTTGCCTATGATGCCAATGCAGACATCGACAAGCCCACAGAAGCAAATACCATTACTTTCGTTTACAAGAGAGACGAACAAACCGCCATGTATGTGATTAACCACTACCTGGTGGATAACGCCGGAAATGAAACCTTGCACAGCTACCAAACTTCTACCGCTACCATGACTAGTGATACCCCCGCAACGGTCACGGCCAATAAACTGAACCTTGATGGTTATCATTTCTCCAACGTGAAATGCGAAATCGCAGAAGGTGATGATCAGAACACAACCTTCGATAAGACTTATCTCAGCGTCACCATGAAACAGGGGTCCGCCGGTTTTGTGATGAACCTGTACTATCAGGAGCAAACGGCGACGATCAACTACTTGGTAGCCAGCGGCTGCGAAAGCATGGGCAGCGTATCCCTCGCCAGCGAAACGCTGGGTGTGGTTACCGGCACTCCTGTTGGTTCTACCCCCACAGCCAATCAAGGCTTCAAGTTCGTGGGATGGTACTCTGATGCTGACTGCACTCAGCCTGTGCTGTTGGGTGTTAATGCTGACAATGGCACCCTGACCCCCATGCGCAATCCTGGTGAGCTGTGGACAGATGTCACCTACTACGCCAAGTTTGTGTTAAATGTGGCTGATCTGACCATCACCAAAGAGGTTGTGGATGCCATCGCAACCGATAATTTCCATCCTAATGCAAACACAGAGTTTTCCTTCCTAGTGCAAATTGGTGGGAAGAACTATGTTGGCGGCTATACCGTTGCCGGACAGCATGCTTCAACGGCAAACGGAATTATCACCCTGAAGGCTGGTGAAACTGCCAGCATCAGCGACGTGACCATCGGCGAAGCCTACACTGTAGTCGAGCAAACGCTGCCCATGGGCTACACCTGCGAAGACGACACAGTGAGAGGCACCATTCAAGAATCTAGCAACGACGTGACCATTACCAACACCTACCAGGTGCGCAGCCTGACCATCAACAAAGCCGTCAAGGGCGGCGATGCCCCCAGGGGCGAAGTATTCTACTTCAACGTCACCCTGCCCAACGGCAGCTATGCAACATTGACCGATGGCAGCATGCAGTCCACGCTTACAGTAGCAAACGACCAGGCAACCGTGCTGCTGACCGCCGGCCAGACAGTTGTGATTTCCGGCATCCCCTATGGAGCTGAGTATGCCGTAACGGAGCAGGCCCATGCGGATTACAGCACCGGAGTTGCAGGAGCTTCCTCCGGCAGGCTGAATACCGATGTCAGCATGACCTTCACCAATACCTATCTTTACAGCCACTTGACCGTGACGAAGAAAGGTATGACTCAAGGCAGCGCCATTGTGCATGTCAAAGTAGCCGATACAACCTACTCCGTTGTGCTGAACGGCGACAACAACTGGACACAAACCATTGCTCACCTGCCCATCGGCGCGACAATTGACGTACAGGAAGCCACCGACTGGTCCTGGCGGTATAGTAAGGCACCCACCATCGTCCATGCTGACAAGGTCACCGAAGGCGGCTCTACTGCAGACATTACAAACACTCAGGCCGAAACCAAGTGGCTGGACGACGAGTCTGCTCAGGCCAACATTTTTAGCGGCGACAACAACTAACAAGGAGGGAAAAGCGCCATGAAACGGAATATCAAAGCTATCCTTCTGCTGGCGCTGATCGCCATACTGCTGCTGGCGTCGGTGGGCACCACCTGGGCATATCTGGTCACCAGGCCAAAGACCATCACCAATGTATTCGAACACGCCCATGTAGATACGGAAATTGTTGAAGTCTTCGATGGTGCCACCAAGAGCAGCGTTATCATCCAAAACAAAAGCAACATTGCGGCTTTTGTCCGTGTTGCCATCGTAGGCAACTGGGTAAAAGATGGAGCCATCATTGAACCTTGGAATGGTAGCATCACCCCCGCCGCTGGCTGGACGAAGCAGGGCAGCTACTACTATTACACCGCTCCTGTTGCCGCAGGTGCTTCCACGCCTAATTTACTCGGCAGCGCCATCACCAGCGCGTCCCGAGCCGACGGTGCTGTATTGCGCATTGATATCCTTCAGCAAGGCATTCAGGCCGAACCAGTCAACGTTGTAAAAAGCGTGTGGGATGTTGATCCCACTACCCTCGCAGGAGGTGGCGCATGAAGCAGTTTTTCCGGATTGCTTTGCTTCTCCTGGTGTTGATGGTTTCTGGCGCTGTGGCAGAGTCTTCAGTGCGCTACGAAGGCGGCGCAGAGGAATTTGTTTTTCTCCCTGGCAGCACAGAATCCGACACAGATCTGTTCACTAGCTTCAAAAACGTTCTCCCCGGTGATGTACTAACCCAGCATATCACGGTTGAAAACACCTCAGGCAAGCGCATCCGCCTGTACCTTCGGGCAGACCCTGTGGATGAATCCCATCGGGATTTTCTTTCGCAGCTGCAGCTTTCTGTCTCCTGCCGGGACAACAGCATTTTTGAGGCTGCCGCCAGCGAGTCCGCCCAGCTATGGCGCAATATTCCCTTGGGTACCTTCCGCACCAGCGGCAAAACCGAGCTGGTGGTAACGCTCACCGTACCCGTAGAGCTGAACAACACCTACATGGGTGCCATGGGCATCATCCCCTGGGTTTTTACCGCCGATGAGATCCCCACCGACGATACGCCCCACACCGGCGACTGGTTCCAGCTGTCCACCTGGCTGCTGCTGGGTGCCGCACTTCTGGCCGTTATTCTGACCCTGATCATTGTATACAGACGTTGCCGGGTCTAAGGAGAAAGTATGCAAAAAAAGGTTCTGATCGCCATTCTGTTCTTGTGCGTCGCCCTCCTTGTGGTGGCAGGCGTGATTCTTTATCAAGAATACCAGTATGCGCAGGGCATCGCCTATTACGACAGCCTGCGCAGCCGATGAACACGGGGGAACCATGCTGAAACATTTTATTATCTTGCTTGTTTGTCTCGTACTCCTACCCAACACGGCTTTGTGCAATACGCTGTCTGCGGAGGACGCCCATGCCATCGTAGATAGCCTATTTGCCGCAGCAGCAGGTGTAGATACACAGGACGAAGCCACGCTGCGCAAAGGTATGTCCAGTGATACCACCGCTTTACGCGATACCCAGCTATCTGGCTACCGCAAGGTCGTATATCCCTGGCTTTTGGCCTCCCTGCTTGGAGAACAGTCCGACCCGAATGCGATCTCCTCCGCTGCTGAAGCAATGTTGAGCAATGAGGTTGCCCAGCATTATCTGTCTTTGCTAACCACCAAGGGGGCAACGACCATCGAAGAGCAGCTGTCATTGACTCACGTAGCCTTCCTCCAATGGGCGAATGAGATCAATCACATAGCACTGCGCATGACCAATCCAGCATATGCCTGCTGGATCTACCTTCCAGGCACCCCCATCGACTATCCCGTTGTGCACAGCGACAACAACAAGACCTATCTGAACCATATGTTCGACGGCACCCGCAACGCCAGCGGTACCCTATTCATCGACTACCTCAATCTACCAAATTTTCAGGATCCCAACACCCTGATCTATGGACACCATATGCGCAATGGCACCATGTTTGGCACGCTGCCCCACTTCGACAAGCCAGGCTATGCCGCAGCACACCCCTATCTGCTTGTGATGACATCCCAAAGCCTGCTGTTGGCAGAACTGTTTGCCGGATACGTTACCTCCAGCGACGACCATTGCTATGATATTGCCATCAGCGACGCGGAGGATCTACTCCACTTTGAGGAGACCGCCCAACGCAAGTCGTCCTTCACGATACCCATGGAGTTCTCCCTTTCTGACCGCCTGCTGACCCTGTCCACCTGTGCCTATGCCTTTGAAAACGCCAGGTACATTCTGATCGGCAAGATCAATATCCTATGGACACAAGAAGAACCCATGCACTAACGAAACTGCCCTGAAATATCAAAAGGCTGGCATATGCAATGCATAACCAGCCTTTTGCTTCATCATTTTTCACAGCAATTCAAGTTCCTTCATCAACCCCGGCAGCGCCTGCTCAAAGGCCACGCCGTAGTGCAGCGGCAAACCGTTCTCCACCGTGTACAGCATGGCTTGGTGGGTGAAGTTCACAGCGATCTTCGCCGCCTCGCCGGTGGTTTTGCCGTGCAGCATGGCCGCAAACAGGGCAGAGGCAAACACATCCCCCGTGCCATAGAACACATGGGGCAGCCGAGGCGCACCGGCGAAGGTGCAGCTGCCGTCCGCAGCACAGAAGCCTGCCGCGCCCAGTTCATTGCCCCGATGCACCCCGGTGATGAACACCTGGCCGCAGTTAAACTTCGCCGCCAGCGCTTCCAGCAGGATGCGCACGTCCTTTTCGCTGGGATGCTCCACATAGGGCTTGTTCAGCAGGATGCACGCCTCCGTCACATTAGGGACGATCACATCCGCCAGCTTGCACAGTTCGCCCATGCCGCCTGCCATTTCCCTGGTGTAGGTGGCGTAGAGCTGACCATGGTCGGCCATCACCGGATCCACCAGCGTCAGCCCGCCTTCCTGGTGATAGGTGTGCAGCACATCCCCCACCAGGCGGATCTGCTCAAAGCTGCCCAGAAAGCCGCTATACAGGCCGTCGAATTTCAGGGGCAGGCTGCTCCAATGCCCCAGGATGCGGTGCATTTCCTCCGTCAGGTCAAGGCAGGAATAGCCTGTAAACACGCCCGTGTGGGTAGAGAGCAGCGCTGTGGGCAATGCTGCCGTGTGAATGCCGCAGGCTGCCAGTACGGGCAGGGCTACGGTGAGGGAGCAGCGGCCTTCGCAGCTCACATCATGAATGGCCAGGGCGCGTTTCTGCATGATCCTTCCTCCTTTGGGTATGCTTGCATCATACAGCACCTTGCGCAATTTGTCCAGTATCCTACCCAATGTTTGCCTTGACAAATCCGTGACATTTCATTATAGTGGAAAATGGTTTTTTATGAATAGACGGAGGCGATTTTCCCATGACCAAAGCCCTGATTTCCGTAACCGGCCTGGATGCCACCGGCATCATTGCCAAGGTTGCCACCAAGCTGAGCGAAATGAACATCAATATTCTCGACATCACCCAGACCATTCTGGGCGGCTACTTCACCATGATGATGGTGGTGGACCTGGACGGCGCTCACATGGAATTCGCCGCCATTGACGAGGCCCTGCAGCCCATCCGTGAAGAAATGAAGATGTCCATCCATATGCAGCGCATGGATATCTTTGACGCTATGCACCGCATCTAAGCGGCTAGTGGCCGCAGCCATTTCCGCCAAACGCTGCATTTCCCTGCTTGCGCCCCGCGCGCATACATGACATGACAACAAAGGAGATTTCCCAATGATCGAAACCGGCGAGATCCTCCAAACGATGCGGATGATCCAGGAGGAAAACTTCGACATCCGCACCATCACCCTGGGCATCAACCTGCTGGACTGCTCCGACCCCGATGGGGAAAAGTGCGGCCAGCGCGTCTATGACAAGATCTGCCGCGTGGCCAAGGATCTGGTCAAGACCGGCGAAGCCATCGAGCGCGAGTTCTCCATTCCCATCGTGAACAAGCGCATTTCCGTGACCCCTGTGAGCCTGATCTGCCAGGCCGATCCCCGCCCCATTGCCCGCTGGCTGGACAAAGCCGCTGCCGAAATGGGCGTCAACTTCCTGGGCGGCTACTCTGCCCTGATGCAGAAGGGCGCCACCCTGGCCGACGAGCGTCTCCTGGCCTCCATTCCCGAGGTCATGGCCACCACCGAGCGCCTCTGCTCTTCCGTGAACGTTGGCTCCACCCGCGCTGGAATCAACATGAACGCCGTGCGCGAAATGGGCGAGATTATCAAAAAGACCGCCGAGCTGACCGCCGACCGGGATTCCTTGGGCTGCGCCAAGCTGGTGGTGTTCGCCAATGCCGTGGAGGACAACCCCTTCATGGCCGGTGCTTTCTGCGGCGTGGGCGAGCCTGAGTGCGCCATTAACGTGGGCGTTTCCGGCCCCGGCGTGGTGAAGAAAGCGCTGGAGCAGGTCAAGGGTCAGCCCTTCGACGTGGTGGCCGAGACCATCAAGCGCACCGCCTTCAAGATCACCCGTGTTGGCCAGCTGGTTGCCCGCGAGGCTTCTCAGCGGCTGAACATCCCCTTCGGCATTGTTGACCTGTCCCTGGCGCCCACCCCTGCCCGCGGCGATTCCGTGGCCCACATCCTCACCGAAATGGGTCTGGAAATGGCTGGTGCACCCGGCACCACTGCCGCCCTGGCGCTCCTGAACGACGCCGTGAAGAAGGGCGGCGTGATGGCCTCCAACCATGTGGGCGGCCTGTCCGGCGCCTTCATCCCCGTCAGCGAGGACATCGGCATGATCGAGGCTGCCGCTTGCGGCGCCCTGACCCTGGAGAAGCTGGAAGCCATGACCTGTGTCTGCTCCGTTGGCCTGGACATGATCGCCATTCCCGGCGACACCTCCGCCGCTGCCATCTCCGGCATCATTGCCGACGAAGCCGCCATCGGCATGGTCAACAACAAGACCACCGCCGTGCGCGTCATTCCCGCCGCTGGCAAAAAGGCCGGCGACACCGTCGAATTCGGCGGCCTGCTGGGCTTCGCCCCGGTGATGCCCGTCAACACCTACAACAACGCCGACTTCATCGCCCGCGGCGGCCGCATCCCCGCACCTCTGCACTCTCTGCGCAACTAACCAGAGGCTCTGCCTCTGGACTCCGCTTAAGGGCGCTGCCCTTAAGAATCCCGCGAAGGGCCATTCGGCCCTCTCGACACCCATTTTTCGTATTGTTGCTTGGATGTGCATCTGTAGGGGCGATCTGCGATCGCCCGCACGTGCCACACACTTAATTCCGCATTCCGCATTCCGAATTCCGAATTTCCCCGGAGGTAATCATGCCCAATTTCGTAGACCACGTTAAAATCACCGCCAAGGCTGGCAATGGCGGCAACGGCAGCATGTCCTTCCACCGCGAGAAGTACGTCCTCAACGGCGGCCCCGATGGTGGCGATGGCGGCAACGGCGGCGATGTGCTGCTCTATGCCGATCCCAATATGCACACCCTGTTGGATTTCCGCTTCAAGAGCAAGTACACCGCCGAAAACGGCCAGGATGGCGCAGCAGGCCGCTGCACCGGCCGCCGTGGCGAGAGCCTGACCATCAAGGTCCCCGTCGGCACCGTTGTCCGCGACGACGAAACCGGCCGCGTGGTGGCCGACATGGATCAGCCCGGCGAGACTCGCCGCCTCCTGCGTGGCGGCAAGGGTGGCTGGGGCAATGTGCATTTCGCTACCCCCACCCGCCAGGCGCCCAACTTTGCCAAGCCCGGCGTGAAGACCGAGATCCACACCTTCCGCCTGGAGCTGAAGACCATTGCTGATGTTGGCCTTGTTGGCTACCCCAATGTAGGCAAGAGCAGCATCCTCTCCGTGGTCACCAGCGCTAAGCCCAAGATCGGCAACTACCACTTCACCACCCTCACCCCCAACCTGGGCATTTTCCGCCGCCACGGCAAGGACATCGTTCTGGCGGACATTCCCGGCCTGGTAGAGGGTGCTGCCGATGGTGTTGGCCTGGGCCATGATTTCCTCCGCCATGTGGAGCGCACCCGTCTCCTGCTGCACGTGGTGGACATTGCCGGTTCCGAGGGCCGCGACCCCATGGAGGACTTCGACCAGATCAACCACGAGTTGCGCAACTATGGCGAACTGGCTGACCGTCCCCAGATCATCGTGGCCAACAAGATGGATCTCACCGACGCCGAGGAATATCTTGAAATGTTCCGCGACCACGTAAAGGACAGCGGCTATCCCATCTTCCCCGTCAGCGCCGCCACCCGCCAGGGCTTCGATGCCCTGCTGGACGCCGTGGCCGAAACCCTCGAAACCCTGCCCCCCATCGTCCATTTCGAAGAGGAATACGAGCTTGACGAAACCATCAAGCCCGGCACCTTCGAGATCCTCAAGGACGGCAAGGTCTACGAAGTGGTCGGCTCCGCCATGGAGCGCCTGCTGGACAGCGTGAACTTCGACGACGAGGACTCCATGAACTGGTTCCACCGCACCCTGCGCCGCTGGAACGTCATCGACGCCCTCCGCGAAGCCGGTGCCAAAGAAGGCGACACCGTCCGCATCATCGACATGGAGTTCGATTTCGTCGAGTAACCAGAGGCTCTGCCTCTGGACTCCGGTCAGTGCTCTGCCCTGACAACCCGCGAAGGGCCGTTCGATCCGCAACCTCAATCGTCGCCTTCTCGCCTAAAGGCTCGAATGCTCGTTTCGGTTGATTCGCTCAGCTCGCTGCTTCCGCCACTGGCGGCGCTCGCATCGCTCACCCTTGCGACACCCATTTTTTCGATCAGTAATTTGGCTGTGCAGCTGTAGGGGCGATCTGCGATCGCCCGCAGTCCACACTTTCAATCTCGCATTCCGAATTCTTTTTTCGACGACAGGAGAAAAAAACATGACCAGCAAACAGCGCGCCTACCTCCGTTCCATGGCCAACACCATGGAGACCATCCTCTACATTGGCAAGGACGGCATTGTCCCCGGCACCATCAAGCAGGCTAGCGACGCCCTTGAAGCCCGCGAGCTGATCAAGTGCGCCGTGCAGCAGGGTTGCCCCCTCACCGCCCGCGAGGCCATCACCGAGCTGTGCCAGCAGCTGGAAGCCGAGCCTGTGCAGTGCATCGGCCGCCGCTTCGTGATGTACCGTCCCAGCAGGGAGAATCCCCGCATCGTGCTGGAATAAGCAGCACAATATACCAACCGGAACTTGTCATCCGGCTGGTTTTGTGTTATGATGGAGCATCTTTTTATCGAAAGGTGTGACCCCCGTGCATCAGTATGTTCTGGAAACCGAGCGACTCATTCTCCGTCCTCTCACCGTAGCCGACGCAGCCGCCGAATTCGTCTGGCTCTCTGATCCGGAGGTCAACCGCTTCATGCCATACAACCTGTACACCCGCGTGGAGCAGGCCGAAGACTGGCTGCGCCATGTGGAACAAAGCGAAGACACTTACCACTTTGGCTTTGTTCGCAAAGAGGACGGTCTGCTTATTGGCGCTGGATCCATCAGCCCCGAGCCCGATGTTCACGATGCCCTTCCCGGCGCATGGTCCTTCGGCTACAACCTCCGCCGTGACTGCTGGAACCAGGGCTATGCCAGCGAGGCCACCCGCGCCATGATCGACTTCGCCCACCGCACCTTTGGTGTGAAGGACTTCTGCGCCACCCATGCCGCTGAAAATCCCGCTTCTGGCCGCGTCATGGAAAAGGTCGGCTGTACCTTCCATCATTTCAGCGAGTATTCCACCTTCGATAGCACCCAGACCTTCCCCGCCAAGGTGTGGGCGCTGCACCTGGAGGACTGACATGCAGCAGGTCGAACATCCCTTCTCGCCCGTGGTAGATGCACACAGCCGCATCCTCATCCTGGGCAGCTTCCCCTCGGTGGCGTCCCGCGAGGAGGGCTTCTTCTACGGCCATCCCCGCAACCGCTTCTGGCCGATGCTGGCCACCCTCTTTGGCGAGGAAACACCCTGCACCATTCCCGACAAGCAAGCCCTGCTGCTCCGGCACCACCTTGCCCTGTGGGATGTCATTGCTACCTGCCGCATCAAAGGCTCAGCCGACAGCTCCATCCGCGACGCCGTGCCGGTGGACATCCACCGCGTGCTGGATGCCGCGCCCATTGAGCGCATCCTGTGCAATGGCGCCCTTTCCGGCAAGCTCTACCGCCAGCATTTGCAACCCATAACGGGTATGGAGGCCATCATACTGCCCTCCACCAGCCCTGCCAATGCCGCCTGGAGCCTGCCCCGCCTCTGCACCGCCTGGTCGCCCCATTTGTAGCTTTAACAGCCAGACATACGCTGTCCGGCTGTTTTCTTATGCCTCTCTTTCCACCTCAACAACAAAGCGCCACTCCAGCGCCGGATATTTCTCCGACCAGTTCATTACGTGCCATTGCGCCATGTCTGCACATCTGGCGATGGCTTGCCGTGCTATGCCCAGCGCATCGCACCCAGCAGCGGCCAGCTTGCCGGTCAGCCCATGCAAAGCGCTGAGCAACGCTTGCGTCAGTCCTTCCTCCGTCAGATCGGAGGCGCTGTACCGCACCCGAAGCCTGACCTGCACCGCCGAGCCTTTCAGGTCCACATTGCTGGATGCCGCCAACAGCGTCGCCGTTCCCTCCGGCAGGGAGAGCGTCCCCTGACGCAGCTTGCCCTGCAGCAGCGCCAGCAGCTGCATCTCCATAGCGGTCAGGCTGGCCTTCACCTGTCCGCCGTTGTTCACCAGCCACCCACCGGATAGCTGCACCTTCCCTGCGACTTTGGCCGCCTGCTCGCCTGCCGCAGCATCCATGCCCGGCGCGGCGTTGTCGGCATTCTCCAGCGCAGCGTTCATCAGCACCGCCTGCTGGCGTTCGCCCATTCGCAACCAATCCGACAGGGTGATGCACGGTACCACGCCCACGACCTGCCTGGACGCCATCAGCGCTTCCAACGATTTGCTCAGCCTGCTGCCGGTGGCTGGCTCCAGGGCGTCCAGCACATCCAGCACATTGTCCTCCGTGACGCACAGCGCTGCCTGCGCCCGCACCTCGCCCCGCGAAGCCAGCGCCCGCAGCACCTCAGGGAATCTCCCCGACGCAGCCAGCTCCTTGCCGAACAGCAGCATTCGCAGTTGCCCGTAGTGCAGCTCCATGGGGGCCGAGGCATTCAGCAGCGCCAGCGCCTCGCCCAGGGACTTTCCTCTGGCTGATAGTGTCAGATATCCCCCGCCCGTCTGATAGGTCGGTATCCGCGCCCCGGCCTCCCACACGCCGCCGCTTTCGCTGATGCCCAGCACCACCGCAAAGACGCGCTCCTCCCCCGGCAAAGCGCTGCACCCTCCCAGCAGCAGCGCAGCCAGCAGGACGACCATCGCCTTCTTCATTTCCGTTTCCTCCAACAAAGCAGCAGGCTCACGCCAGCACCAACGCCCGGCACGGCCAGCAGCCACCGTTCCAATGCGCCCAGCTGTGTCCAAAGCTCACGAATATCCAGCAATTGCGTTGCCGCCGCAGCCAAGACCAACACCCCCGGCAGCCACACCACGCGCCTTCCGTTTGGGGCAAGCAGTTGGCCCGCGCACAGGCTCACGCTGCTGCCCAAGGCCAGGAACAGCGCCGCTATCCACAGACACAGCGCCAGCAGCCGAACAAAGGCCGGTAGATGCGCCACCGTCAGCACCAGGCAGTCGCCCAGGGCGTTCTGGTTGGACAGCAGTTCATGGGGCAGCGCCAGGTTCAGGCAAAGCAGCACAACGATGCACAGTCCCACAGGCGGCAGCGGTTCGCGCCAGCGGCTTTCCTTTGTGGGCGCTTGCAGCAGGGGCAGCAGAAACATCCACCCCGCGCCTGCCCCTGCCTGAAACGCTGCCCACAGGCTGCTGACACCATCACCCAGCACAGGGAAAAGGTGATCCAGCCTTGCTCCGCTTACCAGTTCCAGCAGCACGGCACCCAACAGCGCCAGCAGCGGCACCCGCAGGAAGTACACGCCCCGTGCCAGCGCCTCGCCATTCAGGGCAAACAGCAGCAGCCCTGCGGCGGCCAGGGCCAGCGTCCATTGGGTTCCCTGGGTGCCGATCCCCTCGGTGAACAGGGTGATCAGCGCGGTGATGGTGCTGAGTGCATCCACCGCCAGCGCCACCGCTGCCAAAGCGCACACCAGCCACACGCCTGCCTTGCCCAGGGCCAGCCTTGCGCCTTCCGGCAAGCTGGCCGCCTTTGTGATGCGCAGCCCCAGACACGCCAGCCAATACAGCACCAGTCCGGGCAACAGGCACACCAGCGTCATCCACCAGGTGGCAGCGCCCGCCAGGGGCATGATCCGTGTCACCGCCGTGCGCAGGATGCTCACGCAGGCCAGCAGCCGCCATTGGCTGCGCAGCGCCAGGCGTTCCCCCAGTTCCCGCTGTGCCAGCCTTTCCTCGGGTGAATGAACCGTGCTTGTCGTTTTCATGCTACCTTCTGTCCCAGCCGCGCATCCGGCCACGGGTGCGCTCCATGCTGAAGGGATTCCCCAGCCACGTCCTCAAACGCTGATGCCACAACGGATAGCGGAGGAACACATCCGGGTTGTGGGTGCGCACCGGCGCCACCGGCGCAGCAAAGGGCGCGCCCAGGCTGGTCATGCCGCACAGCCGCACCACCATCACCGCCGAGAGCAGCACCATGCCATACAGGCCAAAGATGCACCCCGCCGCCAGGAAGATCAGCTGTCCGATGCGGAAGGCCATGCCCAGGGAGTAATCCGGAATGGCGTAGCTCCCCAGGCTGGACACCGCCACCACAATGATCAGCAGCGGGTGGATCAGCTTAGCCTCCACCGCCGCCTGACCCAGGATCAGCCCACTCACCGTTCCCAGCGAGTTGCCTACCACGCCCGGCACCCTGGTGCCTGCCTCGTTGATCAGGTTGAACATCAGCAGCATCAGCAACGTCTCTGCCGGGATGGACAGCGGCACCTGCGCCTGGCTTTCCAGAATGGCGGTGAGCAGCGTTACCGGCAGCGCCTCCGGGTGGAAGGTCACCGCCGCCACGAATAGCCCCGGCAGCAGCAGCGTACACAGCGCACCCAGCAGCCGGATCATTCGCAGAAACGTGCCATACTGCCAGCGCATGGAGGTATCGTCCGGGGTGTGGAACAGGTGCAGAAAGCTGATGGGCATAGCCAACACCTGGGGCGCGCCGTCCATCACGATCACCACCTGCCCCTCCAGCAGGAAGGAAGCAGCTCTGTCCGGGCGCTCGGTGAGGCAGCATTGGGGCAAAAGCGCAAAGGGCTTGTCTTCCATAAGCTGCTCCAGCGCGCCGATGGACAGCACCTGATCCACCCGAATGCCCGCCAATCGGTTCTTCACCCGCTGCAGCGTCTGCCCATCCACCGCGTTTTTCAGGTACATCACACAGATGTTCGTGGGCGAGGCCTCGCCAATGGTACGCATCTCCCCGATCAGCTCCGGCGTGTGCAGTATGCGCCGCAGGAGCGTAATGTTATCCCGCAGCGCCTCGTTGAAGCCCTGGTGGGGGCCGTTCACCACGCTCTCCGTCAGCGGCGGCGCAATGCCCCGGCGAACAAAGTACCGTATGTCAAAGCACAGCGCCGCGGGCATACCATCTGCCACCAGCACCGCCTTGCCATTCACAATGGCGTCCACCGCTTCCGCGTAGGTGGATACTGCCTTGGCATCCCCCACATGGATGGTCTGCAACAGCGCATCCTGCAGGTCGGCTGCCAGCGGCGCATCCGTCTGCTCCTGGCAGGGTGTGAGGATGTAGTGCTGCAAAAAGTCGCTGGACACCAGCCCATCCACAAAGTACACCGCCGCCTCCCGCCGGAACACGCGGAAATCCCTGCGGGTCATGTCGGTATTCACATCACGGAAGAGGCGCGCCTCCAGCACGGATAGATTCTGTTCCAGGGATGATGAGATCTTCTCCGGCATGGCACGCACCTCCAATCACACGCACATCTCTCCGGGTGGCAACGGAGGGCCGCAGCCCTCCGTTTTAGTTCGTATCGCCCGGCTCTGCCGGGCGGGCGGGTCGTTTTCGCCTCTGGCGAAAACTTTCCTTACACGAGGGAGCGGCCGTGGGCTTTAGCCCACAGCGACCGAGTGCAAATTCCCCGAAATGGCTCTGCCATTTCGGGGAGTCGCCTTAGTGGCGGCACTTATAGCTGCTGCACATGCTTTCGTCAGCCTTGCCGTCGCAGCAGTTCTTCTTGGGCGTCACCTGGATGTCCGTCAGGGAACACATGTTGTTCACCTCGTGATGCTGGCAGCTTTCCACGCTGCAATGGATGCACTGATTCTTCTGATGAGCCATTTTCATCCGCCTCCTGATGATTTGTCGCCGCAAACCGGCGCAGAAACATCATGCCCCAAACTGCCCCTTGTGATGCTGTTAAAAATGTGCTATGCTGTTTTTGCCGCTTGCGACTGTATTCGCTCTGTGGCAAATCGAATAGGAGGTGTCTCTATGTTCAGGAGACAGCTATCGACCCGCTCCCTATGCCTGAGCGCCATCATCGCCGCGCTGTATGCCGCGCTGACGCTCATGCTCCCCGTCCTCAGCTATGGTGCATGGCAATGCCGTCTTTCCGAGGCGCTCACCCTGCTCCCGCTGATCCTCCCCCAGTCCGTTCCCGGGCTGTTCATTGGCTGCCTGGTGGCCAATCTGCTCAGCCCTGTGGGCATCTGGGATGTGCTGTTCGGCTCGCTGGCCACGCTGCTGGCCGCCATCGGCACCTACAAGCTGCGGCATCGTCCGGTGCTGGCCGCTGCGTGTCCTGTGATCAGCAACGGTCTCATCGTTGGCTCCATGCTCTCGGTGGTGTATAGCTTGCCCGCCGCGCTGACCATGATTCAGGTAGCCGCTGGCGAGCTACTGGCGGTGATCCTCGGCTACGCGCTGCTGAAAGCCTTCCGCGGGCGCATCGACTGGAAAAAGTTCCAATAAACAAGCACGCTAAAGGGCGGCATGACCGAAGTCAAGCCGCCCTTGTTGTTTTGGGGAGAATGCAGCTTATTCCGCAGCGGGAGCTTCGGGAACAGCCACAATGCGGCCCTGGCCATAGGGATTGGCGTATTCCTCGCCGACCACGCCGCCCAGGGTGCCGGTGATGTAATCGATCAGCACCTGATTGTCGATCTTGACGCAATCCTGCAGGATCGGGCAGTCGATAAACACGGTGTTGCCATCGCCTTTCAGCTTCAGCTTGTAGTCGTGAGAAGCCAGGGTGTAGGTCTTTTCCAGGTCGAGGGGTTCATCGCCGATCATCACGTTCTTCACGCGATACTCGCCGTCCACGCTCACAAACATTTTCTTCTCGTCCATCTTCACAGAGGAAGGAATGTAGGTGTGGATTTCGTAGGTCATGCCGGAAACCTGCAGGAAGCCGCCGAACTCGCTGGGAACGTCCTTGCAGGCATACTCCAGCGCGTCCAGGAGCTTCTGACCGGTGATCTCGATAACGCACATGCTGTTGCCATAGGGATGCACCAGCAGGATGTCGTTCAGGGTGATGTCGCCAGCCTTGATGTTGGCACGGATGCCGCCGCCGTTCACGATGGCCACGTCAGCGCCGGACTGATCGCGGTAAGCGTCAGCGCACAGGTCGCCCAGGTTGGTCTCGGCAGTACGCACGATGCGGATGGGCTTGCCGTTGGCATCCACAGCCTCAGGATCGCTGATGGTCAGGGCAACCTGCGTGGTAGCCACGACTTCCTTCAGCTTCGCGTCCAGCATGGCGGTAGCAGCTTCCACAGCGGCAGAAACGTCGTTCTTGATCAGCGCAGGAGCATCGAAGTCGAAGTTCCAGGCATGGGTGCCGCAAGTCATGGAGCCATCCTTGGCAGAGATGGTCAGGTAGCCGATGCCTTCCAGCTTGGTGCCGCAGGCAGAGCGCAGCACGTCCTCACCAGCCTTATTCTTCATGATGACCTGCTCGGTATCATGGCTGTGGCCATCCAGATAGGCGTCGATGCCGGTGGTGTTGCCGATGATGTCCACATAGGTCCAGGGTTCGCACTCGGCCTCGCTGCCGGTGTGCGCCATGGCGATCACATAGTCAGCGCCCTCTTCGATGGCGGCGTCCACAGCGGTCTGCACAGCGTTGTACACGCCTTCGCCGGTCTCGTCCTCAAAGAAGCCGTAGATGAACTTGCCCTCATCATCCATGAAGTAGGCGGGGGTGGAAGAGGTCAGGGTCTTGGGGGTGGAGATGCCCACGAAGGCCACCTTCACGCCGTCGAACTCCTTGATCACATAGGGCTTGAAAACCAGTTCGCCTTCCTTGTTGAAGGTGGAGCTGATGTAGGGGAACTCGGCCTTTTCGGTCAGCTCCAGGAAGCGCTCCATGCCGTAGTCGAACTCGTGGTTGCCGGGGGTGGCAATGTCGTAGCCCACAGCGTTCATCAGGTCGATCAGCGCTTCGCCCTTAGTCATGGTGCCAATAGGTTCGCCCTGGATGGCGTCGCCGTTGTCCACCAGCACAACGTAGTTGTCCTCAGCCAGCGCATCGCGCAGGGCAGCCAGGCCGGCGTAGCCCCAGCCGCTTTCAATGCCGCAATGCACGTCGCTGGTGTACAGAATTACCAGATCCTTCGTCAGCGCAGGAGCAGCAGCTTCTTCTGCAACAGCGGTGCAGCCCAGCAGCATGGCCAGCGCAAGGATCAGACCAAGAATCTTCTTCATGGTTGTTTCCTCCCTTTTATTTTGGAATGTATGGAACCTACCGAAATTATACCATAAACAGCCAGAATTTCAATATCCCCGCCCGCCTCTGCAAACATTTTACCGGCATGAAACACAATTTTTGCACATACATTCACACCATCAGGAGGCGGTGGAATGCGCAAAGCCCTTTTGCTGATGGTTCTCGGCGTGGTTCTGCTGTCTCTCCCTGCCGCCATTGGTGAGAAAAACGCCCCCTATGAGATCCACATCGATGTGGAGAGCAAGGCCCTCACCCTGTTCCAGGGGGATAAGCTGGTGAAGCAATACACCATTGCCACCGGTGCCTGGGATACCCCCACTCCCCTGGGTGTTTTCACCATCAACAGCCGTTTCAGCGGCGAAATGTGCGGCTTCGGCACCTGCTTTCTGGGGCTGAACGTCCCCTGGGGGAATTACGGCATCCACGGCACCAACAAGCCGGAGAGCATCGGCAGCAATGCCAGCCACGGCTGCATCCGTATGCGGGTAAAGGACGCCGAGGAGCTTTACGCCACCGTACCCAATGGCACCCGCGTGGTGATCCAATGCGGCCCCTTTGGCGAATTAGGCACCAGCCTGCGCCCCCTTAAAGAGGGCGACCGCAGCAGCATGGTCTGCGCCGTGCAGCGCAAGCTGAAGGCGCTGGGCTTCTACTACGGCTGGCCGGACGGCATCTACGGTGCTGCCACCCAGCAGGCCGTGGCTGCCGCCCGCAAGGCCATGAGCCTGCCCCCCGGCCATGTGGACTGGGCATTCTATCAGGCCATTGGCCTCACGCTGTTTGAATAACGGAGGTACGCCATGAACTGGGAAGAAACCAAGGCCTTCCTCTCCCCCTGCTTTCCGCCGTCCATCCGGGATGAGATGGAGCTGCTGCTCCCCGGCGAGCTGCGGGAGATCCGCGTCCGCGCCCAGCGTCCCACGGTGTTCTGCACCGCCAGCCGCAGCGTGGCCCTGGACTGGCACCCCGACCAGCGCCAGGTGGAAACATTGGTGGAGGCACTCTCCGAGCATAGCCTCTACGCCCGCAGCGATGAGACCCGGCAGGGGTACATCACCCTGCGGGGCGGTCACCGCATGGGCTTGTGTGGGCAGGTCATGTCCCAAAGCCTGAAGGACATTGGCTCGGTGTGCATCCGCATCGCCTGCGCCTGGCCGGGCTGCGCCGACGAGCTGCTCCCCCATGCGGAGAACCTGCTCATCATCGGCGCCCCCGGCACCGGCAAAACCACCCTCCTGCGGGATATCGCCCGCCAGCTTTCCACCGCAAGACAAGCCCGGCAGGTGGCGCTCATCGACCACCGAGGCGAGCTGGCCGCCTGTGTGCATGGCGTTCCCCAGCTGGATGTGGGCGAATGCGATGTCCTCTGCGGGTGCACCAAGCCGGAGGCGGTGGCCTGGCTGGTGCGCTCCATGGCACCCCAGGCCATCATCACCGACGAGCTTTCCGGCGCAGAGGATGCCGCCGCCCTGCTGGACGCCATGGCCTGTGGCTGCTCCATCGTAACCAGCTGCCACGGTGCCAGCCTCACCGAGGTGGCCAACCGCCCCGCCATGGCCGCGCTGATGGCTCGCCGCGCCTTTCACCACTATGCGCTGCTGCATCCCGAAGGCGGCGGACGTATCGCCGCCCTCTACGACCGGGCAGGCAGTCCCATCAAGCCGTGATGCGCCCCATGCTGGCCATCATGGCAGGGCTGCTCTGCGGCGTCATGGGCTTGCGCCAGGCCAGCCGCATCCGGGAGACCAACGCCACCCTCCACCGCTGGCAAACGCTCTTACAGCACCTGTGTCTGCTTTTGCGCCAGCAACGCCTCTCCCTGCCCGAAGCCTTCACCCAGGCTGCCACCGAAAACACCTGTGCCGACCAGCTGCTGCGCCAATGGGCAGCGGCACTGCAACGCGATCCCCTCACCCCGCTGCCCCGGCACTACACGTCCCAGGGCGCGGAAGATGCGGTGCTGCTGCGCCTGCTGGAGGGACTCTCCCACGGCAGTCTGGAAAGCCGCGTGCTTTCCACCCAGCAAGCCGCGGAGGAAATGTCGCTGCTGGCCACAGCCTCCCAGGCCAAAGCTCAGCAGGACAGCAAAATGTGGACGACTCTGGGCTGGACCTGCGGCGCGTGCCTCACCCTGATGCTATTGTAAGGAGTGCCTATGCAGATCGATCTCCTGTTTCAAATTGCCGGTGTGGGGGTGCTGACCACCGTGGTGGCCGCCATTCTTCAGCGCGCCGGCAGAGACGAGCTGGCCACCCTTTCCACCGTGGCGGGGCTGGCCATCGTGCTGCTGATGGTGGTCAGCCTGCTGTCGGAGCTGTTCACCAGCGTGCGCAGCATATTCCAGCTGTATTAAGGAGGCACCACCATGGATGTATTGCGCATGGCCGGGATGTCCATGGCCTCCGCCGTGGCGGTGATCCTCCTGCGCCGTATGCGCCCGGAGATGGGCCTTACCGCTGCCCTGGCCGCAGGCATTCTGCTGCTGACCATGGCTATGCCCATGGTGGCGCAGGTCATCGGCGGCATCACCAGCATTGCCCAGGCGGGAGGCGTGAAGAGCAGCTACCTCACCCAACTGTTGAAGGTGGCGGGCATCAGCCTTTTGATGGACTTCGCCGCCCAGACCTGCCGGGATGCAGGCGAAGAAGGTCTCGCCATGAAAACTGAGCTGGCCGGTCGTGTGATGCTCCTCACCCTGGCGCTCCCCGCCATGCAAACGCTGCTCACCCAGCTTCTCTCCCTTGCACCATGAGGCTGCTCCTTCTCCTGCTGCTCCTGCTGCCCATTCCATCCCAGGCCGAATCCCTCACCCAGTCCATCAGCCAGATCGTGGATGGGCTGGACATTTCCGCGCTGGAATCAGCCCTGCAGCAGAGCGATCCCCTGGCGGCTACAGGCGGCTTCCGCGCCACGGTCAGCGCCATTGCCAAGGGCGAAATGACCCTGGACTTCCAGCAGGTCATATCCCTGATGGGCAAACACTTCTTTTCCGCTGCCCAAAGCAGCCTGTGGCGACTCACCCGCCTCATGGCCCCCGCCATGCTGTGGAGCCTGCTGCGCCGCCTGTCCAGCAAGGCCAGCGATGCGGGCAAAGCGGTGTGCTACCTCATCGTGTGCATCTTTCTCACCCAGGATCTCAGCGAACATATCACCCTCTGCACCGCCACCATGGAGAAGCTCTCCACCGGAATGCAGGGGCTGTTCCCCCTGCTGCTGACGCTGATGGCCGCGGTGGGCGGCAGCGCTGGCTCCACGCTGATGCAGCCCGCCGTGGTGGCCGCCGCTGGCTCCATGACAGCCTTCATCCGGCACATCACCCTGCCGCTTGCCACCACCGCTGCGGTGATCACCATGCTCTGCCACCTGGGCGAGGGCATCAAGCTGAACCGCCTGGCGGATCTGTTCCACCAGGCCGCTACCTGGACGCTGGGGCTATGCTTTACCGCCTTCATCGGCGTGCTGGCCACCCGGGGCGTCACCGCAGCGGCGGTGGATGGCGTCACCATCCGCACCGCCAAGTACGCGTTGGATAACCTCATCCCCGTGGTGGGGGGCCTGTTTGCCGATACGGTGGACACGCTGGTGGGTGCCAGTATGCTGGTGCAAAGCGCCCTGGGCATCACCGGGCTGATCCTCATTGTTGGCTGGATCATGGCGCCCCTGTGCCAGACCCTGGCCGCCGCCCTGCTCTACAAGCTTACCTCCGCTCTCATGCAGCCCATGGCCGATGGCGAGCTGGCCCATTGCATTCACGATTTCTCGCGGGTGCTGATGCTCCTGTTCATCATCCAGCTCTGCACGGCTGCCATGTTTCTGCTGCTCATTGCCCAGCTGATCGCCGTATCCGGCATGACCATGATGCTACGATAACCATGCAAAGGAGTGTTCGCCGCATGGCATGGCTCCACCCCTTCATTGCCTTCACGCTGTGCTGCGGCGTGGTGCTGAATCTCCTGCCGGAGGGCAGCCTGCGCCGCACCGCCGCGCTGGTCATCGGCCTGGTGCTGATGCTCTGCTGGGCGGATGGCATCTTCACCCTGCTCCATTGGCCTACCCTGCCGGAGTTGCCATCCACCGTCCTTGTTTCCACCGGCTATGATGCAGCCGCTGCCCAGCAAACCTACGCCGCCATGCTGGCCGCCGGAGGTGAGTGATATGCCCTTTCCCCACCTGAAGGAGCGCCTGCGCAAAGACGGCTGGCTGTATCTGGCGCTGGCGGGCTGCATCCTCTTGTGCCTCATCCTGGGCATGACCGAAGGCACATCCACCCAGACCGCCGAGGAAGCCCGGCTAGCCCGGGTGCTTTCCGCCATGGCCGGCGCTGGTGATGTGGAGGTCGCGGTCTTCTATCAGGAAGAGGACGCCCTGCCCTGCGGCGCAGTAGTGGTCGCCCAGGGCGCCGACGATGTAGCCGTGCGCCTGCAGCTCACCCGCGCCGTATGCACCCTGCTGGGGCTGGAAGCCAGCCAGGTGGATGTATTCAAACTTGGAGGAGGCTCACCATGATCGATTTCATCCGCAAGCACCGCAATGTTCTTCTACTGCTCACCCTGCTGGTCACCCTGGCCGTCAGCTGCCTGGCCACCCAGCACCGCCTGGTGGAGGCCGCCGCCACGGTGGCGCTGCCGGTGGTGCAGGTCACCACGTCCCCCTCCAGCCGCCTGGAGGACTTCCGCACCCGCCGCGAAGAGACCTACCTTTCCGACCTGTCCACCCTGCAAGCCCTGTGCGACCAGACTGCCCTTTCCGACCAGACCCGTGAGGACGCCGCCCGCCAACTGCAGGAGATGGTGGCAAGGCGCGAATCCCAGCTGGCCTTGGAGGGTGCCTTGGCCCAGAGCGGGGTATATCCCTGCGTGGCGGTGATCACCCCCGGCAGCGTCACCGTGGTGACGGAAAAGGAGACCCTCTCCTCCGGCGAGAGCGCCCTGGTGATGACCCTGGCCAAGGCCCACGCCGGGGTGGAACCCTCTGGCGTGCGGGTCATGACGGCTGAAAATGCAAAATGATGTTTCATTTTTCCATAGCTGGGTATAATCTGTATGAAGGGTTTCCCTTTCCCGAAAAGTGTGGTATACTTCACTTATCAACCAAATTGGAGCGATGAAGTATGCAACGTACCGGTGAAGTAACCGCTGTTCATGGCGATCTGCTGGAGATCACCTTCTGCCGCCCCGCGGACTGCGAAAAGTGCCAGGCCTGCCAGGGTGGGCAAAAGGTCACCAAGCTGCACCTGAAGGGCAAGGCCAACGTAGGCGATGCCGCGGTGGTGGAAATGCCCCTCAAGACCGTGATGCAGGCCTCTGCCCTGGCCTATGTGCTTCCCCTGGTGGGGCTGATGCTGGGCCTTGCCACAGGCACACTGCTCTTCCCCCAAAGCGCCGATATCGCCGGTGTGCTGTGCGGCCTGGTGGGACTGGGCGCGATGCTGCTCTTTGTCCGCATCACCGAAAAGAAGCGCCAGAGCGATCCCCGCTGGAAGCCCCAACTGATCGAGATTATTCCCAAAACGCAAGACGCATAAGGAGGTCAATTTATGGCAACTGATATCAAGCAGGAAAACTTTGATTCCTTCATCTCCCAGGCTGACAAGCCCGTGCTGGTGGACTTCTGGGCCACCTGGTGCGGCCCCTGCCGTATGCTGGCTCCCGTGGTGGAAGAAGTCGCCACCGAGAACCAGGATAAACTCATCGTGGGCAAGGTGGACGTGGACTCCTGCCCCGACCTGGCGCAGAAGTTCGGCGTCATGTCCATCCCCACCCTGATCCTCTTCAAGGATGGCCAGCCCGTGGCCAAGAGCGTTGGCTACATGCCCAAGTCCCAGCTGGAGCAGATGGTGGAACAGGCCTTCTGATTTCTGCAGCACAGCATCCCGGAGAGTTTTCTCCGGGATTTTTCTTTGCGCTTGTAAATTGATGCTGCTCAAGGTGTGCGCAACAGCACAAAGAATCCCCGCCTCCTAAAAAAGGTGGCGGGGATGGTGTTACATTGTATTCTGTTCTTAACGGACGCGCTGGAACTGGTCGTTGATGACGAACCATTGGCCGTTCTGCTGTACCGTGGTGAAGCCATTCTTCATGCTATAGGCTTTGTCGTAGACGTCGGAAATAATCTGACCCTCGGGATTGATGAATACACACGTATCGCCGATGTCAACGCGGGCAATGCCGTCCACAAAGGTATAAGCCTCGGTGCCGATCGGTGGAATGGCCATCACGCCTTGCTCGTTTACATAATAGGCCGCCTTATCATCCTTCACCGCAATCAGGCCGCTGGAGAGCGTCGTTTCAATGTCCTCCATATCCTCCATCAGAATCTTATCCGCAGCGGCGTCATAGAGAATGCGGGAGACAGTAAGGTCGTCATCACTAAAACCCTTGGCATTCTGACAGATCACCCAGAGTGACTCAGCGTTCTCCACCGGATAAATGATATCGTAGCTGTAGCCGTCGCCGTAGAGGATATTGTAGATGGTTGTCGTCGCGATGCCCCGGCCATTGGCAAGCAGCTCATATATTCCTTTGGAACCGTCCATTGTTCTCTTGATCGTGAAAATCTCCTGAACCGGATCCGAGGGGGCGTCAATCGTTTCACCGGCTTTGTTGATGTACATATAATAAGAACCATCTTCCACTTTCATACACCCGTTTTCGCATGCGTATGCGTTTGAGTAGACGGTGGGGATGACCAGCGCACCTGTCGTATCGATATATCCGTACCGATCCTCCTTGCTCTTTACATACGCCAGTCCTTCGCTGAAGTTACTTGCACTTGCCCACTGGTAGTCAATGACCAGCTCGCCCTGCGTGTTGATGAAGCCGTACAGACCATTCCGGGAAACGGCTGCCAGCCCCTCGCTGAAGCTAGAGGCAGTTTCAAACTGTGCAGGAATAGCAACCTCGCCCTTGGTGTTGACAAAACCGCACAAACCGTTGCGCGCCGTAAACAAAGCCAGACCTTCATCCGTGAAGGCGTATACGTTGGCTGCATAGGTGAAGTCCATCAGTTCATCCGCAAAAGCAGCGGACATGCTGACAGCCAGAATCAGCGACAATAACAGAGCTGTGATTTTCTTCATGCGTAGAGCCACTCCATTTCTTTTCGATTGTATAACTTTTCAGCAACGATATGCTCTATCGCAATAATACACTCTTTTGTGGGCCAAGTCAAGTTGGCGTGTCAGCAGGATTGGCTTGCGCAGGGATTTTTGTTTGCCCATCAACCCTCTTTCCATCCTTGCGCAAGTATGCTATAATGTTATTTGTCTTATTATGGACGCTTTTACCCGTGCGATTCGTTCTTTTGTTGAAATATACCCGGAAGGAGTCCTACCGATGATGAAACGCATTCTCTCCGCCCTGATGTGCCTGCTTATGCTGTTCACCGCCTTGCCCGCCATGGCGGATCAGCCCCAGCCCATCGAGACCATCCCCTACGAGCAGATCCCTGCCAATGCCAACGGCCAGTATCATTACCTACTGCTGTGTACCGACAGCTGGAAGGCCAAGGCCCACAACCTGGGCAATACCGATGGCATCGTGCTGGTGACCCTGGACACCCGCGCCCACCGCGTGATGCTCACCTCCATCATCCGTGATGCTCTGGTGCAGCGCCCCGATGGCGTCATTGGCCGCATCAACTACATTGCCAAGAACTACGGTCCCGAGGCGCTGTGTAAGGTCATTTCCCAGCACCTGAACGTGCGCGTGGAGGACTACATCCTCTTCGACTTCGGCCAGATCGCCCGCATCATCGACCACCTGGGCGGTGTGGATATCAAGGTCAGCGCCGCCGAAGCCAGCTACCTGCGCCGCTATCCCCTGGAGAACCACCAGACCAAACCCGCCATGCGCAATGCCGGCACCTATAAGTTCTATGGCCGTGCAGCGGTGATCTACATGCGCATCCGCAAGGCTGGCGGCGGCGGTGACTTCATGCGCACCCAGCGCGTGCGCACCGTGCTGTCCACCCTGGCTGACCAGTGCCGCGAGATCACCTACGACCAGGCCAAGACCCTGCTGGACGTGATCACCGAGAACACCCTCCTCACCAACATGAATGCCGAGGAGCTGGTCACCGCCATGGATCGCGCCTACAGCCTGCGCGACTGCACCATCGAGGAGCTGCGCATCCCCCAGGACGACGCTGTGCATCCTATTTCCTATGCGGGTATGTCCGTACAGGAGCTGGACTGGAATATGTGCCGCGAGGACTTTTCCGATTATCTTGCCAGCAGCTGGCTGGTGATGGACGAGGAATGATCCTCCGTCCCCCATTTCTTCATGCGATAAGGAGAACCCTATGAAGTGTCCACAATGCGGCCAATGGAACCGTGCCTCCCTGCCCCATTGCCAGAAATGCGGCGCGCCCCTGGATCCGGCCGAGGCGCAGCTCCCTTCCTGGAAAACCACCCTGCGGGATGATCAGAAGGGCAAGGAATACATCCGCGTGGATGAGGACGGCGAGGCCTCCGCTACCCCCGACAGCCGTGATGCCCTGGCCCAGGAAATGGCCGAGCTGAAGCACCGCAAGGCCGAGGGCAGTCGTGTGCAGCGCCAGCTCCGCCGCGAAGGCGCTCAGCGTGGCTCCGCACCCTCCGCCATGACCATCCGCACCCACGCCAGCGTGGACACCTTCTGGAACGTGGAGGATAACCCCCGCACCACCGTGCGCATCAAGCGCAACGCCCAGGAAGAAAGCGTCGACCGCACCCACCACGTCAACAATGCCTGGCAGGACTCCCGCTCCTACGATCCCCTCTGGGAGGAGCAGGAGATGTACGGCACCTGGCAATTGCCCCAGAGCGCCCAGTTCACCGGCAAGCTGCCCAGCCGCTCCCGCGGGCTGCGCCATGTTGCCCGCATTCTGATCGCGGTGATCATGCTCTGCCTCCTGGGGCTGACCATCTTCTTTGGCTACAACTACTTCAAGGATCGCTACGACGCCGCCAAGGCGCTCAACCGCCCTACCGTCACCGCCTCCATCAAGGATGACCTGGCTGCCCACACCATTCTCATTCCCGGCGAGGATGGCCAGCAGATCTACATCCGCGAGCTGCACACCTCCTACATCGTCACCGGCGGCTTTGCCACGGTGGAAGTAGCCGACCACATCTGGTACGACGAGATCACCGACTTTGTGGGCGAGACCATGGAGGTCACCCTCACGCCTTTTGTGAAGACCTCCAGCGGCCAGCAGAAGCCCATGGATCTCATTACCTACCAGATTTCCATCCCCCTCAGTCCCATCACCATGAATTCCCCCGACGGCCTGCGTACCGAGGTCGCCACCGCCATGTACAGCATGAGCTTCACCGTGCGCCCCGGCTCCACCGTCTACATCAACGACGAGGACGTGTCCGACACCGTGGACTCCGAGGATGGCGATTTCACCTACAACGCCACCGTGCAGCCCATTGGCGACAACAACTTCACCATCCGCGTCCGCAGCCAGTATTGCCGCGAGAACGCCCTGACCATCACCCTCTACCGCGAACCCCAGGAGATCCCGCTGGACCTTTCTGCCGATACCTACTCCACCACCAACAGCAAGGCCATTGAGATCCGCGCCACCACCCTGCCCGGCGCTACGGTGGATGTGCTGTCCCCCCACAGCGACCTGAACATCACCAACCTGGACATCACCGGTGCCTTCAGCTTCTACGCCATTTTCGACAAGTATGGCGACAACACCGTGACCATCACCGCGTCCTACCCCGGCAAAAAGACCTCTGTGGTGGAATACAACATCTACTACATTCCCAACCAGGACGAATATACCCCCAAGGCCTGGGCGCTGGACGCCGCCGGCTATTCCGAGCTGCTGTCCAACAATGTGACCCGCACCCAGCGCAGCCAGGTCTATGTGGCCATGGGTACCATTGCGGAGATCGTCAGCGACAAGCCCCAGATGGCCATCATGTACACCAGCGAAGATGGCAAGAGCCAGCCCGTACTGCTGGAGAACTTCACCAAAACCACTTGGAAGGTGGGCGAATACTACCGCATCTATGGCGATGCCAACGGCACCTATTCCAATATGCCGCGTCTTTCCGCCCGCTACACCTATTGGTAAGGAGGCAACACCATGCCCAATTGCGACCTGCTCATCATTGGCTCCGGCCCCGCTGCCTGGAGCTGCGCCCTCACCGCCCGCCAGCGTGATCTCAGCGTGGTGGTGGCCGCCGCCCAGTCCGCCACGGGCTGGCTGCAAAAGGCCGAGCGCATTGACAACTACCCCGGTATGCCCGCCGTGTCCGGCAGCGAGATGCTGCGTGTCTTCCGCCATCAGGCCGAGGATGCAGGCGCGCAGGTCATCGACAGCCTCGCCCGCCAGGTTCAGCCCCTGGGCGATATCTACATGACGCTGTGCGGCAACGACATCATTGAATCCCGCGCCGTGGTGCTGGCCATGGGCGCTGCCCGCCCCAAGCTGCTCCCCGGCGAGGAAGCCCTCATCGGCCAGGGTGTCAGCTGGTGCGGCACCTGCGATGGTATGTTCTACCGCGGCAAGGACGTGGCCGTTCTCTCCGCATGGCACGGCGGCATTGAGGAAGCCGAGTTCCTCTCCCGCCTGTGCGCCAAAGTGGACTACTATTCCATGGTCAAGCACGACCTGCCCGCCCAGCATCCCTTCACCCTCCACGAGGGCAAGCCCATCGAACTGATCCGCGAAAACGGCAAGATCACCGTGAAGACCGCCACCACCGCCGATGCCTACGACGGCGTGTTCATCTTCCGTCCCGCCGTCTCCCCCGATTCCCTCCTCCCCGGCCTCGCCCTCGACGGCGCCTTCATTCCCGTTGACCGCCGCATGGCCACCAACCTGCCCCGCGTCTACGCCGCCGGCGACTGCACCGGCGCCCCCCTCCAGATCGCCAAAGCCGTTGGCGAAGGCAACATCGCCGCCATCTCGGCAGCGGAGGACCTGAGTAAGGGGAACGCTTAAGGGGCGTTGCCCCTTAAGAATCCCCACGAAGGGTCTTCGACCCTTTCGAAACCCATTGGGGGATGCCGTTGCTGGGTGGTCTCCGAGCAGGGGTCACGCCGCGCAACGGGCGCGCCGCGACACGGAGGAAGCTGCTTTTCCGCGCACCCGTAGGGGCGATCTGCGATCGCCCGCCGTGCCACTCTCTCAATTCCGCATTCCGCATTCCGAATTCCGAATTATTTCCGGAGGTTTTCATGAAAAAACTCATTCTGCTTGTTGTTTGCCTGCTGCTTACTTCTTCCGCCCTGGCCGATCCGCTCCCCCTTGCGGACGGGCTTTCCGGTGTGGCCTGCTATCCCGAGGGCAGCACCGAGGCCGATGCGGCGTACATCTACCGCTATGCCTATCCCCTGGTGGCTGCTGAGGATGAAGTCAGCCTGATGATCAACGACTTCTATGCCTACATGGTGGACGATGCCCTGGGCTTTGCTGCGCCCATGGCGGCCGAGGAAGTCTCTGGCGGCATTCAGGCGCACACCACCATCACCAGCGAGGTCACCTGCAACAACGATGCGTATTTCTCCGTGAAGATCGTCAACGAGTCCTTCATGGGAGCAGCGGATTCCCATGTGATCAGCGGCCATGTGTTTGCCCGCCAGGGCGACAAGGCTGGCACCGTGGTGGCGCTGCCCTACCTGCTGGGCATCCTCTCTGCCGATGAGACCGACTCCTGGATGCTGGATCGCCAGACCGCCAAGGCCGATGACATGGTGCGCGGCCTGGTGTGGGACGTGATCCAGGACCAGTTGTCCGATGGTGCCGTGGAGTATTACGACGACCTGACCTACGAGATCTTCGAGGCCAACTTCTACCCGGAAGAGGACTTCTATCTGGATGCCGACGGCAACCCCGTCTTCTTCCTGCAGGAAGGCACCGTTGCCCCCGTCTCCACCGGTGTTCTCTACTTCCCCTTCACCCTGGAAGAGCTGCTGGATGAGATCTAACGCACACAAAAAAGGAGAGCAATCGCTCTCCTTTTTTCATTGCTTTCTGAACACATCCAGCATATGGTGCGTCACGCCCACCATGTCCGGCCTCTCGCAGATGAAGAAATGATACTGCATGTACATGTCAAACAGTTCATCGTCCATGGCGTCCACCTTGTCGCTGATGAACTCCGTGGCCATATCCGTACCGACGTAGTGCAACCGCTCCACGTCGAAGCCCTGCATCAGGCGGTCGATGTCCTCCCGACGGTAGAGCTGGAACAGCTCCTCCGGTGTGGAGGTCAGCTTGAAGGTCTCCGGGTCGGTCAGCTCCTTGTAGCGTTCCTGCTTCAGCATTCCCTTGCAGAAGCAGAAGCTGACCACCGTGGCATCGTTGTTGCAATAGGCCGCAAACACCACGCCACCCTTTTTCGTCACCCGGATGGCCTCCGCCAGCGCCTGCTTCTGCTCATCTTCCGTAAACAGGTGATACATCGGCCCCAGCAGCAGAGTGATATCATAGCTTTCATCAGCAAACCCGCTCAGATCCAGCGCATTTCCTTGCCGGATGGTGACCTGCTCGCCTCCCTGGGTGTTCTGCTGAAACACATCGATGTTGTGCTGGATCAGCTCCACCGCATCCACCTGGTAGCCCATCTGTGCCAGCGTGTGGCTGTAGCGCCCCGTGCCAGCGCCGATCTCTATGATCCTTGCCCCGGGGAACAGATACTTCTCAATATACCGCATGGTGGTCAGATACTCCACCATCCCGTGGCGGCTGCGCAGGCGGCTGTCCTCGTCGCAATGGTTGGTGTAGAATTGTGTCAGGCATTCCAGCGTATTCATGTTCCACCTCCGGCCGATTTGATGCCCTATCATACCACAAAACACATACCGTGTCAAAAAACAGTATAAGTACAAGAAATACCCCTGGAAGCAAGGTGGTGCAAGGCTTGACATCCCTCCGAGGAACAGTATAATAGAAGAATACACGAAGAAAAAACCGTGTTCCCTGTCGAAGGATCGACAGAGACGAAGTGGAGGCGTTTACGAATGCAGGAGATCAAAGTTACTCTTTCCACGGCTCTCAAGCAGAAGCCCCAGGATGAATCCCAGCTGGGCTTCGGCCGCATTTTCACCGACCATATGTTCCTCATGAATTACGAAAAGGGCAAGGGCTGGTATGACCCCCGCATTGTCCCCTATGCTGATTTCGCCATGGATCCCGCCAGCATGGTGCTGCACTATGGCCAGGCTATTTTCGAGGGTACCAAGGCCTATCGCCGTCCCGATGGCGAGATCCAGCTCTTCCGTCCCCAGGCCAACATGGCCCGCATGTCCTCCAGCGCCCAGCGTATGTGTATGCCCGCTCTGGACGAAGAGCTGGCGCTGGAAGGCCTGAAGAAGCTCATCGAGGTGGAAAAGGACTGGGTTCCCCATCAGGAAGGCACCAGCCTCTACATCCGTCCCACTATGATCGCCCTTGACGTTCAGCTGGGCGTCCATGCCTCCAACACCTACCTGTTCTTCATCATCCTCTCCCCCGTGGGCGCCTACTACAAGGAAGGCCTCAAGCCTGTGGGCATTTATGTCGAAGACAGCTATGTCCGTGCTGTGCGCGGCGGCGTGGGCTTCACCAAATGCGCCGGCAACTATGCCGCCTCCATCCTGGCGGGCGAAGTGGCCGCCACCAAGGGCTATGCCCAGGTGCTGTGGCTGGACGGCGTGGAGCAGCGCTACATCGAAGAAGTGGGCGCCATGAACATGATGTTCGCCTATGGCACCAAGATCGTCACCCCCATGCTCAATGGCTCCATCCTGCCCGGCATCACCCGCAACAGCGTGCTGACCCTGGCCAACCAGCTGGGCTACGAGGTGGAGGAAAAGCGCATCGCCATCGACGAGATCTTTGCTGACATCAAGTCCGGCAAGTGCACCGAGGCCTTCGGCACCGGCACCGCCGCGGTGATCTCTCCCGTGGGCGAACTCTGCTGGAAGGACGAGAAGCTCACCGTGGGCGATGGCAACATCGGCCCTGTTGCTCAGAAGCTCTACGATACCCTCACCGGTATCCAGTATGGCAAGCTGAACGACGAAAACAACTGGATCGTAAAACTGTGATAACCCGCTTACCCTGAGCGGGTGAGGAGGTTTCATGCTACGGGAAACCAATGTGCAGACCCTGCATTGGGCTGACAAAACCATGAGCGTGCTGAAGGCGCGCCAGCTGGAGGCCTGCGAAGGCCGCCTGGCCGCCCTGCCCGCTTATGGCCTGTTCGACAGCTGCGACGCATCCAATGTGGAAACCCTTTGGGCGTGCAGCTTTGCCGCCCAGGAGCAGCCCATCCCCAGCGCCCTGCACGAACCACGCAAGCTGCAAGCCCAGCTGCTCACCAGCCTCCCGGCCGAGGCGGCGCTGCTCTCCATGGAAGAGCATCACCTCATCGACAGGCTGCTGGCGCTGGGCGGCACCGCTGAACTGATGGACTGGGAAGAGATCAGCGCTGCCGAGAGCCTGGTACGCCGCCTGTGGTGTATCGTGTCCCGGCAGGAGGATCGCATCTTTGTTCATCTTCCACCGGAATTGGTGGTGCCGCTGCAGCTCATACTCTCATCCAAGGCCCACGAGGAGATCCGCGACAAGCTCTTCCGCTACGATGCAACCATCCGCGGGCTGCTCTATATCGGCGGTCTGCTCCATGTGGCCGAACCTCTGCGCCACCTGATGGTGGACGTGCTGGAAGGCACCTATGCCGCCCAGCAGCACCTGGCGCTGCGCTACCTGCGCGCATCCTACGACTATACCTACGATGCCCAGGGGCAGATGCTCCTTCTGCACCCCGGCCTGGCCGAGCCTGAGCGGCTGCTGGCCAAGCTTCCTCTGATGTCGGATCAGCAGCTCCAGCTGGACGAAACCACCATGCTGGGGGCCATGAGCGGCCTGCTGCCGGAGGAACGCCCCCTGTTTGAAACCATGTTTGGCCTGCTGCTGGGTGCCGTGCGTCCGGAGATCTCCACCGAGGAAGCCGTGGAAGACCTGCGTATGCTGGCCAAGCAGGGTGTCAGCCCGGAGGAAATGAACGACGTACTGGGAACCCTGCTCACCGTGCAGCCCACTCCCGCCATGCGGAGCGGCCTGCAGCAGCTGTATATGATGACGCCGCGCTGGGGAACCATGCGGTCAGGAATGGTGCAATAACATGGCCTGCTACGAATGGAAAGTCACTCATGCGGCGGAGGGGCAGCGCGTTGATGCCTGCATCCGCCGCTTTTTGCCGGAGATCCCGCCCCATGTGCTGCGTGCAAGCTTCCAGCGCCGCGATGTAAAGCTGGAGGGTAAGCGCGTCAAGCCCGATGCCCGCGTCACCGAAGGTCAGCTGGTACAGGTCTACTGCATGGAGCCAGCCGCCCCGACCGTGGACGTGATCTACGAGGACGATGACGTGCTGCTCATCAACAAGCGGGCAGGCATCAGCGTGGAGCCGGACGATAAGGGCGGTGCATCCCTGACGGAGCTGGCGCATAAGCATCTTTTGGCAAAGGATGCCGCAGCCCTGCCTCCCCGCCCCTGCCACCGGCTGGACAACCAAACCTGCGGCCTGATCGTCTTCGCCAAGAACGACCAGGCAGAGGCGATCCTTTTGCAAGCCTTCAAGGAGCGCAGCATGGATAAGCGCTACATCTGCCTCGTTCGCGGCATGATGAAGCCCCCTGCCGCCACCTGCAAAGCCTTCTTGCTCAAGGATGCCGAGGCGGCCCGCGTCACCATCCTGGATCACCCCGCCCCTGGCGCCCGCTCCATCGCCACCGCTTATGAGACGCTGGAGGCAGGCCCCATCAGCCGATTGCGGGTACATCTGCTCACCGGGCGCACCCATCAAATTCGCGCCCACCTGGCTGCCCTGGGGCATCCCCTCTTAGGCGATGACGTCTATGGCGACCGCGCCTTCAACCGCGCCAACCACGCCCGTCGGCTGATGCTCTGCGCCGCCTCCCTCACCCTGGAGACCGGCGGCCAGCTCCCCCAGCTGGACGGCAAGACCTTCACCGTCGATTGTCCTTTTTAACACGAGGTATTTATGGAAAAAATCAGCCTCATTGCCATGGATATGGATGGCACCCTGCTGCTGGACGGCGGCAAGGGCATTCCCCAGGAGAATGTGGATGCCCTTCGCGCAGCCCATGCTGCCGGCATTCGTCTGGCGCTCTGCTCCGGCCGCATTGCCGACGATATGGGCTTTTATGCCCTGGACATGGGCATCCCCATGCACATCCTGGCACTCAATGGTACCTGCACGCTGGATCGTCCCCTGGGCAACATTATCCGCAGCAATTATATCGATGCTGCCGCTGCCAAGGGCATCTTTGACCTTCTGCAGGAATACCCCCTGGAATACGGCCTCTTCGGTGATCATGAGCTGATCATCAGCCCCAACGGCATGACGGAGAAGGAGCTGCTGATCATCTTCGGCGGCAACATTCTGCGCCAGGGCGCCCGCACCTGCATCCGCTACGGCGGCGAAGGCGCTGATGAACTTCTCCGGCGCGGGCTGAACAAGTTCATGATCTTCGCCAACGATGCCGCTCCCCTGCTGGACTTCCAGCGCCGCCTGGAAAAGGAATACCCCCAGGTGGACGTGTCCTCCAGCTGGGTCAACAACCTGGAGATCAACGCCCGCGGAGCCAACAAGGGCATGGCGCTCACCGCTCTGGCCAATGAGCTGGGCATCCCCATGGCCGAGGTGATGGCCATTGGCGATAACGACAACGACATTCCCATGCTGCGCGCTGCCGGTGTGGGTGTTGCCATGGGCAATGCCAGCGCCAATGCCATGGCCGCTGCAGACTATACCACCCTGCCCAATCACCAGTGCGGCGTGGCTGCGGCCATCCGTTCCATCGCCCTGGGCGAAAGCATTTCTGGTGTAAGGAGGTTGTCATGAGCAAACTTCGTTCCACTCTGCACGAAGCCTTCGGCTGCGTGTTTCGCCCTGTGCTGAAGTTCCTATGCCTCATCGCCTTCCGTCCCAAGCGCACCTACATTTCGGAAAAGGCAAAGCAGGAAGCCTTCAAGGAGCCGATGATCTTCATCAGCAACCATGTTCACGGCATGGACGGCGCTGTGCTGCAATCCCTGATGCCCTTCAGCAAGGTGTACTCCATCACCGCCAAGGATCTCATCGAGCGCACCAAGCTCTATGGCTGGTTCCTCAGCCACCTGCGCACCATCCCCGTGGATCGCGAGAACGCCTCCCTCAGCTGGCTTCGCGAAGGCCGCAAAAAGCTGCGCGAGGGCGCCCACATCTATATGTGTCCCGAGGGCCGCTGCAACCGCGCCCGCATCGTGCTGCCCTTCAAGCCTGGCTTTGTCACCCTGGCCGCCGCTTCCGGCGTGAAGGTGCTGCCCATCTACCTCAACGGCGAGTACAACTATTTCTTCGGCAAGCGCTTCCGCTACATCATCGGCGAACCCGTCACCATGACACCGCCGCCCGAAGGCCTTGCCGAGGCCGAAATGACCCGCCAGGCCGACATGATGCGCGACAAGATCCTGGAACTGGAGCTGGCGCTGAACGGCTCTGTGCGCACCGGTAACCTCATCATTGAATAACAAGCACGCAAAAGGCGCGACCGCATTGGCCGCGCCCATTTTTTATGGAACACAATCCACCCGCCGCACCAGGCTGGCGGTGTATGGCGTAAAGTATTTCTCCCAAAAGCCTGCTGCTGTGGGGTTCATGGTCTCGTAATCCACACCCAGGCGGCGTACGCCCTCGGCTTGCAGCGTTTGCAGCACATGATCCAGCAGCAGCTTGCTCACACCGGTGCCGCGCCATTCAGGCACGCAATAGGCACCGCAGATATTCCGCATCTTCTGCCCTTCCGTCAGGAAGTTCTCCCCTTCGTCCGTCACCTCAATGAAGGCGATCACCTGCCCCGCCGCCATGGCCGCAAACAGCCGGGAGTCCCGGTGCTTCACCGCCTCCAGCCAGGCATGACGGCCTTCATCCGTCCTTGCCATGAAGCATGGACTCTGGCACAGATGCACGTCCAGTCCCCGGCGCAGCTCCCGCACCATTTCAGCGCTGCCTGCCGGAAGCTCGCAGCAGCTTACGCCCGGCACAGGCGCAGCATCGATCGTGTCCACCGGGCGAATGGCGTCCGCGCACCGCTGACCAAAACCATAGCGGAACAGCGCAACCTTGGCCAGCGCGTCATGCTCATACACAGCAATGGCATGATACGCCGCACCCGCCTGCACCCACTTCGCTGCCGCCGCCTGATACATCCGCTGCCAGGTTTTCGGCGGAGCCTCCGCCGCCACGCCATGCGCATGGATGGGTGAAAACACCCCAACAAACTGCTCTTCAAAGCAAGTACCCCATGTGCCAAACATACCCTTAAACGGCCCATAGGCGCACAAATAGCCCACCAGCTGCCCGTTCACGGCAGCCACACCCAGGCCATTGGCCAGGCTATGCAGCTCCGGCAATGGCAGCTTCTGCAAGGCGCACACCGCTGCGCATTCATCGTTCAGTTGTTTTTCTGCAAGGCAAACCGCCTCTGCCGCGTGGCAGAGTTCAAACGTGACAATATCCAATTCTTTTTCCTCCAAATCTTTTTCGGAGGATTTATTTCATGTGTCTCCTCCTGTAACACATTTTCAAACAATCACGCCGCATGGCGATCGCCTCCTCTCATCAAATCTGCCACCATTTTATCACACTCAACCGCAATGCACAAGAAAAAACAGCCCGCAGGCTGCTTTTCCGTTACTGTGCCGTCAGCTTTTCATTCAGCTTCTGCGTCTGCCGCTTAATGACCTGATAGATCACCAGCCAGATCAGCGCATAGCCCGCCGCAAAGATCACTGTGAACGTCAGGATAGGCACCATCTGATTCTGCAGCCAGCCGTTCATCAGGTACACCAGCAGATAGTCCAGATACAGCATACCAGCCTGGATCAGCGCCGCCATGGACAGGGGCAGCTGCTCCACCTGATAGATCGCCGTGATGCCACCCGCAACAAAGGCCAGCACCGTGGAGGAAAGGATGCCCAGGCACACCTCATGCACCGTCATGGTTTCCATCACGCCATTGGCACCAAGGCTCGCAAAAATGATGGCAATGACCACCGGGCCGCCCCAGGCAGCCATCAAGCCGCGCTTCACGAATTCTGCTGCAAACTTTCTCATCGTTCCTCAAGCCTCCTTTTGATTTGCGCAAAGCATCTTCTGGACACGTACTCTCTGCGTCCGCAGCGGAACACCGCATCCACCGCGCCGCTAAAACTGGCGCTGAACCGCACCAGGTGCTTTTCGTTAGCCAGCGCTGATTTATTGATGCGGATGAAGCACTCCGGCAGCATTTCCTCCAGCTCGTAGAGGCGCTGCTTCAGCCGGAACATCTCCCCCGCGCCATCCACCGCGTAGGTCTTGCCGTCCTCCACCAGAATACACTCGATCTCCGCGAATTTCAGCATCCGCATATCATCCTCGGTATATCCGGGCAGCTGATCCTCCCCTGCATACCCCAGCACCAGTTCCTCGATCTGATCAGTCAGCTCACTCCGGCGGTGGACTGTGGCCACCACCTCCTCCGGCTTTTCGCCGTCGATCACCAGACTGAATTTCATTCCCGGCACCTCCTTTGTTCCTTACAAGTGCATCATATCACATTTCTCTGCGCTTGTCACAGGATTACGGCGAACGGTTGGTTATCTCACTCAAACGGTATAGCAAAGCAGCGGCTCCACACAGAGCCGCTGCCAGTTGCTATTGGGTTTTACTCAAAGTCGCCGTTGTCCTTGTCCTGCTGGAAGTCGCTGTTCTCCGTTTCGCTGCGGTAGGGGCTGGTGTAGCCATTCTGCTGCGCCTGCTGTGCGCGATAGGCGCTGCGGCGGCCAACGGGGCGCACCTCCGAGGTGGCGGGGTTACGGTAGCTGGCGGTGTAGTCCGCCTGCTGGGACTGCTCAGGCTCCACCGGGCGGGTGTAGCTGCCCTGAACCGGCACGCTGGGGCGGCGCACCTGCTGGGCGGTATTGCCCATGGGGCGCTGCGCGGCCTGGTTGGGATAGGTACCCGTGCGGGGCTGATTAGCCTGGGTGCTGCGGGCATAGGGGCGAGCCTCGCTGTTGCGCTGCTGTGCCGCTGCCTGCGCACGGCGGGCCGCTGCACGCTGGGCAGCCTTGCGCTTGTTGTTGGTGTAGGTCACATAGGCATACACACCACCGCCGATCAGCGCGATCACGATCACCGCGATCACCCAGCCCAGCACGCCGCTGCCACCCTGCTCGTCATTGCCGGTGGGATACACCACATCCATGGTGGGGATGGGTTCCAGCGTGGCGGTGGGCTGCACGGGGATGGTCACCGTCTCGGTAGGCACAGGGGTCTCCACCGGCGCCACCGTGGCAAAGGGATCAAAGGGTTCGTAGCTCACCTGCAGGCCGTTGTTGGGGTTGGTCCACTGGTCAACGGTCTGATCCTCAGCGGACACGATGCCGCCACCGGTGGTGAAGTCCTGGTTGGCGTCGCCGGTGGTGCTGTTGTTGGCAATGCCCTTCAGGTATTCCTCGCTGTTGAGGAACTCCTCCAGCTCTGCCATGGACATCTGCTTGAAGTACTTGCCATGGACATAGCCCTCCTGGCCGCCGTAGTTCACGCGATACCAGGTGGTGCCATCCACATTGGCGGTACCCAGCACCAGGCAGAAGGCATACTGCTTCAGCTGACGGATGCGGCTGGAAGAGGTGCTGGCCTCCTTGCGGAAGTTCACCGAGCTATCGGACACATAGCCGTAGCTGGACAGGCTTTCGGGATCATAGGGCTGGGGGGTAACATTGGAGGTAGGTTCGGGGGTAGACAGGCTGTCCAGGTAGGCGTTTTCCTCCTGCACGGTCATCATGCGCAGCATATCGGCGCGGATGTAACCCCATTGCCCGTTGTACTGCACCACGTGCCAGGCCACATTGTCCTGGTAGTCCTGGTCGCGGACATACACCACCACACCCTGGGTCAGCACGTCGATGATGCTGGCCATGGTGCTGGGCTGGCTGCGGAAGTACACATCGTCGCCCACTGCATAGGCATAGCCGCTGATCTTGGCGGGTTCGGGGGTAGCAGGCGCGGGACTGGGCGTCTCGGTGGGATGCGCCTCGTTCCACAGGTTGATGTAATACTGCGCTTCCTCGTTGTTGATGCGGCGCAGGCTGCTGTCTGGCACATAGCCGCTCACATTGTCCAGCGTGGTGGCCAGGCTCCAGCTGGCGCCCTGCTCAAAGCTCTGCCCGGTGAGCATCACCAGCTCGTTGGCGTCCATGCGGCGAATAATGCTGCTGTCCGCCGTGCTGACTTCGGTGCGCAGGGCCACGGCCTCGGTAGTCAGGGCATAGCCGGTGTACTGGGCAGGCACCTCGGTGGGTGCGGGGGTATCGGTGGGAGCCGCCGTCGCATGGGCATCCTCCCAAATGTCCAGGTAATACTGGGCTTCTTCCTGATTGATATGGCGCAGGCTGGCGTCCGGGATATAACCGCTCACGCCGTCCAGGCCGGTCACAGCGCTCCAGGTGCTGCCGGTGGAGAAGTCCTGGCCGGTGATCATCACCAGCTCCTTCTCCGCGGCCAGGCGGACGATGCTCTCATCCCCGCCGCCGATCTGGCTGCTGATGGCCACATTGCTGGTGGTCAGAGCATAGCCGGTATACTGGACAGGCACCTCAGTAGGCGCTTCGGTGGGTGCTTCCGTGGGAACCTCCGTAGGCACTTCAGTAGGTACTTCCGTGGGCGCCTCCGTGGGTGCATCGGTAGGCACCTCGGTGGGAGCCTCCGTGGGCTGGCCGGGGTTATCCAGCTGCTCTGCGGTAAAGGGCGGGATGGGTTCGTCCAGCTCGCTGGACATCCACTCGTCGCTGTCGGCCTGGGTCATAGCCGCAATGCAGTCCGCGCTGATGAAGTAGAACTCGCCATCCACCAGCACACGCACCCAGGGCTGACCAGCATCGTTCAGCTCTTCCCGCAGCATGTACACCTTGGTACCCTTGGCCAGGCGGGTCGCCACCTTGTGATCCTTGCCGGGGCCTTCACGCAGGGCGGTCTTGGCCTTGGTGATGGTACCAAAGCGGTTGATCATGGCACCCTGGGGGATAGGCGTTTCCACAGGTGCCTCGGTGGGGGCTTCTGTGGGTTCCTCGGTAGGCTCTTCGGTGGGCGCTTCCGTGGGTTCCTCGGTGGGCTGCTCTGCCAGCGTGTAGTAGAACACGATCTCCGCAGGAGTCGCCACGCCGCCCGCCACCGTCAGTTCAGCCGTGGCTTCGCCGTCCAGCACATAGCCGGGCTGCAGGTCAAGCGGAACGGCACTCACCATATGCTTGCCGTCTCCCGCAGTAGCCGTTCTGGCGGTAGCCACATCCTTGCCATCGCGGGTGCGGAAATACACGGTGATGGTCGCCATCTGGGCAGGAGCCTCGGTAGGCTGCTCGGTGGGCGCATCAGTAGGCGCTTCCGTGGGCTGCTCCGTCGGCACCTCGGTGGGAGCTTCCGTGGGTACTTCGGTAGGCACTTCGGTCGGCTGCTCGGTGGGAACCTCCGTAGGTACCTCAGTAGGCACTTCGGTGGGCTGTTCCGTCGGCACCTCGGTGGGAACTTCCGTGGGAGCCTCAGTGGGCTGCTCGGCAGGAACCTCAGTAGGTACTTCAGTAGGAACTTCCGTAGGCTGCTCGGTGGGTGCCTCCGTGGGAACGACCTCCGGCACGTAGTAGAACACAATCTCGCTGAGATCCGCCACACCACCGCTCACCGTCAGGATCACGGGGTTTTCGCTGTCCAGTACATAGCCAGGCTGCAGGTCGGTGGGGTTGGCATACACAGGATAAACACCATCCGCCACCGTTCCCTGCTGGGGCGTGGCAACATCCACATTCTCATAGGTGCGGAAATACACGGTGATCACCGCAGGCACCACAGGCGCCTCGGTAGGCACTTCGGTGGGAACCTCAGTAGGCTCTTCCGTGGGCACTTCGGTAGGTACCTCAGTAGGCTCTTCCGTGGGCACTTCGGTGGGTACCTCAGTAGGAACCTCCGTAGGTTCAGGGGTAGGCACTTCCGTCGGTACCTCAGTAGGTTCCGGCGTAGGCTCTTCCGTAGGTTCGGGGGTAGGCTCTTCGGTCGGTACCTCGGTGGGTTCCGCCGTAGGCTCTTCCGTAGGTTCGGGAGTAGGCTCTTCAGTCGGTACCTCAGTAGGTTCCGGCGTAGGCTCTTCCGTAGGTTCGGGGGTAGGCTCTTCGGTCGGTACCTCGGTAGGTTCCGGCGTAGGCTCCTCCGTGGGTTCGGGAGTAGGTACTTCCGTCGGCACCTCGGTGGGTTCCGGCGTAGGCTCTTCCGTGGGTTCGGGCGTGGGAGCCTCCGGCATGGCGATCTGCGTGGAAATATACAGGTTGTAGCTGGTCACCCACGCATCATTCTCAAAGGCGCTGATGGCAATGGTATTCACGCCGTCCATAGCCATGCCAGCATCCACCACGTTCATCAGGGTAGAACCATCCGCCGGGTCAAAGCTGTAGGCATGATCCGGGTGGCTGATATTGATGGTCAAAGCAGACAGGGGCGCATCTGCCGTCACCTGTACCCAGTAGGATTGATCCTGGCTCCAGGTCACAGGGGCAGCATAAGCCTCCTGGGCATTGCCATTGGCATCCAGCCAGCTCAGGCGGATGGTCAGGCGCTCCCAGTCGGCCTGGGCGTAGGCAGGCACAGCAAAGCTGGTCAGCAGCATCACCAGGGCCAGCACCCATGCCGCCATGCGGCGGGAAAGGCTTGCAGAGTATGTCATAGGTATGTTCCCTCCTACCTCTTGGGGTATCCCTGTAAGGAATATTCCCTCAATATATATTGTATACTGCTGCACCCGCTTTGTCAATCAAGGCAGCGTGCCGCAATTTGGCAAGTTTGGTCACCCGGCAGGATTTGCCCACCCTTCCGTCGAACAGCTTGGCATAACCAATGATGAAAACGGAGGCGTCCTATCATGTGTGACCAGCTGACCGAGAAGTTTCTCTCCAAGGAAGTCGTTTTCCCCGGCAAGATCATCCGCCTGGAGCATTGGCAGGTAGCGCTGCCCAATGGCGAACCCGCCCTGCGCGAGGTGGCCTGCCATCCCGGCGCATCCGCCGTGGTCGCCCTGGACGACGAGGGGCAGATCATTCTGGTGCGCCAGCACCGCATTGCCGTGGGACGGCTGACGCTGGAGATCCCCGCTGGCAAGCTGGACAGCCCGGACGAGGATCCCTTCCTCTGCGCCCAGCGCGAGCTTTCTGAAGAGACCGGCATGACCGCCCGCAACTGGCAGAAGCTCACCTGCCTGGAGACCACCCCCGGCTTCTGCAACGAGCGCATTCACATCTACCTGGCCACGGGCCTGGAGCAGGGCGACTGCCATCCCGATGAGGATGAATTCGTCTCCGTCACCCGTATGCCCCTTGCCCAGGCCGCAGCCAATGTGATGAACGGCACCTTCCGCGACGGAAAGACCGCTCTGGCCATCATGATGGCCGCCGCGCTGAAGGGTGTTTTCACCCATAGCAACGATTGATGTTACAACTTTCTTCCCACGGCTGAAAATTTCCCATGAAAGGAGCGAGATCATCATGCGCCAGCGCCGCCACCCGCTGTACATCGCCTTCATGACCCTGCTGGTCGTGCTGCTTTTGGCAGGCATAGCACTGCTCATCTGGGGCAGCATCCACCACACGGCACTCCCCCGCCCCACGCTGACGATCCCGCCGCAGGTGTATCATGGCTGAACGCTTTCTCCGCGGCCTTTCCCTGAAGGAATCGCCTCTCACCTACGACACTCCGGCTGATGTGTTTTCCCACCTGCCGGTGCTGAACACTCCCCGCCTCACCCTGCGCCCCATGACCATGCGGGACGCCCAGGACATCTACGACTATTCCTGCGATAAGGAAGTCGCCCTCCATGTCCTGTGGGACGCCCACCGCTCCCTGGCCGACAGCCGCGCCTACCTGCGCTACATCATCCGGCAGTACCGGGAGGGAATGCCCTCCAGCTACGGCATTGTGCTGAAGGAGACCGGGCGGGTCATTGGCACCATCGGCTTTATGTGGATGAACACGGAAAACAGCACCGTGGAGGTAGGCTACAGCCTGGCCCGGGAGCATTGGAACAAGGGCATCATGACCGAAGCCCTCCGCGCCCTGATCGACATGGCCTTCACCCACCTGCCGCTGCACCGCATCGAAGCCCAGCACGACAGCACCTACCCCTCCAGCGGCCGGGTGATGCAGAAGTGCGGTATGCAAAAGGAAGGCACCCTGCGGGGGCGCATCTACAACAAGGGCAAGTTTGTGGACGTGGACCTGTACGCCATTTTGAAAGAGGATTGGGAAAGGAACCGATAAATGAAACAAGCTCCTGTCACAAGTCTGACAGGAGCTTGTTGTTTACTTATGATACGTCCCCATTCTTCTCTCCAGCACCTCCGGCCGTGCCACGGAGTACCCAAAGAACCCCAGCACGTCCACCGTGCGCTGGTACACCCCATGGTTGTAGGTCACCAGCTTGGCGCTCTCCATGTGCAGCGAGCCGTCGGGATCAAACAGGTCGTCCCGCACCTGCACACCCACCACTTCGCCCAGGAACATATCGTGGCTGCCCAGTTCGATCACCTGGCGCACCTTGCAGCTGAGATAGGCAGGCGCCTGTGCCACCGCCGGCGCGTATTCCAGGCCCAGGGCAGGCATGGCGTCCAGCTGCATTTCGGCAAACTTGTCCACGTCCCGGCCGCTCTTCACGCCGCAATAGTCGCAGGCCTTGCACAGATTTTCGTCCACCAGGTTCACCACAAATTCGCCGCTGTCCTTGATCAGCTTGTGGGAGTAGCGCTCCTTGCGCACGCTGACACTTACCATCGGCGGCTGCGAGTTCACCGTACCCGCCCAGGCAATGGTAATGATATTCGGCTTAGCCTCTGCCTCCACGCCCTTGCAGGAAACCATCACCACCGGCACCGGCGAGAGCATCGTGCAGGGATCAAAAGTGCGAAACTTGTTCATAAAACGCATCTCCATTCTTGAAGGATTCCTCTGGATAGTGTACAATGATTTGGAAATCGTGTCAATGATAGGAGGTCTCTCCATGCAGGTATTGATGCAGGTGCTGACCCTTTTCCTGCTGATGCTCTGCGGCTTCGGCGCCGTGAAAGGCAAGCTGATGGACGAAAAAGGCATTGCCGGACTGAACACCCTGGTGCTGTCCTTTGCCCAGCCCTGCCTGATCCTCTCATCCATGCAGCGGGATCGCAGCCCCGAGCTGATCCGTGACCTGATGCTGGTGTTCATCTTCACCTGCCTCATCATCGGTCTTTCCGGCATTATTGCTCATCGGCTCTTCCGCAAGGAAGCCCCCGACCGCCGTGCCGTGCTGACCAACCTCTCCATGGTGTCCAACTGCGGCTTCATGGGGTATCCTGTCATCACCGCCGCCCTCGGCGAGGATGCCCTGATCTACGCCGCGCTGTATGTTTCCGCCTTCCACCTCATGAGCTGGACCATGTGCGCATATTATTTCGGTGGCCGCGAGGCCATGCGCCCCAAGCAGCTGCTGAAGAGTCCCTCCCTGCTGGCGGTGATCCTGGGCATGGTGCTGTTCCTCACCGGATGGCGGCTGCCCAGCTTTGTCAACAACACCGCCGCCATGCTGGGCGAAACCACCACACCCCTGGCCATGTTCATCATCGGATCCCGCCTCACCGGGCTGAAGAAGGAACACCTCACCGATAAGCCGCTGCTTGCCGTGTGCGGCCTGCGGCTGATCCTCTTCCCCCTGGCGGTGCTGCTGCTTTCCTTCACGCCCCTGCCGAAAATGGTGGTCTCCGCGCTGTTCCTGTGTACCGCCATGCCCTGTGCCGCCCTCACCGCCATGATGTCCGAGCTGTATGGTTCCGACCGTGCGCTGGCCTCCCGCGGCGTAGCGCTTTCCACCGCCCTGTCCATGGTCACCGTCCCCATTCTGCTTCTGCTGATCTGATAAGGAGGCCGCCATGACCTACCGTCCCCGCCACCGCAGCCGCAACCGAGGCAGCTGCCTGATGCGCATCCTGATGTTCCTGCTGCTCATCGTTCTGCTTGCCTATCCCTTTGTGGAACCCTATATGCTGGAAACGGAGACCGTGTCCCTCACCAGCGCCAGCCTGCCCAGGGACATCGGTCAATTGCGCCTGGTGTACCTCAGCGACATCCATGCTGGCCCCTATTTCTCCCAGAGCCGCGTGAATGACCTGGTGCATACCATCAACCGCCTCAATGCTGACCTGGTGCTGCTGGGCGGCGACTATGCCGTGGACAGCGATGGCGCTGTGGAGTTCTTCAAGAACCTCCCCGCCATCCACAGCCGCTACGGCACCTATGCCGTCATGGGCAATCATGACCGCACCATTCCCGAAAGCAATCTCTCCCGCATCAAGTCTGCCATGGTTTCCGCTGGCGTGACCCCCATCGTCAACGATGTCGCCAGCGTGCGCATCGGCACCAGCAATATCTACCTGGCCGGCATTGACGATGTGGATAACGGCTGGCCCGACCTTGCCGGCGTGGCCTCCCGCGTTCGCCAGGAGGATTACGTCATCTTCCTTTCCCATAGCCCCGAGGCCATCCCCGAAGCCCACAAGGCCAAGGACATGAACGGCCGCAATATGTGGTTCGACCTGGGTCTCTTCGGCCATACCCACGGCGGACAGATCGCCTTCATCGGCGATTGGCTCAACATCGCCAAAGTGGACGACCGCTATGAGCAAGGCTGGCTCGTCGAAAACCGCACCAACCTCCTCATCTCCCGCGGCGTCGGCACCTCCATCCTCCCCATCCGCCTCTTCAACCGCCCCCAGCTCCACCTCATCACCATCAAAAGCACGCAGTGACCAGAGGGGACGTTGTCCCCTCTGGACTCCCCTACCAAAGGGTCTTCGACCCTCTGGACTCCCTTTCGGGGATAGCGTTGCTTGGCGGTCTCCGAGCAGGGGTCACGCCGCGCAACGGGCGCGCCGCGACGCGGGGAATGCGGCTGGGACGCGTGCAATTCATTATTCACTATTCATTATTCATTATTCATTAAAAAAAGCAGCTTTCGCTGCTTTTTTCATTCCGCCGCACGGAACGTTTCCGCCATGGCTTCGGCTATGCGCTTGTATTCCGGGGATATTGTGCAAACGTGCGGCACCATTTCCAGCCACAGAATGCCTTTCTTTTCGCTGCTCACGCCGTCTATGATGGTCTCCGCACTCTCCGGGGCAATGGTCTCGTCGGCGTGGGACTGCACCACCAGGATCGGGCAGGTGATGGCATGGAGATTCATCCGCGCCATGCGCATCAGCTTGTTCAGGTCGGCACCGCTGCGAGTGGGAAAACCCTGGTAACCGTAGTGATAATTCATATCCATCAGCTTGGCGCGGTGGCCGTCGTCACCCCACATGATCTTCTTGATGAACACCGAGGCAGGCCCAGCCAGGCCCAGCAGCTTGTTCTGCACGGCGGTGGGCGCAGAGATCGGCGCAGCGGCGGTCACATCCATCTGCTCGGCCAGCAGCAACGTCAGCACGCCGCCCATGCTCAGGCCGCCCACGCTGACGTATTGGCACTTCTCCTTCATTTCCACAAAGGCAGTCTTGGCCGCCGCAAGCCAGTCCGACCAGCGATAGTTGGCCATGTCCATCATGTGGGTGGCGTGGCCAGGCAGGTTGATGCCTTTCACCGTAAAGCCCCTGGCGTTCAGCTCTTCGCCGATCAGCCGCATATGGGCCGCGGACCCGGTAAACCCGTGGATCAGCAGCACGCCATGCTCGCCGCCCGGCAGGTCAAAGGGCTGGCATTGCGGCATGGAAAAGTCCACTTCTGCGCGTTTCTGCATGGCTCTCCCCTCCATTACTGGATCCGGTCAATGTCCTTCGTCTTGCCCATCAGCACCAGCACATCGTCCTTTTGCGGCATCTCATCCGCGCCGGGGGATGCGATCAGCCCTTCTCCCCTGCGGATAGCAATAACGCTCACGCCGTAATTCCGGCGCACGTTGATCTCCGCCAGCGTTTTGCCGCACCAGGCAGCAGGCGCCAGCACTTCAGCGATCTCATAGTCGTCGGACAGCTCCACCAGTTCCAGGATGTTGGGCGCCACCAGGGACTTGGCAAACCGCTGTCCCATGTCCCGCTCCGGGAAGATCACCCGATCCACGCCCACCTTGCGCAGCACCTTGGCGTGCAATTCATCCACCGCCTTGGCCGCCACAAAGGGAACGCCCATCTCCTTGCACAGAACCGACACCAGAATGGAATCGCGGATGTTGGAGCCGATGCTCACAATGGCCGCGTCAAAGTTCTGCACGCCCAGGGATTCCAGTGCGTCCTCGTCCGTGGCGTCAGCCTGCACGGCCTGGGTCACAAAGGGCGCCACATCCTCCACCAGCTGCTCATCGGCATCCACGGCCAGCACCTCGTGGCCCAGCTTGCACAGGCTTTCAGCCACGCTGGCGCCAAAGCGCCCCAGACCCAGCACCAAAAACTGTTTCTTTTCGTTTCTCATGGTATTTCTCCCTTAACCGATCATGATCTTCTCTTCCGGATATTTGATCTTGTTCTGTCCCTTTTCCATTTTGCTTGCCAGCGCCATGGCCATGGTCAGCGGCCCTACGCGGCCAAAGAACATCATGGGGATCAGGATCACCTGGCTGGCACGGCTCAGCGTTGGCGTACCCAGCGAGCTTACGCCCACCGTAGCCATGGCGCTGGTGGTCTCAAACAGGATATCGCTCATGGCCGCTCCCTTTTCCAGCAGGGTCAGCCCCATGGTGCCGCACAAAAGCACGATCAGCGTGATAAACAGGATCGCCACCGCCCGGCGCATCAAGTCCGTGGGAAGGCGCTTGCCAAACACATTCACGTTCTCCTGGCCCTTCACCACGCTGAACACGATCAGCAGCAGCACGCTGATGGTGGTGGTCTTCACACCGCCGCCGGTAGAGGCAGGCGATGCGCCGATGAACATCAACAGCACACTCATCAGCTTGGAGGCGTCCGTCATGCCCGCCAGATCCACCGAATTAAAGCCAGCCGTGCGCATGGTGACGCTCTGGAAGAACGCCCCCAGTAGCTTGGTACCGGCATGAGCCTCTTCCACCGCCAGCGTGGCAGGATTGTTCCACTCCACCAGCGCGTAGAACAGCGTACCCACCGCCAAAAGCCCGGCGGAGACCGTCAGCACAATTTTGGCATGGAGGGAAAGCCCCCTCCATTTGCCCTTGTGCTGAACCACTTCCATCATCACCGCGAAGCCCAATCCACCCAGGGTGATCAGCATGGCTATGGTAAGCAGCACCAGCGGATCGTTCCAGTAGCCCGTCAGGCTGGCATAGCCGCCCATCAGGTCGAAACCCGCATTGCAGAAAGCACTCACCGAGTGGAACAGGCTGAAGAACAGTCCCTTCCCCCAGCCATAAGCAGGCACGAAGCGCACCGCCAGCAGCATAGCGCCCAGCAGCTCGATGCCCACCGTCAGCAGGGATATCCACCCTGCCAGCCTGGGCAAGCCTGTCATCGTGGAGGCGTTCATGGAGTCCCGGATCAGCAGCCTGTTTTGCAGGGTGATTCGCCGTCCCATGGCCATCATGGCCAGGGTAGCAAACAGCATAAAGCCAAGGCCGCCCAGCTGGATCAGCGCCAGCAGCACCACCTGACCAAAGAGCGAAAAGGTGGTTCCCGTATCCACCACGATCAGCCCCGTGACACACACAGCCGATGTAGCGGTAAACATTCCCTCAAACAGGCCGATGCTCTTGCCCGAAACCGCAGCAATGGGCAACGCCAGCAGGATGCCGCCTACAAGAATCAGCGCAAGAAAGCCACAGGCCAGCACCCGTTCCGGGTGCATTTGCCGCCTCTGTCCCGGATCTGCCATTCGCATCTCCCCCTCTCTTTGGTACATTATACTGCATTTTTCTTTCCCTGTAAACTTATGCCGTTTTGCTCATCCGCAGCACCACCACGGACATATCATCCTTCCTGCCGCCCTGCGCCTCTCTGGCCATGCGCAGCAACCGGTCTGCGGCAGCCTGGGCGCTGGGTTCGCTCGTGGCATCGCGGATGGCATCATCCAGCTCCGCTTTGCTGGCGAAGGCATCCTCCACACCATCGGTCATCAGAACCAGCTCATCGCCAGCGTGCAGGCGCAGCATACAGGTGCGGGAGTCCACCGATTCCAGTATACCCAGGGGCAGGGCGTCCCCCGTCAGCTCCGTCATGCTGCGCCCCCGCAGCAGCCGCGAGGCCGCCGCCCCCAGCTTGTCCAGCGTAGCCTGGCCCGTCCACAGGTCGATGGTCACCAGGTCCACCGTGGAGAATCTCTCCCCCCTGCTGGCCAGGAGCATCATGCCGTTCACCGCCGTCAATGTCTGGGCGCGGGTGTAGCCAGCCTCCAGGCACAATCGCAGCAGCGTCACCGTCTGCCCGGATTCCTGCCGTGCCAGCGCGCCATGCCCCATGCCGTCGGACAGCGCTGCCAGATAGCGCCCATCTGCCAGCTGCCCCAGCCAGTAGGTATCGCCGTTCTCCCGGCTGCCATCCACACCACAGGCCGCCATGCCGGATTCCACCGCCCACAGGGGCGTTTCTGTCAGCAGCACACGCGCCTCTTCCACCTTGGCCACATCCATGGGAATATCCAGCACCTGCGCCGCGATCTCCCGCAGCTCCTGCGCCTGCGCATCCGCCTCCAGGCTGCGATGCAGCTCAAATGCGGCCTGCGCGTGTCCCTGCACGCGCCTGGCATAGACCAATGTAGCCGGGAACGCCAGCTCCGACAACCGCTTCCGCAGCTGCTTGGCCGAAACGCCGTCCCACCAGCTCTCCCCGGAGGAAAGCTGGGCAAACCGCCGCGCTGCGCCTGCCATAGCCTCCATGTGAGTCACCAGCATATCCCGCTGATAGCACGCCTTCTGGATCTGCCGTGCCTTCACGGTCTCCGCCTGGCGCATTTCCTCCATGCCCTGCCACAATTGATACAGCCGCCCGCAGCCCAGTCCCCGCAGCTTGTCCAGGGCCTGGCTCCAGGCTTCCTCGTCCTGCTGCCGGTCCGCCCACACCGCTTCAGCCTGATGCACCGCCTTCTCCGTCAGCATACAGGGGCATTCTTCCTCTTCCTGGCAACCGGCGCACAGATGCTCCTTCCACCAGGCGCCATCCCGCTTTTCTTCGCCCTCCACAGGCGATGGCACCGCCCGCGCCATGGCCTCCACCACCTTCTCCCAGCTGGCCAGGGCCGAGGCAGCATAGGCGTCCCCTGCCGAGGGACGCTCCGCCACAAAGCGCCGGAACAGCGCCTGCACGGCCTCCGCAGGCGTTCTGCCCAGCAGGATCATCACCGCCGATGCCCCCAGCACCGCCCACAGGCTGCCCTGCGCCGCCGTGCCGGAGAGCAGCATGGTCAGCGCGCTGCCCAGGGCAAAGCATACGCAGGTGAGCCACCGCCGCCCCAGGCTTTGCACCATGCCGCCCAGAAAGCCGCCCACCCCCAGCGCCACGCTGAGGTTCACCGGCAGGCCCTGCAACGCCAGCACCAGCCCGGAAGCCATGCCTGTCACCGCCCCGGCAGCCACACCCAGATACAGTCCCATACACAGCGTGATCCACGCCGCTCCCAGCACGCCAAGGTTCAGCCCGAACAGCAGCATTCGCCCGCCGCCGCACAGTAGCATCCCCACCGTGTATCCCAGGGCGACCCGCGCCTCCATGCCGTCCATAGGCTTGCCGCTTTGCAGAGATCGCAGGCCACGCAGCATCACCGGGGCGGAAAGCGCGCTCACCGCCACGCAGGCAATGCCCCGCAGCCCGTCCGCAGCCGTACCGGTGAAGATCCCCAGCACCGCCGTGGGCAAAAGGGACAGCGCCGTCCAGCCCATCATCGCCCAGGCCCCCCGCCGAAAGATCACCAGCGGTGCCAGCAGCATCACACCCAGCGTCAGCAGCAGCTCCAGGCGCAGGGGCAAGCCCCACACCAGCCGCATCACCAGCGCCAGCACCCAGCCGCCCGCCGGCCACAAAAGACTTTCCCCCATCACCGCCAGCGCCGCCATCCACGCCGCCTGCAGGCCGGAGGGAATCCCCATCACGTCCGCAAAGCTTAAGAAGAAGCCCGGCAGCATCTGCCCGGCAATGCCCAGCACCCGCAGCGCTGTTTCCTGCGCCTTGCGCATCCGCTCCCCCGGCATCCACCGATCCACGCTGCGCTTCTTCGTCCGTACAATGGCCTGCGTTTCGCTCATGCCTGTCCACATCCTTCCTTTGGACAAGCATACGCCCCGCCGCCGCGTCCCGCTGTCGAATGGCCGCGCAGCTTTTGTCGCACCACAAAAGGCGCCCGGTCACACCGAGCGCCTCACCTTATTCGATTTTCAGCACCGGGTAGTCCTCTTCCTCCACGGCAGCCTTCAGCACGCTGTCGTCCACCTTGGCGGTGAGGGTCACCACGCAGGTGCCAGCTTCAAAGCTGGGTTCCGCGCTGGCCACCTGGGGCAGCGCCTCCAGCGCCTTGCGCACCCGCTTCTCGCAATGGGGACACATCATCCCCTCAATGGTCATGGTGCGGATGATGGTCTTGCGCTGCTTGCCGCGCCGCTTGTGGTCGTGCTTGGAGCTGTGCAGGTCAAAGAAGTTCAGCCGCAGGGCGTTGCTCACCACACAGAAGCTCGACAAGCTCATGGCCGCCGCGCCGAACATGGGGTTCAGCTTCCACCCAAGCAGGCCAATGAACACGCCCGCCGCCAGCGGAATACCGATGCTGTTGTAGAAGAACGCCCAGAACAAATTCTGATGGATGTTCTTCAGCGTGGCTCGGCTCAGCCGGATGGCCGCAGGCACGTCCCGCAGGCTGCTGTTCATCAGCACCACGTCCGCGGCATCGATGGCAATGTCCGTGCCTGCGCCAATGGCAATGCCAATATCTGCACGGGTCAGGGCGGGGGCATCGTTGATGCCGTCGCCCACCATGGCCACCTTACCCTTGGCCTTCAACTCGCGGATGACCTTCTCCTTGCCCTCCGGCAGCACTCCGGCAATGACCTGATCCACGCCCGCCTGTTTGCCCACGGCCTCGGCGGTTCGCTGGTTGTCGCCGGTGAGCATCACCACGCGGATGCCCATGTTCTTCAGCTGACGGATGGCCTCCGGGCTGTCCGTCTTCAGGGTGTCCGCCACGGCGATCACGCCCAGCAGCTTGCCATTCCTGGCGAAGTACAGGGGCGTTTTGCCCTCGCCCGCCAAGACATCTGCTTGGTCGCGGACGTCGTCGCTCACATCCGACTGCTGGCTGATGTAATTCAGATTGCCGCCGTGCAGGCTCTCGCCATCCAGCATGGCAGCCAGCCCGTTGCCCGGCAACGCCTCAAAGTCCGCTACCTCTGCCGCCTGAATGCCGCTCTCCTGGGCATACAGCATCACCGCCTTGGCCAGGGGATGCTCGCTGCGTGCCTCCAGGGCAGCGGCGGCGTTCAGCAGGGTGGAGGCATCCACCCCATCAGCAGGCAGGATGTCCGTCACCCTGGGTTCGCCCTGGGTGATGGTGCCGGTCTTGTCCAGCGCCACGATCTCCGTTTTGCCGGTCTCCTCCAGGGACACAGCCGTTTTGAACAGGATGCCGTTCTTCGCGCCCATGCCATTGCCCACCATGATGGCCACCGGCGTGGCCAGGCCCAGCGCACAGGGGCAGCTGATCACCAGCACGGAGATGCCCCGCGCCAGCGCATTGCCGAAGGTCTCGCCCAGCAGCAGCCACACGATGGTGGTCACCACCGCAATGCTGATCACCGCCGGAACGAATACGCCGCTGACCTTGTCCGCCACCTTGGCAATGGGTGCCTTGGTGGCTGCCGCATCGCTGACCATCTTGATGATCTGGCTCAGGGTGGTGTCCTGTCCCACGCGGGTGGCGCGGCAGCGGACGTAACCAGACTGGTTCACCGTGGCTGCGGAAACCTGGTCGCCCTCTGCCTTGTCTACAGGAATACTCTCGCCGGTCAGCGCGGATTCATTCACCGCCGTGTGACCTTCCAATATCACGCCGTCCACCGGGATATTCTCACCCGGCCGCACCACAAAGATATCCCCCACCTGCACCTGCTCGATGCCCACGGTCTGCTCCGCGCCGTCCACCAGCAGGGTGGCAGTTTTGGGGGCCAGCTTCATCAGGCTTTTCAGCGCATCGGTGGTCTTGCCCTTGGAGCGTGCCTCCAGCATCTTGCCCACGGTGATCAGCGTAAGGATCATGGCTGCGGATTCAAAGTAGAACTCGTGCAGATAGTGCGCCGCATGTTCCATGTTGCCCAGCGCCTGGGCATCCGCCATGGCGAAAAGCGCATACGTGCTGTATAGGAAGGACGCCGCCGAGCCCAGCGCCACCAGGGTATCCATGTTGGGGGCGCGGTGCCACAGGCTCTTGAAGCCGCTGATGAAGAACTTCTGGTTGATGACCATCACAATGCCCGTCAGCAGCAGCTGGATCAGGCCGATAGCCACCGGGTTGCGGCTCAGCACCAGGGGCAGCGGCCACCCCCACATCACATGCCCCATGGACACGTACATCAGCACCAGCAAAAAGCCCAGCGACCAGCACAGCCGCCGCTTGAGGATGGGCGTTTCCTTGTCTGCCAGGGCGTCCTCGTCCGTGGTGGTGGACTGTGCCTGGGCCGCCCCCTTCACCGAGGCACCGTAGCCCGCTTCCTCCACCGCGCGGATGATATCGCTCTCGCTGGCGCTGCCCTCCACGCCCATGGAGTTGGTCAGCAGGCTCACCGAGCAGCTGTCCACACCCGCCACCTTGTTCACGGCCTTTTCCACACGAGCCACGCAGGCCGCGCAGCTCATGCCCGTTACATTATATTGCTTCATGCAAAGCACCTCACTTCATCAACCGTTGAATGGTCTGCACCAGTTCATCGATGGTCTCATCCTTGCCCTGGCGAATGTCCTCCGCCACGCAGGTGTGAATATGATCCGCCAGCAGCTCCCGGCTGAAGGCGTTCAGCGCCGCCTGGGCAGCCGCTACCTGGTTGAGGATATCCACGCAGTACGCGCTCCCCTCCACCATGCCGCGAATGCCCCGGATCTGCCCCTCCACACGGTTCAGGCGGTGGATCAGCGCCTTGTATTCCTCCGGCGTGCGTTCCTTGGTCTTATGGCAGCAATCCATGGCTGCACCTCCTCGCATATACCCCCATGGGGTATATTGATCATACACCATTTCCCCTTGAATGTCAATGAAAAAAGGAGCCGCAACGCGACTCCTTAATCATTCTCTGCTGACACCTGAATGAAATCCTTCACCAGGCTCTTTCTGCCGCCATCGGCCAGAAACTGGTCAATGGCCGCCTGCAGCTGCACATGGAATTCCTCCAGGCACAAGCCGTTTTCCATGATGTAGGTGGCCACCGGCACACCCACATAGCGCAGGTGCCAGGGTTCAAAGTTGATCTCGGTGATCTCCACCTTATCCTCCGGATACCGAAGGATGAAGCCATACCGGGCGCAGTTGGCAGCCATCCATTGGCAGCCTTCCGTGGTCGCCATCTTGGGAACCATACCCTTGTCCAGCCAGTTGCCGGGCAGAATGTCGCAGCCCAGCCCGGTCTGATGGTCGCTGGCACCGGCCTTGGCCACATTGCCCATGTCCTTGCCGTTGTTCTGCTGCAGGCGGTTGTAATACATGGTGGCCTGGGTCTGATAGGAGCGATAGGCGCTCTTCAGGTGCAGGGAGATGCCCTCATCCAGGGCGTCCTCCAGCATGGTCACCAGCGCCTCGGCGCATTCCGCCCGCAGCTTCATGGTGCTGCTGGAGGCCTTCTTCACGCCGCCATTGGTGTTGTTGCCTTCCTTGTCCTGTTTGCGGGTCTTCATCACCACCAGGTCATCCGGCACGTAGTCCGCGGGCAGGAACATATGCTTGTTTGCCAGGCGCACCAGCTCGGGATCCATCTCACTCAGGTCGATGGGGAAATTCCACGCCACATCGTCGTAGATGATCTCCTCAAAGAAGATCCCTGCCGTGTCCTCGATGGTGATCTCATGATCCTCTGCCCCGGCGGGCAGCGTCATTAACAGCAGCAACGCTAACAGCGCTGCCAGGGGTTTCCTTTTCAAAATGGTTCTGCTCCTTTGTTAAGGCTCAAGAAAGCTAAGCTCACAGTCGCCGTCAGGGCCAAACTCGTTCAGCGGGATCACCTGACCCGGCACATACACGGGTTCCGGCGTGGGGGCAGGCGTGGGTTCGGGGGTAGGCTCTGCGGTGGGTGCTGCCGTTGCCAGCGGCTTCCACTCGTCCTCATCGTCCACCACGGTCATGTTGTTCACCGCCATCAGGCCGACTTCGGGATCAACCAGCGCGTAGAATTCCTCCAGGCACAGGTCGTTGGCGCTCATGTAAGCCGCAGCCTCCACACCAACATAACGAAGGTGCCATGGTTCAGCATCCCAGCCAGTCACTTCCATTTTGCCAGCGGGATAGCGCTGCACAAAGCCATAGGTGCTGGCGTTCGTTGCCAGCCACTGGCCCGCATCGGTGTTGGCGAATTCCGCCGTCAGCGTTTTGGACTGCCAGGCCTCGTTCACCACCGTCACGGCCAGGCCGGTCTGATAGTCATTCTCGCCGGGCTTCTGCTCAGCCAAGCCGCGCTTGGACAGACGAGTATAACGAGCCGTCTCGTCCTTATAGGAGCGATAGCCCTGGCGCACATAGAGGATCACCTTTTCCTCCTCTGCCGCCGCGCACATGGTTTCCAGCGCCTTAGCCGCCTCGTCGCGAAGCTGAATGCTGGTAGAGGACACGGTGTACACACCCTTGATCTCGCTCACACCATCGCGGCGGGAATGCAGCTTCACCAGATCCTCCGGCTCATAGTCCTCGGCCAGCGGCATTGCGCTGTTGGCCAGCACCAGCAAGGACTCATCCACCTCCGGCATGTCCTCTGCCAAAGCAGGCACAGCTGCCACCACCATTACCATCAGGATCGCTACGATCTTTCGCCATGCAGCCACCTGGATAACCCCCAATGCTCCAAATTTGTTATTTATCTCCAATAATGATATCAAGAAGCTGCTCTTCGCGCAAGAGCAACATGAAACTTTCCAGGGGAATATTTTTCTCATGAATAGCCGCAGCCATTTCCTTGCCAACATATCGGATGTGCCACGGCTCGTAACCATAGCCGGTCACGTCCTCCCAGCCTTCGTCGTAGCGGAGGATGAAGCCATATTTCCAGCAATTTTCCCTTATCCACTTGCCGCCGCCATATTTGGCAAAGGACTCGCTCAGATTGGTTTTGCCCTTCTGTCCTACATCCATGGCCAGACCCAGCTGATGCTCGCTGGCACCGGGGCGCGCCACATACCTGTCGGCCTTGGCCTTGGTTTTCACCCGCTTGAGCTTATTGCTGTAGATGGTGCTTTGCTTGCCATAGCTGCGGTAACCGCTCACCGAGGTCAGGGTGATGTTGGCATCCTCCTTGCAGGCGGCGTACATTTCTTCCAGGGCAGCAGCGGCTTCTTCCCGCAAGGTTCGCACCTGTCCTTTCACCTCGGCCTGGCGCATCCTTTCGGGAATGTAGTATCTGCTCACCCGCCAGTCACGGTTGATCAGGAACATGGTGCCGTCGATGTCATGCTGGGGCGCAGCAGCATCCAGCGGAGCCGAAACCATCATTGTGCCAGCCGCCGCCAGCGACAGCAGCGTTTGCCAGATCGAAGCCACATTCCTCGCCCCTTTCTAAAACATACCAATATATATTATAGCGCGGATTTTCCGTGTTTCAAGGCAAAACGGCAAATTTTACGAGATTGAAGCACCCATGGCCGGACACAATAGCCGCGAGGAGGCGAATCAATGTGAAAAAGGCACTCATTCCCCTGTGCCTGCTGGCCATTCTGCTGACCTTCAGCGGCTGCGCCAGCAAGGAGGAACCCATGGTCACCGCGTCGCCCACGGCATCGCCCACAGCGACCACGAACCCCACCGACTCCCCCGCCGAAGCCCTGGACGATATGCTCCCCGACATGACGACCGATGCAGGCGACGAGCCGCTCACGCCCACAGCCAGTGAGCAGCCCGCCGCCCAGGGCGTCACCTCGGTATCCGATGCCCGCAAGGCCATTGAGGACATCGAGGACGAGCTGGAACGCCTCAGCGAGGTGGACGAAGCCCAGGTGGTCATTGCCGGCAACGACGCCGCCGTGGCGCTGGAGTTTGATTCCCAGTACCAGGGCGGCATTGATGACCGGCTGCGGGAGATCATCAAGGAGCGCATCGGCAGCGTGATCTCCGGCGTGAACAACATCGCCATCACCTCCGATGCCACCCTGCGTGACCAGCTGGAGACCCTGGGTGATCGCCTGGAGGGCGCTGCCGACATGGCGGACATTCAGAACGAGCTGAATGCCATCATCAACAAAATCAATGCTGCCAAGGCATAAAGTTGCCCCATCCGGCATATGCTGAAGGGCAGTCAGGAACCGGAAAGCTGCTGCAAGCCAGGTGCGTGCAGCGGCTTTCTTTGGCCTCAATGTCGGCATCACCAAGGGATATGCTGCGCCGCGCGGCTCCATGCAAGCCAATTACGGGCAGTAAGCTTCGTCCCGCCCTGCCGCCGCCATGCTCCACGACCCGATTCCCACGCACCGCGCCCGCATGATGCGCAAAGGAGCAGACATATTTGTCTGCTCCTTTTTCGGCCATCACCGAGGCAAGCTCGGCGCTGGCTACACTTCGGCCAACGCAAGCGTTGACCTCGTTAGTCGGGGCGAAACGCCCCTCCCTTTTTTCGGCCATCACCGAGGCAAGCTCGGCGCTGGCTACACTTCGGCCAACGCAAGCGTTGACCTCGTTAGTCGGGGCGAAACGCCCCTCCCTTCTTCTTGCATATCACTCAAAATAAAATAATTCCTCAAACTTCTTTTCCAGCGCGATGCACAAGATCAGCGCCAGCTTGGCCGTGGGGTTGAAAGCTCCTGTTTCAATGGAGCTGATGGTCTGCCGGGACACACCCACCATCTTGGCCAGCTCCCCCTGGGAGATATTCCTCTCCGCCCGCGCCACGCGGATGCGGTTTTTCAGGATCAGTTCGTCGTTCATGGTTCACCTCACCATATGCCCAGCAGCGCCAGAATGTAGATCACAATGGCGCCCACCGCGCACACCGCCGTGGCCGCAGCGCCGATCCATTGCCACTTCGTCTTTTCCCTGGCCGCACAGGCCAGCCGTTCAGCAGCCACCATACCCCAGTAGATCGCCAGCGCGCACCACAGGAAGGCGGAATTGCGCTGGATGGCAATGCCCACAGGCCCCAGCACCACGCACAGCGCCAGGCCAGCGATCTGGGAAATACTCTTTGCACTCGTCTGGATCGCCCGGCTCCTTTCATCCGGCTTGTTGCGGTTCTCCTTCTGGCTCCTGGCCAGGATCTCTTCACGATTCATGCTTCTTTCCTCCCGCAAGTATTCTTTGCATCTTGCCAAGTTCTCTTGACAAGCATAGAATAGCACAGCTCTTGCCGCCTGTCAAGTATTCTTGACAAATTTTCTATAAAACTTGTCTTCCTTGCATTTTCCTCCGCTCCCCGTACTTCCCAGCGTATCAGCACGAAAACAGCGCACAATACCTCCTGTGAAGAGATAGGAGGTGACAAAGCATGAATCAGCGCAACCAGTCTCAGATGATCCCCGAGGCCAAGCCCGCCCTGGACAACATGAAGTTCGAGATCGCCCGGGAGCTTGGCATCAACCTCAAGCAGGGTTACAACGGCGACCTGTCCTCCCGCGAGAACGGTTATGTGGGCGGCTACATGGTGAAACGCCTGATCGAGCAGGCCGAGCGCCAGATGGCCGGCCAGCAGTAACCCATCGACATTAAAGGAGGCAAACCCGCATGTATAACAACAACCAGAACGGCGCCAACCAGAACCAGTCCAGCACCGGCAACCAGCAGGGCGCCATGGTTCCCGAAGCCAAGCAGGCCCTGAACAACATGAAGTACGAGATTGCCAACGAGCTGGGCATCAACCTGAAGCAGGGCTACAACGGCGACCTGCCCTCCCGCCAGGCCGGCTACATCGGTGGCTACATGGTTAACCTACTGCAACCAGCAGAACGCTTTGGCACCTACTTCCAGCTGCCGCCGATCAAGTTTTCGAGGAATGGGCTGAGGAATCAGCAGGATCAGATGGTGGAGTATCGGGTCAGGGTGGGGGTAGAGGTGTAAGGTGAAAACATTTCAGCCGTGCAAATTGGAATAACGATCATCCATCTATACCGCGGGTTATCCGAATGGCGGACTGAGAAGGGCTGGCTGACAGACACCTGCCTGGACGGCCAGGACGCATTTATCCGTCTTTTGGATATGCTCGACATACCGCACGAGTGAAGGGAAAGCTTGAAAAAAAGGATAAAAGCCATCCCCGCAGAATGTGGTGTAATACGCTGCTGGTTCTATTGCGACAATAGGAATGCCAGCCATCCTGGCAGAATATCAGCCGCCATCATTGCTGAAAACCTTTCCGTATCCCCATTTTGTGTTGCACCATGAACAGATTTAGTTGCACCTCCCATGAAAATGCGTTATAATTTCTATATTGCTTGTTTGAAAGGAGGTACCGCCATGCTATACACGCTCTACAATGCAGATCATCCCGTTGCAACCTTTACTTATGACAAGGGTGTGATCACTGCTTTCAATATCTCCGAGGCGCACCTCCTGCCAATGCAGCTTCGTCACGCATCCGCGGAAGGCTTCGCGCAGTGGCTGCGTGAACGTGCTATCGACTTGAACACATTCCTGCATCGTCAGCTGGCAAATGAGCTTGTCGGCAGTCGAGACAAGACTGCTGTCGCGATCATGACGCATATGTTCAGCGTGTCGGACACCTTCACCTGTTTCCCTGAAGGCGAGTTCATTCCGCGAAACGAACTGTGCAAAGTTGAAGATCAGGACAGTGTGAGCGATTTCATTCTGATTTCCAGTGATACCTCTTTGCGCAATCGTAATATCGCAACTCCCAATGCTTCCACTGACGGCAGTTACCCGAAGACCTGGAAGTTTGAGAATGGCGCATGGTGGCTCTATAAACTGCAATCCGCTACGGCAACCAGGAGCGAACGCGATATCAGTCATGTTTTGATGGAATGTGGCTGGGACGCTGCGGAGTATCAGTATTGCGGCAGCTATCGCAACCGCATCAAGTCTCGTAATTTCGTGGGTGAGGATGAGTTCTTCGAACCTTATGACTCACTGCGCTTCATGTTTGCCGACAAGAGCGACGATGAAGAGATAATCTACGAAAACATTGCCTCCCTCGGATCAGATTTTGAAAAGCAATTCCGTCGAATTCTCCTGGCGGACGCGCTCTTCATGAATACTGATCGACATATGCGCAACTATGGCGTCATTCGTTCCGCAAAGACTGGCGAGATCCTGCGAATGGCTCCTAACTTCGATAACAACCAGACCTACAAGTCGAATCCTGGCGGACACTACTCCGATAATATGTTGAAGAGCTTCCTTCATATCTACGAATTGCAGCCGGAGGATGTTGCTGATATAAATCAACTCTTAGATGTTTGCGGAAAGAAGCCATTCCTGGCAGATGTTTGCAAAGTCGGACGTGCATTTCTGAATAAGTACACTTGATTGTATGGCAGCAGAACTATTCTGTTGCCATATTCAATATTCAACACTTCAAAAGAAAGCTTCTTACGTAGATGAGGATTCATGTTCAGAATATCTGATATAAGTTGCAATTAAAATGCCGTGAGCCAGATTACTGCGCCACGGCGATCGTTTATCAAACAGTGAACCTGCTGTACCTGAAACCTTTCACACATCAAAAGCAATGGAATGGAGTTGTAGCGAGGCATGATCGGGATCGGGAACTTCCGGAGCCTGATACACCAGAAAGAGCCTATGTGCGCCCTCCGGAAAAGGAGCCTCCACCCTATGATCTTTCCACACGCTGGAATAACCAATGTGAATTGCAGCTAAATCCGGCCCATTCAGGTCCGTGCGGATATAGAATGTTCCGCTACCATAGCCTCGGGTACGCAGACTTATTCCACATTTACCGCGAAATGCGAACGAATTGAAGCCGATTGTCGTTCCGTCTTTGATATCGACGATGTACCCATCCGTCCGGCATTCATCGCTCCCATCCTGCACCACTTTCGGTTGACCCGGCACACTGCTGAGGCACTTGCCATCAGGCGTAAACAGATAGCAAGCCAAGTAGGCTGGAAACCGCCATTCAGCAGGTATCGCAGCCTCCCGCAATCCAGAGGAACTGATTTCAGCCTGGCGGAAGGAGCCATCCATTAAACGCTCAATACGCTCGGCGCAGGCTTGACGACTATACCAATGCCCATTTGTATGTCGATGATAGAAAATATAGTATCGGTCATCCACTTCCAGAATGCTTCCATGGTTATTTCCACCATAGGCTGTCGGTTTGCCGGGTTCCTTGTAGCTATCAATGTGTAGATCACAGTTGCTGATTAGCACGCCGCCAAACCGATAACCGCTGTTGGGGCAATTGCTGACAGCATAACACAATTCATGCATGGCCAGAGAAGAATAGATGAGATAATACAATCCGCCAAATTTTCGCAACGATGGACCTTCAAAAAAAGGATGGCCTTCATAACCGGTGTTCTTTGCATACTCGCAACCAGGCACCACAAATACTGGTTCTTCCGCAATCGTCAGCATATCCTTTTCCAGGCGAGTCATCATCGCCCCATGCCTCGTCCGATCCCCTTCCCCGCAAAAACCTGTTGCCAGCCAGAGCGAGTCTCCATCCCGAAGGACTGCCGGATCAAACTGTGGTTCATCTCCTTCTCGCTGTCCCAGCAACGCCCCATGGACATCATGTACACGACCATAGTAAGAGTACTTGCCGCTGGGTGTTTCGCACACGGCTACTGCAACCACGCTCTCCTTGTCCAACACGTAGTATAGATAGTATCTACCGTCAAAGCCCTGAACAACATCCGGTGCAAATAGGCAACTTTCTCCACTCCGGTTATTCACATCATCAGTGCGGCAATAGATCACGCCTTCATATTGCCAATCAGTTAGGTCCGTAACAGGTGCTGACCAACAAACATAGTCCCTTTCGCAGAAAACGCAGCCATTATATCGGTCGTGACTGCCGTAAAGATATACGCGATCTCCGAAGCGGTGCGGTTCACCATCCGGGATGTACTCCCAAGAAGGCAAATAGGGATTCATACCTTTCGCATTCATCGAAATATGCTCCTTTTCCTTTCAATCATATTTCCCTTGCTCGTGCACCAAAAGGCAAAACATCGAAATAGCAAAAGCACGGCAATCACCTATTTAGAGATTGTCGGTATCACCAGTGCTCTCATTCAGGATCATGATCGGCTTATGAATAATGTTCATGGGACCACACCCCGGATTGTCGACCGCCTTACGTAATAGTATCAGACAATCCCGGCTCATTTCTTCCATAGGAATACGCAAGCTGGAAATTGATGGGATAGCATACAGCTCACTCCCGCTGCCGGAATAACCTACGATCCTCACCTGTTGCGGAATATGAAGACCATGCATCAGTAAATAGTGTTGAGCGGACATGGCCATGAGATCCTCAGCAAAGAAGATCCCCTCAGGAATCTTTTTCTCCCGCAGAAGGCGTTCTGCCGCTTCCTTCCCTCCCTCGTAGCGCGGGGTAACGGAAAGGATCATGTTTTCCGGCAATTCCAACCCGAGCTTGGCGCACTCGCTGATAAAACCATCACGGCGCTCTCCTCCTGCAGTGCTGACCGATTCTGCCGTAACCAGGCACACGCGCTGCAAACCAACCTTATAGAACAAGCGCGCCGCAAGCTGACCCACATTGCCATTATCAGCATATACATAATGATGATGCTCGGACACGCGATTGAAAACCACAATGGGTACATCCAGCTTTAGCTTCTCAATGTAATCCATATCCTCGCGGGACATACCCATGAAAAGCAAGCCATTGAAACATCCCTGACGGATGAGCGCATCCTCTTCAACCAAATGCCCCCGCGTGTAGGGATAAAGGGTTAGTTCCGGTTTCATATCCCGCGGCATCTCCGCCAGCACTTCATGAATCCCTGAAAAGAAGCTTCCCATCACCCCCACATGACGGGATGTTGCAAAAAAAACAGCCACAATCATTTTGTTGGTATCCTGCATACGCAGGCGCTTTGCATAAACATTCGGCTGATAGTTTAACTCCCGGGTCGCTTTAAGAATACGCTCTTGGCTGGCAGGACTGATTCTTGCCTTATCACCCAGACCCCGCAACACCATGGACACATTTCCCACGCTCATTCCAGATGCCTCGGCAATATCCTTGAGACCCACTCGTTTATTTGCCATTTGAAATCACCTCATTGATTCACTGCGCAAAAACGATAATCATTCGCATTTATCATGGCATATTCAGCCAAATAAGTCAAGAGGTTTTTGCAAAAATTTTTGCAAAAAACAATTTGAATATTTCGAGATGTCTGCCAAAAATGTGTTGACATACGCCGTTTTCGTGATATAATAGCATTATCAAACTTGCAAAAACGTATTTGCACTATTCAAATATTCTCACAACCATCTGAAACGGAAAGGATTTTGACGATGAACAGACTCGTGAAAACAGAGAACGGATGGGTTAGAGGGTTGCCCGCCTCAGATCCTCGCATCACAGCATTCAAGGGAATTCCCTTCGCCGCACCACCAGTAGGAGATCTGCGCTGGCGTGCACCGCAGCCCTGTGCAGACTGGGAGGGAGAACTCAAGGCCTTCGATTTTGGCCCAATTGCCATGCAGGATAAAGGAAAACCTGGTCGCGAAAATTTCTGGTCCCGTGAATGGGCGGTTGATTTTGACCTTCCCATGAGCGAAGACTGCCTGTATTTGAACATCTGGGCACCAGCAGACGGCTATGCAGTAGGCAATGCAGAGCAGTATCGTGAAACGGATGATATGCCTATTCAGGAACCTGGACATTTGCCTGTATTTGTATGGTATTTCGGCGGCGGGCTACAAGTCGGCAACACCGCAGAGATGGAATTTGACGGAGAACGCATTGCTCGCCGCGGCGTTGTTGTTGTAACCGTCAGTTATCGTCTGAATGTCTTTGGTTTTCTGTCACACCCAGATCTAACAGCAGCCGATCCTTCTGCTCCAGCTAATTTCGGGTTCCTGGACCAGCAATTTGCAACCCAATGGGTCAAGCGGAACATCGCAGCATTCGGTGGCAATCCCGACAACATCACCATTGGCGGGCAATCATCTGGCGGCATGAGTGTATGCGCCCAGTTGGGAAATCCCGTCAACAAAGGTCTGTTCAACAAAGCAATCCTGGAAAGCGCAATCTTTTTTCCTGCCTATTCTGATGGCAGTTTCTTCCGTTCCGATCTGAAAATGGGGGAAGATCACGGTATTGTTTTCCTGGAAAAGCTGGGCGTAAAGACCATCGACGAGGCTCGCACCATTGATGGAGATACGATCCTCAAAGCTGCCTTGGAGATGCCGCCGCATTTCTTTGATGCAGTCATCGATGGTGTTTTCATGACTTGCCCGGCCAATGAGTGGTTCCTCAAAAAAGATCGTGTACCCTGTCCGCTGTTCATGAGTTCCACCGACATTGAAATGATCATGTCTCCCCGTGGTGTGCACAACGCGCAGGAACTTCGCAGTCTGGCAGAAAGTCTTCCCGGTGTAAATGCTGATCAATTTATGGAAGCCTATGGTGATGCCTCGGATGAGGATGCGATTCGAAAAAACGGCACTCTTTCCGGCATCGACTTGGCTGCTCATGCCATCAGTAGAGCACTTGGAGACCAGGAGCCAGTATGGAAAGCCCGTTTCTCTGCGCCAATTCCAGGTTGGGACCATCCCGGCTGTTTCCATTCCTCGGATATCTGGTTTTATTTTGAAAACCTTGCAAAGTGCTGGCGCGTTTTTCGCGGTAAGCATTATGACCTTTCACGCCAGATGTGTGACTACTGGGTAAACTTCATGCGTAGCGGAAACCCCAACGGCATCGGTACAGACGGTGAACCTCTACCGTCCTGGCCGCGGCTGACACGTAAAAATCCAGTCTGCATGGAGTTTGGTGAAACAGCCGCTGCACAGAAGGATCAACCCACGCCGATCATGGAGGTCTTGCTTGATGCCTTTGCAAAGGCTCATGGTCTGGCATAACAGCCTGACTATTCATAGGATTACGGAGATGAAAAAAATGACGTTCAATCCTACTTTGTCTTCCAAAAAAACCAGGAAAATCAAACGGTTTATGCCGCTTTATCTAATGATGATTCCAGGTCTCACCTACTTGATCATCAACAATTATCTGCCCATGCCGGGCCTGATGATCGCGTTCAAGAAATTCAAGTACAACAAAGGCATTTGGGGAAGCCCATGGGTTGGCCTCAAGAATTTCACCTTTTTAGTCAACAGTCAGGATCTGGCCTTGTTGCTTCGCAACACGATCTTGTACAATGTGGCCTTCATTGTGCTTGGTACACTCTTATCCATCACTGTCGCCATTCTGCTCAATGAACTACACAAGAAAAAGCTCCAACAGACCTTCCAAACCATTATCCTGATTCCCCATCTGATGAGCTATGTTATCATCGCCTATATCGTCTATGCACTCTTCGGAGGCGAATACGGCATGATCAATGGTTCTATCCTGAAGCCCCTTGGATTGCAGCCAATTTCCTGGTATACAGAAGAGCAGCATTGGCCTTACATTCTGACCATTGTCAATCTGTGGAAATCTTTTGGATACAGCAGCATTGTGTACTATGCCACCATCGTTGGCTTTGATGCCTCGTTGTATGAGGCTGCCTTGGTAGATGGTGCAAACAAGTTCCAGTGTATCTTCAAAATCACTTTGCCGTTGCTCAAGCACGTCATCATCACCTTAACGCTTTTTTCCATCGGCCATATTTTCTATTCCGACTTTGGGCTGTTCTACCAAGTACCCATGAATTCTGGTATGCTCTACAACACGACCAGTACCATTGACACCTATGTGTACAAAGGACTGATGGGTGACAGCAATTTGGGTCGCGCCTCAGCCGCAGGTTTCATCCAGTCTTTCGCCGGTTTCATCTGCGTACTTGCCGCCAACACCGTTGTCCGCAAGTTGGAAGCAGAAAGTGCGTTGTTCTGAGGGGGGTATGACTTGTGCGAAGCAAAGGTCTTGAACGAACTGCACTGATCGTGATGATCTTGCTCTCTCTGTTCTGCATCGTTCCGTTACTTCTGGTCGTCACCTCGTCCTTTACCTCGGAAAAAGCCCTGTATACCTACGGCTACTCGCTTTTTCCCTCGGAGTTCAGCCTGGATGCATATCGCTATCTGTTAGCCTCTAAAGATCGGCTGTTTCGTTCTTACCTGCTTTCCTTCCTGGTTACAATCATCGGTACCGTAACCAGCGTGACCATTACGACACTTCTGGCTTACCCACTATCCAAGCGCGATTTGCCCGGCCGTAATTTCTTTTCCTTTGCCATTTTCTTCACCATGCTTTTCAACGGCGGTTTGATTCCAACCTACATGGTCTACTCACAGACGTTCCATATCAAGGATACGTTGTGGGCACTGATTGTTCCCGGCCTCCTCATGAGTGGTTTTTCGGTGATTCTTGTTCGCACATACCTGACCACCAATATTCCATTGGACATCCTGGACGCTGCTGAAATTGACGGTGCGTCACAATACCGCATTTTCTTCAGCATCGTTCTCCCGATGTCCCTGCCAATCCTTGCGACCATCGGCTTCATGACAGGATTAGCTTACTGGAACGACTGGCAAAACGGTTTGTACTATTTGGTCCGGCGCACCGATTTGTTCACCATTCAGAATTTGCTCAATCGCATTCAGTCTTCGGCCGATGCATTAAAAAACAGCACTGCCAACGATATGTTTGCTCAAGGTATGGACATTCCCAGTGTAGGCGCACGCATGGCAATATCCGTGTTTGCCATTCTCCCCATGCTGGCCGTCTATCCGTTCTTCCAAAAGGGGTTCATTAAAGGAATTACAATTGGAGGTGTTAAGGGGTGAACCTGGCTTTGAATCAGCAAGTCATACTCGATTCCTATTTCAGCTACCTGAAGGTAGCTGAGGGTGTATACCGCATCCTGGTGGATCGAAAATACTGCAATACCGAGCTGATCATCGGAAACGAATATGCCGCCGTGATCGACTGCGGCCTGGGCTTTGGCGATCTGCCTGCAGCAGTTCGAGCACTAACGGACAAGCCGCTTATTCTGTTCAATACCCACAGCCACATTGATCATATCGGTGGCAATGCACAATTTGGCATCCCAGTACACATGGGTTCAGAGGACATTGAAGCAGCAAAGCACGCTGAATATTCTTCCTTCCGTGAGCATCTGATGGAAAACAGAATCCACAGCCTTGGACCGGACTCAGTTGTTGGGATGGATACGCATGAGTTTCTTCACCGTGGTCCGGGCGAAATGGTTCCCTGTGAAGATGGCGAGGTCTTCGATCTTGGCGGCCGTACATTGAAAGTGTTTGCTATTCCAGGTCACTCTCGTGGCGGACGTGCCTTCTATCTGGAAGAGGAAAAGATTCTCTATACAGGCGATGCAGTATTTGCCTGCACCCTGTGCTTCGGGCCCGGTTCTTCCGGACGCAAAGCCTACATCGAAGGTCTAAAACGCCTGCAGCATCTACCCTTCACAGACATTCTCAGCGGACACTACATTGAACCTTTCAATCACGCCTTCATCGATAAAGCCATTCACACAGCAGAGCTTGCCGATTTTGAAACCGGCATTCCTCTTCCCAATCCCATTGATTCTAATGCTCGCGTCTGTTTTCCAAAGGATACACCCCCAACGCCAGAAATCATTGAGCGCATCAGACAAGGTGATCACGGCCTGGACAATAAGGTGTGGGCCGTAGTGCTCAGCAGTCCGGAATGATCTCCGGAATATCTACCGTAACAGTTTTCCCAAGGGAAAATGTTATAAATTCAAAAGGAGGATCCCATCATGAAAAAATGGCTCGCACTTCTTCTGACCCTAATGATGGTCTTTTCCATCGTGTCTGTGTCACAGGCCGATGAAAAAGTGACCGTCAGGATGAACACCTGCATCGTTTTCAGCGATTTACGCGATCGCGCGGACATTGAAGCCAAGCTGAACGATATGCTGTCCGAGAAAGGATACAATTTCAACGTTGAAATTGTACCCTTCGACTATGGCAACTACGGCCAGTTAGTCAAAATCAGCTTGGCTGACGGCAGTGTTGACCTGTTCAATATGTTCGGAACCATGTCCCTTGCTGCTGGTGCTGACTCTGAAGCCATTGCCTGCCTGGATGACCTTCTTGCAGAGTACGGCAAAGAAACGCTTGAGGTCATCAACCCATACATCAGCACCGTAATGGTAGATGGTAAGGTGTACGGCACCCCTGCCGTAAAGACCATCAGCAAGCGCAACTGTTTCCGCTATAATAAGGATTGGGCTGATGCTGCCGGCTTTGTTGCAGAGAATGTGCATGACTATGACAGTCTGACACAAGAAATGCTGAAGGTCAAAGCCGCGTATCCTGACAAAGCCATGATTTCCACAGGATTCGGCGGCAAATGGTTCTGGCCCAACATGGATACCCTCGGCAGTGACAACTACTACGCCTGCATCATCCTGGAAGATAACGCCACACCTACCGTAGTGAACTACTACGAGACAGATCTGTTCAAGAAGGATCTGGAGATGGCGAAAGTCTGGGCTGAAAATGGCTTCTTCGTGAAGGATGCCATCAACGGCCAGAACGCAACGCAGGCATTGTTTGGCGAGGAAGTATCCTTCGGCACCTTCTCTGACGATGTGTCTCCCGAATTTGTGATGCTCTCCAGTAGCAACAGCTACAATTTTACGCTTGGCTGCGTTACGCCCGAAAGCGATCCCTGGGCCACCACCACCATTGCAGCCGGCTTTACCTGGTGTATCTCTGAAAAGAGCCAGCACAAGGCCGAAGCCGCTCAGCTACTGAACCTGCTCTACTCCGATCCTGATGTAGCCAATCTGATCATCAACGGTATTGAAGGCAAGCACTACGTAATGCAGCCTGAAGGGAACTTTGTGTATCCCGAAGGCGTAACCATGACCAACGTCGGTTGGGCTTCACCTCCCGGTTTCATGCCCAACAGCTGGGCTGCTGCCCCTAATGCTCCTACCCTGCCCTCCACATATGAACTATACAAGGAAAGCAATGAGACCTGCAAAAAGAGTCCTGCGTTCGGCTTTAGCTTCAACACCGTTGAAGTAGAAGACCAAATCTCCGGCTGCAATAACATTTGCGATAAGTACTTGGGAACCCTGATGCTCGGCATGGGCGATGACGCGATGGTGCAGCAGTTCTTGCAGGAGCTTAAAAACAACGGCGTAGACGATATCATCGAGGAAAAGCAAGCACAATTGGATGCCTGGCTGGCTGTGATGAACAAGTAATCTATCTTGACCTAGATATTTGGATCAACCAACAGAGCCTGTCGGGGGTTCTCCCCCGACAGGCTCCGACTTCTATCAACAGAATGGAGGAGTGGAACGGATGCTCAGACAAACAATCACAGAAAACGGCGCCGTTCGCGGTGTAGCCGCAGCAGATCCCAAGGTAACAGTCTTTAGGGGCATTCCTTTCGCGCAGCCGCCTGTAGGTGAATTGCGCTGGCGGGCTCCCCAACCTGCACAAAACTGGTCAGGTGTTCGGATGTGTGACAACTTTGGTCCCCCTTCCATGCAAGAAGAACCTAAAGATGAAAACGCATTCTACACAAAAGAGTTTTATGTGGCACCCGATGTGCCTATGAGTGAAGACTGTCTATACCTGAATGTATGGACACCCGCCAAAAGTGCCGATGAGAAACTTCCTGTTATGGTCTGGATATTTGGTGGAGGCATGAGCGTTGGCTATACCTCCGAGCCAGAATTCGATGGCACCAGGATTGCCCGTCGTGGCATTGTATTCGTATCCATCAATTATCGTCTGAATTCCTTTGGTTTTCTCGCTCACCCCGATCTGACGCGCGAAGGCCGTTCACAGGGGGAATGCGGCACCAATTTTGGTCTGCTGGATCAAAGTGCTGGACTACAATGGGTAAAGCGCAACATTCATAGCTTTGGCGGCGATCCTGACAAGGTGACACTATTTGGACAGTCCGCAGGCGGCCGCTGCGTTTGGATGCATATGACAGCACCTTCCGATCGTGGCTTGTTTCATCGCGCCATCCTCCAAAGCGCCGGAATGGGTGGCGGTATCACGCGCTATCCCAATCTGCTCGAAGCAGAGGAAAAAGGCGTTCGTTTTCTTCAGCATCTAGGTGTTTCATCCATCAATGAAGCCAGGATGCTCCCAGCAAAAGTTCTTCGAGACAAAACTCTGACCTTTACCGGGCATCGATGGGGACCCGTCATCGACGGAAACTATCTGCCTGAAGCTCCTCTAACTGCAGTCGCTTCCGGTCGCTCCCACAATGTGGAACTGCTGATGGGCAGCACCCTGCGCGACCCGGATGGTTTTCGTATGGGCACAAATGCAGAAGAATTTAAAGCTCATGCGCAGAAGTTCTATGGAAAAGACTTCAGTACCTTTTGGGCTTTGTCCGGCATTCAGAACGCCGTCTCCTTGTTGCACTACTACGAATCGGCTGCTTTCAGCACGTTTGAAATAGGCAATGCCTATGTGGCAAAAAAGTGGCTTGAGCATGGTCGGAAGCCGGTTTATCTTTATCGTTTCAATCCGGAGATTCCGGGAGATGACGCAGGTTCGTTCCATTCTTCTGATTTGTGGTTTGTATTTGAAACGCTTGCCAACTGTTGGCGGCCGTTTGTTGGTAAGCACTATGATCTGGCACGAAGGATGTGCGACAGCTGGACCAGCTTTGCTGCCACAGGCAATCCCAACGGTAAAAATGCGCAGCCCTATTGGCTCCCCTGTACCACGGAGAATCAACACGTGATGTATTTTGCAGACCAGGTGACATCTCTTGATGGTCCGCCGGATGAACTGATGAAATTTGAGCTTGCCCGTCTGGAGAGAGAAGCAGACGGCTGAGGAGGCTGAGCATGAGCAGATTCTTTGTCCAGGACAAGCAATTCTATAAAACAACTGTCATTCTTGCTGCACCGGTAGTTCTCCAGAACATGATCACGATCATGGTAAATATGCTCGACACGATCATGCTGGGTAAATACGGTGAAATCCAGCTTTCCGGTTCTTCATTGGCAAATAGTTTCGTAGGCATCTATCAGATTCTATGCATGGGCATCGGTGGCGGTGCCGCAGTGCTGACCGCACAATACTGGGGCTCAAACAATCAGGACGCAGTTCGCAAGATTACTGTACTGATGATTCGAATCAGTATGATCTTTGCAATGATTTTCTTTCTCATGTCCATCTCCATTCCTGAAACAATTATGCATTGGTATACATCGGACCCGGTGGTGATCCAAGCTGGCGTGATATATCTTCGCATTGTTTCGCCAACGTTCATTCTGGCAGGTCTGTCACAGACACTGATCATCGTGCTTCGTTCGGTTCGTGAGGTCAAACTGCCGTTGATCATTTCAATCGTTTCTTTCTTTACAAATCTTTTTTTCAACTGGGTGCTCATTTTCGGCAAGCTCGGTCTCCCTGAGCTGCAGATTCGCGGTGCTGCCTGGGCCACAGTTATTGCACGTGCCATCGAAACAGTCATCTTGCTCTATTATTTATTCTGCAAGGACAAAAAGATAGGGCTTCGGGTACATCATCTGACGGAGCCATGCAGAGAATATCTTTCCCGATATGTCCATTACAGTGCACCGGTAATTCTGTCTGACTTTCTGTTAGGTTTGGGCAACTCCATGGTTTCCATGATCATCGGTCATATGAGTGCTTCTTTTGTGGCCGCTAACTCCATCGTTTCCATGACAGTTCGTCTCTCCACGGTTATGAACCAAGGGTTTGCCAATTCAGGCAGTATCATGACCGGCAATACGCTTGGCGAGGGGGACGCAGAAAAGGCCCACCAGCAGGGATTTACCTTTCTGTGGTTGAGTGTACTACTGGGGCTCTTTGCCAGCGGGCTCATTTTGCTCTTGTCCCCTACCATCATTGGGGCCTATAATATCACTGAAGAGACTCGCGAGATTGCTTTCCGCCTCATGGAATCCGTAGCAATTATGGTAGTGTTCCAAGGAACACAATCCATGCTGACTAAGGGCGTACTTCGAGGTGGTGGAGACACTCAATTCCTTGTTGCTGCGGACATTTCCTTCATGTGGCTGCTATCTATCCCTCTGGGGTATCTGTCAGCCTTTGTGTGGCATATGAGTCCTTTCTGGATCTACCTGTTTATGAAGATCGACTACATCGTCAAAACCATCTGGTGCACATTTCGACTTCGAGGAAACAAATGGATCAAAAAACTGGCACTCGCCGAACCTTTGCAGGCAAAGGACACCTGACAGACGTGAAATTAACAGATACTGTCACCGCACAGAAAACTGCACAAAGTTCGCCGCTCCATAAATTTCAAAGAACACGAAAGCCCTCCTACACTGGATGCATCCGTAAACGCGGAAAAATCTAATATAGGAGGGCTTTTTATCTGTTTGATTGCACTGTCACGATCTCAGAAGCTGCTGCACATTCCGCATATCTATCCAGAAATGGTTTGAATGGACAAAAGTCATCCTCGAAACTGCTGGAACAACTTTCCATGCCGGCGCGGATGCATACTTATTCGGTTGCTCTTCGATTGCATGTAACCCTTTCTTTTGGACTTTCGCAAGCACCATTCTCAGCAACATTTTTGTCCTGTATACGAAACCTATTGTTTATGTTTTCATTGTGATTGTTCATTTCTTGATTGGTGCATATTCATCCAATGATGCTCGTTCAGCCGTGGGAATATCGTTCCGGCGTAGATATTTATTCCGGACAGCTCAATGCTTCCACGAACAGCAGGTCAACATCCATCTCCCATTGATCGCCACCAAACTCGTCCGGAAACTGGGTTTGCATATATTCCTTCTTCCACTTCAGCTTCTCAATGAAAGGCTCAATAGCATATCCGGAATACTTCCTGGCACCGATCAGGATGGTAACAATGTCGAAGCCCCATACCCGCTCGTCCCAACCCGCATATTTGTCCAGGGAAAACTCAGTAGATGCGTTCTCTTTCTCGTTGATCTTCACGCCGTAGGCAATCAGCAGGCAGTCATCTTTCAGAAAATGATTGCTGTAAAGGCTGGGGATATACACCAGATCGGTTATGCCCTTGGTGGACATATATCCGCGCCGTTTGTAATATCGGCCGTACATATACCACTCCGGCAAATCCTCCGGTTTGATCTTCGTTCTATATGCGCCAGAAAACAGGGTGCCGTCGTCATTCTGAACGTACCGATGATGCCCGTTGATGTACTTGATGTCCTCAAGCGTATATAAGTTATTTTTGAATCTGTTTTTCAAATGGATCGCCTCGTAATAAGTCCTTGAACTGTTATCTAAACTCATACCCCATAATAACGTCATTTGCACCAATATCCCAGATCATCTGTACCATCACGCCAACGAAGCCTAGTGACAAATAATCAAAGGTTGTGCTAATTCCATGCGCAATGTTGTTCCGTAAGTTCAGCATTTTCTTATCAAACATATAGTCTAAGATTTGAAGATACTCTGGCCTAATACATGATCTGGCATATGCAGATTTCAAAATGGCACCAAGCGTATTATGATTACTATCCCGCCCACAAAGCATCTCTTTCATTGAGCGATCATTAGAAAAAGCATCATACTTAACACCCATATTCCAGATCCTTTCCATGGCGCGCTTTCTATCCCCTTCCATAACACCATGTCCTACTTTTTTCATGCATAGGAATCTCCGATATAAGATATCCTCATCAGGATCAAGACTTTTCCCCACCATGCCATTCAACCACTGTGCTATCACCGTATTCTCCAAATATATCAGAAGACTATGTTCTATCAGAGATGGTAAGATAAACGAGGCAGCACAAGCATGGGGCTGTCGATGACCACCGCCTGTCGGAAGATTCAACTTCTTTCCCTCGTATTCCACCGCAGAATACACAAGGTCAGCTTCATCCTTCCTTCGTATCTGCACTGGGTGAGGAATGCGGAACAAGACCCTTATGTACTCTGCTATAGCTGTATCAAACAGCTCATTATAATCGATCACAAACGGAAATGCTTCAATTGTTGGAAAAATATTGGCCTTTGCCAGTTGGTTATGATAATTCACAAAGATGTTGCCAAGGTACAGTTGAAAATCTTCATAAAGCATTTTTTGCTTATCAAACTCAACTTTGGCCTCCTCTGACGCAAAGGTTCCAAAGGGTTCTGGAAATATGGCGTTTTCAAGATCATATTCATAGATAGCTTTAAACTCAGAGAAAATCTGACACTTCACATACCGTTGCGCTTCATGATCTGCTCTTGTTTTGAAAAGTGCATCTATCTTCTTTTCCACATAGGCAATCGCCGGAGCCGGGTTGTTCAGGAAAATACTTCCATGGGGATTCATCATGAATTCCTTTTTATAGAACATTAACACTACACCCATCTTTCAAGCCAAGAGTGCACTTATCACACCATTCTTATGCATAAATCAATTCGGAAGAAATACGGAAGTTCGCTGAAAAGGTAACGGATTATGTGCACATCTTCAATAAAATATTATAGAAATTGTGCAATTCACTCTTCGCACATCGTCAGTAAACACTCATCAATGCTCGGGTACAAATTGAAGGTTTTCACACCCAACATTTTCATAACAGCATCGATCCGCTTTTTGTCTTGATCGCTGTAATACGAAATATGCCAAACGGCATCTTCCGTTCTTTCAGTCAGTTGAATTATTTCTCCGTCCTCCCTTGGGAACCTTTTCAGTAGCTTTCTGAAAGCATTCTCAAAATGTGTATTCCTTGCACTCTGTTCCTGCTGCTGTCTTCTGATAATTGCTTCCCGACACCCCTCCAATTCTGTGGTACCTTCGCGGTTATAACCAACTGTCTGGATCGTATATTCCAACCGAGCTGCCAGTTCATCCAACGGATCTCGTTCTTCCTCATGCTCAGCCTGTTCTTCCTCATCGGGATCAGTTACTGAAGTTGCACGTTTCAAAAAATCAAAATACAACACATCCGCAGTTCCAAACGAGTGTCCTAATACATAGATATTCTTTATTTTTGTATTGAGAATACCTCTTAACGCTAAATCTGCACAGAGATACTGAATATTGTCTTCTACATGCTTATCTGTTTCATATAACAACTCATCCACAAGGTACAAGCCCCGAAAACGCCCGCCCAGCTGATAGAGCATGTACTCCGGCTCTTGCGGATGAGTCGAATGACCCACAATGATAGATTTTCGATCTGATGCTTCCCCATGAATATGTATGACCTTTTTTTCATCTACATCGAATCGTTTTCCAAGCGTATCCGTATAGTTGAAATTAATGAATGCACAATGTTCACCAAAGCGGAATGGTTTTCCGTTTACCATTCCCTGCTTTTCCTCAATCGGCTGTGATTGAATCCAATCGCAAAAAGCCTCTGTCAGTATCCTTTTCGCATTTCGGATACATTTTCTCATTTCTTTGAGATCATGCTTCTCTTTGCCAAAATATAAATTTAATGCTTCTGCGTCTATCTTACTTAAGGAATCTTCAAATCTGTGCCAAAACGCCAGATCTAATTCCTGAGGTTGAAATGGATCACCATAAACAATCTCCACATCGCTTATCCGTATCTTTTGCACCAATTTTCCCTGATAATACTCTTCAATCTCCTTCATTTTGATGTGAAATCGCTTCATAATCTCTTCCCGGTGAGCCTGGTAATACTTCCGAAATGATGCGTAGCTTGTATTTAAGCCTTGCCATGCATCAAACCCATTTCCGATGATCACCAGCGTATCAATTTCAGGAAGAGAATTCACATCTCCAGCTTTTTGTTTTTTGAACAGACGCATACATATTTCCTTCTTATCCTTGTCCTGTCACAATTTTTTCTTATGCATTCAATATGGTTGGATCTAAGCATTTCCGCCTTTTCCCTTACCCATGTGGAATGTCAATCATATCCCAAAGCCACATGAATGTGTCCTGATCATCCAGGCAGGTGCCTATCAGCCAGTCTTTTCATTCCGGCACTCTGACAACCCGCGACAATATCCTCTCGCCGGAAGCCAGTTCAAAGCTATTGCCCCAGATATTCAAAGGTATCATTTACGCTTCTGATGTAAGCGTTACTACTTTATCCTCGCAAACAAGCGCCGCTATATTCGTGATATCTGTGATATTGTATCATTCCGCCGGATGAGCAAGATCAAACCCGATCAGCTTCTCCTCCGGCACACATTCGCCATAGAAGCGAACGCCCTTGTCCGAGCCGTCCACTTTAGCAATATCCAACAGCAGCTTTGTCTTTTTCTTGTCGGAGATCCGAACCAGAACAGATCTGCCTTCCTTGGGCTCCTTGTAAAACGGAATGGCACTTTCGTCCTGTTCTGCTTCCTGAAACGCCACTCTGCGCCCTTTGGGATCGATGTACATATGAACATATGGGCTATAGTTCAGTTGCTCAATCGCTGATTTTGAAAAGGTTATTGACCTCTCCCGCAGCGTGATAAAAGGTCTTTCCTGTTCGCTGACCAGAATAAACGAATCCAGATACGCCATTGAAGCACACCTCCTCAGGCTCTATTATACCGCACCGTTTCTGTGTTGTAAAGAATTTTCCAAAAATTTTGTGATATTTGTGAAATTTGCTATTGACATTGCTCAGCGGAGGTGATAATATCAAGATGTCCCTGATATCATAAATATCCCAACTCACCCAAATAACCCGATATAGTTTTTCGCAACGTAACCAAAGAAAGGAGTACCCTACCATGACCAACAATGAATTTTTCGAGATCTACAAGCAGCATATTCTTCGTCACCCCGTTCCCGGAACGACCCTTCCAAGGCTCAGCCTCATTCGCTGCCACCTTCTTCCCCTTTTTGGTGATGAAGACATTGGCTCCACATCTCCCGCCGACATCAACCAGCTGTACGACATCATGCAGCAAAACGGCTATGCGCATAACACCATCTTCGGTGCTTACGCCGCCGTACACATCTACTTCAAACTTGCGTATGAGCTTGGATACATTGCAACCAACCCGGCACCGCTGGCTCGTGTGATAACGCCGGACACCATGAGAACACGCCGTGTTAACAGCTTAAGCTCTTTCCCCTCGGACTACCTGCCACTGACCATTTTCCCATCCGTGAAATGAGGTGACATCATGCTCAACTATTCAAACTACTGTTCCGACCTTACCTGCCACAACACGTTCTCGGAGCTGTGCGATGTGTTCTTCTCCGATCCGTATAACAACTTCTCAAAGGTCTACCGCAGCAATCTCCGTTCCGAATTCAGAAAGCATGTTATCCCGGTCATTGGTTCTGTCAAGCTTCGCGATCTTGCCTCCACCCATATTCTTCAGACACGTGATCATGTCAAGAAATGTGGCCGGAATCATTTTTTCCTCTATCGCACCGATCACATGATCTGTCGCATCTGTGACTATGCCATCATGCATGACCTGATCTCGTCTTCTCCTTTTCTCCACCTGCCCTCTGTGTCCTATCGACCCGCATACGATCTTACCATCTATACAGACGAGCAGCTGTCTCTGATTGGCTCCGCCATCAGCGAAACGCGCTTCCCCTATGTGTTTGCCTTTGGACTGACGACCGGGCTGGTTCTTCCTGAAATCCTTGGTATTCAGGAAGGCGACTTCGACTCAGCTGCGCTGACGCTTACCATCCAGCGAACCGTATCACTTCCCCATAAAGGGCAGAAGCTTACCTATGGCGTACCAAAGGTTCCCCGCACGATTTACCTTTCAAACGTTGCGGGAGAGCTTCTCGCAAGGCAGCTCGAGCTGTATCATATCGCCCAGGAAGCCTATGGCGAGGTTGAGCCATACATTTTCCTTTCCGACTTCAATAACCGACCCAGTTACCATCTTCTCCAGCGGGAATATCATGCCATTGCCGCCCGCGCCTCCCTGGAAAGCTTTTCGTTTGATACCATGCGACACAACTACACCCTGCGCTGCCTGATGGCTAATGTGAATGTCTTTGATCTTCAATCTCAGTTAGGCATGAAGTCGCCTGACTATCTTCTGCATCTTGATTCAGCACTCAAAAAGCATTCAGAGATGCAGACCAGCGAAAATGCCATCGCCATCGAAATACCCATGGAAAGGAGGTGATTTTTCGTGTATGTCATGTCAGATACCTTCATTTGCAATGGGAGAATCTTCAATGTTTACCAACAGGTCGATGATGTGACCCACGAGCCGATCCCCCACCGATACAGGTGTTCCGTGACCATTGGCCGTAAGCCCAATGGTTCACCCAAGCAGAAGAATATTACCGGAACCTCTGTTGAAATCGTGAAATATCGAGTCTACGCCCTGTTCAACGTTCACTATCATTCTGACCTGACAAATCGCCTCGACATTACCCTTCTGCAATGTCTCAACGACTGGCTAAAGCTGCACTACAAGCACTGCAAAGCAGCTTCGTACGAAACCGAATACTACCGCATCAATCAAGTCATGGGGCCTCTGATCGAGGACATTAAACTCCAGCAGTTTAGCCACGAGGCAGCCCAGGAATTGATATACCGCCTGGATGACCGCTATTCCGGTACAGTCGTCTGTGCCTGTGCCAGCATCCTCAGGCGTTGCCTTGATGTCCACTTTGCTCGTGGGGACATCCGTTACAATCCCTGCACCCATCTGTGGCTGCCAGCGAACAAGCGAAAAAAGGAGATCGTTCCCTTCACCATTTCAGAACTGCGAAATCTTTTCACCGTTTCAAAACCAGGTGGATTGGATCTGTTTTATCTGGTTTGCTTTTACTGCACATTGCGCGTTGGAGAGGCAATTACCCTGCGATGGTCTGACATCAATTTCGCTTCACGCTCCATCACAATCCGTTCCTCTGTCACCAGGGGAAGCAAGCTACTGAACATCCCCGTAGGCATCCAAAACAGCACGAAAGGCAACGAACCCAGAACCATCTATGTGGCAGATGTCGTCCTTTCCTATCTGCAGCAAGCGAAAAAGCGTCAGCTTTTGCAGAAGGTAAAGGCTGGCCCTGCTTGGGTAGACAGCGGCTTTTGCTTCACAACAGACTTTGGAACTCCCCATCGCTATGGTGCCATCCGGGATCATTTCAAAAAATGCTGCATCGCCATCGGCCGACCGGATGCCTCCATCCACCTTCTCCGCCACACCGATATGTCCATGCTTTATGCCAATGGCTCCAGCATTGCCGAGATCGGCGAGCAGGGCGGCCACAAAAATTCCATCACCACATTGGGCTATATCCATCCGACAGAGATAACCCAGCAACGCCACCATGAACAGAACAATATGATTTCCAAGCAAATTGCAGTTGCCGCATTCAAACAAACAGAGCTGTAACAGGCTCTGTTTTTATATAACAAAAGCTAATCACCGTCAAACGGGTGGTTAGCTTTTGTGCATCAGCTTCTATGCATATTCTAAAATATGCAAAAATACGTTAATCTCTATATATAGCCCGTTTCGCCTTCACTTTCACCGCAGAAAAGCATAAAAAATGGCGTCTTTTCACGCCGTCTGTTTTTCGGACCAATCACAAGATTGAAATATATTATCGGGACGTCCTGCGGGGCCGTAGACCGTAAAGAAACGAAGGCCAGTGGACGGGATGTTGTAGAGCTTGGAATAAGCGTGAGCCATCAGTTCGTTGGACTTTTTGGTAGCGGCATAGAGAGATACCGGGTTATCCACCTTATCATCCGTGCTGTAGGGTACCTTCTTGTTCGTACCGTAGACAGAGGAAGAACTTGCATACACCAGATGTTCCACCGGATGGTCACTATTCATGGTTGCACGGCAGGCTTCCAGGATGTTATAGAAACCGATGATGTTCGCTTCGATGTACACGTCAGGATTGGTGATGGAATAACGAACACCTGCCTGTGCGGCAAGGTTCACTACCACATCGAAGTGGTAAGTATGGAACAGATCATCGATGGTCGGACGATCTGCGATGTTGCCTTTTACAAAGATCCACCTGGAATCCGGGCAGTTCGCTGCCAGCTTATCGATCTCGGCAAGGCGGTATTCCTTGATGGACACATCGTAGTAGTCATTGACATTGTCCAGACCCACGATGGTCACAGGGGTTACGGTTTTCAGTAGTTCCATCACCAGATTGGAGCCGATGAACCCGGCCGCACCGGTGACGAGAATGGTTTTATTGGTCAGATTTATGTTGGGAGTCAGCATTGTTTCTTCTCCTTATTTCGTGATGCCTTTATATTCGGCCTTCACCTTTTCATAGCTTTCCAGATTGCCGATGTCATAGCGTTTTCCGGGCATTTCCATAGCGTGTACTGCTGTTTGTGTACAGAGCCAAGCAATATAACTACCGGGGGCATCCGTGCCACAACCACTGTCTATGCCTTTCTGGACGAGTTTAGCATCAGCCTTTGTATAGTAGTAGAACGGCGGGCAGCACCAGTGAGACTTGGGCTGGGCGGGCTTTTCGATCATATCGAGAATCTTGTCATTCTCATCAATGGTAACCACACCGCACTTGGTCAGCTTCTGCTCATTTGCTTCATAGTATCGCATGATGCAGGAGGTATTCTTTTCTTTAGCGTATGTCATGAACTTTATCAGACTGAAATCGAGGACGTTGTCCCCGGCAATCACCAGCATATCGTCATCGAGACCGAGCTGGTCAATGGCAAACTGGATATCCTTGACTGCGCCAAGTCTTGTTTCGTTTGTATCGGTTCCATCGTCCACGACTGTGATCTTCTGAGATTTTGTTGCCGCCCACTTGTCAAAGTGATGGGCATACTTATGGTTGGAGATTACCACATACTCATCCACCAGACCGGCTCCATCAATATCATCCACCAGCCAGTCCAGGATGGTCTTGTCCCCTACTGCAAGAAGAGGTTTGGGGTAATTTTCAGTTAACGGATACAGTCTTGTGGCATAACCTGCCGCTAAAATCAAACATTTCATCTTTATTCTCCTTTACTGAAGATCTACACCGTCAGCACTGTTGCAGATATGTACAGAATATTTTCCTTCAAGGTTCGGGAAAGCTTTAAGGTATTCTTTTGTTACCTTTTCGGTGATACTTTCTTCATATGCGGGGTCAATCAGCGCCATACAGCAGCCCTTGAAGCCTGCACCACTAAATCTTCCACCGTAGATACCGTCGGTCTGCGTCATGATCTCATACAGCGTCTTCAGCTCGGGCGACCCGGTCTCCCAATTGTAGATAGAGGATTTACCGCTCTCAAAGGAAAGTCTGCCGTACTCCTCAATATCACCTTTACGCCACGCTTCTGCACCACGCTGAACTCTATCAAACTCGGTGTACCAGTGCTCAGCTCGTCTTCTCCACGTTTCCGGAAGTCTGTTCTTGTACTCCTCGTACACCTCAACCGGCACATCACGAAGATTTGTCTCGTTGAACTTACCATAGGGCATACCACTCAACGCCTTCAGCGCATAAGCAGCAGAACGGCATTCGTCCACACGCATATTGAACGCGGAGCCTGCCAGAGTTCGCTCAATACCGCTGAAGAAGATGGCAATCTTATAGGGCTTCATGTGCGCAGCCTGGGGGATCAGCTCATAGCTGTCATCCTTGGTATCCAAATACAGCAGATGATTCTTCTTGCTATACACCTCGCAGCTCTGGTCAAGTTTACCACAACTCACACCGACGTAGTTATTCTCCGCGTCAAGCGCCGTCATGATCATCTCATGTTCACTGAGTTTTATGTCATTCGCTTTACACAGAGCTGATAGAAATGTGATGATAACAGAGGCAGAAGATGACAGACCGCCAATGGGCAAGCTGCCTTCGATCACACCGCAGACGCCTTTAGTTAAAGCATATCTCTTCCCCAGCGCCCAGGTTGCGCCGCGCAGATAGTCCGCCCAGTCATGTTCGGGCTTGTCCGGCACAGCGTTGATATGCCACTGTGCGCGGGTCGGGAAGTTCAGAGAACGAACCTCGACAATGCCGGAGCGTTTTGGGCGATACGCCATGTGGATTCCCTGATCGACAGCTGAGCCGGTAATCTTGCCCAACTGATGATCGGAATGCGCGCCGATTGGACAAATCCGATAGGGGCAGAATGCGATGCCTTCGGGATCTCTGTTATAGATTGATTGGAATTCGGTTATGCAGGTCATAATATGATGTACTCCTCTGTTGGGTTAGTATTCTCGGTTATATAATATATAGGGTTGATGTGTTTACCGCTGCCATTTCCGCAATATAAATTCGATGTTTTTTGCCATTTACGCAATCCCTGCCAGAATCCCTGCCATTTTCTATGCCATCTTTCGCATACATTTATCCCGGCGTATTAGTGACATTATTGGTGACACTATATGTAACTCAGCGATGTTCCATCTACTCGCATCTGATATAGACAGACTTGCGAGGATCGCCTGTTATTTGTTCGACTTCCCACATGTCAAAGATTGCTCTTTCGCTGAACTCCCACATGGCACACTCTGGGTCTTCCAGCATTGCATGGGTTTGTGAAGTTAAGAACATTCTTGCGGCTTCCAGCGGTTCCATATCATATTTGTCTATGATACGCTGCACAATGCACCTGTTGTAATGATCCAGAATGACCGGGTCTGTTCTTGTCATGTGTTTACTCCGTGATTGAGGTTCTTGTTATAACAGCACCTCCGGAGTTGAACCGGAGATGAAAGTACCGCTTGTGCTGATGTGGGGAAGACAACTTTTGGGCTGGCCTTCCCCATTAGTTATTCCAACTTACTGATACTTCTTCACACAAGCCTTCACAATCGCATCCATGGCATCCAACTTCTGAAGCATGTCCTTAGCAAGTGCGATCTGGTTCTGTCAATCAAGTATTGATGAACTGATTACTCCCGTAACGACGCCGGATAAACGCCTGTTTCGTGTAGCTTCTTCAAGCTCTCCTGCACCTTTGACTTGTCCTCCTGATAGGTTACGCCAAACCACTGTGAATCAGTGGATAGCACATTCACGTTCAGACTGCCGCTGCGCATCATATCGTCCACCATCGTCGGAAGCAAACACTCAGCTTTCAGTTCATCCGTCGCCAATCCATGTAGGAAAGCTTCAAAATACTCCTGAGCTACATCGAAAATCCACGGTGTAAAACCCCAGAAGTTCATGGAAACCAATGCATCCGGGTCAAGCTGTTCGGCAGACTGAACGTCCCAGATCGTACCATTTTGCAGAGGTTTGATCTGATAAGTCTCTTTTACTTTTACAAGCGTACCGTTTTCAACCTAGCATACGCCGCGTGTTACCGTACCGTTTTCCGATACTGTATTTTTCAAACGATACCCCATCATGCACGCTTTGCCAGTAGTCGGCATCTCAGTGATCGCTTTATACATCGTCTTAAAGGAATCCACACCATAGTAATCGTCGGCATTGAGAATCGCAAACGGCGTATTCACCACACCCTTTGCTGCCAGCAACGCATGTACCGTACCGAAGGGCTTGGTTCTCTCATTCGGAACAGTGTAAAACGATGGGAGAGAATCATAGGTTTGGAAGGTATAGACTACGTCTGCTTTCTTTGCAATGTGATCTCCGCACAGCTTACGAAGAGTCGCTTCCATCTCTGGCTTGATGATAAATACGATCTTATTGAATCCAGCTTTCAGAGCGTCATGAATGGAATACTCCATCAGAATCTCGCCAGAGGGACCAATGCCATCAATCTGTTTGTTTCCCCCATAACGACTTCCCATGCCTGCAGCCATGATGACCAGTGAAGCATTAGGGGTAGTATGCTTATCGTTTGACATTGTGAAACCTCCTTTGTGAGAGTAATGAATTATGTTATAAGCAGATCTGTTGTCAGCACCTCCAGAGTTGAACCGGTAGTTATGAAAGTACCGCTTGTGCTGATGTGGGAAGGTTTTCAGACCTTCCCGGTGTTTAGGTGATTCGTTCATCAAACCACTTGGGGCTTGCTGCCGTTAATGTTGCCCAACTAATTCGGTTTGTTGATAGTACCCGATATCTGCTCACAGCATTCGTTTTGATGGGACTATCACTTCTGATTGGGAAGTGCAATCCAGCTTCCCATTGTTTCATCCCACTCCTTGGGTTCAAACGGAACCATACCCGCAAAATGAGAAAAAGTTAATTCACCAAAGTACACTCGCCCATCGACCTCGTAAAAATCCACACGCAGTTGCGGTATATTTTTTGATAATTTTTCAGCAAGATACTTCATCTCTTCGAAAGTCTCTGGTTTTTCTGGACAAATCTTTGCGTTTGGATGACCTTGCCGCAATTTAAGATGCTTGAAATCCATATCAAAAAAATCAAACTTGACTTCCTCACCTTTTTTCTGGCGCTCAGAAGCAACAAATAATGCTTTTGCCACTCCATTAAAGCAAAAGAACTTATAGTCGCGCAATTCTGATGTTTTTGAATCTTCCATATACTGTTCAGCAATTATACAAGGATTAACATTTTTGTATGGCCATTCACGAGCATACCAATACCCATTATGTGATTTACTCTTATTCAATTTCTCTATTGTAGCCGCCCTGTCTAACATTTGCTTATTCTTGCAAATTATTACACTACCCGAGTCATGATTCCACTTTAAAACAAATTTATCGGGTAATGAATCAAAATCAATATCTTCAGCAGTATTCCAAACACCCAAAGTCGGAATAATATATTGCCCTCCAATTATATCTGTAACATACTGTTTTACCAGATATTTGTCCACCATAGTAGTGTAAATGTCCTGGCGATCGTTCAATTTCAACCACTGTAACTTTTCATTATATGTTTTGGGATTAGAGAAATTGATGAACTTTTTGAAATGCTTAAAGTACATAAGTTGAAGATATACCTTATCTGGCACATACCTTGTGATTTTTTGCATGATTGTGTTCATGTGATTAACTCCTTTCGTCACCGAATTCTATTTATTCCAAATGAACATAAACATCTTTTTACCAACATCCTATCAAACAATAGCACGTCAATAAAAACCATAATAACTGAAACCAATAGTACCTTAAAAGAAGATAAAATCCATTCAAAAAAGTTTGATGCAGAAATCGTTGTAGTAGCCGTCACCCAAACCCAGAATAGAATTATCGCCACAGTACGAGCAAATCTGAATAGTGTTTTTCTACTATTACAACACAGAATATGTTTATGCGTATATATTATTGTATCAATGCATCTCCACAGCAAGGCTGCGCACAGACCAATCAATACGCCAATCATTCCCCATAGGGCAGTGAACAACAAACCAAGGACAATACAGATCGTGCCTTCCACTATGGCCCTCCATTTGGTCTCCTTAAAATGCCCAGCAACATTGATTAACGAATTGCTTGGGATCTTTAATACATATATGGCCGACGTCATCGAAAACAACCATGCAAAGGCTGGATACAGATAATCAATATCTGCATTCTGGGTATAGAGGGAAACAAATGGCAAGATCATCATGGTGGCTACAGAGTAAACAACGGACACCAGTACGTGGAACAACAGATCAACAAGATCGAACTTTTCTGCCAGCTGTTTTTCCCCGCCTAGCGCATACTCCCTGCCTAAAAAAGGCGTAATAGCCGTACTGATATTCGAGCATATGGACTGTAGCCCCGAAAACACAATATTGTACACCGAATATATGCTTGCAGCACCCAGGCCTACAACACCGGTCAGAATAACCGATTGACTTCCATTGATAGCAAGGCCGGAAATCTGGTGGACTAAAGCATCGCCCCTCTTGGCAACTGCGTTATGATCAGGTGCAACTTGTTTATAATCCGCATAGATGGGGTATTGCCTGTTTACATACCAATGCAGAAGCAAAGCCCGGAGCACATAGACAAACGAAATGGAGAACTGTACAACGACAATGCTTGTGTCCAATTGGAGCATAACTAGTGCCAACACAAGGCTTCCCAGCAAACTGACCGCTTGAATGACCGAGCAGATATATACCTTGCGATGGGCATACAGCAAAGCTCTGCATCTTCCAACGACAAAAAACTCCGAAGCACCTGACATACTCATAACTATCAGCAGAAGCGTTATGGTAATGTGATCGATGTCAGAGCTAATCGTAAACGGATAGATTATTGCTGTTGCCAAAGTAATGCCGCAGAAGATCAATCCGTATTTATTAAACATGTTGCCGGCTGCATGCAACATGCCTTTTACAACCTCATACTCCTTCTTGGCAACAGGTGCATACAAAGCCTGAACAACGGCTGTGGCAATCCCTGCTCCAACAAGGCTAATATAAGATATAATGCTCTTCGTGGTCGATACCAGCCCATTGATCTCTGAACCATACTTCATGATAATCAGAGAAGGCAATATCAAGTTCGATAATATGTTCATTGCTTGCGGCAATATACTCGCAATGATATTTTTTAATAGATTCTTCATGCTAAATCGAACCTTCGCTCCTTATCGTCACCTTATTGGGGTGTTATACAACTCCTCATATTTTTGAGAAATGGTTTGCATACTATACTCCTGCAACCGTATCACCGAGAGTTGTTTCCGCTGGCCTTTCCTATTCTTAATTTGTCCTATAATGTAATCAGCCCATATCTGAGGTTCGTCTTTCAGGGACAAATAATGCAACAGGTTCAAATCCACTTCTTTCTGGACAGCCTCAGAAACAAAGCATTCAACACCCATTGCCTGTGCTTCCAAAAGAACAATGCCAAAGCCCTCAAAGCGCGAAGGAAAAATCATATAATCTGCCTTGGCATAATAGTCCGGAATATTGACAGAATTGCCCGGTATTAATTCACAACAGTCAAGAAGATCATTTTCACTAATCATAATACTCAGCTTGTTTTCATCTTCGCCAAAGCCAATCAGCCATAATTTCGTTTCTGGAAAAACATTGTGAATGCACTTAAAAACCTTAATGATGAATTCTTGATTCTTCTGATATGTATATCTTCCAACGTGGATAAATTGGATTTCTTCATGGACACACTTATTTTCAATATTATAAGTCTCTAAATCTATAGCATTGTAAATAACCTGTGCATCAACATCCCCAAAATAATCGCTACAGGCCTCCCGAGAACAGCCAACATATTTATTTGCTACAAAGCGGATCATTTTTTGATTGATCTTTTGTAGGCACTTCTTTATGATACCAGCTTTTCGAGGTGATTTTGTGTTATGTGCATGTGCAATTCTCAAAGGGACACCTGCCAATCTGGCAGCAAGAAGACATAAGGCTTCCTCATCATTGTTGTGTGCGTGAACGACATCGTATTTTTCCTTTTTACACAACTTGTAGATTCCCCAAAACATCGTAAAAGGGCGTTTGATGATTTCAATCAGATCCCGCTTCCCGTCAACCGAATAGGCATCAATTCGATGCAACCTTCCATATTGCAGGAAACGAACTTCCTGCTCACATTCTTTTCTGAATACAACACAATCAAAATCAAACTTATCTTTGTTTGGTTCTGTTATCGCGAAAATTACCGAACTAACACCACCATGGCCTAAACCACCACAGGAAATATGTAATATCTTTTTTTTCATCTGAGAGTGTGAGGCTATTAACATTTTCAATTATACCCCCACTTCCTCCTTCCTTAGTTACATCGTCAATCTGTTTCTAACAGTTCAACACTTTGTTTCTTTCTTCCTGCGCCTCATAGGACATTGGGGGAAGCATTTATTCATCTTCGACGCCACCACAATTGCACAGATGAATCAGTGCTTCCCTGAAGCGAACAATAAATGAATATTATTATCTACTATACTCAAATTCAATATCATTCGAATAGTTGGTAATAAAATACAATGGAATAGCTAATGTCGTAATATAGTTTAAGACTATCGCCAGATTGTATGCATTAAACTCCATCGCGCACAGTATGGAAATTAATATCAAAACAGTATACTTCCATACATTTTTTTCTTTTTGAGCCTTTTCCCCGAATTTTATCGAAAGCTTTGAGAATAAAAATGATTCAATAGGCGCAAGCAGAAAACCATAATAATAATACCCAGCACCAATAGTAGGCGGAATATGACCATCTACACGGCCATTCGCCGCATTGAAAATAGCTGCGAGTTTCTCTCCAGATAGACCAAACAAAGTGCTATTAAATGGAATTGCGCCATAGATATTGAAGAAAAATGATGACCATTTACTCTCATTGTCAACATTAAGCATAGCTGCAACATTATCAATTCCACTAGCATAAGCTATAGCATTTTCAGAGAGAAAACCCCACGCATTACTTGCTTGTTTTGTAACAAACCTAAAACCGAAATACACACCGATGAGGATAACCAGCGCACCTACCGCACATTTGACGATGTTGCTCCTATACTTGGGATAAATCTTAGCAAGAACAATAAGTAAAACAAACGCACACACAATACTGTCCATAATCGTTGCAGTAATAAAGAACATCTGTGCCACAATCGGTATCATGGAGAGACAAACAGCAACAAAACTCGAAAAGCGTTTTTTGCACCAGATAATGAATGCTATGGAAACCAAATATCGGCACCAACTGAATACCATTGTAAATAGAGTTGCAGTGACTCTCGTCAGGGTTCCGGTATTAAATCTAGTAGTTCCCATGCCAGTCCACGTAGTAAACGTATCCAGTGCTATATCCTTTATGGTCTTGAATGTAGAGATTGAATGGGGATTAAAGATTGCAACTACGATCAGGAAAGCAACCATTGCAAATAAGATGTACCTGATCCCATTGCTCCGTTTTTTCGAAGTATGACTGCTCCTCGTTTTTCTTGCACTTTCATTCCATATTGTCAGATAGACAACTACACACTCATAAAGCATCAGAGCAATCGCAGTCGGCATATTGGCCTGAATATTATTCTTCATTACGCTATAGTATCCACCTAACCTCATGATCAAAGGCGTGATAACCATGCGAAAACATTCGAACGCCCAGATGCAAATCGTGCCGATATTTGTAAAAGAGTCGTATAGTTGACATAAAATCACATTCATGACACCAAAAACCAACGGCAATAAAAACAGCATTTTATAATGAGCAGGTGCATCGTTGTCCTGTAATAAAATCAAGGCTACAAGAAGGCAGAAAAGAAATACAATAACGGCGAACATAAAGCCACGGATGCTGACTTTCCCAATTCGTCGATTACTAATCTGAACTTTTTTCATCAACAAACTTCCATTCATAAATTATTGTACTCCTCCTGCATACATGATCCTATCTGCATTCTTTCTGATTTCGTTTCAAAATAGAGCAATACACCTCATGGCTATCTCTTGCAATTGCGTCCCAGCTGTATTTGCGCGCTAACGCAACCGCATTCTTTCCTTTATCTGGTAATTTAGCCTTTTCGGATAACATACGCTCTATCGCATCAGCTACACTATCAGACGTATTTTCAGCAACCCAGCCTGCCTGGCATTCAGCGACCTGGGTTGCCATATTTGTCCCCGTGGTTACCAAACTCGGTACGCCCCAGGCCAATGCTTCCAGCAAGCCCATAGGAAGACCTTCAAAACGCGACGTCATCATGAACAAATCCGCCTTCTGAAGTATCGTTTTCTTTTCCTCTCCAAAGACCGCATCCTTGATAGAGACGAGATCCGAAAGATCCATATCGCTGATCATCTGTTCAATCGCAGCTTTGCTGTTCTCGCGGTCCGGGCCGTATATAACAAGAGAAAAACCAGCGCTTCTCAATTGATCTTTCACTCGAGCCAACGTTTCGCAAAGGATATCCAATCCCTTTTGATACACTTCGATACGGCCAATGTAAACCGCATTAATCCCATTCGGGCAAAACTGCTTCTCATGGTATTCAGGCACATCGATCCCGTTGGGAATAACGAATGAGTTGTCATTCCATTTGATTGTACAGTCATTTTTTTCTTCTTCAGTCAAAAAATGGATGGCACTGGCGCGTGCTGCCATTTTTCTAAACCAGACCAAATTTCCAATGAATTTTTTTATCGGCTTATGGTTTTGTGCCTGCTTAGTCATCGTGCTTCGCGGAACTATAACGTATGGAATATTTTTCTTTTTCAGATCCCGAACCATCGGTGAAAAAGGAAAAGTATAAAACTCTTCGACTACTGCAATATCAGGGCAATTAAATGGGCTTGGAAGATCATTCAACCTTCCGGTAGGATAATCATTGATATTATGGCAAACTGCCCCCATTTCAGACCACTTTTCCAGTTTAATCTGATTCATATTGTACCAAAACACATGATCCATTTTCGATTGAGCAACAATTTGCATTGGAACACTGGTATTCGGCCCCGCCCATAACTGTCCCGTCATTTTCGATATGTACAAAATATTCATTCGTTATCCCTCTGCTCGTTTTACAATTTTCGCAGGAACCCCTACAACCGTACAGTTATCCGGAATATCATGCACAACAACAGCATTAGCTCCAATTTTCACGTTGTTGCCAATGGTAACTCCACCAAGAACTTTTGCACCGCTACCAATTAATACATTATCACCAATAACAGGTGTTCCTCCATTTGAGGAGGCGATTGTAACTTGATGATAAATAGTACAGTTTATTCCGATACGAGCCTTCATATGAACAATAATTCCATTAAGGCCATGAGGAGTTGTTGGACGAGATCCAAAGACCGCTCCTTGGTTTAAATCAGTACCAAAACTAGCGTTATTATATGCATCACACCTCTTTATATAGAACAAATACCATAGTTTTATTAGTTTTGGTGTCTTATTGTTGGGATCAACTACAATTTCCCTTCTGTTCCAATACTTTCGTGGATTGTAATGTTGCACTAAACAGGTTACTATGTTGATCAATTTATTGCTGGGATCTACATTCATTTTTGCCATAAATCATTATTCCTCTTTGAGAGTAGGTTATTAACAGATTCGTCATTCCCCCACTCCTACTTTCTAATAGTAGTTATATTACTTCTTCTATGGTTAACGGCAATTCGTCTGCGCAAAGTTGATATGGCCGTATTCTTCAGCATTTTACATCCAGTACTTTTTCACAGAGTTCCAGCACCAGCGAACAATATGCCAACCTGCAGCTACTTTGCCGATCCCCTCGTCCTGAGTCTGAATCTCCCAAATTTGTTTTATACTCTTAAGTTTATTGCTGCTCAGTGATTCACCATCAATACGGTAACCGACTAACGCTTCATCAATGCCATAGGCCTTTGATCCATCCCTCAGAAGCTTCAGCCAAGTGGCATAATCTTGTCCGCCACGTCTCAAATGCATACGGAAATCACCTTTGACGCACCGATCCACTAGGACGCCAGACGTGGGAATCATCGTATTGGACAGCAAAAACTTGTAATCGATCTCTTCTTTTACTTTCCGTTTCCCTTTGATAATCTTCCCTTCACCATCTATCATCTCAATAGCAGTAAAAGAGAACGAGCCATTCTTCTCTTTCAATTGGCTGATCTGTTTCTCAATTTTACTCGGCTTCCACAGATCGTCCGCATCCAGAAATGCAACATATTGACCTCTTGCGAGTTCCAGCGCCTTGTTTCTCGCATGACCGGCGCCCATATTTTTCGGCTGAAGATAATACACAATCTCTGGATGAGTCTCTTGGATTTTCTTGATTATCGCTGCGGAATTGTCCTTAGACTGATCATCTACCAGAACTATTTCGATGCTTTCATATGTCTGTGCAAACACAGACTCAAGCGTCTTTTCAATTACTTTTTCCGCATTGTAAACGGGTGTGATAACCGAAACCAACCCCTTTACATAATCCTCTGCTTTGCACTCCATACTCTTCACCTCAATAAATCGCAGTTACCCAATTCTTAAACTGCTCATTCTTTCCACTTGCAGTATCAACATAAGCTCTGTGAAGTTCTTTTGTGATTTCCCCTTCACCAAGCTCATACCTATCAATGCTCAGCACCGGCGTCAGCTCCATTGCAGAGCCGCACAGGAAGGCTTCGTCAACGGTGTACAGCTCAGTGCGGTCAATCGTCCGTTCAACAACTTCATAGCCCAAGCTGCGCGCCAGCTGAATAACCGTGTCCCTGGTAATGCTCTCCAGAACAGCATCCGTATGCACCGGCGTAATAACCTTACGATCACGGATCATGAAGAAGCAGCTACCCGGACCTTCCGACACCTTGCCGAACTCATTCAGGAAAAGGCACGTGTCATAACCGTTGCGAAGTGCTTCTCTTTGACCGACTCGGCTGTTAATGTAGTTTGCACCGCATTTGATACGCGGGCTCAATGCATTCTCACTGATTCTCCTCCAGCTCGTAACGCAGACGTTAAGACCCTTCTTGTTATATTCTGCGCTCGTACGGCCTCTCGGAATCGGTGCCACAAACATATCCGTAGGACCATCACTGCCCCAGGATCCAAAGCCATCGACAAAAAGCGTCTGGCGAACAGACAGATTCTCGTCGTATTCATTCTCTTTAACGACATCGATCAGTGCCTTTTTCATCTCGTCCTTGGTGAAGGGGCAGTTGATCTGAATCAGTCTAGCTGACCGCAGCAATCTGTCATAGTGATCATCCAGACGGAATGCGTAGAGCTGCTTTTCTTCATCATTCCAGTAGCAAGGAATGCCTTCGAATACATTTAGGCCAAACTGGGAAGTAGGCGCAAGCACATTGATCTTTGCGTCATTCACATGGACAATTTCACCCTTATACCAGATCAGTCTTTCAGATACATCATATTTCATGGAGTTTATCCTTTCTTAGTAAAACAGTTGCTTTCGGTCAATAATCAATTTCTATCAATCACAGTCAGCATTGATCACATTCAATATCAATCCTGCAAATGGGCGATACGAATGATTTCTTCTTCTTCAAACTTTGCAGCTTCAGCATCTGTCATAGAGTCATCTGCCTTGTTTTCATAGATGTCTTCTTTCTTGAACACCTTAATGACCGACTCAAAAAGAATCTTAATGTCAGCAAGCACACCAATTCTCTTAAACTCGTCCACATACTGGTTGTCGTAACCGACCTTCTCATCCCATCCAATATCATTACGCCCCTTAACCTGAGCCAAACCAGTCAAACCGGCCTTAACTTCAAAGCGTTTCTTATACCGCTTATTCAGTGTATCGAAGTCACCAAGTTCATATGTAACACAGGGGCGCGGGCCTACTACGCTCATATCGCCTTTTAAGATGTTGAAGAGCTGGGGGAGCTCATCGATACTTGTGTTGCGCAAGAATCTGCCCACTTTCGTTACTCTCGGATCGTTTTCATAATTAAAGAGGCCTGTTCCCATATACTCTGCGTTAACAACCATTGAGCGGAACTTGAGCATATTGAATACGCGACCATCCTTGGTTCTTCTTCCCTGCTTAAAGAACACCGGCCCTTTAGAATCAAGCTTAATCCAAATAGCAACAATGATCCAAAGAGGCGTAAGGACAAGTGCAAGCAGGCCCGAGGAAACGATATCAAAGAGCCGCTTCAAAAAAAGATTGAATTTATACATTGCTCAATTACGTCCTCAATTCTTTAGAAATTAAACGTGTGGAACAAATCGTCAAAACACTCTCCGCGTTTGATTACTTCCACTTCTTCGCCGCAAATATCTATAACTGGGAAATTCGGAAGAATGAACGGCGGTTTCATCACAAGAGAATAAGACCCACAGTTGCCTATGACGATATAGTCGCCAACTGCCAGAGATCCACTATAATTCTTCTGAAGAACATCGCCCTCAATGCAGGTAAAGCCTACGATATCGGCGTTCTCCACAGTGATTCGGTTTTCCACTCCACCAGCAACGATCTCCATAGGAGGGTTAATCCCATTCATGCTTATATTTTTCTGGGATCCAATAACAGTAGCAAAAACCTTTCCTCTTACTGTTTTGATCGTCTCGATCCTGCTCACAAAGCGCATGCAATCGCCCGCTACAGCAGAGCCCGGCTCAATAAACAGGAACGGCGCATCCTCTACATTTTCAAAGTGCTCAGCAAATGCTTTGGCTGCTCTCTTGGCGTAATCATCATATGTAACATTACCAATGCCGAGCTGAGACCTAAGCGAATCGGGCATCCTGCCATACATACCGCCACCAATGTCAAGACGTTCCGGTTTCAGACCATAATTGGCCACCACTTTGTCGTAGGTCTTCAGCATTCCTTCTGCCCTTGCCGTCCAATACTCTGGAGAGCGTTTAGCGAAGTGTGCCTGAAGATTAACCAAGTGCAAGTTAGGCGTTGTAGAGATGAGACTCATTACAGCATCAAAATCTTCACCATTCACATCAAAACCAAAGCGAGACAGAACTCCATCTCCGACCTCATAGTTACACCTAACACCAACATTCAACTGATGCTCCGGATAACTTTCGGCAATAATACGAATCTGATCCGCTTCATAGATGGAATCGATGTTCACAGTACCGCCTGTAAGAAGCAGTTCTTTTACCTTCTTCATATTCTTAACCGGGCCATTCCAAATGATCTGCTTGGGGCTGACGCCAGAGCGCAGAGCGATTTCCATCTCCATATCGGAAACAACCTCTGCATATCCGCCGAGCCTATCAACAATCCGAACCAACTTGGGCGTGTAATTTGTTTTATATGAATAAGCAATATTCACCTTCGGATAATACGTCTTGAATGCTTTAATCAAGTCGTTATAGTTCTGCTCGAAAGCTTTAGATTCAAGCAAATAGAACGCATTTCCAAATCTATCCGAAAGCTTATTAAGCATTTCGCCCGTGACAAGCTTTGACATTCTCATTCCTCCGTCTTTCATCAAGCCTCATTGCTTCTGGCGCGCTGGATTGTTGTCACGATATTCTCTACCGATTTAGCAACATCCACCTTATTTCTGATGAACTGTTCCTGTGTGACTTCTGCCATAGAAGCCTCATATTCTCTTAAGGCTGCCATGCTATCTTTATAGATCCGTTCAATCTCTTCCAGACTTTCAACCTTCGCACAATCACAGAATGTCCGTGAAAGAATCGCACGGGTTGAACCCAAACGATAATGCTCCATAATGATTTTTTCTGCAGGCAACAAGCCTTCACCGAGCTTTGCAATACCGCCAAAACCATATGGAATACCAGCAGCCTTAAACTTCTCACACAGCTTTTCTACTGTGCCGTCAGATAACAATTCAAACATGAAGGTCATCCCATACGATAGATGGAGATCATTCAAACCCACGTGAATTTCATCAAAACCATCCTGCGCCAGTACATCATCAATGCATTCAACAGCTTCCTTCGTTTCAAGTAACAACGTCGTTTTGCATCGTCCCTTGACGGCATCCGTAAACCGTTTAACTTCTTCAGCAGTCTTCCAATATGGAAGCATGATGATGTCAGCACCAGCGGAAATAACATCTTCAATTTCATCCACGGAACCTTCATGCCACGAGTTCACACGGACAAGCAATTCCGACTTCGTAAGCAAAGGTCTAATTGCTCGTATATCTTCCACAGTATGATGACTCTTGACTGTATTCATGTTCTTTTGACGGTCTTCTTTACCCAACACTTCCAAATCGATCCAAATACGATCAACGCCATACTTTTCTGCAATCATGGCTACTTCTGGACGATTCGTGATGTTAAAGACAGTCAACCGTTTACTTTTGCTGCTTGCCAATTCAACAAATAGCCGATTGTCAACAATCGAAATATTCTTAACCTCATGTCTTCCAATAATAGACATAAGGGCTTGCTCTCTATCGCTAAACTTATAAATTTCTCCTTCAAGAGAAACCGTCACTTCACCAACAAAGCATTCCATCAACTTATGAAACGTTACCCCCGCATGATCATTATGCAGGTAGTTCGAAATGCCTTCAAAAGTGGCCTCCATTTCAGAACATGCTTCTTTAATTTGATTCATCGTTTCAATATTCAACACCAGATCAGCAAGAACAACTCGATCAATCTTGTAGTTTTTGATAGTCTCCTTTAGCCTTGATAGACCACACACGACCGGCGTACCATCCAAGATGACTCCCTTTGATTCCTCGTCACAAACAAAGAAGCACTTCAGGTGCATCTCGGGCAAATTATCAATCTGCCGTCTAATCATCCTACTTGTTTCGCCAATTCCCACAAGCATGACGTTAACTGATCCCTTGGGACGCAGTTTGCTTCTCTCTTCTGTAATAATCCTATATACAAAACGAGGGGCAACAGTCAAAATGAACTGCAAAGCGGCTCCGATGGCATAGTAAGTAATCGGCATACGACGGACAAAGACTATGGTTCCGGCAACCTGAATCACCGTTGTGCAAACATTCGCTGCAATGATACGGTTCATATCGTTGATACCCGCGTATCTCCACATGCCCCCGTATAATCGCCAAAACAAAAACACAACAATGCAAGCTACCGTATACCACGGAGCAAAAACTGCCCAATCATTCAATAAATATGACACTGTAGGGCGGAATTCCGAATTGACATAAAAGCGGATCAGCAACGCCAAATAGTAGCCAGCGTTCACCGCCACAACATCAAAAAGAAGCACCCACAGATCACGTTTTATCGACTGAAAGAACTTATTTGAGCTGAACTTATGAACTGAATGCTTGTCAGCCAAGTATCATTCACTCTCTTCTCTACTGTTATGAAGAGATGACTTGCATCTCCTCGTATCAATAGGGCTATAATGAATGTGGCTTTCCTCCTCTCTGAAGGTATTCTCCTCGTTCTTTAACGTCTGCGAGAAGAAAGACAAGGGGTGTTTCTCTCCTGACCGCATGATCTACCCAATCAAGAGAGGAAGTGTGGATATCCACACGTTGCTACCTCTGTATCATTAGGGGCTGCATCACAACCCATAATTACCCTTAATACTCTCCCAAGCGGTATCAAGCGTTTCATCCTCTGCACCGCAAGCATATCCAGTCATAGTCACGTTGATGTCACTCAACTCACTATATTCAGCCAAACTCATATCAACCATGGTCAAACTGCTGCCCAGAGCCGTTGTGGATGCGCCGGGAGCTACCACATCGTTGTAACAGTAAACAGAAAACCACGCGTCACCGTTCGCACCGGATTCAATGCACTCCCAGCTGGAGTCGGTGTTCAACTCATACAATCCAGCACCGTTATACATCGGCATCTCAACTCTGATGAACACGTACATATCCACAGTGGCATTCGAGCTTATCACCGGGTTGATACTCATGCTCTCACCGGGACCAACTTCACCAGATGCAGTGAAGAATCCATCACCCGCAAACTGGAAATAAGTCTTCTTGCTATAATCCGAAGTCTGCGTCTCGCCTTTGAAGAACAGTGTGGTGATAGCATAGGTAACCACAGTGGTAGTCATTAGGAGAGCCAGGGCTATGAGTATTGTTGTAAGACGCTTTTTCATCTGTGGCTATCCTCCTGAACTGTGGCATTATGCTGTTACTATGCTAGGGTTGTATCGTGGCTGTACTGAAGAATCAGCTAACTTATGCCGTATCAACTTTTGCCAATTGGCACCCCTCTATTTTCTTTGTACATAAGTGACTCAAAGGGGTCTGGTTTTTCCGATGGAAATTCGGTGCGATTTAGGCACTCAAAACACCGTCATTTTTATCATAAGTTGCACAAAATTCAGTATGTTTAGACGCATTTCTTTGTGCGGTTTATGACAAAATTCAGACTTTGTCTGTCGCCGGCTCAAAGGGATTCCTCCCGTTTACTAGTGCGCGTCAAAGGGATTGAAAGCGTTCAACTTCGCACCTCAAATGGATCTCTACCCATAATCGCCAGTCAACTAATGAATGCATCCCTTCTATCATCTGCATACGCATTGGTTTACAAATCATTCGACGACCATACAACCACATCTCCCTCACAGACCGCCACGGCATAGCTCCGCCCTCCCAACTGAATGGGCGTTCTATGCACCGCGCACAATCGCAGCAGCACAACATTCTGTCAGCAGCGTCCACTACTTCGGAAAGCGAATGCAGCAACTTGCCTGCGTCCTGAGGGGCTGTCATGGTTGCATGACAATAATAGGCATAATTACCCATAACTATTATACTTCATCAAGCCACTATTCGTCAATCGGAGCAGCTTGCCGTTTTTTGGATTTATTCTGCGCATTTTGTCAAACACATTTTTTTGTGACATTTTGATCTAGAGTGTTCTCCCACCATCGCCACAGGGGTTTGCCTATCTTCCCTGCATTCCCTGCCTCACCGTCGTTGCAAGCAGTGCATCTGGATAGCCACAGCACCCAATGCCTCTTGTTGGGCAGCAGCCCAAGCCCATTGATCGCACAGAAACTGTGCGGCTATTCTGCGCGATGTTTGCAAAACACCCGCGCACAGCTGCATGAGATCATGCTCCAAAGGGTCTGGGGTGCTTCCCCAGCAAGCAGCTTGTGTGAACGATGAGCACTCACATGCACCACTTGCTGAAACCGGGTAGAAATGTATCCGAACTCCTGGCGCATCTCCCGCATTGCAAAAGGGACACACCCTTCAGTATGCCCCTTGCGGCACAGAGCCGTTCATGATCTCCGCTTATGCCTGTGCGACGGAAACCTCCGCAGCAGCTTCGACTTTTTCAGCACGCGATGCATCGCCTCATGCTCCGCAGGGTCGAGCTTATCGTAGTCAATCTGCATCTGGTCGCAAAAGTACCGCCACACCTGCTCCTCTGGGTGCAGCTTCAGCCGCATCGTGTCCTGATAGGAGCGCAGCAGCTTCTGCGAAATGCGGGCGTCGCCATCCGTCGGCGCATTCTCCACATCCCCCGCATGATCGTTCCGGATGTCCCGCAGAATGCCGTCCCAGTCCTCATGAGTCACATGAAAGAAGTATTCTTCCTCCTTGATCTTCGACTTTTCCATCAGCCGCAGATACAGGTCGTTCTCGTCCGGATTGGCTTTCTGAATAATCTCCGTCCTGGCTGCGTCCAGCCAGTCGTTCATGTTGTTGATCTGCATGGTGGCAATGCCGTCCACATAGATCTCGGCATCGGCCATCAGCGTGGCGAAGTCGGGATGTTTGATGATCTCGCACAGCAGGCGGTTATTGATGCGGCCGCTTTTCAGCAGCTCCACCGTGGCGTCATCCAGATGCAGCTCGGCCAGTTCCGCGTTCACCTGTTCGCGGTTATCCGTCAGGCCAAGCAGATAATCGGCAGACACCCCGTAGAACCTGGCCAGCTGCATAAGGCTGGTGTGGCTGATGTCCTTGTAATCGTTGCTTTCATATGCGCCCAGAGCCGAGCGGGATATGTCCACCTGGGCAGCAAGCTGCTCCAGCGTCAGCTCGCGCTCCACGCGCAAGTCCTTGAGTTTTTCCTGAATGGTCAGTTGGGTCTTCATGGTTCTCCTGTGTTCTCCTGTTATGGATATTCATGGCACTATCTGTGCTGCAAGTACAACGGATCACAAGCCGCTTTTCTTCCGCAAACGTGGAAAAGCTGTGGTTTTCCCGTTCCATCTTTCTTTGCGGATATACGGCACACCGTCCTGGAGCCTTGTACAATTTGATTGTTATCGATAGCGCACCATTCCCCGCCGCGGCCTGATCACCCGTCTGGCAGAGGAAACCCCACGCAACCGTATAAGGAGAACCATTCATGACCAAAGTAAACACGATCAAAAAACAGGAGGCCACTATGAACAGTGCCGAGGAATTCTACTACCGCTACTACGCCAACCGGCTGCTGCGGGAGGGCTATATCGACGAGAAGGAGTATCAGGCTCTGCTCTCCTGCCCCGACCTCACCACCGTGCCGAAAAAGCACACAAATGTAAAATCTTCCCTCTCGCGTTGACCCTGTTTTCACAACAAGCTATAATCGAAGTACACCATCAGCAGATAGCCGGGATATGCCCGGCTATCTGTGTGGAAAGGAGCCGCCATGGAAACCAGACTCATCCGCGAGCAGCTGAAAACCTGCTCCATTTATGACCTGCCCCTCCGCGTCACCTTCTACGCCCGCGTGTCCACCGACAAGGACGAGCAGCTCAACTCCTTGGAAAACCAGGAGGCATACTTCACGGAGAAAATCAAGAGCGTGAAGCGGTGGACGTTCGTCCCCGGCTATATCGACGAGGGCATCACCGGCACCAGCGTCAGCAAGCGCGAGCACTTTCTGGAGATGATCCAGCACGGCAAGGAGGGACGCTTCGACCTCATTCTCACCAAGGAGGTCAGCCGCTTCGCCCGCAACACAGTGGATTCCCTCACCTACACCCGCGACCTGCTGCGCTGGAACGTGGGCGTGTTCTTCATGAACGACGGCATCAACACCCTCGACCCGGACAGCGAGCTGCGGCTCACCATCATGTCCGGCATCGCCCAGGACGAAAGCCGCAAAATTTCCTCCCGCGTAAAATTCGGCAGCCGCGAGGCCATCAAAAAGGGGCGCGTATTTGGCAACAGCCGCATTTATGGCTATGATTATGTGGACAAACATCTGGTGATCAACGAGAAGGAAGCCGTGTTCGTCCGCGACTTGTTTGAGACCTTCGCCACCGGAGATTTCAGCCTGAACCAGCTGGAAAAGCTGTTCTGGGAGAAAGGCTACCGCAACACCAACGGCGGACGCATCAACCATGCTGCCATGGCGCAGGTGATCCGCAACCCCAAGTACAAGGGCTGGTTCTGCGGCGGCAAGACCACCGTGGCCGATCCCTTCGACCAGCGGCAAATCAGGCTGCCGGAGGAAGAGTGGATCATGTACCCCGATGAGAACATCCCTGCCCTGGTCAGCGAGGAGACCTGGGCGAAGGCCAACGCCATTCTCGCCAAGCGCAGCGCGGATGTAAAGAGCCACCGCGGCCAGTACACCCACGCCAACCTGCTCTCCTGCAAAATGTACTGCACCCATTGCGGCGCGCTGTATCACCGGCAGTCCTCCACCGCCTATCACAGCAACAAGCCCAATTCCTCCTGGCTGTGCAGCGGCAAGAAGAAGCGCGGCACCCACACCTGCCCCTCCCGCTACATCTGGGAATCGGAAATGAAGGACGTGCTGTTCACCCTGTTCAAGGGCTTCCACCATGCACGGGAGGACATGGCCCAGCGCATCATGGAGACCCTTGAGACCTTCCAGCCCAAGTCCTCCATCGCCCGGGACATGGAGAAGGTGCAGGAGGCCATCGACAAACTGAAGCTGCGGCGGGAAAAGCTCCTTGACCTCAACGTGGCCGGTCATCTCTCTGACGAGGATTTTGCCAGCATGATCAAGGATGTAGGCCAGCAGCTGGAAGCCCAAACCGTCCGCCTCGCCGCCCTGCAAGGCAAGCAGGACAAGAGCATCGACATCCAGAAGCGGCTGCAGACCATCCAGGCGGCCTTTGACTCCTTCGACAGCCTTACCACGCCGGAGGACATCACCCCAGCCCTGGTAGATGCCGTCATCCGCCGCATCGACGTCACCGCCATGGGTGACGTGATCCAGCTGGACATTCACCTGGCGGACGGCTCCGACCTCACCGAAGAACTGGCCGCAGCCCACCCCAGGGGGCGGAAAATCACAAGTTCTGCTGGTCACAGTAGGAAGCGCCTGGTCGAGCAGGCCGAGCGCCAGATGGCTGGCAAGTAAACCCTGTCCCTTGCTGCTGTGCGTGATGCTCAGCAGCTTTTCCTACGCAAAAGCCGCTGATGCCCTCTCAGGCCATCAGCGGCTTTTTGCTGCATGCTTCAGTTGTTTCTCCCGCGCTTGATGATATACCTATACATGACCAACCCGATCACACACCCCATGGTGTTATTCAGCATATCATCGAATTCAAACCAACCGATCTTCCCCACCAGCTGAATGACCTCCGTCAGCGCGCTGCACCCAAAAGCAATGGCCACCACCTGCCAGGGCTTCAGCTTGCCAAACACAAAGGGCAGCAGGTATCCCAGCGGGATGTACAGGAGGATATTCAGAATGATCTCCTCCAGCAGCGCCGGGCGAACCACCTCCACCGTGCCGCGCAAAAGGCTCATCAGCCCGTCGGGAAAGGCCAGGGATTCCCGGTATGACCACAGCAGCTCCCATTCAGCCTGGTAGTTCGGCCGCACAGCGCGGAACAGCAGCGTTTCGTGCAGGTTGGCCAGGATGTACACGCCCAGAATGACGTACTTCGCTGCCGCAAACCACCGCGGATGCCGACGCAGGCCATTGGCCAAAACAGGAAGAAGCAGGGCGAATACCAGCACGAAAAGTGAAATGATTGTCACTTGATCCATGCTTTTTCACCCTGCTTCTTTCATTTTCATTAACCGCGTTAGTCTCTGCGGAACAAGTCTCTGGTATACACCTTATCCTGCACATCATCCAGGCAGGCATCATAGCGGTTGGCGATGATCGCCCCCGCCTGGGCCTTGAAGGCCTCCAGGTCGTTGACCACCTTGCTGCCGAAGAAGGTGCTGCCGTCGGCCAGGGTCGGCTCGTAGATGATCACCGTGGCGCCCTTGGACTTGATGCGCTTCATCACGCCCTGAATGGAGGACTGGCGGAAGTTGTCGGAGTTGCTCTTCATGGTCAGGCGGTATACGCCCACCACCACTTCCTTCTCCTTGCTGGCGTCCCAGCTGTCGTTGGCCTCGTAGGCACCGGCGATCTCCAGCACGCGGTCGGCAATGAAGTCCTTGCGGGTGCGGTTGCTCTCCACAATGGCGGACATCATGTTCTGCGGCACGTCCTGATAGTTGGCCAGCAGCTGCTTGGTGTCCTTGGGCAGGCAATAGCCGCCGTAGCCAAAGGAGGGATTGTTGTAGTGGCTGCCGATGCGGGGATCCAGGCACACGCCCTCGATGATCTGCTTGGTGTCCAGGCCCTTCATTTCCGCATAGGTGTCCAGCTCGTTGAAGTAGCTGACACGCAGCGCCAGATAGGTGTTGGCAAAGAGTTTCACGGCCTCGGCTTCAGTAAAGCCCATGAACAGCGTGTCGATGTCCGGCTTCAGGGCGCCCTCCTGCAAAAGCTTTGCAAAGGTGTGGGCGGCCTTCACCAGGCGGTCATTCTCCACATCCGTACCCACAATGATGCGGCTGGGATACAGGTTGTCGTACAGCGCCTTGCTTTCCCGCAGGAATTCCGGGCTGAAGAGAATGTTGTCGCAATGGTACTTCTCCCGCACGCTGGCCGTGAAGCCCACGGGGATGGTGGACTTGATGACCATAATGGCGTCGGGGTTGTACTGGATCACCAGCTTGATCACCGTTTCCACGGCGCTGGTGTCAAAGTAGTTCTTCTTGCTGTCGTAATTGGTGGGCGCGGCGATGACCACGAAGTCCGCATCCTTGTAGGCGGCTTCCGCATCCAAGGTGGCGGTCAGGTCAAGCTCCTTTTCCGCCAGATACTTTTCAATATACTCATCCTGAATGGGCGACTTGCGCCGGTTGATCAGCTCCACCTTTTCAGGCACGATATCCACCGCCGTCACATGGTGGTGCTGCGCCAGCAGCGTTGCAATGGAAAGACCCACATAGCCGGTACCGGCAACTGCAATATTCATTTTCCTGATGCTCCTTTTTCAAATGATGGGGCAGGCCTTGCCTCCCCGCCCGGCCTCTCGGCGACGGTTGGGCTTCGGCCTTTGCAGCTGCTGTCCCTCGGCTATGGATGTCCTATGGCGATGGGATAGCATATTTGACAGAAGCAACGCCTCCGGCACACGCGCCATCAGGCGATAGGTGCCGGGGGCATAAAACGCAATGATCAGACCTTGTAGAAAACCTTGTACCACTCAGCAAACTTCCGCAGGCCTTCCCGCAGGGAGGTAGCGGGCTTGAAACCGAAGTCCCGCTCCAGGGCGGTCACGTCAGCATAGGTCACAGGCACATCGCCGGGCTGCATGGGAACCAGCTGCTTGTGTGCCTCAAAGTCGTAATCCTCCGGCAGCACGCCCGCGCGGATCAGCTCCTGCTGCAGGATGTCCACAAAGTCCAGCAGGTTCTCCGGGCTGTTGTTGCCAATGTTGTACACCATGTAGGGCGGCAGGGGCAAGCCATCCTCGCCCACGGCCTTCTCCGGCGCGTGCTGCATGATGTTCACCACGCCGGTGACGATATCATCCACATAGGTGAAGTCGCGCTTGCAGTTGCCGTAGTTGAAGATCTGGATGGTCTCGCCCTTAAGGAGCTTGTTGGTAAAGCCAAAGTAGGCCATGTCGGGGCGACCAGCAGGGCCATACACGGTAAAGAACCGCAGGCCGGTGGAAGGAATGTTGTACAGCTTGGAATAGGCATGAGCCATCAGCTCGTTGGACTTCTTGGTGGCAGCGTAGAGGCTCACGGGGTTATCCACCTTATCCTCGGTGCTGTACGGGATCTTCTTGTTGGTGCCATACACGCTGGAGGAACTGGCATACACCAGATGCTCCACCGGGTTGTGGCGGCAGGCTTCCAGAATGTTGTAGAAGCCGATGAGGTTGGACTCGATATACGCTCCGGGGTTGGTGATGGAATAGCGCACACCCGCCTGCGCCGCCAGGTTCACCACAATGGCCGGCTTGTACTCGGCAAAGATGCTGTCGATCAGCGCCTTGTCCGCCAGGTTGCCCTTGATGAACTTGAAGGTGGGGAACTGCGCCAGCTCGTTCAGGCGATATTCCTTCAGGGACACGTCATAATAGTCGTTCACGCTGTCCAGGCCGATCACGGTGATATCCTCCGCCATCTCATAGAGGCGGCGCACCAGATTCGCGCCGATAAAGCCCGCCGCGCCGGTAACCAGGATCGTTTTGCCGTTCAGCTTTACGTTAAACTCAACCATGCTGCATTTCCTCCGTTACTTGGTGATGCCCTTGTAGGTCTCCTGCACCTGCTTGTAGCTTTCCAGATTGCCGATATCGTAGCGGCTGCCGGGCATTTCCATGGAATGCACAGGCGTCTGGGTGCAGAGCCAGGCAATGTAGCTGCCCGGCGCGTCCGTGCCGCAGCCCTGCTCAATGCCCACCTTCACCAGCCGGGCATCCTGCTTGGTGTAGAAGTAGAAGGGAGGCGTACACCAGTTGCTCTTGGGCTGCTCGGGCTTTTCTTCCAGATCAAGGATCAGGTCATCCTCGTTGATCAGCGCCACGCCGCACTTCTTCAGCTTGGCCTCTGCCGCCTCGAAGTAGCGCATCACGCAGGAGGTACCCTTCTTCTGGGCATAGGCCATGAACTTCGTCAGGCTGAAGTCCAGCACATTGTCGCCAGCGATCACCAGCATATCATCATCCAGACCCAGCTGATCAATAGCAAACTGGATGTCCTTCACCGCGCCCAGACGGGTCTCGTTGGTGCTGGTGCCATCGTCCACCACGGTAATCTTCTGCGTCTTGGTCTTCGCCCACTCTTCAAAATGGGGCGCATACTTGTGGTTGGAGATCACCACATATTCATCCACCAGACCGGCGGTGTAAATATCGTCCACCAGCCAGTCCAGGATGGTCTTCTCACCGACTTTGAGCAGCGGCTTAGGGAAATTCTCGGTCAAAGGATACAGCCGGGTCGCATAACCCGCCGCAAGAATCAAGCACTTCATGGGTTTCCTCCCTGTACAAAAACAAAGATTGCGCAACATACCTATCATATCACGCAACCTTTGAAATTTCAAGATTTTCCAGCTTGTTATGGCCTATTTCGGCCATGAAACTGATTACAGCACCACGCCATCCGCGCTTTCGCACAGGTGGAAGGAATACTTGCCCTCCAGCTGCGGGAACACCTTCAGGTATTCCGCGCCCACCTGCTTCTCAATGCTCTCAGCAAAGGCCGGGTCGATCAGCGCCATGCAGCAACCCTTGAAGCCTGCACCGGAGAAGCGACCACCATAGATGCCATCGGTGTGCTTCATGATCTCATACAGCGTGCGCAGCTCGTCCGAGCCGGTCTCCCAGTTGTAGATGGAGGAATGCCCGCTCTCGAAGCTCAGCTTGCCATAGGCCTCAATGTCGCCCTTGCGCCAGGCCTCAGCGCCCTTCTGCACACGGTCAAACTCCGTGTAGAAATGCTCCGCACGCTTGTGCCAGTTGTCCGGCAGGCGATCCTTATACTGGTTATACACCGTCCACGGCACGTCGCGCAGGCGAGCTTCGTTGAACTTGCCATAGTCCATGCCTGCATAGGCCATCAGCGCATAAGCAGCAGACTTGGCCTCGTCCACGCGCATATTGAACTTGCTGCCCGCCAGATTGCGCTCGATGCCGGAGAAGAAAATGGCGATCTTGTAGGGCTTCATGTCCACCCGCTGGGGAATCAGCTCGAAGCTGTTGTCCTTGGTGTCCAGGTACAGCAGGTGATCCTTCTTGGACAGCACCTCGCAGCTCTGATCCAGCGTACCCACCGACACGCCCACATAATCCCGTTCGGCCTCCAGGGCGATCTGGATGATCTCCTGCTGCCCCAGCTTGATGTCATTCACCTTCGCCAGCGCCGACAGGAACGCGATGATCACCGCCGCCGAGGAGGACAGGCCGCCGATGGGCATGGTCCCCTCCACCACGCCGCACAGGCCAACGTGCAGGGTGTAATGCTTGCCCAGCGCCCAGGTAGCACCGCGCAGGTAGTCCGCCCAGTCCCCCACCGGCTGCTCATCCACCTGCGCAATGTGCCATTGCGCCCGCTTCTCAAACTGCAGGGAGGACAGCTCCACCACGCCATTCTTCTTGGGGCCATAAGCGATATGCACTCCCTTGTCGATGGCCAGGCCGGTGATCAGGCCGTACTGGTGGTCGACGTGCGCACCCATGGGGCAAATTCGATAGGGGCAGAAGGACGTGGCCGCCGGGTCTTTCTTGTAGATAGATTGGAATTGCTGGATGCTATTCAAATGTATCACTCCTATTGTGATTCATATATCTCTTGTCTAATCAACAAAAAACAACCCCGGAAGCATCAGCTATTCTGATGTGTCCGGGGATGCTTCCATCACATCGCCACCGCCGCGTCTTCTTCCACGGCGTTCATTTCTTCGGCCTTGCTGGCTTCGGCGTTGATCTCCTCCGGCGTCCGGAAGGTCGGCACAACGTCGTGCAGCGCGGCGCGGACAGCATCGTCGTCGTCGGTTTCAACGGCAGCGCTCAGCACAGCCAGCTTCTTGTCGATGATGTCCATGGTCAGGGGCTTGTCGCGCTCCACAAAGATCATGCTGTTGCTGGTCTTGTCCAGTTCCTCGGTCTTGATCAGCAGCTCCTCATAGAGCTTCTCGCCGGGACGCAGGCCGGTCTCAATAATGTCGATATCCTTGTAGGGTTCAAAGCCGCTGAGGCGGATCATGTTCTCGGCCAGCTCCAGAATCTTCACGGGCTTGCCCATGTCCAGCACATAGAGTTCGCCATTCTTGGCCATAGCACCGGACTGCAGCACCAGCTGGCTGGCTTCGGGAATGGTCATGAAGTAGCGGATGATCCGCTTGTCGGTCAGGGTCACCGGGCCGCCGTTCATGATCTGCCGCTTGAACAGCGGGATCACGCTACCGTTGCTGCCCAGCACGTTGCCGAAGCGGGTGGCGGAGAAGTTGGTCTTGGTTCCCTTGCGGCTCTGCACGATCATCTCGCACATCCGCTTGGTAGCACCCATCACGTTGGTGGGATTCACAGCCTTGTCGGTGGAGATCATGGTGAACTTGCCCACGCCGTACTTTTCGGAGACCTCAACAATGTTCAGCGTGCCGAACACATTGTTCTTCACAGCTTCCACGCAGTTGCGCTCCATCAGGGGGACATGCTTGTGGGCGGCAGCGTGCAGCACCACGTCCGGGCGATGCTCCGCGAAGATGTGTTCCAGGCTCTGGCGGTCGCACACGGTGGCGATCTCCACCACCAGGTCAAGCTTCTCGCCATAGCGGATGCGCAGCTCCTGCTGAATGTCGTATGCGCCATTCTCGTACACGTCCAGGATCACCAGGCGCTTGGGGTGCATCTTGGCGATCTGTCGGCACAGCTCGCTGCCGATGGAGCCGCCGCCGCCGGAGATCAGCACGATCTTGCCGCGATAGTAGTTCTTGGTGCGCTCATCGGTGAATTCCATCGGCTGGCGGAAGAGCAGCTCAGCAATGTCGAACTCGCGCAGGGTGCGCTTGCTGCCGGCCATCTTCTGGGGATCCGGGTAGTCATAGACCTTGATCTTGCAGCCCGTGGTCTTGTACTGGGCGTAGAGCTGCTGCTTGCGCTCAATGTCCACATCAGGCATGGCGAACACGATCTCCTGGATGGGGAAAGAGGCCAGCACGTCCGGGGTGAACTCCGCCTCGGAATAGACCCTCAGGCCGCTGATGTAGCGGCCAATCTTCTCGCTGTCGATGTCGATGAAGCAGCAGGGCTGATAGGCTGCCGAGGGGTTGCGCAGCAGATCGTCCGCCAGCATCACGCCCACACGGCCAGCACCCACAATGGCAATGTTGATGCGGTGACCGTTGATCTTGCCGGACTGCACCGGGTCGATCCTGATGCCCGTCAGCATCCGCGTCACCTTGCGCATGATGTTGGCAATGGTGGACTTGCGGCTGCTGTATTCGTACATATACTGGTAAATGAATCGCATGGCGATGGCTGCCAGCAGGTTGATGGCCACCAGCGCCAGTGCACGCAGCGCGGTGATCCGCTTGAAGGGCAGCGTGTACATCAATGCCAGATAAAGCAGGCCACCTAACCCATCGGCAATCAGCAGACGAATGTACTGCGTGGTACCGCCATAGCGCCAAATCTGCTTGTAAATGCCCATCACAATGCGGCCGGTCATAATGCTCACAATGCTGATCAGCGCCTGCACCACAATGGAAACCGGATCCAGCTTGGTGATGCCGCTGGGATAGACCACCAGCATCAGCAGATCAGCAACCAGCAGAATCGCCAGGTCATACAGCATCAGCATCACCGAATGCTTGCTGCCCCGCTTGTTTTGTTTCTGATTCTCTTGCATATCTCTATTCATACACCTTTCCAGCGCGCACAACATAATCATTTGGAAGAAATAGGTTTATATAGAAATCATTCTTTCGCCTTGGCACTCTCCAGGGGCGTGGTGGCGTCTTTTTCTTCCACCAGTTCAAACGCCAGCCACACGTCCGTCTTCCTGCCGAACACTTCCAGCGTCACCCTTCCATTGCGATTGTGCTTGTCCACCTTGGTGATGACCCCCTCCAGCTCCTTCAGGGGGCCGGACTTGATCACCACCCGCGTACCTTCCTGATACGCCTTGGACAGATCCAGCAAACCATCGTGCCGCAAAAGCCAGCGGGCAAGCTCCTCGTCCCCGCCCCTGAGCTGCCAGCCGTTGTCCGTGCGCAAAAGGCGCAGGATGTAGTCGGCATGGTACATGGTCAGGGTAGGCATCCAGCCTTCCTCTGCCTGGAAAAACACATAGCCGGGGAACAGCACCTTCTTCACGGTGCTTTTCACGCCTTTCTCGCTGCGGTGTTCCACCTTCTTGGGGACAAAGGCACGATGCAGCCCCGGCGTGGTTTCCAGGAGACATGCCGCTGCCTCCTCGCTGCCGGTTTTGCAAAAGATGCATCCCAGCGGCAAGGCTGCCTGCTCCATCTCGTTTCCTTTGGGATATCCGGCCATAGCTTCGCCCTCCCAACTCAATGGGCTTTCCTGCCCACCGCACCTAAGCGCGGCGTCACGATGGTTCTGTCAGCAGCGGCTTCCACCCCGTAAAGCGGGTGCGGCGCCTGTTCTGCGTCCTGTGATTTCCATGGTTACATACCTATATAAGGGCAGATTTGCCCATATGTATTATACTCCACCAAGGCAATATCCGTCAACCGAAAGAGATTGCCGAAATTTGGCTAATTTATGCCATTTTTATGAAACACAGAATTTTGTGACACTCCATCTGCACCAAGCTGTTTTCCGCAAGAAAAAAGCTGCATCAAAGCAGCCCATAATAGCTCATATCCAAATAGGTTCCCTCCCCAGCGCAGGCACCACCTGCTGCCAGAAAACCTCCTGCTCAAAGACCACCGTAGCCGTGTTGTCGCAGGGATGGAAGGCGATCTTCCCCGCCCGGCGCACTTCGCCGTCAAACACAAGCTTCACCTGTTTGCGCCGGTCAAGCCACACCGCCATGGGGCTCAGCGAACCGCTCTCCACCCCCAGCATCTCCCGCATTACATCAGCCGGGGCAAAGCTCAGCCGGGAGGAACCCAGCTTTTTGCTCACTTCCGAGGTGCAGAAAGCCTTGCAGGGCGGCATCACCAGCAGGTAGAAGTCCGTCAGCTGCCGGTTGCACAGAAGGATGTTCTTGCAAAAGGTCACCTCCGGCGTGGCGTAGGGCAGCGCCAGGCAGTCCTCCATGGTATGGGCAGCCTCATGCTCGTAAATTGCGCAGGGGATGTTCATTTCCCCCATCCGTTCCAATATCTCCGCCTTGTGGCTCATGCATTTCCTCCGTTCAGGTCACTTTCCCGGACAAAAAATACCGTTTTGTGCAAAAAGCTGTGGCGATGGATGCCGTTCCATGTTATAATAGCGCCAACGGAAACGAAAATCAAGTGGCAGTCCCCTGCCCGGAACGGAGACGAACATGACACTCAACTATGCCGATCTTTTCAACACCATTCAACCCGACTTTTTCCAGCAGGAGCATATCCGCAGCCTGCCCGCCGAGCAAGTCTTTGAGGAGCAAATCATCGACCTGCACACCTGGCAGCCCGGCCAGCCCGAACTCCCCTGCCCCGCAGGCATCACCTTCGGGGTCTTCCAGGGCGATATCGCCGCTCTCCACGCCGCCGTGCGCCAAGTAGAAGACGACTGGGTGGAATGCTTCAACGAGGGTGATCGCGTCTACTGCGCCTTCGACGGCGACCAGGTGGTCAGCTTCTGCCTGCTGGATCAGTTCGGCCAATACGAAGGCCTGCGCATCGGCGCACCCGGCTGCGTCGGCACCATTCCCGCCTACCGCAAGCAGGGCATCGGTCTGAAAATGGTGCAAAACGCCACCGCCATCCTGAAGGAAGAGGGCTACGACCTCAGCTACATCCACTACACCGCCGTGGGCCATTGGTATGCCCGTCTGGGCTACCAGACCATCCTCCGCTGGAACAGCCAGGGCATCGTGGGTTGACCCACCAGAACCTCACTTCATTCCGAATTCCGCATTCCGAATTCCGCATTTCCCAATAGCCAAGCAGCCATATGTGTGGTATAATGCAATAAATGCAACCGATAAATTTCTTTGAGGAGGCTCCTTATTATGAAAAAGCGTATTGGCATTCTCACCGCTGGTGGCGACTGCCCCGGCCTGAACGCCGCTATCCGTGGCGTGACCCGTGCTGCCTATGAAATGTTCGATGCCGAGATCATCGGCATTCACGATGGCTATCGCGGCCTCATCGAAGGCGACTACCAGGTGATGAAGCGCAGCGACTTCTCCGGCATCCTCACCCAGGGCGGCACCATTCTGGGTACTGCCCGCACTCCCTTCCGCAATATGCGCGTGATCGGCGATGACAAGGTGGACAAGGTCGCCGCCATGAAGAAGACCTACAACAAGCTGAAGCTGGACTGCCTGGTGACCCTGGGCGGCAACGGCACCCACAAGACCGCCAACCTCCTCTCCGAGGAAGGCCTGAACGTGATCGGCCTGCCCAAGACCATCGATAACGACCTCTTCGGCACCGACTTCACCTTTGGCTTCCACACCGCCATGGACATCGCCACCGAGGTCATCGACCGCATCCACACCACCGCCGCCTCCCACGGCCGCTGCATGGTCATCGAGATCATGGGCAACAAGGCGGGCTGGCTCACGCTGTATTCCGGCGTTGCTGGCGGTGCCGACGTGATCCTCGTCCCTGAGATCCCCTATGATATCAACAAGGTGGCCAAGGTTGTTGAAGCCCGCGCCAAGTCCAACAAGGGCTTCACCATCATCGCCGTGGCCGAGGGAGCCATGGACAAGGAAGAAGCCAAGCTGAAGAAGAAGGAGCGCGAGGCCAAGCGCGCCGCCGAGCATTTCTCCTCCAGCGCCTATGTGGCCAAGCAGCTCCAGGAGCTGGTGGGCGTGGAAGCCCGCGCCGTGGTTCCCGGCCACATCCAGCGCGGCGGCAGCCCTAATGCCTACGACCGCGTCCTCTCCACCCAATTCGGCGTCCACGCTGCCGAGCTGATCCGTGATGGCGTCTTTGGCGTCACCGTCGCCCTCAAGGGCAACACCATCGGCCATAACCTCCTCAAGGACATCGCCGGCGTCCCCAAGCTCGTCCCCGAAGACGACCAGATGATCACCATCGCCAAGCGCATCGGCATCTCCTTCGGCGATTAAGGGGACTTCGTCCCCTTAATAATCCCCTACCAGAGAGGGCGTTGCCCTCTCTGGACTCTCCCACCAAAGGGCCATTCGGCCCTCTGGACTCCCATTCGGGTAGGGTGTTGCTGGGTGATCTCCGAGCAGGGGTCACGCCGCGCTATGGGCGCGCCGCGACGCGGGACAGTGACCAAAAGCCTCCCTCCCCGAGGGAGGTGGCAGCCGCTTGCGGCTGACGGAAGGAGTGGTTCTGCCGCTTGTTCCACAACGTTCGCCCGCCGTGCCACACTCTCAATTCCGAATTCCGCATTCCGCATTTTTTTGAAAGGTCGATTTTATGGCAGAGTTCAAAATCACTTTGGACATCATGCTGCCGCTGCTCATGATGCTGGGACTGGGCTGGTTCATCCGGCACATCGGACTCCTGTCCGATGCCACCACCAGCGCCGTCAACAAGCTGATCTTCCGTCTCTTCCTGCCGGTGCTGCTGTTCAATAACATCCGCAGCCTGGATGTGACCAGCGCCCCCGGCCTGGGCTTTGCGGCATTTATCTTCTTTAGCGTGCTGGGCGTTTTTCTGGCGGCGCACCTGCTGGTACCGCGCTTTGTGCAGGATCCCCGCAAGCAGGGCGTGATGGTGCAGGGCATCTTCCGCACGAATTTCGCCATCCTGGGCATACCGCTGGTGCAGGCCATGTTTGGCGATGCAGGCACCGTGGCGGTCACCCTGGCGCTGCCCATCGTCACCATCATGAACAACATTCTGGCGGTGATCGCCCTGGCCTCGCCCTCCGGCAAGAAGGCCGATGTGAAGGAGCTGCTCAAGGATATCGTGACCAACCCGCTGATCATCGCCTGTGTGCTGGGCTGCATCCTGCTCTTTGCGGGCATCCGCCTCCCCGCCGCGCTGGACAAGGTTTGCAACGATGTGGGCGGCATCACTTCTCCCCTGTCGCTGATCGTGCTGGGCGCGTCGCTGCGCTGGCAGGGCGTGAAGGACAACCGCGCCCTGCTCACCTGGACGGTGATCCTCAAGCAGGCCATCATCCCCGTGGTGATGCTCTCCCTGGCCGTGCTGCTAGGCTTCCGCTACGAGGAACTGGGCGTGATGCTGATTCTCTTCGGCGCACCCTGTGCCGTCAGCAGCTACCCCATGGCCGAGGCCATGGGCGGCGACGGCCCCCTGGCCGCCAGTCAGGTGGTGCTGACCACCATCTTCTCCATGGGAACGCTGTTTGTGCTGATCTACGTAGGCAAGCTCATCGGCGTATTCTGAACTGCATAGCAAAAGCGGCTTGCACTCAATCATAGTGCAAGCCGCTTTTTTGCATTCCAAAGAAACCTGACTCTCCCGTCGGCCACCGCAGGTGGTCGCCGCCTCTCTCTACACAAAGGAAACCAACCCCTATGCGCGACGCGAGGACTCTGTGAGCTTGCTCACAGATCTGAGCCAAAGCTCACCCCACCAAAAAACGCAGCACCCCCGCGTCGCGGCGCTCCCATTGAGCGCCGTGACCCCTGTAAGAAAAGAATCCCACTTCCAATTCAGAAAGTGGGATTCTTAAGGGCCAAGCGGCCCTTAAGTGGGGTTTCCAAAGGGGCAACGCCCCTTTGGCTCCGCACAAGTACACATCTGTTCTTCGATGATCCTGCACGCCTGCAGGATCACCCTGGCGCAGGGACGCGAGGCATAGTAGGCCGGGGTGCGTTCCTCCGGGGTGGGTGCTTCGGCCTTGGGATGGCGCTTCAGCAGCTCCGCGCAGGAGATGGTGCCGCACCTTTCCACAAAGCAGCGGTGGACATCCTGCACCCGGGCATACACCTGGGGACGGCCGGTGGGCAGGTTGCCCTTTTCCTCCAGCGTGCCGCAGAGCATCACCGCCGCAGAGAACGCGCCGCAGTTATCCCGCAGCCGCCCAATGCCGCCGCCAAAGCCCGCAGAGACCCGCGCCGCCTGTTCCTGGGTCAATCCAGCCACATCAGCATAGGCCATGTACACGGACTGGGCGCAATTGTACCCCGCTGCAAAGTTCCGCAGCGCCTGTTTCGTTCTTTCCGTCATGGCTTACTGGGTGATGTTCATGGTCTTGCGCAGGGTATCGTACACCGTGTCCACATAGGTGTCGCGATAGGCGCGGGGGTAGGTCACATGAACGGTGTACAGCACCTTATTCACGCAGGTGGCATGGACGCGGCCAGCGATCTGCTCGCCATTGTCCAGCACACCGGTGTAGTTGGCATACACGCCGGTCTGATCCATCAGCGGGCGGTCAGCCGTCTTGGAGGGAGAGAAGCTCTTCACATCCGCGCCATCGCCAATAGCATCCAGCATGGCTTCCACCTGATCCTCCAGGGCGCTCTTGTTCATCTGGCTGGAGACCTTGGTGGCCGTCAGGGTCAGGCTGGCGGTATAGGCCATGGAGGGATCGGGATTGCGGAGGATGTAGGTATCCGCCACAGAATCATCCACCACCCAGCCAACGGGCGCTTCGAAGGCCAGGTGCAGCTTGGTGGCATCATAGGCCTGATAGGTAAAGCTGATGGGCGGCACAGGGGTAGGCGTAGGCTTGTCGATGGGATCCAGCAGCACGGGGGTCGCACCGGCATAGTCGCTGCGCACGGTAGGCGCCACGGTCACAGGCACGGCAGGCACTTCGCTGAAGTCGCCCAGATCCTCGCCCCTGCCCTCTTCGCTGGTGGGGTCATAGCTGCCGTCGTCGAAGTCGGCAACCTCAGCAGGCGTCTGGTTTCCAGCCAGGTTCAGGTTCTGGGTAGCCTGGGCAGGCGCCTGGGGCTTGTTGGTCTCCACCACGGTGTACTTGGTGCCACCGCTCTGGCAAGCGCACAGGATGGCCACGCACAGCACCAGCATCAGGGTCAACAGCATCCGCTTTTTCATGTTCGTTTCCTCCTACATTCCTGTTTCTGTCAATGAAAACGGTTCAGGATATGCTTTTCATGCCGGTCACTCCGGCAGATTTTCATAGTGAGGATGATACAGCCTGCGATCCAGGCTCCAGATCTTTTCGGAGAACGCGCCCGCAGGCGTGCGATCCATCACGCCCTGCATTTCGTTCATCCGGGCGTCCAGCAGGTCGATCCAATGCAGCACCTCTGCCTCCGGGAACATGGGCTTGCGGGGAGAGCCAAACTCCGCTTCGCCGTGGTGACTGATGATCATATGCTCCAGCAGCACCACGATCTCGCCTTCCACGCCCACATTCCGGGCAGCCTCGGCCAGCACCGCCACGCCCCGCACCAGATGGCCAATGAGCAGGCCATCCCGGGTGTAGTCGGTCACATTGCCCAGCTCGTCGCTCTTCATCTCCGCGATCTTCGACAGGTCGTGGAGGATCACGCCAGCCCGCAGCAGGTCGCCATTCAGCCAGGGATAGGCCTCGATGATATGCTCGGCGGTGCGCAGCATTCCGGTGGTGTGGTGCAACAGGCCGCTGCGCTCTGCATGGTGCAGCCGCTGCGCCGCCGGGAACCATTCCAGCTTGTCCCCTGCCAGGCGAAGCATTTCACGAACAATCTTCTTCAGATCCTCGCTCTTGAAGCGATCGATGGTCTCGTCGATCTCCGAGCGCATCTTCTCCGGGCTTTCCGGTGCGCAAGGCACCAGCCGGGAAAGATCCACCTGATCCTCCGGCGTGGAGGCTCGGAGCTTTTCCACCCGCAGCTGCAGGCGACCGTTGTATTCCTGCACCAGGCCGCGCACCTTGATCACCGTGCCAGCAGGCGGGGGTGCCACGTTGCCGTCCCACACCTTGCAGTTGATCTCGCCCGTGCGGTCAGTCAGGTTCATGTCCAGATAGCGGCTGCCGTTGCTGCCCGTGCGCTGATCGCTGGAGCGAACCAGCAAAAAGCCCTCGAACCGCAGGTCCTTCACCAGCTGGGACACAGTCAGTTGTTCCATGGGAGTCACTCCTTAAGGGGTACTTCATCAGAAGGGGGCATCCGCACCATAGCCGCTGGCTTCCGGCGCCAGGTTGGCATAGGTGGTGTATTCGCTCAACCATGCCACCTTCACGGTACCCAGGGGGCCGTTTCTCTGCTTGGTGACAATGATCTCGCCCACATTCTTCTCTTCGCAATTGGGGTCGTAATATCCTTCACGGTGGATGAACATCACCACGTCGGCGTCCTGCTCGATGGAGCCGGAGTCGCGCAGGTCGCTCAGCGCCGGGCGCTTGTCCACACGGGCGGTGTTGGCTCGGCTCAGCTGGGCGCAGGCCAGCAGCGGCACCTTCAGCTCCAGGGCAATGGCCTTCAACTGGCGGCTGATCTCGCTGACCTCCTGCTGGCGGTTCTCCACGTGGGTGTCCGCGTGCATCAGACCCAGATAGTCCAGCACGATCAGGTCCAGGCCGTGATCCATCATCAGCCTGCGGCAGCGGGAACGAAGCTGGGATGGCGTGATGCCCGCCGTGTCGTCGATATACAGGGGCGCGTTGGACATGGGGCCAATGGACTTGGCCAGGCGCATCCAGTCGTCGCCGGAAAGATTGCCCTGGCGCACCTTTTGCATATCCACCCGGGCATCGGAGCAAAGCACACGCAGGGCGATCTGCTCCCGGGGCATTTCCAGGCTGAACACCGCCACCCGCTTGCCAGCCGTCAGCGAGGCATGAGCAGCAATGTTCATGGCCAGCGAGGTCTTGCCCATGGAGGGACGTGCGCCCAGAATGATCAATTCGCCCCCGTGCAGGCCGGTGAGCATATTGTCCAGCACGGTGAAGCCCGTCGGCACACCGCTGATCTTGCCCTTGAGCTTGCTCAGCTCTTCAATGTTGGCGTAGGTGTTGTACAGAACGTCCTTCACATGGACAAGACTCTCGCCGCTGGAGCGCTTCATCACGATGTCGAAGATGGCCTTCTCCGCGTGGTTCAGCGTCTCCTGCAAAGGGTTCTGCTGGCTGAAGCACTCCTGTGAGATCTCCTGGGAGGCCTGGATCAGCTTGCGCAGGGTGGCTTTTTCCGCCACAAGGGAAATATACGCCTTCACGTTGGCAGTCGTCGGCACATATTGACTCAGCTCAATAATGTACGCCGTGCCGCCCACACCCTCCAGCGTGCCGCGCCGGTTCAACTCGCTGTCCACCGTCACAATGTCCACCGGACTCTGCTCCCGGAACAGCTTGATCATGCAGTCGAAGATCTCCCGGTGCTGCGGCTGATAAAAATCCTCTGCCTGCAGCGTCTCCGCCGCCTGCATCACCGCATTACCATCCTGGAGCATCGCGCCCAGCACAGACCTCTCGGCTTCCACACTATTAGGCGGCGTCACGCCCCGAAGCACCTGTTCGCTCATCCACTCACCTCCCGCCAGAGGCTCTGCCTCTGGACTCCGGTCAGGGCGCTGCCCTGACAACCCGGCAGGGACTCTGTCCCTGCACCCTGCGAAGGGTCTTCGACCCTTTCGAAACCCATCCAGGGATGCCCAGCACGCACGTTCCTTTGCTGCAATTTGTGTCTGTAACTTGTTTCCGATCATGCAGCTCCACCCTCAACAAGCTAAGGGGTGCAGCCGAAGGTTTCCAAAGGGCGACCGGAAATCCCTTTGGTCGCCTCCGCAGAGGCGAAACCCATGCACCTGCAACACAAAGTTACTTTCCCCCACCCAAGCTGCTCCTGCCAAAAAGGGAGTCCAGAGGGTCGAAGACCCTTTGGCAGGATCCCCAAGGGCAGCGCCCTTGGGTCAGGGGTGTCCAGAGGGGCAGAATGCCCCTCTGGTCGCCGCAGGCGAAACAAGGGAAGCCTGAAACCGTAGGTTTCAGCCCCGTCTCCTTACAGCGGCTGAACGTTCACGTTCATTTTGGTGGAGATGCCGGTGTAGAGGGTCACGGTGGCCTCGTAGGTGCCGACGTTGCGGATGTTGCTGTTCAGCTCCACCTTGCGCTTGTCCACCTTGATGCCATGCTGCTTTTCCAGCTCGGCGGCCACTTCGGCGTTGGTGATGGAGCCGTAGAGGCGGCCCTTCTCGCCACACTTCACCTTCAGCAGGATGGTCTTGTTCTTCAGCAGTTCGGCCTTGGCGGTGGCCTCGGCGCGGCGCTCGGCCTCGCGGGCAGCCTCAGCAGCGCGCTTCTTTTCGATCTCCTTCATGGCGCCGGGGGTAGCCTCCACCGCCATCTTCTTGGGGAAGAGGAAATTGCGGGCATAACCGTCGGACACGTTGATGATCTCGTCCTTCTTGCCGCTGCCCTTCACGTCCATCAGCAGAATAACCTTCATTGTTCAAATCCTCCTTCATCATCCGTCAATCGGCGCAGCTTGCGGAAGTCAAACCATCCGTCCGCTATGCCAAGTATCATCAATACCACCGGGGCAAACAGGATGCACGCCAGCATCCACAGCCGCCGCAGGAAGCGCGTTGTGCCAAATTGCTTGGTCGTGCCTTCCATGCAGGCCAGCCCCAGGATCATATACCCATACTGGAAAGCCGCGCCGCACAGATTGCCCAGCATGACCACCAGCGGCGCATCGCTGAACAGCTGCAGCACATAGCCCAGCACCAGCAGGTTCATATACCTGCGCAGGGTGTCCGTCAGGTGCCACTCACCAAAGGGCGCCAGCCGCCCGTGCAGACCTTTCCTGCGCCGGATCACATCCGGCAGCTTGGCCGACAGCACCGTGGTGAGCAGCAGCCACAGCACCACAACTTGCGGGATCAGCGCCCGCAGCAGCCCGGTGAGGTTGAACTGCAAGCTGTATTCCAGCTGCCGCATCGCCTCCGGCGTGATCATCAGCATCCCAAACAGGGTCATCAGCGGCGTCTGGTCCTTATCCAGCTGCGCAAACCCGGCCTGATAGCATTGCCACAGGATCTCCCCTGCGTTCCTCTGCCGGTCGATCCATCTCACAATATCCCCTGCCAGGCCTTCTGCTGCCTGCCCGCCATAGCGATCTCCCAGCGTGATGCAGATCATCGCCAGCACCGCCAGACAGATGCCCGCCCAGGTCGCGCCGCGGCGCAGGGCATTGCGCTGCTCCCATATGGCCATGCCAATGCCGCAGCCGCCCCACACCATGGCCGGAGCGTATACCTCCACCGGCTGGGTAAAGCAGGTCACCACGATCAGCACCGTGATCGCCGCAGCCATGAAGTAGTTCTCCCCTGCTTCCCGGCTGCACTCCACCGCCATGGGCATCAGCAGCCACAATATCAGCGCGGCAGGCAAGCCCACCAGCAGCGGAGAAAGCGCCGCCAGCACAAGGCCGCACCGCAGCAGCCACTTGGCCATGCTGATACCCCCATTTCGGTAAAGCTATTCATCCTATTTTATAGCAAATCCCCGCAAAATGCAAGCCTAAAGCCGCAAGATAGCCCAGATGACGTTTTGCTGTAGATATTGTCGCATTCTGTCGGCAAAATAGCAAAGTTTAGGAACCTCTGTCGGTTCATGGGAGGTTTGCTCGTTTTTCACTTTGCTGGGAAACAATATGCTATAATGCACCCAGATCAGCCGCCAATCCCCCATTCCGGGCAGAAAAGGCTGACGAATCACCACAGAGAACAAACTTGGATGCCGACGAAAGGAGATCGGAACACGTGGGAGACATGAAGATTATGCTGGTGGACGACAATGCAGAATTGCGCCGTTCCATGCGACTCGCCCTGGAAAAGCAGGAGGGCATGATGGTGACCGCCGAATGTGCCAGCGGCCTGGAAGCCCTTGAACGGTTGAACAAAACCCAGGTGGATGTGATCGTGCTGGACATCATTATGCCCCAGATGGACGGCTACAGCTTTATGGAAGAAATGAACCGCCAGGCGCTGGAGCATCCACCCCAGGTGATCGTGGTCTCCGCCCTCGGCCGCGACGACTTTATTATGCGCGCCGTTGACCTGGGCGCACGCTACTATATGGTCAAGCCCATCGAGATGTCCGCGCTCATCGCCCGCATCCGCGAGGTTTGTGGCCGTGGCGCCCTCTTGCCGGATGTCCGCCCCACCGGCATGGGTCACGTTCCCACCATGGATGAGAAACTGGCCGGACTTTTCCTCACCATCGGCATTCCCGCCCACATCAAGGGCTATTCCTTCCTGCGCGAGGCCGTGAAGATGGTGGTGGAGAACCCGGACATCATCAACCGCATCACCAAGGAGCTGTACCCCGGTATCGGCAAGCGATTCAACACCAGCGCCAGCAAGGTGGAGCGCGCCATCCGCCACGCCATCGAGGTAGCCTGGAGCCGCGGCCGCATCGACACGCTGAACAAGGCCTTCGGCTGCAAGGTGGCCACCAAGGAGGATAAGCCGACGAACGGGGAGTTCATCGCCATGATCGCCGACAAATTTGCCATGGAGCAGAGGAGTGCGTAAATGTACTCCAAGTAAAAAGGGATCAGCACGACGGTGCTGATCCCTTTTACTTTACTCTCACAGGCTGCCGTCTGCCAGCAGCTTGCCGCTCTCGGTGTCGTAGAGCAGCATATCGCTGCCGTTGAAGGCCAGGCAGACCTCCGAATCCACCGGGAAGTCCACGCTGCCGAAGATCACGCTGGTGATGATCTCCTCGCCCAGGCGAAGCTTCACCGTGGTCTCCATGCCGGAAGGCAGGGTGGAATACACGCTGGCCTTCACGTCGCTGCCCGGCTGGATGGTGATGAACTCCGGCCGCACGCCCAGGGTGACGTTCTGGGGAACATCCCCCAAGGACTTGTTGGCAGTGAAGGTTCTCGTCAAACCGCAGAAGTCCACCTGGCAGGTGCTTTCACCGGTTTTTACAGCCCTGGCCTTCAGGAAGTTCATGGTGGGACTACCCATAAAGTCTGCCACGAACAGATTCACAGGCCGCAGATACATCTCCAGGGGCGCTGCATACTGCTGCAGAACGCCCTTCTCCATCAGGCAGACCTTGGTAGAAAGCGTCATGGCTTCCAGCTGGTCATGGGTCACATACACAAAGGTGGAGTCCGTGTCGATGTGCAGGCGTTTCAACTCTGTGCGCATTTCCGTGCGCAACTTGGCATCCAGGTTGGACAGGGGTTCGTCCATGAACAGCACCTTGGGATTGGGCGCCAGGGTACGGGCAATGGCTACGCGCTGCTGCTGGCCGCCAGAAAGTTCGCTGGGATAGCGCTTCTCGAATTCCTCGATCTTCAGCATGGCCAGCAACTCATCCACACGCTTGCGGATGCGCTGCTTGTCCCACTTCAGATTTTCCAGGCCAAAGGCAATGTTCTGGTAAACCGTCATGTGGGGCCACAGAGCGTAGTTCTGGAACAAGAAGCCCACGTCGCGCTTGTTCGGCGGCACATTGATGCCCTTCTCGCTGGAGAACACCGTGACGCCATCGATGATGATCTCACCCTCGGTGGGTGTTTCCAGACCGGCGATCATACGCAGGGTGGTGGTTTTACCGCAGCCGGAAGGACCCAGCAGGGTAATAAACGACCGGGTGGGAATGGTTAGGTTCAGGTTATCGACCGCCACAAACTTATCAAACCGCTTGGTGACGTTTTTCAGGATGATCTCAGGCATGGCTTAACCTCCTACGCCTTTGTCGATGGACGCGCCGGTGAGCTTGTTCACCGTGAAATTCACGATCAGCACCACCACAATAATCAGCAGGTTGATCGCGTTGCCAAACTGGGCCCAGCCCTTTTCGCTGTACTGCATGAGCATGGTGGTCAGCAGCGTGTTGCTGGTGGGAACCAGCAGCACAAACAGCGATAGTTCGCGCATACAGGAAACCATGGGCAGCAGATAGCCGGAAAGGAAGCTGCTCTTCTGGATGGGGAAAAGGATCCGCAGCATCCGCTTGTACCACGGCACACCCACGATCACGGCTGCCTCCTCGATCTCGCCGGAGAGCTGCAGCATGGCGTTCACGCCGGAGCGGGAGGCGAAGGGCAGGTATTTCACCGAGCCGATCAATGCCAGCACCACAAAGCCCTGCAGGAAGGGAATGCGGCTACTCATGGCCAGGTAAATGGCACCAAAGGCCAGCGAGGGCATCAGGTACGGGAAGAAGGAGAGGTTGCTCACCGCCGTGGCTAGCTTGCTACCCCGGCGCTTGACAATGCCATAGCCCACTAGCACGCCGCTTGTACCCGCCACCACCGAGCAGGTAATGGCCAGCAGCAGGCTGAAACCCAATGCTTTGAGTACCTTGGCGCTGAGCAGGATGCCCGTGCTGTCGCCCTGGTCAAGGTAATCCAGGTTGGTGCCGATCCAGAAGTCCAGCGTCATGTTGGAAAGCGAGTAGTCCCCCGCCTTGATGATCACCGACTCCAGGGCGAAGGTGATCAGCGGCACCACGGCCACCATGACCATCACCACAGTCAGGATAATGGCGATCGGCACGTTGAGCTTGCGCAAGTTCACCAGCGAGATTTGGCTGCTCTTGCCCGTTACGGTGGTGTAGCTCTTGCGGCTGCCGGTGATGCGCTGGTTCACCGCCAGGATGCTCACGCCGAAGATGATCATCACAGCGGCAATGATGTAGCCCTGGCCGGGATAGTTGTTGATCAGCGACATCATCTTGGTGGACAACACATAGTAGCGCACCGGGCTGCCCAGGAACACAGGCACCGAATAGGCGCTCATGGAGCTGGCGAACACCAGCAGCAGCGTGGACAGCAGCGCAGGCTTCACAATGGGCAGGGTGATGCGCAGCATCACGCGCCAGCGGGGCGTTTTCAGGATGGTGGCCGCTTCCTCCAGGTTAGCATCCATGTTACGCAGAATGCCGCCGATGAGGATGTAGGCAAAGGGCGCATAGTGCAGCCCCAGCACCAGGGATATGGGGAAATACCCATACACGAACCATTCCGGCATGAACACGCCGAAAACAGCCGCCATGATGCCATTGGAGGTGCCGGTACCCACGTTGACATTCTTGAAGAAGGTCTGCCAGAAGGTGGCCAGCGTCCAGGCGGGCATGATGTACGGGAAAACGAATACCGTGGAAATGAACTTTTTGAATTTCAGGTTGGTGCGGGTGATCAGCCAGGCCACGCCGCCGCCAAAGAGGATGGCGATCAGCGAAGCCGTGATGGCCACCGCCAAGGTGTTGAACAGCGGCTCATAGAAGGTCAGCTGGCTATAGGAATTCTTCGATTCGGCAAAAATCTTACCCAGGCTGTAGAGCGTCAGTTCCCCTGCCCCCAGCTTGGTAGCGCGCGCTTCCTTGCCTGCGTGAACGGTGATGGTCTCCACCAGCAGCAGGATCAGCGGATAAAGCGTCAGCACGCAAAGCACCAGGCAGAAGCTCACCAGGATGATATTGGCCGGTTTGCTGAAGAATGCCCGCAGCCTTGCCCGCTGCTTGGCCGTAAAGGGATTCAGCATCAATTCACCTGCTTTTCAGCTTTTGTTAAGAAAAGGGCTGTAAAGCCGAAGCTCTACAGCCCCATAACTGTGTCACTTGGGGAAAGGCAATGCGCTTACTGGATGTGCAGCGTCACGAAGGAGTACACGTCCTCGTAGTTCTCCAGGATGTACTCAGGATCTTCCATCACCAGAGAGGCCTTCCAGGCATCCAGACCCAGGTCGCCTTCCAGGGGCGCCAGCTCGGTATTGGAGGAGTACGCACCAATGCTCTTGCCCCAGGGCTTGAAGCCGTCGGCGCCCATCAGGTACTCGATGAACAGCATGGCGGTGTAGGGACGGGAGGAATTGGCGGTAACCATGGCATACATGGGATACATGAAGCCGGAGAAAGGCTCGATGATGGTGCCGTTCTTGGCAGCCTCATACTGGCCCACGGTCAGGTTCTCGGTGTACACAGAGGAGGAGCGCAGCTTGGAAAGCACGAACAGGCCAGCCTTGCCGGCAGCAGTCTCCTGGCTCAGTTCTTCGGCCAGGGTGGTATCGGAATTGCCGAACACGCAGTTGGCCAGGAACTCGGCGATCCACTTGTAGCCAGCGTTCTCATACTCGCCCAGCTCGATCTCCTTGCCGTAGAGGTTCTTGTAGGCCTCGGCCAGCTTGCCGGACCATTCTTCGCTGGTGAGCATCACCAGGAAGTTCATGTTGACCTGCTCAGCATCGGGGGTCTTGAATACGATGTTGCCCTTGAACTGCTCTTCCGTCAGCTGCCACACGTTAGTGATGTTGGGAACATTCTCACCCTTGTTGTTCCAGATGAACACCTTATTGATGTACTGGTGAACCAGGGGATCCTGATCGCCTTCAGCCACATTGGCCTTCACGGAAGCGGGTACAAAGTTCACCAGGTAGCCCTGGGCGATAGCCACGTCGCGCAGGGAAGCGCCGTCCTGGATCATAACCATGTCAGCGCCATTGCCCTTGCTCTCATTGGCCAGTTTCTCGTAGATCTCAGCATCCTTCAGGTTGCTGCCTTCCACGGTAATGCCATACAGCTCGGCAAAGTTCTCGCCAGCGGTAACGATGCGGCTGGTGTTGCCATAAACAACGAAGGTGCCTTCTTCGGCCTGAGCCTTGGCCACCAGTTCGTCATGGGTCAGCGCTTCGCCAGCCTTGACCAGATCGGCCACGGACTCGGCCATCGCAAAGGTGCTGGTGAGTACCAGCATCAGAGCCAGGAACAGGGAAACAAGCTTCTTCATAGGGAATTGCCTCCTTTATGAAATTGATTGAACGAGATTAACTGTAAATACTATACATGGTAATCCGGCAAAAGTCAAACCATTTCCGACAATTGTAACAAAAATGTAATCCAAGTTTTTCCTCGCCAGCGTAGGCGCACACACGGGAAAAGCAATATGATAGAAAAGAAGCTGCTTTCCGCACAATGCAGAAAGCAGCCTCTTCATTTCATTTGAGATCAAGCCTGCGCCGAAGTGTCCTTCTTGCTGAACATCTTGCCGAGCATCACGAAGGATTCGCTCAGCATGGTGATCAGCTTCTTGCCAAGGCTCATGCCCTTGTACAGGTCGCAGGAGGGTTCCATCTTGCCGCCCAGGTACTTGTTTTCGATGTCCTGCCACAGGATGGGGATCAGGATCACCACAATGCCGATGATGTCCGTCAGCAGGCTGGGTTCGATCAGCAGCAGGCCGCCGGCCAGGAACAGCAGGCGCTGCAGCAGATGCGCATGGCGGGAGAAGTAGCCCTCCAGGGCGGCGGCAATGCCCATCATGCCAAAGATGGAAGTGATGCCGATCTGCACGATGTCGTACCACTGGGCGCCGATGAAGAGCATCTTGTTGTTGAACACAAACAGGTACGGCACCAGGAAGGCGGCGATGGCCAGCTTCACGGCGTTGAGACCTGTCTTGAACGGATCGCTCTTGGCAATGGCGCTGCCAGCCATGGCGGCCAGGGCCACGGGCGGGGTGATATCAGCAATGATGCCGAAGTAGAACACGAACATATGGGCCGCCAGCATTTCGCAGCCCACCACCTTCATCACCGTGCCAGCCATGATGGTGGAGGTGATCAGGTAGTTGGCGGTGGTGGGAACACCCATGCCCAGCACGATGGAGGCCAGCATGGTGAAGATCAGCGTCAGGTACTGGTTGCCGCCAGCCAGGGCAGTAAGGCTGTTGCCCAGCGTCTGGCCGATGCCGGTCAGGGTGATCATACCCACGATGATACCGGCCATGCCGCAGGCCACCGCCACAGACAGCACATTGCGGGCGCCCTTGTCCAGGGAGGCCACGATGTCGATGCCCGTGGAGGTCGCCGTGTCCAGGATGATCTTGCCGGTGGAAGCAGCTTCCTTGCGAGCCTTGCGGGCTTCCACCGCACCGGTGATGCCGATGATCAGGTGACGGATGATGTCACACAGCACGCAGCTGGCAATGCCCACCAGGGCGGCGAAGATGGGCGTGTAGCCCATGGACAGGAACACCAGGATCACCAAGAGAGGCAGGATCAGGTAGCCGCTCTTCTTCACCAGGGGCAGGAACTTGGGCATATCTTCCTTGTTCATGCCCACCAGGCCGTACTTGCGGGCCTCGAACTCGATGATGATGTAGATGCCCACAAAGTACAGGATGGCCGGGATCAGCGCGGCCTTCACCACCTCGGTGTAGCTCACGCCCACGGATTCCGCCATCAGGAAGGCCGCAGCACCCATGACGGGAGGCATGATCTGGCCGCCGGTGGAAGCCGTGGCCTCAACAGCCGCAGCAAACTCCTTGCGGTAGCCCAGCTTTTTCATCATGGGAATGGTGAAGGAGCCGGAACCCACCGTGTTGGCCACAGAGCTGCCGGACACAGTACCCTCCAGGGCGCTGGCCAGCACAGCCACTTTGGCAGGGCCACCGCGCTTGTGGCCTGCAATGGCGTTGGCAAAGTCGATGAAGAAGGTACCCACCTCCGTCCTCTCCAGGAAAGCGCCGAAGAGAACGAACAGGTAGATGAAGGTGGAGGATGCGCCCAGGGGCGTACCCATAATGCCCTCGGTGGTGTACACCAGCTGCTCGATGATGGCCTTCACGCTCTTGCCACGGTGAGCCAGCAGGCCGGGCATATAGGGGCCATAGTAGGTATACAGCAGGAAAGCGCCCGCCACGAACATGATGGGCAGACCCACCACGCGGCGGCAGCATTCAAACAAGAGGACGATCAACACGCCGCCCACCCAGATATCCACCGGCAGCATACGACCCACGCGGTTGGCCAGCTCCACGTGCTGCAGAGCGCAGTAGAGACAAACGCCCATGGACACAGCAGAGAGGATCACGTCATAAATGGGCAGCACGTCGCGCCGCGCCTTTTTCGTCACGGGGAAGATCAGGAACACCAGCATCATCACAAAGCCCAGATGCAGCGGGCGCAGCTGCGTGGCGGGGATGCGGCCGGTAAAGGCGGCATACAGCTGCATACAGGAGAACAGGATGCACAGCGCGAACACGACCCACTTGCGCGCGCCAGTCAGGTGACGGGTCACGCTTTCGCGGTCATACTTTTCCATAATGGCCTGCACTTCGCTGTGGGAAGTCTCAAAGGCCTCGTGTTCTTCTTCGTGCGTCAGCTTAACGTCTTTTTCCAAAATGAATACCTCCTGGAACCAGATATCTTTTCAAAAAATCAAGGCGGTGCAGGCACTGCCTTGATCTGATGGTGACCGGTTTTGCTTATTCAGCAGCCAGCACGCCCACTTCCTGATAGTAGCGCTGAGCGCCGGGGTGGAAGGGCAGCTCGCCCACGCCCACATCGTAGGAATCCAGGGTGATCTCAGCCGCCTTGGCATGGGTCAGGATGCCTTCCTGCTCGAAGAGCGCCTTGGTCATGTTGTAGACCAGCTCCTCGTCCAGGCTGTTGGCACACACCAGCAGCGCGGTGATGGCCACGCAGTTCACGTCCTCCTCCAGCTCGTAGGTGGCGGCGGGCAGCTTCAGGTTGGCATAGGTGGGATGGGCGGTGATCAGCTTCTGCACTTCTTCATCGGTCAGGGAGATCAGCTTCACGTCCACGCTGCTGCCCAGCTCGGTGATGGCGGCATTGGGGATACCGGCGCAAACAAAGGCAGCGTCGATCTGCTTGTTCTTCAGGCCGTCAGCGCTCTCGGCAAAGGAGAGGTACTGGGCGTCGATGTCGTCCAGGGTCAGGCCGGCGGTTTCCAGCACATGAATGGCGTTGGTGTACACGCCGCTGCCCGCAGCGCCGATGGAAATGCGCTTGCCGGCGAAATCAGCAATGGAGTTGATGCCGCTGTCGGCGCGGGTCACGATCTGCACATACTCCGCATACAGGGAGGAGATCACGGAGAAGGACTGGATCTGCTCGCCCTCGAAGGAGTCGGTGCCGGTGTAGGCAAACCAGCTCACGTCGTTCTGCACGGTGCCCAGGTCAGCCTCGCCCGCGTTGATCTTGCGCAGGTTGGCAGCGGAGCCGCCGGTGGCCTCGGCATTGGCGCGGACGTCGGGGATCACGGTGTTGAACAGGTTGGCAATGTCGCCGCCCAGGGGATAGTAGGTGCCGGTGGTGCCGCCGGTGGCAATGGTGAGGAACGTGGCCGCAGAGGCAGAGGACACGCAGCCCAGCAGCAGCATGGCGGTCAGCAGGATCGCAACGAACTTTTTCATGTAGGGTTCCACCTTTCAAGATAATCTTGTATACATTGTATATGAAGCGCAGCCTTTCCGCAAGACAAGCGAAGGCCGCAAATGCAAAAATACATAATTTGTACAAAAAATACACCATCGGCCACCAATTATGCATCATTCCTGATATAAAATGCAAATCCAAGCAAGCCGCCCCATCAATCTTCCGCTTTCTCTTGCCAAGCGGGACATTTGCCTGTATAATACTATCTACAGTTATTGGATCAATCTATACAGAACAGGAGCGATGACCCATGGCCATTCAGCTTTTCGACCTCCCCAACACCTCCAGCAACGTGCGTCTGCGCCTTGCCAAGGGGCATTTTGCCACCAGCCACAGCCACATCAATTATTACATCGACCTCACCATGACCAAGCACCGTCTTTCCGAGGCCCGCGAGGCCGCCGCTGCCCTGTGTGCCAGCTTCCGCGCCGCTCAGGTCATCGATACCATCCTCTGCCTGGACGGCACCGAGGTCATTGGCGCCTGCATGGCCAGCGAGCTGACCCGTGCGGGCTTCTCCAACATGAACGCCCACCGCACCATTTATGTGGTCACCCCCGAACACACCTCCGGCAGCCAGTTGATCTTCCGCGACAACACCGCCCCCATGATCGTGGGCAAGCATGTGCTGGTGCTGGCAGCCTCCGTCACCACGGGCTACACCGCCCAGGCCGCCATTGAGGCCATCCGTTACTACAGCGGCAAGCCCGTGGGCATCTGCTCCATCTTCTCCTGTGTGGACGAATGCGCCGGCTTCCCGGTGGTGAGCATCTTCACCAAGAAGGATCACCTGGACGACTACCAGAGCTGCCCCTCCACCGATTGCCCCCTGTGCAAAGCTGGTGTCAAGCTGGACGGCATGGTGAACAGCCACGGTATTTCCACCTTCCGCTAATGACATTCCACGAACCAGCGGCCCCGCTGGTTCTTTTTTTGTCCCTTTCTTTTCAACCATTGTTCACCTGCAAAGGTAGACAATTCTTTGACAACTATGGTATAATTTGCAGAAAGGCTATTGAAAGGCGGTGATGTTGTGCAGTTTCAGGATGTATTCTGTCGCAAAGAGAAGAAATACCTGCTCACCGCCGAGCAATACCGCCATATGCGCGATGGCATCATGGCGCATGATATGCACCCGGACGAGTTCGGCCTGCACACCATCGCCAGCCTGTATTACGATACGCCGGATTATCAGCTGATCCGCCACTCGCTGGAAAAGCCCGTATACAAGGAAAAGCTCCGCCTGCGGGTCTATGGCAGCCAGGTGCTGCCCGATGACACCGCCTATGTGGAGATCAAGAAGAAGTTCAAGGGCATTGTGTACAAGCGGCGCATTGCCGTTCCCCTGCCGGAGGCCGTGGCCAGCCTGCAGGAGGGCGTCTTCCACGAGGATCATGGGCAGATCGGCCGGGAAATCAACTTCTTTCTCCAGCGCTATCCCCTCTCCCCCGCCTGCTGGCTGGGCTACGAGCGGGAGGCCTTCTATTCCGACACGGAGAACCTGCGCATCACCTTTGACGAGAACATCCGCTTCCGCAGCGATGGCTGGGACATGACCCTGCCGCCCACCGGCCAGCGACTGGTGCAGGAAGGCCTGTACCTCATGGAGGTCAAGGCACCCTTCGCCTTCCCCCTGTGGCTGCTGGACATCATGGCCGAGTGCGGCGCACGCAACCGCAGCTTTTCCAAATACGGCACCGCCTACACGGAGCATCTCCACACAGCCAACCCGCTGCTGGTGCCGCAAACGTCGCCCATTATCACCGCATAAGAAAGGAACTTTGACCATGGACAAGTTTTTTGATTTTCTGATGACCAGCCTGCGCATGACCAGCGCGGAGAATGTGCTGATCGGCCTGGGCTGCGCCCTGGTGATGGGTCTGCTGGTCAGCATGGTGTATATGTTCCGCAGCACCTACACCAAGTCTTTTGTCATGACGCTGGTCATGCTGCCCGCCATCACCCAGGTGATCATCGTGCTGGTCAACGGCAATGTGGGTACGGGTCTTGCCATCATGGGTGCCTTCAGCCTGGTGCGTTTCCGCTCGGTGCCGGGATCTGCCCGTGAGATCGGCTCCCTGTTCCTGGCCATGAGCCTGGGCCTGTTCGTGGGCAGCGGGTACATCTGGCTGGGCTTCGCCTTCCTGCTGGTGATGAGCGTGGCCATGCTGGTGATGAGCCTCACCCCCTTTGGTCTCCCCCGCCGGGAAATGAAAGCGCTGAAGATCTCCGTTCCCGAAAACCTGGACTACGACGGGCTTTTCGACGACCTGCTCAACAAATACTGCAAGCCCTGGAGCCTGGAGCGCGTGCGCACCACCAACATGGGCAGCCTCTACGAGCTGACCTTCCACGTCACCCTGGCCAAGGACATCAAGACCAAGGAAATGTTCGACGAGCTGCGCTGCCGCAATGGCAATCTGCCCATTGCCCTGGGGCGTATCGTTGCCGCCAAAGAAGTGCTGTAAGCTTGACAATTCCGGCTCATACTGCTATGATAATGGCATTGTGGGCTATCCTCGCATAACCCCTGTAAAAACGATGCGATAAGCCCCCGCGACACACCGTCCGGGGCTTTTTCTTACCAAAGGAGGCTGCGGCATGGCAGCGGATCGGGTCAAAATTTTCGATACCACCCTGCGCGACGGCGAACAGACCCCCGGCGTGTCCTTTCATCGCGCTGAAAAGGTCGAGATCGCCCGCGCCCTGGAGACCATGGGCGTGGATATCATCGAGGCTGGCTTTGCCGCCTCCTCCCGGGGCGATTTCAAGGCCATCCGCGCCATCAGCCAGGTGGTGAAGCAGGCCACCGTCTGCTCCCTGGCACGGTGCGTGGCTGCGGATATCGAGGCCGCCAGCGAAGCCCTGGAGGCTGCCGCCCAAAAGCGCATCCATGTGTTCATCGCCACCAGCCCCATCCATATGTCCGCCAAGCTCCGCATGACCCCCGACGAGGTCTACCAGACCGCTATCCGTTCCATCGCCCAGGCGCGCAACCTCTGCGACGACGTAGAGTTCTCCTGCGAGGACGCCACCCGCACCGACCGGGATTTCCTCTACCGCATGGTGGAGGGTGCCATCAAGGCCGGTGCCACCACCATCAACCTGCCTGACACCGTGGGCTATGCTGCCGTGAGTGAGTATGGTCAGATGTTCCGCGACGTGCTGGAAAAGGTTCCCGGCGCAGATGCCGTGACCCTCTCCGTCCATTGCCACAACGACCTGGGTCTGGGTGTAGCCACCTCCCTGGAGGGCATCCGCTGCGGCGCCCGCCAGGTGGAATGCACCATCAACGGCTTGGGCGAGCGGGCTGGCAACGCCCCCATGGAGGAGATCGTGATGGGTCTGCGCACCCGCCGCAACTACTATGGCTGCGACACCAGCATCAACACCCGCGGCCTGTACCGGGTCTCCCGCATGATCGCCAACCTGTCCGGCATCGAGCCTGCCCCCAACAAGCCCATCGTGGGCGGCAACGCCTTCCAGCATCAAAGTGGCATCCACCAGCACGGCATCCTGGCCAATCGCGAGACCTACGAGGTCATGAAGCCGGAGGATCTGGGCATTCCCCAGCAGAGTCTCTCCCTGGGCAAGCTCTCCGGCAGCCACGCCTTGGCCGACCGCGCCACCCAGCTGGGCTACACCCTGGAGGGTGAAGCCCTGCAAGCCGCCTTTACCCGCTTCAAGGAGCTGGCCGACCGCAAAAAGGAGATCACCGATGCTGACGTGCTGGCCATCCTGCGGGAGCAGCGGCTGACCCCGCAAAGCTCCTTCCGGCTCTTCGCCTTCCAGATCTTCACCGGCAACAAAATGACCTCCACCGCCACCGTGACCGTAGAAAAGGACGGCGAGACCAAGACCCGCGCCGCCTGGGGCGTTGGCCCCGTTGAGGCCTGCTTCAACGCCGTGGACGCCATTACCGATATGCCCTGCTCCCTGGAGAGCTACAACATCAAGGCCGTGACCGAGGGCCAGGACGCCCTGGGCGAAGTCACCGTGCGTGTGCGCCACGGCGAGGAATCCATGCTTGGCCGCGGCGTTTCCACCGACGTGCTGGAGGCCAGCTGCCTGGCCTACCTCAACGCCGTGAACCGCCTCATCGCTCACCAGGAAACCGAGGAAGCCAGCGAGGTGCAGCCATGAGTACGCCTGTGCTGGTGCTGATCCTTCTGCTGGTGGCCGTGTGTGGGCTGATCCTGTTTCTCATCATCCGGCACCATCGCCAGCAGCAATACCTGGTGCAGCGCGTCCGTGCCTCCGACCTGTATGGTCACCTGTACCCGCTGCTCTTGCGCTGCAACCGCCGCTGTGTGGAGTCCATCGCCCTCAAGGCCGACTCCCTGTGCATCCGGCTGTACAAGCCCGCCGGGCGCACCCTGCTGTACACCTTTGAAAAGCATGGCTTCGATCCCTTGAAGGACGAATACCTCTACGCCCTGGCCCAGGCCGTGGCGGTAGATCTCCCCCTCCTGCGGGACAGCACCCGCTACACCTTCCATACCCGCACGGAGCTGCGCTCCAACGGGCAGAAGGCCAACTGGTATGAATACATGATCACGACGGATTACAAGGACAGCATGATCCGCGCCGAGTATCTTGAAAAGAAACCCCACAGAGCCTGATTCATTCAGGCTCTTTCCATTCACAGGAGGAACCATGCGCACGCTTATCATCGCCGACATCCACGGCAATTTCCCCGCCCTTGAGGCTGTGCTGGCCACGCCCCAGGCGCAGGAATGCCACCGCATCATTTCCCTGGGGGATCAGGTCAACTTCGGCCCCCAGCCCCGGGAGGTCATGCACTGGCTCACCGACCTGAACGCCCTGGTGCTCCGCGGCAACCACGAGGATCGCCTCCTGCGGGTGGACGCCCCGGAGTATGCCGGGTACAACTGGATCCTGCAGCGCTGGACCATGAGCCAGCTGCAGGGCATTGCCCTGGATCACCCGCTGGACTATGCCGAGGGTGGCAAGCTCTTCACCCACGGCACGCCGGGCGATCCCTTCCACCTTGTCCAGCCCGAGGAAGTTCCCGCCCTGCTGGATAGCCTGCCCCCAAGCGTCACCCACCTGTTCTCCGGCCACAATCATCATCCCTGGCTGGTGGAACACAACGGACGCACCGCCTGCAACCCCGGTTCCCTGGGGATGCTGGAGGATGGCAAGGGCGGTGCTGCACCCTTTGTGGTGATGGACGAACAGGATGGCCGCGTCACCCTGACCCGCCACCTTGTCCCCTATGACACCGCCGCGCTGAAGCGTGCCTTTATCACCACCGGCTGTGCCGCCGCTGCGCCGGAAATGACCCGCATCGTGCTGCACACCATGCTCACCGGAGAATACCAGGCCGTGCTGAAGATGATGCGCTTCATCAGCACCTTTGGCGACCTGGGCGACTACGCGGCCTGGTGCAAGGCCGATGCGGCCTGGCCCTGGCGGGAACCCCTTTCCACCGCCGACTACTGGAAAAAGCTTGAGGAGGAACTGCTGTGACCCATGACACCATTGCCGCCATTGCCACCGCGCCGGGACAGGGCGGTGTGAGCATCGTGCGCATTTCCGGCACCGAGGCCGAGCAGGTACTGCTGCGGGTGTTCCGCCCGGCCAAGGCAGCGCCCCTCACCAGTCATATGCTCACCTACGGCCACGTGATGGACGGCGACGAGACCATCGACGAGTGCATGGCCGTTCTCATGCGCGCGCCCCGCAGCTACACCCGGGAGGATGTGGCGGAGCTGCAGCTCCACGGCGGCGGCTACACCTGCCAGCGGGTGCTGGAGAAGTGCCTGCAAAGCGGCGCACGGCTCGCCCAGCCCGGCGAATTCACCCGCCGCGCCTTCCTCAACGGCCGCATCGATCTCAGCCAGGCCGAGGCGGTGATGTCCCTCATCGCCGCCCAGGGCGACCGCGCCCACCAGGCCGCCATGCACCAGCTGCAAGGCGGTGCCAGCAGCTTCATCCGGCAGGCCGCCGACGAGCTTTACGCCATTCAGGCCGGAGCCGCCGCCTGCATCGACTACCCCGAGGAGATCAGCGAAGAGGAAGCCGCCAACGACCTGCTGCCCCGCATCGAAAGGCTGGCTGAGACCATTGAAAACGCCTGCAACGAAAAGGCTGCCCGCATCATCACCAGCGGTCTCACCGTGGCCCTGTGTGGCCGCCCTAACGTGGGCAAGAGCAGCCTGCTCAACGCCCTGCTGGGCGAGGATCGCGCCATTGTCACCGCCATTCCCGGCACCACCCGGGACATGATCACCGGGGAAATGCTGCTGGGCGGCAGCGTAATCCACCTTATCGACACCGCCGGTCTCCACGCCACCAACGACCCCGTGGAGCAGCTGGGCGTCGCCCGTGCCGAGGCGGCCATTCGCCAGGCCGACGCCGTGCTGATGGTGCTGGACGCGGGTATGCCCCTCACCGATGAGGATCGCGACCTGCTGGGCAAGCTGCAAGGCCTGAACTGCGCCCTGGTGCTGAACAAGTCCGACCTGCCCGCCGCCCTCACCACTGAGGCCGCCGCCAAGCTGCTGCCCGGTGCGCCCGTCATCAGCGTGTCTGCCCACGACGCCGCCAGCCTCACCGCCCTGAAGGACTACCTGCGCCAGCAGGCAGCCGTGGCCGACCACCTGACCCTCACCCAGCCCCGCCACTTAGAGGCCGCCCGCCGCGCCGCCGCCCACCTGCGCCAGGCTGCCCAGTCCCTGGCGCTGGCCATCGACTTTGCCGCCGTTGACCTGCAAGCCGCCCAGCTGGCCCTGAGCGAGATCACCGGCGACCAGGTGGAAGAAAAGCTGCTGGACAAGGTGTTCAGCCAGTTCTGCGTGGGGAAATAAGGAGGTATATCATGCGCATCGAAACACCCCGCCTGCTCCTGCGCCCCTTGGAAGAAACCGACCTTACGGCCTTCTCCACCTATGTGCTGGATGCAGAGCTAAGCCGGATGTACGGTCTGCCCACGAATATGGATCACGATACCGCCGCAAAGATATTCCATGCCTTCCTGCAAGGTGGCTTGACTTCCGCCCTGGTGCTGCGGAAGACCAGCTGCATGATTGGTCACCTGATGGTCGTGCCGCCGGAGCTGCCTGCCGAGGCAATGACCCGGCTTGATGGCAAACAGGGCGTTACGCTGGCCTATGCCGTCGCTCCTGGCCACCAGCGACAAGGACTGGCCTTCGAGGCGCTGTCCGCTGCCATCGGCTACCTGTTTCAGCAGGGCATGGATTACATCCATTGCGGCTATTACGACTTTAACCTTCCCTCCCGCCGCTTGCAGGAAAAGCTGGGCTTTCAGCCCTTCGGCACTCACAGCTTCCAGCGGCGTAAGGATTCAATTACAATCATTGACAATATCCTATGGAGATAATGAAATGAGGCTCAGAGCGCTACTATTCCACATCGCCAAAAGCTCCTTTATGGGAGCAAGCGTCGGCAATGCCTTTCGTTTTCTTCCCTGGGCAATTCCCGTGAAGAAGGTTTTTTGCAGCAGGGAAACCCTCGCTTTCCATCACCCCCAACCCTGCTACAAGAACCACCTGATTCTTTCTCCCAGGAAAGCCATCAAGAATCTACTTCACCTTGCCGCCGACAATTCTTACTTTGAGGCCATCTTCCAAGCCGCACAGCATCTATCCGGCACATTTTCCCAGTATGGCGATGGTTTTACGCTGATTGCCAACGGCGGCAAAAAGCAGGAAGTGCAGCAAGTGCATTTTCATATGTTCACCGACTGTGAGCTTGTCAATGTGTGCGGCATTCAGGAGCCACCGGACGACTGTTTCTACCGCGATGCATCGATCTGCATTCTCCCCCATCCCAATCCCAATTGGACGTTTCATTTCATCGTCCAGCCCATCGGCAACTCCACCCAGGCGTATTTTCAAAGCGTCTTGCTCGGCATCGATCTGCTCAACGCTGAATATGACCTTGTACAAAATGGATATTCCCTTGTCTATCACCATCCCTCAAACGCAACTGATGCGCTGCCTATTTTCCATATCATTTCGGGCAAGAAGCTTCATTGACTCACACAAAAGCGCCGGACTGCTTAACACAGTCCGGCGCTTAAACTTAACCGGTAGTTTGTGCTTTTTTACCCGCAATGAACGTTTCCAAATCCACATCATGATTGTACTTGATGGATGCCTTTTTGTCTTTCCGGATAATGGTTTCACCCAAGTCGATGCCATTGATGGCCGCGATGGCGACGGTATAGTGAATGACATCCGCCAGTTCATTGGCCAGCTGCTCCTGCGTATCCGCTTCATTGGCAGCCTTGCTGCCGGAGCGCATATTCAGGATCTCAGCAACCTCGCCAATTTCCTCCACCAGCTTCATGAACAGGCCCTGCTCTTTCCCCCATTGACCGTAGTGGTGGAACAGATAGGCTTCCAACTCCTTAAACGTAACATCCATTGCTTATGGTCAGTCCTTCCTCACCAGCCCGATCTGCTTGAGATCGTAGGGCGTATCCTGATACACAAAGTAGTTCAGCCAGTTGCAATACAAAAGGTTCGCGCTGGAGCGCCAGGTGCATACAGGCTCGGCGGTGTCGTCGTCATTCGGGAAGTAGTTCACCGGAACGTCCGGATCAATGCCCGCCTTCTTGTCCCGCAGGTACTCGCCCAGCAGGGTGTCCGCGTCATATTCGCTGTGGCCGGTGATGAACACCTGGCTGCCGCCCTTGTTGGACACGGCGTACACGCCCGCCTCCTCGCTCTCGGAGAGGATCTTCAGCCCGGGGATGGCCAGAATATCCTCCTTGTCCACGGTGGTGTAGCGGGAGTGCGGCACCATGAAGGTATCGTCAAAGCCCCGGAACAGAATGGAACCCTTGTGGGTCACCCGGTGGCGGTACACGCCGGAAAGCTTCTTGGGCAGGGGCTTCTTTTCGATGCCGTAATGATAGTACAAGCCTGCCTGGGCGCCCCAGCAGATGTGGAAGGTGGAGAACACGTGGGTCTTCGACCACTCGAAGATCTCGCACAGCTCCTGCCAGTAGTCCACCTCTTCAAAGGGCATCCGCTCCACCGGCGCACCGGTGATCACCATGCCGTCGAAGGTCTGATCCTTCACGCTGTCGAAGGTCTGGTAGAAGTTGATCATATGCTCTTCCGTGGTGTTTTTGGAAACGTGGCTCTCCACCTTCAGCAGTACCAGCTCCACCTGCAAAGGGGTGTTGCCCAGCAGGCGGGCCAGCTGGGTCTCGGTGGCGATCTTGGTGGGCATCAGGTTCAGCAGCAGAATGCGCAGCGGACGGATGTCCTGGGTGGTGGCGCGCTTTTCCGTCATCACGAAGATATTCTCGCTTTGCAGGGTGGCTGCGGCGGGAAGATCGTTGGAGATCATAATGGGCATATCAGTTACCTCCTAACAGGCGTCGGGCGATTTCCACCGCCGCGCGAGCATCCCGGGCATAGGCGTCGGCACCCATGCGGGCAGCGTATTCCTCGGTGACCACCGCGCCGCCCACCATGATGCAGGGCGGAGCGCTGAGCTCCTTCAGCTGGCGCACGGTTTCCTCCATGGCAGGGAGGGTGGTGGTCATCAGGGCAGAGAGTCCCACCAGGCGGATGCCCTGCTCCTGCACGGCTTGCACAATGGTCTCCGGCGGCACGTCACGCCCCAGGTCGATCATCTCATAGCCGTAGTTTTCCATCACGGTCTTCACAATGTTCTTGCCAATATCGTGGATGTCCCCCTGCACGGTGGCGATGGCCACGCGGTGCTTCTTCAACGCCTCGCCGCCCTTTTCCGCCAGGGAGGTCTTGATCACCTCAAACACGCTCTGCGCCGCCTGGGCCGCACCCAGCAGCTGGGGCAAGAAGGCCTTGCCCTGCTCGTAATCGATGCCCACCTTGTCCAGGGCAGGGATCAGGTGACCCTCCACCAGCTGCAATTCGGTCTCGCTGGCCAGGGCGTCCTTGGCCAGCTTGGCCGCATCGCTACGCAGGCCGCGGATGATGGCTTCGTCCAGCGTGAGGCTGCTGGCAGCCGCCACGGGCTTGGCCGCGACCTCCCCCGCAAAGCGATCCACATAGGCGCGGCACTCGCCATCCTGGCCGGAAAGCACCCGGCAGGCGGCGATGGCGTCCATGATCTCCTTCTGGTTGGGGTTCACGATGGGCAGGCTCAATCCGCATTGAATGGCGCGAATGAGGAAAGTCTGGGTCATCAGCATACGGTTGGGCAGGCCGAAGGAGATGTTGCTCACGCCCAGCACGGTTTTGAGCTTCATCACATCGGTGACATACTGCACCGCCTTCAGGGTCTCCACCGCCTGATCCTGCTGGGCAGACACCGTCAGCGTCAGGCAGTCCACCCACACGTCGCTGGCAGGGATGCCCATGCTCACCGCCCGGTCAAGGATGCGCTGGGCAATGGCAATGCGCTGCTCCGCCGTCTTGGGCAGACCGGCCTCGTCCAGCGTCAGCGCCACCACAGAGGCGCCGTATTTCTTCACAATGGGCAGGATAGCCGCCATGGACTTCTCCTCGCCGTTGACGGAGTTCACCGCAGCCTTGCCGTTGTAGACACGCAGGCCAGCCTCCAGGGCGGCGGGGTTGGTGGAGTCCAGCTGCAGGGGCAAATCCACCGCCGCTTGCAGCTTCTTCACCACGCGAGGCAGCATGGCCACCTCGTCCACACCAGGATAGCCCACATTCACATCCAGGATGGCCGCACCCGCGTCCACCTGCTGGATGGCCACATCCACAATGTAGTCCAGATCGTTTTCCAATAGCGCCTGCTGGAAGCGCTTCTTGCCCGTGGGGTTGATGCGCTCGCCGATGACGTGCAATCCGTCCAGCGCCAGCGCATTGGTAGGCGTGCAGACGAAGCTCTGCTCCACGTAGCTGCGCTGGCCGGGCTGCATGTCCTTCACCGCCTCATGCAGGGCGCGGATGTACTCCGGATCCGTGCCGCAGCAGCCGCCGATGATGCTCACACCCGCCGCCACAGCGTCCTTCATGGCCTGGGCAAACTCCGCAGGCGTCAGGTCGTAGTGGCCGTCCACCGGATCAGGCAAGCCCGCATTGGGCTTGGCAATGACCGGCAGCCGGGTCTGGCTGCACAGCTCCTGCAAAATGGGCAGCAGCTGCTTGGGGCCAAGGGAGCAGTTCAGGCCGATGGCATCCGCCCCCAGGCCTTCCAGCGTCCGCGCCATGGATGCCACGGTGCAGCCGGTAAAGGTGCGGCCGTTCTCGTCAAAGGTCATGGTAACGAAGGCAGGCAGGCTCGTCTGTTCCTTCACCGCCAGCAGCGCCGCCTTGGTCTCATAAAGGTCGGTCATGGTCTCGATCACCGCCAGGTCAGCGCCTGCCTCTGCACCAGCCTTCACCACCTCGGCAAAGAGGTCGTAGGCTTCCTCAAAGGTCAGCGTACCCATGGGTTCCAGCAACTCGCCCAGCGGCCCCATGTCCACCGCCACCAGGGCGCGGTCGCCCACGGCAGCCTTGCCATTGCGCACAGCGGCAGAGACCACTTCCTCCACCGTGTGGCCGGTGCCAGCCAGCTTGCGGCCATTGGCGCCGAAGGTGTTGGCATACACGATGTTGCTGCCCGCCTCCACATAAGCGGCATGGATGTCCCGCATCCATTCCGGCCGGGTCAGATTCAGCAGCTCTGGGTTTTCGCCGGGCTGCAGGCCCTTGCGCTGGAGCATGGTACCCATGGCACCATCAAGAAATATCAGCTTCTGGCGGTCAATCGTCACAGGAATGGCCTCCTTTTCGTAATGCACAGGTGTCTTTCATGGCGCAGTAGGCGCAGCCGCGGATGCGCGCCCTTTGCGGTTTGTCCGCCATGCCAATGATGGCCGTCACGCTCTTCTGCGGGGTCATCAGGCAGCTTTCCGTCACATACACGCCCAGGCGGCGCTGGCTGTCGGTGATGCGGCAGATGGCGGGCTGCAAGTCCAGGGGCAGGTCGCCATAGCCCGGGCTGAACCGATCCGTGAGGTACACACCCGGGAAGCGGGCGGCAAGCTCCTTCTCGGCAGCGTCGCACCCGGCCTCCACCAGGGCGCTGCCGCAAGCATCCAGCAGCACCGCCTGGGACATATCCCTGGCCTGGGTCAAGCGCATGTGCTGCTCAAAGCCCAGCCCCAGCGTGCAGACAAGCACCGCCGCGCGCTGGCACTCGGCCAGCATCTTCCGGGCAGAGTTCCCCGGCAGGAGCAGCTGCAAGTCGCTGAGCCACTCCCCCTCCGGGCGATGCTCCACCGCCGAAACGCGGTAGATAAACCTTGGCACAAAGCGCTGCTCTGCGTCCTGCGCCACACCTTCCATGCGCTGGCGCAGCGCTTCATCCGCGCCGGATGCGCCCAGGTAGCGCAGCGCCTCGTCGATATCCAGCACAGATGCCACCTCCCAGCGCAAATTACAACCATTATACAGGAGGTTGACCAAATTGTACAGTTGCCCGGTTGTATTTCCTCTGTCCCTGCCGTTGACACCCCCGCCGGGACGATGGTATCATGATGCTAATGATGATGAAAGAAGGCGTTCCCATGCCCTACAAGTTTGAGACCCTGCAGCTCCACGCCGGACAGGAGCAGCCTGATCCCTCCACCGGCGCCCGCGCTGTGCCGATCTACGCCACCACCTCCTATGTGTTTCCCTCCGCCGCCAGCGCCACCGCCCGCTTTGACATGACGGAGCCAGGTAATATCTATTCCCGCATGGATAACCCCACCCAGGCCGTGTTTGAGGAGCGCATCGCTGCCCTGGAGGGCGGTGTGGCGGCTCTGGCTGTGGCCAGCGGTGCGGCAGCCATTGCCTACGTCATCCAGGCGCTGTGCCAGATGGGCGACCATGTGGTGGCGCAGACCACCATCTACGGCGGCACCCACAACTTCCTGGCTCACACCATGCCCGCCAGCGGCGTGACCACCACCTTTGTGGACACCCGCGACCTGGCAGCGGTGGAAGCTGCCATCCAGCCCAACACCAAGTGCGTGTATCTTGAGACCCTGGGCAACCCCAATGCCGACGTGCCGGACATCGACACCATTGCCGCCATTGCTCACAAGCACGGCCTGCCTCTGGTAATCGACAACACCTTCGGCACGCCCTACCTGCTGCGGCCTGTGGAGCATGGCGCGGATGTGATCATCCACTCCGCCACCAAGTTCATCGGCGGCCACGGTGCCACTCTGGGCGGCGTGATCGTGGACGGCGGCACCTACGACTGGAAGGCCACGGAGCTGTTCCCCAACCTCTCCAAGCCCAACGACAGCTATCACGGCGTGTGCTTTGCCGATACCTTTGGCAAGGCAGCCCTCACCGCCTACATCCGCTCGGTGATCCTCCGCGACACCGGCGCCTGCATCAGCCCCTTTGCGGCCTGGCTGCTGCTCCTGGGCACCGAGACCCTGTCCCTGCGCATCGAACGTCATATGTACAACGCTCAGCGAGTGGTGGACTTCCTCAGCAAGCATCCCAAGGTGGAGCATGTGAACCACCCCTCCCTGCCCGACCATCCCGACCACGCCCTGTTCACCAAGTATTTCCCCAATGGCGGCGCATCCATCTTCACCTTTGAGATCAAGGGCGGCGTGAAGGGCGCGCAGCAGTTCATCGACCATTTGCAGGTCTTCTCTCACCTGGCCAACGTGGCCGATGCCAAGTCCCTGGTGATCCACCCCGCCACCACCACCCATGGCCAGCTGAACGAGGCGGAAATGGCCGCGTGCGGCATCAAGCCCAGCACCATCCGCCTGTCCATCGGCATTGAGCATATCGACGACATTCTGGCCGACATGGAGCAGGCCTTCCAGCACGTGGAGGTGTAACATGGCCTTCACCATGGAGGAAATGCAGCAGATGCAGCTTGCCCTGCAGGAGAAATACAAGGGCAAGTGGGAACCCATCGCCCCTGCGACCGGCAAGCACAAGCTTTTGTGGATGATCGCCGAGGTGGGCGAAGTGATCGACATCGTGAAAAAGCACGGCGACACCGCCTGCAACGATCCCGATCTGCGCAAGGATCTGGTAGAGGAAATGGCCGACGTGCTGATGTTCTACAACGACGTGATGCTCTGCTATGGCATCACGCCGGAGGAATTGCAGGAGTCTTACACCCGTAAGTTTGAAAAGAATATGACGCGCTGGTAAATCCGGCACACGAAACGCCTCCGCAGGGTCGCTCCCGCGGAGGCGCTTTTGTTATTGATTCAGGATCGCCATGAATTCTTCGCCTGTGATGGTCTCCTTCTCGTAGAGATACCTGGCCAGCTCATGCAGCTTGCCTTCGTTCTCCCGCAGCAGCTGCTCGGCCCTGTCATACTGCCTGCGTACCTGGGCCACCACCTTGCGGTCGATGGCCGCAGCAGTCTCCGGCGAGCAGGTCAGGGAGGCATCCCCGCCCAGGTACTGGTTCTGCACCGTTTCCAGCGCCACCATGCCGAATTCCTCGCTCATGCCATAGCGGGTGATCATCGCCCGCGCCAGCTTGGTGGCCTGCTCGATGTCATTGCTGGCCCCGGTGGTCACATTGCCGAAGACGATCTTCTCCGCCGCGCGGCCGCCGGTGAGAGTGGCGATCTTGTTTTCCAGCTCCGTCTGGTTCATCAGGTTGTGTTCCTCGGCATCCAACTGCATGGTGTAGCCCAGCGCGCCGGAGGTACGCGGCACAATGGTGATCTTCGTCACCGGGGCAGAATGCGTCTGCAGGGCCGCCACCAGCGCATGGCCGATCTCGTGGTAGGCCACGATGGACTTCTCCTTGTCGGAAAGCACCTTGTTCTTCTTCTGCTGCCCGGCAATGACCACCTCCACGCTTTCCTCCAGGTCGGACTGGTTCACCCTTTCCCGACCCATGCGTACCGCCCGGAGCGCCGCCTCGTTCACGATATTGGCCAGCTCCGCGCCGGAAGCGCCGGAGGTCGCCCTGGCAATGGCGTTCATGTCGATATTCGGCTCCATGCACACCTTTTCCGCATGGACTTTCAGAATGGCCTCGCGCCCGGCCAAGTCCGGCAGTTCCACCGGCACACGGCGGTCGAAGCGGCCGGGGCGCAGCAGCGCAGGGTCAAGGGTCTCCGGCCTGTTGGTGGCCGCCAGGATCACCACACC
>JAGBEX010000015.1 GCA_017936765.1 Clostridia bacterium
CATGTCCTTATACCGGACACGAACCATTTCATTCATCCGGAGAACCTCTGCCTCAGAACCAATGAACTGGCAGCGCATACAATAGAATTCTTCCTTCTGCGCGTCATAGAACATATCGATATCCAGATCTCTCATGAAGCAGGACGGGCAGCGGTAGTTCAGTCTGCCTTTTGTAGCTTGAGCCATGTGGTGAAGACCTCCTTCTCCTGAAGTTTGCCGGTATAGCCCAGGGTGAACATGGGGCTGAAGGCATAGCCCTCCTTGATGTAGCCGCTCTTTTCCCGGCCTTCGCAGGCCATGGAAACACGGATGTCAATGGGCGGCAGCTTGCACCAGACTTCGCCTGCGTCCTTTGCCGCCAGCTCCCGGCACTTGTACTCGTAGGGAATGGTTTCGCCGTCCACGCCCAGGGTCAGGCTGGACATATCCTCGGTATACTCGGTGGTGCCGTAGCAGCCAACCATGTACTCGTTGATGGTCACGTCGGCATCGGGATCGGACATTTCCAGAATGTTCCGGTCAATGCGGATGCTGCTCTCGCCCTCGGCAAAGGTGATCACCGTTTGCAGCTTTACTGTCAGATCGGAGAACGCGATTTCCACGGGATCCAGGGTCAGAATGCGGCGGCTGCCCTCCTGAGAGAAGTGGGCTTTGGTACGGCACAGGCACAGGTCAACTTCCTCCCCATTGTGGCAAACCTTTGCGCTGCGGATGGTGCCCTCGCCTGCGTAGTGGGTGAAGTAACCGGCGCGGTACTTCTCCTGCATCAGGAAGGGATAGCTGGCGTCCTGAATGTGGGGCGTACCGATGCCCACGGGCCATTCCAGCTTGGCAACATAGGGCCGGAGGTCGAAAATCGCGCCGCCCTGATCCATGTTGACGCCTGCCCGCATATAGGGGTCGCAGTACCAAAACAGCTGCTTGTTGCTGCCGTAGAGGATATCCCGCCACAGAGCGCACTCCGGCTCGGTGTAGGTTTTCTTCTGACGGTAGAAGTCCGCAAACTCGGACATGGTCATATCCGTGAGCTTTCCTTCCTTTTTCAGCTGACCATAGTAGGCGCAGCCGTCCCAGTAGGATTTCTTCAGCAGCTCATAGGGGGCTTCCCAGCGGCCCATCTTGTTCATCCAGCCGGGGCCAACGAACATCATGTTGTAGGCGTAGCCGTTGTTGTACTTGGCAAGGCTCCGGTACTGGTCGATCAGGTTGTACAGATAGGGATATTCCCAGGTTTTGGTATCATAGATCATGCCCCGCAGCACGTTCTGGGGATGGGTGCCGAAATTGGAGCCGTTGCCGTCGTAGCAGGCAAGCAAATCCCGGCTCAGGTGGGGAATGGCGACGATGCCGGAGTCCTCATCTTCATTGGCAGCGGGGGCGTGGGTGTTCTGTTTGGAGGGAATCCAGGGTGCCCAGGGGCCGCCGTCCATGAAGGTGTACCAGGAGTTGTTGCAGGTGTGGTAAGCCTTGGGGCCTTCCTCCCAGCAAGTGGCTACCGCGCACTTGACGGAAGGGTACTCTGCCTTGATGAAGTTGATCAGGTCGGCGTCCATATAGTAAGAGCCGGTGGATTCGGGATAGAAGCCAAACCGCTCATAGAATTTGCCGAACACATCCCGGACGATGGCCTTTTTGTCCTCCATGGAGAACATCCAGATGCAGAAGTCCTTGGTCTTGTATTTTTCCCGGAACTGCTCGCAGGGCAGGCCCAGCAGGCTCAGGGCAATCTCATCCCCATATTTTTCATGGTGCTCCTTGGCAAGCGCCACAGCCTCGTCGTTGAACAGGCTGGCGTAGGTCATCTGGATGGTGGTTTTCAGGCCGTTTTCATGGGCGCACTGCTGCTGGATTTTGAAAATGTCCAGGCTCTCCGTCAGCAGCGCCTTCCGGCCAATGTCCTCCGTTTTGCCCTGACCGGTGACCTTTTCCGCATACTCGGGAACCATCTCCGGGCGGTGGATAATATTGACAACAAATTGATCCATAGGTTTTGTATCCTTTCCATAAGGAAATGTTTCAGTAAAAGCAGCGGCGGAAGCGTGAACTGCCGCCGCTGCCAGAGGGAATGCTTAGCCCTTCACAGCGCCGTTGGTGACACCCTGCACATAGAACTTCTGCATAATCATGAACAGAATGGAGATGGGAATGGAGACCAGCACGCCGCCGCAGCAGAACTGGGTGAAGTAGGTGTTGATCAGGCTCTTTTCCAGCATCCGGTACAGGCCCACAGCAACGGTATAGTTGGCGGACACACCGGCGTTCAGGAGCATCTTGGCATACACAAAGTCCATCCAGGGCACCAGGAAGCTGCTGATGACGGTGTAGACGATGATGGGTTTGGAGGTGGGCATCACGATCTTCCAGAAAATCATGGCCTCATTGCAGCCATCAATCCGGGCAGCCTCACACAGCGCACGGGGCACGGTGTCAAAGAAGCCCTTGGCAACCAGATAGCCCAGTCCGGCGGAGGCGGAGTAGACCAGAATCAGGCCGATATGGCTGTTGGTCAATCCAAAGGTTTTCAGGGTGAAGTACACGGCGATCATGGACAGCATACCGGGGAACAGGTTCATGAGCACCGCTGCGTTCATCAGAGCCTTCCGGGATTTGAACCGGGTGACAGACATGGCGTAGGCTACCATAATCACAAACAGCGTGGAGATCACGCAGGTCCAGCAGGCGATGACAAAGGTGTTCCAGAACCATGTGGGGAACTGGTTCACCGTGTCCGGTGTCAGCAGCTTGACATAGTGGATGGCGCTCCATTTCTCCGGGAAGAAGGTGGAGGTGTTCATGCCGGAATAGGCGCTGAAGGAGGTGCAGACCAGCCACACAATGGGAATGATCCAGATGACGCACAGCAGTGCAATGAAGGCGTTGTGCAGGAAAATTCTGCGCTTTTGCCTTGCCTTACCGGCCTGAATCGCGCGCTCGCTGGCGCTGGTACTGATATCTGTATTCCGCTTGGTCATTGATAGGTTCCCTCCTTATCACCGCTGATCATAAAGTTGAAGCCGACCAGGGTAAAGACTGCGCAGACGATGAATACCATGATGCCGATGACGGAGGCCATCTTATAGTTGTAGTAATCCTGTGTCAGCGTAAACAGCCAGGTGACCAGCAGGTCCGTTTCCTTTGCCTGAGAGTTGGCCATGAACTGGTTCGTGGTAACGAATACGTTCTGGGTCAGCAGATAGATCACGTTGAAGTTGTTGAAGTTCTTCACGAAATCGGTAATCAGCGCGGGGCCGGTGACCTGAAGCATATAGGGCATGGTGATGGACTTGAACACCTGGAAGGGGCTGGCTCCGTCGATTCGGGCGCTTTCAATCTGATCCGTGGGCAGATTCATCAGCACGCCGGTGGCAATCAGCATCTGATAAGGAATGCCGATCCAGATGTTGATCAGAATGATCATAACGTGCACCCAGCCGGGAGCCGTCATGAAGGGAATGTAGCTGGTGGAAATCAGGCCGATATCCCGCAGGAATCCCGTCAGACCGATGTTGGCGCAGATGGTGTTGACGATGCCGCTGTTGGCAAAGAAATTGCGCATCAGAAGCAATGACACAAACTGGGGGACGGCAATGGTAACCACCAGCATGGTGCGCCAGATTTTCGTGCCACGGGTCAGCTTGCTGTTGAGGAGCAGGGACATGAGGATGCCGCCTAAGTAAGTAGTCAGCGTGGCAAAGAAGGACCAGATGATGGTCCATCCCAGAATGCGGATAAAGGCATAGCCGAAGGTGGTGGTAATGCCGCCGCCAAACAGCGTCACAAAGTTACTGAAGCCCACCCAGGTAAACAGGTTGGTAGGCGGCATATGCTGCTGGTCATAGTTGGTAAAGGCCACCAGAATCAGCAGCAGCATGGGAATCAGGGTGAACACCACAATGCCCAGCACCGGCAGGGACAGCAGAGTGATGTGGAACTTCTTGTCCAGGTATTCCCGCAGGTCCTCCACAAAGGTGTTGATATGCTTGCCTCGCTGGGCCTGCATTTGCAGCTCGTAGGCGTTCACCACATTGCGCATACACACAACGGCTGCTACAAACCAGATCACGAAGCTGAACAGGGAGAACAGCAGAATCATGAAGGAATTGTCATAGTCGTTCCATTCTGTCTGCATGGTCTGCATGTTAAAGACCTGCTCTGCCTGAACGGTGCCCAGGGTGCCGAACTTCGGCACATAGGCCATGGCAAAATTGAGGGTAAATACAATGACCGCGATTTCCAGCAGCGTCATCAGGATGGCTTTCACATACTGCTTTCTGCGGAAATAACCAGCGCCCCACCAGAGTAAGGACAGCTTGACAAAGACGTCGCCCTTTGCCATCGCCGTACCGAATTCTGAAAAGAACCGGGCAATGACCGCAAAGAAGCCGGATATGGCGCTGCCAATCTTAGTCAGTCCGCTCATCGTAGCTTCCATAGAGAGTTTCCTTTCTCTTCTGTTTTGGTTTTGGAACTGGCTCACTTTTGGAACTGCCCCATATGTTTTTCCATACGGGGCAGCATTTTCTTATTCGACAGGAGCGGTGACACCCTCTACCAGAGTATCCAGCGCGGTCTGGATTGCCGCGTCATCGTCAGCCTTCAGATCGCCGTTGGCAATCATCTGACCAAAGGTGGCAGTGGGATCCCAGTATTTTCCGCCCACATTCTGCACGGAGCCAAAGACGTCCTGCGCAGCGGAAGCGGCGATGGCGATGTTGGAGGTAACAGCCTCGTCCTCCGCAGCCTTCAGGTTGGTGGGAGCCAGCTGGCGGGAAGCAAACCGGGCAGTCTGAGAAGCCTCGTTGGTCAGGAATTCAGCCAGCAGCACGGCCCAGCCGGAATTCTTGGAGTAGGCGTTGACGCCCATCAGCTTGAAGCCGGAGTAGCAGGACATCTGAACCTGCTTGTCAGCGCAGGTGAAGGTGGGCAGCTTGGTAGCAGCGTAGCCCTCACCAAAAGCGGTTTCGGCAGCGCCTGCGTCCCAGGTGCCGGAGACAACCGCGCAGACAGCCTTGGAAGCAATCTGGTTGGAGATATCGCCGTCAGCAATGGCCAGGAAGCCGGGGTGTGCGGCGATGGCAGCCATGCCCTTGACAACGTCCACACCGGTGAAGCCGTCGGCAGAGGTGCCGTTCCAGTCCATGACGGTGGTGCCGTCAGGGTTCATGTCGGTGATGAAGCCTGCGCCCAGGAAGAAGGAAGCGTTGTACCAGCCGGAAGCGTAGGTCATGCCAACCTTGGAGCCGGCAGCCTCAGCGGCGGCCAGCAGACCGTCCCAGGACTGGGCCTGCTCGGCAGTGATCTTGGTGGAATCATAGTACAGGAAGTAGTTGTTGCCACCGCCCATGGGGAAGGCATACAGCTTGCCATCCTTGGAGGATGCGGCTACAGAGCCTTCGCCGTTGGCAGCCTTCACATCGTCGATGGTCTTGTTTGCGTAAGCGGGCAGAACCTGGGCAATGTCGCCATCCAGTGCCAGCAGGGCGCCAGCAGCAACCAGATCGTTCAGCTGGTCGTTAGCGAAGGCGAAGACATCGGCAGCAGCCTCCACGTCGGTCAGAACGGTGTCCTTGGCAGTGGACTCGGATTCTACGCCGATCTTGATGTCAAAGGTCTGGTCGGGATACTGGGCCTTGAACTTCTCCACCAGTTCAGCCAGCAGAGCCTGATCTTCCTCCGCACCCCACAGGGTCAGGGAGATGGGTCCGCCGGAAGCGGCGGGAGCGGCAGGGGCAGCGTTACCAGCGGCAGGGGCCTGAGTCTCAGCAGTTTTACCGCTGCCGCCGCAAGCGGCAAGAGACAGGACCATGACCGCTGCCAGCAGCAGAGCGAGCAGTTTTTTCATGTGTTTTTCCTCCTAGTGTTGTTTATTTGCAACCGATTAGGCAACCGGTTGCCTTCGATATAAAGTATAATATAGCAAACTTTTTCTGTCAATTCGGGATTAGTACCAAGATTCCTGTTTGCTGTTTGTTCATAGTGACAGAAAACGTTATTTTTCCGGCAACCGTTTTCCTTCTGCCTGCCAGCACACTATTTCCGTTTCCATGAAAAAAGGGCCGCGGCATCCCGCCGCAGCCCTTTCAAAGGCCTATTTCGTTGAATCCCGCATGACCATCTGATATCCGGGCAGAATGTAATTTCCGTCC
>JAGBEX010000003.1 GCA_017936765.1 Clostridia bacterium
TACCGGACAGAATATCCGTCATCATGCGGATGATCTCCATCAGCTCAAGGTTGATGCCGGTGCCGGCTTCGATCCGTTTCAGTTCGGTCAGCACCTCGCCCAGCAGGGAACGCAGTGCCTTGAAGACGCGGGCGTTGCCCTTGACGACCACATCGTGGTTCAGCAGCTTCTGGATGATGTAGTCCTGCTTGGTCAGGCCGCACAGTCGGACGGCAATGTCCAGCTGCTCATTCTCCTCCGGGGACATGCGGAAGGCAACAGTCTTGCTGCGCCAGCGGTTGTGACGATCCAATGCTTTCTGGGACATGGTTTATGCTCCTTTCTGTGTGCGCTCGATGTCGAGCCGGGTGGCCATTTCGGCCTGCCGGGAGGGAAACAGGTGCGCGTAGTTGTAGGTGATGTCGATGCTCTCGTGGCCGACACGGTCGGCGATGGCAATGGCGGAGAAGCCCATGTCGATCAGCAGCGAGATATGCGAATGGCGGAGGTCGTGGATCCGGATGCGCTTCACGCCTGCCTTCTCGGAGCCGACCTGCATATCCCGCTGCAGCTGGCTCTTGGACATGGTGAAGATCCGCTCGTCGGGCTGGAGGTCGTAGAAAGTCTTGAAGTAATCCTGCATCTCCTCGCACAGGAACGGTGGCATCTGCACGGTGCGGTTGCTCTTCGCCGTCTTGGGTGTGGTGATGACGTCGCGTCTGTCGATGCGCTGGTAGGACTTGGTGATCCTCACCGTGCCTCGCTCGAAGTCGAAGTCAGCCGGCGTCAGCGCCAGCATTTCCCCCTCGCGCAGGCCGCACCAGTAGAGCATCTCAAAGGCGTAGTAGGAATCCGGTTTATCCATCATCACCTCGGCGAATTTTAGGTATTCCTCCTTTGTCCAGAAGGCCATCTCCCGGCTTCTGGCCTTGCCCATGTTGCCGACCTTGGCAGCCGGATTACTAGCGAGGCCGTAATGCTTCACTGCGTGGTTGAACAGGCAGGAGAGCTGATTGTGGATTGTTTTGAGATATACGGGGGAATAAGGCTGCCCGTTCTCGTCGCGGTAATTCAGCATCACATTCTGCCAGGTCATCACGTCGCGGGTGGTGATCTCGCTCATTTTCTTTTTGCCGAAGTAGGGCACAAGCTTTGTCCGGATGACGTTCTCCTTCATCCGCCAGGTGGTTTCCTTCAGGCGGGTACGCATGTCCTTGGCATACTCCTCCACGAAGGAGGCAAAGGTCATGTCCAGATCGGCGGTGGTTTTGTTCAGTTGTTCACGCTCCCAGGCGAGCGCCTCACGCTTGGTAGCGAAGCCTCGCTTCTGGGTCTGCCGGCGCGCGCCGGTAAAGTCGGTATAACGATAAATCACGCGCCAGGTGTTGGTTTTTTCTTCCTTGTATACGGACAATTCATCACATCCCTTCGTTCATGCCGTAGTAGGTCTTTTCAAAGAAGAACCGCGTATTGATGCGGCCGGTAATCGTTCGGTAGCCCTTGGCTTTCAGCTCCTCGTTGAGCTCGCGGATAATCTTGTAGGCGTAGGGCTTGGAAATACTCAGGATTTCTGCCACGTCCTCTGCCCGCAGGAAAGGCTTTTTCATCATTTCAGTCATCATATCACCTCGGATCTGTAGCATAGATTGCTCAGAATACTAAGCATCTACCGTTAATATAACGAAGCAAGCGCACTAAACATTGCAAGTTAAGTGAAAATTCTTAAACTTTTTTGCTTGGTAGTCTTGACGGATGCTAAACAAATCAGCTATACTGTGTTTATGAAGTATCCCAAAGGAGCTGACAACGATGGCAACAGGCGAGCGCATCAAGCATTTCCGCAATCTGCGCGGCATGACGATGAAATATCTCGGACAGGAAGTGGGCTTCAGCGAAAGCACCGCTGACGTCCGTCTGGCACAGTATGAATCCGGTTCCCGTACGCCCAAGGCCGATCTGATCGAGAAACTGGCGGAAGCCCTGGAGGTTTCGCCCCGTGCGCTGGCTGTACCGGATATCGACAACTATATCGGCCTGGCTCACACCCTGTTCACGCTGGAAGATCGCTACGGCCTCAAGGTCGGCGAGATCGACGGTGAGGTCTGCCTGCGGCTGGACAAGTCGAAGGGCATGACCTATCTGAATATGCTGGACATCCTCCTTGCATGGCAGGAACAGGCAGCGAAGCTGGAGGCTGGAGAGATCACGAAGGCTGACTACGATCAATGGCGATACACCTACCCTCATCCGAAAGATTGATGGCAACACAAAAGGCGCTAACCGACAATGCATGTCAGTTAGCGCCTTTGTTATTATTCTCTTGGATAATGGCCAGGCAACAGAATGTTGCCAAATCGTTGCCAGCGGGGATGCTCAACGCCGCAAAGCCTTGATTTTCAAGGGGTTGCGGTGAAGCGACATCACTCCCACTCAATCGTTCCAATGGGCTTGGGGGTCAGGTCCAGGCACACGCGGTTGATGCCTTCCACTTCGTGGGTGATGCGGTTGGTGATGTGGTACAGCAGCGCGTAGGGGATCTCCTCGATGGTGGCGGTCATGGCGTCGGTGGTGTTCACGGCGCGGATGATGGCCGGCCAGCCCTCGTAGCGCTTGCCGTCGCGCACGCCAACGCTGGTGAAGTCAGGCACGGCGATGAAGTACTGCCACACCTTGCCAGCCAGGCCGTTCTTGTCGAACTCCTCGCGGAGGATGGCGTCGGCTTCGCGCAGGGCGTGGAGACGGTCGCGGGTGATGGCGCCCAGGCAGCGCACACCCAGGCCGGGGCCGGGGAAGGGCTGACGGTAGACCATCTGGTGGGGCAGGCCCAGGGCTTCGCCCACCACGCGGACTTCGTCCTTGTAGAGGAGCATCACGGGTTCCACCAGCTGGAAGGTCATGCCGTTGGGCAGGCCGCCCACGTTGTGGTGAGCCTTCACGCCGTCCTTGCTTTCCAGAATGTCGGGGTAGATGGTACCCTGCGCCAGGAACTCAACGCCCTCCAGCTTTTCGGCTTCCTCGGCAAAGACCTCGATAAACTCGCCGCCGATGATCTTGCGCTTCTTTTCGGGTTCGGCCACGCCAGCCAGCTTGTCCAGGAAGCGGTCGGTGGCGTCGATGTAGATCAGGTTGGCGTCCATCTGCTTGCCGAACACTTCGATGACCTGCTCGCTCTCGCCTTTGCGCATCAGGCCGTGGTTCACGTGGACGCACACCAGCTGCTTGCCGATGGCCTTGATCAGCAGCGCGGCCACAACGGAAGAATCAACGCCGCCGGACAGGGCCAGCAGCACTTTTTTGTCGCCTACCTGGGCGCGGACGGCAGCCACCTGCTCCTCGATAAAGGCGTTGGCCAACTCGGGGGTGGTGATGCGCGCCATGGATTCGGGACGGATATTGCTCTGCATGGGATGTTCCTCCTTCTTCTTTCAAGGATCCAACTTCCACCGGGTGTTTACATTTGACAGCTTATTATAACGCCGGAAAAGCCTCCTGTAAAGAAAAAAACGATGGAGAAACAGGAGAAATTGTGGAGGGGAAAGCGTTTTTTGAGGGTATCCAAGCTATGCTGTGGTGCAAGTAGCAGAACCACTCCCTCCGTCTTCGCCTAAAGGCGAATCCACCTCCCTCGAGAGGGAGGCTTGGTTTGCCTGCCATAAGTCGCTGCATCGACCAAAAGGCTCCCTCTCGAGGGAGCTGTCAGCTTTAGCTGACTGAGGGAGTGGTTCTGCCACTTGATGCAACGCCAAGCATATCCCTGTGCCGCCTCATCGCTCCGTCTGTTCCGTCATGATGCCCCAGCGGATGCCGAAGCGGTCCACAAACACCACCCGGCAGGAGCTGTAGGGCGTGGCGGCGATGGGGTAGATGGTGGTGCTGCCCTCCTTCATGAGGTCGTAGGCGTGCTGCACCTGCTCCTTGGTGTCGTACATCATGGTGAGGAAATTGGAATAGCACACGCCAAAGTCCAGGTCGGCGTGGTCGCTCATGATGATGCGCTTGTCCCCTAGGGCCAGCTCGGCGTGGTAGATCCAGTCCTTCTGCTCCTCGGTGAGGCGGGGCATCCAGGCGGGGTCATTGGCGTCGCGGTAGGAGACCAGGCAGGTGATCTTGCCACCAAAGGCCTGCTCGTACATATGGATGGCCTCGCGGCAGCCGCCGGCAAAATTCAGCGTGGGAACGATCTGCATGGGGACATCTCCTTTGTGTTGGCGGTGGATCTCTTTGCGTATAGTTTGCCTCAGCGGGAGGCGGTTTGTCAATAGCACACCCATGGGGAGGGACGGCGGATTTGCAGATGGATGGTTGACTTTGCCGGGCGGCGTGGGTATAATTTTGGCAAATAACCTCAAGGAGAGGAAGACTTGTGATGAAGCGTTTTCTATCCGCGCTGCTGGCGCTGATGCTGTGCCTGGCCTCTGCTCTGGCAGAGGATGCGTGGACGCCCCGCCAGGCGCCCGCTGTGCGCAATGCCATTTCTGAGGAAGAAAAGACCGCCGCCATCCAGGCCATTCTGGACAAGGGAGAATTCCTGTTTTCCGGCTATGTGGGGCAGCGTTACACCTGCATGAACCTGAAGTGGCTCAAGGAATCCGCCCCTACGGATGTGCTTGCCCTTCTGTGGGCCTGCGACGATGTGACCCACGGCGGCTGGGGCGTGCTGGGCGTGGAATCCAGCGGCAAGCAGCTGGAGATCAAGGCTGCTTCCGATCAGCCGGACAAGGTACGTCTGCGCATCATTCCCATCCAGGAGCTGATGGATCTCACCGGTGCGGCCACCCCTGCTGATTTGCGGGGTCTGTCCATTGGCGCGTGGAACGGCGGCCGCATTGCGGGGCTGTACTACCTGGCCGGGGACGTGGCCCAGGAACTGCTGACTTATCAGGCACAGGTGGAGGAAGCGGAGCAGATCATCCATACGTATACGGGCGAGCTTTCCAACCCCAACGCCATTGAGAATGCCAGGAAGCTCTACGAGTACCTGAAGGAGATCAACGGCCAGGTGTGCCTCACCGGGCAGATGGAATCCACCTGGATGGGTTCGCCGGACTATGAGGTGAACTTCATTGAAAAGCATACCGGCAAGCTGCCCGCCCTGCGCGGCCTGGACTTTATGCACAACGACTTCAATGGCGTGACCAAGCGCGCCATCGCCTGGTGGGAGAAGGGCGGCATCCCCAGCATCTGCTGGCACACCGGCTCCGACTTCGCCAGCGGGTATAATGAGAGCAAGGATCACAACCTGAACTGGGACGAAGCCCTCACCCCCGGCACCGCCGACTACAACAAGCTCCTCAAGGCCATGGATCGTGCTGTGCCTTACCTGCAAAAGCTGGAGGACGCGGGCGTGCCGGTGCTGTGGCGGCCCTTCCACGAGCTGGACGGCGGCTGGTTCTGGTGGTCGAAGGGCGGCAGCGATAGCTTTGTGAAGCTGTGGCAGCTGATGTACAGCCGCTATACCGACTACTGGGGTCTGGATAACCTGATCTGGGTGCTGGGCTATTCCGGCAACGGTGGCGACATGGCCTCCTGGTATCCCGGCGACAGCTATGTGGACGTGCTGGGCGCGGACAGCTACACCCCCGGCGCCAATGGCCACCTCTATGCGGAGTGCCTCACCGTGGCCCCGGAGGGGATGCCCATTGTGTTCCACGAGTGCGGCGCCATCCCCACCCAGGAGCAGATGCAGCAGGCCGCTGCCCCCTGGGCGCTGTTCATGGTGTGGCACACCGACTACCTCACCGACGGCAAGTCCAACACCAAGGATAGCCTGAAGGCTATCTACAACAGCGATTATTTCATTACCCTGGATGAGCTGCCGGCGTTCTGATCCCCGGCAGAAAAAGGGAGGGGCGTTTGCCCCGACTAACGAGGTCAACGCTTGCGTTGGCCGAAGTGTAGCCAGTACACGGCCTTGCGCCGTGGAATGGCCGACAGAAAAAGGAGATTTATTTCGATGCACAAGAGACTGCTGATCCTCCTGGCGGTGCTGCTGGTGGCCTTGGCCGCACCTGCCCTGGCGGAGGAAGCCCGGGACATCACCAAGGAATGCACCATTAAGATGAATGGGAAGAACTTCATCAACAAGCCCATGACCGACCGCTATTACGAAACGCAGTACCAACTGCGTTTGGGTACGGTGCTGGAGGTGGAAAGCAAGGGAGAAGCGATCTCCGGCGTGTTCATCCAGCATCACGACCGCCCCGCCGGACTGGAGATCCAGATCGAAAAGGACGGCCAATGGCAGGTGGTGGGCGAGGGCGGCTGCAAGTACCTCACCGAGTGGTTCCCCGTGCCCCAGGACGTGACGAAGCTGCGCATCGTCAGCGTGGGCGACTTGCGGCTGTTCATCAACGAGCTGTATATCTACGGCGAGGGTGAGCGCCCCGCCCGCGTGCATAGCTGGGAGGATCTTGAAAAGGCCGACCTGATGCTGCTGGTGGCGCACCCGGACGACGACCTGCTGTGGTTCTGCGGCCTTTTGCCCACCTATGCTGGCGACCGCGACCTGGAGGTGCAGGTGGCCTACCTGGTTCCCTCCACACCCCGGCGTCGCCTGGAGCTGCTGGACGGGCTGTGGACCTGCGGCGTGGAGGATTACCCTCTCTTTGCCAACATGCGGGACAACCGTGCCGATACCCTCTCCGGCCAGTATAAGCTGTGGAGCAAAAAGGTAGTGCTGGATCGCGTGGTGGGACTGGTGCGCCAGGTGAAGCCGGATGTGATCGTGACCCAGGACGTGAACGGCGAATACGGTCACGGCGCTCACCGGGTGGTGGCGGATGTGACCATGCTGGCGGTGGAGCAGGCCGCGGACGCCACCTGCTTCCCGGATTCCGCCCTGCGCTACGGTCCCTGGCAGATCAAGAAATGCTACCTGCACCTGTACCCGGAAAACCAGATCACCATGGACTGGCATCAGCCCCTGGAGGCCTTCGGCGGCGAGACCAGCTATGAGGTAGCCTGCCGGGCGCTGGAATGCCACAAGAGCCAAACCCTCCGCGGCTGGGAGATGGCCGATGGCGACAAGCTGCACAACGATCTCTTCGGCCTGTATTACAGCGCTGTGGGGCCGGACGTGGCGGGCAACGATTTGCTGGAGAACATCGTCAAATAACGTTCACTTGCCAGATGGTGAAACGGGTGCTATAATAGACCATATTCATTTATTCGTTAGGAGGAATCCCCATGGCCAAGAATAATCAATACTATCGTGCGCAGCAGGCGCACAAGCGCAACCTGCAGAAGATCGCCGATGAAAAGGCGAAGCAGAAGGAGAAGGAGTTTATCCAGAAGTACGGCAAGCAGATCCTCATCGGCGTGCTGGCGGCCATCGTGCTGATCGTGGCCATCTGGCTGGGCTGCAAGTTCTTCGTGGGCCCCGGCGGCTCCATCCCCAACTGGTTCGGCACCCTGCGCAATGTGGAAGAGGATTGGCTCATCGCCAACACCGGCACCACCAGCAAGCCCAAGTATTTCAAGTTGGGCGAATACACCGCGCCCGAGGGCTATACCCTGGATGAAGCCTATGGCCTCTACGAGGGCGACCTGTCCCAGCACCAGTACTACACCGCCAACGACGAAAACGCCGTGGTGCAGGCCGTGTATGTTTCCGGCGTGGGCGGCATCAAGGCCGAGCAGCAGGTCAACAACGCCATGATCTTCTATCCCGAGACCAGCGGCGCCAAGCAGGCTACCATCGCCGGCCACGACGTGCATTATGTCTACCTGGTCTCCACCAATACCCAGTATGACGCCGAGGGCAATGTGATCGAGATCCCCGAGGAGGAGCAGAAGGGTTCCAGCGTGCTGGCCATGTACACCAACTCCGTGCAGGATTCCTGCGTGCTGGTCATGCTGGACACCGCCGAGGTGGCCAAGGCTGACATCGTGACCGAAGAGACCCTGCTGGCCGAGGCGGAAAAGTTCCTGCCCCTGCTGACGGTGGAAAAGTAATCCGGAAAATCAACCTAAAAACCAGCCGATAAAGGCTGGTTTTTCTTCTATCAGCCCGGCGGCGGGTTGGTTTATAATGAAACCAATCCGATAAAACTCAACAAAAGGAGTTGTTTTGCATATGGCACAGTTTGTGAAGCTGAACCCCGAAGCCCTCAAGGCGCTGCGGACGATGGATCCCTGCCTGGTGTCCTACAATGTGGAAATGACCGAGGTCACCGGCGGCACCTTCTGGAAGGCTTATACCGAGGCGCAGGTGGACGGCACCGAGCCTTTCGACCAGATCCTGGACTGGCGCAACATGGGCAACCTGCAGCAGTGGTATGATCCCATCGATACCACCAATCCCCGGCTGATCAAGCTGGCCAAGGAACTGGGCGTGGCGTGGGTGCGCGTGTCCGGCACCTGGGCCAACAAGACCTATTACGATTTCGACGGCCACACCGGCGGCAAGGTGCCGGAGGGCTTCCAGAACCTGCTGACCAAGCAGCAGTGGCTGAACCTGCTGGACTTTGTGCGCGCCATTGGCGGCAAGCTGCTGGTGTCCATCGCCAACTGCCCCGGCATCCACAATGCGGATGAACCCATCCCCTTCGAGCAGGCTGAATTGCTGTTCCGCACCAGCAAGGAATACGGCGTGCCGATCTCCGCAGCCGAGTTCACCAACGAACCCAACCTGATGGTCATGTCCGGCCTGCCCCATGGCTACACCCCCGCCGATCACGCCCGCGACCACGACCGCTTCGGCGCCTGGCTGCGGGAAAACTACCCCGAGTGCCTCTTCGTTGGCCCCTGCACCGTGGGCGATGTGGCCATGTTCAACATCGGCAACGATGGCGCTGGCGGCGGCATGGCGGCGGGTATGCAGATCGTGACCACCGAGGAACTGCTGGGCGACTACAAGGTTCCCATGGACGTGTTCAGCTACCACTACTACAACGGCGTGTCCGAGCGCGGCGCGGCCATGGGCGGCCATTGGCCTTATGAGGCTGCCCTCACCGAGAACTATCTCTCCGTGGCTGGCAAGGCTGTGCGCCAGTATGTGGCCCGTCGCGACAAGTATGTTCCCGGCGGCCAGATGTGGGTCACCGAGTCCGGCGATGCTGGCTGCGGCGGCAACACCTGGGCTTCCACCTTTGTGGACGTGTTCCGCACCCTGAACGAGCTGGGCGATTTCTCCACCGTGACCGACGGCGTGATCTTCCACAACACCCTGGCTTCTTCCGACTATGGCTTCCTGAAGCACGGCACCTTCCTGCCCCGTCCCAACTACTTCGCCGTGCTGCTGTGGAACCGCCTGATGGGCGAAACCGTGTATGCCACGGGCGAGGAGATCCGCGAGGGCGCCCATGTGTATGCCCACAGCCGCAAGGATGGCAAGGAGGGAGTTACGTACCTGATCATCAACAACAGCGGCGAGGCCACCACCGTGGAGCTGCCCAAGGATGCCGTGCGCTACACCCTGTCCGGCAACGGCAAGCTGCGCAGCCGCACCATGCTGCTCAACGGCCGCGAGCTGGTGCTGGGCGAGAACGACGAGCTGCCCTGCCTGCAGGGCGAGGAGCAGAAGGCCGGCACCATCGAAGTGGCTGCCCAGACCTGCGTGTTCCTGGTTCTGTAATCACAAATATTTTTACAGGGCAGACCCCTTATCGGGTCTGCCTTTTGCTTGCTTATGGCCGTTTGGAATGATATAATGATCGGAGGAACGAAAGGAGCATCCGGCTCATGAAGATACTGGTTCTCAACGGCAGCCCCAAGGGGCAGTACTCCATCACCCTGCAAACGGTGCTGTATCTGCAAAAGCACTACCCCCAGCACAGCTTTGAGGTGCTGCACGTGGGTCAGCGCATCAAAGCCCTGGAAAAGGACTTTGCCCCCGTGGCCGAGGCCGCCCGCCAGGCCGACCTGCTGCTGTTTGCCTATCCGGTGTATACCTTCATCGCCCCCTGCCAGCTGCACCACTGCGTGGAGCTGCTCAAGGCTTCCGGGGTGGAGCTTTCCGGCAAGTTCGCCACGCAGATCACCACCTCCAAGCATTTTTACGATGTCACCGCCCACCGCTATGTGCAGGACAACTGCCAGGACATGGGCATGAAATACATCCGCGGCCTCTCTGCCGATATGGACGACCTGCTCAGCGAAAAGGGTCAGCAGGACGCCCGCGCCTTTATGGACTATGTGGCCTGGTGCGTGGAGAATAGCATCTGCGAGCCTGCCCCCGCTGCCCTGCCCGCCCCCGCCTGCATGCCCGTGACCGTGCCCGCCGCTCCGGAGAAGACCCAGGGCGACGTGGTGATCGTCACCGACTGCGACAACGACCAGCTATCCGCCATGATCGCCCGCTTCCAGGCGGTGCTGCCCCGCAAGAGCCGGGTGGTGAACCTGCGGGAATTCCCCTTCAAGGGCGGCTGCCTGGGCTGCTTCAACTGCGCGGTTTCCGGCAAGTGCGTCTACAAGGACGGCTTTGACGAATACCTGCGCCAGACCATCCAGACCGGCGAGGCCATTGTGTATGCCTTCACCATTTGGGATCACTCCATGGGCAGCCTGTTCAAGACCTACGATGACCGCCAGTTCTGCAACGGTCACCGCACGGTGACCATGGGCATGCCGGTGGGCTACCTGATCAGCGGCAACTATGGCCTGGAGACCAATGTGCAGGCCGTGGTGGAAGGCCGCGCCCAGGTGGGCGGCAACTTCCTGGCGGGCGTAGCCACAGATGAAACCGAGCCGGATGCACAGATCGACCAGCTGGCCAAGTCCCTGTGCTATGCCCTGGAACACAAGTACGCACCGCCCCAGAACTTCCTGGGCGTGGGCGGCATGAAGATCTTCCGTGACCTGATCTGGCTCATGCAGGGCATGATGAAGGCCGATCACAAGTTCTACAAAGCCCACGGCCAGTATGACTTCCCCCAGAAGAAATTCGGCACCATGCTGAAAATGTATCTGGTGGGCGCGCTGATCTCCTCCCCCAAGGTGAAAGCCAAAATGGGCAACGCCATGAACGAGGGAATGCTGATGCCCTACAAAAAGCTGCTGGAGGAAGAGCAATGAAAAAGCCGAATTTCGGCATGATGGGCGTGATCATGGCGCTGGCATGGCCAACCATGCTGGAGCAGCTGATGCAGACCGCCGTGCAGTATATCGATACGGCCATGGTGGGTTCCCTGGGGACCCAGGCCACGGCGGCGGTGGGCGCCACCAGCACGGTGAGCTGGCTGGTGGGCAGCACGGTATCCGCCTTTGGCGTGGGCTTCCTTTCCTATATCGCCAAGGCCTGCGGCGCCCAGGATCGGGAGGCGGCGCGGAGGTCCGTGTCCCAGGCGGTGCTGATGGTGCTGGTCACCGGCATTGCCTTCACCGCCATCACCCTGGGGCTGAGCCGCCAGGTGCCGGTGTGGATGCAGGTGGAAGAGAGCATCCGCGACCTGGCTGCCCGGTATTTCTTCATTCTGTATCTGCCCATGCTGCCCAGGTGTGCCAGCATGATCTTCGGCACAGTGCTGCGCGCTGCCGGGGATACCAAAACGCCCATGAAGATCGGCGCGATCGTGAACCTGATCAACGTGGTGCTGAACTTCCTGCTCATCTACCCCACCCGGCAGATGACGCTGCTGGGCTTCACCTTCACCATGCCCGGCGCGGGGCTGGGGGTCATCGGTGCGGCGGTTGCCAGCGCGGTGGCCTTCACCTGGGGCGGCATCCACATTACCGTCAAGCTGTGGAAGCACCCCATGGTGTCCCCCAGGGGGCAGTCCATCAAGCCGGACTGGACGATCCTGCGACCCTGCCTCAAGGTGGCGCTGCCCAATATGTTCCAGCGCTTTGGCACCTCCCTGGGCTATGTGGCCTTTGCCGCCATGATCAACTCCCTGGGCGAGGTGGCCACCGCTGCCCACACCATTGCCAACACGGTGGAATCCGCCTTCTACATCCCCGGCTATGGTATGCAGACTGCCGCTGCCACCCTGGCGGGCAATGCCTATGGCGCAGGGGACAACAAGCGGATGAAGGAACTGGCGCGGATGTTCATCCCCATCGAGATCGGGCTGATGATCCTCTCCGGCGGTGCGCTGTTCCTTATGGCACCCATGCTGATGGGTATCTTCTCCACCAGCCCGGAGGTCATTGGCCTTGGTGCTACGGTGCTGCGGATGGTGGCGGTGTCGGAACCCTTCTATGGGTTCTCCATTATCATCGAGGGCATGATGCAGGGCGTGGGCAAGACCCGGCAGCCCTTCATCTTCAACATTCTGGGTATGTGGGTGGTGCGCATCGTGGGTACCTTCATCTGCACCCAGGTGCTGGGCTTTGGCCTGGTATCCGCCTGGGCCTGCATGATCGCCCACAACCTGCTCTTGTTTGTGCTGTTCCTCATCACCTATCTGCGGGGTGGGTGGAATCCGTTGCAGGACGGTCACACGGCCATCACCTGAACCTGCTATGATTAGTTTATCCTATACAAAAGGAGGATCGACCATGCGCCGATTCATTCCGCTGCTTGTTTTGCTCCTGTGCCTTGCCGTCTGCCCTGCTGTTGCGGAAAACGCCACGGTGTTTTCCAGCCAGCAGCTGGGCGACATGACCGGCATTGCCAGCGACACCGACCTGTTCCCCGTGCCGGAGGACGTGTTCCTGCCCGAGGGCGCGGAGATTATCCAGACGGAGAACAGCTACAAGAGTCAAAACATCTCCATCGAGATTTCCTCCATGCGCTATGAGAACAGCGATGTGTACATCGCCGATATCTACGTTCGCTCCATTGCCAATTTCCAGCGCGCCTACGCGGGCGGCAAGTGGAAGAAAACCACCGACAAGGTAAAAGACATGGCCGTGGAAAACAATGCCGTTCTGGCCATGACCGGCGACAGCGGTCAGGTGATCATCAAGGGCTGGTGCATCGGCAACGGCATCACCTGGCGCTCCACCACGAATATGAAGCGGGACATCGCCATCCTGTACAAAAACGGCGAATTGAAAACCTACCCCGGCCGCGTGGATTATGAGGCGCTGGAACCCTTCATGGACGACATCTGGCATTGCTTCCTGTTCGGCCCCGTGCTGCTGGATGCCGAGGGCAAGGCCATGACCAAGTTCAACTCCGACGTGAACCCGCAGAACCCCCGCTCCGCCATCGGCTACTACGAGCCGGGACACTACTGCTTTGTGCAGGTGGACGGCCGCAAGACCAAGAGCGCCCTGGAGGCCAAGAAGACCAACAAGGGCATTACCCTCAAGGCGCTGTCCCAGCTGATGGAAGACCTGGGCTGTGTGTCTGCCTACAACCTGGATGGCGGGCAGTCCTCCATGATGTGGTTCGGGGGCGACCTGGTCTCCACGCCCTACCGCGGCGGGCGGCGCATTGGCGATATTGTTCTTATCAAGGAACTGGAATAAGGAGGGAGCCTCATGCAGATCGGCGCACAGTTCTTCACCCTGCGGGAGCATTGCAAAACCCTGGATGACTTTGCCCTTTCCCTGAAAAAGGTGGCGGACATGGGCTACCGCACGGTGCAGATCAGCGGCACCTGCCCCTTTGAACCCGCCTGGCTGGCTGACCAGCTGAAGCAAAACGGCCTGAAGTGCGTCATTACCCACACCCCGGCCGATCGCCTGCAGGCCAATGCCGCCCAGGTGGCGGCAGACCACAGCGTGTTCGGCTGCGATCATGTGGGCCTGGGCTGGTATGCCTTCAACGAGGAGAAGGAAGAAGAGAGCTACGCCCACTTCATCCAGACTTACCTGCCCGTGGCCAAGACCCTCCACGACCATGGCAAGCTGTTCATGTACCACAACCACGACCAGGAATTCAAGCGCCTGGAGGGCAAGCTGGTGCTGCAGCGCCTGCTGGAGGACATCCCCGCCGAGCTGATGGGCTTCACCCTGGACACCTTCTGGGTGCAGGCAGGGGGCGGTGATCCCGCCCAGTGGCTGGAAAAGCTCAGCGGGCGCATCCCCTGCATCCACCTGAAGGACTACGCCTATGGCCGCAAGATGGCCGTGGTGGGCGAGGGCAACATCAACTTCGACCGGGTGTTTGAAAAGGCCGAGGCCGGTGGCACCCAGTACATGCTGGTGGAGCAGGACGACTGCAACGGCGAAGACCCCTTCGACTGCCTGCAACGCAGCTATCGGTACCTCAAAGCCCAGGGCTTTGAGTAAATTCGGAATTCGGAATGCGGAATTCGGAATTGAGAATGTGTACCATTTGAACCGCATAGGTAGTTGTAACCTCCGTCGGCCACCGCAGGTGGTCGCCGCCTCTCTCAACCAGGGAGGAAACGCACCGTATGCGCGACGTGAGGACTCTGTGAGCTTGCTCACAGATCCGAGCCAAAGCTCAACCAATATAGTACACAAACTCCACAAGACAGGCTCCGCGTCGCGGCGCGACCGTATTCGCGCCGTGACCCCTATTCGGAAATCACAAAGAAGCGCTACCCTCGAAAGGGAGTCCAGAGGGCCGAATGGCCCTCTGGTGGGGTGCAGGGGCAACGCCCCTGCCCGTCGGAGACACCAAACACGTATGAACATATAAGGAGGACGGCACATGATTACTGTGAAGGATAACAAGGCTACCGGTCTCACCGTGGCGTACATTGGCGGCGGCAGCCGCGGCTGGGCGTGGGGGTTCATGACCGACCTGGCCATGGATGAGCAGCTGTGCGGCGAGGTTCGGCTCTACGACATTGACCGCAGCGCTGCGGAGCGCAACGAGATCATCGGTAACAAGCTCAGCCAGAACCCGGACGTGAAGTCCCGGTGGACCTACTCTGTCAGCGATTCCCTGAAGGACGCGCTGACCGGTGCGGACTTTGTGGTGATCTCCATCCTGCCCGGCACCTTTGAGGAAATGCGCTCCGATGTGCATCTGCCCGAGCGTGTTGGCGTGTGGCAGCCCGTGGGCGACACCGTAGGCCCCGGCGGCTTCATGCGCGCTATGCGCACCATTCCCATGTTTGTGGAGATCGGCGAGGCCATCCGCGACTATGCGCCGGACGCCTGGGTGATCAACTACACCAACCCCATGAGCCTGTGCGTGCGCACCCTCTATGAGGTGTACCCCAAGATCAAGGCCTTCGGCTGCTGCCACGAGGTCTTTGGTACCCAGCACCTGATGTGCCAGATGCTGGAGGACGAGTACGGCATCCAGGCCGACCGCCACGAGATCTACACCCAGGTGACGGGCATCAACCACTTCACCTGGCTGACCCGCGCCACCTACAAGGGCATGGACCTGATGCCCCTGTATGCCAAGTATGCCGAAAAGTATGCCGATGGCTATGACCGCGGCGGCGACAACAACTGGATGAACTCCAACTTCAGCTGCGCCCAGAAGGTGAAGTTCGACCTCTTCCGCCGCTATGGCGCCATTGCCGCCGCCGGCGACCGCCACCTGGTGGAGTTCCTGCCCCCCTGGTATAACGATTGCCCCGAAACCGTGGCCAAGTGGAAGTACAACCTGACCAAGGTGGACTGGCGCATTGGCGACCTGGCCAGCCGTATGCAGCGCAGCGATGACCTGATCTCCGGCAAGGAGGAGCTGAACCTGAAGGGTTCCGGCGAGGAAGGCCACCTGCTGCTGAAGGCCATCCTGGGCCTGGGCGACCTGGTAAGCAACGTGAACATCCCCAACCGCGGCCAGATCCCCAACCTGCCCCTGGGTGCGGTGGTGGAGACCAACGCCCTCTTCGGCTACGACCGCATCGAGCCTGTGTACGCCGGGGACATCCCTGCCAACATCCTGCCCCTGGTGGCGCGCCACATCTACAACCAGGAGAACACCCTGCGCACCGCCATGACCTGCGACCGCAAGCTGGGCATCACCACCTTCATGAACGATCCCCAGATGGCCAAGGTCTCCATGGAGGACGGCCAGAAGCTCTTTGACGATATGCTGGAGAACCAGAAGAAGTATCTGCCCAAGGGTTGGTTTGAGTAAGGCAAATAAGGAGGTGCCGGAATGCTGCTCTACGCAATCATCATGCTCCTGGCAGCTGGGCTGTTTGCTGGGCTGGGAGTGGCGGTCTACAGAGGGCGAACAGATCTCATCCATTCCTATCATCAAACGCAGGTCAAGGACAAAGCAGCCTATGGAAAAGCCTTTGGCAAAGCGCTGCTTGTGTTTGCTGTGGCCATGCTGCTAAGCGGCGTGATTGCTCTGCTGGACACGACTGCGGCAGGGAACGCGGTGGCGGTGCTGCTGGTTGGCATGGGTGCAGGCATCGTCTGCCTAATAATCGTGCAGCGGAAACATAACGGCGGCGTTTTCTGATGCGTCAGGGAAGGCGGAAAAAGCCTCCCTTTACACAAAGAAGCCTCTAAAAGTGTTGCACCAGAAGGCGAAGACATAAAAAGTCAGCAGCAAAAACCAAAACAAAAACCGCTTTTCATCGCCATGATGGAAAGCGGTTATTTCTTTGAATAAATGTTGCTGTTGCGCAGCGGGGCGGGTGTGTTGGAAAGGCCTGCAATGTAATCAAGGCTTACGTTATACAATTCTGCCAGCCGAATAACCAGACAAAAGGGTATCTCCCGCTTGCCTTGCTCATAGTTGGTGTAGGTGGTTTTGTGCATCCCCAGTCGCGCCACCAGTTCGTCCTGCGTCATGTCGTGATCTTCCCGCAGGTCGCGCAGCCGATGATAATGCATTCCATCACCTCCACTCCATTTTGATTATTGACAAAATACCACAAATGATGTATAAGTATTTTAGAAATACAACAAATGTTGTATTACGTGGTATGCGGAGGAATGAGTATGCGAGAGATCAAAACACCGGAAATGACGCCAGGCTACATGATTTGCTACAGCAAGGACGAAATGGAAAGAGAAATCAAAGCGGATATCGAGGCGCTGAAAAAGGCGGCTGAATTTGGTGGGCAGGTGAAAGATCCCTCTGATCCGCTGCTGGAAGTGAAAGAAAAGCTGTTTAAGATGATGAGCGATGCCCACCAGCGTTGCGACCGTTTTCATACCAAGAACGATGTAAAGCGTCGCAAAAAGTTTTTTTTCACGCTTGTGCTACCCTTCTTGCTCATCGGCAGCGCAGTGATATTCTATAGTCAGGCTATTGATAGGTCTAATTATGTGATGGGATTCATTCTGGGTTTGCTGATCGTATGCCTTCCCCTATTCTACTGCAATCTGATGGAACGCGTGTTCTACCATCTGGTTGATTTGGACAAGAAATACTTCAACGGCCAGGTGCATTATTGCTGGCAGAATGGCCTGCCTTTGAAAAAGAACTGAAGGGAGAGATAAATATGGGTGCTAAGATGCCTTCCTCTGATTACAACAAGTTTCTTTCTGCCATCAAGTACGCCAATGATATGAGGGATTCCGCAGAGGCCAAGAAGCAGCTGCAAGCGATTCGCGCATCTATGATCGAAAAGTATGGCATGAACAATGACGACGTGGAATACCTGATGCGTCAATTCCGCTACAACATCTGATGCTTGTTTCATCAATATCACTTTCTCAAAAGGACTGCCTTCCGCAGTCCTTTTTGCACGCCCTTCTCCCTTGCGAACCCCTCCTTTTTCGTGATACAATAAGCAGGATGAAGAACACGGAGGAAGAAGCATGAAAACCTCTACGCTGATCAGGAGATTCCTGCCCTATTTCAGGAAATACAAAGGCACGGTGGCCTTTGACCTGCTATGCGCCTCGCTGACCACCATTTGCGAATTGGTGCTGCCGCTGATCGTTTCCGAGATCACCGACCGCGCCACCGTGGATGCTGCCTCCCTCACGGTGCAGTTTGTGCTGAAGGCGGGCGGGCTGTACATCCTGCTGCGCATCATCGATGCGGCGGCCAACTACTTTATGCAGTCGGTGGGTCACATCATGGGTTCCAAGATGGAGACCGATATGCGCAACGATTTGTTCCACCACCTGCAGCAGCTGTCCTTCAGCTACTACAGCGAGACCAAGGTGGGGCAAATCATGGCGCGCATCACCTCCGACCTGTTCCAGGTGACGGAGTTCGCCCACCATTGCCCGGAGGAATTCTTTATCGCGGGCATTAAGATCGTGGTGAGCTTCGTGGTGCTGTGCGGCATGAACCTGTTCCTCACGCTGCTGGTGTTTGCGGTGCTGCCCTTTATGCTCATTGCCTCCTACCACTTCAATGGCAAAATGCGCCGGGTGATGCGAGAGCGCAACAAGCAGGTGGGTGAGATCAACGCCCAGGTGGAGGACAGCCTGCTGGGCATCCGCGTGGTGAAGAGCTTCGCCAACGAGGCCATTGAGGAAGAGAAGTTCCACCAGGGCAACCGCCGCTTCCTGGAACTGAAGTCCGAGTCCTACAAGGTGATGGCGCAGTTCGGCACCTCCAACCGCATTTTCGATGGACTGATGTACATCATCATCGTCATGGCGGGCGCCATCCTCATGGGCAAAGGCAAGCTGAGCATTGCGGACTTCACCGCCTATCTGCTCTATGCCACGGTGCTTTTGAACTCCATCCGCCGCATTGTGGAATTCACCGAGCAGTTCCAGCAGGGCATGACGGGCATTGAGCGCTTCTTTGAGGTGCTGGACGCCCCGGAGGACATCCAGGATGCCCCCGACGCCAAAGAACTGGGCGCCGTGAAGGGTGCGGTGACCTTCGACAACGTATCCTTCCACTACGCGGACGACGATGCCGAGGTGCTGCACCACCTGAACCTGACCGTGAAGCCCGGCGAGTCCATTGCCCTGGTGGGTCCCTCCGGCGCAGGCAAGACCACCCTCTGCAACCTGATCCCACGGTTCTACGACGTTACCGGCGGCCGCATCCTCATCGACGGGCAGGACGTGAAGCAGGTCACCCAGCGCAGCCTGCGTCAGGCCATCGGCATGGTGCAGCAGGAGGTGTACCTCTTTGCCGGCACAGTGCTTGAGAACATTGTGTACGGCAAGCCCGGCGCCTCCCGCCAGGAGGTGGAGGAAGCTGCCAAGCTGGCAGGCGCTCACGAGTTCATCATGGCGCTGCCCAACGGCTACGACACCTATGTGGGCGAGCGGGGCGTGCGCCTCTCCGGCGGCCAGAAGCAGCGCATTTCCATTGCCCGCGTGTTCCTGAAGAACCCGCCCATCCTGATCCTGGACGAGGCCACCTCTGCCCTGGACAACGAGAGCGAGCATCTGGTGCAGCAAAGCCTGGAAAAGCTTGCCCACGGCCGCACGGTGTTCACCATTGCCCACCGCCTCACCACCATCAAGGGTGCGGACACCATTTGGGTGCTGACCGAGAACGGCGTGGAGGAAATGGGCAGCCACAACGAACTGATCCAAAAGGGCGGCCTGTACGCTCATTTATATGCGATGTATACGGAGGTTGAACGAGTATGATGATCCGCAAGGCTCTGGCGGCTGACTTTACCGCCGCGTGTGAACTTTACAAAACCGTCTGCGATGATATGCAGGCCCGTGGTATTGACCAGTGGCGCTGGGGCGAGTACCCCGACGCAGCCTTCGTCCAGCAGGATATCGACAAGGGCGAGCTGTATGTGCTGGAGGGTGCAAACGGCCTGGAGGCCGTGCTGTGCATCAACACGGAGCAGGACAAGGAGTACAACGACCTGAACTGGCTCTTCGGCGTGAAGCCCGGCAGCTTCCACCGGCTGTGCATCCACCCCGCTGCCCAGGGCAAGGGCTTGGGCAAGGCTATCCTGGCGGATGTGGAGGAAGTTCTCCGCGCCCAGGGCTGCGACTGCCTGCGCATCGATACCTATTCTCCCAACCTCAACGCCCAGAAGCTCTACGACTGCTACGGTATGCGCCGGGTGGGCGAGGCAACTTTCTTTCACCGGGAACTGCCCTTCATCTGCTACGAGAAGCCCCTCACCGCTGCCTGCCCCCTGCTGCCCCTGACCATGCACCCCGCCTTCCGCGGCGGCGCGCTGACCCCCTGGGGCGGCGAAAAGCTGCGCACCGTGTACGGCAAGCCCATTGCGGACGTACCCACCGGCGAGAGCCTGGAGGTCAGCTGCATCCCCGGCCTGGAGTCCACCGACGATGCGGGCGTGAAGCTCACCGACCTCATCGCCAAGTACGGCGCGAAGTTCGCCGGCAAGTATGCGGAAGGCACCTTCCCGCTGCTTTTGAAGCTCATCGACGCCAGCGAGTCCCTCTCCGTGCAGGTGCATCCCGACGACAGCTATGCGGGCGCCAACGAGAACGGCAAGCTGGGCAAGACCGAGGCCTGGCTTATCCTGGATGCCCCGGAGGGCAGCCAGCTGGTGTATGGCATCAAGCCTGGCACCGACCTGGACACCCTGCGCACCGCTTGCGAAGCGGGTGCCGCCGTGGAGCCGCTGCTGCGCCGCGTGAACGTGAAGCCCGGCGACGTGTGCTTCATTCCGGCGGGCTGCGTCCATGCCATTGGCGCGGGGATCATGCTCTACGAGATCCAGCAGTCCTCCGATGTGACCTACCGCTTCTACGACTGGGATCGTGTGGATGGCAAAGGCAACCGCCGCGAGCTGCACCTGCAGAAGGCGCTGGACGTGACCGACCTTTCCTTCTCCCTGGATCCCATTCCCGCACCGGACGCCCCCATCGCCCGGGTGCTGGACGAAACCTACTTCACCCTTGACCTGATGAAGGTCGCAGGCGAGTGCCAGCTGCCCGCCATTGCGGATTTCGGCCTACTGACCTCCCTGGAGGGCGATGTGGTCCTGTGCTGGCAGGGTGCCGAAAAGCCCCTCAAAAAGGGCGAGAGCCTGTACATCCCGGCTTCTGCACCGGCGCTGGTGCTGAAGGGCAACGGCCGCGCCGCCCTGAGCATGGCACGGTGACCAGAGGGCGCTGCCCTCTGGACTCTTGCGAAGGGCCGTTCGATCCGCAACCTCAATCGTCGCACTCTCGCTGCCGCTCGATTGCTCGTTTCGGTTGATTCGCTCAGCTCGCTGCTTCCGCCACTGGCGGCGCTCGCATCGCTCACCCTTTCGAAACCCGTTTTTCCGTGATGTAATTTGGTTGCACACATGTAGGGGCGATCTGTGATCGCCCGCCGGCCGCAACTACGGTCGAGCTTTGGCTTGGATCTGTGAGCAAGCTCACAGAGTCCTCGCGTCGCGCAGAGGCTGCACTTTTCACCCGGCTTGAGAGAGGCGGCGTCCTCCTGCGGAGGCCGACGGAAGAGTCAAGTTCTGTTGATGAATGATGGAGGTGAAATCCATGCGTTTACTGATCCTCTGCGGCGCACAGGCCGTGGGCAAGATGACCGTTGGCCAGGCGCTGGCGAAGATCACGCCGCTGAAATTGTTCCACAATCATATGAGCATTGAGCCGGTGATCAAGCTCTTTGGCAGCTACAATGGCGCGGCGGTGGACAGGCTGCGCCAGGTGGTGTTTGAGGAGTTCGCCAAGACGGACAACTACGGCATGATCTTCACCTATGTGTGGGCGTTCAGCGAGCAGGCGGACTGGGACTATGTGGCCTGGCTGCGCAAGGTTTTTGAGGATCAGGGCGGCGTGGTGGACATCGTGGAGCTGATCGCACCCCAGGAGGTTCGCCTCCAGCGCAACCGCACGGAGAACCGCCTGAAGGAGAAGCCCTCCAAGCGGGACAGCGACCATGCCGAGGGACTGATCTATCGCCTGGAGGAAAAGTATCGCTGCGTGTCCGAGCCGGACGAGATCCCCTATGACAACTATCTGCGGCTGGACAACAGCCATCTCTCCCCGGAGGAAGCGGCGCAGATCATTGCCGATCATTTTGGTTACCAGCGGCTGTGAAAGTCGGCATGAGGGCGGTTTTTTCTGCATAGGCTGGAGTGGGGAATCCGTGAAACGATTTCGTAAAAAACACCGCAACAAATGACTAACAGCCCATTAAGTTTGAGTTGACGGATGGCGAATAACGTGATATTCTGTAGGCAGAAGATCTATGTTCCACAAGAACATATCTGTTAGGAGGTACATATTATGCAGAACATTCCTGTTGTCAAGCTTGGCCTGGTGGCCGTGTCCCGCGACTGCTTCCCCATCACCCTGAGCGAGAAGCGTCGTGCTGCGATCGCCGAAAAGTGCGGTCAGAAGAACCTGGAGATCGTGGAGATCAAGACCACGGTCGAGAACGAGAAGGATATGCTCAAGGCCGTTGAAGAACTCAAGGCCAACGAGTGCAATGCCTGCGTGGTGTTCCTGGGCAACTTCGGCCCCGAGACCCCCGAGACCCTGATCGCCAAGTATTTCGACGGCCCCTGCATGTTCATTGCTGCCGCTGAAGGCGATGGCGACATGATCAACGGCCGCGGCGACGCTTACTGCGGTATGCTGAACTGCTCCTACAACCTGGGTATGCGCCACCTGAAGGGCTACATCCCCGAGTATCCCGTGGGCAACGCTGCCGAGCTGGCTGACAAGATCGCCGAGTTCGTGCCCATCGCCCGCGCCATCATCGGCGTGAAGAACCTGAAGGTCATCACCTTCGGCCCCCGTCCCCAGGACTTCTTTGCCTGCAACGCCCCCATCAAGGGCCTGTACGAGCTGGGCATCGAGATCGAAGAGAACTCCGAGCTGGATCTGCTGGTTTCCTACAAGGAACACGCCAACGATCCCCGCATCCCCGCCGTGTGCGCCGAGATGGCTGCTGAAATGGGCGAGGGCAAGTATTACGAGGATCTGAACGCCCGCATGGCTCAGTTTGAGCTGACCCTGCTGGACTGGGCTGAGAACCACAAGGGCGCCCGCAAGTATGTCGTGTTTGCCGACAAGTGCTGGCCTGCCTTCCCCTCTCAGTTCGGCTTCGAGCCCTGCTACGTCAACTCCCGTCTGGCCTCCCGCGGCATCCCGGTGGCCTGCGAAGTGGACATCTACGGTGCTGTTAGCGAGTACATCGGCGCTTGCCTGACCGGCGACGCTGTGACCCTGCTGGACATCAACAACTCCGTGCCTGAGTACATCTACGACGCCGACATCAAGGGCAAGTTCGACTATCGTCTGACTGAGACCTTCATGGGCTTCCACTGCGGCAACACCCCCTCCTGCAAGATGTGTGCCGACCGCGCTGTGAAGTATCAGCTGATCCAGCACCGCGTCCTGGAGCCCGAAGGCTCCGAGCCTGACATCTCCCGTGGCACCCTGGAAGGCGACATCGCCGCCAGCGACATCACCTTCTATCGCCTGCAGTGCGACTCCAACGGCGACCTGCGCTCCTACATCGCTCAGGGCGAGGTTCTGCCCGTGGCTACCCAGTCCTTCGGCGGCATCGGCATCTTTGCCATCAAGGAAATGGATCGCTTCTATCGCCACGTGCTGGTGCAGAAGGGCTATCCCCACCACGGTGCTGTGGCCTTCGCTCACTGCGCGAAGCAGCTGTTCGAGGTCTTCAAGTACCTGGGCGTGAAGGACATCGCCTACAACCAGCCCAAGTCCCTGCCCTATCCCACGGAGAATCCCTGGGCATAAGGCGCTGCGCTTTCAAAAAGATGGCTTCTGAAGAAGCCATCTTTTTGAGTTTTTGGCAGATTTGGACTGGTCGCTGCGCTCCCGGCCGTCCAAATCTGTAAGGTATGTTTTTCGCAAAGCGAAAAACGCCCCGCCCCGCCGGGAAACCCGGCGGATACGATCAGGATCAGAGGGGCTGCGGCCCCTCCGATACCTCCCGGGAGGTTTTGGGAGCTTGTGGGCTGTTTCACCTTGCTGCTTATTCGGGTAAATGTAGGGGCGATCTGTGATCGCCCGCGGCGCAACGGTGTTTGCCCAGCAGACAGAATCCGCAGCGCTTCCCTCTATCATGGATATTTGTCCGTAGAAATTTGCAGAAATGTACATTTACTTGCGAAAATGAAAATGGTATCATGAACGCGTATAGAAGAATAGGAAGTATGGAAAAACAAACAAGAATTGCGGAGGGATCGCAAGAATGAGCGTGATGAATGTACTTTCGCTGCTGGGCGGCCTGGGCATGTTCCTCTTCGGCATGAAGATCATGGGCGACGGATTGGAGAAGGCCGCCGGCAACCGCCTGAAGAAGCTCCTGGGCATTGTGACCCACAACCGGGTGCTGGCCATGCTGGCCGGTCTGGTGATCACCGCGGTGATCCAGTCCTCCTCGGCCACCACGGTGATGGTGGTGGGCTTCGTCAACGCGGCGCTGATCAACCTCACCCAGGCGGTGGGCGTCATCATGGGTGCCAACATCGGTACCACGGTGACCTCGCTGCTTTTGTCTGTGAAGATCGACTTTGCCGCCGTGTTCGCCTGCATCGGTCTCATCCTGACCATGCTGCCCAAGAAGCTCAATACCGCCCGTCAGTTTGGCGATATCTGCCTGGGTCTGGGCATTCTGTTTGTGGGCATGAACACCATGTCCACCGCCATGAAGCCCTTGCAGGACTGGGACATGTTCACCAATGCCATCACCGGCGTCACCAACCCTGTGGTGGGCGTGCTGGTGGGTGCGCTGATCACCGCTGTGCTGCAGTCCTCCTCTGCCAGCGTGGGTATCCTGCAGGCCCTGGCCGGTGAAGGCCTCATCCCCCTGAAGGGTTCCATGTTCATCCTCTTTGGTCAGAACATCGGCACCTGCATCACCGCGCTGATCGCCTGCTCCGGCACCAACACCAATGCCAAGCGCGCCGCCGTGGTGCATCTTTTGTTCAATGTGATCGGCGCTGTGCTGTTCACGGTGCTGACGGTGCTGCTGCCCCTGGATCGGTGGATCATCAGTCTCGCGCCGGACAACCTGCGCCTGCAGATCGCCTTCATCCACATTATCTTCAACGTTACCACCACCGCGCTAATGCTGCCCCTGGCCAAGCTGCTGGAGAAAATCGCCTGCCTGGTGGTGCGGGAGAAGCACCCCGGCGCCATGGCCGAACCCATGCGCCTCAAGTATTTCGACGAGCGTCTGCTGAACACGCCCCCCATCGCCGCTGCCCAGCTGTTCAGGGAAGTGCAGCGCATGGGCGAGATCGCCCTGAACAACTTTACCGGCGCCATGTCCTGCTTTGAAAGCTGGGACGAGGAGCGGGTGGAGGAGATCAACCGCAACGAAGAGGTGCTGGACTACCTGAACAAGGAGATCACCTCCTGCCTGGTGGAGGTCCGCGGCCTTGACCTGAACGAAAAGGACGCCCACATGGTGGGCAGCCTGTTCCACGTGGTGAACGACTGGGAGCGCGTGGGCGACCATGCCATCAACGTGCTGGACGCTGCCCGCAGCCGCCAGGAGCAGGAGATCAAGTTCTCCGCCAAGGCCGTGGCCGAGCTGGAGAACCTCTCTGCCATGGTGATGGAGCAGCTCACCACCGCCACCGAGCTGTTCAATGCCCAGAGCGACGATGCCGAGACCATCCAGGCCGTGGAAGCCAAGGAGCAGGAGATCGACGACCTCACCGAGGCGCTGCGCATCCACCACGTGGAGCGCGTGAAGAACAAGAAATGCTCTGCCAAAAACGGTATGCTCTACCTGGACATCCTCACCAACCTGGAGCGCATCGGCGACCACGCCGAAAACATCGCCACCTCCACCGAAAGCCTGACCTCCATCACCAACAAGTGGTGACCAGAGGGGCTTTGCCCCTCTGGACTCCCCACGAAGGGCCGCTCGATCCGCAACCTCAATCGTCGCCTTCTCGCCTAAAGGCTCGAATGCTCGTTTCGGTTGATTCGCTCAGCTCGCTGCTTCCGCCACTGGCGGCGCTCGCATCGCTCACCCTTTCGAAACCCATCTTCTGTGATTGGAAGATGGGTTTTTCCTTTGCGGGGGTCACGGCGCATAACGGATGCGCCGCGACGCGGGGGAATATCTTGGCTCCCCCTCCGGGGGAGCTGGCTGAGCGAAGCGAAGACTGAGAGGGCTGCGCTACTTGCACCAACGCTTTTCTTATCTATGCAATTGTAGGGGCGAACTGCGTTCGCCCGCCACGCTGCATGACCTGCCTACTGGGCAAAGGTGCAGCGCCGCGGGGGATCACAGATCGCCCCTACAGGTGTTATATTCGTTTTGAGGTTGCCTTACAGGCTCTCCATAAAATCCTCATAGGTAAACTGTGCGGCTTCCTCCGCCGTCAGCACATGGGCAAAGGTGGCCCTTTCATGTGCCGGGGCGGGGTATTCCGCGTAATAGCCGCATTCGTGGAAGGGCGGCTTGTCCCAGTCGTGCCAGCCTTCCGGGCGGATGTGAGCGCCGATGGTACAATCCAGCAGCACGGTTTTGGCATAGTCGCGCCAGGGGCGACCCAGGTAGCAGCTGGCAGGGGGGACATTCTCGCCCAGGAAGCGGCAATGCTTGAACACATAGCCGTACTCCTGTCCCTCAGGGGTGGAGGCGGCGGTGGCGTAGCCTGCGTCTACCGATACGATGTCGCAATCCTCAAACCAGGCTGCCGCGCCGCCGAAGATGAAGTCCACATCCCCCTCGATGCGGCAGCGGCGGTAGGTGTGGCGCTGGGGCGTGCGGGGCGCGAACTGCTTGGGGCCGATGAACCCGTTCTTCTGCAGCTCCTTGGGGGGCAGGGGAGCAGTGAACAGCGTATCCTGGTGGGAGCGCAGGGTGCATTCCTCGCAGGTGAAAAAGTCCCCGTCCGCATACAGGGCGATGGCCTGTCCCACCTGCTGGCGGGGGGCAGCGGCGTTTTCAACGGTGAGGCGGCGCAGGGTGACGTGGGGTGCGTCCACCAGCAGCGTAGCGGTGCGGAAGGTGCCGCGGTTCATGCCATCGGGCAGGACTTCCTTGGCGCCATCGTCCCAGGTGATGATGCTCTCCCCGGCACCGCTGCCCTCCAGCGTGGTGTGGGGGCGCTGCAGGACGATCTTCTCCCGGTACACGCCGGGGGCAAGGCGCAGGGTGATGGGTTCGTCATCCTTTGGCAGGGCGGCGATGGCGCGGCTCAGTGCATCCTCGCCGGGGAAAACCTGGATCTCATTCATGATGCTCCGCTTCCTTCCCCTGGGCAATGGCGGCCCGCTCGGCCGTCAGCTCCTTGTGCAGCTCCACGGGATTCCAATGGGCGTTGGTGGGGGTCACCACGGCCTTGAGCCGGATGGGCAGGCGGCCCTGCTTCAGCGCGGCCAGCAGGCGGGTGGCCAGCTGCTGGGTGAAATTGGCCATCACCAGCATATCCTCGGTGAAGGTCTCTTCCGGGGCGGGAGCATCGGTGCGATCGGCCATGCCGCAAAGCGCGCCGATGGTCTGGCCATAGTCGCTGGCTTCCACCGGGCAGACCTGGATGCCCAGGCGCATACAGGTGAAGCGCAGCTTGCTGAGTTTATCGGCAGGGATGTTGAAAACAAGGATCATAGGCTTCATGGGGATACCTCCTTGCAGGTTCTGCACAAGAAATTCGACGGCGGCGTGAAAAACCCTGCCGGTGCAAGAGGTTGTTGTTTTCGTAGGTTGATTATGATAAGATGGGCATACAGAAAAACGAACAGGAGGCATCCTTATGTCTTGTTTTGTTGTGCAATCCCCCAATGCCAGCGTGCAGCTGCACCTGTGCCTGCAGGAGGGCAGGCTCTGCTGGTCTGCCGAGAAAAACGGCGTGGCGCTGGTGGAAGCTTCTCCCCTGGGCATCGACCTGGCGCAGGGCGCTTATGATGATGGCTTTACCCTGGTGAAGGAGGAGCGGGGCGTTATCGACGAGAGCTACTCCATCCCCGCCTTCAAAAAGAGCCTGTGTCTCGACCAGGCCAACACCCTGACTCTGGTGGTGGAGAACGCCGCAGGCCGGATGTACGTGGACGCCCGCGCCTATGACGATGGCGCTGCCCTGCGCCTGCGCATCCCCGGCGAGGGAGCCTGCCAGGTGAAATCCGAGACCACCGGCTTTGCTATTCCCCAGAGCGCCGGGCAGGTCTATGGCATGAAGTATGTCTTCTCCTACGAGGATCACTATCACCCCATTCCCCGCTGCGACATGGCTCAAAACAACCTGGCATTCCCCGTGCTGGTGGACTGCGGCCAGGGCGTGTGGGCGCTGTATGCCGAGGCGGCGGTGTTTGGCGATTACGGCAGCAGCACCCTCTGCTCCACGGAAGATGTACCCATGACGCTGAAGCTGCGCCAGGCGCCCGACCAGATCGGTGCCACGGAGACCGCATTTCCCCTGGCTACCCCCTGGCGTGTGGTGCTGTGCGGCGATCCCGGCGACTTCATTACCTCCAACACCCTGGAGAACCTGAACCCGCCCTCCATTGTGGAGGATGCGTCCTTCATCCGTCCCGGCACCTCCGCCTGGAGCTGGATGACGGAGAACGACTCCACCAAGGATCCCGTGCGCTGCCGCGAGTATGTGGACTATGCCGCCGCAATGGGCTTCGACTACTACCTGGCCGACGGCGGCTGGCCGGGCACGGTGGATATCCCCGAACTGGTGAAGTACGCCGAAAGCAAAGGCGTGAAGATCTGGATCTGGGAACACAGCGCCGCCATCCGCTCCCCTGAAATTGCCGAGGAAAAGCTGAGCCTGTGGGCGTCCTGGGGCGTGGTGGGCGTGAAGATCGACTTCTTCGAGAGCGACGGCGCTCATCGTGTGAAGCAGTATGACTATCTGGCTCAGATCGCCGCCAAGCACAAGCTGATGCTGAACTTCCACGGCTGCATGAAGCCTGCGGGCGAGAGCCGCACCTGGCCCCACGTTATGACCCGTGAGGCGGTGATGGGCGGCGAATATCTGCAAAACTTCTCCACCTTCCTGCCCGGCGGCCCCGATGCAGCCCACAACTGCACCCTGCCCTTCACCCGCAACGCCATGGGTCCCATGGACTATACTCCTGTGTGCTACGAGACCTACCTCACCGGCACCACCGACGCCCATCAAACCGCGCTGCCGGTGATCTTCACCAGCTATATCCTCCACATTGGCGAGGGTGCCGAAAAGGTGCTGGCGCATCCCGCCCGGCCCTTCCTGAGCCGCGTGCCTGCCGCCTGGGACGAGACCCGCGTGCTGGAGGCCTATCCCGCGGCCTTCGTCACCATGGCGCGCCGCAAGGACGAGAGTTGGTATGTAGGCGGCATTTGCGCCCGCCGTCCCCGCAACAGCAAGGTGAAGTTCGACTTCCTGGAGGAGGGCGTCGCCTACACCGCCACCCTCTATGCCGACGATCTTTCCGACGAGCGTCCCTTTGACGTGGCGGAGGGCGCGCTGCCTGCCCCCGATGCGGCCATGGTGGCTGCCCTGGAGGCCATGAGCCAGCGTCCTGCCCACCACCAGCATGATATGCACGCCATGAAGATCACCACCTTCACGGTGAAGAAGGGCGATGTGCTTACCATTCCCATGAGCGTCAACGGCGGCTTCGCCATGACGGTGGACAAGGCCTGATCTAGGGGATCAGATCCAGCATATCGGAATCCCCGTTCAGGTCAACGAAGGAATCCGGCACCTGCCCCACGATGATGTTCTCGGCCACCGCCATCTGGGTGGAGGCCTCCATCATGGTGGAGCCGGTGGGGATCACCAGCCGCACCGTGGCGGTGAGGGTCAGCAGCAGCTTGTGCCGGGTCTGGTTGATGCCGGCGGTCTGGAATTCCGTGTCGAAGCGGGGGATCACCGCCCCCACGGGCAGGATGCGCACCCGGATCCGCGGCCCTGCACCGGCGAAGATGGTCAGCCCCAGGGCAGAACCCAGCGGCACGGAAATGCTCTGGTCCTCCAGTTCCTCCAGCTTCTTCTGTGCCAGGAGCGTCACGTGGGAGGCCAGGCGGTTCATTTCCGCCGTGTTGGCCTGGATGAGCCGCACCGTGCCGTCCTCGCCGCAGGTCACGGTCATCAGTTGGTCATAGCTCACCTGGGAGGTGATGGTCTCCTCCACGGCCTCGTTGAGGATCTGCACCGCCAGCGACCGCGCCCGGGCATCCGCCAGGGACAGCACCACCCCGGTCAGGTTCCCATCCAGATACCACCAGCAAAGAGCAAACAGCATCACCGCCGCGCCAAAGCCATAGAGCAGGGTACGGCGGGTTTTATTTTCACATCGTGCAGACATTGCGAAACCTCCTTCGTTCTTATTGTGTAGCGGCAAGCAGTTGTGCTATAATTACCCTGTACTCTTATGCCGATGTACAGGACGAAATGTCCGCGGAGGTGAACCCCTTTGAGAAGAAGCAAGCGCTATGAGCAGGAGCAGCCCGCCCAGCTCCCGGCTCAATATGACGAAGCCTGGCAGGAGGATCAGCAGGTCTACCCGCCGCAAAATGCCTACGCCCCGGATTATGACGAGGCGGTGGATGCCTATGCCCACGAGGATTTCTGGGATGAGCAGCCGGTTTATGACGATGTGGTGCTGCCCCAGGAGGAGCCGGTGCATTCCCGCAGCATCTTCAAGCCTGCCACGAAAAAGCCCAACTTTGTGCTGTCCGTGGCGGTGAACGTGGTGCGCATCTTGGCGGTGATGGTGCTTTTGGCCGGTCTTGCCCTGGTGGGCGCGGTGGCGGGCATCGCCAAGGGCTATATGGAGACCGCCCCCGACCTGAACCTGGCCTCTTTGCAGGATCAGGCGCAGACCTCCTTTATTTATGACGCCAACGGCAATCTCATCACCGAATACAAGGGCATCGAGAACCGCGTGATGGTCTCCATCGCCGCCATGCCGAAATATTTGCAGCAGGCCTTTGTGGCCGTGGAGGACGCCCGCTTCTACACCCATTCCGGCATCGACCTGAAGCGCATCGTGGGTGCGTTTGTGTCCAATCTGTCCTCTTCCTCCACCCAGGGTGGTTCCACCATTACCCAGCAGCTGATCAAAAACACCCTGCTTTCCAGCGAGCAAAGCTACAAGCGCAAGATCCAGGAGGCCTACCTGGCCATGCAGCTGGAGCAGAAATACACCAAGGACGAAATTCTGGAAGCCTACCTGAACACCATCTGGCTGGGCGAAAACTATTACGGTGTACAGACCGCCGCGGAGGGCTATTTCGGCAAATCCCTGGCGGAGCTGACCCTGCGGGAATGCGCCATTCTGGCCGGCACCTGCAACAGCCCCTATTACTACAATCCCCGCCGCAACTACTACACCCGCTCCAAGGAGGGTGTGGACTATGTGGGCATCACCAACGACCGCACCGACTATGTGCTGCGCTGTATGTATGAGAGCCAGTTCATCACCTACGAGCAGTATCAGGAGGCGCTGAACCCGGCCACGGCCAATGTGCTGGAAAAGGACCCCAGCACCGGCACGGGGATGTATGCCCACGCCCATTATGTGGAATACGCCATCCGCGAGGTGGTGGACATCCTGCTGGAAATGGAAGGGCTGGACAACACCACCGCCAACCGCAACGCCATGGAGAACAAGCTTCGCTCCGCAGGCTACCACGTGAAGCTGGCCATCGATACCGATATCCAGCAGACCGTGGAGGACACCCTGGAAAACTGGACGAAGTACCCCTCCCTGCGCGACCCCTCCGACAAGATCTACCGCAGCAAGAATGCCGACGGCACCTATGATGAGATCATCCAGCCCCAGGCAGCGGCCGTGGTGCTGGACTACCGCAGCGGCGAACTGAAGGCCATTGTGGGCGGGCGCACCAAGCCCACCGCGAAAAAGACCCTCAACCGCGCCGTGGACATGAAGATGCCCGTGGGTTCCTCCATCAAGCCCATTGCGGTGTATGCCCCGGCGCTGGAGCTGGGCGCCTCTCCGGCCAGCATCGTGTACAATATGCCCCTGCCCATTTCCGGCTGGAAGGACGCCAAGGGCAATGATACCTGGCCGAAGAACTACGGTGGCGGCGGCTACACCGGCCCCACCACCCTGCGCTATGCCATGAAGAAGAGCCTCAACACCGCCGCGGCACAGACCCTGATGACCATGGTAGGCGTGGGGCGCTCCACGGATTTCCTTTTGCGCATGGGCATTGACGAGGATCATATCGACCAGACGCCCTTCGGCCTGAGCCTTGGCTCCAGCGGCATCACCCCCCTGCAGATGACGGTGGCCTTTGGTGTGCTGGGCAATGGCGGCGTGTATCAGGAGCCCATTTCCGTGCTGGGCATTTCCGACAGCGAGGGCAATGTGGTGTGGGACGGCCACGCCAACCAGGAGCGTCGGCGCGTGTTCTCGGAATCCACGGCGTGGATGATCGTGGATATGCTCAAGGACGCTGTGTCCGGCGGCACCGGTACCTCCGCCAAGATCAAAGGACAAACCGTGGCGGGCAAGACCGGCACCAACTCCGACCAGAAGGGCGTGTTCTTCTCCGGCATGACGGGGTATTACGCCTCCGCCATCTGGGTGGGTCACGACAACTACAAGGCGCTGAGCGGCTCCTCCACGGGCAGCGGCGCGGCGGCTCCCCTGTGGCAGAGCTACATGAGCAAGATCCACACCATGAAGAACCTGGGCAACCGGGACATCCTGGACGGCGACCCCACCCAGTATGGTCTGGTGCGGGCCACCACCTGTGCGGTGTCCGGCCAGCTGGCCACGGATGCCTGCCGCAACGACGCCATGGGCTATGGCACCGTGACGGACTGGTGGGCGCAAGGCACCGTACCCACGGTGTCCTGCCAGATGCACGTGGTGCAAACGGTCTGCTCCGAAAGCGGACAAATCGCCTCCCAGTACTGCCCCTATGCGGTGCAGAAGGGCGTGATCCGCCTGCCCCAGGGACATCCGCTGTATAAATTCATCGGCACCAGCTATGAGGACGTGCTGGCAGACTATCTGGGCAGCGCCTCGGCGGTCAGCGGCACCTGCACGCTGCACACCGCCTCCAATGGCGGCAACACCCTGGTGCAGAATACCCTCATCCCCGACGCCCAGCTGCTGATCTCCCAGGCCCAGAGCATGATGAGCGGCATGGACGCCTCCAGCGCCCAGTATCAGAGCATCCAGAGCGCCATTGCCTATCTGCAGGCGGTGATCTCCTCCGGCAATCCCAGCCAGGGCGAGGTGGCGCAGGCCATGGGCCGCCTGACCCAGGCCATGGCGGGTATCTACTGATGAACAGCGTATACGAAGCATTGCAAAGCCTGCGCGCGCCCATCCAGCAGGGGGAATACGACCTGCACCGCATGGTGATGGACGCGCTGCAGGCCCAGGGGATCATCTGTGAGCATGAGGTCCCCTTAGCGCCCCGCTGCCGCATCGACCTGATGTGCGGCGGCGTGGGCATTGAGATCAAGCGGGGCAAGCCACAAAGGGCGCGGCTGATCGAGCAGCTGACCCGCTATGCCCGATGTGAACGGGTGGAAGAACTGATCCTGGTGGTGGAGCGCAGCGTGGACTTGCCCAGAATGCTCTGCGGCAAGCCCCTGCGGGTGGTGTGCCTGAACCGGTTATGGGGGATCGCGCTATGATGGATGATTGGCAGGACTATGAGGATCAGCCGGAGGAGGAACTCCTTCCGGCTTATCTGCGTTCTGTGGAAAGCGCACCGGGACACGTTTACGGCACGCTGAGCTACAACCGCCGCAGCAAATGCTGGGTGGTGAAGGGCGACCCCTCCGTGACGGAAATGTGCAAGCGGCTGTTCCCCGGCTCTGCGGGCAGCAAGCGGGGGGAGGCACGGTTCACCGCCCACCGGCGCATGGTGGGAGAACTGTGCTGGCTGATGCTGCGCTTCCCCCTCACGGTGAAGATGAGCGACCTGCCCCTGTGGGACAAGGCCGTGGCCGAGGCGCGGGAGTACGCCATCCGCAAGGAGCGCTCTGCCCGTATGCCCAGCTTTGCCACCCCGCCGGAGGGCAGCTTTACGGGGCAATTGATGTCCTTCCAGCAGGAGGGACTGGCATTCCTTTTGCAGCACGACAGGTGCCTCCTGGCCGATGAAATGGGCCTGGGCAAAACCGTGCAGGCGCTTTCCTGGCTGGCCAGCACAGGCTCCTTTCCGGCGCTGGTGATCCCCCCTGCCCACCTGACCCGCAACTGGCAGGAGGAGGCATCCCGCTTCCTGCGGCTGAACGGGCAGCCGCCCCGCATCCATGTGATCAGGGGGCTGAAGCCCTACGACCTGCCGGAAGCGGACATCTACATCATGCACTACCTGCTTTTGCGGGGCTGGAAGGAAGTGCTGCCCACGCTGCCCTTCCGCGCGGTGATCTTCGACGAGATCCAGGAGCTGCGCCATACCGGCACGGAGAAATACTCCGCCGCCAGCTTGCTTTCCGAGAGCTGCGAGAAGGTCATCGGTCTCTCCGGCACGCCCATCTATAACAAGGGCGGCGAGATCTGGAACGTGATCAACATTCTGGACTTCCACTTCCTGGGGGACTGGGAAAGCTTCTCCCGGGAGTGGTGCTACGGCTATGGCAGCGCCGTGGTGATCAAGCCCGACCTCTTGGGTGCCTACCTCAAGCGGGAAGGCCTGATGCTGCGCCGCACCAAGCAGGAGGTGCTGAAGGAGCTGCCCCCCAAGCGCCGCCTGGTGCAGGAGCTGGACTGGAACGACAAGGTCTACGCCAAGCTGATGGAACCCATCCTGCCCCAGCTGGTGCGCTGGAAGACCGATGGTACCCTCACCGCCTCCAGCCGAGCCATGCTGGAGGAGAGCATCTCCCAGCGGGCCAGGCAGGCCACCGGCGTGGCCAAGGCACCCTATGTGTGCCAGTTCGTCCGCGCCCTGCTGGAGGGCGGCGAGCAGGTGCTGCTCTTTGCCCACCACCACGAGGTGATGGACATCTACAAAAAGGAGCTGCACAGCTTTGCGCCGGGGTTCATCACCGGGCGGGAGACCTCCGCCATGAAGGACAAGGCCGTGGAGCGCTTTATGAACGGCAAGACGGACGTTTTGTGCATCAGCCTGCGGGCGGCCAGCGGTTTGAACTTGCAGCGCGCCACCTGCGTGGTGTTTGGCGAGTTGGACTGGTCGCCGGCGGTGCATTCCCAGGCGGAGGATCGCGCCCACCGCATCGGCCAGGAGGATTCCCTTTTGTGCTACTATCTGGTGGCGCCCCAGGGCAGCGATGCCTCCATGCAGGAGGCGCTGGGCCTGAAGGTGAGCCAGTTCGTTGGGTTGATGGGTGACACGCCTATCTCCGCCCAGCAGGCGGCGGACGCAGCCAGCCAGGCGCGGCGGCACGTGGAGAAAATCGTACAGGAGCTTATGCCATGAAGATCGATAGCCCCAATATCCTGGCAGAATTGCAGGAGCTGCACGCCCTCCCTGACGAGGACGAGCATGAGGACTACCTGCTTTCCGGTCTCGACCTGGCGGGAGAAGAGCTGCGGGCCAGGGAGTTCCGCGGGTGCATTCTGCGCAAGGTGAACCTTTCCGAGGCTGACCTGCGCCGGGCTGGCTTTGTGGACGTGGTGTTCGACCATTGCGACCTTTCCGGCTGCAAAATGGAGGACGTGGTGTTCCAGCGGGTGCGCTTCGTTGGCTGCCGCATGACCGGCGCGGACATGGCCCACAACGTGCTGCGCAACACCCTCTTCACCGATTGCCGCATGGATTACCTGAACCTGACCCGTAGCAAGACCGACCGGGTGCAGCTCAGCGGCTGCATCCTGCGGGAGGCGGCGCTGGTGGAGTGCAGCTTGCAGAAGATTGACCTGACGGATTGCGACCTGACCCACGCCACCATCCATATGACGCCCCTGAAGGGTCTCGACCTGCGCAGCTGCCAGATCGACGCCATTCAGGTGGGCATGGCAGACGTGCGGGGCGCGGTGGTGAACAGTATGCAGGCGGTGGCGCTTTCGGCGCTGCTGGGATTGATTGTAAAGGAGTAAGCAGGATGATGGAGGTATCGGCGGGGATCATCCGCCGGGCAGATGGCCGGGTGCTGATCTGCCAGCGGGGCGAAGGCCGCAGCAACGCCCACCTGTGGGAATTCCCCGGCGGGAAGCTCGAAGTGGGGGAATCCCCCTGCGACTGCCTGCGCCGGGAGCTGATGGAGGAGCTGGCGCTGCCCGTAGCAGACCTGCGGGAGCGGTGCCAGCGGGAGCATCAGGGCATTCTGTTCCACTTTATTGAGGGAACCACCGAGGCTGTGCCAAGCCTCACCGAGCATGAGGCCTGCGCCTTCGTTACCGACAGGGACATGCTGGGCTACGCCTTCTGCCCGGCGGATGCGGGCATCGCCCGGGCGATGGCGCTGAATGCCCCGGCGCTGCGGCATTTCTTCTGGGATTTTGACGGCACGGTGATGGACACCTACCCCGCCATGACCGAGGCCTTTGTGCGCATGGCGCGGCGCTGCGGGGTGGAGATCGCCCCGGAACGGGCGCTGAGCCTGATGAAAATCAACCTGACCCACGCCCTGCAAGTCATTGCGGAGGAAAACGCCCTGGACGCCTCGGCCATGGTACCCATCTTCCGGGAGGAAGAAAAGGTGACCCTGGCGCAGATGGCGCAGCCTGTGGCGGGCATCCCCGAAGCGCTGCGTGACCTGCCCGGCCGGCACTACCTGGTGACCCACCGCGACCGGGCGGCGCTGGACTACCTGGACAGCATGGGGCTAAGGCACTTCTTTACCGACTGCGTGGTGGAAAACGACGGCTTCCCCCGCAAGCCCGCCCCGGACAGCCTGCTGCACCTGGTGCGCAAGCATGGCCTGGACCTGGCCGAGTGCGTGATGATCGGCGACCGCCCCCTGGACACCGCCGCGGGCCGCAACGCAGGAATGCTCTCCTGCCTGCTGGACGAGGAAAACCGCTTCCCCGACGACCCCTGCGAGCTGCGCACCCACTCCGCCCATGAACTACCCGCCCTGCTCTGTCCACCATCAATTCATAATTCATAATTCATAATTCCCCGTTCCGGGGTAGCCAAGGGCGAAAAAATCTGTTATGATAAAACAATCGGTGCAAGAATCTGCGCCGCCCACTCGTTGATTATGATGAATACCTTACGCAAGATGGAAGAACCTGGAGGAATATCATGCGCAAGCTGACTGTATTGTTATGGATGATCCTGCTGCTGTGCAGCGCTGCTCTGGCGGAGGACGTTTTGTCCATCGACGCGCCGGATGCGGTGATCCGCCCCGGCAAGGCGGCTACCATCAGCTTCACCGCGCCCGAGGCTGGTGTAGCGGAGATCCTGCTGAAGGATATGCAGGGTCAGACCATTTCTGTGGTGGTGGAGGATTTCGCTGCCGTGCAGGGCTTTAACAGCCTGTGGTGGAATGGCACCTATCAGGGTGCGCCTGCCCCCCAGGGTGACTATCAGCTGGTGGTGAACCTGAACGGCGCCACCGCTGCCGCTCCTGTCACCGTGGGCGCCAACGCCCCCTACCTGACCAGCATCGACGTGAGCAGCACCGCCGTGACCCCCGCTGTGCCAGTGACCGTGGACTTCTATTCCAGCACCGAGGGTACCCTGACCGTGGGCCTTTTGCAGGGCGAAAGCCACCTGGAAATGGCCACCGTGCCGGTAACGGAGGGTCAGCAGAGCTATGTGTGGCAGACCGACCTCTACACCCAGATCGGCCTGGCCGATGGCAGCGCCGCCCTGACGCTGATGCTCACCGATGGCGAGGACTTCAACTCCAACGAGGAGCATATCGCCGTGACGCTCTCCGGCTTCGTGGCGGTGGAACCCACCATGGAGGTCATCCCGGAGGCTGTGGAAGCCACGCCGGAGCCTGCGGTTGAACCCGCCGACGCCGTGGAGGAAGCGGTGGTGGAGGAGATCGTGGAGGCGATCATCTTCGACGAGGATGGGAACATCGTGGAGGAGGAGCCGGAGGCCACCGAAGAGGTGACGGCGGAGAACACCGTGTTCACCCCTTCTCTGGGCAGCCCCTATCAGCCCGATGAACCCCTGAACTACTGGAATATGCCCATGGACATCACCAACGAGGCCGCCGTGTGGGAAGTGCTGATGCAGCCCATGACCATCCTCTACTCCAATGTGGACAGGGCAGAGCGCACCCAGACCGTGCTGCGCGCCGAACCCAGCGACGACAGCGAGGCCGTGGGCGTGGTGACCCGCATGAACCAGGGCGTTCACGTGCTGGAGACCCTGGACAACGGCTGGTCGCTGATCGAGGCCTATTCCTCCTCCTTCTACGGCGGCAATGTGAAGCGCTGGAACCTGCTGGTGCAGGGCTATGTGAAGACCAAGGAACTCAAGGTGGTGGAACCCCAGCAGGAATACGGCTTTGTGGTGGATAAGCTGACCCAGCGCCTGTATATGTTCAAAGAGGGCAAGCTGTTTACCACGCTGCTGGTTTCCACCGGTTTGGTGAATGAAGAGCAGCCCTTTAATGAGACTCGCTCTGGCGAGTTCCTGCTCACCAGTCCCGTGGGTGATTTCCCCAGCGGCAACATGACCTGTGACATGGGCATCCGCTTCAACAGCGGCGACCTGCTGCACGAGGTTCCCCACAAGATCAACGCCGACGGCACCCGCAACTACGGCTACACCGAGCCGAACCTGGGCAGCAAGGCCAGCCACGGCTGCATCCGCGTGCAGCGCCGCAAGACCCCCGAAGGCATCAACATGACCTGGATCTGGAACAACCGCATCCGCAACACAAAACTGCTGATCTGGGAGGACTGGCAGGGCAGGCAGATGGACATCCCCGAGGACGACTTCCTGCTGTATTACAACCCCGATGGCGGCTCCTACTACCACAGCTCCTCCTTCTGCTACATGGCGCCCAAGCGCACCTTTGAACCCTTTACCTATGGGCAGCTGGAGGAAGAAGGCTTCGCCAAGCTGAAGCGCTGCACCTACTGCGCACCGGTGTTCCGCCGCGCGGAGATCGAGGCGCGCAATGCCGAGTATGCCCCCGGCGGCGACCACAACGCCGTGCTGACCAGGGTGCAGCAGGAGCAGTTTGAAAAGGAAGCCAAGGAAGCGGCCAAGAAGAATGACTGATCTCCCCCCTCACAGGAGGTAATCCATGAACATTGTTGACTATGTGGTGCTGGGCGTATTGGGGCTGAGCATCCTCTTCGGGTTCTACCGCGGGTTTGTCAGCACGGTGCTGAATAGCGGCGGCTGCCTGGTATCGCTGATCCTGTCCTTCATCCTGTACCCCAAGGCAGCGGCGCTGATCCAGGGCAATCAGGAGCTGGTGCGCACCCTGCTGCACTACACCGATGCCTCCTCCCGCCTGGGCGACCTGGAGCTGGCGCTGACCAACGTGGCCACCCTGACCCAGAATAAGATCGCGGAGATCGTTGCCAAGGTACAATTGCCCCCGCCCCTGGACACCCTTTTGCAGGTGAACCTGGAGCAGCAGGTCTACGGCATCAACTCCGGCATCGACACCGTGGCGGATTATGTGAGCCAGACCATCCTTACCGCCTGCATCAACATCATCTGCTTCCTGCTCTGCTTTGCGCTGATCTACCTGGCGCTGGCGCTGCTGGTGAATATGCTCAAGGCCATCTTCCGCTTCCCGGTCCTCAAGCAGCTGGACTGGCTGGCGGGCGGCATCTTCGGCTTTCTGCGGGGCGTGGTGATCTGCTATGCGGTGTTCGCCCTGGTGCCGCTGGTGCAAACGGTGGTCCCCATCGACATGATCGCCGAGCTGTTTGAGCAAAGCACCCTGGCGCCGATCTTCAACAATGGCAACCTGATATTGGGCATCATGAACGGACGCTTGTAAACAAAAAATCACGCATGGGAAGATTTTGCCATTCCCATGCGTTTTCTTTTGCAGAGATACCTGACAGGGAGGTTGCAACCATGAAGCGAGCTTTGGCCGTGCTGCTCACCCTATGCCTGCTGCTGTGGAACATGGCCGTGGCGGAGGAGATCGCCACGCCCAGCGATATCGCCACCCCGGCACCCACCGCAGAGCCAACGGCAGAACCCACAGCCGTACCCACAGAAGAACCTACAGCAGAACCTACCGTTGAGCCAACGGCTGAGCCGACTGCGGAACCCACGGTGGAAGTCACGGCAGAACCTACCGTTGAGCCAACGGCAGAGCCGACTGCGGAACCCACGGTGGAAGTCACAGCCGAACCCACCGAGGAACCCACGGCGGAGCCGACTGTGGAACCCACAGAAGCGCCGACCGCCGAACCCACGGTGGAGCCTACCCCGGAGCCTGCGCCCACCCCGGAACCCTGGGATGAGGCTCTGTGCGATCACGCCAACGAGCTGTGCCAGCAGGCACCGCTGTGCGAAGCAGAGGGCTGCTGGCACATTGGGCTGGACGCCAACGGGCTGGAGATCCCCCTGTGCGATAAGGGGCGCTGGCTGCTGGATCAGCAGGACGCCTTGCAGCGGGGCGGCGCAGGCGGCATGGCGCGCACCGTGCGCAGCAATACCATCGACCTGGGCAAGGGCGAGGCCACCATTTACCGCAGCGGCAGCTATCAGGTCACCGGCAGCGGCGCGGGGCTGACCATTGCCCCCAACCGTCTGGTGGTGCTGACCATGACGGAGGTCACCGCCAGGGAAGTGCGCCTGGGCGACCATGCCTCCCTGACCCTGAAGCTGCGCGGGCAAAACAAGATCGAATTGCTCAGCCTGGGCAGCGACAACGAGGTGCGCATCCCCGAGGGCGGTGCGCTGACGGTGGACGAAGTGAAGCGCCCGGAAGCCAAGCCGGGGAAGATCAGCATCACCGGCGGCAGCGTGCTGGCGAACCTGACGGAAGCCTCTGGCCGCCAGCGCATGGCCTTCCCGGCAGAGGGCATGGCGGCGGTGACGGTGAACGGCGAGAAATGGAACGCCACCTGCCCCCACAGGGATGGCCAGCTCCACCTGTGGCTCCCCGGGGCGCAGGAGGGCAGCCAATGGACGGCTGCCATGGAGGGCGATACCCTGGCGGTGACGCTCGCGGAGATCACACCGCCTGCCACCAGTACACCCGAACCCACGGAGGTTCCGCCCACGGAAGAACCTGCGCCCACGGATACTCCCGCGCCCACGGATACCCCTGCGCCCACGGCGGTGCCGGTGTTCGTCACGGTGAAGGACGCGCAGGGGCAGGCCGTGGCAGATACCGCCATGACCGTGCAGGTCGGAGAGACCCGCGGCGAATACACCACCGACGCCCAGGGCGTGATCTACCTGCCGGACATGGGCAGCCTGGAGGGCTGGGGCATTGCCGCCACCGACGGGCAGACCGTTTACACCGGCGTGGTGATGAACGGCAGCGCGGAGGCTATTCCCGGCCTGACCATTCAGAACGTGCAGGCCGTGGACAGCGGCGATGCCGTGACCGTGACTTTCACCTGCGAAGGCGCCAAGGCCATGGGTGTGCAGGCGCTGGTGGGGGATGCTCCCCAGCAGCTGCCGGATGACTTTGTACCCGAGGCCCTGCGCTTTGCGGGCAGCGATGGTCAGGTGACCATCACCGGCCTTGCCCCCGGACAGACCGTGAGCCTGCGGGTCTACGCCTGCAATGCCCAGGGCGCGGTGCTGACGGCGGAATCGGCAGACGGCTTCCAGTTCGGCGAATTGGTGCATATCACCACCCGCAAGCCCTGGACCACCGATGCCTCTGCCGATGCAGCCTACACCGGCAAAAGCTACCGCAACCGGCTGGACATCCCGGAGGAAGCGGAGGTGCGCTATACCGGCAAGCACCTGAACAGCAGCGGCAGGCCCGTGAAAGTGGGCAGCTACACCATGCACGTCACCATCCCGGAGGACAGCGCCACCTGGCTGCCCGGCACGGTGGAGATCCCCTTCTCCATCACCAGGGCGGTGCTGACCATCAGCCCGGAACCCAATCAGGAGAAGTACACGGGCGAGAAGGACCCCGTGTTTGGCTACACGGTAAAGGGCTTGCTGGAGGGGGATGCCCTCAGTGGCGAGTTGACCCGCCAGAGCGGCGAAGAGGTGGGCAGCTATGCCTTCCTGACCGACGGCTTTGTGGCGGCGGACTACTACCGGCTGCGCATTGCTTCCGATGCGCCGATGTTCACTATCCTGCCTGCTCCCGCGGTGGGTGGCGGCGGCGTGTACGAGGTGCTGCGCCCCGTGAAGCAGGAGATCGCCCGCGCCGATGGCCGGAAGCTGTATGTGATGCTCAACGCCCAGGAGACCCTGCAGGTGCGCTGGAGCAGCTTTGGTCAGGTGATGTTCGGTAGCGCTGACGACAGGGTGCGGCCGTTCCACCCGTCCCTCACGTGGAATCAGGAGACCGATAAGGTGCTGCTGCGGCTGCGCGCCGAGGCAGAATTGAACAAGGACGGCGGCTACCAGACCGACCTGAGCGGCCAGCCCCTGCGCACCGGGCGCTACCTGCGCATGGGTGTCACCGCCCTGCGCCACTTGCAGGAGCTGGGCGTGGATGCCCTCTCCGTCAGCAATGGCGAGGTGGCGCTCACCGTACCCATCAGCTGCTTCCTCACCCCGGACATGGAGCAGCTGGTGAAGCAGCACCGAGGCAACATGACCTCGGTACGGTTCCGGCTGGACTTGATCCCCGCCGAAGGCACGGCCCAGGGCTTGCAGAGCGTGAGCCAGGGCTGGCAGGTGGGCGCGTATATGCTCATTGGGCGGGAGAGTATCGACATCACCGGTCAGCTCCCCGGCCTGACCCTGGCCATGGACGTGGAACCCGTGGCCGAACTGCTGAAGGCCATGCAGCGCTACGACGAGCAGAGCTTCGCTGCCCGCTTCACCCTGGGCATGGTCAACGACCAGGACACCCGCAAGCTGGAAAGCACGCTGGTGCAGCCCTTTGCCAAGGATGAACTGACACAAGCGGCCTACCCCTGCGTGATGTATACCGACCGCTACCTGACCACCCCGCTCACCGAAGCAGGCGTGGTGTGGATGGTGGAGGGCGGGGAGTGACGCCAGAGGCTCTGCCTCTGGACTCCGCTTAAGGGATTTCATCCCTTAAGAATCCCTTTCGGGGATAGCCAGCCAGGTGGTCTCCGAGCAGGGGTCACGGCGCGAGTACGGTCGCGCCGCGACGCGGGGGAAGTGGCAAAGGCTCCCTTTACACAAGGGAGCCTTATATGCGCATCCCGCGCCACATTCTCAATTCCGAATTCCGCATTCCGAATTCCGAATTCCGCATATGCAAAGACCTCCTTCACGGTTTCGCGAAGGAGGTCTTTGCATTTATTTGCTTGGCTTCATTTCCACAAAGGATTCATAATGATCATCCGTGTAGAATACCAGTCCGTCATTGCTGTACACAATGCGGTGGGCGTTGCGCTTCTTGCCCTCGTAGTAGCAGTCGGCCTCGTAATACTGCCGCCCGCTGGCCTTTGGCAGCAGACCCTCGTAGTTGCCGAAGCGGTCGCCACCGATGGACTTGCCGGGGGCCACATCGCCCACATAGTTCTCGCTGCTGTCCCAGCCCAGCGCCTGGGCTTCCTTCTTGGTGATGAAGTTGTCCGGCAGCTCGCCATGCTCAAAGAGGTAGTCCGCAATGCCCTGGGGATCGGTGATGGGGCCGGCGGGCGCCTCGGTGGGCTTCTGTGTGGGCTTTTCGGTGGGCTTTTCAGTGGGTTTCTTGGTGGGCTTCTCCGTGGGTGCGGCGGTGGCTTCGGTTTCAGCATTGTCCTCGGTCACGGTGATGGCGCTGGTCACAGCAAAGTCGGCGCCCTGCACTTCATCGCCCAGGGGAATGATGCCGGTGAAGTAGCCGACCAGCAGCAGCGCCGCTACCAGAATACCGGCAAGGCTCTTTTTCATCTTCTTCATGGTGCTTCTCCTTTATTTGTGATATCGTTCGCCGGAGCGTATCTTCATGGCGCGGTAGAGCTGCTCCAGCAGCATCACCCGGGCCAGCTGATGGGGGAAGGTCATGGGGGACATGGACAGCTCCTCGTCCGCCCGGGCGATCACCTTGTCGCTCAGCCCCAGGGAGCCGCCGATCACGAACACGATGCTGGAGGCACCGCGGGTCATCAGGTCGTCCAGGTGGCGGGAAAGGCCGGGGGAGTCCCACTTTTTGCCGGGGATGGTGAGGGCGATCACATGGTCGCCGGGCTTGATCCTGGCCAGGATGCTCTCGCCCTCCCGCTGCTTGATCTGCTCCTCAATGGCGGGGGAGGAGTTCTGCGGCTCCGGCAGGTCGGGCAGTTCGATCTCCTCAAACCTGCCGTAGCGGGAGAGGCGCTTGAGGTATTCGTCGGCCATGGCGCGGTAGGGCTTTTCCTTCATGCGCCCCACGGCGATGATGCTCATGCTCATGCGCTGCCCTCCGCCTCGGGAATGTCGAAAGCGAAGCGCTTCTCGTTCATCTGATCAAAGGCGATCTCCACGCTCTGCCCGGTGGCAATGGTGCAGTTCCACAGGTTGTGGCTGTGGAGCAGCAGATGCTCGCCGGTCACGGGGTGGGTGCATTCCGCATAGGCCACCCAGGGGCAGCGGCGGTTGACCTTGATGGCGTAGTTGGGGCGCACATCCGTCACCGTGGCGGTAACGCGGATGCCGTATGCCAGCACATCCCGGCGCTGGCGCTCCTTGTGGCCGATGAAATACCACACGCAGGCCGTGGCAATGAGGAACGCAATACCCAGCACGAAGAATGCATTGCCCACGATGGGCAGATCGGGATCGGTGGAATTGACCACGTTCAGCATCACATAACCGATGATGGTGTACACGGTACCCAGAATGCCAAACACAAGGGCAAGGATATGCTTAACGGTTTTCATGGGCCATCTCCTTTCGTGAAACACCATACAGTATACCACTAAAAGGCGAAACTTGACAACAGGGTGTGAAAACAGTACAATTTATTAAAATAGGCAGGCAGAGAGCGCCTGCCGAGGATCGCGAAAGAAGGTGCAGCATTGTTCCAGCCGGTGGTGAGCGTGGTGATCCCCGTCTACAACGGTGAGGGGGCCATCCAGGCCTGTGTGCAGTCGGTACAGGCGCAGCAGGGTGTGGAGATGGAGATCATCGTGGTGGACGATGGCAGCACCGATGCCACCTGGAGCATCCTGCAGCAGCTGGCACAAAAGGACGAGCGCATTCTGCCCATCCATCAGGGAAACGGCGGCGTTTCCGCTGCCCGCAACCGGGGCTTGCAGGCCTGCCGGGGGGAATACATCCGCTTTGTGGATGCGGATGATGTGCTGCCCGAAGGCTCTATGCTGGCGCTGCTGGAAAAGGCCCGGCAGAACGGCAGCGATCTGGTGATCGCGGGCTATAATGAAGTGGTGGGTCCCATGCGCAGCCCCCGGTGCCTGCGCAAGTGCGAATCTACCATGCCCTGCGATGAAATGCTGAAGCACTTCAACCCCTGGTCCAACAGCTTTTATTACGGCGTTTTGTGGAACAAGCTCTTCCGCCGCAGCATCATAGAGGAAAATCAGGTGCGGTTCATTTCCGGCCTGCATTGGGGCGAGGACTTCGCCTTTGTGTGCCGGTATCTTGTCAAAGCCCAGCGGGTAAGCTACACTCAGGCGCTGGTGTATGATTATCAGCGCAATCCCAAGGGCATGACCATCAAGCAGTTTTTGAGCTGCATTTCCCATCCCCTGGCCAATTGCCGCATCAAGTGGCAGCTTTTTCAGGAATTGAAAAAGCTGTATGTGCAGCGCGGCCTGTATGCCAAATACCGCTGGACGCTGTGGATCTACCTGTTCCGCGCAACGCTGACCAACTGAGGAGAGACGACCATGCCTGTGGGAGAGAGCCGCTATATGGAGCCGCTGCAACTGGCGGGGCGGCTGATCATGGAAAACGGTGGGGAGACCTACCGTGTGGAGGAGACCATTACCCGCATGGGCAAGGCCTTTGGCCTGGAAAAGGTGGAGAGCTTTGCGGTGCCCAGCGGGCTGTTTATCAGCTATCGCCGACAGGATGGCGACATGGAGACCTCCGTTGCCCGTGTGCGCAAGGGCAGCCGGAACCTGAGCCGGGTGAATGCGGTGAACGCCGTTTCCCGCCGGGTGGAGCAGGGCGAAATGAACTGCGAGGAGACCCTGGCGCGCTTAAAGGAAATCGAGCATGAGCCGCCCTGTGTGGGCAGCGCCATGCTGCCCTGGGCTGCCGCAGCCTCGGCGGCAGGCTTTACGGGTATGTTTGGCGGCAGCGTGGTGGATATGCTCATCAGCGGCGGCGTGGCTGCCCTGGTGCAGCTGCTGACGCAATGGATGGGCAAGCAGAGCCTGGGCGAATTGATGGCCACCCTGACGGGCAGTATGCTCACGGCGCTGATCCCCATGCTGGTGCAGCTGCTGGCAGGCATTGGCGCGGTGGAATCCATCGTCGGCGGTGCGCTGATGCCCCTTTTGCCCGGCCTGGCCATGACCAACGCCGTGCAGGACGCCATGCGGGGCGATATGGTCTCCGGCCTGTCCCATGGCCTGTCCGCTGTGCTGACGGCGGTGCTGGTGGCAGGTGGCGCGCTGGTGGCCTCGGCCATCATGCGCCTGTTGGGAGGTGCGCTGCTATGATCCTTGAACTGCTTCGCACCTATGCCACAAGCTTTCTGGGAACGCTGGGCTTTGCCCTGTTGCTCCATGCGCCCAAGAAGGCCTGGCTTCCTGCCAGCCTCATCGGCGGTGTGAGCTACACGCTGTATATCCTGCTGTTGCAGCTGGGCTGCCACCAGACGATCGCCATGTTCGGCGGCGCGCTGGCGGGTTCGCTGCTGGCGCAGATCTGCGCACGGCGGATGCGGATGATCGCCACTATTTTCATCACGCTGTCCATCGTGTCGCTGGTGCCGGGCCTTGGGCTGTACCGCTGCATGGAACACCTGGGCGCCGGGCGCAATGCCCTGGGCTTGCAGGCAGGCGTTTTGGCAATGATCGATATTATGATGATCGCCCTTGGGCTGGGCGTGGGCGGCTTTGTGTTCCGCGCCATCGCCACCCGCCCGGGGACGACGAAAGGATGAATACCATGGCCTGTGTGAAACACCCCCTGCTGACCATCCGCGCTGCGCTGAAGCGGCGCTATGCCCACGAGATGGCCGAGGTGCTGGACAAGTGGCAGCTGACCGGCATGGAGGCCGACGTGCTGCTGTTTCTGGCCAACAACCCCGGCTGCGACACCGCCTCCGACATGGTGACCCTGTGCCAGTTGACCAAGTCCCATGTGTCCAAGGCGGTGGATCACCTCACGGAGATGGGCTACATCACCCAGCAGCGGGATCAGCAGAACCGCCGCAAGGTGCATCTGCTCCTCACCGAAGAGGCCAAGCCCGTGGTGAAAGCAGGTCAGGCCGCCCAGAAGCGCTTTGTGGACGTGCTGACCCGCGGCCTTTCCGATGAGGATAAGGTGGCCATGAAGCGCACCCTGGAGGTCATGATCGAGAACGCGGTGAAAGAGGAGTAACCCCCTCATGAAGAATTACACCCAGGTCTATGTGCAAAACAGCGTGGAAGCGGCAAAGATGTACTGCGACGCCTTTGGTGCCGAGATTACCCTGGAGATGATGGACGAGACCGGCAAAGCCTATGCCCATTGCGTGCTGTCCGTCAACGGCGAAGGCTTTCTGGCGCTGGCCGAGGCAAAGAACCCCTGCGACGTGGCCTTCATCCACAAAATGAAGTGGGAAACCATGACCTTTCTGGCCTTTGAAATGGGCAGCGAGGCGGCCGTGCAGCACGCCCTGGAGGTACTCAGCGATGGCGGCGTGGTGCTGGAACCCATCCATGCGGTGCCGTGGAGCAGCTGCTGCGCCACGGTGATCGACAAATATGGCGTGTGCTGGTGGGTGGCTATCTGAAAAGAAAGCAACGGTGGGAGCGTATGGCTCTCACCGTTTTCTCATGTTGTTATAATCCCCCTCTCTTTGAATTGCCGCAGGGGATGTGGTAATCTATGGTCACGGAAGGGCGGTGCAGGCCCCTCCGATGGATGGAAAGAGGAGAAAGAACCATGAAGAAAAAGACGCTTATCGTGCTGTTGATCGCCCTGTGCCTGGTGCTGTGCAGCTGCGGCTTCCACACCGGAACTTATTCCGCCTGGGGCTATCAGGCCGGGGAAGGCCATGTGACTGACCGGGTGAAAAATGTGGAGATCAACTGGGTGGATGGCTCGGTGCAGGTGGCTTATCACGGCAGCAGCGAGATCACCTTCAGCGAGACCAGCCAGCGCAAGGTGGGCAAGGATGGCGAGCTGCGCTGGAAGGTGGATGGCGATACTCTGCGCATCGAATACGCTGCTCCCGGCTTCCGCAGCTGGTTCAGCCCCGAAAAGGACCTGACCCTGATGCTGCCGGAAAGCCTGATGCTGGATGCGCTGAAGATCAACGTGGTTTCTGCCCAGGTGTGGGGCAATGACCTGAAGGTCGGTGGGGAAGCCCAGGCGCAGTCCGTTTCCGGCGATGTGCAGCTTGGCTTTGCCCATGCCCCCAGGAAGGTGGATGCGGATACCGTCAGCGGCGATGTGGAGCTTCGCTTTGCCCAGACTCCGGAAGCCATCACGGCTGATGCGGTCAGCGGCGACATGACCTTTTACCTGCCCGGAAATGCTGGTTTTACCGCCCAGGTGGATAGCATCAGCGGCCGCGTGCAGGGTGACCTGCCCGTGGAAAAGCTGGACAAGGAGAACTACACCTGCGGTGATGGGGCGTGCAGCATCAGCCTGGATACCGTCAGCGGCGATGTGTGGTTCAACGCCAACTGATAAAAAACGACCCCTGTTGCAGAAATGAGCAACAGGGGTCGAAGGCGTTTTTTTATTCGTGCTTGAGTACCGGGCAATTTTCCACCACGGCCACGGCGCCGTCCAGCCAGTCCTCGTTGAAGAGTTCCACCAGGCCGGAGTCGCAGGCCTTGGCCAGGGTAGGCTCGATGGGCAGCTGGGCCAGCAGGGGAATGCTGTGCGCCTGGGCCACCTGCAGGGTCTTGCCTTCGCCGAAGGGGTAGAGCTTCTTGTCGCAGTCCGGGCATTTGATGTAGGACATATTCTCCACAATGCCCAGCACGGGGATGTTCATCATCTTGGCCATGTTCACGGCCTTTTCGACGATCATGCCCACCAGCTCCTGGGGGCTGGCCACGATGATGATGCCGTCCACAGGCAGGGACTGGAACACCGTCAGCGGCACATCGCCGGTTCCCGGAGGCATATCGACGAACATGAAGTCCACATCGCCCCAGATCACGTCGCTCCAGAACTGCTTCACCGTGCCGGCGATCAGGCTGCCGCGCCAGATCACAGGGTCGGTGTCGTTTTCCAGAAGCAGGTTCACGCTCATCAGGCGGATGCCGGTCTTGGTCTCGGCAGGGATGATGCCCTGGTCGCAGCCCATGGCCTTCTCATTCACGCCGAACATCTTGGGGATGGAGGGGCCGGTGATGTCCGCATCCAGGATGGCGGTGGTGTGGCCGTTGCGGGCGGTGAGGGTGGCCAGCAGGCCGGTGACCAGGCTCTTGCCCACGCCACCCTTGCCGGAAACCACGCCAATGACCTTTTTCACATTGCTGCCCGCATTCTGGGGAGCCAGCAGGCTCTCGGGCTTGGCGGAGGAGCACTTGTTCTGGCAGGTAGAACAATCGTGCGTGCATTCAGACATTGAAATTCACCTCGGAAATATTTTGTCCGCAGCTTTGCGGACGACTCCTGTAAGGATTCGCGTCTGAAGGTCAATTTTCCTGCCTGGAGCGGGAAGAATCTGCCTGGGAATTGCGTTGTTATAGATGTAAACGGCCTCCTGGCGACACAGCTTGTCATAAAAGGTGTAATTTAGCGCTTGCCATGGAGGGTAGTTTCAATGTACAATAGAAAAGTACCCTGTGTAGTTTCACCCATGGGAGGTTTTGTGATATGAAGTTTGAATTCAAGGGAAAGCGTGTTGGCAAGGGACTGGCGCTGGCGGGGACCCTCGCCCTGTGCCTGGTGCTGACGGGCTGCTACATCCCCCCGGATGAGATCGCTGCCGGCACCACCAATATGACGGTGGGCAGCAACAACCTGCCCTTCCCCACGTTCGATCCCATTCCCACGGCTACGGCCACGCCCACCCAGGCGCCCACCAAGGAGCCTGTGCAGGCGCCCAGCCAGCCCACCATCAACTGGGACGATTGGGGAACCACCGTGACCACCAACACCCCCAACCCCAATGCGGGCGGCAATGGCACCATAGTGGTGGTGACCCAGCAGCCCACCAATACCCCCAACCCCAATGTGCCCACGGCTACCCCTGCCTCTTCCAGCCTGAAGAACGGCTCTTCCGGCACCGAGGTGCGCAAGGTGCAGCAGCGACTGAAGGAGCTGGGCTACCTCTCCGGCTCTGCTGACGGCGACTTCGGCGACGCTACCGAGGCGGCTGTCCGCGCCTTCCAGCAGGCCAACGGCCTGGATGTGGACGGCAAGGTGGGCAAGCAGACCCTGGCCAAGCTGAACAGCAACAACGCGGTGTCCGCCAAGAACAGCGGCAACACCATTGCCGTTGTAACCAAGAAGCCTACCGTTACCAACACCCCCAGACCCACCAGCACCCCCAATGTGAGCAACACCTACCTGGACGTGGGTGCCTCCGGCACCAAGGTGCGCACCCTGCAGCAGCGGCTGATTGCCCTGGGCTACCTGGCTGGCACGGCGGACGGTGAATACGGCGGCGCTACCCAGGCGGCGGTGAAGGCCTTCCAGGAGCGCGTGGGCGAGTGGGCCGACGGCGTGGCTGGCCCCAAGACCCTGGAAAAGCTGTATTCCTCCAGCGCCCGCAAGGCCAGCTCCGTGGTGGCTGTTGTGGGCAAGACCCTGGAGGAGGGCATGAACGGCAATGACGTCCGCGCCCTGCAAAAGCGGCTGAAGGAGCTGGGCTACCTCTCCGGCAGCATCGACGGCGACTACGGCAATGCCACCAAGACGGCTGTGACCGCCTTCCAGCTGAACAACGGCCTCCGCGCCGACGGTAAGGCCGGTACCGCCACCATGAACAAGCTCTTCGAGGAAGACCTGGTGAAGGAGAGCGAATCCAAGGATAACAACACCACCATCTCTTCCACCGGCTATGTGGTGCTGGAGGAAGGCTCCGAGGGCGATGCGGTGCGCAAGCTGCAAAAGGCCCTGAAGGAGCTGGGCTACTATTCCGGCTCTGTGGACGGCAGCTATGGCTCCGGCACCGCGGGCGCTGTGATGGCCTTCCAGCGCGCTAATGATATCACCGTGGATGGCAAGGCTGGCCCCGCCACCCAGCGTGTGCTGTATGGCACCGGCACTTCCATCACCTATTCCACCCTCCGCGAGGGCGACAGCGGCTCCGCTGTGCGCAACCTGCAGCACACCCTCTACGAGTTGGGCTACTACGACGGTAAGATCGACGGCGACTACGGCGCCACCACCCGCGACGCCGTGCGCGCCTTCCAGATCCAGAACAAGCTCAGCCCCGTGGATGGCGTGGCGGGCAACAAGACCCTGCAGAAGCTGTATTCCTCCTCTGCCAAGGCGGCTGCTGCCACCGCCACTGAGTTCGAGACCCTGCGCAAGGGTGATGCGGGCAACGAAGTGGTGGAAATGCAGGACTGCCTGATGCAGCTGGGCTACCTGGCGGAGATCACCGGCGAATATGACAACGCCACCGTGGCGGCGGTGAAGCTCTTCCAGCAGACCAACGGCCTGAGTCCCGTGGACGGTGTGGCAGGCAACAAGACCCTGCAGAAGCTGTATTCCGGCAACGCCAAGGCTTATATTGGCCACTAATTATGTTGAAAAAAGGGCGCTTGTGCGCCCTTTTTTTATCGGCCATTCCACGGCACAAGGCCGTGTACTGGCTACACTTCGGTCAACACAAGTGTTGACCTCGTTAGTCGGGGCGAAACGCCCCTCCCTCTTCCACGCAGGGAAACGGCGGGTTCGCCCGTTGAATAGGCAGAAGATACCAGGGGGAGGAAACCATGATGAAACGACTGTTGCTTGTGATCCTGCTGCTGTGCAGCCTGTGGAGCGTGGCCTGCGCCGTGCCAAACCCGGAGGACGTGGCCAGAGAAACCTTGCAGGCGGCGCACCCGGACTATACCATGCTGGACTTCGACCAATGGGGCGATGCCGCCGCGGCCGTGCTGGGCAAGGGGGAGGAACGCATCCTTTGCGTGGCGGAGGGACACAGCGGGACGTGGGAGATCGTTGTGGACAACCCCAGGGCGCTGCCTGCGGGCGCGGAGGTAAGCCTGCTGATGGACTCGGACATTTCGCTGTATTGGAGCATTCTGGACGAGAATCCCAACGTGACCTGGCATTATGCCTGCTTCCGGGGTGCCTGGGAATGGGGCGATGTGGACTGCATCCGCATGGAGCTGAGTGCGACCCAGCTGGTCGAGACCTCCCTCTATTGGGAAAACGACACGCTGAAGCGGGTGACGGAGTACCGGGACGTGAACGAGAACTTCCTCCGGCGGGAGGAGAGTGCCGCCATCCCCGCCAAGTGGATGCGCAGCTACCGCAGCCTGCAAACCTATGACGCTTCTGTCCTGCCGGTGCAGGAGGATTCGTGGTACTACAACGGCTGGCTGAACAAGGCCGCCCTGCACCTGTGCGCGGCGGAGATCGCGCCGGAATACACCTTTGTGGATGGTGCGGCCAAGGAGGACGGCATTGAGCTGCTCATGCGGGACAAGGATGGCACCCTGCGCCTGGTAACCTGCGCCTGCTATGAAGGAGCGCCCATCACCAACATTTCCTCGCCCCTGCCGGAAAACACCCATTACGGCTTTGAGAACTTCTGGGACGCCATTGCGGTGAATATGCATTCTGCCGCCGGGGTCAGCCCCTATGCCGGTGGCGTGTGGGCGGTGCGCTACACCTGGCCCATGACCAGCGAGGGGGACATCCTGTTCTATGGCCGGAACTGGATCTCCAGCGAGGGCGGTCACTTTACCCGCCTCTATGTGGGCGACCACCCCTGGACGGACATCAGCTCCACCGACTGGGACACCCTGCCCGCCAGCCTGGAGGAAGCCCTGACCCACCTTGACCCCAGCCGCTGGGCGGTGGTGAACAATCCCGACCCTGCCGACCGGCTGCACCTGCGCTACCGGGACGACAGGACCTCCCGCTCCTTTGGCAAGTATTACAACGGCACCCCTGCGGAGGTGCTGCGTACCGCTGGGGACTGGGCCTTCGTCCGGGTGGGCGGCTTGTCCGGCTGGATGATGAAGAAGTACCTGGCCTTTGGCAAGGATGCCTGGGAGGTGGAAGCTGTTTTCCCCAGCCTGAGCTTTGTGGAAGACAAGGAATACTTCCTGGTGTGGCGGGAGGACAGGATGCTGGACGGTAAATTCCCCGCCGATGGCGACTGGTCGGTGGAGAGGGGCGAGAACTTCGTCATCATGGGCATCGTGGAGGACGACTGGTATCACGTCTGGTTCCCCGACCTGGGCGAATACGGCTATATGCGCCAGAGCGACTTCTGGCCGGGGAATGGCTGATTTTGTTTGACAGACGGGACAAAAAAATATATAATCAGCATAACAAAAACAACTGCATACGGAGGTTATCCTGATGAGCGAGATCCTTTTCCCCCGCACGGAAGTGGCGGGCGTGTCCCTGTCCCGGATGATCATCGGCACCAACTGGATGCTGGGCTGGAGCCACCGCGGCCCTGCCAGCGATCATCAGATCCTGAACAAGTTTTCCAATGGCGAAAAGGCTTATCCCCTGCTGAAGACCTTCCTGGATCGCGGCGTGGATACCATGATGGGTCCCCTGCAGCAGGAAAAGGTGATGCAGGAAGCCGTGAAGTATGCCCAGGAGAAATCCGGCAAGAAACTGATCCTGATCGATACGCCCATCATCAACGTGGACGATAACGAGGCCGCCCGCCGGGAGGCCAGGGCCACCATCCGCCGCAGCCGCGATTGCGGTGCTACCTTCTGCCTGGTGCATCATTCCAGCGCCGAGCAGCTGGTGAACAAGAACAAGCACATCATCGACCGCCTGCCGGACTACCTGGACATGATCCGCCAGGAGGGCATGATCCCCGGTCTGTCCGCCCATATGCCGGAACTGGTGACCTACTCCGACGAGAATGAGTACGACGTGCAGACCTACATCCAGATCTACAACGCCATGGGCTTCCTGATGCAGGTGGAGATCGAGACCGTGAACCAGATCATCCACAATGCCAAGAAGCCGGTGATGACCATCAAGCCCATGGCCGCTGGCCGCACCACGCCTTTCGTTGGCCTGAACTTTGTGTGGAACACCATCCGTCCCTGCGACCTGGTGACGGTGGGCTGCTTTGACCCGGAGGAGGCCGAGGAGGACATCGAGATCTCCCTGGCAGCCATCGAACGCCGCTGCCCCAACATTGAAAAGCGTTCCAGCCCCAATGTGAACCAGGACGCGTTTGGCAATAAGTAAATCAAACAAAGCCGCAGGTAATGCAAAAGCCTCCCTTGTGTAAAGGGAGGTGGCAGCCGCTTGCGGCTGACGGAGGGATTGAGTGCGGCTTGCTCCACTCCGTTTGCAAGTGAGCAATGCTGTAGCAAACAATCCCTCAGCCCCTTCGGGGCAGCTCCCTTTACACAAGGGAGCCTTAAAGCGTGTGCTGAAAACACCCCTCTGCATGATGTTGCGTCGTGCAGAGGGGTGTTGCTGTTATGCTGTTTTGATATCAGTCTACCAGGGAAAGCTCTGCGTCGGCTCTTGCGCCGCCCATCCACATGGTGGAGTAGATGCCCGGGGTGAGGGGCGCGCAGGTGAAGGTGGAGGTCATGCGGTAGACATCGCCGGTCTCGGCTGCCTTGTCCAGGCCGCAGAGGACTTCCAGGGCGTGGAAGCCCATCTCCTTGCTCAGGCGGTTGGGGCGGCCGCCGCGGATGGCCCAGGCCAGCTCCGCCACGCCGATGCCACGGTTGCCGTAGCCCTTCTCGAAGTCCGTGGCGTCATCCAGCACACAGGTGCCGTTGTAGCCATGGGTCAGGGGCAGGTAGCAGGGTTCGCTTTCCGGCTTCAGCAGGCGCACCGGATCGCCAAAGCGGTTGGGGTCGCCCAGCTCCAGGATGCCCGCCGTGCCGTAGATGCGGAAGGTGGAGCATTCCGCGCCGATGGTGTTGCCGTCGAAGTGCAGCATACCCAGCGCGCCCTGCTGGAAGCGCAGGGAGCCGGCCACCAGGTTGTTGCCGGGGATCTGCCAGGTATCGGGGTCGTTCTCGTTGAAGAGGAACTGCCTGCGGCGCTGGGGTGCCGGAGCGCCGAAGCCCGTGACCTCGCTCACCGGGCCAAGCAGGGTCAAAAGGGACTGGATGTAGTAAATGCCCACGTCATAGGGCAGGGCGCCGCCCTCGTTGCGCAGGAAGCGGAAGCGCTCGGCATTCAGGTTCTGGTCGCGGTTGATGGACACGATGCAGGAGGTCACATCGCCGATGAGGCCGTGGTCGATGGCCCAGCGGGCGGTCTGGATGCTGGCCCCCAGCACGGTATCCGGCGCTACGCCCAGGTACAGGTGCTTGTCGTTGGCGATCTGCACCAGCTCCTTCGCCTGCTCCAGGCGGGAGGTCATGGTCTTCTCGGTGTAGACGTGCTTGCCCGCCAGCAGCATCTTTTTGATGATGGCATAGTGGGCGTCAGCGCCGGTGAGGTTCACCACCAGCTCGATCTCCGGGCTTTGCGCCATTTCGTCCAGGGTCATGATGTGGGGAACGCCGTATTCCTTCGCGGCTTGCTGAGCCAATTCGGCATTCAGGTCGCACACGGCCACCACGTCCAGGATGCGGAACAGGCGGGTCATGTTGCGCAGATACACGTGGCTGATGATGCCGCAGCCCACCACGCCTACCTTTACACGCTTGATGTCCATGGGCAGGCTCCTTTCATCAATAGCTTTCCAGGGTCTCGATGATGCACTTCAGTTCGTCTGTGGCATCGATGTAGGCATACTCGCCGCCGCCATCGCCATACTTGCCACGCTGTACGCACTTGAAGCCCATGCCTTCCAGGGTCAGCACCTTTTCATCGGTACCCTTGATGCCAAAGGCGATGTGGTGGATGCCTTCGCCATGCTGGTCCAGGAAGTCCTGCCAGGTGCTTTTCACGCCGTTGGGTTCGATCAGCTCCAGCTGGATGTTCTCCATGTCGAAGAAGGCCAGCTTGCTGTTGGCCTCGGGGGCGGGCTGGCCGTCCACCAGGGTCTTGGTCACGGCATAATCGCCGCAGGGCTGGGTGGGGGGAACCGGCACACCCAGGAACTCGGCAAACTTTTTCTTGGTAGTCTCGATATCACGAACGATGAAGCCCACCTGTGCCACGCGGAGAGTGTTCAAAACACCTGCCATAGGAATACCTTCTTTCTATTTGCTTTTCATCAAAAATGGCGGCAGACCGCCTCTGTCTACCGCCATTATACATGATTTTGGTGGAAAGTAAAGTTAGTTTTGCTCCATCTTCTTCAGCGTTTTGCGGAACACGTGGAAGAACAGCGTGGCTGCAATGATCACCGACAGGGTGTCCGCAATGGGTTCTGCCCAGAACACGGCGTGGACCTTATCAATGGGCAGGATGGCGGGCATGATGTAGATCAGCGGGATCAGCAGCACGATCTTGCGCATACAGGCCACAAACAGGCTGCACACCGCATTGCCGATGGCCACAAAGGTCTGCTGGCAGGCCATCTGCACGCCGAAGATGCCAATGGCCAGCAGGTAAATGCGCACGCATGGGATAGCGTACTCCGCCAGCGCCTGATCCGGGGTGAACAGGCCCACGAACACCTGGGGAAAGAGCATCACCGCAGCCCAGAACACCATGGCATAGCTTACGCAGCAGATCAGCAGCAGCTTGAAGCCCTCGCGCACGCGCTGGGTGTTGCCTGCGCCAAAGTTGAAGCTGATGATGGGCTGGGCGGCCTGGCTCAGGCCCTGCAGGGGCAGCATGGCAAACTGCATGATGCTGGACAGGATGGTCATGGTACCCACGGCCAGGGTGCCGCCGTATTTCAGCAGGGAGGAATTGAAGCACACGGCGATGAGGCTCTCGGTGCTTTGCATGATGAAAGGAGACAGACCCAGCGCCACGCAGGGTCCCAGCAGCTTCCAGTCCAGGCGCAGGTGAGCGCGGCGCAGGCGCAGGTTGCTCTTTTCACTGGTGAGGAAGCGCACCACCCACAGGCAGCTCACCGCCTGGGAGATCACCGTGGCCAGGGCAGCACCCGCCACGTCCATCTTGAACACAAAGATGAAAATCGGGTCCAGAATGGTGTTCAGCACCGCGCCGATCAGCACGGTGATCATGCTCATCTTGGAGAAGCCCTGGGCGGTGATGTAGGCATTCAGGCCCAGCGCGCCCTGCACGAAAATGGTGCCGAGGCAGTAGATGCTCATGTACCGGCTGGCATAGCCGATGGTCTCCTCGTTGGCGCCGAAGAGCAGCAGCAGGGGACGGTTCCAGATGGCCAGCACAATGGTGAGGATCAGGGAGATCACCACCAGCAGCGCGGCGCAGCTGCCCATGATGCGCTCGGCCTTGCCGGTATCGCCGCGGCCCATTTCGATGGAGGAACGGGGCGCGCCGCCCATGGCGGCCAGGGAGGCAAAGGCGGAAAGCATCATAATAATAGGCAGGCACACGCCCACGCCGGTGAGGGCGGCGGTGCCGATGCCTTCGATGTGGCCGATATAAATGCGGTCCACCAGATTATAGAGCATATTCACCAGCTGGGCGGTGATGGTGGGGATGGCCAGCTTGCGCAGCAGGCGGCCAATGGGTTCGCGGCCGAGATCGGGTTTGTTTTGCACGGGTGTCACCTCAACAATGATGGTTCTATACGAAACGAATGATAGCACAAAGGCACAGGAAAGGCAAGTGCGTTGACAAACATGGTATACTGAACAAAGAAGGGAGGGACGCACAATGAAAAAATGGTTGCTGCTGCTCCTGCTGCTTTTGCCCTGCTGCGCCCTGGCCGCGCCGGACACACCCTACGATCCGGCGCTGATGGTGCATTATCCGCGCTTGAATGCAGCCCAGCAGCAGATCTTCGACCTGGCCTATGCCGGGGCGGTGCAAGGGGAGACGCGGGTGGAGCTGCCCGATGCCACCTCCTATGATGATACCTGCGCGGCCATGGACGCCCTGCTGCTGGATTGCCCGGAGCTGTGCGCCCTTCACAGCGAATACAGCGTGGGGTACTACCGGGATGCGCCCCAGGTGGCCATCTACATTGACCTGACCTACACTCTGCCGCCGGAAAGCCAGCAGCAGCTGATGCAGACCGCATCAGCGCTGGCGGCCCAGGCACAGGGGGAGGAATTCCACCGGGAGTGGTTCCTGCACGATGCCCTGTGCCAGCTGGTGACCTACGATGCCTCCGCTGCCAACCAGCACAATGCCTATGGCGCGCTGGTGGAAGGCCGGGCGGTGTGCGATGGCTATGCCAGGGCCATGGCGCTGCTTTTGCGCCTGGCGGGCATGGAGGCAGGCGTTGCCCAGGGCGTGCTGCTGGAGACAGGCGCTGCCCATGCCTGGAACCTGGTGAAGGTGGAGGGCAGCTATACCTGGCTGGATGTAACCAATGACGACCAGCCCGGCCTGACCACGTACTTCTATTTTAATATCACCGATGAGTGGCTTGCCCGCAGCTATCGGCTGAACAGCACCGGCCTGCCCCCGTGCCACGACCGCGCGGTGAACTGGCAGGTACGTAACCATCGCTTTGTATCCAATGCGGAGGAAATGCAGAAGCACGTTTTCAACAATTTCCGCAACATGATGGCGCAGGGAAGTCGGTTCTGCCTGCGTTTTGAGCGGGAAGCAGACTACCTCTCCCTGCGGGACAAGGTGTTCTTCTGGGCCATACAGTATAACAAATTGTTTGAATATTCCATCGAGGGACAGTTACATAGCTTCTATAATGACGCTCAGCGCTGCGTAATTATTGAAATTGAAGAATAAAAAACATAAAAAATGCATTTTCCCTTGCAAAACCGGATATATTTCAGCAAAAAATGAATTTCCTGAAAAAAACGTTTGCATTGAAACTCAATCTATAATATAATGTATCAGTAAATATCCGTCTGTGGACGGAAATATAAAAAAAGGAGAAACGAATCATGAAGAAGATCCTTGCACTGGTTCTGGCCCTGGCCATGACGCTGAGCATGACTTTCGCTGTTGCGGAAGACTTCGACGTCGAAGCTTATGGTGCCACCTCCACCGAGCTCTACACCAAGAACCTCGGTGAGTTCTACGATGCCTACCAGCTGGGCCGCGCTGAAGTGACCAACCTGTCCCTGCGCTATGCCCTGATGGCTATCGCTGAGGCCAAGCTGATGGAGTCCGCCATGTATGTGCCTGGCTCCTCCAACGGTGGTAACTACGCCATCGGCCGCAATGCTGCCAACACCGCCACCTCTGTGCTGTGGGGCAACGACTCCTATCGTTATCACGATATGATCATCGTGAACGAGGATCCCGTGACCTCTCAGCAGTGGAACGTGATGAAGAAGGCTTGGGCTGCCCTGGCTGGCACCGGCACCTACGAAGAGTGGGTGAAGCTGTACCTGACCAAGGAAGGCTACACCTTCAACACCGAGTATGCCCTGGGTTATACTGCTGACCCCAAGACCTGGGACGTGCTGGCCACCTCCCTTGCCGCTGATGCCGAAGCCATCGTGAACACCTACGACGGCCTGGTTGAGTACGACATGGAGAACGTGATGCAGCCCGCTCTGGCTACCGAGTGGTCTGTTTCCGAAGACAACCTGACTTACACCTTCAAGATCCGTGAGGGCGTGGAATGGGTCGACAGCCAGGGCCGTAAGGTGGACGACGTGACCGCCGACGACTTCGTGGCTGGCATGAACCACATGCTGGACGCTCTGGGCGGCCTGGAGTACCTGGTCGGCTCTGACGGCGGCTGCGGCATCGTGAATGCTCAGCAGTACATCGACGGCGAGATCTCCGACTTCTCTCTGGTCGGCGTGAAGGCCCTGGACGACTACACCCTGCAGTACACCCTGGAGCAGCCCGCTCCCTACTTCATGACCATGCTGGGCTACGGCGTGTTCGCCCCCATGAGCCGTGAATACTTCCTGTCCCAGGGCGGCGGCTTCGGCGAGAACTATCAGCCCGATGCCGAGACCTACCTGTACGGCAAGGATCCCGATCACATTGCCTACTGCGGTCCCTATGTTGTCACCAACCTGACTCCCGAAAACACCATCGTGTTCTCTGCCAACGAGTCCTATTGGAACAAGGACAACATCAACATCAAGACCATCACCTGGAAGTACAACGATGGTACTGATGCTCTGAAGGCTTACAACGACATGAAGGCTGGCGTGCTGGCCTCTGCCGGTCTGAATGCCTCTGCCCTGGAAGTTGCCAAGCAGGACGGCTACTATGATAAGTATGTCCGCGTGTCTGCCACCGACGCTACCTCCTTCGGCACCTTCATGAACATCAACCGTACCGCTTTTGCCAACGTGAACGACGGCGCTGTGGCTTCTCCCCAGACCCCTGAAGATGCTGCTCGCACTAAGAAGGCCATGCAGAATGTGCACTTCCGTCGTGCCGTGGCCATGGGTTATGACCGCGCTGCTTACAACGCTCAGACCGTGGGCGAAGAGCTGAAGCTGGCTTCCGTCATCAACTCCTACACCCCCGGCAACTTCGTGCAGCTGACTGAGGACGTGACCGTCGCCATCAATGGCGTGGACACCACCTTCCCCGCTGGCACCTACTATGGCGCCATCATGCAGGCTCAGATCGACGCTGACGGCGTGGCCATCAAGGTTTGGGACGCTGAGGCTGAGGGCGGCGCTGGCGCTTCCTTCGGTTTCGACGGCTGGTACAACCCCGAAGCTGCCAAGGCTGAGCTGGCCATCGCCATCGAAGAACTGGCTGCCGAGGACGTTGTGATCGACGCTGAGAATCCCATCTACCTCGACCTGCCCGCTTATGTGGCTTCCACCATCTACAACAACCGCGCTCAGGTCATCGTGAGCAGCATCGAAGAGTCTCTGGGCGGCCTGGTGAAGGTCAACAAGACCGAGTGCCAGACTTCTCAGGAATGGTACTATACTGGCTACTGGACCAATGCTGGCTATGAAGCCAACTATGACCTGTATGACCTCTCTGGCTGGGGCCCCGACTACGGCGATCCTCAGACCTACCTGGATACCTTCCTGCCCGACTACGCCGGCTACATGATGAAGTGCACCGGTATCTTCTAATATCGGCGTTCTGACTCAAGTAAACGGTACCTAAATAAGCGATACGGGAGTGGCGCTCTTGCGCCACCCCCGTATCGTGCTATCGAGAGATGAGATTATGACGAAGTATCTGATTAAGCGTATTCTGCACGGATTGGTCTCTGTGGTGATCGTTGTCGGCATCGTGATGCTGCTGATTTATTCCGCATTGGACCGACAGCTGATTTTTGCCATGGATCCCACCTACAAGCAGTTAGGCAATAATCAGAAGGAAGCCTATATGTATCGCAAGTGGGAGGAGTATGGCTACATCGACTATGTGCCTTATGCCGACTACCTGCAGATGATCACCGACAAGGGTGAGATTACCGAAGAAGTGCGCAAGTCTGTGGTCAGCTTCGGTAAGAAGGCTGAAAACGACAGCGAAGAAGTCGCCAAGTATGTGGCGCAGTTTACGGATTACTACAAGTCTCAGGGCTATGAAGTGATCCGCAGGGACGCCAAGATGCAGTCCCCCAAGAAGTACGTTTCCGGCGGACAGCAGCAGCTGTTTGCCTACAAGGATAAGCCCCTGCTGGGTCGCCTGTGGAATTATTTCACTGGCATTATTAGCGTTGATAATATTCACTATGTGCAGGAGGACATTGAGAACCGCGGCCTGACCTTTACCGCCCACGATCCCCTCTACGGCGGCGAAAAGTTCTCTCCCGCGATCATCGGCAATGGTACCAAGCACAAGTATTTACTATATTGTGATGACAAGTTCCCCTTCGTTCATCAGAACCTGGTGCAGGTCAACCTGGGCAAGAGCTACTCGGTGAACCTGGGCGTGGACGTGTTCGACACCATGTCCAAGGCACAGGGTTCCTATGTGCTGTCCACGGTGACCTATCCCACGGGCCTGGTGGAGGAGAGTGCTGACGACCTGCACTCTGCCATCTACATCGCCGGTTCCCGCGAGGGCAACATGGTGAACACCGACCGCTTTACCGACGACTACACCTCCGTGTCCACGGTGAAGAACGCCAAGTCCAAGGTGGGCTTCTCCTTCGTGATCGGCATCCTGGCCTCCCTGATGGCCTACACCCTGGGTGTGCCGCTGGGCATCATGATGGCCCGCAAGAAGGACAAGCTGGTGGATAAGCTGGGTACGCTGTACATCGTGTTCATCATCGCCGTGCCTTCCCTGGCCTACATCTTCCTGTTCAAGGCCATCGGCGGTGCGCTGGGCCTGCCCACCACCTTCGATATCGACAAGAGCAGCTGGCTGATGTATGTGCTGCCCATCGTGTCCCTGGCGCTGCCCTCTGTGGCTAACCTGATGAAGTGGCTGCGCCGCTACATGATCGACCAGATGAACTCCGACTACGTGAAGTTTGCCCGCAGCGGCGGCCTGAGCGAGAACGAGATCTTCACCAAGCACATCCTGAAGAACGCCATCATCCCGCTGGTTCACGGCATCCCCGGCACCATCCTGGGCGCCATCACCGGCGCCATCATCACCGAGCGCGTGTACGTTGTGCCTGGCGCAGGTAACCTGCTCACCAAGGCCATCAATATGTATGATAACGGCGTTATCGTCGGCGTCACGCTGTTCTACGCGCTGCTGTCCATCATCAGCCTCATCCTGGGCGACATCCTCATGTCCCTGGTTGACCCGCGAATCTCCTTTACATCGAAAGCAAGGTAAGAGAATATGAATGAGAAAATGATCAACCTTGAAGAACTGAATATGTCTGATGAGGAGCTCTTTTCCCGGGTGGACCACAACGACCTGGAATCCGAAAAGATCACCGCTCCCCGCTATTCTTACTGGCGCAGCGTGTTCCGCGTGTTCTTCCGCAAGCGCATCAACATTGTGATCCTGTCCCTGTTTGCGCTGTTGCTGCTGTTTACCTATGTGTATCCGGCCATCGTTCCCTACGACCAGTTTGCCAACCTGATGGACTCCACCGCCAAGCACCTGACCCCCTCCATGGCCATTGAAAAGTATGGCTTCAACATCGACTGGATCTTCGGTGCTGGTAAGTCTGGCGAGTCCACCTTCTCCGCTGTGTGGAACGGCGCGAAGATCTCCATCTCCATGGCTTTCATCTGCGCTGCCATCAACATGACCATCGGCATCGTGCTGGGCGCCGTGTGGGGCTTCTCCAAGAAGGTCGATATCGTGATGACCGAGGTGTATAACATCATCGGTAACGTGCCGTACGTTCTGCTCATCTCCGTACTGGTGCTGATCTTCTCTGCCGGCTTCTGGACGATGGTGTTCGCGCTGACGGTGACCGGCTGGCTGGGCATTGCCTACTTTATCCGCACGCAGGTGATCATCATCCGCGACCGCGAATACAACCTGGCTTCCCGCTGCCTGGGTACCCCCATCCTGCGCATCGCCATGAAGAACATCCTGCCCTTCATGACCTCCATCATCGTGACCCTGGCCGCCACGGAGATCCCCTCCTACATCAGCTATGAGGTGTTCCTGTCCTACATCGGCATGGGTATGTCCGAGATGTCCCTGGGCAAGCTGATCTACGAGGCGGAGAACGCCATGCTGACCCCCGGCTGGCAGTTTGAATTCTGGACGCCGGTGGCCGTTGCTTCTATCATCACGGTGGTGCTGTATGTGGTCGGCCAGAACCTGGGCGACGCATCCGACCCCAGAACCCATATGTGAGGTGCAGTATGATGGAAGATAAGAAGGTTCTCCTCTCCGTAAAGGATCTGGAGGTCAAGTTCAATGTCCGCGGCCGTGTGCTGACCGCCATCCGCGGCATTTCCCTGGATATTCTGGAAAACGAGTCCATCGCCATCGTGGGCGAGTCTGGCTCCGGTAAGTCTGTTTTCACCAAGACCTTTGCCGGTATGCTGGACGCCAATGGCTTCATCAGCCAGGGCGATGTGATCTTCAACGACGCCGAGCTGGTGGACACCGTTGTGAATATGAACGATGCCGCCTGGAAGAAAGTGGCGTCCATCAACGAAAAGCTCAACGAGTATGCCGCCTATGAAAATGGCGCGGCTACCTACAATGCGCTGGCTGCCCTGGAAAATGAGAAGGTCGCCCGCGCCTCTCTCAGCGCCGAGGAAGCCCAGAAGCTGGACGACGAGATCAGCGAGCTGGTGTTCCAGCGCACCGAGGCCTTCAACCTGAAGCAGACCTTCGATCCCCACAACGAGAAGGACAAGATCAAGGCTACCGCCAAGCAGATCGCGGACTTCGATGCGAAGATCAAGGCCATGCAGCAGAGCAAGCAGCAGACCATTGCCGCCCGCAAGAAGGCCGCTGCCGCCGATACTGCCTATCAGCAGGAGTATCAGGCCAAGAAGGCCGAGCTGAAGCAGCGCTACGAGGGTGAGATCAAGCAGCCCATCTCCGAGGAGAAGCGCGCCCGCAACCAGATCCTGGCCTACGAGGTCTACCTCTCCGTGGGTCGCTATGGCAAGGTGAAGCGCGACAAGTGCATCAAGCTGCTGCTGGAAGAGCTGCGCAAGGCCATGGTCTGCGGCAAGGATCTCTCCAGCGACGAGGTGGTCAACGCCGTGTTCGACGCGGTGACCTTCCGCGTGAAGTATCTGGACAAGACCGACGCCCGCCTCCACGGTACCTGCGTGATCAACCTGGCCAAGGTGAAGGACAACAACGACTGGACGCAGATCCGCGGCAAGAAGATCGCCACCGTGTTCCAGGATCCCATGACCAGCCTGAACCCCATCATCACCATCGGCAAGCAGATCACCTCCATCATCCTCAAGCACCAGCAGTGCTCCGAGGTGGAGGCCCGCACCCGCGCGCTGGAGCTGATGTACAAGGTGGGCATCCCCAATGCGGAGAAGCGCTTTGACGACTATCCCTTCCAGTATTCCGGCGGTATGCGTCAGCGCATCGTTATCGCTATCGCCCTGTCCTGCCAGCCCAAGATCCTGATCTGCGACGAACCCACCACCGCCCTGGACGTGACCATCCAGGCGCAGATCCTGAAGCTGCTCAAGGACCTGCAGAAGGAATTCAACTACACCATCGTGTTCATTACCCACGACTTGGGCGTAGTGGCCAACGTGGCCGACCGCGTGGCGGTGATGTATGCTGGCCAGATCGTGGAGCTGGGCAAGGTGGAGGAGGTCTTCTTCGATCCCCGCCATCCCTACACCTGGGCGCTGCTGTCCTCGCTGCCCCAGCTGGCGCAGAAGAACACCGTGCTGTATTCCATCACCGGTACGCCCCCGTCCCTGTACAACAAGATCGTGGGCGATCCCTTTGCGCCCCGTAATCCCTACTGCATGAAGATCGATACCCTGGTGGATCCTCCCATGTTCCAGGTGACGGACACCCACTTTGCCAAGACCTGGCTGCTGGATCCCCGTGCGCCCAAGGTGGAAAAGCCTGAGATCATCCACAACATCCACGAGAAGCTCATCGAGGCTTTCAACATCTGATAGGAGGAATGACCAATGAATAAGAATCCCGTCAAGGCCTCCCATCTGCCGGAGCATGGCCCCGTGGATGCCAATGGCCGCGAGATTATCCTTTCCATCAAGAATCTTGACATCACCTTCGGCAAGGGCGACAACGCCGTGAAGGCCGTCAAGAACGCCAACTTTGATATTTATAAGGGCGAGACCTTCTCCCTGGTGGGCGAGTCCGGTTCCGGCAAGACCACCATCGGCCGCGCGGTGATCCGTGTGAATCCCTGCGCCGCTGGCGAGATCCAGTACAAGGGTACCAAGATCTCCGGCAAGATCTCCCGCAAGCTGGACAAGGAAGTGATCCGCAACATCCAGATGGTGTTCCAGGATCCCGCCGCGTCCCTGAACGAGCGCGCCACCGTTGACTACATCATCTCCGAGGGTCTGTATAACTTCCACCTCTTTGAGAACGAAGCAGACCGCGTGAAGAAGGTGGAGACCATCATCAACGAGGTGGGTCTGCTGCCCGAGCATCTCACCCGCTATCCCCACGAGTTCTCCGGCGGCCAGCGCCAGCGTATCGGTCTGGCCCGCGCTGCGGTCATGGAGCCTGAGTTCATCATTGCCGACGAACCCATCTCCGCGCTGGACGTGTCCATCCGCGCCCAGGTGCTGAACCTGATGAAGAAGTTCCAGAAGGAACGCGATATGACCTATCTCTTCATCGCCCACGACCTTTCCATCGTGCGCTTCATCTCTGACCGCATTGCCGTTATCTACAAGGGCGACATCGTGGAGATCGCCGAGACCAGCGAGCTGTTCGACTACCCGCTGCATCCCTACACCCGCAGCCTGATCTCCGCCATCCCGATTCCGGATCCCATTCTGGAAAAGAACAAGGTGCTGTTCACCTACGATCCCTCTGTGCATGATTACTCCGAGGACAAGCCTGAACTGACCGACATCGGCCATGGCCACTTCGTGTTCGGCAACAAGAAGGAGATCGAGAAATACAAGGCGCTGCGCGAGAAGGGTGAACCCCTCAAGTCCATCACCATCCTGCAGCCTGGCGAGGAGCCTCCCGCCCAGCCCCAGGTGGCACGCGACCTGGATTCCGAGTTCATCAATGCACCCATCCACGATACTGGCAGCAAGTGGTACACCTTCCTGTCCTTCCTGCTGCCGCCCCTGGGCTTCATTGCGGGCGCCATCTTCAAAAAGAAGCGCCACATCCGCAACTTCAAGGCCTGCAAGAAGGGCGCCATCGTGGGTCTGGTCATGTGGGGCGTGGTGCTGGCACTGTTTGCCCTGTTCCTGATCCTGGCCGTGATCTAATCCGGAGAAAACAACATGAAACGTACTGCCCCCGATCGTACAGCCTATCAGCCCAAGCCCGTTGAACGGGTGGAGGTGCATGAGGGCAATATCAAGGCAAGGATCATTCTTTTGATCCTTGCCATTCTGATTGCCGTGATTGCCTTCTCCTTCGCCATCGGCAGCGCCACCAAGGTGGACACCGGCTGGCGGGAGATCGAAGCCGACACCGCCGAAATGAACTGCAGCCAGGACTATGAGTTCAACTACTACCTTGGCGGCAGCGGCATTTCCGCCACGGCGGAGATCAAGGCCATCGTAAGCCTGTACACCCAGGCCACGGAGACCGCCTACCGCGTCTTCAACACCCAGGAGGTCTTTGAAGGGACGAACAATCTCTTCTTCCTCAACCGCAACATCAACACCCCTGTGCAGGTGGATCCCCTGCTGTACCAGGCCTTTGAGCTGATCCACCGCCTGGAGAGCCGCTATGTGTACCTGGCGCCGGTGTATGCGGAATACCACAGCCTGTTCTACTGCAACGACGACTGGGAGACTGCTGGTTATGACCCCTATCAGAATGCGGACATGGCCGAGTATTTCCAGCAGGTGGCCGATTTTGCCCGGGATCCTGCCAGTGTGAACGTGGAGCTGCTGGGCAACAACACCCTGCAGCTGAATGTTTCCGAGGCCTATGCCGCCTTCGCCAAGGAAAACGGCGTGGTGAACTATGTGGACTTCTACTGGATGAAGGACGCGTTCATCATCGACTACCTGGCGCAGGTCATGGAGGACAACGGCTACAACCGCGGCGCCATTTCCAGCTACGATGGCTTTGTCCGCACCCTGAGCGCCGGACAGCTGAGCTATTCCTTCAACCTCTACGACCTTTTGAAGGACAGCACCGCCTGCCAGGCAGCGCGCCTGACCTACCAGGGCGGCACCAGCCTGGTGCATCTGCACAGCTTCCCGCTGAACGCCCAGAAGGAGCCGTATTACTACCAGTTTGAAGATGGCACCGTGCGCAGCGCCTACGCCGATCTGGCTGACGGCAAGAGCAAGAGTGCCGTGCCGGTGATGGTGGCTACCTCCCGCACCATGGGCTGCGCGGAGACCCTGCTGCGGCTTTTGCCCTGCTACGCCACCGATGTGCTGGACGCCGAAGCCCTGCAGGCCCTGGCAGGGGAGGGCATCTACCCGCTGTACAGCCAGGACAGGCGCATCCACGCCACCAGCCCGGACGTGCAGATCGACAACGTGCTGGACGGCTATGAAGTGATCAACCCCCAACCGTAAGGAGGAGACAACATGAACAAGACGCTGAACACCGCCAATGCTCCCGCCGCCATCGGTCCCTATGCCCAGGGCGTGCAGGCTGGCAACATGGTTTTTGTTTCCGGGCAGCTGCCCATCGTGCCTGCCACGGGCGAACTGCACACCGGCACCGTGGGTGAAATGACCTGCCAGAGCATGAACAACATCGCGGCCATCCTGGCCGAGGCGGGCTGCACCCTGGCCGACGTGGTCAAAACCACCATCTTCCTCAAAGACCTGAACGACTTCGCCGAGGTCAACGCCGCCTACGCCACCTTCTTCCCCGAAAATCCCCCCCGCCCGCGCCTGCGTCCAGGTCGCCAAGCTCCCCAAAGACGCCCGCGTCGAGATCGAGGCCATCGCGGTCAGGGCTCTGCCCTGACAACCCGGCAGAGGGCGCTGCCCTCTGCACTCCCGCCAGAGGCTCTGCCTCTGGACTCCGCGAAGGGTCTTCGACCCTTTCGAAACCCATCCTGTGATAGCATACAGGGTGGGTTTTCCTTTGGGGTCACGGCGCATAACGGATGAGCCGCGACGCGGGGCAGCGGCCAAAAGGCTCCCTCCCCGAGGAAGCTGTCAGCGCTTGCGCTGACTGAGGGAGTGGTTCTGCCACTTGCCTCAACGCCTACCTTTTCCCCGCAAATGTAGGGGCGATCTGCGATCGCCCGCCCGTACCACAAACTAAATTCCGCATTCCGAATTCTAAATTGCATTCCATGCAAAATTGTGCTATCTTGAAGAAAACACGGAGGTGACGCTATGCAGCGCAAGGAACCCGCCTGGCCGGGCATCATAACCACGGTGCTGGGTGCATTGTGGCTGGGGGTGTTTCCCCTGTGGCAGGATTTGAGCTACACCCACATCACCCGCGCCAAATGGCTGGGGATGCTGGTGCTGACCGGCGTCACGGTGGTGGCGGTGCTGCTGTGCGTGCTGGTTTTGGCTGCGAAAAAGCAGCTTCGGCAGGTGCTGCGGTGGCATCCGGTGCAGCTGCTGGCGGTGGGATACTTTGCCTGGGTGGCGCTGAGTGCGCTGCTGGGCGAATGGGCTGGCACCCTCAACGCCCAGGGGCAGCGCGTGGTGTGGATGGGTGCCATCCGCTACGAGGGTCTGCTGACGCACCTTTGTTACGCTGCGGTGTTTCTTTGTATGAGCCTCTTCCCGCCGCGGATGAAGGCGGTGCTGGCTGCGGCCTCGACGGCGCTGATGCTGTTTGCCGGTGTGGTGGCGCTGCAATATGCTGGCGTCAACGTGCTGGGGCTGTATCCGGCGGGGCGCAGCATCTATGCGAATTATGAATTTCAAGGCACCATCGGCAATATCGATATGGTCAGCGGCTATCTCTCCCTGCTGGTGCCGCTGCTGCTGGGTGCTTTTGTGACCCGGGAAAAGGGCGGCTGGCATCTGCTGGCGGCGGGCAGCCTGGGAGCGGCGCTGGAGTGGTGCATGGAGGTGCAGAGCGGGCTGATCGCGCTGCTTCTCCTGTGCGGTCTGCTGGTGCTGCTGGCGCTGCGCTTTCCGGCGTTTCGCAGGCGGGCTTGCCTGGCGCTGGCGGGCATTGCGGCGGGGCTTGCCCTGCGGGGGATGCTCTTTCTCCCGTGGCTGGACAGCACCACGCCCCGTGCGGTGCAGCCGGTGGTCTTCACCATGACGGACAAGGCCCTTGCGGGCGTTATCGCCGTGGCGGTGCTGATGGTGGCGGCAGACATCTTCCGTCGGCATCCCGGCAAGGCCATGCCGGGGAAGGGCATCCTGTGCCTGGTGCTGGTGGCGGCGGTGCTGGCGGTGACGGTGGTGGCCGTGCTGCCTGTGCCGCAAACTGCGGGCGGCCTGTATGAGCTGCACGAGATCCTCCATGGCCGCCCCCAGGATCAATTCGGCTCCTGGCGGCTGGGCGCATGGCGCCATACCCTGGACATGAGCCGGGACAGCCTGATCTTCGGCAATGGGCCGGACACCTTCTACTATGCTCTGCGGGAGCATTTGCAGCAGCTGGGCGCTTCCCTGGGGGAGAACTTCGACAATCCCCACAACGAATACGTGGCCATCTTCAGCAACAATGGCTTGCCCGCGCTGCTGCTGTACTTGACGCTGCTGGCGGGCGTGCTGGCGGCCTGCCTCAGGGCAAAGCAATGGGCGCTGGCGCTGGCCGTGGGCTGCTATGCCATGCAGGGGTTCTTCTCCTTCAGCATCTGTCTGGTAAGCCCCATGTTCTGGTCGGTGATGGGCATGGCCGTTGCACAGTTGCAGAGTGAACCAAAACGTGCTATCATCGGTGATGAGGTGAACGAACATTGATTACGAACTTTGAACTGAAACTCAAGGCTCGCACGGCCTTGCGCAACAACTGGCAGACCGCCCTGATGGTGGCGCTGATCGCCTCGCTGCCCTCGCTGGCAAGCCAGGTGGTGGCCATCATGACCCAGAGCAGCTATGCCCACACCATGAGCGGCCTGATGTCCTCTATGCAGAGCGGCGCCACCGTGGCTGACCTGGCCAACCTGCTGGAGGAGGCGGGCATTACCCTGGAGGGCTACCTGCCCACGGGGCTGCTGAATCTGCTGGCGGCCATCATTTCTCCCTTCCTCACCCTGGGGCTGCTGAACTATTTCTTCAAGCTGCTCCGGGGCGAAGCGGATGCACCCATCAGCACGGTGTTCTCCCGGAGGAACTGCTTTTTCAAGGCCATTGGCCTGAACCTGATGGTGTTCCTGCGCACCTTCCTGTGGATGCTCCCCGGCCTGGTGCTGGAGGTGCTGGCGCTGGTGGCGGTGACCGCCCTCTCGGAATCCCTGTCCATGCTGGCGATTCTGCTGATGTACGCTGGCCCTGTGACCATGCTGGTGCTGGGCATCCGTGCCGCGCTGCACTACGCCATGGCCGACCGGGTGATGGCGGAGACCCCCTCCAAGGGCATCAACCAGTGCATCCGGGAGAGCGTGGCCATCATGAGCCAGCGCAAGCTGCTGCTGTTCTCCCTGGAGATCAGCTTCTTCCTGTGGCAGATCGGCCTCACGCTGCTGGAAAGTCTGCTGCTGGGCATGGTGGGCAATGTGCTGGCCTCCACGGTGGGCATGGCGCTGAACTTTGCCCTGAACATTTATATTCAGATGGCCATCAGCGCCTTCTATCTGTATTATCGCAGCGAAACGGCAATTTGACGGAAGAAAATCAAATATTGCAATTTTCTGGCTGCAATATGGCGAAAATCCTGCATTTCAATGGAGCGAGAATGCAGGATTTTTGTATTTGAAATGCATTTTTTCCTGCCCAAAGCTTGCATATCCGGGGAAAAGAGACTATAATAAGAACCGTTAACGCATTTTGCATGCAAAGGAACAGAAAAACTGTTTTGCAGGAAATGAACATTCACATTGCAGGAGGATGACCTGTTATGGCACTGACTGTTTCCCACCGTTGTCAGAATATCGCCCCTTCCGTGACCTTGCAGATCGATGCCCGCGCCAAGGAAATGCGCGCTGCCGGGCTGGATGTGATCGGCTTTGGCGTTGGCGAGCCGGATTTCCCCACCCCTGAGCATATCTGCGATGCGGCCAAGGAAGCCCTCGACCTGGGCATGACCCGCTATACCCCCGCCGCCGGCACCAAGGAGCTGCGCAAGGCTATCTGCAAAAAGCTGCTGCGGGATAACGATATGACCTATTCCTATGGCGATATCCTGGTGTCCAGCGGTGCCAAGCACACCCTGTTTACCATTCTGCAGGGTATCATCGATCCCGGCGACGAGGTGCTGATCCCCACGCCCTGCTGGGTGAGCTATCCCGAAATGGTGCGCATGGCCGGTGGTGTGCCGATCTTTGTCCCGGCGGATGAAAGCACCAACTTCATCCCCACCAACAAGGACATTGCCTCCCGCGTGACCCGCCGCACCAAGGCCATCATCATCACCAGTCCCTCCAATCCCAACGGCAGCGTGTGGGATCAGGATCAGCTGCAGTTTGTGGCCGACCTGGCGGTGAGCCACCCCTTCTACGTGATCAGCGATGAGATCTACGAAAAGCTGCTCTACGATGGCCGCAAGCATCTGTCTATTGCCCAGCTGGGCGAGCAGATCAAGTCCCAGACCTTCATCGTTAACGGCATGAGCAAGGCCTATGCCATGACCGGCTGGCGTATCGGCTATGTGGCTGGCCCCCGGCACGAGATCTCTGCCATGGCCAGCTTCCAGTCCCAGGCCACCAGCAACGCCAACACCATTGCCCAGTATGCCGCCATGAAGGCCCTGGAGGGCGACCAGAGCTGCGTGGACGAAATGGTGCAGGAATTCCAGAAGCGCCGCGACCTGATGGTGGAGCGCATCAACCAGATCCCCAACCTTTCCTGCCGCAAGCCCCAGGGCGCTTTCTACATCATGATGAACATCAAAAAGGTGCTGGGCATGAGCTACAATGGCCGCACCCTGGAAAGCTCCCTGGACTTTGCCGAGCTGCTCCTGGCTGAAAAGCAGGTGGCCGTGGTACCCGGCGCCGCCTTCGAGGCCGAGGGCTTCTGCCGCCTGTCCTACGCCGTCTCCATGGAACAGATCGAAGAAGGCGTGAAGCGCATTGCGGAGTTTGTGAACAGCCTGGGTTGATAGTAACTGTATCGCAGCGTCCGAAATATGGACTATGTAAGCAATAGTCGCTGCTTTTCCGGGGAGAGCGCGAGAGGGGGTCTTTTCTCAGAAAAGGCCGCCCTCTCGCATCTTGCACTCATAAGTAAAGGAGGTTAATCCATTGCTGGAGTTTGATAAGAATCTGAACCTGCTCAAGCAGGCCAAGTATAAGTATTCCCTTCAGGATGTGTCGGAACCCAATTTGTACCGGGAGCTTTATGATTACGAGTCCATCCCGAAGATCGCGTTCAATATGCGCCACGTGCCTGAAAATATGCCCGACGAGATCTGGATGACGGACACCACCTTCCGCGATGGACAGCAGTCGGTGAGTCCCTTCACGGCGGAGCAGATCGTATATCTGTTCAAGCTGCTGAACCGTTTGGGCGGCCCCAAGGGTCTGGTGCGGCAGAGCGAGTTCTTCCTGTATACGGAGAAGGACAAGAAGGCCCTGCATATGTGCCAGGATCTGGGCTTGCAGTTCCCGGAGATCACCACCTGGATCCGCGCCAACGAGAAGGACTTCGAGCTGGTGAAGCAGGCGGGCGTGAAGGAGACCGGCATTCTGGTGTCCTGCTCCGACTACCACATCTTCAACAAGATGCACCTGACCCGCAAGCAGGCCATGGACAAGTATCTGGGCATTGTGAAGGAAGCGCTGGATCAGGGCATCAAGCCCCGCTGCCACTTCGAGGACATCACCCGTGCCGATTTTTACGGCTTTGTGCTGCCCTTTGCCTACGAGCTGATGGAGCTGTCCAAGCAGAGCGGCGTACCCATCAAGATCCGCGCCTGCGACACCATGGGCTATGGCGTGACCTACTACGGCGCAGCCCTGCCCCGCAGCGTGCCGGGCATCATCTACGGTCTGAACCACTATGCGGATGTTCCCTCCGCCCAGCTGGAATGGCACGGCCACAACGACTTCTACAAGGTGGTCAGCAACGCGGGCGCGGCGTGGATGTACGGCTGCGCCAGCATCAACTGCTCCATGCTGGGCATTGGCGAGCGCACCGGCAACTGCCCCCTGGAGGCCATGGCCATTGAGTACGCCTCCCTGCGCGGCACCGCCGATGGCATGGATCTGAGCGCCATTACCGACATTGCCGACTACATGGAGCGGGAGATCGGCATCGAGATCAGCCCCCGCCAGCCCTTCGTGGGCCGTCACTTCAACGTGACCCGCGCGGGCATCCATGCGGACGGTATGCTCAAGGACGAGGAGATCTACAACATCTTCGATACCGCCAAGATCCTCAACCGTCCCGCCCTGGTGGCGGTGGACAGCCACAGCGGCCTGGCCGGCGTGGCGCACTGGATCAACAGCTACTTCCGCCTGAAGGGCGACGAGACCATCGCCAAGAACGATCCCCTGGTGGTGGCTGTGAAGAACGAGGTGGACGCCCTGTACGAGGCGGGCCGCAACACCGTGATGGGCGACGAGGAACTGGAGATCCTGGTGCGCAACTGCGACGTGGAGCGCTACGAGCATTTGATTTTCTTCCACAATAACTGATACAAAAACACCCCGGAACAGCGCGTTCCGGGGTGTTTGCTTATGCTTGCGACAGTTCCATCCTCTTCAGCTTCCGCTTGCCCCAGATGAGGTAGCACAGCAGATGTGTGGCAAAGGTGGCAAACCAGCTGATGGGGTAGGAGTTGTACAGGGTCTCCAGGGTGGGATTGGCGGCGAAGATGGTGTAGATCCACACCACGCGCAGCAGGCACGCACCCGTCAGACTCACGATCATGGGCATGATGGAATAGCCAATGCCCCGCAGCTGACCCACCATCACGTCCATCAGGCCGCAGAGGAAATAGGTGGGCATGATGATGGCCATGCGCACCATGCCGAAGCGGATGACCTCCGGGTCGGTGTTGTAGAAGCCCAGCAGCGTGGGGCCGAGGCCCAGGAACACCACGCCCATGCCCAGGCCGATGGCCGTCACGGTGCCAAGGCACACCCACATCACCTTGCGCACACGGCCAAATTGCTTCGCGCCCAGGTTCTGGCTGGCGAAGGTCAGGTTGGCCTGGTGCATGGCGTTCATGGCGGTGTAGATGAAGCCTTCGATGTTGCTGGCGGCGGAGTTGCCTGCCATGGCGATGGAGCCGAAGGAATTGATGGAGGACTGGATCAGCACATTGGAAATGGAGAACAGGCTGCCCTGGAGGCCTGCGGGGAGACCCACGCGGAAGATCTCCTTCAGCTGGCTGCCGTTGATGCGCAGCTCCTTGGGGTTCAGGTGGATGGCGCCATCGGTGCGGAGGAGGCAGATGATCACCAGCACCATGCTGATGACCTGGCTCACCACCGTGGCAATGGCCACGCCCGCCACGCTCATGTGGAATACGATCACCAGAAGCAGGTTCAAAAGCACATTCACGATGCCGGAGATCGTCAGGTAATACAGGGGACGGCGGGTGTCACCCACGGCGCGGAGGATGGCGGCGCCGAAGTTGTAGAGCATATTGGCGGGCATACCCATGAAGTAGATCTGCACATACAGGGTAGCGGCGTCGATCACGTCATCCGGGCTGCCCATGAGGGTCAATAGCGGCCTTGCCGCCACCACGCCGATGACGCCCACCACCACGCCTGCCACGCAAGCCACGGTGATGGCCGTGTGTACGCCGGTACGCACACTCTTGAAATCACCGGCACCGTAGGCACGGGCGATGACTACGCTGGCGCCTACGCTCAGGCCCATAAAAACGTTCACCAGCAGGTTGATCAGCGAGCCGGTGGAACCCACCGCCGCCAGCGCCTGGGCGCCTGCAAAGCGGCCCACCACCACGATATCGGCAGCGTTGTACAAAAGCTGCAGGATGCCCGTGAGGATCAGCGGGCCGGAGAACATCAGCACCTTGGGCAAAAGCGCCCCGGTGGTCATGTCCATTTCATAGCGGGCGGCATGGTTGCGGTTGTTGTGTCTGAACATAATGATGCTCCTTGTGTCAGTTCATGCGGGAGGACAGGGTGATGTAGGCGATCTCCGGCTGGTTGAACAGGCGGAAGGGCTGGAAGGGATAATAGCCGCTGGCCGCCAGGCCGGGGGTGATGTACTGGGGAATGCCGCTGAGGTAGTCAAGCCCGGTGATGAGGCTGTCGTCCGGGTACCAGCCCAGTTCCGGCACATAAAGCGCGCCGCCCCAGGGCAGCCGCCATTGGCCGCCTGCATAGTGGCCAGCCAGGATGGCCGAGGCATTGCGCAGGGAGAAGATCTCCTTCTTCTCCGTCCATTGCAGCAGGGTGTAAACATAGTCGCGGGTCAGGGGCGCGTGGGTCACCGCGATTTGGATGTCCTTCTCCGTCATGGCGTCCATGGCCAGGTGGATGCGCCCCAGCCGCGCCAGGTGGAACTCCGCCAGGCGCTTCTGGGCGGCCTGGTCGGCGGTGAGGGAGGGGAGGGTGTTCAGGTCGTCCAGCTGCTTCTGATAGGCAGCGCCCATGCCCTTGAGGTCAAGGCTGTAGAGGTACTCCGGCACGAACCAGATGGTGCTTTTGCCCCGCAGGACGCTGATGGGTTCATCCAGGATGGTGACGCCTGCCTCCATGATGGCCTCGGCCCAGGGGGCGTAGACGGACAGGCTGTCGTGGGCGGTGGAAAGGTACAGGCTGGGATCCTCGTCGCCGGGGATGAGAAACTTGGGCTTGTCCGTAGCCAGCAGGGACACCACGTCCAGCAGGGGCTGCACATCGCCGCCTGCGCCTACCATGTCGCCGGAAAACACCACGCATGAGTAGTTCACCCCGCTCAGCGCCTTGCGGATGGCGCTCTGCCCGGAGCCGATCTCCTGCCCGTGGAGGTCGCTGATGTGGAGGATGGACCAATTTTCCAGGTCGGCGGGGAGATTCTGCACGGTGATGCGCACGGGGGTCAATTCCACCTGATTGTTCAGCGTGAAATTGGTGATGAACACCGCCAGCACCGCCACCAGCAGCACGGAAAGCAGTCCGAGCAAAAAGGTCTTGCCCCGGCCGCGGGGCTGCTCGCCTGCAAAAATGTATTGGTTCTTCCTGCGCCTGCGCCGCATGACCATACCTCCCCACTTTATTTCTATTCTATTATATGCCTGCCGGAAGCTGATTTCAAGGGCAGGTTTGCTTAGGTGGGAGCGTGTGTGCTATAATCATTGTAACAAATGGAAAGAAGAGGGTCGTTTGCCTATGAAAAAGCTGCTTGTTTGGCTTCTCGTGCTGATGCTGTGTTCCACCGCCCTGGCGGAACCCCTGCCCCAATGGCCCCATACCTTTGCGGGGAAGGTGGTGCATTCCTACGACAGCGATACGCTGAAGTACACCGTGGAGCGCTTCAGCTACGAGAAGGTGCGCTGCTATGTGACCAAGCTGTGGATGGCCGAGCCGGGGCGGCAGATCCGCAAGGCCACCGGCGTGTGGGAGGAAAGCCTGGCTATGCCTGCCGATATGGCGCAGCAGGTGGAGGGATCGGTGCTGGCGGTGAACGGCAGCGGCTATGTGAGTCCCACCTTCCCGGAGATCCCGGACAACTATCCTGGCTCCAGCCCGGACTATTTTTACACGCCCCTGGGCAGCCTGACCATTACCGATGGGGAGGTCTTCCGCAACCTGGCGGGGGTGCCTTTCTACGGCCTGACCCTGCAGGCGGACGGCTTGCACCTCCACGTGGGGGAGGACAATGAAGCCATTCTGCAAAACGCGCCCACCCAGACCTGGTCGTTCTACGAGGGCTGCCCCATGATCGTGGATCATGAGAGCATCCTGGACGAGACCTGGAGCTTTGCCAAGGCCCACGCCATCCGCACCATCATCGCCAAGATGGACGACAACAACTACATTCTGCTCACCGTGACCAGCGAGGAGCGCTACGGCCTGAGCCTGATCCAGTGCGTGGACATCCTACAAAGCTATTTCGACCCGGTGTGGGCCTACGACCTGGACGGCGGGCCTTCCAGCGCGCTGATGTGCCGCAAGGATCCTGCCGACAAGTGGACGATGGTGTTTGGCGGCAAGAGGCAGGATGCGGACATCATGGCCTTTACGGAATGAGTTTGTGAAGAATGTGAAAAAATCAGCAAGGAATCGCTGGAAATACCGGACGCGACATTGACATATTTCGCACAAACCAGTATAATTGACACGATAGAGGAGTTTCCGTGTTTTTGTCATGCGCTTGTGCTGGCATGAAAGGGCTTTCCCAAGCCCCTTCACACCAACACAGGAGCATAACGGGAATGCGGTTTTCCGGGTCGGCAGGAGCGATCCCGACCGATCCAAACAAGCGTCAAGGAGGTAAATCCCCATGGCAATCAAGATGACCGTTGACGGCAATACTGCTGTCAGCCATATCGCGTATGCATTCAGCGATGTGGCCGCTATCTACCCCATCACGCCTTCCTCCCCCATGGCGGAAGTTGCTGATGAGTGGTCCGCCCAGAGCCGCATGAACCTGTTCGGCCAGACCGTGAAGATTGCTGAAATGCAGTCCGAGGCCGGTGCTGCCGGTGCTGTGCATGGCTCCCTGGCCGCTGGCGCCCTGACCACCACCTTCACTGCCTCTCAGGGTCTGCTGCTGATGATCCCCAATATGTACAAGATCGCTGGTGAGCTGACGCCCTCCGTGTTCCACGTGAGCGCTCGCGCCCTGGCCTACCACGCTCTGTCCATCTTCGGCGATCATTCCGACGTTATGGCTTGCCGCCAGACCGGCTTCGCCATGCTGGCCAGCAACTCTGTTCAGGAAGCCTGCGACATGGCTCTGGTGGCTCACCTGGCTACCCTGAAGAGCTCTGTTCCCTTCCTGCACTTCTTCGACGGCTTCCGTACCAGCCACGAGATCCAGAAGATCGATGCTCCCACCTATGACGAGATCGCTACCGTCATGCCCTGGGACAAGGTTGAGGAATTCCGCGCCCGCGGCCTGAACCCCGAGCATCCCCACCAGGCTGGCACCGCCCAGAACCCCGACATCTACTTCCAGGGCCGTGAGGCTGGCAACAGGTTCTATCTGGAAGTGCCTGCCATCGTGGAAGAGACCATGAAGCAGGTCGAGGCTCTGACCGGCCGCAAGTACAACCTGTTCGACTATGTTGGCGCTCCCGATGCCGATAAGGTCATCATCGCCATGGGTTCCGGCTGCGACGTGGCTCACGAGGCCGTGAACAAGATGGTCGCCATGGGCGAAAAGGTCGGCCTGATCAAGGTCCACCTGTATCGTCCCTTCTCCGTGAAGCACTTCATGGCCGCTATCCCCGCCACCTGCAAGAAGATCGCCGTGCTGGACCGCACCAAGGAATCCGGCTCCCTGGGCGAGCCTCTGTACCTGGACGTTTGCGCTGCTCTGGCTGAAGAAGGCCGCGCTGACATCAAGGTTGTGGGCGGCCGCTATGGCCTGGGCTCCAAGGAGTTCACCCCCACCCATGTGAAGGCTGTGTTCGCCAACCTGGACGGCGAGTGCAAGAACCACTTCACCGTTGGCATCGTTGACGACGTGACCAACACCTCCCTGCCCGTGGGCGAGCTGTTCAACGCCGCTCCCGAAGGCAGCATCTGCTGCAAGTTCTATGGTCTGGGTTCCGACGGCACCGTGGGCGCCAACAAGAACTCCATCAAGATCATTGGCGATCACACCGATCTGTACGCCCAGGCTTACTTCTCCTATGACTCCAAGAAGTCCGGCGGCCTGACCGTGTCTCACCTGCGCTTCGGCAAGACTCCCATCCAGAGCCCCTACCTGATCGACGCGGCTGACTTCATCGCCTGCCACAACCCCGCTTATGTGACCATGTACGACATGGTGTCCTCCCTGAAGGACAACGGCGTGTTCCTGCTGAACTGCCAGTGGAGCGCTGATGAGCTGGATGCTCACCTGCCCGCCACCATGAAGCAGCTGCTGGCCAAGAAGAACGCCAAGATGTACATCATCAACGCCATCGAGCTGGCCGCCAAGGTCGGCATGGGCAACCGCATCAACACCATCATGCAGGCTGCCTTCTTCAAGCTGGCTGACGTGATCCCCTACGAGCAGGCTGACGAGTACATGAAGGCCTATGCCAAGAAGACCTATGGCAAGAAGGGCGACGCCATCGTTCAGAAGAACTGGGACGCCATCGACATCGCCATCTCCGGTCTGGTGAAGGTGGACGTGCCTGCTGAGTGGGCCACCGCCACCACCGGCGCCGAGGCTGCCAAGGTTGAAGGCACCACCGAGTACTTCGATTCCTTCGTGAAGCCCGTGCTGGCCCAGGAAGGCGACAAGCTGCCCGTGTCCGCCCTGGATCCCCGCGGCATCGTTCCCACCGGCACCACCAAGTTCGAGAAGCGCGGCATCGCCGTGAAGGTTCCCATGTGGATCCCCGAGAACTGCATCCAGTGCGGCAACTGCGCCCTGGTTTGCCCCCACGCCTGCATCCGTCCCATCTACACTGTGGATGGCACCGAGCTGCCCGAGGGCTATGTGACCAAGAAGGCCACCGGTAAGGAATTCGCCGGTATGCAGTATCGTATGCAGGTCAGCCCCTTGGACTGCACCGGCTGCGGCAACTGCGTGGAAGTCTGCCCCGCCAAGGTGAAGGCTCTGTCCATGGAGCCTCTGGCTTCTCAGATGGCCGAGCAGGCTAACTGGGACTTCGCCATGACCGTGCCTGAGGTGGCCGACAAGATCACCAACAAGGCTTCTGTGAAGAACTCCCAGGCTCTCAAGCCCCTCTTCGAGTTCTCCGGCGCCTGCGCTGGCTGCGGCGAGACCCCCTATGTGAAGCTGGTGACCCAGCTGTTCGGCGATCGCATGATCGTTGCCAACGCTACCGGTTGCTCTTCCATCTACGGCGGCTCCGCTCCCACCTGCCCCTACACCACCAACGACGAGGGCCATGGTCCCGCTTGGGCCAACTCCCTGTTCGAGGATAACGCTGAGTTCGGCTTCGGCATGAACCTGGCTGTGACCCAGCGCCGCGCTAAGCTGGCCGACCTGATCAAGGAACTGGCCGCCAAGTGCCCCGATTGGGCTGAGTATCAGGAAGCTGCCAAGGAATGGCTGGACAACATGGAAGATGCCGAGGGTTCCAAGGCTGCCTCCAAGAAGATCGTTGCTTGCGTGGAAGGCTGCAAGGATTGCGGCTGCGAGTGCGACAAGCTCTGCAAGGAAATCTACGGCATGAAGGACATGCTGGTGAAGAAGTCCGTGTGGATCTTCGGCGGCGACGGCTGGGCCTATGACATCGGCTACGGCGGCGTTGACCATGTGCTGGCCCAGAACCAGGATGTGAACATCCTCGTGCTGGATACCGAGGTGTACTCCAACACCGGCGGCCAGGCCTCCAAGTCCACCCCCACCGGCTCTGTGGCTAAGTTCGCTGCTGCCGGCAAGCGCACCAAGAAGAAGGACCTGGGCATGATGGCCATGAGCTATGGCTATGTGTACGTGGCCACCGTGGCTATGGGCGCCAATCCCCAGCAGCTGCTGAAGGCCATGACCGAGGCTGAGGCCTATCATGGTCCCTCCCTGATCATCGCCTATGCTCCCTGCATCAACCATGGTATCAACATGGGCAAGGCTCAGGCCGAGCAGAAGAAGGCTGTGGAGTGCGGCTACTGGCCCCTGTATCGCTTCAACCCCGATCTGGAGAATCCCATGACCATCGACTCCAAGGAGCCCACTGGCGACTATCAGGAATTCCTGAAGGGCGAAGTGCGTTACACCTCCCTGGCCAAGATGTTCCCCGAAGCTGCCGAGAAGCTCTTCGCGCAGGCTGAGGAAGATGCCAAGTATCGTCGTGAAGCCTACAAGAAGCTGGCTGGCCAGCAGTAATCCCTGCTGAAAGTCAATTTCGCCCCCTGTCGAAAGACAGGGGGGTTTTTGTGTCAAAAAAGTGGCAGAGCCACTTTTTTGAAATAGCAAATCCAGCCGACCAAAGGTCGTCTGGATTAAGACCGGGGTTTCATTCGTTTATGGGGAAGGGACTTACCGCTGCTTGAAGAGGACAAGCTCCGGGTTTGCGCCGTTGGCCTCATAGGTGCAAACCAGCAGGAACTGCATATTGGCCGCAATGCCGAAGCACCTGCTGCCGCCAAAGGTGCATTCCAGCTGATTGCCCAGGTAGGAGGCCTGGTCGTTCAGCAGCTTGACTTTGTGGCCGCTGGGCAGGGTGTATTCCAGGTTGATGTAGCTGCCCGTAAGCACATTCAGCTGCTCCACCCTGGGCATACCATCGATTTGCAGGGCGTTGAATTCATCCATCAGCTGTGCCTTGAACCGGTTGAAGCCCTCGTCGCCGCCCAGCTCGGCATAGCGCTGCCAGTAGTCCAGCGTGAATTCCCCCTCGCGATAGCACCACTTGCAGTAGTTTTCGTTGTAGCTTCCATCGGTCTCCCGGCTGGTGCTGGCCTCGTCCAGGGTCATGCCACAGCAATGGCACACCATGGGGCGCGGAGACCCCAGCAGGGTGTTGATGGAAACGTCGAACAGCCTGGAAAGCAGCTTCAGTGTTTCGGTGTTGGGGGTCGTTTCGCCATTTTCCCAGCGGGAAACTGCCTGGCGACTCACAAACACCTTTTCGGCCAGCTCCTCCTGGGAGAGGCCCTTCATAGTTCGCAGCTCAAGAAAAATGTTTTTTTCGCCCATGCTTCTCACCTCCATCAGCATTGTAACAGGGCGGCAGCGCCCTGCGCAAGCAACCCGCTGTTGCTATGCAAAAAGCCAGCCGGAAAGGCTGGCCTTCTATGCTGGAATTACTCTTCGTCGCCGTTTTCCAGGGCGACCCGCAGCCGCAGGATGCCCTCTTCGATATAGCGGCGGGGGCAGCCGATGTTGATGCGCAGGTGGCCTGCGCCCAGCTCTTCGCCAAAGAAGGTACCCACGGTGAAGTACACCCCGGCCTTCTCGGTGCGCTGCATCAGCTCATCGGTGGTGTAGCCGTAGGCACGCAGGTCGATCCACCCCAGGTAGGTGCCTTCCATGGGGGTCAGCACGGCCTTGGGCAGGTGTTCCTTGATGAGCTTGGCCAGCAGGGCGTAGTTGCCCTCCAGGTAGCGCACCAGGCCGTCCAGCCAGGCGTCGCCGTGGTTGTAGGCGGCACGGGTGGCCTCCAGGGCAAAGATGTTGCCGCTGCGCACGCCCGCCTTGTCCATCTCATAGCGGAAGGCGGTGCGGATGGCCTCGTCCTTGCAGATGGCGTCCGCCTGCTGCAAGCCCGCCAGGTTAAAGGTCTTGCTGGCGGCGCACAGGGAGATCACGTTCTTCTCTTGCAGGGTCATGACCGGCACGAATGTCTTGGGCGCGAACACGAAGTCCGCGTGGATCTCGTCGGACACCAGCGGCACATTGTAGCGGTTCAGCAGGTCGAGCAGGGCCTGCAGCTCCTCGCGGCTCCATACCCGGGACACGGGATTCTGGGGGTTGCACAGCAGCATCAGCTTGGCGCCGGCCTGCAGCTGCTTTTCGATGGCGGCCAGATCCATGTCGTAACTGCCGTTCTCCCGGCGCACCAGGGGCGCGTCCATCACCCGGCGCTCCGTGCCTTCCACCGACATGCGGAAGGGGCCGTACACCGGGGACTGGATGATGACCCCATCCCCGGGCTGGGTCAGCGCCAGAATGGCCAGGCGCAAGCCGGTGACCACGCAGGGGATCATGGTGATGTCCTCCCGGGCGATGGTCAGGCCGTGGCGGCGCTGCCAGAAATCGATGAGCGCCTGATCGTCGTCAGCCATGATCTCGGTATAGCAATAGGTGGGGTGGGCGGCGCGGGCCAGGATGGCCTCCTGCACCGCGGGCGGGCTGGGGAAATCCATGTCCGCCACCCACATGGGCAGCACGTTCTCGCCATGCTCCAGGCGGCAGGCGTCCCACTTTTCGCTGCGGGTACCCATGCGGTACAGCCCTTCGTCGAAGTATTCTTCGTTAAAGATCATTGGTATTCTCTCCTCCCAGGGGTTCCGAGGCCTTCAGCACCCAGAAGCCGCCTGATTTATCCAGCTTTTCCACCTCGCCAAAGAGGGTCTTGAGGTATTTCACGCAGCTTTCTGCGCCCTGCTGCTTGCGGATCACCAGATACAGCGCGCCGCCCTGCTTCAGGTGGGCAGCGCTGTCGGCAAACATTTTGTAGATCACCTGCTTGCCTGCCCGGATGGGCGGGTTGGTGATCACCGCGTCAAAGCTGCGATCCAGCACCGCCGCCATGCCGTCGCTCTCAATGACCTCGGCGGTGGTCTTGTTACGCTCCAGGTTGTCCCGGCTGAGCTGCAGGGCGCGGCGATTCACGTCCGCCATCACCACCCGGCAGGCGGGATTGGCCTTGGCGATGCTTACGCCAATGGCACCCCAGCCGCAGCCCAGGTCCAGCACATCGCCGGAAAGCTCCGGCAGGGCGTCCAGCAGGAGGCGGGTACCCTGATCCAGTTCCCCCTTGGAAAACACGCCCGCGTCCGTCATAAAGTTCAGGCCATGGCCACGATAGGGGAAGGCGCAGGGGACGGGTTTCGATTCGCTGGAGGGGTCAGCGGTGTAGTATTGATCGTTCATGGTGCCTCCATCTGCGCATCGGCATACAAGCTGCGCAGCTCATCATCAGTCAGTTCGCGCCACTCGCCCACGGGCAGATCGGGGTCCAGGCGCAGGGAGCCGAAGCTCTCCCGGTGCAGCTGCACCACTTCCTTCCCCACGGCGGAGAACATCCGCTTCACCTGGTGGAACTTGCCCTCCTGCACGGTGACTCGCCCGGTACGGGGCGCGACGATCTCCAGCAGGGCGGGCTTGGCGTCGAAGTCGCTCAGGTGCAGCCCCTGGGCAAAGGCCTCCACGTCGGCCTGGGTCAGTTCGCCATCCACCTGCGCCAGATAGGTCTTGTCCACATGGCGGGTGGGGGACAGCAGGCGGTGGTTCAATTCTCCATCTGTGGTGAGGAACAGCAGCCCCGTGGTGTCCTTGTCCAGCCGTCCCACGGGCATACAGCCGATGGAAGCATAGCTCTCCGGCAAAAGATCCATCACCGTGGGCTGCTTTTTGTCCCGGGCGGCGGTGAGCAAGCCAGCAGGCTTGTGCAGCATCACATGCCGGGTCAGGCGGCCATCCAAGGGCTGGCGGTGCAGGGTGAGTTCAGCCTCCGTGTTGCAGGAAGCGGAAGGGTCGGTCACCACAGCGTCACCAACGGTCACCGCCCCCTGGCGGATCAGCTTCTGCACCTGGGAGCGGCTGCCCACCCCCAGGGTCACCAGCCAACGGTCAAGCCTGAGCATCTTTCAGCCCCCGGACGTACACGGCGGTCATCAGCTGCTTGAAGCACAGCCGCGGGAGCAGCAGCACCACCGCAGCCGCTGCAATGATATACACCTTGTTGCCAAGGGAGGGCAGCTGGATGCTGCCGCCACCCAGGTTGCCCAGGGCGCTGACCAGCCCGGACACAAAGTCCATGCCAGCCCAGCCCACCACGGCGAAGAAGGGGATCAGCGCCACCAGCCCGGCCAGCCACACCAGCATAACGCCGCCACGGTGACCACGGATGAGCTTCTTATCCCCCAGGGCATAGGCATGGCGGGCGCCGCTGTGGAAAGCACAGCCCAGCACAATGGGCAGCACCGTGGCGGCGTAGATCACCAGCACCAGCTTGATGCCGTTCATAAAGGAGCCGCCGCCCAGATCCATCACCACCCGCATAAGGGTGAAGGCGTCGATCTGCCCGGCGTAGGCCCACAGCAGCACCACGGTGGCCGCAATGAACAGCGCCGCCCACAGGAGCATCAGGCCAGCTTGCTTCAGGCCGCGAAGGAACTTGCGGCCATAGTTTTCGGTGGAGATCAGCTTGGCGCTGAGCAGCTCGCCCCCGGCAATGGCGTCCTGCATGGCCTCGGCCATGTTCTGCCGCGCCACGGGGATGATCAGCAGATACAGCGGGATGCTCAGCAGCGCCAGGTAAGGCACCTCGGTGGTCACCAGGAATAAAAGCGGGGCGGCCACCATCAGCCGAAGGGCCAGCTGCACCAGCACGCACACGATGCCCTGGCCGGATTTTTCAAAAAAAACCTGTGCCGTTTTGCTCAGGATCTTCGACATTTTCATTCGGAATGTCCCCTTTCTTGCACACATAGATATATTATACTAAACCCGTGGCGCAATTGCAAACACTTCGCGATATATGGTACAATATTTCAGAATCTTGTCACAGGAGGGATCCCCATGCGCCTCACGCTCACCGGCCTTGCCAGCCAATACATCCACATGCCGCTGGCACCATTCTGCCTGAAGAAGGCCGTGGAGGAGGCGCTGCCCATCCCCGTGACCATTTGCGATATCAACATCAACGAGCCGGTGGAGGACTGCCTGGCGCGGCTGATGGAAGGCGCGCCCACCCATATCGGCTTTTGCGTCTACATCTGGAACCGGGAGATGACTGCCCGGCTGGTGCGGCGCATCAAGGCGCTGGACGAGAATATCTGCATCCTGCTGGGCGGCCCGGAGGTCACCTTCTCCCCGGAGGCCACCTTTGCCGAAATGCCCTGCGACTACATCCTCCGCGGTGCCGGGGAGGAAAGCCTCCCCGCTCTGCTGCGCTGCCTGATGGAAAGCGGCGATCCCAGCGCCATCCCCGGCGTGTGTACGGCTGGCAGCATCGTTCCGCCCGCCCCCACGCCGCCGCCCCGCGCCGACCTCTATGACGACACCTGGCACACCGCCCTGAACGGCCGCATGGTGTATGTGGAAACCAGCCGTGGCTGCCCCTTCAGCTGCGCCTTCTGCCTCAGCGGGCAAAAGGACAAGGTGCAGTTCATGCCCCAGGAGGAAGCCCTGGCCCTGCTGATCCGGCTGGGCGCTTCCGGCACGGACACGGTGAAGCTCATCGACCGCACCTTCAACTGCGATAAGCAGCGCACCCGCTTCCTGCTGGGCGGGCTGATGGCCGCCAAGGCCGCCGGGCAGATCGGCAACGTGTGCTACCACCTGGAGGTGGCCGCCGACCTTTTCGACGACGAGACCCTCGATCTGCTGGCACAGGCTCCTGCCGGACTGTTTCAGATGGAGGCCGGACTGCAATCCTTCCACGCTCCCACGCTGGAAGCCTGCCGCCGCCACACGGACATGGCGCGGCTGGTGGATCGCCTGCAGCGCATCCTGCTGCCGGGGAACGTGCATCTCCACATCGACCTGATCGCCGGGCTGCCCCAGGAGGACTTTGCCACCTTCGGTCAGAGCTTCGACTGTGCCTACAACTTGCGTCCCCACCAGCTGCAATTGGGCTTCCTGAAGCTGATCCACGGCAGCCATCTGCGGGAGACCGACTGGGGGCAGCGCTTTGCCCCTGACCCGCCCTATGAGGTGCTGTCCACCCCCTGGATGACCTACGCCCAGCTGCGCCGCTTGCATGGCTGTGCCGAGGCGGTGGAGCGCCTGCACAATTCCGGCCGCTTCGCCAGGACCCTCGACCTGGCGCTGCAACGCACCGGGATGCGCCCCTTCGACCTGTTCCTGCGCCTGGGGGATGCCATGGCTGCCCGCCAGGGGCGGTGGAGCCTGGATGCGCTGACCGCCATGGTGCATGATGCGCTGCTCGCTCTAGGCGTGCCTGCCGCTGAGCTGCGGGACGCCATGATCCTCGACCGCCTGGCCACGGACAACACGGGCTATCTGCCTCCGCTGCTGCAAGGCGAAGCGGAGTCGCTCAAGCGCGCGGCGCGGCTGTATCGGGAGGCACACCCGGAGCATCGCCACCCCCGCTGCGCGCTGCTGGCCGATGGACGGCTGGCGGTGGCTGTGTGGCGTGAGAAGCACCCCGTGACCCAGCGGGGCGAGGTGGCGGAACTATCGGTTGCGGAAGAGGCATAAACACGAAAAAACGCCCGCAACTTTCGGTTGCATTGCAATTGCAAGCCAGATTTGCTGGCGCAACCGCCCCGAATATGCTATGCTGGGATGGAAAAAGGAGGAATGAACATGACCCTTGAAACCGCCAATCGCCTTGTGCAGCTGCGCAAGGATCATGGCCTGAGCCAGGAGGAGCTGGCCGAGCGCCTGGGCGTGAGCCGCCAGGCTGTGAGCAAGTGGGAGCGAGCCGAATCCTCGCCCGATACGGACAACCTCATCGCCCTGGCCAGCCTGTACAATATTTCCCTGGACGAACTGGTGCGTGGCGGCGCCACCCCCATGGAACCTGGCAATGTGGATGATCCCCTGCCGGAGGGCAGCTATTTTGAACACAAGGCCGCCCAGGAGGAAAAGGCTCGCGAGAAGCAGCGCCACGCCTTCCCTTATCCGGTGCTGGTGGCCATTGCCTATGTGGTGCTGGGTGCCTGCTTCAACCTGTGGCATCCCGGGTGGCTGCTGTTCCTTACCATTCCGCTGTTTTACCTGCCCGCCAGCCAGCGCAGCCCCCTGAAGCTGCTGGGCAACCCGGTGATGATCACCATCATTTATCTGCTGCTGGGCTTCTGGTGCAATTTGTGGCATCCCGGCTGGGTGGTGTTCTTGCTGATCCCGGTGCTGAATGCCATCTCTTTCAAATAAGAAAAAGGCAGACGCTTTCGCGTCTGCTTTTTCTTATACCAGCTGATCCACCCACGCGGCCACGTCCTGCCAGACTTCGTCGCGGTTCAGCTCGTTGAACATCTCATGCCGTCCATCGGGGTAGAGCTTCACGTCCACCCGCTTCACACCGGCGGCGCGGAGCTGGTCGGCCACCTTGTTCACGCCGTTGCCGCTGCCCACGGGATCCTTCTCGCCGGAGAAGAGCAGCACGGGCAGGTCTTCCGGCACGCCCTGCACCTTGGTCAGCCTGTTCAGCCCGGTGAAGAAATCCCGGTAGCCGCCGCCGGTGAAGATGAACCCGCAGTACGGGTCAGCCACGTAGCTGTCCACAATGGCTTCGTCCCGGGTGAGCCAGTCAAAGTCCGTGCGGGCGGGCTTGAAGAGCTTGTTGCTTGAGCCAAAGGCAATGCCGTTGATCAGCTTGCTGGGCTTCTTTTCCCCGCCGAAGAGGCACACCAGCTTGGCCACGCCCAGGCCCAGCAGCGCCACAGGCTTGGGGAAGAACCCCGTGCCGGAGAGGATCGCCCCCGCGAGGCCCTGGGCGTATTGCATCAGGTAGCAGCGCACGACGAAGCTGCCCATGGAATGCCCCAGCAGGATGTACGGCACGCCGGGATGGTGCTGCTGGGTGCGCTGGCGCAAAAGATGCACATCGTCGATGAGGTGCTGCCAGCCGTCCTTTTCGCCGAAGTAGCCCTTGATCTTCGCTGCGGTGCCATGCCCCAGGTGGGTGTGGCCCACCACGGCAAAGCCGTGTTCGGTCAGGGCGCGGGCGGTGGCGTCGTAGCGGTCGATATGCTCGGCCATGCCATGCACCAGCTGGATCACGGCCTTCGGTTCGCCCTCCGGCAGCCACATACGGTAGTCCAGGCGCAGCCCGGTGGTGGAGGAAAAGGTACCTTTGATGATGCGCTCGTTTTTCATGGGGATGGCCTCCTTTCAGGTAATTTCAGTATAAACGAAATAAAACATGAAATCAACCCATGACAAGCCGCCCCGATGTGTGTATAATAGAGTCGCATCCTACAGAAAAGAGGTCTTTTGTGTGCTTTCCAGGAATGCCATCAAGGATTTTCTGATCATCACCTTCGGTACCATCATCGTGGCGGCGGCGGTGTTTTTCTTCATGCTGCCCAGCCATGTGTCCGTGGGCAGCGGCGCGGCGCTGGCCATGGTGCTGAGCAACTTCATTCCGCTTTCTGTTTCCACCATTACGCTGATCATGAACATTGGCCTGCTGATCATCGGGTTTGTGCTGGTGGGTCCCACCTTTGGGGCGAAAACGGTGTACTGCTCGGTGCTGATGCCCATGGTGATGGGTGTGTTTGAGCGCATCTTCCCCAATTTCCAGTCCATCACCCAGGATCCCCTGCTGGACGTGATCTGCTATATCCTGGTGGTGGGCATTGGCCTGGCCATTCTCTTCCCCAGGGACGCATCCTCCGGGGGGCTGGACATTGTGGCCAAGATCATGAACAAGTATCTGCACATGGATCTGGGGCAGGCCATGTCGGTTTCCGGCATTGTGGTGGCGCTGTCCTCCGCCCTGTGCTACGATGCCAAAACCGTGGTGCTTTCCGTGCTGGGTACCTATTTCGGCGGCCTGGTGGTGGATCATTTCATCTTCGGCATGAACATCAAGCGCCGGGTGTGCGTCATTTCCGCGGAGCTGGAGAAGATCGTGCAGTTTGTGATCCACGACCTGCACAGCGGCGCCACGCTGAATGAGATCATCGGCGCCTATGACAACACGCCCCGGCGGGAGATGATCGCCATTGTGGACAACCAGGAATATCGGCGGCTGATGGACTTCATCCGCGAGACCGACCCCAAGGCCTTTGTGACGGTGTATTCCGTGAGCGATATGCGGTATATGCCTAAGAAGTGATGGGCAGCAAAAAACCGGGCAGATAAACGTCTGCCCGGTTTTTTGCGTGGCGGCTCAGCCCTGGAGACCCTGCTCCTGGCGCTCCATGTTCTCGATCACCACATCGTAGATCTCACCCAGGGAGGCGCAGTATTCCAGCACCTTCCAGGGTTCGTTGGTGTGGTAGTGGATCTTGATGAGTTCATCATCGCCCACGGCCAGCAGGCAGTCGCCCTTGAAGTTCTCGCAGAAGTAATCGTTGATGGCATCCTCGTCCAGGTCATGGCCTTCGATGAGGAGCTGGGTATCGAACTTGAATTCCAGCATGGTGGTTCCTCCTTGTGGTCATTCTTCGGTATCAATAATAATAGTTCCATTCTCAAGCTCATATTCCTCCACATAAGACTGAAGAATATGTTCGATCATGTTATTGATTGAACGGTGATCAAGACTGGCAAGGACACGAATCTTATCATAAACGGACTCGTTCAGGCGCAGTCCGGTTTGAACCTTCATAACAGGCATTGATATCACCTCCGTAGCAGTATGGTAGCATATCTGTTTATTGACAGTCCATTGCTATAGTGCTACCATATAGGTAGCATTATGCTACAATTTGGAGGCGTAGAATGAAGAAAACTTCCTTCCTGATCGAACGCATGGATTTGTTCTATCATAACCGTTATACGGAAAGGCCTATGTGTATTAACTGTCGGCACTTTTGCAGATATTACATCCGAAAGAACAGACGATATTTTCCTATAGATGCGGGAATGTGTATGCATTCCGAACGAACGGGTTGTAATGCCTGGGAGATCTGTTCCGATTTCACCCCGCAAGCAGCATCATCCCCAGCGCCAGAACAAACGAAATAGCCCCATGCACCGCCTGCCACAGCGCCTGCTCTCCCAGGGACATGAAGCCTTGGGGATAGCAGGCGCGGTTTTGCATCAGTACCGCTGCGCCGCCTGTGCCGGTGGCGGCGGCCATCAGCGCGGTGCGCAGGGGCAGCGGCAGGGGCAGCTCGGCCATGGCACGGGTGCCGGTGGCCACCTCCAGCAGGGTGGTGAGGGGCAGCGCCAGCCCTCCGGCGTGTTCCGTCAGCAGCGCGGCAAAGACCCGGAGCATCACCATGGTGCCGCAGACCATCAGCATGGTGCGGGCGGCGGCCTCCACGGCCTCGCCCAGGGATAGGGGCGCGGGGTCGCAGGCAACGGGGGCGGCGCTGCCGGGGCGCACCATCAGCCCGGTGAGGTAGCCGCCCGCCACCACCGAGAGCAGTATGCACGCCCCCGCCGCTGGGCTGCGCAGCCAGCTGCCCAATGTCCCCAGCAGAAACATGGGACTCATGGTGGCGCAGCTGACCGCCAGGCGCTTGTCCCGCAGGCCCCGCTGCGCCATCAGCCGCGCCCCGGTGGGGGAGCCGCCGCACCAGCCCAGCAGCATCAGGCACCAGGACGGCAGCCGTCCGCCCATGCGGCTCACCAGCATCAGCGAGAGGGTCATGTAGGGGAAAAGTCCCGGCAGCACGCTTTGCACAAACAATCGGCAGGCGGCGCTGGCGGCCTCCATGGCCACGCCAGAGCGCAAAAGCAGCCAGCCCATCAGCAGCGGGAGAACGATGCGCATGGTATCACCTCATGGGAGGATATGCGGGAAATTCATCAAGTTCGCCTTGTTGACGAGCAAAAATGTGGTATACTATTGGCAGACTGCAAAGGAGGTAACTCCCATGAAAGATACATTCCTTATCGTGGACGGCAACAGCCTGATGCACCGCGCCTTCCACGCCCTGCCCATCATGGACAACGGGGGCGTGTACACCAACGCCATCTTCGGCTTTCTGAATATGCTGCTCAAGGTCATCAAGGAAGAAAACGTGCGCTATCTGGCCGTTTGCTTCGACGAGCATGGCCCCACCTTCCGCCACACGGTGTATGCGGACTACAAGGCGGGCCGCTCTGCCACGCCCATCGAATTGCGCCAGCAATTCGAGACCATCCGCACCCTGCTCACCGACATGGGCGTGAAGTGGTACACCCTGGCGGGCTGGGAGGCCGACGACCTGCTGGGTACGCTCTCCCTTCGCGGTGCGGAGGCGGGCGCGGCGCCCCTGCTCCTCACCGGTGACCGGGACGCCCTGCAGCTGGTGGGCAATGATGTGGAACTCATGTTCACCCGCAAGGGCATCAGCGAGACCATCCGCTTTACCCCCGCCAAGGTGCATGAGGAATACGGCTTCTCCCCGGAGCAGGTCACCGACTGGAAGGCCATGGCGGGCGACAGCAGCGACAACATCCCCGGCATTCCCGGCGTGGGCGACAAGACCGCTGTGAAGCTCCTTCAGCAATACGGTACGCTGGAAAACGTGCTGGCCCACACCGATGAGATCAAGGGCAAGCTGCGGGAGAAGATCGAGACCTGGGCCGATCAGGCCCGCCAATGCAAGGAGCTGGCCACCATCCGCCGGGATGCGCCCATCCAATGGACGCTGTCCGACTGTGCGCTGCCCGACCTGAAGCAGGGCATCCCCGCCCTGCAAAAGCTGAAGCTGAACAGCATCATCCGCCGCCTGGGCGAGGAGCCTGCCGAGGCTGCTCCCCAGCCCACCGAGGCCGCGCCCCTGACGCTTTTGCCCTACCAGGACGTGCAGGTCATGTCCACCGGCGCGGAGCTGGAGGCATGGCTGCCCGCCGCAGCGAAGCCCCTGGCGGTGTACATCAGCGACGTGAGCATCTCCGTGGCGGACTCTGCCGGGAAGTGCTGCCTGGTGACCCTGGGCGGCGACCTGCTGAACCCTGGTGCCGATCCTGCCGAGGTGCTGGCGGTGCTGGCTCCGGCGCTTCGCGAACCCGCCGTGGTCCACGATGGCAAGAAGCTGATGCACACCCTGCGCAAGGCTGCCCTGCCCCTGCCGGAGAAGTTCCATTGGGACACCATGCTGGGGGCGTATCTGCTCAACCCCCAGGAGAAGAGCTACAGCCTGGCGGCGCTTTGCCCCAACATGCCCGAGGATGCCCGCGCCCTGATGAGCCTGTTCACCTGGCAGCGCGGCCGGGTGGAGCAGGACGGTATGCTGCCCCTGATGCAGGAGGTGGAAATGCCCCTGTCCCTGGCGCTGTACCGCATGGAGTCCATCGGCTTCACGGTGGACACCGCCTTCCTGCGCCAGCTGGGTGATCGCTATGTGAAGGAGATCGAGGACGCCCGGCAGGAGATCTTCCGCGCCTGCGGCACCGGCTCCTTCAATGTGAACAGCACCCAGCAGCTGGGCGAAGTGCTGTTTGAAAAGCTCCAGCTGCCCCACGGCAAGAAAACCACCCGCGGCTACTCCACCTCTGCCGAGGTGCTGGAGAACCTGCGGGACATTGCCCCAGAGGTCATCGACCCCATTCTGCGCTACCGCCAGCTGACCAAGCTGAACTCCACCTATGTGGAAGGCCTGTTGCGCCTGGTGGACAGCCAGGGCAGGGTGCATTCCTATTTCGACCAGGTGGCCACCGCCACGGGGCGCATTTCCTCCTCGGAGCCGAACTTGCAGAACATCCCCGTCCGCACCGAGGAAGGCCGCGAGATTCGCCGTGCCTTCCTGCCCCAGGAGGGCTGGGTGCTGCTGGACGCGGACTATAGCCAGATTGAGCTGCGGCTCATGGCGCATTTCTCCGGGGACGAGGCCATGGTGGAGGCCTTCCGCACCGGGCAGGACGTTCATGCCCGCACCGCCAGCGAGATATTCGACGTGCCGCTGGATGAAGTCGATTCCACCCTGCGCTCCCGCGCCAAGGCGGTGAACTTTGGCCTGATCTACGGCATCAGCGGCTTTGGCCTGGCCCGCAACACCGGCGTGACCCAGAAGGAAGCCCGGGAGTTCATCAGCCGCTACTTTGCCAAATACCCCGGCGTGAAGCGCTTTATGGATGACGCCACCGCCGATGGCGAACGCAACGGCTATGCCGTGACCCTCATGGGTCGCCGCCGCTACCTGCCGGAATTGAAGTCCCCCAAGAGCGTCATTCGCGAGTTTGGCAAGCGCGCCGCCATGAACACCCCCGTGCAGGGTACCGCCGCGGATATCATCAAGCTGGCCATGGTGCGCGTGGACGAAGCCCTGCGCCGCGAAAACCTGCGCTCCCGCCTGATCCTGCAGGTCCACGACGAGCTGCTCCTGGAATGCCCCCCGGAGGAAGTCGAGCAGGCCGCCGCTCTGCTGGAAAAGTGCATGGTGGAAGTCATTACGCTGAATGTACCGCTGCTGGCTGAGGTGCATCAGGGAAGCAACTGGGCAGAGGCGAAGTGACCAGAGGGCGCTGCCCTCTGGACTCCCGGTCAGGGCGCTGCCCTGACAACCCGCGAAGGGCCCTTCGGCCCTCTCGACACCCATTTTTTCAGGATGGTACTTGGCTGTGCAATTGTAGGGGCGAACTGTGTTCGCCCGCTTGCCGCTGGGAGATTCTTGTGTGCTGGGTTCGTTGAGCTTTGGCTCGGATCTGTGAGCAAGCTCACAGAGTCCTCGCGTCGCGCATACGCTGCCCATCCTCCCGGCTTGAGAGAGGCGGCGTCCTCCTGCGGAGGCCGGCAGGAGAATCAACCACTGGTGTGTTGAACGGTCTTCATTCTCAATTCCGAATTACGCATTCCGAATTCCGAATTATTTCGAGGTGCTTATGACTCAATTTTCCCGCACAGAGATGCTTATCGGCGCTCCTGCCCTTTCCCGCCTTCAGGCGGCCCGGGTGGCGGTTTTTGGCGTGGGCGGTGTAGGAGGTTTTACGGCCGAGGCGCTGGTGCGCGCCGGGGTGGGCAGCATCGACCTCATCGACAACGACACCGTGGCGCTCACCAACCTGAATCGGCAGATCATTGCGCTGCACTCCACCTTGGGGAGAAGCAAGGTGCAGGTCATGGCGGAGCGCCTGCGGGACATCAACCCGGCGGTGCGCATCACCTGCCACGAGATGTTCTACCTGCCGGAGAATGCCGACAGCATCGACCTGGCGCAGTATGATTACATCGTGGATGCGGTGGACACCGTGGCGGCCAAGCTGGAGCTGATCACCCGTGCCGATGCCCTGGGCAAGCCCATCATCAGCGCCATGGGGGCGGGCAACAAGCTGGATCCCACCAAGATCGTGGTCACCGACATCTACAAAACCGCCACCTGCCCCCTGGCGCGGGTGATCCGCACCCAATGCAAAAAGCGGGGCATTCACCGCCTGAAGGTGGCCTACTCCACCGAACCCGCCCTGAAGCCCGCCGAAACGGAGGAGGAAACCTCACGCCGGGCAACGCCGGGCAGCATGAGCTTTGTCCCCTCGGTGATGGGGCTGATCATCGCCGGGGAGGTCGTGCGGGAGCTTGGCGGCGTGTAAAAGAAAAACCACCCGGATGGGTGGTTTTTCTTTTTACAAAAGACTTTTGATGAACTGTTCCGCCGCCCTGGGGGAGCGGCTGCCACGGGCCAGGGCAAAGGCCTCGGCCTGGAGGTCCAGGGCGTTTTCGTCCATTTGCAGGCCGTGGCGCTGCGCCAGCTGGTGCACAATGTCCAGGTACAGGCGTTTCACCGGACGCTCGTAGTAGAGGGTGAGGCCAAAGCGGTCGGACAGGGAAAGCAGCTCCTGCACGGTATCGGAATGATGCACGTCGTCGGAGGTGGCGCGGTCGGAGAAGTTCTCCTTCACGATGTGGCGACGGTTGCTGGTGGCGTAGATCACCGCGTTGCTGGCCTTGGCCGAGGCAGAACCCTCCAGCGCGGCCTTGAGCATACTGAAGCAATCGTCATTCTTGTTGAAGGACAGATCATCGATGAAGATGATGAATTTCAGCGGGTTATCCGCAATGCGGCCCATCACATAGGACAGGCTGAACAGCTGATCCTTCCGCAGCTCAATGAGGCGCACGCCCTGATCGAAAAAGTGATTGGCGCAGGCCTTCACCGTGGAGGACTTGCCGGTGCCGGCATCGCCGCACAGGAGCGCATTGGCGGCGGGGCGACCATCCACCAGCGCCTGGGTGTTGTCCAACAGGCGCTGGCGCTGGCTTTCGTAGCCGATGAACTGGCTGAGGGTGATGTCGTCCGCGGCCTCCACAGGCAGGATGCTTTGTCCTTCCACCCGGAACATACCGGCGGTGGCGAACACGCCGTAGCCATAGCGGGCAATGTTGGCCATGCGCTGGGCGTACACGCTGACGAAATCCGTGACGTGGTTCTCAAACTGGGGGATGTACCCCGCATCGTCCAGGGAGGCGCACAGCGTCTGGGCGTTCAGCTCCGTGAGGCGGGAAAAGAGCCGCAGCTCCGCCTGGGCATTGGCCTCCACCGAGGGCGGGGGCGTTTGCCCACGGGCGATGCTTTTCACGTAGAGGTTCTCATCCTCGCACACCGCGCGGGTGAGGAAATCGGAAAAGCAGCAGCCGCTTTCCGCCAGGGAGTAGACGAACGCGCCCATAAGCGAAAGCTTCTCGCAGGGGTCGGTCTGGCATTTCAAAAGCTGGAGCAAAAGCGCCATGGGCTTTTTTTCAAGCAGGCCGCGGAATACGCTCAGCGAGGCAAGCTGGCAGGCCAGCTGATGAGTCTCCTGGGTCATGGTATGCTCCTTATTCAAACTGGTTGATGATGGCGCCCTTGTCGGCAGAGCTGACCTGGGCGGCATAGCGTGCCAGGCAGCCCTTGATGCCCTGCTTGCGCTTGATGGGCATGGTCTCCTTGCGGGCGGCCAGCTCCTCGTCGGACACCTTCAGCTGGATGGAGTAGTCGGGGATGTTGATGGAAATGATGTCCCCATCCTTCACATAGGCGATGATGCCGCCGCTGACGGCCTCGGGGGAGATGTGGCCGATGCACGCGCCGCGGGTAGCGCCGGAGAAGCGGCCGTCGGTGATCAGCGCCACGTCCTTGTCCAGCCCCATGCCCGCAATGGCGGAGGTGGGGGAGAGCATTTCGCGCATACCGGGGCCACCGGCGGGGCCTTCGTAGCGGATCACCACCACGTCGCCCTTCACGATCTGGCCGCCATAGATGGCAGCAATGGCTTCTTCCTCGCTGTCAAAGACCTTGGCGGGGCCTTCATGCATCAGCATTTCCGGTGCCACGGCGCTGCGCTTCACCACGCAGCCGTTGGGCGCCAGGTTGCCCCGCAACACGGCAATGCCGCCGGTCTTGCTGTAGGGATTGTCGATGGTGCGGATCACCTGGGGATCCCGGTTCACAGCGTTTGCAATGTTCTCGCCCAGGGTCTTGCCGGTGCAGGTCATCACGGAGGTGTCCAGCAGGTTCAGCTTGGTCAGCTCTTTCAGCACGGCATACACGCCGCCAGCCTCGTTCAGATCCTCCATGTAGGTGGGGCCTGCGGGGGCCAGGTGGCAGAGGTTGGGGGTCTTTTCGCTGACCTCATTGGCCATTTCCAGGTCGAAGGGAACACCGCATTCGTTGGCAATGGCGGGCAGGTGCAGCATACTGTTGGTGGAGCAGCCCAGCGCCATGTCGGCGGTAAGCGCGTTGCGGATGGCCGAGGGGGTCATGATGTCCCGGGGGCGGATGTTCTTGCGCACCAGCTCCATGATCTGCATACCGGCGTGCTTGGCCAGCTCGATGCGGGCGGAGTACACCGCAGGGATGGTGCCGTTGCCCTTGAGGCCCATGCCCAGCACCTCGGTGAGGCAGTTCATGGAATTGGCGGTGTACATGCCCGAGCAGGAGCCGCAGGAGGGGCAGGTGCCTTCCTCGCACACGCGGAGCTGATCATCGTCGATCTTCCCGGCGGAGTAGGCGCCCACGGCCTCGAACATGCTGGAAAGGCTGGTCTTTTTGCCATTGACCCGGCCAGCCAGCATGGGGCCGCCGCTGACGAAAATGGTGGGGATGTTCAGCCGCGCCGCTGCCATGAGCAGGCCGGGAACGTTCTTATCGCAGTTGGGGATCATCACCAGGCCGTCGAAGCCGTGGGCCATGACCATGGCCTCGGTGGAATCGGCGATCATGTCGCGGGTGATGAGGGAATACTTCATGCCGGTGTGACCCATGGCGATGCCGTCGCACACGGCAATGGCGGGGAACACGATGGGCGTGCCGCCAGCCATGGCCACACCCAGCTTCACCGCATTGGCGATCTTGTCCAGGTTCATGTGGCCGGGAACGATCTCGTTGTAGGAGCTGACGATGCCGATCAGCGGCCGCGCCTGCTCCTCGCGGGTCATGCCCAGGGCATGGTAAAGGCTGCGGTGGGGTGCATTCTGAAATCCGTCAACGATGGTATCCTTCATCATGGTGGGATCACCCTGCTTCCTTAGTTGTTGATCAGCTTATCCTCGTCGCTCCAGCTATACAGCTTGCGGATCTCCTTGCCCACGGTCTCGGAGGGATGCTCGGCGGCCAGCTTGCGCATGGCGTTGAAATGCACCTGAGAACCGGCGTCGGACATATCCAGCAGGAAGTCCTTGGCGAAGGTGCCGTCCTGGATGTCGGAGAGGATCTTCTTCATGCTCTTCTTGGTCTCTTCGGTGATGATCTTGGGGCCGGTGATGTAGTCGCCATACTCGGCGGTGTTGGAAATGGAGTAGCGCATACCCTCAAAGCCGCTCTGGTAGATCAGGTCAACGATGAGCTTCATCTCGTGGATGCACTCGAAATAGGCATTGCGCTCGTCATAGCCGGCCTCCACCAGGGTCTCGAAGCCAGCCTGCATCAGGGCGCAAACGCCGCCGCACAAAACGGCCTGCTCGCCGAAGAGGTCAGTCTCGGTCTCGGTGCGGAAGGTGGTCTCCAGCACACCGGCACGGGCGCCGCCAATGCCCAGGGCATAGGCCAGGGCAATTTCGAGGGCATCGCCGGTGGCATCCTGCTCCACGGCTACCAGGCAGGGCACACCCTTGCCAGCCTGATACTCGCTGCGCACGGTGTGGCCGGGGCCCTTGGGGGCGATCATGATCACGTTCACGTTCTTCGGGGGCTTGATGCAGCCGAAGTGGATGTTGAAGCCGTGGGCGAAGGCCAGGGTCTTGCCCTCGGTGAGGTTGGGTTCGATGCTCTCCTTGTACAGCTTGGCCTGCTTCTCATCGTTGATCAGGATCATGATGAGGTCGGCATTCTTGGCGGCGTCGGCGGCGGTCATGACCTGGAGGCCCTGCGCCTCGGCCTTGGCCCAGCTCTTGCTGCCCTCGTACAGGCCAACGATGACCTTCACGCCGGAGTCCTTCAGGTTCAAGGCATGGGCATGGCCCTGGGAGCCGTAGCCGATGATGGCAACGGTCTTATCGGCCAGCTTGGCCAGGTTGCAATCCTGCTGATAGTAGATGTTCTGCATGGTGATGTCCTCCTTCTATTTCGTGTTCGTTGTTCTTTATTCCATGATGCTGCCGCTGCGTTCCAGGGCGACAACACCGGTACGGCACATTTCCACAATGCCCAGGGGCTTGACCACCTCGATGAAGGCCTTCACCTTGGCGGGATCGCCGGTGACCTCCACGCACATGGTATCGGTGCGGTAGTCGATGATCTTGGCGCGGTAGATCTCCGCTGCCGCCATCACCTCGCTGCGGTTTTCCGGGGTGTTGGGGATCTTGATGAGCATCATTTCCCGCTCCACGGTGTTGTCCGCCTGCAGGAGCTTGACCTTTTTCACATTGTGCAGCTTTTTTAGCTGGTTGATCAGCTGCTCCCGGGCGTAGTCGTCGCCGTTGAGGGTGACGGTGATGCGGGAGTAGGCGGGATCGTCGGTCTCGCCCACGGTGAGGGTATCGATGTTGAAGCCCCGGCGCATGAACAGGCCGCTGACGCGGGTCAGGACGCCGTAGGTGTTTTCAACATAGATGGCGATCACATAGCGTTTCACTTCTTCGCCCCCTGTTCCTTGGTGGTGATCATATCCTCGATGGAGCCGCCCGGAGGCAGCATGGGAAGCACGAATTCGTCCATGTCGATGATGGTATCGATGAGGTAGGGGCCATCATGCTGCATGGCGGTCTCGAAGGCGTGACGGAAGTCCTGGGGGTTATCCACCCGCTGAGCGCAAGCGCCGAAGGCCTCGGCCAGCTTGACGAAATCCGTCTTGCGGTTCAGCACGGTGCTGGAGTACCGCTGGCCGTAGAACAGCGTCTGCCATTGGCGAACCATGCCCAGCACGCCGTTGTTCATCAGCACGATGGTGATGGGCAGGTTGTAGCTCACGGCGGTGGCCAGCTCGTTCAGGTTCATGCCGAAGCTGCCGTCGCCGGTGATCAGCACGGTTCGCTCGCCGGTGGCGATGGCCGCGCCGATGGCTGCACCCAGGCCGTAGCCCATGGTGCCAAGGCCGCCGGAGGAAGCAAACTTCCGAGGCTTTTGGAAGGTCACGTGCTGGGCGGTCCACATCTGGTGCTGACCCACATCGGTGGCGATGATGGTGTTCTCGTCCTTCACGGCGTTGATGGCCTCGAAGATCTGGCGGGGGGTAAGCGGCGCGGTGGCGCGGCGCTCGGCCTCGTCGCTGATGCGCTGGCCCTCGGCCTTCAGTTCGGCGATCTGCTGCTGCCATTCGGGATGCTGCTGGGGCTGGCAGCGCTGCAAAATGCGGGAGAAGGAGGAGATGATGTCGCCAATGAGACCCACATCCACCTTGATGTTCTTGTTGATCTCCGCTAGGTCGGCATCCAGCTGGATGATCCTGGCGCCCTTGCCGTATTTGGCGGTGTTGCCGGTGGCACGGTCGCTGAAGCGCACGCCTACGCCGATGATCAGGTCGGCCTCCTTGTTGGCCATGGAGGAGGCATACTGGCCGTGCATACCCTGCATACCCAGATAGCGCTCATAGTCGTGGGGGATGGCGGAAAGACCCATGAAGGAGCAGCCGATGCAGGCGTCGATCTTCTCGGCCAGCGCCATGATATCCTGGCTCATGCCCACGGCTGCCGCGCCGCCGCCAATGTAGATATAGGGCTTCTTGGCAGCGTTGATCATTTCCACCGCCTGGTCGATGGCCTCATCGGGGGCCTCGGGCTGGGGATAGGCTTCCACCACGCCCTGGGGGATGAAATCGCACTCTGCCACCTGTACATCCTTGGGGATGTCGATCAGCACCGGACCGGGACGGCCGGACTTGGCGATCTGGAAGGCCTCGCGGATGGTATCGGCCAGGTCGTTCACATCGGTAACGAAGTAGTTATGCTTGGTGATGGGCAGCGTGACGCCGGTGATGTTGATCTCCTGAAAGCTGTCCTTGCCGATGAGGGAGCTGGGCACATTGCCGGTGATGGCCACCATGGGAACGGAGTCCAGCATGGCGGTGGCGATGCCGGTGACCAGGTTGGTGGCGCCGGGACCGGAGGTGGCGATCACCACGCCCACCTTGCCGGTGACGCGGGAATAGCCGTCGGCGGCATGGGCGGCACCCTGCTCGTGGGCGGCCAGCACATGGTTGATCCTGTCCCCGGCCTGGTACAGGGCATCGTAGATAAACAGCACCTGTCCTCCGGGATAGCCAAAGACATCGGTCACACCCTGCTCGATCAGGGTCTCGATCACGATCTGCGAGCCTGTCATTTTCGTGGCGGGCGTCTGCATTCAGTTTCCTCCAATCTGCCGGGGCATAAGAAAATGCTCTTTTGCACTCCATGCATCCACGCTAAGATAACATGAAGAGACGAAAGAGCATCATTGTATTACATATGAAGCTTCCGCGGTACCACTCTTCTTCGCTGCGGGAAAGGCAGCGCCCTCAGGATCAAGTAATCCTTACCTCCGCTATCGGGGAGGGAACCGTCTGCGCTTACTATCCGGGGGAAGGGGAGTTCAGCCCAGCCACTCCGCGGCCACTTCTCCGGCTCCTGCCCCATGCCTTGCACCAACCGGCATTTCTCTTTGCGGCAAGCTTTCCGGGTACTGATCCGCTTCGCTGTGTTGTTAAAAATTCTATCATCACCCTGCAGGCTTGTCAATGCTTTGGCTTGTTTTTTTCAGGTATTTCCCCGCCCGGTCAGATGTCCCCGCAGCTCTCCCCGGCCAGGATGGCATTGCGCGCCTTGCGCACGGCGGAGGAGGTGCCGGTATCGGTGGTGTTCTGCATGGAGAGGATGGTGAGCTTCTCGGCGGGGAAGTTGGCGAAATAGCTGCCCAGCCAGCCGTCCCAGCCATATTCGCCCAGGCGGGTCATGCCAGCCCAGCGGCCGGGTTCCACGCACACGCGCATCAGTTTGCCATAGCTGTAGCCCTCCAGGCTGTCCCACATATCGGCGCGGGCAGCGGGGCTGAGCTGGGGCTGGGTCATGAAGCGCACGGTCTCCGGGCTGAGGATGCGCTTGCCCTGATATTCACCTTCGTTCATCAGCATATCGGCAAAGGCGGCATAGTCGTCCAGGGTGGAGACCAGTCCGGCGCCGCCGGAGCAGAAGGCGGGCTTGCGGGCATAATCCCCCACCGCCAGGTGCAGGCTGCTGAAGGTCTCCAGAGCGCCGGGAATGCGCTTATAGCAGGTCACGAAGCGATCCCGCTTTTCTTCAGGCACCCAGAAGGCGGTGTCCTTCATGCCCAGGGGCGTGAAGAACTCCTCCTGCAAAAAGTCCTCAAAGGGTTTGCCGCTGGCCACTTCCACCACCGCGCCCAGGATATCCGCGCAGGTGGAATAGCGCCAATGGCTGCCGGGGTGGAAGGTGAGGGGCAGTTCGCCCATGCGGTTGCAGAATTCCACGGTGGTCATGCCGCCGCCCGCCAGGATCAGCTCGTGATCCTCCATGAACAGCCTGGCCGCTGCCTGTCCGGCAGGATCGGCATCGGGGTAGGCGGTACCGGCGGTCATGCCCAGCAGATCCATCACCCACACGGGGCGCTGGGCAGGCACAAGACCCTCGGCGGTGATGACCTGCTGGCCGTGAAAGCCGGGCAGGTACTTCTCCACCGGGTCCATCAGATCCAGCTGGCCGCGTTCCACCAGCAGCAGGGCAGCGGCGGCGGTGATGGGCTTCGACTGGCTGTACAGCCGGAAGATGTGATCCCGCTGCACCTTTTTGCCGGTGGCGATATCCGCATGACCGGCGGCGGCATACAGCACGTCCTGCCCGGCCTTTCGCACCAGCACGGAGATGCCGGCGCATTCGTGATTGGCAACCGCCTGTTCCAGGCAGGCCTGAACGCGGGAGAGGGTATTCATTTGGTGTACCTCCTTGGCATGGTGGAGTGTCCATGGAAAAAAGACCGCCGGTCTGCGCGGCGGTCGAAGGAATCACTTTTTCACATTCTTGCGGATGGTGGCATCCGGCTTGGCGGCCTGCTTCATAAAGGCCGAGGGGCTGATGCCCACAATGTTCTTGAACTGCTTGGAGAAGTGGTAAGGATCCTGCATACCCACCTCCACACCGGCCTGGCGCACGGTGTAGTCCTGCTCGCGCAAAAGCTCCTTGGCGCGCTCCATTTTGCAATGCAGCACATAGCTCAGGGGCGGCATACCCACCTCGCTCACAAAGCGCTTGCGGAAGGTCTCCATGGGCATACGGGAGATGGCGGCCATCTCTGCCAGGGAGAAGTTATCTTTATACTGGTTGGCGCGCAGGGTGTCCACCACCTTGGCGATCTCGTGGGACAGCATGGCGTCCATGGCCACGGGCTGACCCCAATGGCTGGCCAGCATACCGTACATCAGGTGCTGGAGCTGATAGGTGGCGTCGCCGGTGCCGGAATGGCGCACCATCACCTGCACGATCTGCTTGGCCAGGTACATCTGGCTGGGCAGCGCGCCCTGCTTCAGGGGCATGTGCAGCAGCGCACCCATTTTGCGCACCACCATGGGCGCCAGGGGGCCTTCCAGGGCGATCCACAGGCAGCGGGCTTGCCCTTCCACCGCCAGCTGGCATTCCTTGTCGCCTGCGGGCAGGAAGCAGGTCTGCTCGGCCTTGAGCTGCAGCTCGGAGCCGTCCCAGGTGAGCTTCACCTCGCCGTCGCCCACGGCAAACCACACCCATTGCTCATGGGGCTTGATGGTATATCGTCCCGCTTCCAGCATAGCGCTGCCAGCGGCATGGATCCACGCGCCGCTGGAACGGGTCAGGCTGCCGGGCTTGTGCCAACCCTCTACCACCAGGGTATCAGCCGCGGCCTCAACGCCTGCGAACAGATAGGACTCCATGTTGCTACCTCCCAAAACATACATTTTCAATTATGTCCAGTATAACGCCCAGACCGAACAATGTCAACCCGTTTATCAAACGATTTCGCCCTTTTTCGCAAATTTCGTAAAAAGCGGCAAAAAAGAAAAAGACTTCCTGTTACAGGAAGCCCAAAAGCAATTCCGAATTGATTTAGCCGTTCGATTCCAGCACCATCACGCCCTCATACAGCGCCTCGTAGACCTCGTCGCCGATGTAGGCCTTCACGCGGATGTTGTAGGCGCCGGGTTCGGCGGGGGTGCCGTTGGTGAGCAGGCCGTTCCAGCAGAAGGTGCTGCCCCTGGGGGAGAGCTGCTGGGGGCGGCTGGCCATGCGGGAGGCCAGGCGGCGGACGGTTTTGCCGGAGGCGTCCTCGATGGTTACGGTCAGCTCACAGGGGTAGATGTGCTCCACCACAAAGCCTAATTCCTCCTGCTGACTGGGGCAGAAGCCGCTCTGGGGCAGGATGGTCAACTGGGGGTCGCCGGAGGCAGGCGGCACGCACAGCGCCCGGGAGGACACCAGCGTGGGTACACCATCGGATTGGGTGATGATCTGCAAAAGTGCATAGCCGTAGCTGCCCGCGTCCGTCAGATCCAGCGTCACGGTGCGCTCCTTCAGCCCGGGGGAAAGCACGTCCCGGGCATCGCCATAGGTGCCGAACATTTCCGCATTGTCATACAGCAGCCGGCCATGCTCAAAGTCCCAGCGGCCATCCTGCTGGTAGACCATCTGATAGGCCACCTGCACGGGGCGCTGCACCGTAAAAGAAAAGGCCACCGTGGGTTCCAGCAGGGTCAGCAGGTCGCCCTCGAAGCTCAGGCCCTCAATGGCGCTGTCGCGGCGGCGGCCGGTGTAGCTGGCAGCATCGTAGGACAGCACGGCAAAGCCATCCTCCTCCGGGTAGGTGTAAACGGTGGAGGCGCCGTGGTTGTCGCGCAGGTAGCGCTTCAGCTCGGTGAGGGTGATGGCACCGTCCCGGTTGGTGTCGGCACCGTAGTTACCCTTGGCGCTCAGGGCGCGCACCACCGCGCCGGAGAAATAACCCGCGCCCACCATGGCCTCGCCTTCCTCCATGCCCGACCAGAACCAGCTTTCCTCCGCGCCGCCGGAGGAGCAGATCACCTTGTATTCGCTGCCCTGGAACACATTGTCAAAGGGTGCGTGGACACCCTTGCCGATCATGGCGCCCGCATGGCAGGCGTCGATGATCAGCACCTTGGTGCCGTCGATCTTGTCAAACATGGCACGGAGCATATCGGCGGTGACGCCCATCTCCCGGCGGCCATCGGAGAGCAGCAGGGTCATGTCCCCGTTGGGCTGGCCCTGCTCCCACAGGCCGTGGGTGCTGATGTAGAAGTAGCTCACATCGTTGTCATCCGCCTGGGCAAAGGCAGCCTGGATCAGCTCCTCCAGCTCAGCAGGGGAGTCCACGTCGTTCTTGCGGGTGATGAGGGTCTCCAGGTTCATGGCACCGCCGGAGAGCGCCTCGGCCATCTGGGTCACGTTGTTCTCCGAGGAAGGGGTGGTGTCCTCCTGGGTCACAAAGCGGTCGCAGCCCACCAGCAGGGCGCGGTTGACGCTGGCATCGGCCAGGGCGGAAGACGCAAGGAGGCACAGCCACACAAACACAAGCGCAAACAGCCTCTTGCCCATGGCTCTGCCTCCCTTCTGTTACTGATGAAACGATTGTACACCTAATTAGACGGATCATCCACCGGAAATGTTCACAAGAAAGTGCATTTTCTGTGATTTTTTGTTGACAATTGTAAAAAGCGCAGCAAAATGCTCTGCTGCGCCGTTGTTTTGGTTGAAATTACTTGTGTTCTTCCGACCCTCTGACGATGATCTTGCAGTCCGCGCCGGGGCGCTGATGCTCGTCCCAGATGATCTCGCCGATGCTGTCGGCCTCGATCATGCCGTGGGTGGGGTTCTTCACGCTGATGATGTGTCCCTTCACGCTGGCGGTGACGGTGCAGTTTTCAAAGGCGAAATCCGCGCCCTCCATCTCGCAGTTTTCCAGGATCAGGTTCTCGCAGTAGCACAGGGGCTGGGTGCCGATGATCTTGCAGTTCACCAGGCGCAGGTTCTTGGAGTACCAGGCCAGGTATTCGCCCTTGATCACGCTGTTGTACACCGTTACGTTTTCTGCGTGCCAGAAGGCGTCCTTCGTGTCCAGGTAGCAGTTGAAGAACTCCAGGTTCCTGGCGTACTGGAAGGAATACTTGCCCTTCATGCGGAAGTCGGTGAAGGTGGAATCCTCGGTGTGGAGGAAGGGGTATTCGCTGGTCAGCTCGAAGTTCTGCACCTCCAGGCGGCTTGACATCCAGCCGAACTCGGAGGAATTGGCCTTGCCGCCGATGAGCTTCACGCCCCGGCACTCGCGCAGGGCTTTGATGCCCCCCAGGTCGCAGTTTTCGATGGTCAGGTCGTTGTCATACCACAGGGCGGCGCGGCAGGTCTCGGTCATGCGGCAGTTGCGCAGGGTGGAGTTGTCCACGTGCCACAGGGGATAGCGAAGCAGGAAATCGCAGTTGTCAATGGTCAGGCCGCCGCACTCCTTCAGGGCGGATTCACCGTCGGCGGGGCCTTCGAAGCGGCAGGAGATCACCTGGGCGTCGCGCAGGCCATACAGCGCGCGCTCCTGATCCAGCACCTGCCCGGAAATGATGGTCATAGTGGGGAAAACCTCCTTTTGATCATGCAAGTAGATGATAGCTTGATTGCCATGAAAAGTCAAGAGTGAACAATTTTCTCTCCGCTTTGACAAGGGCGGGGATTGGATGTATAATACATCATGTATTGGTATGCTTATGATGATTTTTGAGGAGGCTATGCCTGCTATGAAGAAATTGCTCCGTGTGCTGCTGGTGCTGGCGCTGCTGGTATTGCTGGTGCTGCTGGTGCCTGCGGCCACGCCCCTGGCGCTGGGCGAGGGGGCGCCCCACCCCACCTATGTGCCTGTGACCCTGCAGGCTGCCGAGGTCACCCCCATTTCTTATGAAGACAAGGTGCCCTATGCCCCCATTCCGGATAGCTACCTGCCTGATGGGGCAGGCTATCTTGACCCCACCATTTCGGTGAAGGTGGAATACACCCGCGCCTACGACACCACCGTGCAGCTGGTGTGGGTGCAGATCGCCGATGCCTCCCAGCTTCGTGCCAAGCTGGCCAATCCCTATCCCCGCAAGTCCTGGGTGCGGCCGGATGTCATCGCCCGCCGCGTCAGCGCGGTGCTGGCCTTTAACGACGACTGGTTCATGAACCGCAACGTGGGCTACATCGTCCGCAATGGCGAAGAGCTGCGCAACAACCCGGATGAGGGCTACGACACGCTGATCATCGACGATCAGGGCGATCTGCACATCATTCAGAAGCCCACCAAGGAGAAGATCGACGCCTTTGAGGGCAAGGTGATCCACGCCCTGTCCTTCGGCCCCGGATTGGTGATCGACGGCGTGCAGCAGACGGAGTTCGTTTCCGACAGGGGCGACGTGCTGCATGAGATCGCTTCCGAGCGGGTGGCGCAGCGCCTGGCCTTCTGCCAGGTGGATAAGCTGAGCTACCTCATCGTGGCCACCGAAGGCCCCGAAAACAAGGGTTCCGTGGGTCTCACCATTCCCCAGTTCGCCCAGCTGTGCGGCGAGTTGGGCGTGCAGCAGGCCTTCAACCTGGATGGCGGCAGCTCCTCCTCGGTGATCCTGGATAACAAGAAGATCAACTCCGTTTCCACCGGCAAGATCCGCTCCATTGGCGGCGTGATGTACTTTGTCACCGCCGATCCCACCGTGCCGAGGGAGGATTGAGCCATGAATGAAATGACGGTTCTGGCCACCTTTGGCCCCTTTACCATCACGGCCTTTGGCCTGTGCGTGACCGCAGGCGCGCTGCTGGCTATCTGCCTGGCGGCTTTCCTGGGCCGCAAAAACCCCGGTGTGAACGCCATGCTGAGCATGAGCGCCGCTGCCCTGGTGGGCGCGGTGCTGGGTGGGCGCATCCTGTATTGCCTCACTATGCTGGATTTCATCCTGATCGACCTGGGCGGCGCGGGGTTCATTCCCCAGCTGTGGCAGGGCGGCTACACCCTTTATGGCGCTGTGCTGGGCGCAGGCGCGGGCGTGTGGCTCTACGCCAAGGCCACCCACCGCAAGACGGGCAGGCTGCTGGATCTGGCCGCGGTGGGCGGCGCGGTGGCGCTGGCCTTTGAGCGGGGCGGCGAATACTTCACCACCCAGGGCCTGGGCGAGTACATCATGGACGAGGCCTGGTGCCGCTTCCCCTTTGCGGTGGAGGGCATCTATGGCGACTGGCAGATCCCCGTGTTCATGTACGAGGCGCTGTGTGCGCTGGTGATGGCCATTGTGCTTTGGTGCATGGTGAACCGCAAGGAGGAAGGCCGCACGGCGCAGGCCTTCATCATCCTGCTGGGCGTGACCCAGATCATTCTGGAAAGCCTGCGGGAGGACGAATTCATCCGCTTCGGCTTTGTGCGGCTGAACATGCTGGCGGCGGCCATCACCATGGGATTGACCTTCTTCTACCGGGTCTATGCCGTGGTGAAAAAGCAGGGCTGGAGCGCCTGGCAGATCATCCGGCTGGTGCTGTTCGTGGTGGGCATCGTGGTGGTGATCCTCATCGAGTTCGCGCTGGACAAGTCCACCATCGATAATGTTCTTCTGTACTTCGTCATGGCCGCTACCCTGGCGGTGATGGCCGCGGCCATGCTGCTGGACGGCAGAAAGAAACTGTGATACCGAAACTGTAATTGTTGAAGGAGAAAAGTATGCAGGTCAGTCATCCTGTAGGGATGTTCAACCATTTGCCGCCGGAGGATGTGTTTCTGGCGACGGACGAAATGGGCAATGATATGGGTATGGGCTATATGGTCTACCAGTATCAGCCTCATCTGTACCCGGATTGCCCTATCAATCTGTATTTTTCCCTGGATTGCCAGCCCGCGGCGCGCTATATGCTCTTTGGTGCGCTGGTGGCCCGCGCACGCCAATTGCGGGATTGCGATCCCACCGTGCGGGCCAGGGTGTATACCAACATTGCGCCCCAGGATCTGCGCATGAAGGATTTCTATGAGCATTCCGGCTTCGACTGCTCGGACAGCGAAGAGGTGTTGCAGCTGCCCATGCCCATTGGGGATGGCCGCATCCCCATGAGCTGCGCGGTGGCGCCCACGGCGGTGAACACCCCCGAGGAGCAGGCTGCGCTGCTCTACCGTTTGCAGCAGAACGATATCACCTACATCGATCAGGCTTACCTGAACCAATTGCAGCGTATGCCCCACTTTATGGTGCTGGGGCTGTACCGCAACACGGAGCTGGTGGGTGAGGTGATCATGGCTGGCGAGGGCGACCATTGCGAGCTGGCAGCCATCTATATCACGCCGCCCTGCCGCCGCCAGGGCATGGGTCGGGCGCTGCTGCACCGGTGCATGGCCATCATGGCGGCCGAGGGCGTGAGCTACGTCACGGCCCGCATCATGAGCCGCTCCCAGCCCCAGAAGCGCCTGATGAACGCCTTCAATGCCCAGGTGCTGGGGCAAACGATGATCTACCCCGGACTGTTCCTGTAAGGAGGAGAGACCGCCGTGGCCAAGCTGTACTTCCGATATGGAGCCATGGGTTCCAGCAAAACCGCCAATGCCATCATGGTGCAATACAACTACCAGGAGCGGGGCCAGAAGGTGCTGATGGTGAAGCCCCAGCTGGATAACCGCGACGGTGCGCGCACGGTGCTTTCCCGCTGCGGACTGAAGACTGAGTGCGTTTTTATGGAAGAAGTCCCCGGCATGGACGTCACCGGGTACGATTGCGTCATCGTGGACGAAGCCCAGTTCCTGACCAAGGAGCAGGTGGCGCACCTGGTGAAGATCGTGGATGAGATGAACATCCCCGTGATCTGCTACGGCCTGCGGGCGGACTTCCAGGGCAATTTCTTCGAGGGCAGCCAATGGCTCATGGCCTGGGCAGACACCATCGAGGAGGTCAAGACCATCTGCTGGTGCGGCCGCAAGGCTACCTGCAACGCCCGCGTGATGAACGGCAAGGTCATCAAGGAGGGCGACCAGATCCTGCTGGGCGGCAACAGCCAGTATGTATCCCTGTGCCGCAAGCATTGGGCCAATGGTCAGCTGCATGAATAAGTTATTTTCTGGCCGCATTGCGGCCTTTTTTATTTCCGGGGAGGGTGCTTATGCCTCATATTATGCTCGCCGGGATTGGCGAAACCATGCAGTATATCGTGCATGATTATAACGACAATACCATCCGCTTTATCCTGCGCTATCCCGGCGCGGTGGACGCAGCCATCCTCAGCCGGGCGGTGGAGGCCGTGGTGTTCAGCGTGGATGTCCTCCATGCCAGCTTCAAGCCCGGCAAGCTCCGGGGCTGGTGGAAGGTGAACGACGCCCTGCCCCAGGAGAGCTACTTTACTCATATCCAAACGGAGGATGTCATGGGTGCGGCCACGGCCTGTGCCGTGCGTCCGGTGCTGCCAGGCAGCCTGTGCCAGCTGCATTGCAGCCTGGTGCAGGGCAAGGAAGAAAGCGCGGTGGTGGTGAACATCAGCCACCTGTGCGTGGACGGCAGCGATGGCAAGTATCTGCTGGGGAAGATCGCGGAGGCGTATGAACTGCTCCGCACCAGCGGCAGCGCCGATGGCCTCGCCGTGAAAAACGGCAGCCGCGCCGCTGAACAGGTCTATGAGCAGCTGAGCCGCAAAGAGATGCGCCAGCTTCTGCACAGCCCCCTGGGCGGCGTGAAGACCACCTTCCCCTATCCCGACCAGGAGATGGGTGAACCCCGCATGACCCTGCAAACCATTCCGGCGGAGGCCATGGCGGCTGCCCGCACCCGCGCCAAGGCAGAGGGCGCCACCGCCAACGATCTGCTGCTGGCAGCCTGCTATCAGAGCTTTGTCCGCCTGGCTCGGCTGGAAAGCGGCACCCCGGTGAGCATCATGGGCATGATGGACCTGCGCAGGCATTGCAAGGCCGGGGACTCCGAGGGACTGAGCAACATGGCTGGCACGCTTTGCACCGTGCTGCCCCAGGGCGTGGGGGAGGATTTCAGCCACACGCTGGCACAGGTGGCGCAGCAGACCCGCGCTGCCAAGGAAAACCCCATGGCCGGGCTGGAGGGTATGCCCCTGGTGCATGGCGCGGCCAAGGCGCTGCCCCTCTGGGTGCTGCTGAAATGCGTGGGGTGGATCTATGGCAGCTTCTCCCTCGGCCTGACCAACCTGGGCAGCATCCCTTGTGACGACCTGGCGCTGGGCGGCCTTGCACCGGTGGACGGTGCTTTCGGCGGCCCCCTGAAAAAGAAGCCTGCCATGCAGGTTTCTGCCGCCAGCTTCCATGGCAATTGCTGCCTGTGCGTGGCAGGGCAGTATACCCAAGAGGATGCAAAGCAACTTCAAGCCCTGCTGGCCGGCATGGCAGAAGAAATTGCCCAATATGCTGCTAATGCTTGATTTTCCACGGTTGCAACCACCGGTTGCGGCATTTTCCAGCATCTGTTGATAGCCCCGCAACCGCCTTCCGTGCTATGATGCCGCCGTAAGGAGGATGATTCCATGAAACTGAACGAAAAGATCTACTGGTGCCGCAAGCAGGCAGGTTTGTCCCAGGAGGCGCTGGCAGAGTTGATCGGCGTGTCCCGGCAGTCTATCAGCAAGTGGGAGACGGGGGAGGCCTCGCCGGAGATCTCCAAGCTGCCGCTGTTGGCCAGGGCCTTTCAGGTGACCACCGACTGGCTGCTCTCCGAGGATGGCATTCCCCAGGAGGAACCCGACCAGGAACCCGCCCCGGAAGTGGAGCCGCAGCCCATGCCCCAGGTGGAGGCGGCCTGGCCCAGCTGGGTGGAGAACCTGCCGGGGTTCATCGGCACGGCGGTGAAGAAGTTCGGCTGGCTCTACGGCGTGCGCACGGCCGTCAGCGGCGCGATCTTCGCAGCCTTTGGCCTGCTGATACGGGCGGTGACGGGCAGCTTTTTCAACACCGTGAACGATTCCTTCAGCGATTTCGGCTTTGGCGGCATGAGCAGCGTCACCTGGTATGACGAGTTCGGCAACGTGACCTCCGCGCCGCCCTTTGCTGACAGCGTGCTGGAATCCATGGGCATGGGCGGCATGAGCAGTTCCTTCAGCAGCCCGGCCAGCGGCCCCTTTGACCTGATCTCCGGCGCGGTGATCTTCATCGGCGTGGTGATCATGGTGGTGGGCATCGTGATGGCGGTGCTGCTGAAAAAGTGGGGCGAGCGGGAAATGACCTGATCCATAAGCCTTCGCATGGCAACGTGCGGAGGCTTTCTTCTTGTGCAAGAGGGCGGTATGTGGTACAATCAACATAATGATTTGTACGGAAAAACAGGAGGCTTCTCCATGCTGAAACGCTTCTTTTCCCTGCTGCTGGCGCTGCTGCTTGCCACCGCCTGCGCCCAGGCCGAGACTGCCGATGCCCTGTATCTGCTGGTGACCCGCGATGCCGAGGGCGTTGAAACGCCTGTGGGGTCTGCGGTGCTGTACAAGGATCAGTCCACGCTGCTCACTTCCATGTGGACGATGGCTCAGCTGACGGACGAACTGTATGCCGTGGGCGCAGACGGCGCCTACATTGCCGTGGATGCCACCGGCGAGGATAAGGAAGTGGTGAGCCTGGCGCTGGCGTCTCCCTCTGCTGCCCAGCCGCTGCAGCCCGGCTCCGCAGGCACCACCCTTTACGCCCTGGGACACAATGCCGCCCAGCAGCCCGTGGAGGGCGAGGCGCTGCACCTGGTCACCATGCCCTATGACTACGATGCTACGGCCATGCTGTTCACCGCGCCGGACAGCCTGCTCCCCGGCAGCGCGCTGGTGGATGGGGAGGGCAAGCTGTTTGGCATCACCCTGGGCGGCTATGGCGAGGGCGTGAACCGTTATGTGGCCATGCCCATGGCCGAAACCGGGTTGGGCGAGCAGACGGTGAGCTGGCTCACGGGCTTTACCGTGGAGGCAGAGACGGGCTATCTCCATGTGGACTGGTCCGACTGCGACCACACCTGCGACAAGGGCAACTGCGTCACCGGCGTTTTCTATGCGGATACCCAGAATCCTTATTATTCCTACTTTATGGAGGAAGAGACCTCCACGACGATCCCGGTGGCACCCGGCCGGAGCTATCAGGTGTGGGTGCAGCACGCCCACGGGGATATGGCCAAAAACGTGCAGCGCCCGGCAGAAGCCGCTGTGCTGGCTACCACCCCGGCGGCAGAGGCCTTCGACAGGTATGACTACAAGGATTCCTCCATCTATCTGGCCGCTGTGCCGATCACGGAGGCAGAGGACTATATCAACAAGCACATCCCGCCCATGGAGCATGTGACTGCCGAGACCCTGGGCGATGTGAAGGCAGCCATCTATATGCAGGTGGTTTCCTCCTATGCGGTGGAGGAACCGCATTACAGCGACCTGTATCTGGTGCTGACCACGCCGGAGGGCTACGCCATTGGCTATGCGGCGGAGTTCGTGTTCGAGCCTTCTCTCCAGGAGCGGGACGAATGGAACGTGGAGATCTACTCCATGCTGGACGACTACCTGGCCTACAACGACACCGGTGTATTTGCCCCCGGCGAGTACACCCTGTGCTATTATCTGGACGGCGCGCTGGCCAACCAATTGAGCTGGGTGCTGGAATAAAAAAGTTCTGAAATGAGACAAAAATCTGTTGCGGGAGCAACGAATTTGTGGTAGGATGTGTGCAACCTCTCACAACAGAAGGAGCGTTCTCCATGAACCACATACCCTATACGTATCACCATTGCCCCGTGCCGGGCGGCGGTTATGCCACGGGCTTCCTGTATCACCCTGCGAAGGAAGGCCTTCTCTACCTGCGCACGGACATTGGCGGCACCTATCGCTTTGACTATGCCGCCCAGCGCTGGGTGTTCCTGTGTCCCCAGGTGAATCCCCTGAATCAGGATCAGGCCTACCCCATCTCCCTGGCGGTGGATGCCAAACGGCCGGACATGCTGTACGTCATGTGCGGCGTACGCCATGCCCCCACCGGCAAGCTGGCCATTTCCTGCGATCAGGGCGACAGCTTTATCCAAAAGCCTGTACCCTTCTTTGTGCATGGCAACCTCAGCGGGCGCGGCACGGGGGAGCGGCTCATGGTGGATGCCAGCGATGCCGCCACCCTTTGGTATGCCTCCCAGCAGGACGGCCTGTGGGTCACCCATGATGAGGGCGACAGCTGGCAGCGCGTGGACGGCCTGCCGGAGACCCACCTGACCTTCATCGCCCAGGTGAAGGGACAGTTCATCGTGGGCGCGGCGGGCGTTGCCACCAAGCAGGGCGATATGCGCGGCCCGGCGCTGTATGTGGGGGATGGCACCACCTTCCGTCCCATGGCGCAGCCGGAGAACACCCCCATGGAGGGCTGCCGCATCCACGGTCTGGCCGCCCAGCGGTGGAGCGCCGACGACCGCTATCTCTACGTGACCTTCGGGGCCAACGGCCCCCGCTCCTTTATCGACGACCTGGGCTACAGCTGCGATTCCGGCGACAATGTGGACGGCCACATCGTGCGCTATTCCCTGACGGATGCAGGCCTCGGCGCCATGGAGGACATTACCCCCTGCGCCCAGCGCGGCCACCTGCCCTGGGGCTATTCCGGCATCTGCGCCAGCCAGCGTACGCCGGGTCTGGTCATTGCCACCACCATCTGCCGCCATGACGGGGACAGCATTTTCCTCTCCCGGGACTACGGCGTCACCTGGCAGGAGATCCTCCACGACCTGGACGTGGGCTGCATCCGCTTCCGCACCAGCTATATGCGGCCGGAGCATAACGGGGGCGAGTCCATCATCCATTGGCTCAGTGACATCAAGCTGAACCCCTTTGACGACAACGAGAGCTGGTTCAACACCGGCACCGGTGTGTTCCGCTCCTATGATTTGTTGCAGGACAGCCGCTATTACACCGACTGGTCCGATGGCGTGGAGGAAACCGTTCACCTGAACGTGTACGCCATGCCCTCCGGCGAGGTGAAGGTCATCGACATCATCGGTGACCTGGGCGGCTTTGCCTTCACCGATCTGGATCAGCCCTGCCGCAATTCCTTCGACGATGAAAACGGCAACCGCTACATCACCTGCCTGAATGCGGACTTTGCGGACGATGATCCCAGCCGCATCGTGGTCACCGCCCGTGGCAACTGGAAGGGGAGAACCAAGGGCGGGCTGATCCTGACGAAGGACAATGCCCGCACCTGGCAGCGCCTGCCCATGCCCTGGGGGCTGACGGAGAGCATTGACGAGGCCTGCCGCCGCATTGAAAAACCCAATGTGAACGCAGGCTGGGTGGCCATGTCCCGGGACGGGCAGACCCTGGCCTGGACGCTGGGCAATCGCATCGAGCTGCCGGCGAGCTGGGCTGTCCACAGCCAGGACGGCGGAGCGACCTGGCAGAAGATCACCGTGTATCAGCTGGATGGCACGGTGAAGGAGGAGGGCGGCTTCAAGGTCTTTGCCGACCGCATGGACAGTCAGCTGTTCTACGGCTTTGGCGATCACAGCGACCTGTATATCTCCACCGACAGGGCGCAAACCTTCCGCCAGATCCCCACGCCGGAGAACATGCCCCTGGGGGTGCATTTCGCCCGCATCGACGGCGCGAACCAGACGGAGATCCGGGGCGAGGCAGGCCGCACAGGCCGCTTCCTGGTCACCATGAAGGAGCATGGCCTGTTGGTGCTGGACTTTACCCGCGAGGGCTGCACCGCCCAGCGCCTGAGCCATGAGGGCGACACCGTGTTCCGCGCGGGCTACGGCCTGGGCGAACCCGGCGGGGACTACATCACCGGGCATAAGGCCATCTACCTCAATGGCATCATCGGCGGGGAATACGGCTTCTACCGCACCCTGGACGATGGCGCTACCTACACCCGATTGAACACCGACAGGCAGATGTTCGGCGGCATCATCTCCCTGGATGGGGACTGCCGCACCTTTGGTCAATTCTACCTGGCAACAGGTACTTATGGTCTGATTTACGGAAAGGAGCAAACCACATGAGCATTTATCAGGAAGGCAAGAGACTGATCCTGGCGCAGGGCAATTCCCAGGTGTGGATCGAACCCTGGGGCGAGAACTCCCTCCGCGTCCGCATGACCCCCGACCCCCGCATGGATCCCAACGACTGGGCGCTGACCGAGCCTGTGAAGGAAACCGACAGCACCATCACCTTCGAGACCATCGACACCACCGATCCCTGGTACAAGGGCGAGGAGTGGGCGAAGTATCACTCCACCGGCACCGTGGCCACCCTGACCAATGGCAAGATCACCGCCAAGGTGAACCCGGAGGGCTGGATCAGCTATTACAACCAGAAGGGCGAATTGCTCACCGAGGAATACTGGCGCACCCGTGACCGCCTGAACCGTTATTGCGTGCCGCTGCGCATCTATGGCCGCGAGATGAAGCCCCATTTCGGCACCGAGTCCTATGAGCTGACCGCCCGCTTCGAGGCCTTTGACGATGAGAAGATCTTCGGCATGGGTCAGTATCAGCACCGCCACCTGGACAAGAAGGGCGCTACCCTGGAGCTGGCGCACCGCAATTCCCAGGCCAGCGTGCCGTTCTATGTGTCCACCCGCGGCTACGGCTTCCTGTGGAACAACCCGGCCATCGGCACCGCCACCTTCGGCACCAACAAGACCGAGTGGAACGCCCGCTCCACCCGCAAGCTGGACTATTTCATCACCGCCGGCGATACCCCTGCGGAGATCGAAGCCCAGTATTCTGCTGCCACCGGCCGCACCCCCATGATGCCCGAATACGGCCTGGGCTACTGGCAGTGCAAGCTGCGCTACCGCAACCAGGAGGAAGTGCTGGCCGTTGCCCGCGAGCATAAGCGCCGCGGCCTGCCCATGGACGTGATCGTGATCGACTTCTTCCATTGGACGCTGCAGGGCGACTTCAAGTTTGAACCCCGCGACTGGCCGGATCCCGAGGCCATGGTGAAGGAACTGAAGGAAATGGGCATCGAGACCGTGGTGTCCGTGTGGCCCACCATCGACGAGCGCAGCGAAAACTGGGGCAAGATGGCCTCCCAGGGTATGCTGATGGCCACCGACCGCTGCTCCGAGCGCAACACCTGGATGGGTCCCACCGTGTATTTCGATGCCACCCACCCCGGCGCGCAGAAGTTCGTGTGGGAGCGCTGCAAAGAGAACTACTACGATAAGGGCATCCGCTGCTTCTGGCTGGACGAGGCCGAGCCGGAATGCTCCTACGATTTCGACAACTACCGCTATTGGGCAGGCCCTGCCATGCAGGTGACCAACACCTATCCCGTGGGCTATGCCAAGGGCTTCTATGATGGACTGAAGTCCGTGGGCGAGAAGGACATCATGTCCCTGGTGCGCTGCGCCTGGGCGGGCAGCCAGAAGTATGCCGTGCTGACCTGGTCGGGCGACATCCACTCCTCCTTCCGCTCCATGCGGGAGCAGGTGCAGGCGGGCCTGAGCATGGGCATGGCGGGCATCCCCTGGTGGACGAGTGACATCGGCGGCTTCCTGGGCGGCGTCATCGACGACCCGGCCTTCCGGGAGCTGCTGGTGCGCTGGTTCCAGTGGAGCTGCTTCTGCCCGGTGTTCCGTATGCACGGCGAGCGCAGCCCCTGGCACGAGCGTGAGGTGGAGTTCATCAACAATGTGCGCCAGCTGACCTCCGGCCAGGACAACGAGGTGTGGAGCTTTGGCGAGGAAGTGTACGAGATCCTCACCAAGTACCTGTTCATCCGTGAGCGCCTGCGCCCCTATATCCGCAGCCTGATGCAGGCCGCCCACGAGACCGGCGCGCCTGTCATGCGTCCCCTGTATTACGATTTCCCCACCGACAAGACCGCCGCTGACGTGGAGGACTGCTACATGTTCGGCCCCGATCTGCTGGTGGCGCCCATTGTGGAGGCTGGCGCGGAGACCCGCAAGGTGTACCTGCCTGCTGGCTGCAAGTGGACGGACGCCAACACCAAGCAGGTCTACGAGGGTGGCCAGTTCGTCACCGTGCCTGCGCCCATTGGCATCATCCCCGTCATGATCCGCGAGGGGAAGGATTATCCCATCTATGAGTGAGCTGAACAAATCCTTTATTTATAAAGGATTCAAGACTCTGTTGGCCGAGCGCTTTGGCGAAGAGGTGGCGCAGCGTGTTTGGGCTGACGCCTCCCTCCGCCTGACGGAGCTGGAAAAAATCTGCGCCGACCTGGACAGCGACTCCCGCATGATGATCCTGCCTGCGGCGGCGATCTATCTCACCGCGCCGGAAACCCTGCCCTTGCTGAAGCAATACGCTGCCGACATGGGCAAACGCATTGGCCGGGTGATCCACGGGGTGACCTCTGTTCCTGGGGTGTCGCGGCTTTTGTGGAGCCAGATGCCCCGGCTCATGCGCACCATGTCCAGCCCGGAGAAGGGCTATGAGCGGCGCATCGTCAGCGAAAGCCGGGAGCTGGTGGGGGTGGACATCCTGGCCTGCCCCTTGCACAGGGCGGCGGTGCGGCTGGGCGTGCCGGAGGTGGCGGCGGTGGTCTGCGCCATGGACAAGGCCTATATGACGGGCTTCAAGTACATCCGGTATACCCGTACCACAGCCATTGGCGAGGGCGATGCCTGCTGCGATTACCGGCTGCGATTCGACCCGGACAAGCAATAAAAAAGCAAACCCCAGAAAGCAATTGCTTTCCGGGGTTCTTGCGTTTAGCCAATGGCCTCGTTGGCGGTTTCCGTCAGCATCCGCTGCCAGGTGGCGTCCTGGCCATCCAGCGTCACGGCGGGGCTGCCGGGGACATCCGCGGGGGAGAAGGACACCGTGAGGTTTACATACACCGCGGCGTAGGGCGTACCCTGCAGATCCACGGTTTTGTTCAGCTTGGTGGTGGTGCCGGGGAAGTTCTTCTTGCCCAGCTTTTCGGCCTCCAGGGCGGTGGTGGCCACATAGACGGTGGATTGATCAATGCTGCCGTCCACACCATCGCTGATGGCGGCGCTGACGGTGAGGCTGCCGCCGGAGACGGTGAAGGTCACCGTGCCGATCTCATAGGCGCCGCTGGCGTGGAGGGGAACGGTGAGGGAGCTGCCCTCCAGGGCATTCACATCCAGCAGGGTGGCGGATTTCCATGTGTTGGCACCGCTGAGACGATCCAGCGGATAACCCACGGAGCAGGCGGCGTTCCCGGTGAGACGGGGCATCACCCGGCGCAGGGGGAAGCTGTAGCCGCTGTCGCCGATCCACAGGGATACATGGTAGGTGGTTTGGCTGCCGGTGAGCCGCAGGTAGATATCCTCGGAGCGGAAGCGTCCGCTGCACACCCCGTAGTCCCGCTGATAGACCAGCGAGCCATTCTCTCCCGCAATGCTCAGGGTGACCTGGGCATCTTCCACCAGGGCGCTGGTGACCCGCAGATAGCTGCGGTCGGAGGTGAGGGAGGAGGCGATGAAGCTTTCATCCCAGGCATCCTCGGCAATGGACTGGGCATCCACGGTGAAAACATCCTCCGCGGCATAGGCCGGGGCGATGCACAGGAGCATCGTCACCAGAAGGATCAGGAATCGTTTCATGAGGACATTTCACCTCTTCACAGTATTTTGCAGCGGTCTCACCTACATAACGCAGGTGAGACCGCTGTTCTTCCTTGGCATGGAGAAATTTACAAAAGAAACTGGGCGGATGAGGTGCGTTGGAACAAGTGGCGCAGCCCTCTCAGTCAGCGCAAGCGCTGACAGCTCCCCCGGAGGGGGAGCCAAGATATGTCCCGGCGTCGCGGCGCGACCGTATTCGCGCCGTGACCCCTTCTCGAAGATCACCCATCCCCGCCCTCCCCGCATGGGTTTCGAAAGGGTCGAAGACCCTTCGCGGGGTGCAGGGGCAGAGCCCCTGCGCAGGGGAGTCCAGAGGGGCAAAGCCCCTCTGGTTACTTGGCGATGAAGTTGACCAGGCGGCCGGGGACGTAGATAACTTTGACCAGGTTCTTGCCGGCCAGGAAGCGCTGCACGCCTTCGTGGGAGGCGAGGGTAGCTTCGGCCTGCTCCTTGGTGAGGTCGGCAGGCACCATGATGTGGCCGCGAACCTTGCCGCAGACCTGTACGGCGATCTCGATCTCGCTCTTCACCATGGCGGCCTCGTCCCACTGGGGCCAGGGGGCGCGCATCATGCCGGAGCCAAAGCCGTTGCGCTCCCACATTTCCTCGGTGATGTGGGGAGCCACGGGGTTCAGCAGCTGGATGAGGGTCTTCAGCTCGGCCTTGGTGACGGAGCCGGCGGCGTACATTTCGTTCACCAGGGTCATCATGGCGGCGATGGCGGTGTTGAACTTCATGGCCTCATAGTCCAGGGAGACCTTCTTGATGGTCTCGTGCATCATGGCCATGAGCTTCTCGGAATAGGTGTCGCTGTCCACCAGCATTTCCTGCAGGCGCCACACGCGATCCAGGAACTTGCGGCAGCCCTTGGCGCCGTTGGTAGACCACGGGATCGCCTGGTCGAAGGCGCCCATGAACATCTCGTACAGGCGGAAGGCGTCAGCGCCGATATCGTCGATGATGTCGTCGGGGTTCACCACGTTGCCGCGGGACTTGGACATCTTCTCGCCATCGGTACCCAGGATCAGGCCCTGGGCGGTACGCTTGATGTAGGGTTCGGGGCAGGAGACCTCGCCGATATCGTAGAGGAACTGATGCCAGAAGCGGCTGTAGAGCAGGTGACGGGTCACGTGTTCCATGCCGCCGTTGTACCAGTCAACGGGCATCCAGTAGTCCAGGGCTTCCTTGGAGGCAAAGGCCTCGGTGTTGTGGGGATCGCAATAGCGCAGGAAGTACCAGCTGGAACCAGCCCACTGGGGCATGGTGTCGGTCTCGCGCTGGGCAGCGGCGCCGCACTTGGGGCAGGTACAGTTCACATAGCTCTCAATGCGGGCCAGGGGGGACTTGCCGTCGGTACCGGGCTGGAAGTCCTCCACCTCGGGCAGGCGCAGGGGCAGCTCTTCATAGGGAACGGCCACCACACCGCAATGGGGGCAATGGATCAGCGGGATGGGTTCACCCCAGTAGCGCTGACGGTTGAAGGCCCAGTCCTTCATCTTGTACTGCACACCGGCACGGCCATAGCCCTTGGCTTCGATCTCTTCCAGCACGCGCTCGATGGAGTCCTTCTTGTTGGTGTAGCCGTTGAGGAAATCGGAGTTGATCATCTCGCCATCGCCGGTGTAGGCTTCCTTCTCGATGTCGCCACCCTTGATGACCTGGATGATGTCGATGCCGAACTTCTTGGCAAACTCCCAGTCGCGCTGGTCGTGGGCAGGCACAGCCATGATGGCACCAGTGCCGTAGCCCATCATCACATAGTCGGAGATGAAGATCGGCACTTCCTTGCCGGTGAGGGGGTTGATGCCGCTGATGCCCTCGATCTTCAGGCCGGTCTTGTCCTTCACCAGCTGGGTGCGCTCGAACTCGGTCTTCTTGGCGCAGTCCTCGCGATAGGCGCGGATGGCGTCCATGTTGGCGATGCGGTCGGCATACTTGTCGATCATGGGATGCTCGGGGGCCATGACCATGAAGGTGACGCCGAAGAGGGTGTCGGGGCGGGTGGTGTAGATCTCCAGCTTCTCGTCGGTGCCCTTCACAGCGAAGTTCACGAACGCGCCGGTGGACTTGCCGATCCAGTTCACCTGCTGCTGAGCGATGTTCTCGGGATACTCAACGGACTTGAGGCCCTCCAGCAGCTTGTCGGCATACTTGGTGATGCGCAGGTACCACACGTCCTTGGGCAGCTGCACCACGTCGCCATGGCAGATGTCGCACTTGCCGCCCTGGCTGTCCTCGTTGGAGAGGACGACCTTGCAGGTGGGGCAGTAGTTGACCAGGGTCTTGTCGCGGAAGACCATGCCGTGCTCAAACAGCTTCAGGAAGATCCACTGGGTCCACTTGTAGTAGTCGGGATCGGTGGTGTCCACCTCGCGGCTGTAGTCGAAGGAGAAGCCGATCTTCTGCAGCTGCTCGCGGAAGTGATCCACGTTCTTCTTGGTCACGATGGCGGGGTGGATGTTGTTCTTGATGGCGTAGTTCTCGGTGGGCAGGCCAAAGGCGTCCCAGCCGATGGGGAACAGCACGTTGTAGCCCTGCATACGGCGCTTGCGGGCAATGATGTCCATGGCCGTGTTGGAGCGGGGATGACCCACGTGCAGGCCATTGCCGGAGGGGTAGGGGAACTCGATCAGGCCAAAGAACTTGGGCATGGTGTGGTCGTCCAGCGCCTCAAAGGCGTGGGTCTCCGCCCAGATCTTCTGCCATTTCGGCTCAATTCGTTTGGGATCGTAAGCCTGAAACTCCATGATGATTGCCTCCCTTTTGCTAACCTGTGGATGTAAGCAGGATAGAAAAAACGCTTCGCCCCTGCTCCTTGCAAAGACGAAACGTGTGTTTCGCGGTACCACTCTGCTTGCCTGCGAAGCCGCAGGCCACTCATTGCGCTGTAACGGACGCAGCCGCCGGAAAACCGGTTCGCTCCCGGGCGAGCGGCGCTTTTCTGTCCCGCCGCTTTGCACCAACCAGCGGCTCTCTTGGGGCGACAGCATCCAGCGCGTTCCCGTTCATAACGATAGTAAAGTAAGTATAGCATTTTGTTTGCCAAAAGGCAAGAAAAATAATTCGGAATTCGGAATGCGTAATTCGGAATTGAGAATGTGGTTCCATGTGTGCTATGATGGATGCGCAGGGGAGGTGCATACCATGGTGCAGGGCATTGCCATTGTGGGGCTGAACGGCAGCGGGAAGTCCACGCTGAACCATCTTTTGTCCAGAGAGCTGGGGTATTTTGAGATGGACGTGGAGGACTACTACTTTCCGCAGCAAAAGGCGCACCGGCAATGGGCGCTGGAGCATACCCAGGTGCAGGAAACGGCGCAGCAGCCCTACACCGCCCAGCGGGATCAGGTGCAAGTGGAGGCGGCGCTCCTGCAGGACATGGAGGCGCATCCGCGGTTCGTGCTTTCCTGCGTGAAGCTGAACTGGCGAGAGGCGCTGCGCAGCCGCATCGGCGTGGTGTTCTATTTGCAGGTGCCGCTGGAAACGCGGTTGGAGCGCATCCGGCAGCGGGAGGTGCGGCGGTTTGGCCAGCGGGCGCTGCCGGGCGGCGATATGTATGAGAAGCAGGAGAGCTTCCGGGCGCTGGTCAGCCAGCGGGAGCCAGCCATGGTGGAGGCCAGCCTGGCGGATATGCCCTGCCCGGTGATCACCCTGGACGGCACCCGGCCGCTGGAGGAAAACCTGGCGCGGATGATAAGCGCCTTGAACACATGCATGAGATAGCGAAAGCCCTCTGCCTTATTGAGCAGAGGGCTTTTGCGTGGATCAGAAGCCGCCGAAGTGGCTTAGGGTCACAGCAGCGATGCGGGAACCGGCTTGCATAGCCTTGGTAATATCCCCATGGAGCATATAGGAGCAGACAAGACCGGCGTGGTAGCTGTCGCCGCAGCCGGTGGTATCCACAATGGCCTCCACCTTTTCGGCTGTCACCCGGTATTCCTGACCGCGATGATAGGTCACGCTGCCTGCTGCCCCCAGGGACATATTGAACAGCCCGTCATGGCAGGCAGAATAGTCGCGGAAGTGGTGCAGCAGGGCCTCCTCGCCGCTGATCATAAAGAAATCGATATCCGGGGCAAGCTTGGCCATGTGCGTAAAGTCGCGGTACACATCAAAGTCCACCGCCAGCTTGAAGCCATGCTGCTTCTTCAGCGCCAGCACTTCCTGAAAGCAGGATGCCCAGAAATGGATGAACACCACATCGGAGGCTGCGATGATGCGGCGTTCTTCCTCCGTCAGGCGGATATCCTCCAGGATCCTGCCATTCCACGAGTCAGGCTTGTAGTACCTGTCGCCTTCCGGGGTGAGATAGGTGTAGTTGTTGGCGGTGGTCTGGGTGGGGTCGATGCGGATGTGTCGGGTGTTGATGGGTCTGTCCGCCAGCGCGTCCAGAATGGCCTGACCATATGCATCCTGGCCGATCACGCCCAGCAGCGTCACCTCCATGCCAGCGAAGGTGCAGGCGTGGGCGGCAAAGTTCAGCGCCTCGCCGCCGGGGCGGATCTCCCCGGTGCCGTCGAATACATCTGCGCAAAGGCAGGGAAGTGCGGTCAGCTTCATGATGGTCTTCCTCTCTGTCATGTGGTAAAGGAAAATCCCCACTGGGTTTCCAGCGGGGATGGGGGATTACTTGGCGTATTCGGTGGAACGGGTCTCGCGGATCACGTTCACGCGGATCTGACCCGGATACTCCATTTCCTTCTCGATGCGCTTGGCGATCTCCTTGGCCAGGATCTTGGTTCCCTCGTCGGTCACGTCGTCGGGCTTAACCATGATGCGAACCTCGCGGCCGGACTGGATGGCGAAGCACTTCTCCACGCCGTCGAAGCTGTTGGCGATCTCCTCCAGCTTCTCCAGACGCTTGATGTAGTTCTCCAGGCTCTCGCGGCGGGCGCCGGGACGGGCAGCGGAGATAGCATCGGCAGCCTGCACCAGCACGGCTTCCACGGTCTGGGGTTCCACATCGTTGTGGTGGGCCAGAATGGCGTGGATCACGTCGGGACTCTCGTGATACTTGCGGGCCAGCTCGCCGCCCAGGGTCACGTGGGTGCCCTCGGCCTCGTGGTCAACGGCCTTGCCGATATCATGCAGCAGGCCTGCGCGCTTGGCCAGCTGGACGTCGGCGCCCAGCTCGGCAGCCATCAGACCAGCCAGGTGGCTGACCTCGATGGAGTGCTTCAGCACGTTCTGACCATAGGAGGTGCGGTAGCGCAGGCGGCCCAGGAGCTTGACCAGCTCGTGATGGATGCCATGCTGCTGGGTCTCGAACACGGCGTTGTCGCCGGCTTCGCGGATCTGGTTGTCCACTTCCTTGCGAGCCTTTTCCACCATTTCCTCGATGCGGGCGGGGTGGATGCGGCCGTCCATGATGAGCTTCTCCACGGCAATGCGGGCGATCTCGCGGCGGACGGGGTCGAAGGCGGACACGATAACAGCTTCGGGGGTATCGTCGATGATCAGGTCAACGCCGGTGGCGGTTTCCAGGGCGCGGATATTGCGGCCTTCGCGGCCGATGATGCGACCCTTCATATCATCGTTGGGCAGGGCGATGACGGACACGGTGGACTCGGCCACGTGGTCGGCAGCGCACTTCTGAATGGCCAGGGCGATGATGTTGCGGGCTTTCTTTTCGCCCTCTTCCTTGGCCTTGGCTTCAATGTCGCGCACCATGGCGGCGGCATCGTGGAAGGCGTCCTTCTGCACGCGCTCCACAATGATCTGCTTGGCTTCGTCCTGGGTCATGGCGGCAATGCGTTCCAGCTCACTGGTCTGCTTGGCAAGCAGCGCCTCGGCTTCTTCCTGCAGCTTCTGGATCTCGGCCTGCTTTTTGTTCAGGCTTTCTTCGCGGGCTTCCATGTTGTCGGCCTTCTTGTCCAGGGTCTCTTCGCGCTGGATCAGTCGGCGCTCGTTGCGCTGCACTTCGTTGCGGCGCTCGCGCATTTCACGCTCGTTTTCAGCCTTTTCGCGGTCGTTTTCAGCCTTGGCCTTCAGGATCTCTTCCTTGGCCTCCAGCACCTTTTCCTTCTTGTACTCGTCCGCCTTGCGAACGGCGTCTTCGTAGAGATGCTTGGCGTATTCTTCCGTGCGGCCGATCTTCTTTTCGGTTACGTTCTTGCGGTAGGCACCACCGGCCACAAAGCCGATGGCAGCAGCCGCCAGAGCGATCAAAATCCATACGATAGGATGCAAACTGTTTCCCTCCTTTTCCTTTTTAATCTTGCTTCAAAATTCTGTTGGGAACGGCCAAAAGCCGTGCAGAAGAAAAACTTCCGCACGGCTGTAGCTGCTTTCATGCTGATGGACTTCCGTCCGCTTTTTTTGAACTTTTCCCGACGGCCTGCCGAAAAAAGAGCCTGCCGCGCCTCACAAAAACTACATAAAAGGACACAATGCGCCCTTCGCGCAATTTCTATGCAGCCGACTGATCCATGCTGGGTCAGCCGCCGAAAAACGACGCTCCGCAAGGGAAGCGATAACAAATGAGCGGGGATTTCTATCGAAAACAGCCCGGACAAGTGCAAACTGCACCTTCCTACAGCCGATCAAAACTATTGTAACGATTTTGAACCGCTCTGTCAACCCCTTTGCAGGGTCATATTGGTGTGATATAATAAGAAAAAATGCAAAAAGGAGTATCCTTATGGCGTATCGTTTTGCTGTTCAGGAAAAGAAGCGCCTGCGGGTGATCATCGATACGGATGCCGCCTGCGAGGCAGATGATCCCTATGCCATCGTTCATGGCCTGCTGACGCCCCGGTTCATGGTGAAGGGTATCCTGGCCGAGCAGTTTGGCGTGCCTGGCTCTGCCCAGAAGAGTTATGATGCCATCCTGCATCTGCTGGACGTGATGGACATCCATGATATGCCCGTGCTGCACGGCGCGGATCCCCTGGAATGCGAGACCGCCGCGCCGGAGTGCGAGGCAGCGGACTTCATCATCCAGGAGGCGCTGAAGGACGATCCCCACCCGCTGTACGTTCTGTGCCAGGGCGCGCTGAGCAATGTGGCCGCGGCCATCAACAAATGCCCGGAGATCCAGGACAGGTTCATCTGCATCTGGATCGGCGGCGGGTTCTATCCCAAGGGCGGGTGGGAGTTCAACTCCGTGAACGACTACCATGCGGCCAACGCGGTGTTTTCCTCCCAGCTGGAGGTGTGGCAGGTCCCCATGGGTACCTACACCCAGATGCAGATCGGCTATGCGGAGCTGGAACACAAGGTGCGTCCCTGCGGCAAGGTGGGCGAGTATCTGTTTGAGCAGATGATGGCCTATGGCAAGGACGCGGAGTGGATCACCGGCGAGAGCTGGGTGATCGGTGATCAGCCGGCCATCGGCCTGGCGCTGAACCCCGGCTGCGGCCGCTACAGAATGCAGCCCGCGCCCCGCTTCGGCGAAGGCGGCGTGTATGTGGACTGCCCGGAGAACCGTCAAATTCGCGTGTATGAGGAGATCGACCAGCGGTACATCTTTGAGGATCTGTTCTGCAAGCTGGCGCTGAATGCAGAGAAGTAACGCTGCAAGAGCAACATCATTGCTCAGAACGCACCCAATACTCCCCATACTCCGTCCCATCATGCCCAACGATCTTGCTGGATGAGGGGATGTACCCGCTCTGTCGCAAGGCTTCGCAGCGGGTTTCCGCAGAAGCAGGCGCCTTGGTGGCCAGGATGGGGCAATCGAACAACGCGTAGGCGTGCTGATGCAGCAGCGCCAGCAGTTCGGTTAAGGCGGGGAGCGTCTCGTAATCGGAGCGCAGGTCGAGGCGCAGCAGGCCATGGTGGTTGAAGGCATCCTCGGCCAAGCGGTGGAACAGCTCCACCGTGCCGATGGGTTCCTCCCCCGCCAGGATCGTCCAGCGGACGAAGCACTTCCATTCAAAATAGGACTTGCGCCAGAAATCGATGGCCTGCTCCATACGCGCCAGGGTGGTGTAGTGGAAGTCGTCGCCGTTGCAGTTGTCGCTGTTGAACAGCGGCACCGCCTGTTCGTCGCTGTAAACGCGGAGCAGCCCCGGCGCGTCTGCCATTTCCACCAGACGCAGGGTAAAGTTGGCGCTGCGCAGCACCGGACACATATCATAAACGCCCATGGTTCATCCTCCTTGAAAAAAGAACATATGTTCTCATTCTGCGTGAGCAGACCAAACTCCTTCTCCAAAAACAAAAAAGTCTGTCTTTTCAGACAAACAAAGAGAATTTCGCCTCTGCGGAGGCGACCAAAGGGCTTTCCGATCGCCCTTTGGAATCCTTCGGAGAAGTGCTTTTTCTATGCCCAAAGTCGCCGCTTTTTCGGGGAGAGCGCGAGAGGGGGCTTTTTCTCAGAAAAAGCCGCCCTCTCGCATCTCGCACTCGTCACATCACTTCGCCGCTTCCGCGCCGGCTTCCATGGCGGCACGGTTGATGGGCAGGAGGTGTTCCTTTTTGGGGCCGAAGGTAGCCTTGAGGGCTTCCATGGCGCTATCGATGGAGATAACGCCGGTGCGCTGGATGATGGCGCCCAGCATGACCATGTTGGCGGTGCGGGCGTTGCCCAGCTTTTCCGCAATGCCGTTGCAGTCGATGGCCACGGCGGTAATATCCTTGCGGTCAGGCTCGATGTCGATCAGGGAGGAATTGTAGAGCATCAGGCCGCCCTCTTCCATGGAGGGAGCGAACTTCAGCATGGAGGGCTTGTTCATGATGACCGCAATGGGCGGCTCGGTGACCAGGGGGCTGCCGATGGGTTCATCGGAAACCACCACGGCGCAGTTGGCTTCGCCGCCGCGCATTTCAGGGCCGTAGGAGGGCATCCAGGAGACGTTCATGCCGTCGTGCATGGCAGCCTTGGCCAGCAGCTGGCCGATCAGCAGCACGCCCTGTCCGCCGAAACCGGCAATCAGGAATTGAGCTTCCATCTCACTCGACCTCCTTCTTCACGCCCAGGGGATACTGGGGGATCATGTTTTCCTGCAGCCACTTCAGGGCTTCCTGGGGCGTCATACCCCAGTTGGTGGGGCAGGAAGACAGCACCTCCACCAACGCAAAGCCTTTGCCCTCGATCTGCATCTGGAAGGCCTTCTTGATGGCTTTCTTGGCCTCCATGATGTGCTTTACATCATGCACGGACACGCGGGCGATGTAGGCGGGGCCATCCAGGGTGGCCAGCATTTCGCTGACGCGGATGGGGTAGCCGCAATGGTTGGGGTCGCGGCCATAGGGGCTGGTGGTGGTGACCTGGCCGGGCAGGGTGGTGGGCGCCATCTGGCCGCCGGTCATGCCATAAATGGCGTTATTGACGAAGATCACGGTGATATTCTCGCCGCGGGTGGCCGCGTGAGTGATCTCCGCCGCGCCGATGGAGGCCAGATCGCCGTCGCCCTGATAGGTGAAGACCACGTTATCGGGGTTCACGCGCTTGCAGCCGGTGGCCACAGCCGGGGCGCGGCCATGGGCGGCTTCCATCATATCGCAGTTGAAGTAATCATAGGCGAACACGGCGCAGCCAACGGGCGCAACGCCAATGGCCTTGTCCTGCACGCCCAGCTCGTCGATGGCCTCGGCCACCAGGCGGTGGATGATGCCGTGGGTGCAGCCGGGGCAATAGTGCAGAGGCTTGTCGGTGAGCATCTTGGTCTTTTCATAAACGACTGCCATCTTACTTCGCCTCCTTTGCCATGTTCTCGATCTGCTCCACGATCTCGCGCACCGTGGGCACGATGCCGCCGGTGCGGCCGTAGAATTCCACAGGCTTCTTGCCGTTCACGGCCAGGCGCACGTCGTCCACCATCTGACCCATGGACATTTCCACGGTCAGGAAGGCCTTGGCGTGTTCGGCGGCCTTCTGGATGGGAGCATTGGGGAAGGGCCACAGGGTGATGGGACGGATGAGGCCCACCTTGAGGCCGTTCTCGCGCAGCTTGCGCATGGCGCTGCGGGCAATACGGGCGGTGGTGCCATAAGCCACGATCACATAATCCGCGTCGTCCACCATTTCCTCCTGCCAGCGGCACTCTTCCTGCTCCATCACCGCATACTTGGCAAACAGCTTGCGGTTGTGCTGCTCCAGCACGCTGGGGTCGATGTACAGGCTGTTGATGATGGCGCGCTCGCGGCCGCAGCCGGGCTTCCAGCCGGTGGCAGCCCAGGTCTTTTCGGGCAGCTCGGGCTTAACGTACTCCGGCATTTCCACCGGCTCCATCATCTGGCCAATGAGGCCGTCGCCCATCACCAGCACAGGGTTGCGGTACTTGTCCGCCAGGTCGAAGGCCTGCTGGGTCAGTTCAACCGCTTCCTGCACAGAGGAAGGCGCCAGCACCAGCATACGGTAGTCGCCGTGGCCGCCGCCGCGGGTGGACTGATAATAGTCGCTCTGGGCGGGCTGGATGGAACCCAGGCCGGGGCCACCGCGCACCATGTTCACGATAACGCAGGGCAGCTCGGCACCCACGATGTAGCTGATGCCCTCCTGCTTCAGGGAGATTCCGGGGCTGGAGGAGGAGGTCATTACACGGGCGCCGGCGCCAGCGGCACCATACACCATGTTGATGGCCGCCACTTCGCTTTCAGCCTGCAGGAAGCAGCCGCCCTCCACCTTGGGCAAACGCTTGGACATATATTCGGGGATCTGGTTCTGGGGCGTGATGGGGTAGCCGAAGAAGAACCGGCATCCAGCCTGGATGGCGGCCTCGGCAATGGCCTCATTGCCCTTCATGAGCATTTTCTGACCCATGGAGATAACCTCCTAACAATTACTTCTCAACGGTGATAACAGCATCAGGACACATCCGGGCGCAGAACGCACAGCCAATGCACTTCTCCTGATCGGTAATGGCAATGGGGTGATAGCCCTTGCTGTTGATGTCGTGGCTCAGCGCCAGCAGCTTCTTGGGGCAAACATCTGCACACAGGCCGCAGCCCTTGCAGGTCTCCGCAGCAATGGTCAACTTGGCCATCATGCCGCCTCCTTCCTGAATCGGTATTGCTCTATTATAAAAAATCTCTCGCCCCGCGTCAACAAAAGTACACAAGAAATACCAGGGGACGCTGTTATTCAGAGGGCAGCTATCAACTACCACTTAGAGACTAAATTGTAGACTTTTACCGACACGTGTGCTATAGTAATAAATGGTATAATGCGTTCCGTATTGCTCAACATGGCATTGTAAACATTTGCTTTTTTCATGTTATATACATGATACGCAAAGCTAACACAGCATTCCTATTTTTTGGTACAAAAGAAGGAGGTTCAATTTATGGGTAAGTTTTGTGGTAAGTGTGGCAATTTGATCGAACATTGTACTTGCGCTGGAACAGGGATAGCACCGGAAACAAAACCGGCTATTAAACCTTCCAAACTGTCGTACTCCACCGTGGCGCATCTTGACGAAATCGCTCTTGGTGAAGGCGAGCAAAAGGTGAAAGAGTATCTCCTGGGTAAATACCCCATGGGCTGTGGTGATGTTCGTCTGATCGTGACCAACAAGCGCGTTATCCTTAAGGAATCCTATTCCTTCCTTTGCCTGTCTCACAACAAAATCGAAGAACTCAACTTGGAATCGGTGCATGGCCTCAGCGGTAGCATTGGCCGCGGAATGAATATACCCGTATTCATTGTTGGTCTGGTGTTTGCACTGGGTTCTGTGCTTTATGGAAATCTTTTTTCCAGTATGATGAGGTATTCTTCGTTTAACGGTATGACTATTTTCCTGTTAGTCTTTGGTCTCGTAATTATGTTGATAAGCTGTCTGTTTCCGTATATGACTTTCGGCATTACTGGAATGGGCAGTGATCATCAATCCCTGGTAACTGGTATCAATGTTAACGGAAAAACGGCATTGACGAATGGCGTCGTTTTCCAGCCTCGCGCAACTGGCGATACCCGCAAGAGCATCGCTGAAGCAGGCGCTTGTATTTTTGACTTGCGTACATATGGTGATGCAGCCATTGAAAAGTGGACCAAATGATCATGGCTTGCCAGGAATGCAACTGATTCATGACGAGGGAGCGAATCTAGAATGAGGGAGCAGATTATTAAAATCCTGATGGATGAGTTGAAGTATAGCAGGTATTCCGCTGAAGTTACCAGTGATGATTTGCTCGCCATTCAGGATGATGATATTCGAAAAGCATTGATGCGTTGGCTTGCTTTGCGCGAAATGACTCCTGTTTCCGCAGAAGGATATGATGCTGTTCAGTTGACGGATCGGATGAGTTATCCATCGGCCTTGCTTGCTATTGAGCTGCTCAAAAAAGAGCCTCTGGTTGCAAAAAAGATGCTGAAAGGATTTCGGTGATGATGATGGACTACGAGCAAGCGGTTCGCTTAACCACCGAATCCAACTGGCAACCCTTACTGCTTTCAGAAAAGAGAAATGTTCTGCAGGTACTGGAAAACAGAATTGCCGCCACCGAAGGACGACGCGCGCGCAATGTCGTTCTTGAAGAAATGGCACCTGGATACTATGGTTTTTACAATCATGATGATCCTACCAACTTGCATATTTCATTTGCCGCAATTGACGATGTTAACGATGCATTAGACACTCTCTATCACGAGGGAAGGCATGCCTATCAGCACGATTGCATTGATAACAACACAGGCTTCCCTCAGCCGATCTTAAAACAATTTCAGGATGGCTTTTTCAACAACATTTCTCCCGAAGAAAACTATCAAGCATATTTCAACAACTTTACCGAAAAAGATGCACGTGACTTTTCAGAACGGCAATGTATGCTGCTGGACATGGAAAGAGAAGCCATTCTTTCTCAAAACCAAATAGAAACCTTGAATTCCGCAGAAACGATGCCTGAAATGAATGCAGCATCAGCATCCAATCATATTTCTGCTTCTTATAATCCTGCCTTTGAGCAATGGGCAAACGAAACATGCTCCTGGCAGCCAGAAATAGAACAGGTAAAGCAGCTTGGTGCTTCAAGCACAGCGAACAAAGTATACACAAACCGTGAAGTGTATGATATGGCGCAGAAGCGCTTTGAAGAGGACCGGAGTTTAGGTTTAAGCGCCTGGGGGCATTTGTCGCCAGAACAGCAAAGTATACTTGAGGAGAGTTGGGTCAACGAGCAGAAGTGCTTTCAAGCTTTGAATAGCAATGCTGGACCAGACAAAGAATTCGATGCTTATGTCGGTCATTTTTGGGATGCGAGTGATTTGCTTCGCGATAGTTGTCCGTATGAGAAACAACTTGATATGCCAAATTATTCCGCAAAAAAACCAAATGAATCAACTTCATCATCCAGGAAACGCGCGGTTAACAGCGCATGGTCACGCGAAGTAAAATTGGTTCGTGATGGCCGCGGCACACGCAACTGGTCAGTTGCGCAACAAGCAGAAATGCTAGAGTATGGCAAGGTAACCGGGTTTGAAGGATCCCACATGATGAATGTAAAGGATTATCCGGAATATGCAGGTGATCCTGATAATATTCAGCTCATGCCCAGCATTGCTCACTTCGAAGGCGTCCACGGCGGAAACCCACGTAGTGTAAATCCAAACGGACGATTCGATGAGTATACCGGAGAAGTAATCCCTGCAGAAGATGGACAAATCCCCGAACAACCGATCAATAAACTTTCCGATAAATACGATTCTTCACAAGAGGAATATCATCATTCAACGCCTGAACTGGATCAATCAGGGCAGCGCAGACATGAGGATTACGATCAATCGAAACACAACCACCCTGAAAAATCGCAAAAAATTGGTTTCCGTGCCAATGCTGAGGACTTTGCTGCTGAACCCAAGGCGCAGCCGTTAGCAGACGCGGAATCTTCCGCTCCCTTTGAAGACAACAAAACACAATTTCCAGAAGAACCCAATCAACCAAATCAAAAGAATTCTGCTTCTGAGACCGAAGCAAAAAACGCGTCAGAGGCTTCGCGTCATATGGAATCTCAGCCCGCACAGAGCGGATCAGAAGCACAAAACAATGAACCACATGACATGGATCTCCCCGACAATCAGAGTAAGCAGCCGGAATATGGCGACAAAAAAACCAATGGAGAGGCCCTAAAGGAAACTGCATCCGAAAGCGAACAAAGGCGGCCTCCCGCAGCTTCGGAGCAGGTGACCAATGATAGTTCGCGTTCTCAGCATGACACAGAGCCAGAAAACTCACACAACAATTCAAATGTGTGGGATTATGCTTCCCGCAACGATGCATCGAGTGAGCCAAACAAAAAGAGCGAGCTTGATAACAAGAAAACCAATGAAGATGCTGCAAAGGAATCGGAAAGGGAAGACCAGCAGAAACAAGATACCTCAATTCCTAAACAGGAGTCTGACGAAACTCCAGCGCCACAGCATAGTATGGCATCAGATCAATCAAACGCTTCAGGCTTCTGGAACAACGTCCCGCGCAGTTCTGATTCGACTAATGATCAAAGCAACACGCAACGCAATGCTGAGCAGAACAATGTATCTATGTAATATCGTAAGGATGTGTTTTGATGCTTAGGGAACAGATTATTTATGGCGAATCCATAGAAAATCAATGTCCTCCGCCATCTCCAGATGCGAAATTTGCAATTCCCGGCACTGTGCCTTCTGGTAATGTAGGTGTTTGGCCTATCGATGAAGGTCTTTTGAGCCGTCATATCCTCATGCTGGGTGCAATCGGTGCCGGTAAGTCAAATGCAACATATCACCTAATTCAAAAACTCCGCTCGTTCATGACAAGCAACGACCTCATGTTCATTTTTGATACAAAAGGCGATTACTATAATCAGTTTTATCGACAAGGCGATATCGTGATTTCAAATGATGAGCGTGCGACTGATGGTGTTGGCGCGAATTATTGGAACCTATTCAGGGAGATTACGATTGATGATCGTTACATTGAAAATACCGTTGAAATTGTTAAGTCGATATTTGCTGAGAAGTTAGAGCGCAGCTCGCAGCCTTTTTTCCCGAATGCGGCAAAGGATCTGCTGCGTGCATTGATTATGTATATCATTCGTAACAAGCAGCAGTTCCCTGCCGGCGGTGACAATGCCATGCTGCTTGACGCGCTGCAAACGGTGGATCCCCGGGCGTTTGTTGATCTGCTCAAATCTTCTAAAGATACAAGAGCCATGGTTCCCTATATTGAGGATCCTGCTTCAGGCCAAACCCAGGGCGTATTAAGCGAATTGCAGCAAGGAACTACAGATGTGCTGATCGGCAACTTCGCAAAAAAGGGAACGCTATCCATGCGCGAACTGGTAAGGCGAAGAGGTGGCAAAGTGATCTTTGTCGAATACGATTTGTCCATCGGTAGTGTGCTTGGTCCAATCTATCAGTTATTGTTTGATCTTGCAATCAAGGAAGCGCTTTCTCGAAGAAAAAATGAGGGAAATGTTTATTTCTTCATAGATGAATTCAGACTGTTGCCCAAACTGACGCATATAGATGATGGCGTCAATTTCGGCAGAAGTTTGGGGACAAAGTTTATTATCGGCGTTCAAAACGTTGAACAAGTCTTCCATGTGTACGGCGAGGAACTGGCAAGAAGTATGCTATCAGGCTTTTCAACCACCGTCAGTTTCAGACTGAATGACTATAAGAGCAGAGAGTTTGTTAAGAACCTTGCCGGTGCGAATGGTAGAGTTACAAGTTATGAATCGAGCAACAAAATGAAAGGTGTCATTGAGCAATACAGAGACACAACCGTCATTCAAGATTACGATGTAAATAGCTTGAAAATTGGCGAAGCGCTGATTCTGCGCAACGGGAATCCGCCCTTCCGTTTCAGGTTCAGAGAATATGGAAAGTAAAGGAGAAAACGCTTATGGCAGCAACGAAGGTGTGTCCCAATTGTGGTGCTAAGAATCCCAAAGCCAACCGATTCTGTGAAGATTGCGGATACGACATGAATAAGGTTTCCATTCCGAGTGCAACTATTGATAGGCTTTTTTGCCCCAATGGTCATACCGTAAGTGATACCAGTCTGGGCTTCTGTGATGTATGTGGCGAGAAATTGACATCCGAAAAGCCTGTCATCCCGGTGCCAGAACCCACTCCTCCTGCTGTTACGGTCGAACCAACTCTGCAACCTCCCGTTATTGTAGAGATTGAGGCCCATGGGAAAAAGTGTCCAGCATGCGGTGCGAAAAACCCAGAAGACGGTATGTTTTGTGAAGAATGCGGCAAAGCATTGACTGCCGCGCCTGTATTACCGGAACCTTCGCCTATGAGCGAACCCGCTCCAGTGCCAGAGGCGACTTCGCACACTGTACATAAGGAATTGCCGGAAATTCCAAGCATCATGCGAATGCTAACCAATAACGATATGAAACGATAAGAGACGAAGGAGTTAATCAAGTTATGGGCAATTATAATTATTCAAAACAATCTACGATGTATGACGTTGATGTATGTATGCTGATTGATAAAACGGGTAGTATGCGCCCTATCATCGATACCGTGAAGGAAAACGCGTTGCGCTTGTATGATGATATTAAGCGCGATATGGCGACGAAAGGAAAGAATATCTCCAATCTTCGTGTACGGGTATTGGCATTTGGCGATTACAAAGCAGATGGCGCAGAGGCCTTCTATGGCTGTGACTTTCTCCATATGCCGGATCAGGCTGAGTTGCTGAAGCAATGTGTGAATAGCATCCGTGCCGAGGGTGGCGGCGATGACCCTGAAGATGGTCTTGAAGCATTGGCTTTTGCAATTCGTTCTCAGTGGTGTTCTGGAAACAACAAAAAACGTCATATTGTCTGCCTTTTTACAGATGCAGAATCTCACGACCTTGGACATGGACGCTCTGTCCCTGGATATCCAGAGGATGCCCCCAAGAGTTATGAAGAATTGTTGTGTATGTGGGGTACGCCTCAATTCCCAGGAGAAATGGATCCGTATGCAAAACGACTTCTCCTGTTTGCCCCTGACTGTTCTTACTGGTCCAAGATCGCACGTCAATGGGATAATACCATTTTGCTGCCTGTAGCAAGCGGCAAAGGCCTTGGAGATGTCAGTTATCAGAGTATGCTTGATACCATTGGCAATTCGATTTAAACTAGAGGTGTTCGTATGTCGCTTCAAGAAAGTTTGTGTCAATTCGTCACAATGGTATACGGCCCCAATGATGAAAAGTGCGAAGATGCTTGTAGCTATTCTTTTGAAAAAGATGATATACACTATGCTGGTGTCTTTGACGGTTGCGGCGGCCTTGGCAGCAAACGTTACGAGCGGATCGGCAACAAAACGGGTGCGTTTGTTTCATCTCAAACGTGTGCCATGGTTTTTGATGCTGAGATGAAAAAAATAGCTGGCTGTAAAGGTATTGATGAGGCAAATGTTGCACATTTGAAAGCGGCTTTTTTATCAAACCTGCAGAAACAAGAGAAGCAATACGGACAACAAAGTTCCCTTGTTGGATCCATGGTTCGCACCCTTCCCTGTACAGGCTCTATGATCGTTGTTACGAAAAGCAACAGAGACAATCAGACATTGCATCTTGATGTCATTCATGCCGGCGATTCACGCGTATATGTTATGCGTCCCCGAGAAGGACTGCAACAGGTAACGCAAGATGAGCTGGCAGGAAACCCGGATGCCCTTAAAAATCTATACGTAAGTGCTCCGATGACCAATGTAATCAATATCGACAAGGATTTTTCACTCACCCATTTGTCATACCATATTAAAATGCCATTTGCCGTTCTTTGCGCAAGCGATGGTGTTTTTGGCTATGTCAAAACACCTATGCACTTTGAGAAGATTGTTCTTGATTGCCTGGAGTCGGCGGAAAACTTCGATAGCTTTGAGCAGGCTTTGTTTAGCAGTATTAAGAACATCACCGGTGATGATTCAACCGCGGTTATGCCTTTTTACGGCTGGACATCATTCGGCCAATTGAAGGCTGATTTCTCAAAGCGTCACCGTTTTGTTTCCGGTCTTTGTCGCTCCATCGAAGAAGATATGACCGATGAAACGATTGAGTCAGCATGGAACCAATACAAGACTGGATACTATTGGCAGGGTGAAGAGCGATGAACAAGATGATCAAAGGCTATCGACAGGAGACACAGTTTGTCAATGCAGGGGCAGGCACATCGACTTGGTGCATTGCAACAAAAGGTGGCCAGAAGTACTTCATTAAGTCATTTCTTGAAGTGACGCTTGTTGATGAAGAAACGGCGAAGAATCTGCCTGCTCCTATGGTAGATGCCAAGCGGAAAAGCTGCGTTCAGTTCCGCGTACGCAAAGAGCGTTTGTACAACAAGCTGAATGAGATACAGAACGGCATCTTCATTTCGCCCATTGAATTGATTGTTTACAATGGCCATTTCTGTGCTGTGACGGACTATGTGGATTCGTTCGCCGATTCCAACAGTATCCATCAGCTTTTGCCGCGGCGCAAGACGATCCTGATGCGCACCCTGATTCTTGCCATGCGGGATCTTGCGAACAACCATATTGTTCACAGCGACATCAAACCCGATAACATCATTATCACCTACAATCAAAAGAAAATCCCTCAGCTGAAGATCATTGATTTTGATAGTGGCTTTTTTGAAGATGCCCCGCCCCGCAACGTCAATGACTATCATGGGGATATGGTTTACTTTGCTCCGGAATCCATGGTGTTTTTGCAATCCGAGGGAGAAGCGGACGTGCGCTTAACTTGCGCAGTTGATAAGTTTGCTGTGGGTCTTTTGCTCCACAAAATGTGGTGCGGCGAACTCCCGAGCTATGATACCAATGAGTGTGCAAATGCTGCGGAAGCGCTATTGCTTGATAAGCCCATCACCTTGCACCACAGCATTCCGGCGCAGCTGGCTGCTGTGATCAATGGCTTTTTACGGGAAGACCCCAATAGCCGTATCAGCTATGACCAGGCGTATCATCTCCTTGGCGATTATCTGGATGAACTCGCACCGGATCAACCCGTCTCTGTCAACGAGACTGAGGTATGTGTAAACTTTGTTGACACAAAGGGTAAGGTTCTTGAAAGCACCACGCTGAAAATCGCCCCCGGTTCTGAGCTGGTGGTTGTACCCAAAGAAATTGCTGGGTATAAGTGCCTGGATAGCAAACGCTTATTGCATGTGGATGCCCATGGCCGCGCTGATGAGAGTACCATCGAATTCAAATATAAGAAAACTGGAAGAAAGCTTTGGAAATGGCTGACTGGTTGCCTTGCTGTTGTTCTGTTATGCTGGCTGTATGCAGTTGGATATATAGATGCTAATGTTGAACACGGTAACTGGTACGATGCTTATCACGTTGGTATGCGAGTTCCATTTTATAACGTTCTATTTCCTGATAAAATGGAAACTATTCAGTATAACTATGGTATCCGAAGGTATCGCATGAACTACTATGAAGAGGCATTTGATGTATTTTCCAGTATTTCATCTGAATATAAGGATTGTGGGAAATACCTGACTCTATGTTCTACACATGAGGTTTGGAATACCCGAGAATTTGATTTTTTATTTGAGTCCATATTTGATTCCTTGATAGAAATGGGTTCATTTGAAGATACTGAAAAGGTGATATTGGAAGGCATAAATAATGCAATAATCCACGATGACTGGGAAGAAGCGAATTACTATATTTCAAAATACCCACGTTACGAAGACCTCTACTCTGAAGAGGTGAATCAATTACATTATTACTATGGAGTTGATTTGTTTGATTCTCAGCAATACAAACAGGCATCTGCTGAGTTTTCCAGTGTCGGTGCATCTGCATTTTGGTTTGATTCCGAAGCGGAGGATTACTTGACCTTGTGTCGTGCACATATTGATGGAGCTGAATCCTGTATGGACGAATTAAAGGAAATACTATGGAGGGAAGAAACTCAAGAACTGATTTTGTACAACTACGCAACGTTGGGAAAATTTATGTTAGGAACATGGTCGGTAAAAACATCGGGGACTTCCTGTCCCGACTTAATTATGCAGTCCAGCGGCACCGGACACTATTCGATAATCAATCTTCCCGATACCCCAGGAGGCGGCACTTGGTCGATTAAGAATAGAATCATTAGGTATGAAAGTAATGGCGTTACACAGGACCTGCACAAAGTTGAAATAATATCCACAGATTTTATCACATTCACAAACTGCAGCACGCAAACTATATATGACTTGGTCAGACAAGAAAACTAACAGGATCGGTGAAACAAATGATTTGTAAATACTGTGGAAGCCCGCTGTCTGGTAGTATATGCACATCATGCAAGAAAGCAAACTCGCTTTCTTATACAAGTCACGAGCTTGCCACCCTATTAGGACACCCGCCCGCTCTGCAGAATACTGAAAAACAGCTGAGCGATGCATATGAGAGCGGATTCTTTGCTGGGCAGCAGCAAGGCTATGAGAACGGCTTTGCTGCCGCGCAACAGAAATCCATGCAAATGACCAAGCGTCAGAAGCACTCTTTGATGATCATAGCAGCATGCTGCGCGGTGGTTCTGGCTGTGTTCTGCTCTACCGTTACCGGCGTCATAGCACACACGCTGGGCAACAAGCAAGGTGTATCAACCGGGAAACAGGAACAACAAATAGCCGATCAATCCTCCTTGTCTGAATTCTATCAGCAGGGATATAAAGCTGGCCACAAAGATGGATATCAGATCGGTTATCGAAAAGGGCAGGAAGAAGCCCCCACGCCTTCTCCTCCTCCCACACCAACGCCAACACCTGAACCCTCAGCCACTCCCACAGCTTCAGCCGAGTCAATCATGCTGCAAAAGAGGTCGAAAGGCACAATGGTTCGTCAACTGCAGCAGCGTTTGATTGAACTGGGATACCTTGCAGCAAATGAAGATGACGGCGATTTCGGTTCAAAGACGGAGAAGGCCGTTAAGGCATTCCAGGCGGATTATGACCTTCCGCAAACCGGTATCGTTGATCAGGGGCTGTGGGATCAAATCATGAGCGAACCTGTTGTTTCCGCAACGCCTGCTGCACAACCTGTTTCAGAAGTCGCAACGACAAGCGAGTTGCACGAAGACATAGAGCTTGGTGGTGAAACGGTTGAGGGAACCCAGGCCGATAACCACAGTGGTTAACCAGATTTCATCCAGACCATCGACATAATGATTAAGATGTAGTGCTTATCAGCGCTTTGCAATGTTTCAAGCTGCTTTCTTGCGCACCAATAACCCTGAGAGTGGTGTGGGAGGCGGTATACAACAAGGAACACCATGCAACAAGTAATCTGTTGCATGGTGTTCCTTTGTTTTCATTTGGATTTACTTGGCAGGCTTACACACCATACAGCAGCCAAATGTAAATATACGCGGGAATAATGGCGGCCAGGGTGAAGGGAATGCCGATCTTGAAGAAGTCGCTGTTCTTCACATCGCAGCCAGCCTTGCGCAGGATGCCGATGCCCGTGATGTTGGCCGAAGCACCGATGGGGGTGCAGTTGCCGCCCAGGGTGGCACCGGAGAGCAGGCCGAAGTACAGGGGAGTGGGGTCAACGCCCAGGGTGGCGGCCAGGGAGGCGATCACGGGGATCATGGTGGCCACGTAGGGGATGTTATCGATGAAGGCGGAGATGGCCACGGACGCCCACACGATCACCGTGTAGAGCAGGAACACATTGCCGCCGCCAGCCTGCGCCAGCAGACCCGCCGCCGCGTCGATGACGCCCTGGGCGGAGATGCCGCCGATCATCAGGAACAGGCCCACCAGCAGGCCGATGGTCTCAAAGTCGATGCCCTTGAGGGGTTCGGTGATGGCAGAGAAGCTCTTCTTCTTGGCGTAGCTGTACACCAGACCCACCACAAACAGCGCGCAGCAGATGAGGCCGTTGGTGGTGCTGGGCTTGTTGGGGATGAAGGAGGCCAGGATCAGCAACACGATGGCGCCGCCCAGCAGCCAGGTAGGAACGTAATCCGTCACAGGGGTGCGGGGAGCGCCCTTGGGAATGGGATCCTTTTCCTTGCGGAAGATGAAGTACAGGATCAGCGCGCTCAGCGCCGCGCCCAGCTCCACCGCAAAGAAGATGCTGGGCTTGGCTTGATACCAGAAGAAGTCCATAAAGCTCATGTCCAGGGCAGAACCCAGCATGATGGCCGTGGTATCGCCCACCAGGGTGGCGGCACCCTGCAGGTTGGAGGAGACCGCAATGCCAATGATGAAGGGAACCGGGTTCACCTTCAGCTTTTTGCAGATCTCCATGGCCACGGGGGCGATCATCAGCACGGTGGCCACATTGTCCACAAAGGCGGAGATCACACCGGCAAAGATGGCCAGCGCCACAGCAGCCCATTGCACATTCGGCACCTTTTCCATGATCAGGTCAGCCAGCAGCTCGGGCATACGGCTCTCGATGAACAGCGCTACCAAGCCCATGGTGCCGGCGATCATCAGGATCACGTTCAGGTCGATGGAAGGGAGGATCTCGCCCAGGGGCAGCATTCCGGTGAGAATGAAGATCAGCGCGGAGCAGAGAGCGATGTAGGGACGGTACTTGCTGAACACCAGCATCAGCACATAGGTAACGGCGAAGAGGATCAGGGCCGGTATCATGGGTGGTTCATCCTTTCTTGTGTGGAGGGGATCAGGTCAACTGTATCATATGTTGAGGCATATGCCAATGGGAAAAAAGGTCAGCCAAGGATCCCCAGATGCTCCAGCAGGATCTTGCAGCCCATGAGGATCAGCACCACGCCGCCCAGCAGCTCGGCCTTGCACTTGTACTTGGCGCCGAACACATTGCCCACCTTCAGGCCGATGGCAGAGAGGACAAAGGTGATCACGCCAATGAACAGCACCGCCCAGAGGATATTCACCCGCAGGAAGGCAAAGGTGACGCCCATGGCCAGGGCATCGATGCTGGTGGCAATGGCCAGGGTGACCATGGTTTTGAAGGAGAAGGAATCGTCCAGCTTTTCCTCTTCCTTGCTCAGGGCCTCGCGGATCATGTTGCCGCCGATGAAGCCCAGCAGCACAAAGGCGATCCAATGGTCGATGCTGACGATGAAGGACTCGAACTGGGTACCCAGCAGGTAGCCGATGAGGGGCATCAGCGCCTGAAAGCCGCCGAAGTAGGCACCCACGCACAGGGAGTGCTTCACTTCAGCCTTGCGCACGGAAAGGCCCTTGCAAACGGACACGGCAAAGGCGTCCATGCTCAGGCCAACAGCGATGAGGAACAGTTCCAGAATGCCCATGGCGATCTCCTCCTTGTGGGCGTTACGGTCAAAAAAAGCGAGACCTATCCGCCCTTCTGTCGTAGAAAGAAACAGATAAGTCTCGTCGCAATGTACAAAGCCAGAAGCCAATGCTTCAGGGTGTTGACTTCGTCCCGCGGTTAAGCGCCGACTACTCCCTTACCGGCGTATGGTAACATATGGACGGGGAGGTAGTCAAGGCTAACTGGTGGGGAAATGCGGATCTTTCATGGGTTTGCGGCGGGCGGGCGATCGCAGATCGCCCCTACATTTGCGAAAGTATGTTAGGCGTTGAGGCAAGCGGCAGAACCACTCCCTCAGTCAGCGCAAGCGCTGACAGCTATCCGCCGTTACACTCCCTCACAATTCGGCATTGTCGTTCAGCCAGCCAAAGCTGTCTGAACTCTGTGCCTCATTGGAACTCCAGGCCGCTGCTTCCGCCACAGGCGGCGCAGCCTTCCGTTCCTCAATCGGCGCGAGCAAGCTCGCTTGTTTCGGTTGATTCGCTCAGCTCGTTTTTTGTCGCCACTGGCGACGCTCGCATCGCTCACCTCGAGGAGGGAGCCTTAGTTACTTTCCCTGCATCACGGCGCGACTGTATTCGCGCCGTGACCCCAAAGGAAAACCCATCCTGTATGAATACACAGGATGGGTTTCGAAAGGGCCGAATGGCCCTTCGCGGGATTCCCAAGGGCAGAGCCCTTGGGCGGGAGTGCAGAGGGCAGCGCCCTCTGCCCCCGTTACTTCAGCGCCTCATAGTTTACGGTGGCGTTGGATTCGGTGACCCACTGGGCGATGGCCTGGTCGTAGGTGGCTTCCTGCTTGGTGGTGAGCTGGGCGGCGGTCAGTTCCTCCTGGACCTCCTCCATGGGGATGGCGCCCTCGGCCACATCGGCGGCGTACTGGATGATGTAATAGCCATAGGCACCGCGGGTCTTGGGGGAAATGTCGCCCACGTTCTTCAGCGCCATAGCGGCGGTGACGAAGGGTTCGTCGAAGCTGGCGAAGCCTTCGCACACGGCATAGCCGGTGATGGCGGTGGCAGCGCCTTCCTTCATGCCGGGATCATCGGTCTTCTCGGCCATGAGGACATCCCAGTCGGCGCCTTCCTTCAGCTGGGCGATGATGGCGTCAGCCTCGGCATCCAGGTTGGCAAAGGCATTGTTGGTGGCGGTGGTCAGCTGGTGCTGATAGAAGGCCAGCAGCGCCTTGGCCTCGGCCAGGGACTTCACGGCGGCGGCGGTGGCCTCGTCCACGGTGTCGTCAAAGGCGGCGGTCACGTCCATGGCGGGCGCCTGGGTGGCCACGGGGTTGGTCAGGTTGGTGGCGGTGGCGAGGAAGGACACGGCCATGGCGGGCTGCGCCATGCTGACGGTGACCTTGGTGAGCAGGGTGTCCGCATCGGCAACGCCCAGGTTGGTGAGGGCGGTCTCGGCAGCGGTCACGGCGGCCTTCTGCTCGGCGATCAGGCCTTCCACCTCATTCAGCAGCGCCAGATCATCGGGGGTGAACTCCACCAGGATCTGCTTCACCATGCGGTAGCCAGCGGGACGATAATAGGCGGTGGTGCTGGCATTGTTGATGCGGGCACCATAAGCGCTGGGCGTGGTCTCGAAGGTGGCGCGATCGGCTTCCACATTCTCGGTGTAGGCAGCCAGCAGCTCCTCGTCGGTGACGGTCACGTCCTTCACGATGTGGTTATACAGCTTGTCCTGCAGGAGATAAGCGGTCTCGGTCTTCACAAGGCTTTCGCGGGTCACGCCCAGCTCCTCGCACTTGGCGGTGAGGGCGGCGTCCAACTCTTCGCCAGCAAGCTCGGTGTCGGCGAAATAGCTGGCCTTCACGCTGTCCAGGTTCTGCGTCCAGGCAGCTTCCACCTGGGCATCCAGGGCGGCCTGCTCCTCTTCGGTGAGGGGGGAAAGGCCCAACTCGTCGATCTTCTGGGTCAGCACGGCTTCCTCGATGAGGTAGTCGATGACCTGCTGCTGTGCCTGGGCGATGGTCTCGGGGTCGTTGGCATCGAAGGCCATGCCGTACATGGAATAGATGTAGTTCATGTAGGACAGCTGGTAGGCCACCTCGTCCTGCACCTGACCCTTGGTATACACGGTGTCGCCCACGCGGATGATCTCGGTGGCGCGATCCACCTCGGGATCCTTTTCAACCAGGGCGCAGCCGGTGAGCAGCACGGCAACGGCCAACAGCAGCGCCAGCAGGGACTTCTTACGCATAAAACATACTCTCCTTGATCTACTGTGATAGGGACTGTATTCATTATACCGCAAAGCAGCGGGGGATAGCAAGGGATAAGCTGTGAAATGTCCGTGAACAAAGGATTACAGGGCTTCGCGGAGGTCGTATTTTTCCTTCAGGTAGCCATCCAGGTTGCCGTATTCGCTCACGGTGATCTCCTGGATGCCCAGGCGCTTCATCACCGCGGAGAGGATGCAGATGCCGTGGACGACGATATCGGCACGGTGGGGCTGCAGGCCGGGGAGCGTCAAGCGCTCGGCCATGGGCATATCGGACAGCAGCAACGCCTGGCGCTCCACCTCCTCCAGGGTGAGGCGGGTGCCGTGCATGTAGGTGCGATCCGTCCAGCGGATGCCCTTCACCATGGCGGCCAGGGTGGTAAAGGTGCCGCCGGTACCGATCCAGCGGTCAGGAATGCTCAGCGTGGGGTGATGAGCCAGCTTTTGCTCCAGGATATCGGTGGCCAGCTGCTCCACGGCGGGGAGGTCCCCATGGCCGGTGATGGGCGCCTGGCGGAAGAGGCGCACCGCACCCATCTGGCAGGAGAAGGCGCACACCAGGTGGGCGCCCTGCCCCACCACCAGCTCGGTGGAGCCGCCGCCGATGTCGATCACGCCGCTGTAGCCCCCGTCGGTGGCACCCAGGAAGGAGAGCTGCGCCTCACGGTAGCCGGAGCAGATCTCCAGTTCCACCTGGGCTTCCTCCAGCAGGCGCTGGGCAAACTCGGCCTGGTTGCTGGCATCCCGGGTGGCGGAGGTGGCAAAGAGATGCACCGCCTCGGCGCCCTGCGCCCGGGCTTCCCGCGCCATGCGGCTCACGGCGGCCAGGGTGGCATCCATGGCGGCTTGGCTCAGGTTGCCGTTTGCGTCCAGGCCGGCGAAGAGGCGGGTGCCTTCCCTGTCACGGAGCAGGCGGCGGAAGGTGCCGTGTTCCATATCGATCAGCAGCATTCTCACAGAATTGGAACCAATGCCGATGGCTGCAGCTTTCATGGCTTGTCCTCCTAATGTGAAAAAAGTAAAAGAAAAAAGTCCGCACAGACGGACTTACTCAGTAAACCATTTCCTGCATCAAAATGCGCAGCTCTGCTTCGGTGTAGCCTTCAAGGCACTCGGGATTCACGATCTCGAAGCGCAGTTCGCCCGGCTTGAGGAAGGAATAATCCGTGCGGGCGCGGCTTTCGATGTAGCTGGTGGTACCCACCTGGGAAAGCTCGCTGGTAAGGGCGAGCTGGTCGTTCTGCAAACGGGTGAGGGTGCGCTGCAGGGCAGCCTGCTGGTTGGTGACCTCCTGCAGGTCCTGCTTGTTGCGCCAGAAGGCCCAGCCGAACAGAGCCAGGATCACCACGCACACCAGCGCCAGTGCCTGCCAGCGTACCACAACGCGCTCCATTCCAGCTCACCTCTCTTCATCCATGTGTAGATTTGATTCATCATCCATCGGGCATTTTCCTGCTTTTGGCGGGTGGGAATCCTTATATTTTTGCAAAAGTCTGCTAAGCGCTGCAATGGGCTGGGACAATCCGGCAAGATACAGCAAAATCCCCAACAGAATGCCCAGCGCTCCATAGGCGCGCAGCCCCTGGTGATAGCGCAGCATCACCCCGAAGAGCATGGCGGCGCAGCACAGGGCGGTCAGCCCATCCCACACACCGCCCAGCACGGGGTGATGGCGGCGCAGGGCGATGCTCAGGTGCAGCATGGCACCCAGCACCAGCCCGCAGACCATCAGGGAAAGAAAGGCCTGCTCCTGCTGCTGGTGGGCGAAGAGGGTCTCCAGCATCATCCCAGCGCCCGGCGGAGGAACCCGCCCCTGCGCCTTTCGGGGGAGCCATCGTAGGCGGCGCTGTCGATGGAACCCTCCAGGAGCAGCTTGCCTTCCTCCAATTGCAGGCTGGAAACGTGCAGCCCCGTGCCGGTGAGGATCAGCCGCCCGCCATGGGTGTGGAGGATCACGGTATTCTCGTCAAAGCTCTCCACATCCGTCACGCCGGTAAGGCTGGCCTTGGCGCGGCGGTCGATGGCGAGGCTGAAGGGCTTTTCAGCGGTGGTGTTTTTCTGCATGGGCATCCCTCCTTGATGGGATACCCTATGCGGCGCAGCAGGCGCTTATTCCCCCTGATGCTCCTGCCAGGCCTGCTGTACGCTTTCGATGCAGGCCAGCCAGCGGGCGTTATGCTCGGTCTCCCACAGGGCGGTCTCGCCCAGGCGGGCGATCATCTCAAACAGACCGGCAAAGTCCCGCTGATCCCGCAGGGCGGCCAGGCTCTCCATGGTGATGTCGCTGGTGTCGCCCAGGTATTGCAGGTTTTCCGCGCAGCTTTCCAGCAGCTCGGCAACGGACATATCAAAGTCCTCCCGCTCCAGGGTGACCTGCAGCTTGCTCAGGCGCTCCACGGCTTCCTCCGGGGGATAGCCAAACTCGTACTGGTGCAAAAGCCACAGCCAGCTTTCGGCCATGCGATCCCAGTTGTCGTGGATGTGGCCGCCGGAGATGATCACCATGCCTTTGTCCAGGGCAAAGTCCCAGCTGGCCCGCAGTGCCAGCATGGGGATGCGGCCGCATTGCACGTGCAGCGCCAGCCAGTCCTCGGGCTGGAAGGCGGTCTCGCTGTCATAGGCAAAGCAGGCGGTGTACAGGCCGCAGGCTTCCTTGCGCAGGGTGTAGCGGCAGGTCTCGTCCTGCGCATCGCCAAAGGGGCTGGGGGCGATCATGTCGTAGAGGAAGGTGCTGTCCTGGGCGCCTTCATACTGGGCGGTGTGGTGGACCTGCTGATACAGATCCTCCAGGGTGGGGGCGGGGCCGTCCTCGGCCTCCTCCAGGGCGTCCATATTGCGCAGCAGGGCGCGGTTGAGGCGCAGCATATCGGCCTCGGTGCCGATGGCCACCACGCGGGCGCGATGCAGGTTGGGCATGGGGGTACCTCCTTGGGAATTATGAATTCGGAATTAGGAATTAGGAATTAGGAATTAAAACATACTCACCTGGCTGGTTTCGCTCAGGCCTTCCAGGGCGCCTTGGGCGCGGAGAAGCTCCACCACGGAGCTGCCTACATGGGCGCGCTCCTGCAGGTCCTCCACAGAAATGAAGGGGCGCTCCTCACGGGCAGCCACGATGGGCAGGGCGGCGGATTCGCCCAGGCCGCCCAGGCTGGTGAAGGGGCAGCGCAGGTTGCCGTCCTCGATCACAAAGCGGCTTACCTGGCTCTTGTACAGGTCAACGGGCAGGAACTTGATGCCGCGCATATTCATTTCCAGCACCAGCTCCAGGGAGGTTTGGGCTTCCTTGTCCTTGGCGGTGGATTTATCGTTGCTCTTGATGTCCCGGATGCGCTGGCGCAGGGTGTCCGGGTCGCAGAGCATGGTGGCAGCATCGAAACCATCGCCGCGGACGGTGAAGTAGGCGCAGTAGTAGGCCTGGGGGTGATGCACCTTGAACCAGGCGATGCGCAGGGCGCTCATCACGTAAGCCACGGCGTGTCCCTTGGGGAACATGTACTTGATCTTCTTGCAGGAGTCAATGAACCATTGCGGCACATGATTGTCGATCATGGCCTGCTCCATCTCCGGCTTCAGTCCCTTGCCTTTACGCACACTTTCCATGGTGGTAAAGGCCAGCTTGGGCTGCACGCCCTTGTCGATGAGGTAGTTCATGATGTCGTCACGGCAGCACACGCACTCGCGCAGCACAGCCGTGCCGGAGCGGATCAGATCCTGGGCATTGCCCAGCCACACGTCCGTGCCGTGGCTCAGGCCGGAGATGCGGATCAATTCCTCCATGGTGGAGGGGCGGGTGTCCTCCAGCATTCCGCGCACGAAGCCCGTGCCGAACTCCGGTATGCCGAAGGTGCCAGTGGTGCAGTCGATCTGCTCCCGGGTCACGCCCAGAGCCTCGGGGGACTGGAACAGACTGCGCACCTTGGGGCAGTCCAGGGGGACCTCCGTGGGCGGGATGCCGGTCAGCTCCTCCAGCATATGGATCACCGTGGGATCGTCGTGTCCCAGGCAGTCCAGCTTCACCAGAATATCGTGCATGGAGTTGAAGTCGAAGTGGGTGGTGGTAAAGTCGCTGTTCAGGTCGTCGGCGGGGTGGTTCACGGCGGTGAATTGGTAGATCTCGTATTCCTTTGGCACCACCACCATGCCGCCGGGGTGCTGGCCGGTGGTGCGCTTCACGCCCACGCAGCCCGCCATGAGGCGCTCCTTCTCGGTGTTGCCGGTTTGGATGCCTCGTTCTTCCAGGTATTTGGCCACATAGCCGTAGGCGGTCTTGTCCGCCAGGCCGGAAATGGTGCCTGCGCGGAACACATGGTCGTGGCCGAACAGCTCTTCCACATAGTGGTGGGCGCGGTTCTGATATTCGCCGGAGAAGTTCAGGTCGATATCGGGCACCTTGTCGCCCTCGAAGCCCAGGAAGACCTCGAAGGGGATGTCGAAGCCGTCCTTGGTCAGGGGCTTGCCGCAGATGGGGCAGTCCTTGTCCGGCAGGTCAACGCCCACCTGATACTGGCTCTTGTCCACATCGAAGAAGCCCTTGCGGCAATGGGTGCAGCGGTAGTGGGGCGGCAGGGCGTTCACCTCGGTGATGCCGCAGAAGCGCGCCACCAGCGAGGAGCCGACGGAGCCACGGGAACCCACCAGATAGCCGTCGTCGTTGGACTTTTTCACCAGCTTCTGGGCAATGTTGTACAGGGTGGCGAAGCCGTAGCCGATGATGGACTTCAGCTCCTTTTCAATGCGCTTCACCACGATCTCCGGCAGGTCGTCGCCATACATTTCCCTGGCGGTTCCCCAGGTCATGTTCTGAATGTTGTCGGCGGCGTCCTCCCACAGGGGCTGGAAGGTGTCCTCGCCCTTGGGATGGATGGGGAAGAGCTGCAATTTTTCCACCTGGTCGGCGATCTTCCTGGGGTTGGCAATGACCACCTCGTAGGCCTTTTCCTTGCCCAGGTAGGCAAACTCCTCCAGCATCTCGTTGGTGGTTTTGAAATACAGCGGCGCCTGCTGGTCGCAGTCGTCAAAGCCCATGCCCGCCTGGATGATGGCGCGGTTCATGGCGTTGTGGGGATCCATGAAATGCACGTCGCCGGTGGCCACCACGGGCAAGCCCATTTCGTCGCCTAATTTCACGATGGTGCGGTTCAGGTCCCGCAGGCTCTCTTCGTCCTTCACCATGCCGTTGCGCAGCATGAAGGCGTTGTTGCCAATGGGCTGGATCTCCAGATAGTCGTACCAGGAGGCGATCTCCTTCAGCTTGTCCCAGCTTTCGCCCTTCAGCACCGCCTGGAACAGTTCGCCAGCCTCGCAGGCGGAGCCGATGATCAGACCCTCGCGGTACTGCTGAATGATGTTCTTGGGCATGTGGGGACGACGGCGGAAGTAATCCAGGTGGCCGATGGACACCAGGCGGTTCAGGTTCACCAGACCTTCCTGGGTCTTTACCAGCAAGATCACATGATAGCTCTCGCCAATGGCGCCGCCCTTCAGGGTGTTCAGCCCGCTGAGGGTGGTGATGCCGTGCTTTTCCTCGGCGTCCTTGTACATCCGCGCCAGAATTTGCGCGGTGGCGGTGGCGTCGTGTACGGCGCGGTGGGCGTTTTTCAGGCTCACGCCCAGCTGCTTGCACACGCTGCCCAGCTTGTGGCTCTTCATTTCGGGATAGAGCTTGCGGGAGAGGGTCAGGGTGTCCAGCACCGGGGCGGAGAAGGTTCTGCCCAGGCGGCGCAGCTCGGCCTTCAGCACCGCCACGTCAAAGCTGGCGTTGTGGGCGGCGATGGGGCTATCCCCGATGAAGTCCATCAGGGCGGGAATGGCGGTCTCGGCGGTCTCCTTATCGGCCAGCATATTGTCGCTGATGCCGGTGATCTCGGTGATCTTGGGCTTCAGGGGTTGCTTGGGGTTCACCAGCACGGACATGGAATCCGCAATGGTGCCGCCCACCAGCTTCACCGCGCCGATCTCGATGACGCGATCGGTCTGGGTGTTGAGGCCGGTGGTCTCAAAGTCCAGCACCACAATGGGTTCGTCCACGCTGCGGTCGTCGGCGTCCTGCACCACCAGCGCCTCGTTGATCAGATACCCTTCGCAGCCAGGGATCAGCTTGATGGGCTGCTTTTTCACCGCGTTGAAGGCGGCGGGGAAGGCCTGCACCACGCCGTGATCGGTAATGGCCACGGCAGGATGTCCCCACTTGATGGCGCGCTTGATCAGATCGCCTGCGGGGGTCAGGGCGTCCATGGTGGACATATTGGTGTGCATGTGCAACTCGATGCGCTTTTCCTCGGCGGTGTCCTCCCGCTCGATGCGCTCCATGGGAACGATGTCACGCACGGAGATGGACAGCTCCTTGGCAAAGTTGTCGTACAGGCACTCGCCGCGAACCTTCACGTTCATGCCCATCTTGATCTGCTCCACTTTGTCCATCACGGCCTTGCGCTCTTCCTCGGTGATGGGCGGCGGGGCTTCCTCGTCATTCTTTTTGCCAAAGCGGTTGCGGTAGCGCATGAACACCTTGCACAGGATGGAGGAGGTGTAGTCGGTGATGGCAAAGGTCAAAAGCAGCAGCTCGCCGCCCTTGAGTTCCTTGGTCTCCAGCTTGAAGATATCGCCCTGCACCACCACCAGGCCGCTGTCGCTGGCCAGCTCCTTCATTTCGATGGGGCGGTCGGCAATGCCGCGACCCATGATGGGCTTGCCCAGGGCGGTGTTGGTCATCTGGGGGAAGATGCTGTCCTTCTTCTTGGGCGGCGCGGCCTCGGGCTTGGGTTCCTTGGGCTGGCGGGGCGCGGCGGGCTTGCGCTCCTTCTTTTCCACTGCTTCCTGGCCATAGCGTTCGGCCAGCTCCTTGGTGGAAATGGCCTGGCTCTGCTCCTTTTCCCGCTCGGCGCGCAGGGCGGCCAGACGGGCTTCCTGGTCACCGGCCAGGGTGAGTTCCACCTTCACATCAGCGGAGAAAATGTCCTTCACGGCCTGCGCCAGGCGGGCGGTGACGTTCTGCCTGCCCATGTATTCCAGGGAAAAGGGATCGGGGAAGGTCAGGGTGATGCGGTCACCCTCGCAGCGCCAGTCAATTTGACTCATCCAGCTCACGGAGGCGGGGTAGTTGCGCTTGAGGAAATCGGTCAGCACCTGCTTGTATTCGCCAATGTTGCGCAAAAAGTCGTCCTTCAAACCAGGACTGACCACCCGCAGCGCCAGCGGCTTTTGCGGGAAAATGCGCCGCAATATCTTTTCCAGCTGCAAAAACGTCTTTTCTTCCACCAGGGTCAGGCTGTCGAAGGTGATGTACACCTTCTCCTGCGCCTTCACATACACCACCCTGGGCGATTGCAGCTGGCCCTTCAAATGAGGCAGCTCCTGATATATCTGCCCCAGCAAATCTTCGTAGCTCATGGTACTCCTTTCGCCTTCGGCGCCAGAGGGCGCTGCCCTCTGGACTCCCGGCAGGGGCGCTGCCCCTGCACCCTGCGAAGGGCCGTTCGGCCCTCTCGACACCCATTCGGGGAGAGCGTTGCGTGCTTTTCCTCTTGCAGGGGTCACGGAGCGCAACGGGCGCTCCGCGACGCGGGGATAAGCCTCTTGGCTCCCCCTTTGGGGGAGCTGGCCGCCGCAGCGGCCTGAGAGGGCTGCGTCCCGGATATGTAACGAAAGGGGCTGCCGCCTTGCAGCCCCTATGGTTTACTTGGTTTCAGCAATGCGGTGGGCAGCCCGGATCAGGTGTTCCGCCAGGTCGCCGGTGACGCGCATGGCGGTCTGTCCCTTCACAAACAGGGCGCCGCCGTTCTTGCCGCCAGCAATGCCCACGTCAGCCTCGCGGGCTTCGCCGGGGCCGTTGACCACGCAGCCCATCACGGCCACCTTCAGCGGCACCTTGATGTCTGCCAGCTCCTTTTCCACCCGGGCGGCAATACCAGCCACGTCGATGCAGGTGCGGCCGCAGGTGGGGCAGGAGATCAGCTGCACGCCCTGGGTGCGCATATTCAGCGCGCGGAGGATGTCCCAGGCAGCCTTGGCCTCGGGCAGGGGATCGCCGGTGAGGCTCACGCGGATGGTGTTGCCGATGCCCCGCACCAGCAGGCCGCCGATGCCGATGGCGCTCTTGATGGTACCCTGGCCGGGGAGACCAGCTTCGGTGACGCCCACATGCAGGGGGTAATCGCACTTCTGAGCGGCCAGCTCGTAGGTATCCACGGTGAGCTTCACATCGCTGGCCTTCATGGACAGCACGATGTCCTCAAAGCCTTCCTTTTCCAGCATCCGGGCGTGCTGCAGGGCGGATTCCACCATGCCCTCGGCACAGGGGCCGCCATACTTGGCCAGAATGTCCTTCTCGATGGAGCCGGAGTTCACGCCGATGCGGATGGGGATGCGGTGCATCTTGGCACAGGCGGCCAGCACCTTCACATTGCCCTCGCCGCCGATGTTGCCGGGGTTGATGCGCAGCTTGCTGATGCCATTCTCCGCCGCCATCACCGCCAGGCGATGATCGAAGTGGATATCCGCCACCAGCGGCACGGGGGACTGATCCACCAGCTGGCGCACGGCCAGGGCGCAGGCCTCGTCGTAAACAGAAATGCGCACGATGTCGCAGCCCGCATCCGCCAGCGCCTTGATCTGCGCCAGGGTGGCTTCCACATCGCGGGTATCGGTATTGGTCATGGACTGCACCCACACGGGGTTATGTCCGCCCATGGTCAGGCGGCCGACGGAAACGAGGCGAGTGTTGTACATGGGAACCTCCAGTAAAGTAGAAATGAATAATGAATGATGAATAATGAATAATGGGTAGGTGGACGGCGGGCGATCGCAGATCGCCCCTACATGATATTTGCAGCTTGTCCGGCGTCGCGGCGCGCCCATAGCGCGGCGTGACCCCTGCACGGAGACCGCCAAACAGCGGCATCCCCGAAAGGGATTCTTAAGGGTCGAAGACCCTTAAGCGGAGTCCAGAGGCAGAGCCTCTGGCAGGAGTGCAGAGGGCAGCGCCCTCTGCCCCCGTTACTGAAACAGACGCATGATGTCTTTGAAGGTGAAGAAGATCATGAGGGCAAAGAGGAAGAGCATACCGATGAGGTGGACGGTGGCTTCCTTCTGGGGGGCGATGGGCTTACGGCGGATGGCCTCGATGATCATGAAGATGAGGCGGGAGCCGTCCAGGCCGGGGATGGGCAGCAGGTTCATGATGCCCAGGTTGATGGAAATGACGACGAGGTAATTGAGGAAGGTCTCAAGGCCGCCCACGGCCACCTGCTGGGAGACCATGCTTACCACGCCCACGGGGCCGGCGGTCTGGTCCAGGCCTTCGCCGGTGGTGACCAGATCCTTCAGGGCATTGATGATCACGCCGCCAGCATAGAGGCAGGTGTTCCAGCTTTCGGCGGCGGCCTCCAGGAAGGAGCAGGGCAGGGTCTCGTAGCGGTAATAGGCGCTGAGGGTGATGCCGATCAGCGCCCGGCCTTCCTCCTCACTCCAATAGGGGATCAGCTGGGTCTCGAAGGTGGAATCGCCACGGCGGATGACCATTTGCAGGGGCGCATCGCCTTCGCGGTAGGCGCCGATGGTGCCGGTGAGGGTCTCCATGGTGCCGTCCAGCATACTCACGCCGTTGATGGACTCGATCACATCGCCGTCCTGCAAGCCAGCCTCATAGGCAGGGCCTGCGGCGTTGACCTGCTGGATGAAGGGATCGATGCCGGTGGCCACGTTCAGGCCGCCGATCCAGTAGAACAGCAGCGCGACGATAAAGGCCAGCACAAAGTTCATCAGGGGGCCGCAGGCCACGGTGATGATGCGCTTCCACACGGGCTGGTTGGTGTAGGAACGGGTGTCGGAAGTGTGCTTGCCCAGGGCGTCGTCCTCGCCATAAAAGGCGCAGTAGCCGCCCACGGGGATCAGCCGCAGGGAGAATTGCGTGTCGTATTTCTTGCTCTTCCAGCCCAGGAGCTTGGGTCCCATGCCGATGGCAAACTCGGAAACATCAATGCCGGTGAGGCGGGCGGCCATAAAGTGACCTGCCTCGTGAACGGTGACCAGAATGCCCAGCAGGAGCAGGGCGATCAATACATACATAGGGTTCCTTTCGTCGATAGGGGATCAGCGCAGGGTGGGCAGCAGCTCGGCCACGGCGGCGCGGGCGGCAGCATCGGCTGCGAAGATGTCGTCAAGGTTGTTGGCGGGCAGGTGGCAGAGCTTCTCCACCGCGCCTTCCACCAGGGTGGAAATGGCACCGAAGGGGATCTCTTCCCGCAGGAAGGCGGCCACGGCGGCCTCGTTGGCGCCGTTGAGCACGGTGCAGGCAGCGCCGCCTGCGTTGAGGCACTCCACGGCCAGGCGCAGGGCGGGGAAGCGCACGGGATCGCCCGGCTCAAAGGTCATCTGCCCCAGGGCGAACAGGTCAAGGGGCTTGGAGCCGGTGGGCAGGCGATGGGGATAGGTCATGGCATACTGGATGGGTACGCGCATATCCGGCACGCCCAGCTGGGCGATGACGGCACCATCGGCAAACTCGATGGCGGAATGGATGATGGACTGGGGATGCACCACCACCTGGATCTGCTCCGGGGGCATATCAAAGAGCCAGCGGGCCTCGATGATCTCCAGCGCCTTGTTGAACATACTGGCGGAGTCGATGGTGATCTTGGCACCCATGCTCCAGTTGGGGTGGTTGAGGGCTTCGGCGCGGGTGGCGCGGGCCATGCGCTCCTTGTCCCAGGTGCGGAAGGGGCCGCCGGAGGCGGTGAGCAGCAGCTTCACGGGCTGATTGTCCGCAGCGCCCTGCAGGCATTGGAAAATGGCGCTGTGTTCGCTGTCCACAGGCAGGAGCGGCTTGCCGATGCGGCGGGCAGCGTCCATCACCAGGTGGCCGCCGGTGACCAAGGCTTCCTTGTTGGCCAGCAGCACCTGACGGCCAGCGTGCAGGGCGTCCATCACGCTTTGCAGACCGGCGATGCCCACCACGCTGACCAGCACCTGGTCGGCAGGGACTTCCGCAGCGGCAACACGCAGGGCTTCCTTGCCCATGACCCAGCGGCAGAAGCGCAGGTCGGCGGGGATGTCCTCCATGGGGATGGGCTTTGTGAGGCCGGCCATCTCCGGGCGGAATTCGCGCACCTGCTGGAAGAGCAGCTGGGCGTTGCTGTGGGCGGTAAGCGCCTTGACGGTGAAATGATCCGGGTGCAGGCGGACAAGCTGGAGGGCTTGGGTGCCGATGGAGCCGGTGGAACCGAGGATGTTGAGGGTAGTCATAGAAGCCTCCGGGGAGATGAAATGAACAATGAATAATGAATAATGAATAATTCGAGTGTGTGCGAGCGGGCGATCGCAGATCGCCCCTACAGGTGCAAGGAAAGTATGGCATTGGAACAAGTGGCAGAACCACTCCTTCCGTCAGCCGCAAGCGGCTGCCACCTCCCTCGGGGAGGGAGGCTTTTGGCTGTGCATAGCCTGACAGTCCACGCGTCGCGGCGCGACCGTATTCGCGCCGTGACCCCTTCTCGGAGATCGCCCAGCAGCGCCATCCCCGAACGGGATTCTTAAGGGCCGAAGACCCTTAAGCGGAGTCCAGAGGCAGAGCCTCTGGCGGGTTGTCAGGGCAGCGCCCTGACCCTCGTCAGATCACCAGCAGCAGGCGGTAGGAGAAGATGACGAGGGCGACGAAGAGGATGGAGTCCATGCGGTCGAGCATACCGCCGTGGCCGGGGAAGAGGTTGGAGAAGTCCTTGATGCCGCAATGGCGCTTGACCAGGGAGGCGAAGAGGTCGCCCATCTGTCCGGCGATGCCGCCCAGGATGCCCAGGGCGATATAGCCCAGGAGGGTGGGGAGCAGCTCGCGGGTGGCGGGATCGCAGCAGAGCCAGGCCACGCCGCCCACCAGCAGGCTGCCGATGAGGCTGCCCAGCAGGCCGGCAATGGCGCCGGAAATGGTTTTATTGGGGCTGACGGCGGGGCAGAACTTGGGGCCGCCCACGCGGCTGCCCACCAGGAAGGCCATGGTATCGCCCATGACGGGGATGATGAACATCAGCGAGAGCAGCACCACAGACAGCGCCTTGGGCTGCACCAGCGCCAGGGCAATGAGGCACATACCCGGCAGCACGATGGTGATCAGCGGCATGACGCTGACCAGGATATCCTCCAGCTTGGGTTCGTGCCGGAACATGACGCACACGCCGGTGACCATGCACACGGTGATAAGGATGGGGATGATCACGGCGGTGTTGAAGATCAGCGTCAGGGGGATCGAGAGTGCCATGCCGATCCAGGTGGGCAGCGCGATGGGACGATGTCCCTTCAGCGCCAGGGCATGGTATTCCTCATACACGGCAAAGCAGATGCAGATAAAGGCAGCCACGCTCAGCACGGCGCCGCCGAAATACATCAGCACGGAGAGGAGAATGATCAGCAGGCCAGCTGTGATATATCTCTGTTTCATAGTGTTCCTCGACTTTCATAGCATAACCAGCGGGGAGAGGCTTATTTCAGCCTGCCGCCAAACCGGCGCTCGCGGCCGCCATAGGCGATGAGCGCTTCATCGTAATCCTGCACGGTGAAATCCGGCCACAGCACCGTGGGAAACAGGAACTCCGCATAGGCGCATTGATACAAAAGGAAATTGCTCAGGCGCATTTCGCCGCTGGTGCGGATCATCAGATCCACGTCCGGCTGGCCGCGGGTGTAGAGGTGATCGGCCAGGGTCTTCTCGTTGATCATGGCGGGGGTGATCTCCCCGGTCTGCACCAGCATGGCCAGCTCCTGGGTGGCGCGCACCAGCTCGGCCCGGCCGCCGTAGTTCAGGGCGATGTTCAGCTTCAGGCCGGTATTCTTGCCGGTGCGTTCCTCGGCCTGCAGCAGCACTTCCCGCTGCTTGGGGGGCAGGTCGGCCTTGTCGCCCAGGATCAGGATGCGGACGTTCTTGGCGTCCAATTCATCGGTCTCCGAGGCGAAGAAGTCCAGTATCAGCTGCATCAGAGCAGCGACCTCCTCCTTGGAACGGTTCCAGTTCTCGGTGGAGAAGGCGTAGATGCTCAGCGCCTCAATGCCCAGATCATCGGTGTGGCGGATGATCTCACGCAGGGTCTCGGTGCCCTGGCGGTGACCCATGGCCACGTTCAGCTTGTGCTTTTTCGCCCAGCGGCCATTGCCATCCATGATGATGGCCACGTGGCGAGGCAGCTTTTTGAAGTCCTGACGGGTCTTGGGCGGCTTGCGTTTGGCAAAAGTCCACATACAGTTCATATTCCTCATTTGATTGACAAATGCGTAAGCCCCAAGGGAGCCTACGCATCGTCGATTATTCCTTGGGAGTGGCGTCCATAAAGGAGCTGACCGTCCACTGGCCTTCACGCACACGAATCACGCGGAGCGTGCCTTCGCTTCGCTGGAGCCGGGGTGCCTGGGTGACAATGATCTCCGGCTCGGCCAACCCCTGTGCGCGGCAAAGGGCGAGGGCGGCGTCCAGTCTCATGCCAAGCACGTTCACAGCGGACATCAAATCTCCATGATCTCCTTTTCCTTGGCGGCGCAGATGGCGTCCACATCCTTGATGGCCTTGTCGGTCAGCTTCTGGGCTTCGTCCTCGCCCTTGCGCTGGTCGTCCTCGGTGATCATGGAATCCTTCTTGAGCTTCTTGATCTGCTCGATGGCGTCGCGGCGGATGGCGCGGACGGCCACCTTGGCTTCCTCGGCACCCTTGCGGGCCACCTTGGTCAGCTCCTTGCGGCGTTCCTCGTTCAGCTCGGGGAAGATCAGACGGATGATCTTGCCGTCGTTGGAGGGATTCAGGCCCAGGTCGCTCTTCTGGATGGCCTTCTCGATCTCCTTGATCATGCTGGACTCCCAGGGAGCGATGACCAGCATACGGGGTTCGGGAGAGGACACATTGCCCACTTGGTTGATGGGGGTGGGGGTGCCATAGTAATCCACGGTGATGCGATCCAGCAGCTGGGGATTGGCGCGACCGGCGCGCAGGGTCTGCATATCGCGCTGATAAACGGCGCAGGACTTGCTCATCTTTTCCTTGGCGGTGTTCAGAATCTCTTTCATAGGCATAGATCAATAAACCTCCTTGAGGATGAATTCTCGGTACATCTATTGTAAACGTTTTTTGCCGGATTGGCAAGAGGGCGAATCTCCTTTCTTTTATTCTTCCCTATTTTCTGGGCATATGGTAAAATAGCAGGAAAAGACTGGCGCGGGAGGCATTTGGAGAATAAATGGCAAGGATCATGAAAATCGGCGCGGCGGTTTCGGTGGCGCTGACGGTGCTCTTTGGGCTTGTGGGCATCACGCCGCTGGCCATCACCGCAGGGACGTTTGCCTATCACCTGCTGATGCGGCTGGCGGTGGGGCTGGTGTTCGACAAGGCGTTGAACAACCATGTGGATTACCGCCGGGGCTGGTTCCGGCTGCGCAGCTTTGAGCCGAGGCTCTACGACTGGCTGCGGGTGGCACAATGGAAGACCGGGATGCCCACCTACGACCCGGAGGCCTTCGATCGGCACAAGCACACCTGGGATGAAATCGCCCAGGCCATGTGCCAGGCCGAATTGGTGCATGAGGTGATCGTGGTGCTGAGCTTTATGCCGTTGGTTGCCTCCATCTGGCTGGGAGAAATGCCGGTGTTCCTCATCACCTCGCTGCTCGCAGCCGGGTTTGACCTGATGTTCGTGGTGATGCAGCGCTACAACAGGCCTCGGATATTGAAGATCGTGGATCGTCTCAACGCAAGAGGATAAGGGCGGCGTGTATGATCACGCCGCTTTTTGTATATCCTGTTGGCAGGAGGTTGTGCTGCCATGAAGGAATGCCGGGAGGATTTGGCGAAAAAGATGGAGGAATACCTGCACCGCATGGAGCAGCTGCGCCTGGCGGAGTACCTGGCCTATGTCAGCGACCGCAGGCGGCTGATGCGCAACCACTTTCTGGGCGGGCTGGCGCGGGGCGTGGGCATGGCCGTTGGCTTTACGGTGCTGGGCGCGGCGCTGGTGATCTTCCTGCGCCACCTGGCCGAGCAGAACCTGCCCCTCATTGGTGACTTTCTGGCGCAGATCGTGACCGTGGTGCAGCGGAGATTGGAGTAAGTATGCGGAAATATGGCTGGATCGCCCTGGTGGTGCTGGTGCTGGATCAGCTGAGCAAGCTGGCGGCGCAGCGCCTGACGCAGTCGCTGGCGCTGATCCCCGGCGTGCTGGGGCTGCGCTATGCCGAAAACACCGGCATGGCCTTTGGTCTGTTTGCCGGGCGGCCATGGCTGCTGGGGCTGCTCAGCGGGGCGGTGATCATCATAGGGCTGGCGGCGCTGCGGCGCTATCAGCTGGGCCGGGTGGCCAGCGTGGCCGCCATGCTGATGCTGGGCGGCGCGGTGGGCAATATGCTGGATCGGCTCTTCCGCGGCTATGTGATCGATATGTTCGAGGTGCTGTTTGTGGAGTTCGCCGTGTTCAATGTGGCGGATGCGGCGCTCACCCTGGGCTGCGGCCTGATGATCGTTTCCTTGATGCTGATACCGAAGGATTGGAGCAAGAAGCATGGAGATACTGAAGGAAACCCTGTTTGAGGCTGTGGGCGATGGCCGTCGCCTGGATGTGCTGCTCTCGGAGGCCACGGGGCTGACCCGCTCCCGGGTGGCCACCCTGATGGAGGAGGGCCTGTGCCTGGTGGACGGCAAGACCGAGAGAAAGGCTGGCACCAAGGCCAAGCCCGGCCAGCAGGTGCGCCTCACCCTGCCTGCGCCCAAGCCTGCCATTCCCCAGGCGGAGGACATCCCCCTCGACATCCTCTACGAGGACGCTGACCTGGCCGTGGTGGTGAAGCCCTGCGGCATGGTGGTGCATCCCGCCGCGGGCAACGAGGACGGCACCCTGGTCAACGCCCTGCTCCATCACCTGGACAGCCTGGGGGGCATCGGGGGCGAACTGCGGCCGGGCATTGTGCATCGGCTGGACAAGGATACCTCCGGCCTGCTGCTGGTGGCCAAGAACGATGCCGCCCAGCTGGCGCTGAGCCAGCAATTGCAGGATCGCCTGATGGAGAAGCACTACCGGGCGCTGGTGGACGGCAGCTTCAAGGAGGATGCAGGCCGGGTGAACGAACCCATTGCCCGCAGCAAAAAGGACAGAAAAAAGATGGCCATCGACCCGGAAGGCCGGGAGGCCATCACCGATTGGCAGGTGCTTGCCCGGGGGCGCGGCGTGACGCTGGTGGACGTGCATATCCTCACCGGGCGCACCCATCAAATCCGCGTCCACATGAAGCACCTGGGGCATCCCGTCTGCGGCGATCCCATCTATGGCAGCCCCCGTGGCGCCAAGGTCCCCCGGCTGATGCTCCACGCCTACTCCCTCAGCTTCACCCACCCCACCACGGGTGAACGCATGACCTTCACCGCCCCGCTGCCGGTGGAGTTCGTGAAGGGGCTGCACAGCCACGGCATCGACCTTTGATCCGCCTGCATGGCGGATTTTTTGCTTGACCTACTGAGCCAGCGCCGCATAGCTCTCCACGCCCTCCGCAATGGCTTCCCCCAGCCGCTGCTGATAATTCTTGGAGAGCAGCAGCTTCTCCTCTGCGGCGTTGGAGATGAACCCGCACTCGATCAGCACGGACGGCACGTCCAATTGCAGAATGAAGTAATCCCCGGCCAGGGCGGCGCGCTCCTTCTTCGGCTGAAGGCGGGCGATGAGAGCCTCCTGCATGGCACCCGCCAGCAGCCGCCCGCTGTCGCAGCCCTGGCGGTAGAATACCTGGGGGCCGGACTGGGTGCGGTCGCGGTATTCGTTCATGTGGATGGACAGCACCATGTCCGCTTTGGCCTCCACAGCCAGTGCCACCCGGTTCTCCATGTCCTCCCGCTTCATGGTCTTATGGGCCGGGCGGGAGTCGCTACATAAGTCCTCATCCCCGGTGCGGGTCATGAATACCGCTGCGCCGCGCTGGGTGAGGGCTTTTTCTACCTGCTTAGCCACGGCCAGGTTGATCTCCTTTTCCCACAGTCCGCTGTCACGGGCGCGGGCGCCGCCATCGTAGCCGCCGTGGCCGGCATCCACCACAATGCGCCAGCCGGTGAGGGGCAGCACCGCAGCGGGGGACTCCGCCTCCACCGGCGTGGGGGCAGGGGGCGCGTACTTCTGGAATGCGGCTACGGCTGTGAATATGCCCAGCATCACAATGAGCAGCACCGCCATGGTCAGCTTGCGCTCGCCCTTGTTTCCCGGCAGACATTGCATGGGATCACCTCCAAGGAGAGGGTATGCTGGAGGGGAGTTGTGAATGCGGAATTCGGAATTCGGAATGCGGAATTGAGCGTGTGGACGGGTGTGTAAGGCTCCCTTTACACAAGGGAGGCTTTTGTCCCTTCCCCTCAATTCGGCATTGTCGTTCAGCCAGCTGAAGCTGTCTGAACTCTGTGCCTCATTGGAACTTCAGGCTGCTGCTTCCGCCACTGGCGGCGCAGCCTTCCGTTCCCCGCGTCGCGGCGCAACCGTACTTGCGCCGTGACCCCTGCTCGGAGACCACCCAGCAACGCCCTCCCCGAAAGGGAGTCCAGAGGGCCGAACGGCCCTTTGGTAGGGGAGTCCAGAGGGGACAAAGTCCCCTCTGGTGGGGTTTTCATTCGGGGGTTGTTGTGCTATAATGAATCGTTATGTGATAAGGAGGGTGCTTATGGCGGATGTTGTGGTGATCGGCGGCGGCCATGCGGGGTGTGAGGCGGCGCTGGCGGCCTCGCGCATGGGGATGGACACGGTGCTGCTGACATTGAACATGGACGGCATTGCCCTCATGGCCTGCAACCCGGTGATCGGCGGCTCGGCCAAGGGGCATCTGGTGCGGGAGCTGGACGCATTGGGCGGCGAGATGGGTCGCGCCATTGACGACACCTTTTTGCAGAGCCGGATGCTGAATCTGAGCAAGGGGCCTGCGGTTCACAGCCTGCGGGCGCAGGCGGACAAGCAGGCCTATCAGAACCGGATGCGCAAGGCGCTGATGAGCCAGGAGCGGCTGGTTGTTCGCCAGGGCGAGGCGGCCTCCATTGAGGTGGAGGATGGCCGCGTGCGGGCGGTGACCACCATGACCGGGCAGCGCATTGCCTGCCAGGCGGTGGTGGTGGCCAGCGGCGTATATCTCAAGAGCTGCATCATCATTGGCGAACACCAGCAGGAGGGCGGCCCCCAGGGGCTGATGAACGCCACCGGGCTTTCCAGCAGTCTGACCGATCTGGGGTTTGAGCTGCGTCGGTTCAAGACAGGCACCCCGGCCCGTGTGGACGTGCGCTCCATCGACTTTGAAGAAATGACGCCCCAGCCCGGCGACGAGCCGGTGGTACCCTTCTCCTTCATGACGGATCGTGAATTGCACAACACCTACCAATGCTACCTCACCTGGACCACCCCGGAGACCCACGAGATCATCCGGCGCAATCTGCACCGGGCGCCGCTGTATTCCGGCAAGATCCACGGCGTGGGACCCCGGTATTGCCCCAGCATTGAGGACAAGATCGTGAAGTTTGCCGACAAGGACAGGCATCAGGTTTTTCTGGAGCCGGAGGGCAGGGAGAGCCGGGAATGGTATGTGCAGGGTATGTCCACCTCCCTGCCGGAGGACGTGCAATGGGAGATGTACCGCTCCGTTCCCGGCCTGCGCCGGTGCGAATTGACCCGCCTGGCCTATGCCATCGAGTACGATTGCATCGACAGCCGCGAGCTGCGGCCCACCCTGGAGAGTTTGCGCATCGGCGGCTTGTTCTTCGCGGGGCAGATCAACGGCACCAGCGGCTATGAGGAAGCGGCCTGCCAGGGTCTACTGGCGGGCATGAACGCCGCCCTGCAATTGCAGGGCAAGCAGCCCATGGTGATCACCAGGGACATGGCCTATATCGGCGTGATGACCGATGACCTGACCACCAAGGGTACCGATGAACCCTACCGCATGATGACCTCCCGCGCGGAGCATCGCCTGCACCTGCGCCAGGACAATGCCGACCTGCGCCTGACTTACCTGGGCTACGAGGCGGGCCTGGTCACCGAGGAGCGCATGGAGCGTACCCGGCGCAAGCAGCAGGACACCGCTGCCCTGCTGGACACGCTGAAGCACACCCGCTATGCCCCTGGCGAAGCCCGCGATGCCTGGCTGGAGCAGCATGGCCAGCCCATTGCGGCCACTTCCCTCAGCGCAGAAGAGCTGCTGCGCCGCCCGGAGATCACCCTGGACCACCTGGCCGAGCTGACCCCGGAACTGGCCGACCACCCCGCCCCTGCCCGAGAGCAGGCTCAAATTGCCATCAAGTACGCGGGTTACCTGGACAAGCAGGATGCCCTCATCCGCCGCGCCCGTGCCATGGAGGATATGCTCCTGCCGGAGGATGCGGACTACAACAGCATCTCCACCCTGCGCCTGGAAGCCCGGCAAAAGCTGACCAAGCAGCGCCCCCGCTCCCTGGCCGCCGCCAGCCGCATCCCCGGCGTTTCCCCCGCGGACGTGGCGGTGCTGATGGTGTGGATGGAGAAAATGCGGAATTCGGAATGCGAAATGCGGAATTAAAAGTGGCTGCCTTCGGCAGCACCACAAACTACATTCCGAATTCAGAATTCCGAATTCCGAATTACAGAAAGAAGTGCCTTTATGTCTTCCTATCTGTTAGTTTTGCTTGGCGTGGTCATGGTGTCTTATTCCGGCCCGTTGGTGAAGGGCGGCCTGCTGGCGGGGGCGAATCCGGCCTCCATGGCCTTTACGCGGATGCTCCTGGCCGCCGTGCTGCTGCTGCCGCTGATGTTCATCCGCCGCAAGGGACAGAGCGAGGCACCCATCCGCACCCTGCGCCGCATGACCCGCACCCAATGGCTGTGGAGCCTGGCGGCCAGCGGATTCCTGGCCGTGCATTACCTCACCTGGATGACCAGCCTGGATGCCACCAGCACCTTTGCCTCGGTGGCGCTGGTGTGTACCCAGCCCCTGTTTGTGGCGGCGGTGAGCGGGCTGATCCTCAAGGAACCCATTCCCCGCAAGGCATTGCCCGGCGCGGCGGTGGCGCTGGTGGGCGCGGCGCTCATCGGCCTGAACAGCATCACCGGCATGAGTGGCGACATTGGCGGCGACCTGCTTGCTCTGGCCGGTGCGGCCTGCATGGCCGGGCATTGGCTGTGCAATCGCTATGCCCGCCGCACCGTGGAGGCAGAACCCTTCGCCCTGCTGCTCTATGCCCAGACCGCGCTGCTGCTGTTGCTGATGCTGCCCTTCACCGGCGGCTTCCAGATGACCGGCACCGCATGGCTGTATTCCTTCGGCCTGGCGGCTGGCTCCACCCTGCTGGGACACATGATGTTCACCTTCGCCCTGGGTAAGGTCTCCGCCACGGTGGTGTCCTTCGCCATCCTGGGGGAGCCAGTGGGTGCCATGCTGTGGAGTATGCTCATGTTCGGTGAGATCCCCACGCCTCTTTTGCTGGTGGGCGGCGGCGTGGTGCTGGTGGGACTGACGCTGTATCTGGTCGGCTCCATGAAGCATCAGCAGGCCTGACTTGCCCATCCTGCCCAAATGTGGTAAACTGTTTATCAATATCGAACCCCAGGAGGTAATTCCCATGAGTGAAACGAAAAAGAAGGGCCTTTTTGCCCGCCTGCGCGAGGGTCTGAGCAAGACCCGCGGCAACATGACCAATAAAGTGGACGAGCTGGTGAAGGAGACCCGCAAGATCGACGAGGACTTTTATGAGGAACTGGAGGATATCCTGATCCTGTCCGACTGCGGCGTGAAGGCCACCACCGCCATCATGGACGAGCTGCGCACCCGCGTGAAGAACGGCAAGATCACCGATGCCGCCCAGGCCAAGGAGATCCTGAAGCAGATCATGGTGGAGCAGATGGACATTCCCCGCCCACCGCTGAAGTGGCCCATGGTGATGCTGGTCGTGGGCGTGAACGGCGTGGGCAAGACCACCACCATCGGCAAGCTGTCGCTGCGCTTCCAGTCCATTGGCCGCAAGGTGATGCTGGCCGCAGGCGATACCTTCCGTGCCGCCGCTGCCGAGCAGCTGTCCATCTGGGCTGACCGCGCCCGTGTGCCGATCGTGAAGCACGACGAGGGCGCTGACCCCGCCGCCGTGGTCTTCGATGCGGTGAAGTCCGCCAAAGCGCAGGACGCTGACCTGCTCCTTGTGGATACCGCCGGCCGCCTGCATAACAAGAAGAACCTGATGGATGAATTGAACAAGATGCGCCGCGTGATCGACCGCGAGTACCCCGAGGCCGACGTGCGCTGCATCCTGGTGCTGGACGCCACCACCGGCCAAAACGGCCTGGCCCAGGCCCGCGCCTTCAAGGAGGTCTGCGAGATCGGCGGCATCATCCTCACCAAGCTGGACGGCACCGCCAAGGGCGGCATCGCCCTGGCCATCCGCCAGGAGCTGGAAGTCCCCGTCTGGTACATCGGCGTGGGCGAGGGCATCGACGACCTCCAGCCCTTCGTCGCCAAGGACTTCGTGGAGGCTTTGTTTTAAGGTGCAGGGGGCGAGAGGGCCGCTTTTTTAGCAAAAAAGCGCCCTCTCGCGCTCTCCCCGAAAAAGCGGCGACCTTCGCATAGAGGGTCGCTTTTTGCATACTGGTTGGGAGGTGCGGCTATGTTGCATAAGGGAACGTGTACCATTGAGACGGAACGTTTGATTTTGCGGCGCTTTGTTCCGGAGGATGCGCAGGTGATGTTTGATAATTGGGCGTCGGATCCGGAGGTGACCAAGTACCTCATGTGGCCGACACATACCAGCGTGGATGTGAGCCGCTGGGTGCTGGGGGACTGGTGCGGCCAGTATGAGAAGCCGGACTACTATCAATGGGCCATCGTGCTGAAGGAGATTGGGGAACCCATTGGCAGCATTGCGGTGGTGGAACATGACGACCGGGTGGCCAAGGCGCACGTCGGCTATGCCATGGGGCGCAAGTGGTGGCACCGGGGCATCATGACCGAGGCCATGCAGGCGGTGATGGACTTCCTGTTTGATGAGGTGGGGGTGCAGCGCATCGAGGCTCGGCACGACCCGCGGAACCCGCACTCCGGCGGCGTGATGAAGAAATGCGGCATGAAGTATGAAGGCACCCTGCGCCAGTCTGACTGGAACAATCAGGGCATTTGTGATGCCTGTTATTATGCCCTGCTGGCAGAAGAGAGGCAGGCATGACCACCGTCTATTTCGTGCGCCATGCTCAGCCCAATTTTGCCAATCACGATGACCTGACTCGGGAGCTGACGGCCAAGGGCATGGCGGATCGGCTGCGGGTAGTGGACTTGCTGGCTGGTGTGCCGGTGGATGCGGTGCTGTCCAGCCCCTACAGGCGGGCGGTGGACACGGTGCAGCCCCTGGCAGATGCGCGGGGGCTGGGCATCCGCACCGTGGCGGACTTTCGGGAGCGCCGGGTGGACAGCTGCTGGATTGAGGATTTCGACGGTTTTTGCCGGGCGCAATGGGCGGACTTTGACTACAAGCTTACCGATGGTGAGACCCTGCGCCAGGTGCAGCGGCGTAACATGACCGCCCTGGAGGCTGTGCTGGTGGAGTTTGCCGGGCAAACGGTGGTCATTGGCAGCCACGGCACGGCGCTGAGTACCATCATCAACCACTACGACCCTACCTTTGGTCATGCAGACTTTGAAAAGATTCGCGGCCTGATGCCCTGGGTGGTGCGCTTCACCTTTGAGGGCATGGACTGCGTGGGTATTTGCAGCTATGATGTTTTTCAACGCACAGAAGAAAGGCGGCAACTGAAATGAAGCTATTGATCATTGGCGGCAGCGGCCAGCTGAGCCGTCGCGTGGCAGAGCTTGCCCTGGAGGTGGGTCATGACGTGTGGACGCTGACCCGCGGCACCCGTCCCCTGCCGGAGGGCGTTCACAGCCTGGTGGCTGACCGCGGCGACGATGCGGCGGTGCGCCTTGCCCTGCAAAGCGCTGGCGTGCAATGGGATGCGGCCATCGACTGCATCTGCATGACCGCCGCCCATGCCCGGCAGGACCTGGCGCTGCTGCCTGCCTTTACCCAGCGGCTGGCGGTGGTGTCCACCGATTCGGTGTACCACCCCTACCACAAGTCCGTTCCCCAGACGGAGGAAGCCGACCACTACATGGACGACGGCGGCTACGGCGCCCACAAGCGCCAGATGGAGGAGGTCTTCCTGGCCGACCGGGAGAGCCTTTCCTGGACGATCTTCCGGCCGGGGCATATCTTTGGCAAGGGGTTCCTGCTGGGGTGCTTCCCGGAGCAGTCCCGCCAGGCCGATCTGCTGGCGCATATGCGCGCCGATAAGCCCCTGCGCCTGGTGGGCGGCGGCGAGCTGCTGATCCACCCCATCTACGTGGACGACATGGCGCTGGCGCTGCTGGACTGCCTGGACAAGCCCAGGGCGGCGGGGGAGATCTTCTGCATCGGCGGCCCGGAGGCCGTTCCCAACCGGGTGTATTACGAGCATATTGGCGAGATCATCGGCCATCCGGCGAAGATCGAATGCATTCCGCTGGAGGGCTACCTGGAGGCCAATCCCCAGTACAGCGGCCACCTGTGCCAGCGCTGCTACTGCCTGGACAAGCTGCGGGATGCGGGCATCCGTATGCCCGACATGCCCCTGAAGGAAGGCCTGCGCAGGCACATTGCGTGGCTGGACGGGGACATGCAGTAAGACCCGGCAGAAAGGGAGGCAAGCATGAGTATCATCGCAAGAAAAATGGCGCAAAGCGATATAGCCGCCTGTGCGGACATCCTTTGCGCTGTGTATAACAACGAGCTGTGGCAATGCCGCTGGGAAAAGAACACCGCTGTGGCCTACCTGACGGACTTTTTCAGCATGAGCAAATTCGTTGGCTATGTGGTGGAGGACGAGGGGAAGCTCATGGGCGGGCTGTTTGCCCACGAAAAGGTGTGGTGGAACAACAGCGAGGTGTTCATTGAGGAAATGTTCATCCGGCCCGATGCCCAGCGGAAGGGCTATGGCTCCCTGCTGATGGCACAGGTGGAGGCCTATGTGAAGGCAAAGGGGCTGGCGGGCATCACCCTGTCCACCAACCGATATGCCCCTGCCCCGGCGTTCTACCGCAAGCATGGCTTTGTCGACTGCGGCCATGTGCTGTTCATGGCCAAGGAAATGGAATAAAAAGAAGCACCTCCTTCGCGTGAAGGGGGTGCTGCTTTTATGCTTAGTCTTCCATTTCCAATTCCACCATGATCTGCGGGATCTTGGCTTCCTCCGCTGGGTCAAGGGGCGGGAACTGGGGGTCCATCTCTTCCAGAATGTCTACCAGGATCTCGCTCATCAGGTAGCGGGTGTACCACTTGTTGTCCGCAGGCAGCACATACCAGGGGCATTCCGGGGTGGCGGTCTGGTTGATGCAGTCCTCGTAGGCGGCGTCGTATTCAGCCCACAGGGCGCGCTCCTTCATGTCGGAGGTGGAGAGCTTCCAATGCTTCTCCTCCAGCTCCAGCCGATCCAGGAAGCGGCGGCGCTGCTCGTCGCGGCTCACGTTGAGGAAAATTTTGACCATGCGCAGGCCGTTTTCGTAGAGGTATTCCTCCCAGTTGCGCAGCTGGCGGAAGCGACGCTGGAAGAAATCCTCGGTGATGCAGCGCTTGGCCAGCTTGTAGGTCTTCTCCAGGTGATGCACCCGCACGGCCAGCACGTCCTCGTACTGGGAGCGGTTGAACAGGCCGATCTTCCCCCGGGGCGGAAGTGCCTGATGGATGCGCCAGAGATAATCGTGGCTCAGCTCGGTGGAGTTGGGCGCCTTGAAGGAGGTCACCTCCAGGGCGGCGGGGTTCAGCCCGGAGAATACCTTCTTGATCAGGCTGTCCTTGCCAGCGGCGTCCCGCGCCTGCAGGGCGATGACGAGACCCTCCTGCCCGGCGGCATAGAGGCGCTCCTGCAATTCGGCAGCGCGGGCGATGTTCTTGGCGGTTTTTTCCACCAGCTCGGCCTTGTCCTTCTTGTAGTCACCGGCGGTGGTGGGCATATCCTTCAGGCAAACCTTGCGGGAACCATCGAACAGATAATCTTTTGCAGACACGGTAAACGCTCCTCAGACGGATGATTTAAGGGTGTACGAAAGTTCCGATATCGCTGCCTTCCAGCACCTTAATGAGGTTCTTGGGGTCGTCCAGGCCAAAGACGCGCACCATGGGCAGGTCGTTCTCGGCGCACAGGGCAAAGGCGGCGGCGTCCATCACCTTCAGGCCGCGGGCAAGGGCGTCGCGGTAGGTGATGTCCTTGATCAGCGTGGCGCTGGGATCCTTGTTGGGGTCGGCGGTGTATACGCCGTCGATGTTCTTGGCCATCAGGATGGCGTCCACCTGCATCTCAATGGCACGCAGCGCCACGGCGGTATCCGTGGAGAAGAAGGGGTTGCCGCTGCCGGCGGCAAACAGCACGATGCGGCCTTCCACCAGATGATTGCGGGCAGCCATGGCGTTGAAGGGTTCGCAGAAGCGGTTCATGTCCACGGCGGACTGCACCACCACGTCCAGCCCGGCCTTGCGCAGGGCATCGGCCACGCACAGGCAGTTGATCACCGTACCCAGCATACCCATCTGGTCGGCGGTCACGGCGTCCATGTTGGCAGCAGGGCCCTGGCGGCCGCGCCAGATGTTGCCCGCGCCGATCACCACGCCGATCTCCACACCCAGGTTGTGCATTTCGCGGATGATCTCCGCAGTTTCGCGAACTTTGTCGAAATCAAACAGATCGGCGCCGGACTTCAGCGCCTCGCCGGAGAGCTTGAGCATTACACGCTTGTAAACGGCCATGGGAAAGACCTCCTTACATATCTTTGCACTAAATGATATTATATACCACAAAGGGCGCTGCGGTCAATCGAAATCCCCTTTTCCGCCACAGAAATGGTATCGTGGAGGCGGAAGGATATTTTCGTAAAAATTTCGTTGCAAGGGCAACCTTTATGTTCTTGTGTTTTGCTGCGGACTGTGATAGAATCCAAGCAACCCAAGGGGAAATCATCTACCAACAACAGAAATGCGAGGAAATCAGCATGGGTATCGAAAAGAAGGAACAGGGCTTTGTCCTGAATGAAAAAACGGGTTATTTCCAGCATCATGGCGTGGACGTGATGGCCTTTGACGATATTTATCCCGCAGGCCACCAGAGCGGCGTGAGCATCCTGATGCACGGCCACCGCGTGGCCACCAACGGCGATATCCGCTTCGAGCAGACCCCCGGCCAGTGGCAGCCCCTGCCCAAGCAGGGCGAGCGCAAGCTGGATGCGCAGGAGAACACCATTGCCACCACGTTGCACTATCCCGACCTGGAAGGGCATCTGCGGGGCTTCAACCCGCTGATCTACCCGGACTACGAGTTCGATTATACCGTCACCGTGAAGGGCGAAGGCAGCCAGGTGCGGGTCACCGTTGACCTGGACAAGCCCATCCCCCAGGAATATGTGGGCAAAATGTGCTTCAACCTGGAGCTGTTCCCCGGTGAACTGTTCGGCAAGCCCTGGATCATGGACGGCAAGCAGGGCATCTTCCCCCAGCAGGCCAATGGCCCCACCCTGCATATGCCCACCAACTACGAGAAGACCGCTACCCTGAAGCCCAAGGAGGGCATCATTGCCGACCGCGCCCATCTCTCCGGCGACAACAAGGGCTATAGCCCCATCATTGCCGATGATATCATTGCGGAACCCTACGCCGTGGGCCGCCGCTTCACCGTGCGCCCGGACGATGCCCTGCGCCGCTTCACCATCGAGACCAAGACCACCGATCTGAAGCTCTACGATGGCCGCATGAACCACAACAACGGCTGGTTCGTGGTCAGCTCCGAGGTGCCTGCGGGCAAGGACAAGGCCGCCATTGAGTGGGTCATCACCCCCCATGTGGCGGAGGACTGGCTCTACACCCCCGTGGTGCAGGTGTCCCAGGTGGGCTATATGCCCTCCCAGCCCAAGGTGGCCATGATCGAAATGGATCGCCGGGACACCTCCTGCCAGGAGGTCGCCCTGTACCGCATCGGCGAAAACGGCGCCGAGCTGGTGCGCAAGGAAGCAGGCAAAAAGTGGGGACAGTTTCTGCGCTACAACTACTTGCAGTTTGATTTCTCCGACGTGACGGAGGAAGGCTTGTACCAGGTGGGTTATGGCGAGGCGATGTCCACCATCTTCCGCATTGCCGAGGATGTGTACGACCGCGGCGTGTGGCAGCCCGTGCTGGAATACTTCCTGCCGGTGCAGATGTGCCATATGCGCGTGAACGAGAAGTACCGCGTGTGGCATGGCCTCTGCCACGACGACGACGCCCTGATGGCGCCGGTGAATTTCAACCATTACGACGGCTACATCCAGGGTCCCTCCACCATGACCAAGTACAACCCTGGCGACCATGTTCCCGGCCTGAATGTGGGCGGCTGGCACGATGCGGGCGACTTTGACCTGCGCATCGAGTCCCAGGCAGGGGAGGCCTATATCCTCACCCTGGCCTACGAGGCCTTCAATGTGGATTACGACGCCACCACCATCGACCAGAACCGCAAGGTGACGGAGATCCACCAGCCCGACGGCAAGAACGACATCCTGCAGCAGATCGAGCATGGTGCGCTGACGGTGGTGGGTGGCTGGAAGGCGCTGGGCAGGCTGTATCGCGGCATCATCTGCAACGATCTGCGCCAGTACGTGATGCTGGGCGACGCTGCCGACATGACGGACAACGCCACCGGCAATGCGGACGACCGCTGGGTGTTCACCGAGGATAATCCCCCCCGCGAGCTGACCACCGCCGCCCAGCTGGCGGCTATCTCCCGCGCCCTGAAGGGCTTTAACGATCAGCTTTCTGCCGATGCCCTGGAGGCGGCGGTGAAGCTCTATGAGATCACCGATGCCGATCGCAACGAGTTTGCCCGCGCCGCCAAGATCCACGCCGCTGCCGAGCTGCTGATCACCACCGGCGATGCGAAGTACCGCGCTCACCTGCTGGCGGAGAAGGACTTCATCGTGGCGCAGATCAAGCGCCTGGGGTGGATCGCCGCCCGTGCCGTGGCCCCTGTGGGCGATGCGGACTTTACCGCCGCCATCCGTCAGGCCATGGTGCAGGTCAAGGCCGATATGGACAGCATGAGCGCCGAGACTCCCTATGGCATTCCCTATCGTCCCCACATCTGGGGCGCTGGCTGGCTGATCCAGCGGCTGGGCTTTGAGTATTACTTCCTGTACAAGGCCTTCCCGGAGATCTTCGCCCCGGATATGCTCTACAGCGCGCTGAACTTCGTGCTGGGCTGCCACCCCGGCAGCAACACGGCCTCCTTTGCCTCCGGCGTGGGTGCGCACTCCGCCACCACCGCCTATGGCATGAACCGTGCCGACCGCTCCTATATCCCTGGCGGCGTGATCTCCGGTACGGCGCTGATCCGGCCTGACTTCCCCGAACTGCTGAACTGGCCCTTCCTGTGGCAGCAGACGGAGTATGTGCTGGGCGGCGGTTCCTCCAACTATATGTTCCTGGTGCTGGCTGCCCGCCAGCTGCTGGGACGGAAATAAATGAGGTGAAACGCAATGGATAATTTCAACTTCTACAGCCCTACGGAGTTTGTGTTCGGCCGTGGCCGTGAAAACGAGGCTGGCCAGCTGGTGAAGAAGTACGGCGGCACCAAGGTGCTGGTGCATTTCGGCGGCGGCAGCGCGGTGAAAAGCGGCCTGCTGGGCCGTGTGACCATCTCCCTCCAGGCGGCGGGCGTTCCCTATGTGGAGCTGGGCGGCGTGAAGCCCAACCCTCGTGACACCCTGGTGTACGAGGGCATCGACCTGTGCCGCAAGGAGAATGTGGACTTCATCCTGTGCGTGGGCGGCGGCTCGGTGATCGATTCCGCCAAGGCCATTGCTGCGGGCGTGGTGTATGAAGGCGACTTCTGGGACTTCTATTCCGGCAAGGCCGCCATCGAAAAGGCGCTGCCCGTGGCCACCGTGCTGACCATTGCCGCCGCCGGCAGCGAGGGCAGCGGTGATACCGTGGTGACCCAGGAGGCCACCGGCCTCAAGCGCGGCGCTGGCAGCAACGCTCTGCGCCCCCGCTTCTCCATCATGAACCCCGAACTGACCTGCACCCTGCCCGCCTATCAGACGGCCTGCGGCGCGGCGGATATCATGGCGCACGTCTTCGAACGCTATTTCACCAACACTACTGAGGTGGAGATCACCGACCGCCTGTGCGAGGCCGTGCTTTGCACCATGGTGAAGGAAGCTCCCCGGGTCATTGCCGATCCCAACAACTATGAGGCCCGCGCCAACATCATGTGGGCTGGCACCGTGGCGCACACCAACATCTGCGGCGTTGGCCGCAGCCAGGACTGGAACAGCCACAACCTGGAGCATGAGCTTTCCGGCCTGTACGACGTGGCCCACGGCGCTGGCCTGGCCGTGGTGATGCCCGCCTGGATGGAGTTCGTGATGCCCCACAACCCCATGCGCTTTGCCCAGATGGCCACCCGCGTGTTCGGCTGCGCCATGAATTTCGAGAACCCCGAAGCCACCGCCCTGGAGGGCATCCGCTGCTTCCGCCGGTTCCTGAAGGAGCTGGGGCTGCCCATCAACTTTGCCGAATTGGGCGCCAAGGAAGAGGACATCCCCGTGCTGGTGGAAAAGCTGGGTCTGGGCGATGGCCGCACCTGGGGCTTTGTGCGCCTGAGCAGCGAGGACGTGGCACAGATCTATCACATTGCAGCCAAGGCGACTGTGTAAAGGAGGAAGCATCATGAAAGCATTGTTCATCGGCGGCACCGGCACCATCAGCATGGCCATCACCAAGCAGCTGGCAGCCAATCCCGACTGGGAGCTGTATCTGCTCAACCGTGGCACCCGCGCCCAGGAACTGCCCGAGGGCGTGAAGACCATCACCGCGGACATCAACAACGAAGCCCAGGTGGCCGAGGCCATCCGCGACATCAACTTCGACTGCGTGTGCGATTTCATCGCCTTTGTGCCTGCCCAGCTGGAGCGGGACTACCGCCTCTTTGCGGGCAAGACCAAGCAGTTCATGTTCATCTCCTCCGCTTCTGCCTACCAGAAGCCCCTGTCCGATTACAAGATCACCGAAAGCACGCCCCTGGCGAATCCCTACTGGGAGTATTCCCGCAACAAGATCGCCTGCGAGGAATACCTGATGAAGCAGTACCGGGAGGCGGGCTTCCCCATTACCATCATCCGTCCCAGCCACACCTATGACGAGCGCAATGTTCCCGTGGGCGCCCATGGCGACAAGGGCTCCTGGCAGGTGCTCAAGCGCATGATGGAAGGCAAGCCGGTGATCATCCAGGGCGATGGCACCAGCCTGTGGACCATTACCCATAACAGCGATTTTGCCAAGGCCTTCATTGGCCTGATGGGCAATATCCACGCCATCGGCGAAGCCTATCACATCACCACGGATGAATCCGTGACCTGGAACCAGATCTACGCTATCATTGCCGATGAGCTGGGCGTGGAGCTGAAGGCCTACCATGTTCCCTCCGATTTCCTGGACGAGGTGGGCAAGTATGACTACCGTGGCGGCCTGATCGGCGACAAGTCCAACACGGTGGTGTTTGACAACAGCAAGGTGAAGCGTGCTGTGCCGGGCTTCACCTGCACGGTGCGGGCTGACCAGGGCCTGCGCAAGACGGTGCAGCATATGCTGGCCAACCCCGAGCTGCAGCAGGACGACCCGGAATTCGATGCCTGGTGCGACAAGGTGATCGCTGCCCTGGAGAGCGCAAAGGAGGCCATCAAGCATGGTTAATATGAAAGGCCGCTGGTGCCTGATTACCGGCGCGGCGCGCGGCATTGGCTACCTCACGGCGAAGTTCATGGCGGAGCAGGGCGCGAACCTGATCCTCCACAGCCGCAAGCTGGCCCATACCGAAAAGGTGCTGGAGGAAGTGAAGGCCCTGGGCGTGGAAGCCTATGCCCTGGAGGCCGAGCTGTCCGACCTGGATGCGGTGAAGGAAATGCTGGCGGAGATCGACCGCCGCGGCACCCAGGTGGACATCGTGCTGAACAACGCGGGTATGCAGATCGCTTACCGCGTGGACTACTGCAAGACCCCGGTGGAGGACTACATGGAGTCCTTCAAGATCAACACCGTGGCACCGGCCATGATCTGCTATCACTTCCTGCCCAAGATGATGGAGCGTGGCTTTGGCCGCATCCTGAACACCACCAGCGGCATTGCGCTGGATCCCCAGCAGGCGGGCTACTCCGCCAGCAAGGCCGCCCTGGACAAGATCACCATCGACCTGGGCAGCAAGGTGCAGGGGACGGATGTGCTGATCAACCTCACCGATCCCGGCTGGTGCCGCACCGATCTGGGCGGCCCCCACGCCCCCAATGACCCCAAGAGCGCCATTCCCGGCATTGTGGTGGGCGCTTTTGTGGATGACAAGAAGTCCGGCCGCTTCCTGAATGCCCCCCACTTTACCGGCATGACGCTGGAAGAGGCGGTGGCCAAGGCCGAGCGCGAGTTCAACAGCCCCTATTGATGGACTATCTCACGGCAAGCTGCGTGTGTTGCGCGGCTTGCCGTTTTGATATGACTGTGGTAAGATGAGGTCGAACGGACAGGCATATCAAAGACCGAAAAGAGAGCGCATATGGATTTTTGTGAAAAATTGCAGCAGCTGAGAAAGCGCAAAGGGCTTACCCAGGAGGAACTGGCGGAATCCCTTTATGTGTCCAGAACGGCGGTATCAAAGTGGGAATCGGGCAGGGGATATCCGAACATCGATTCATTAAAGGCGCTGGCAGCTTTCTTTGGCGTGACCATCGATGAGCTGCTGTCCGGCGATGAGCTGCTGACCGTTGCGGAAGAGGACAGCCAACAGAAGGCGCAGCAGCAGCGCGACCTGGTTTTTGGCCTGTTGGATCTGAGCGCGCTGATATTCTTCTTTATGCCCTTCTTTGGCCTGAAAGCCGATGGTGCAGTTCAGGCGGTGCCGCTGCTGGCGCTGGGCGGGATCGCGACATGGCTGAAGGTGCTGTATGGCGTTGTTGTGTTCGGCATGGCGGCGTGGGGCGTTTTGACCCTTGCGCTGCAAGGTAATCAGCAAGTCCGCTGGCGACAGTACAAGGGAAAAGGGTCGCTGGTTGTGAACATCGTGGGGGTGCTTCTCTTTATTATCAGCCTGCAGCCCTATGCAGCGGCGTATCTGTTCATGCTGCTGATGATCAAGGCGTTTATGCTGATCAAATGGCCGTGACACGAAGCGTGTCACAGGGGTGACGCCCTGTTTCTTGTGTTTCCCGGCGCCTTCCTGTAGTGTGGGGATCGACGATCAGTCAACACACGAAAGGAAGGTTGAAACAAAATGACAAAAAAGACAAGAACCGGACTTGGCATGGCCATTGGCTTGTTAGCGGCCTTTGGGCTGTGGACAGCGGCGGTATGCGTGGTGGATGTGCAGCCCATTGGCCCCGGAGGCGCCATGGTGGGCTTTGCAACGCTGAATGGATACGTTCACAGAATGACGGGCGTTCATCTGTGGCTCTACGTTGTCACCGATTGGCTGAGTCTGGTGGCCGTTGGTTTCATCGCAGGGTTTGGTCTGCTGGGGTTGGGGCAATGGATCAGCCGAAAGCACATGCTGAAGGTAGACTACAATATCCTGGTGCTTGGCGGGTTCTATCTGCTTGTGCTGGCCATGTATATCCTTTTTGAGACCGTGGTGATCAACTACAGGCCTGTGCTGATCGAGGGCAGGCTGGAAGCATCCTACCCATCCTCAACGACGATGCTTGTGCTGTGCGTGATGCCAACGGCCGCCATGCAGCTCCGTCAGCGCATGGGAGATGGCAGGGGCAAACGCTGGGTGACCTGCCTGATCAACGCCTATACCACGTTGATGGTCATGGGCAGATTGTTTTCGGGTGTCCATTGGTGCAGCGATATTGTCGGCGGTACCTTGCTCAGCGCGGGGCTTGTGATGCTGTATCATGCGATCAGCAATAGTCATTTTCTACCTAAACGAGGGTCATTCCGACGAAGTGATGCACGCTGCCCGCTCCGCTGGCGCCACCGGCGGCACCGTGATGGTGGGCAAGGGAACCGGCAGCAAGGAGACCGGCCAGTTCCTGGGCATCTCCCTGGCCAGCGAGAAGGACGTGGTGCTGATCGTGAGCGAAGCGGCCAAGAAGGCTGGCATCATGAAGGCCATTGTGGAGCAGGCTGGCCCCCAGACCCCTGCCGGTGCCATTTGTTTCTCTCTGCCTGTGACCCAGGTGGCTGGCCTGCGCCAGGTGGAGCCGGAGGAGCAGCCCACGGAGGAATAAGGCAAAAAACGCCCTGGCTTCCGGACAAAAGAATCGTTTCCATCCCGCCGCTGGCAAAAGTCGCTGCCAGCGGCATTTTTGTCTTGATTTTCCGGCGGTTTTTCGCTACAATGCAGGTAATCTGAAGTCATTGCAAACTTTTCCATACATAAAGGAGGAACTACCCATGAAGGCATTCCCCAAGTGGCAGCGCATCCGCTATTCCCCCGCAACCACCCTGGGCGAGGATGGCCGCCGAGTCACGGCCTGCGACAAGCATATCGCCCTTTCCCGCGAGGCCGCCTGCGAGGGCATGGTGCTGCTGAAGAACGATGAGAACCTGCTGCCCTTTGCCAAGGGTACCAAGCTGGCGCTGTTCGGCAAAGGCACGGTGGACTATGTGAAGGGCGGCGGCGGCTCCGGCGACGTGACGGTGAGCTATACCCGCTGCCTGCTCAAGGGTCTGTGCATCAAGCAGAACGAGGGCAAGGTGGAGCTGTTTGCGCCCCTGAACGACTACTATACCGCCTACATGCAGGAGCAGTATGCCCAGGGTCAGGAACCCGGCCGCTGCCCCGAGGCCGCTGTTCCCGCTGAACTGCTGGAGCAGGCCCGCGCCTTTACCGATACGGCTGTCATCACCCTGTGCCGCTTCTCCGGCGAGGGCTGGGATCGCACCGGCAAGCCCTATGATGGCGACTTCTACCTCAGCCACGAGGAAGAGGCCATGGTGCAGGCTGTGCAGGCGACCTTCCCCCGCATCGTGGTGGTGCTGAACACCGGTGGCATGATGGACACCGTGTGGTTCAAGGATAATAGCAAGATCCAGTCTGCGCTGCTGGCCTGGCAGGCGGGCATCGAGGGCGGTCTGGCCACGGCGGACATCCTCTGCGGCGACGTTTGCCCCTCCGGCCACCTCACCGATACCTTCGCAGTGAACTTCGCCGCCTATCCCTCCTCTGATACCTTCAACGAGTCCGAGGACTATGTGACCTACAACGAGGATATCTTCGTTGGCTACCGCTACTTCGAGACCATTCCCGGTGCGGCGGAGAAGGTGTGCTATCCCTTCGGCTACGGCCTGAGCTACACCAGCTTTGAGATCACCGGCGCTGCCGCCAAGGTGGAGGACGACCAGATTACCGTGACTGCCAGGGTGACCAACACCGGCGCTGTGGCGGGCAAGCATGTGGTGCAGGTCTACTGCCAGGCGCCCCAGGGCAAGCTGGGCAAGCCTGCCCGCGTGCTGGTGGGCTTTGCCAAGACCGCGCTGCTCCAGGCTGGCCAGAGCCAGGACGTGACCATCACCTTTGTACCCTATGCCTTTGCCAGCTATGACGATATCGGCGCGGTGAGCAAGTCCGCCTGGGTGCTGGAAAAGGGCGAGTACCTGTTCCATGTGGGCAGCAACGTGCGCGACTGCGTGCAGCTGGCCGAAACCTATACCCTGAAGGACGATGTGGTGCTGGAGCAGCTCACGGCTCGCTGCCAGCCTCGTCAGCTGACCTGGCGTCTGCTGGCCGACGGCACCCATGGCGAGGTGGAGAACCTGCCTGCCCTGCCCAAGCCGGATGTGGACGATCCCGCTGTTCCCAAGGGGCCGCCCGTGGAAATGAAGTTCAACGCCATGCGCGACCAGAAGGCCGAATACACCCTGGGCGACGTGGCTGCGGGCAAGATCACCCTGGACGAGTTCATGGCCACCCTGACCGTGGAGCAGATGGTGTATATGCTGGGCGGCCAGCCCAACCGTGGCGTGGCCAACACCTGGGGCTTCGGCGGCCTGGACAGCCACGGCATCCCCAACGTGATGACCGCCGACGGCCCTGCAGGCCTGCGCATCCAGCCCCAGTGCGGCGTGAACACCACCGCCTTCCCCTGCGCCACCCTGCTCTCCTGCTCCTGGAACGAGGAGATCGTGGAGCGCATCGGCGTGGCTGCCGCCCTGGAAGTGAAGGAGAACGGCATCGGCAGCTGGCTGGCTCCCGCCATGAACATCCACCGCAACCCCCTGTGCGGCCGCAACTTTGAGTATTATTCCGAGGATCCCCTCGTGGCTGGTCGCATGGCCACCGCCATGGTGAAGGGCGTGCAGAGCCAGGGCGTCGCCACCTCTGTGAAGCACTTTGCCTGCAACAACAAGGAAGTCAACCGCATGGACAGCGACTCCCGCCTGTCCGAGCGCGCCCTGCGCGAGATCTACCTCAAGGGCTTTGAGATCGCCGTGAAGGAAGCCCAGCCCATCACGCTGATGACCTCCTACAACATCATCAACGGCATCCGCGCCTCCGAGAACAAGGATCTGCTGACCCACATCCTCCGCGGCGAGTGGGGCTTCAAGGGTCTGGTGACCACCGACTGGTGGACCCACGGCCTGCACTACAAGGAGATCGCCGCTGGCAACGACATCAAGATGCCCACCGGCAACCCCGAACACACCCTGCAGATGATCCTGGAAGGCAAGCTGGATCCTGAGTGCGTCCGCACCAGCGCCCGCCGCCTGATGGAAGCGATTCTCAGATTGGACTAAACAACAAACCAAAAGGGCAGCACCCGCAACAGGTGCTGCCCTTTTCATATGCTTTAGCCCACAACGCCCGGCACCACATACCGGATGCGCATCTTGGGTTCCTCGTTCAGGGTGGCGCGGTAGTTGATGTCCCAGTCCACGCTGCCGTCGTCCACGTTCAGGCCATCGGCAGGGGGAGCAAAGACCTTCATGGTCAGGGTGGTGGGGCCATCAAGGGGCTTATCGAAGAAGGCGCTCATCATGTCGATGGTCTTCACGCCGGGGGCTTTGTAGAACCAGCGGCCGTTCAGTTCCACCATCAGGCCGATCTCCTGCTCCACGGTCATTTCGCAGAATTCGGGATTGCCCTCAAACTCGATCGGGATGGCCAGACCCTCCGCATCCTCGGAGCCGCCCCAGCGCATCTCGGCGGGGAAGGCGGCCTCCTCGGTCTCGGTCATTTCCGGCATGAACCAGGGGTCGAACAGTACCTGGTCGCGGTACTGGGCCAGCATGGGCTGCTCGATGCCCACGGCCTTGTTGTTGGGATCCTCCCGCTCCAGGCCCAGGCGGCCACGGTCGCGGAACTGATACAGGCTGATGGACTTGAACCAGTCCACCTTGTTGTCGCGCCAGTAGCGGGCAAAGCGCACGATGGACTCGCCCTGCATACGGGGGCCGGTGACGTCGCCATCGGTGTTGAACTCGGCGGTGATCATGGGCTTGCTTTCGCCAGCCAGCTCGGTGGCGCGCTTGTGGGTGCGGATGAACTGATCCACGATCATCTGGATGGAGTCGGCCTTGAAGCCCTGGCCGCCCACCTCGGCCACGCCATAGGGCCAGGCGTAGTGCAGGGCGGGGTAGCCATCGCAGCTCCACAGGTCGGAGGCAGCGTAGCAGTCCTTGAAGGCTTCTTCCTTTTCCACGTGGCCGTCGGGCATTCCCCAGCCGCCGCAGAAGATGGTCTTCACATTGGGCGCTTCCTCGTTGATGATCCCGGCAAAGCGGATGAAGAAGGCACCCACCTGCTCGTAGGTATAGCGCTTGTTGTGCTGGAACCAGTTGCCGCAGCACTCGTGGTTGATGCGGATCATCATGCGGCCATAGGGGCGCAGCTGGCGGGCGATGTCCCGCAGCTCGTCGTCGGAGAGGCCGCAGTCCAGGGTGAGGGTGAGCAGCACCTCCTGGCCGTGGCGGCGGATGTCCTTCATCTGCTCGAAGGGCTGGCCGTTCTGACCATAGGGGAAATAATCGTCGTAGGGGTAGTCCCACTGGAAGCTGACCTTGCGATCCTTCCATGCCTCGGAGATGCGGGCGGGCCATTCCGCGTCGTGGGGATAATAGGTGTACATGATGTTCACGCCGCGGTGGGGACGACCCATCTTGTGCAGGATGTAGTCCTGGTTCACATATTCGGCGCGCTCGCTGCCATCGCCCAGGTCAAGGGCGCAATGGGCGGGACCCATGTGCAGTTTCTTCATGGTGTTGATCTCCTTTATTCTTCATCCCGCAGGATGATCTTTCCGTCTTCAATGGCGTCCACGATGGCCAGGGAGACCACCTTCACGCCGCTTTCACGCAGGTTTTTGCCGCCGGGCTGGAAGCCCTTTTCCACGCACACGCCTGCGCCCACCAGCACGCATTCGGCCTGCTTGAGGATGTCCATCAGGCCGTGGATGGCCTCGCCATTGGCCAGGAAGTCGTCGATGATCAGCACCCGCATACCCTTTTCCAGATACTTGCGGCTCACGCGGATCACGTTCAGCTTTTGATGGGTGAAGGAATACACTTCGGCGGTGTAGACGTCGTTGCCCACATTGCGGTGGTCGCCCTTCTTGGCAAACACCACGGGGATATTGCCAAAGGCCTGAGCGGCGGTCATGGCGGCGGCAATGCCGCTGGCCTCCACGGTGAGGATGCAGTCCACCTGGTCGTCCTTAAAGGCTTCATAAAAGGCTTTGCCCATCTCGGTGGACAAGGCCACATCAATGCGATGATTCAGAAAGCTGTCTACCTTCACAACCTCTGTTCCGATGCCCACGCCGTGTTTCTCAATGGCTTCCCGGAGTGCTTTCATGCCCATATCTCCTTTATCTCGCTTGCGATGGATTTTCCGATATTATAGCATGATTCCACACCCCATTGCAACGGCGCAAGCCTGCGGGAACAAAAAAGAAACGGAAAATGACGAGCAGTACTTGCAAAAAGATTTTCCAATGAATATACTATACTGGAAGAAATCTTTTGTCCCCATCGTTTTATAAATGACCGCGCTACCACGATCAACCGCGTATGGAGGCTGACCGACATGAAGAAACGCTTTGTGCTTATCCTGACCCTGATCCTCTGCTGCCTTGCCCTGCCCGCCCTGGCAGACAATGTGTGCAAGTTCGACCGCAGCGTGACCACCCTGTTTGAGGGGGATACCCTGCAGACTAAGCTGATCCTGGAGGGCGAGCCTGCCACCGGCACGGTGACCTACACCTCCGGCGCGCCCCACAATGGCGTGGTGGACGAGAACGGCCTGGTCACCGGCGTCAGCAAGGGCTATACCACCATCACCGCCACCGTGAAAACGGAGAAGCGCACCTTCAAGGCCACCATTCAGCTGAATGTGCTGCGCAAGGTGCAGTCCGTGAACGTGAAGGAGGATAAGCTGAACCTGCTGCCCTCCACCGATCCCCTCATTGCGCCGCTGCTGAGCAGCACCGCACAGCCTGCTCCCGGAGATGGGCTGATCACCCCTGCCGCGCCTGCGGAGGAGAAGATCCTTGTGCTGCGCCTGGGCAGCAACCAGTCCGTGCAGGCCAGCTGCCTGCCCAATGATGCCAACAACCGTCAGTTTACCCTGTCCTCTTCCGACACCAGCATCGTTCGCGTGAACAGCAACAACCTGCAGCCCAAGGGCGCTGGCGAGTGCGTGATCACCGTGGCCAGCAAGCAGAACCCCGAGGTGTTCGTGACCTATCGCACCCTGGTGGTGCAGCCCGTGACCCGCGTGCAGCTCTCCGCCCCGGCCAAGTCCACCTTTGTGGGCAAGACCCTGCAGCTCACGGCGACCTATTCCCCGGAGAATGCTTCCATCAAGTCCGCCAACTGGACTTCCTCCAACACCAAGGTGGCCACCGTGGATCAAAACGGTGTGGTGACCGGCATCAGCAAGGGAACGGCCAGCATCAAGGCCACCGCCAAGGATGGCTCCGGCCGCAATGCCAGCTTCTCCGTCACGGTGCAGCAGCAGCCGGAATCCATCACCCTGAAGGAAAACGATGTGGTGATCAACATGGGTTCCTACAAAACCCTGCAGGCCACCGTGCTGCCCAAAAACACCAACAACAAGAAGGTGGTGTGGTCCTCCTCCGACGAGAGCGTCGCCAAGGTAAACAGCTCCGGCCGGGTGACCCCCGTGGGCGTGGGCAGCTGCACCATCACCTGCCAGAGCGCCGATTTCCCGGAGGTCTCTGCCTCCGCCACGGTGAATATCCACCAGCTGGTGACCAAGATCCAGTTTGCAGAGAAGGAAGTCTCCTTTGACGTGCATACCTCCCTGCAGGTCTTCTGGGAGGTCTCGCCCCAGAACGCCACCAACCCCGGCGTCACCTTCTCCTCCAACAAGGAATCCATTGCCACCGTGGACGCCAATGGCCTGATCACCGGCCACAAGCGGGGCGAGTGCTACATCACCGCCAAGGCCGTGGACGGCTCCGGCAGGAACGCCCGCATCAAGGTCAAGGTGCTGCAGCCCGTGGAAGGCGTTCACATGAAGAACGATACCCTGAACGTGGGCGTGGATGAGAGCATCACCGCCACCGCTGTGCTGGAACCCTCCGACGCCAGCAACACCAACATGACCTGGGTCAGCGCGGACACCACCATTGCCACGGTGAAGGGAACCAAGCTGCGTCCCTCCATCACCGGCCGCCGCTGGGGTACCACCACCATCACCGGCACCACCGAGGATGGCGGCTACACCACCTCCGCCACCGTGAAGGTGGGCAACTACGACAAGGCGGTGAAGATCACCGACCTGTATCTGAGCGACAACAAGATCAAGATCGTGGTGAAGAACGAGAGCAACATGAACATCACCCGATTCTACTACACCATCTACTGCTATGACTGGCAGGATGAACCCATCGTGTGCCACGAAAACGGCGGCACCTCCTTCGATGGTTCCTACCGCTACACCCTCTATGAGGGCGACAGCACCACCCATGGCCGCTTCCACTTTGGCGATTTCGTCCAGCCCGAGACCAGCATCGCCCGCGTGACCATGCAGATCACCGGCTACAGCACGGATGAAGGCTACTTCCGGGACATCAACGAAAACCGCCAGACCGTGTTCGAGTACAAGACCAGCGAGTTCGTTGGCAAGCCTGCGCCTACTGAAGTTCTCCTGGTGGCTCCGGCACAGTAAAACAAATTTGAGCGGCGTGCAGATGCACGCCGCTCTTTTGCGTTGGCTTACTTATTTTTGCAATCACATTGCAGCATGGGGTTGAAGGCATAGAAGTTCTTCTCGTTCAGGCGATCCTGCACCATGGCCAGCGCCTCGGCAAAGCGCTGATAGTGGACGATCTCCCGCGCCCGCAAAAAGCGCAGCACGTCAATCACGTCCGGGTCATCGGCCAGGAGGATCAGGTTCTCGTAGGTGGTGCGAGCTTTTTGCTCTGCTGCCAGATCCTCGTGCAGGTCGGTGATGGGGTCGCCCTTCACGGCCATGGCGGCGGCGTGGTAGGGCTGGCCGCTGGCAAACTGGGGGTACACGCCCAGGGCATGGTCGGTGAAATAGGGGGCAAAGGCGCTGTCCTGGATCTGGCAGTCGGTCAGGTCTCGGGTGAGCTGGTGGATCATACTGCCCACCATTTCGAGATGCCCGAGCTCTTCGGTGCCGATGTCGGTCAGCAGGCCCTTCAGCTCGTTGCAGGGCATGGAATAGCGCTGGCTCAGGTAGCGCAGGGAGGCGCCCAGCTCGCCATCGGGGCCGCCGTATTGGCTGATGATCACCGAGGCCATGCGCTGGTCGGGCTTGCGGATGCGAACGGGGTATTGCAGCTCTTTTTCATATACAAACATGGCTTATGCCTCCTTTCCGCAGCAATGCTGATATTCCCAGGGCCAGGGTCCATCCGGCCAGGACCAGCGATTGCAGTCGGAATAGCAGGCACAGCCGCAGTCCTGCTCCATCTGCTCGGTCAGCTTGCGGAGCAGCGCCAGCGCCTTTTGGTCATTGGGGTGGGTGTTCAGGTACAGCCGCAGCTCCCAGAGGGCGAACTTATCCACCTGGCATTGGCTGGTGCAGGCGCCATCGTTGCAGCGCTCGTTGCACATGGGCTTGTCGAGGCAGCCAAACAGTGTGCCGCGCAGCAGCGCCTTTTCGGCGCAGTAGATGCTGTCCAGGTCGTGGTGCTGGGCATAGACCATGGCAGGGGTGCGGCCGTGGCAGGGGTAGTTATTGTCGCGGGGCTGCGGACGGTCGTTGTTGCAGGTGCAGTCATCATGGGGGCGCTGCTGGCAGGTGCAGTCGTTATCGCAGGGGCGATCGACAGGCTTGCCGCAGCCGTGGTTGCAGGTGGGACGGTTGTTGCAGCCGCAGTTGGCATTGATGCGGCCCTGGCAGGTATTGCAGGGCTGATGGCTGCGGCAGGGGCAGGCGGCCCGGGCATCGCCATCGATGCTAGTGCCGATATAATCATTACGCATAGGACAGGTCATCCTTCCTGTTGGGGAATTGCAGGCGGTGCCTGCACTCCCATCCTATGTAAAAAATGCCGCTGTGTGCGGCATTCAAATATAGCTCTCCTCCTGGCCGAACAGTGGCACAAAGTCCGTGCTGGCGCTGGTGGCCTCCTGCTGGAAGCCGGGCAATTCCAGCGCTTGCATATGATCCCGCACCCGGTGGTACTCCCGGGTGGTGATGGTGCGGTCAAGCCCCTTGATGCTCACATCGTTGCAGGGGACGTACTGGCGCATCAGGCTCACGGGGGTACCCTCGGGCAGGGTGTCCTTCACCCAATTCAGCAGGGCAATGCTCTCGCTGGTGAGGCCGGGGAGGATCAGGTGGCGGACGATGACGCCCTTTTGCATGATGCCGTTTTCGTCATACTGGGGCGCGCCGGTCTGGCGGCACATTTCCACAATGGCGGCGCTGGTGGCCTCGAAGTAGTCGCTGGCTTGGGCGCAAAGCTTGCCCATGGCGGGGGAGAAGTGCTTCAGGTCGGGGAGGTACACGTCAATAACGCCCTCCAGCCTGCGCAGGGTCTCCACGGTCTCGTAGCCGGAGGTGTTCCACACCAGCGGCACCGGGGGACGGTAGATGGCCAGGGTCTCCAGGATCTTCTCCACATAAGGCGTGGCGGTGATGAAGCTGATGGAGTGCATCCCTGCATCCACCAGGCGGCGCAGGCTGGAGGCCAGTTGGGCGGGGGAAAAGTCCCGGCCCAGGTTGCGGTGGCTGATGTCCGCGTTCTGGCAATAGGCGCAGCGCAGGGTGCAGCCGCTGAAAAACACTGCCCCCGTGCCGCGGCTGCCGCTGATGGGCGGCTCCTCCCACAAATGGGGCTGGATGCGGGCAATGCGCATGGTTTCCGGCAGGCGGCAGAAGCCGTAGCCGATGCCTTCGGTGCGCAGCGCACCGCAGCGGCGGGGACAGAGCGTGCAGTTCATATCATTCACCTCAAACAGCATTGTAGCACGGCTTTGCCCGAAGGGCAAAGGGAATTCCGAATTTGTAAGGAAACCGCTTGTATTTCCTGAATTGTTGTGGTATACTGCCAGAGTGTGGTTAGCTCTGCCTGTATTGACAGGCGTGATATGCGCATTGCGCAATGAATGAAAGAAGGGTTTGACGTAGAGAGTGGACATGGCCGAGCGGCAAGGCCGCAGGCAATTCGGTTTTTCGCCGGAATGCTTGCTGTGCTGTGCCTGTAAGGCTGATGTTGGCACTCTTTTCTATTACCTTTCTGGAAGAAAATGTTAATTGCGAGGTGAATCGACCGAAATGCCGAAAGCAGAACTGACGGCCAACGTTACGCCCAAGTGTCAGCGCCTGGCGGATCAGCTGGAATTTGAGCTGGTGGACGTGAGCCTGGACAAGGAGGGCGCGGGCAAGTACCTGCGCATCTACATCGACAAGCCCGAGGGGATCTCCCTGGACGACTGCGAGAAGTATCATCGCGCCATCCAGCCCCAGCTGGAGGACTACGACTACGACTTTCTGGAGGTGTCCTCCCCCGGCGTCGACCGTCCGCTGAAAAAGGATCGCGACTTTGAGCGCGCCATCGGCACAGAGGTGGAGGTTCACCTGTTCAAAGCCATGGACGGCACCAAGATCCTCACCGGTTACCTGGCCGATTTCTCCAAGGATGAGATCGTGCTGGATACCCCGGCGGGGGAGAAACGCCTGGCCCGCAAGGCCTGCGCCCTGGTGAAGCCCGTGGTGGACATGGAAGGTGTCGAAAGCGTGGACTTGTCCGAATAAGCCGCGCATACAATATGCATTGGAAGGACGTAGCAAACAATGAAATCCGAAATTATCGAGGCTATCAAGGCGCTTGCCAAGGAAAAAGAGATCAGCGAGGAAATGCTCTTCTCCACCATCGAGGAGGCGCTGAAGGCCGCCTATCGTAAGAACCTGCCCAAGGGCGCGGTGGTCCCCACCAACCTGGCTGTGACTGTGAGCCGCGAGACCGGCGCTGCCCAGGTCTTCGCCCGCAAGCTGATCGTGGAAGAGGTGGAGGAACCCGGCAGCCAGATCACCCTGGAGGAGGCCAGCAAGCTGAACGCCAACTACCAGATGGGCGACATTGCCGAGGTGGATGTGACTCCCAACGGCTTCCTGCGCGTGGCTGCCCAGACCGCCAAGCAGGTGATCATGCAGCGCATCCGCGAGGCCGAGCGCGGCAAGATCTATGACGAGTACATCGAGAAGGAAAGCGAGATCCTCACCGCCATCGTGCAGCGTGTGGAGCCCAAGGCCGTGTATGTGGAGCTGGGCCGCACCGAGGGTGTGCTGGAGCAGAACGAAATGATGCCCGGCGAAGTCCTCCACGACGACGACCACGTGAAGGTCTACGTGCTGGAAGTGCATCGCGCTGGCCCCGTGGGTCCCCGTGGCCCCCAGGTGCGCGTGAGCCGCATCCATCCCAACCTGGTCAAGCGCCTGTTTGAGATGGAAGTGCCGGAGATCGCCGGCGGCGTGGTGACCATCAAGTCCATCGCCCGCGAGGCTGGCAGCCGCACCAAGATGGCTGTGCATTCCTCCGACATGATGATCGATCCCGTGGGCGCCTGCGTGGGTCAGCGCGGCAGCCGCGTTGACCGCGTGGTGAACGAACTCAAGGGCGAGAAGATCGACATCATCAAGTGGAGCAGCGACCCTGCCGAGTTCGTGGCCAACGCCCTGAACCCCGCCCACGTGCTGAGCGTGTTCGTGGCGGAGAACGAGAAGGCCTGCCGCGTCATCGTGCCGGACAATCAGCTGTCCCTGGCCATCGGCAAGGAAGGCCAAAATGCCCGCCTGGCTGCCAAGCTCACCGGCTGGAAGATCGACATCAAGTCCCAGTCCCAGGCTGCCGAAATGACCGACATGGTGGATGTGGACATCGACCTGCCGGTGATGGAGGACGAGGCCTTCGATCAGTTCCCCATGATGGATATCGCCGGTGACGACGATACGCTGTAAGGGGCAGGGAGGTTCGCCAATGAAGCCGAAAAAGGTACCCATGCGGATGTGTGTGGGCTGCCGGGAAATGAAGCCCAAGCGGGAATTGATCCGCGTGGTGCGCTCCCCGGAGGGCGAGGTTTCGCTGGATCCGGTGGGCAAAAAGCCCGGCCGCGGCGCCTATGTGTGCCGCAATGAGAATTGCCTGAAGCGAGCCATCAAGCAAAAGCAGCTGGAGCGCCAGCTGGAGGTGCAGCTGACCGAGGAGGTCGCCCAGCAGCTCCAGGAGACCATCGCCGCGCTCCCTGCGGACGGAGGCGAAGACGTTCTTGGATGAACAGAAGCTTCGCGGCCTGATGGGGCTGTGCGTGCGGGCAAGGCAGGCGGTGTTTGGTGAGGATGGCTGCCTGAAGACCATACGCGCCGGCAACTGCGGTGTGCTGCTGATGGACAGCGGCGCCTCGCCTGCCACACAAAAGAAGTACCGCGACGCCTGCGCTCACGCAGGCGTAACGCTGGGAATCATACCCGAAGGAATGCTGCTGGAATCAACCGCCCGACCTGGCATGGCCATGGCCATCCAAAAGGGCGGACTGGCACAGCAGATCACCCGGCTGCTGGATGCAGCCGACCCAATACAATCGGCAAATAATTGCGGGGGTGCAAGCGTCGAATGACGAATGTGAAGAGTAAAGGTGCTACGAAGGAGCTGGCCGTTGACGCCCAGAAGGTGCTGGGCGACGCCACCCGTGTGCGCAAGGGAGCTGACAGCCTGGTTCAGTCCCTGAAGAAGCTGGAAAACCGCTTCCAGCGTGAAAAGGAGGAGGCCGCCGCCCAGCTGCGCCGCGAGGAGCAGCAGAAGGCCATCGCCTCCCACTCCAAGGCATTTACCATGCTGGACGATGAGGACAAGGCGCAAATCGCCGCTGCCGAGGTTGCCGCTGCTGCCGCCAAGGCCGCTGCCGAAGCCGCCGCCAAGGCTGCTGCCGAGAAGGCCGCTGCCGAGGCTGCTGCCGCCAAGGCTGCCGAGGAGAAGGCTGCTGCTGAAGCTGCCGCTGCCAAGGCTGCCGAGGAAAAGGCTAAGGTCGCCGCTGCCGCCAAGGCTGCGGAACCCAAGAAGCCTGCCATCGGCCAGATCATCAGCCGTCCCGGCCAGCAGGTGCAGTCCCAGAAGCCTGTGGGCCTGGCACCCAATGTGATCCGTGCGCCCCAGCCTGCCCGCCCCGTGCAGCAGGGTCAGCAGGGCGCCCGTCCGGCTGGCCCCTATGGCCGTCCTGCCAATCCCCAGGGTCCCTACGGCCGTCCGGCCAACCCCCAGGGTCAGCAGGGCCCCTATGGCCGTCCCGCCAATCCCCAGGGTCCCTATGGCCGCCCGGCCAATCCTCAGGGTCCCTATGGCCGTCCCGCTAACCCCCAGGGTCAGCAGGGGCAATTCGCCCGTCCTGCCCAGGGCGGCGCGGCTCGTCCCCAGGGTCAGTTTGGCCGTCCCGCCGGTGCGCCCGGTCAGGGTGGCTTCGGCCAGCGTCCTGCTCCCGGTGGAGCGCCCCGTCCCGGCATGGGCGGCGGCCGTCCCCAGGGTGGCATGGGCCGCAGCAAGGCGCCGGAGCTGGCTCCTCCCATGGAGAAGGAGCGCGTCTCCAACTACGATCCCAACAAGAAGAACTACGTGCGTCAGCACGATCCCGAGCGCGTGACCCGCAACCGCAAGCAGGAAGCCCGCAACAACTTCAATGGCTACGATGATGATGTGATCCGCGGCGGCAAGCGCTCCCGCATCAAGAAGCCCTCTGCCCAGCAGATGATGGCGCCCATCAAGATCGAGACTGCCTACATGGCGGGCGATACCATTGTTGTGCGCGACCTGTGCGAGAAGATCGGCAAGACCTCCGGCGAGATCATCAAGAAGCTGTTCCTGCTGGGCAACATGGCCACCATCAACAGCGAGATCGACTTCGATACCGCCCAGCTGGTCTGCTCCGACTTCGAGATCACCCTGGAGCGCAAGGCCGAGCAGACTGCCGAGGACGCCCTGGTGGCCGAGGACTTCACCGATACCGAAGAGAACCTGCTGCCCCGTCCCCCGGTGGTCACCATCATGGGTCACGTCGACCACGGCAAGACCAGCCTGCTGGACTACATCCGTTCCAGCCGCGTTACCGCTGGCGAGGCAGGCGGCATCACCCAGCACATCGGTGCTTACACCGTGGATGTGGATGGCCAGGCCATCACCTTCCTGGATACCCCCGGCCACGAGGCCTTCACCGCCATGCGCGCCCGCGGCACCCAGGCCACGGACATCGCTGTGCTGGTGGTCGCAGCTGACGACTCCGTCATGCCCCAGACCGTGGAATCCATCAACCATGCCAAGGCTGCCGAGGTGCCGGTGATCGTTGCCATCAACAAGATGGATAAGCCCACCGCCAACCCCGACCGCGTGAAGCAGGACCTGACCAACTACGGCATCGTGTGCGAAGACTGGGGCGGCGACACCATCTGCGTGCCTGTGTCCGCTCTGACCGGCGATGGCGTGGACGAGCTGCTGGAAATGATCCTCATGCAGGCCGAAATGCTGGAGCTGCGCGCCAACCCCAACCGTCTGGCCAAGGGCGTTATCGTCGAGGCCAAGCTGGACAAGGCTCGCGGCCCCCTGGCCACCGTGCTGCTCCAGAATGGTACCCTCCACGTGGGCGACAACATCGTTGCCGGTCTGGCTGCTGGCCGCGTCCGCGCCCTGATCAACGACCGTGGCGAGAAGGTGCAGTCCGCTGGCCCCTCCATGCCTGTGGAGATCATGGGCTTCGACGAAGTTCCCTCCGCTGGTGACGAGATGATCGCCGTGGGTGACGATCACCTGTCCCGCAAGGTGGCCGACGAACGCCGCGAGAAGCTGCGCGCCTCCCGCGAAGCCACCGCCGCCAAGATGAGCATGGAGAACCTCTTCTCCAGCCTGGAGGAAGGCAAGACCGTGACCCTGAACCTGATCATCAAGGCCGATGTGCAGGGTTCTGTGGAAGCTGTGAAGCAGGCCATGCTGAAGCTCACCAGCGACGAAGTGAAGGTGCGCGTGCTGCACTCCGGTGCTGGCGCCGTGACCAAGGACGACGTAAACCTGGCCAGCGCCTTCAACGCCATCATCATCGGCTTTAACGTGCGCCCCGATGCTTCCGCCCGCGAGGCTGCCGAGAAGGAAAAGGTGGATGTGCGCCTGTACACCATCATCTACAAGGCCATCGAGGACATGGAGAAGGCCATGAAGGGCCTCCTGGAGCCGGAGTACAAGGAAGTGCTGCTGGGCCATGCGGAAGTCCGCAACGTGTTCAAAATCACCGGCGCGGGCATCATTGCCGGCTGCTATGTGCAGGATGGCAAGGTGCAGCGTAATGCCCAGGTGCGCCTGCTGCGCGACAACGTGGTCGTCTTTGAGGGCAAGCTCTCCAGCCTGCGCCACCTCAAGGAAGACGTGAAGGAAATGAAGGAAGGCTTCGAGTGCGGTATGTCCCTTGAAGGTCACAACGACATCAAGGAAGGCGACATCGTCGAATGCTTCATCATGGAAGAAATTCCGCGGTAAGGGGCTTCGCCCCTTACAACCCCACCAGAGGGGCTTTCAGCCCCTCTGGACACCCTGACCAAAGGGCCGTTCGGCCCTCTGGACTCCCATTCGGGTAGGGTGTTGATGGGTGGTCTCCGAGCAGGGGTCACGGAGCGCAACGGGCGCTCCGCGACGCGGGGCAAGCAGCCAAAAGCCTCCCTTGTGTAAAGGGAGGTGGCTCGCCGTAAGGCGAGACGGAGGGATTGGGCACCACTTGCCTCAACCCCAAGCTTTCTTCCACCATTGTAGGGGCGATCTGTGATCGCCCGCACCAACGCCCTGGGGCAAGCTGCTTCAGGGCGTTGCGGATATCTGTAACAGGCGAAACTTGCTTGCAAATATCGGACAAGTCATTCGCCGAATGGGATTCTTAAGGGTGAGCGATGCGAGCGCCGCCAGTGGCGGAAGCAGCGAGCGGAGCGAATCAACCGAAACGAGCATTCGAGCGATAGCGAGAAGGCGACGATTGAGGTTGCGGACGAAGTCCCTTAAGCGGAGTGCAGAGGAGTAATATGAGCAATAATTTTCAGCGTATTGATCGCATTTCGGAGGAGGTTCGCCGGGAGGTGGATCGGATCATCCGTGAGGAGTTGAACGATCCCCGCATTGCCGGGACCTTCTCCATCACCCGGGCAGAGGTGACCCGCGACCTGCGGTTTGCCAAGATCTTTGTTTCCGTGCTGGAGGACGACAAGCGCGATGATATGCTCAAGGCACTCAAGAGTGCTGCGGGCTACATCCGCCGCGAGCTGGCGCGGGGCATTGTGATCCGCCAAAGCCCGGAGCTGTCCTTCGTAAAGGACGAGAACATTGCCTATGGTGTACACATTGCCAAGGTTTTGGCCGATGTGCAGAAGACGGAAGGAATGAATGCCAATGGAACTGATCCGGAGGCCTGATGAGATCGCCCGGCTGATCCAGTCGGCCCAGACCATTGCCTTGTGCAGCCACGTGAACCCCGATGGCGACACCGTGGGCAGCGTGCTGGCGCTGAAGCTGGGTCTGGAGTGCCTGGGCAAGCAGGTGTGTGCATACTGCCAGGACAAGATCCCCTCCACGCTGGCCATGCTGCCTGGGGTAGGGGAGTTCCGTCATGTAGATGAGCAGCGCTACGATCTGCTGATCTGCGTGGATGTGTCCGACGAAGGCCGCATGGGCGACTGCCAGCAGCTATTGCAGCAGGCAGAGCGCACCGCGCAGATCGACCACCACGGCACCAACCCCTGCTACACCCAGGTGAACAGCGTGGATGCAAAGGCGCCTGCCACCGGCCTGCTCATCAAGCAGCAGCTGGATGTGCTGGGCGTGGCCATCGACCGGGACATCGCCATGTGCCTGTATGCGGCCATTGCCACCGACACGGGCAATTTCGCCTTCAACAGCACCAATGCCGAGGCCTTCCAGGTCATGGCGCAGCTGATGGACAGCGGTCTGCCCCTGGATGAAATGAACCGCGTGCTGTTCCGCCAGCGTCAGAAGCCCCATGTGCGCCTCCTGGCACGGGCGCTGAGCAGCCTTACCTTCCATGCAGAGGAGCGCATCACCGCCATGCGGCTGACCCACCAGGACTTCCTGGACTGCGGCGCCCTGCCGGAACACGCCGACGCCATTGTGAATTACGGCCTGGATATCCCCGGTGTGCATATGGCGCTGCTGGCGAGGGAAAATGAAGATGGCAGCATCAAAATGGCGCTGCGTGCCGTGGCGCCTGCCCGGGTGGACGAGATCGCCCGCAGCTTTGGCGGCGGCGGCCACGCCCAGGCCTCCGGCTGCACCATGCACACCTCCCTGAACGAGGCGGTGGACGCGGTGCTTTCTGCCATGAATAAAACCATCCAATGAGGTTGGATCGATGAATGGATTTCTGAATATCCTCAAGCCGCCGGGCATGACCTCCGCCGCTGTGGTGGCGCAGGTTCGCCGCCTGACGGGGGAAAAGCGGGTCGGCCACGCCGGAACGCTGGACCCGGAAGCCGCCGGCGTGCTGCCTGTGATGATAGGCAAGGCTGCGCGGCTTTTCGATTATCTGGTGGACAAGGAAAAGGAATACGTGGCCGAGTGCGCCTTTGGCGTGGCTACCGATACCCAGGACGCCACCGGCAAGGTCATTGCCACCGGCGAAAGCTATCCCAGCTATGAGGCGGTGCAAGCGGCCTCCCGGCAGCTCATCGGCGATATCTGGCAGCGGCCCAGCATGTACAGCGCCATCAAGCAGGATGGCGTGGCCATGTACGAGCGCGCCCGCCGGGGCGAGAGCGTGGAGGTCCCCCTGCGCCAGGTACATGTGGAGAGCATCGACCTCCATGGCGAAATGCCCGACCACGGCGTGCTGATGACCATCCGCTGCGGGCGCGGCACCTATATTCGCTCCATCTGCAACGATCTGGGCGAGCTGCTGGGCTGCCCGGCGCACATGCGCTTTCTGCTTCGCAGCCAGAGTGGCGTGTTCCGGCTGGACACCGCCATGACCCTGGAGGAAGCCACCGCCCTGAAGGAGACTGGCGAGCTGGCGTCCCACCTGCTGGCGCTGGACATGCCTTTGCAGCATCTGCCCCGGGTGGATGCGCGCCCGGGCCTGCGCAAGCAGGTGGAAAACGGCGTGAAGCTGCCCCTGAAGCGGGTGGACGGGGACGAGCTGGCGGAAGGCCAGACCACAAGAGTGTATTTGGACAACGAATTCTGGGGCATGGCGGCGCGGGAAGGCGATATGCTGGTGTGGCGCGCGCTGATCGCCCCGGAAGGCTGAAAGGAGGCGCGGCTATGCGCATTCTGCGTGATCCCAAGGCGTTGCAGCCCTGTGTGCTGGTGCTGGGGATGTTCGATGGGGTGCATCGCGGTCACCAGGCGCTGCTGATGGCAGGGCTGACCCTGGCCGAGGAAAACGGCCTGCCCCTGAACGTATGCACCTTTGAGCCACATCCCATGCGGGTGCTGCGGCCGGAAAAGGCACCGCCCCTGCTGACCACCCTCACCGAGCGGGCGCGGCTGATGGCGGACTTTGGCGTGGACAATCTGTGCATCCTGTCCTTCAGCAAGGAGACCGCCGCCCAGTCCCCGGAGGACTTCATGGCGGCGCTGGTGGAGAACTATCAGCCCAAACACGTGGTGTGCGGCTTCAACTTCACCTTTGGCCACCGGGGCATGGGCAATGGCGAAAGCCTGCGAGCCTATGGCCAGACCCACGGCTTTGAGGTGACCATCGTGCCGGAGGTGGTGCTGGGGGGCGAGAGCGTCAGCTCCACCCGCATCCGCGGCCTGCTGGAAAAGGGCAGCATCCATGAGGCCACCCGCCTGCTGGGGCACAGCTACACCCTCAGCGGCCGGGTGATGGACGGCAAGCACATCGGCCGCACCATGGGCTACCCCACGGCCAATGTGGCCATCCCCCAGGGCAAGGTGCTGCCTGCCTTTGGCGTGTATGCCTGCTGGATGCAGGCGGGGGCGTGCATCTATCCCGCCGTGGTGAATGTGGGTCGCCACCCCACCCTGCCGGAGGGCAGCGTGACCGTGGAAGCCTACGCCCTGGACCAGGAGCTTTCCCTCTACGGCCAGAAGGTGCGGCTGCTGTTCCTGGACTTCCTGCGCCCGGAGAAGAAATTCGACAGCGTGGAGCAGCTGAAGCAGCAGATCAACCGGGACGCCCAGGAGGCAAGGGACTATTTCGACGAGTTGGTATAAGAAACACTCCCCTTTGCGGAACGCGTTATTATGTAGAGGAAGGTTTACCCCTCCTCGTCATGAGTCGCGGGAAATACAGTAAATTCAAGCAGTTATGGCTTGAAGGGAAACCTTCAAGTACATAGCTGCTTTTTCTATTGCAGCAGAAAGCGAGGATACCCATGAAACTGACCTATCGCCGCTGTGGAGACTACTACCTGCCCAACATCGGCATCCCTGCTGAGGACATGCGCCCGCTTGGCAAGTACGGCAGAATGCGCATGCGCTATCTACGGGAGCATCGTTCCCTCCTGTTCAATCAGCTCCTGCTGTCCGGCAAGCTCATGAAGCACCTGTACAGCATTGACGATGCCTGCCATGAACGCATGGATCTGCTAATCCCTCAGATGAAAGCTGCCGAAGGTGTTACCGAGGCGTTGAAAGCCGCTGACCAGATGGAATGGGTACGCCGCATGAACAGTATTCACAACCGGATTGAAGAAATGCTGCTCAACGAGCTGATCTATGACTGAGGAACTGTGCCACATAGCAAACAGGCACGAGCCACACGCCCGTGCCTGTCTCCCCAAAATCAGATGGAGGTACTTATGAAGAAACTGCTCAAGCTGCCCCTGCGGATAGCCACTCTGCCCCTCATTGCGATACTGCTGGTATTCCAGCTGATTTCATCCCTCATTGTTGGATTGACCTCCATCGTAACTAACCTGCTTGCAACGGTATTCCTCTTCGGCTCCCTTGCAGGGTGGATCGCCAACGCTCCCAGCGGCATGATCTTCCAGACGGCGGTACTTGGCATCTTCTTCGCCTTTGCTCCGCACATCGCTGAATGGTTGCTGGAGGAGGTAACAGACCTCACGCTCGGTCTTCTGGACTTCCTACTGACCTGATGCATCAGGTCTTCTTGCTTGCCTTGTTTCGGCACTCAGCAGAACAAAACCGCGAGTCTGCCCGTGGAGCATAGAACACCATGCGGCAATGTTCGCACAAGCTCATGGGATTCTTTTCAGCCGTCAGCTTGACAGAGAACAGGAACTTCACCGCCAGCATCAGTGAGTGGAAGTCCCACACGATAACCGGATGCTCTTGCAACGACAAATGGTAAGTGGGCGCGTTGCCTTCGAAGCAAGCCAGACTCTTACGATACAGATTTAGCGTATTATCGTCGGCTGTATCCCGGTCCTCGTAATACAGGTATGTTGACATGAAGGTGAATGCCCAATCCAGGAACGCTTCCTTCAGCCATTCATAAGGCTCGCCATAGTTACGCATGAAGGACATAGCCATTGCTCGTGGATCGTTGCGGAAGGTCATCGACAGCGCAGCTTCTGCCCGGTCTTCGCCGGACACATTCCAGATGGATTCTATGCCGCGCTTATGAAAATCCGGCATCCTGAATGGGAAAAAGAGCTTCATGTATGCCAGTGTGTCCATCGTCTCCTGCCGGATGAACTGGTTTTTGAGCAGATAAACCTTCTCGTACTCCACGAAATTCGGCGTGGTAGGCAAAGCAGTCATCATGCCAAGCAGGCCATAGTTACAGGCGAAGCGATGAATGGCATCCTTGATTTTCTTTTCAGGCGATTTCTTCATCACCAACCGACCGACGTTGACTGCATCCAGCACCAGCTGATCAGCCACCTTCATGATGTTGTAGACAGCAGCTTCTGCGTCTTTCGTGGGCAAAAGATATTCCTTGCCGTCAGCAGCCACCCGCCATTCATAGGCGGCATACTTCGCCCAGAATGCGTTGGTGTGTTCAAACAGGTTCTTCATCGGAAGAATGCCTCCTTTTCGGTGGAGTGTAGTCACGCAGGAAGTCCTGCTCCAGGTGGATCAGTTCGTCGCCATCTTGTTGCAGTACCGTCAGGGCTGCGTACAGCTTCCGGTGGATGCGACGCTGGACGGTATCGCGTACCTTGCGGATGTTGCGCTCCGTCTGGCCACGCAGCTTTGCCAACTTCTGTGTTGTGTACAATCTGATACCCAGGAAGAACAGGATTTCTTTGTGGTCGAGCTTCAGATTCATCACGATCTCCCGCAGGTGTGCCCGCTCGGTCAGGTCGTGCATCATAAACAGGC
>JAGBEX010000016.1 GCA_017936765.1 Clostridia bacterium
CCCTTGGGGGTGACCTTACCCACCAGAATGTCGCCCGCACGGACCTCGGCGCCGATGCGGATGATACCGCCCTCGTCCAGATCCTTGATGGCGTCATCGGAAATGTTGGGGATGTCGCGGGTGATCTCCTCCGGTCCCAGCTTGGTCTCGCGGGCCTCGGACTCGAACTCCTCGATATGGATGGAGGTGTAGATGTCCTCCTTCACCAGCTTCTCAGAGAGCAGCACGGCGTCCTCGTAGTTGTAGCCTTCCCAGGTCATGAAGCCGATCAGCGCGTTGCGGCCCAGGCCGATCTCGCCCTTCTCGGTAGAGGGGCCGTCAGCCAGCAGATCGCCCTTTTCGATGATCTGGCCAGCGGTGACCACAGGGCGCTGGTTGATGCAGGTACCCTGGTTGGAGCGGGCGAACTTGGTGAGGCGGTAGCTGTGGCGCTCGCCATGCTCGTCCTTGATCACGATCTCATCGCCGCTGACCTTGTCCACCACGCCGGATTCCTTGGCCAGGATCACCACGCCAGAGTCGTGGGCGGCCTTGAATTCCATGCCGGTGCCGACCAGGGGAGCTTCGGGCACCAGCAGCGGCACAGCCTGACGCTGCATGTTGGAACCCATCAGGGCGCGGGTGGCGTCGTCGTTCTCCAGGAAGGGGATCATGGCCGTGGCCACGGAAACCACCTGGCGGGGAGACACGTCGATGTAGTCCACCTTGCCAACGGGGACTTCGATGATCTCGGCCTTGTCACGGACCATGACGCGGTCGTTGACGAAGGTGCCGTCCTCGTTGAGGGGTTCGTTGGCGGTAGCGACCTTGTAGAAGTCCTCTTCATCGGCGGTCATGTAGATGATCTCGTCGGTGACGCGGGCATTGGCGCTGTCCACCCTGCGGTAGGGAGCCTCGATGAAGCCGTACTCATTGATGCGCGCATAGGTGGCCAGAGAGCCGATCAGGCCGATGTTGGGACCTTCGGGCGTCTCGATGGGGCAGATGCGGGCATAGTGAGAGTAATGCACGTCTCGAACTTCGAAGGAAGCACGGTCGCGGTTCAGACCGCCGGGGCCCAGGGCGGACAGGCGGCGCTTGTGGGTCAGCTCGGCCAGGGGGTTGGGCTGATCCATGAACTGGCTCAGCTGGGAGGAGCCGAAGAACTCCTTGATGGCGGCGCTCACAGGGCGGATGTTGATCAGGTCGCCGGGCTTCACGTCCACGGAATCCTGAATGCTCATGCGCTCGCGAACCACGCGCTCCAGGCGGGTCAGGCCGATGCGGATCTGGTTCTGCAGCAATTCGCCCACAGAGCGCAGGCGGCGGTTGCCCAGGTGGTCGATATCATCGGTGAAGCCCAGGCCGTAGGGCAGACCCAGCAGGTAGCTCACGGAGGCCACGATGTCGTCGGCCAGGATGTGCTTGGGCACCAGGGAGGCCACGTTCTCGCGAACAGCGTCCTTCAGCTGGTCAGCGTCCACAGACTCCATCAGAGTCTTCAGGGTGGGCAGGTGGACCATCTCCAGGATGCCGGCTTCCTTGGGATCGAAGGGCAGGTAAGCGGCAGCGTCAACGAAGTTGTTGCCGATCACCTTGCGGATATTGCCTTCCACATCCACCCACACGGCGTTCACACCGGCGTTCTGGATGGCGCGGGCGGTGGTCAGGTCGAAGGTATCGCCCTTCTTGGCCATGACTTCGCCGGTCTGGGGATTGATGACATCCTCAGCAGCCACCTGACCGTTGATACGGGTGGCAATGGAAAGCTTCTTGTTGAACTTGTAGCGACCCACGCGCATCAGATCGTAGCGCTTGGGATCGAAGAAGAGGGAGTTGAACATGTTGGTGGCGCTTTCGGCGCTGGCGGGTTCGCCGGGCTTCTGGCGCTTGTAGATCTCGATCAGACCCTCTTCGCGGCTCTTGGCGTTGTCGCCCTTCTGGATGGTGGCCTTCAGGCGCTCGTCGTCGCCCATCAGGTCCAGAATCTCCGCGTCGGTGCCGTAGCCCAGGGCGCGCAGGATCACGGTGATGGGCAGCTTGCGGGCGCGGTCGATACGCACCCACAGCACGTCGTTGGAGTCGGTCTCATATTCCAGCCAGGCACCGCGGTTGGGGATGATCTGGGAGGAATACAGGGGCTTGCCCGCCTTGTCCAGCTGGCAGTCGAAATACACGCCAGGGGAGCGGACCAGCTGAGACACGATGACGCGCTCAGCACCGTTGATAATGAAGGTGCCGTGGTCGGTCATGAGGGGGAAATCGCCCATGAACACATCGGATTCCTTGATCTCGCCGGTTTCACGGTTCTTCAAGCGAACGAACACCTTCAAAGGTGCCGCATAGGTCATGTCGCGTTCGCGGCAGCGCTCCACCGTGTTTTTCGGCGCGTCAAGGGAGTAGTCAACAAATTCGAGCACCAGATTGCCGTTGTAGTCGGTAATCGGTGAAACGTCGGCCAAAACTTCACGAAGGTCGGTGTCCAGAAAGCGTTGATACGAGTTCTTCTGCACCTCAATCAGGTCAGGCATGTCGAGAACTTCTTCGATGCGCGAGAAGCTCATGCGCTTACGGAGCTTGCCCATCTCAACCTCGTGTACCATAGAAAGCCATCACCCCTTACATCGTCCGACCAGCATCGTTTATACATCCATCGCTGAAAATTTTGCTTGCGTCTTTCTTCATTATAATGTACAATGACAGACGCAACGAAATTGGCAGCAGTACATAAAGATACTGATACAATTCTAAATTCTATCATTTGTCAAGCAAAATGTCAATGCTTTCACGGATATAAATCAAAAATATTTTTCAACACATGGAAAGGGAAAAACAATGCTGAAAAAGCTGATGCTGTGGGTGATGCTGCTGGCGGTGGCCGCAGGAATGGCGCAGGCCGAGGCACCGCTGCTGGTGGACAGGATCAACACCCCCCAGCAGGATGCGGACTTTGCCTTCGCGCCGGATGCACCCCTGCTGGAAATGTACTTCGCCCCGGTGTTCGATGCGGACGCCGCCCTGCTGCGCTGCGGGGGCGAGACCATCATGATCGACTGCGGCTCCAAGGTGATGACCAAGCGCACCATCGGTATACTGAAGCAGCTGGGGGTGACGGAGATCGACGCCATCATCAACACGCATCCCCACTACGACCACTTGCAGGGCCTGGAGCAGATCGCCCAGGTGGTGAAGGTGAAGGAACTGCGGATGTGCTTCCCCGCCACGGAGACGGAGCAGGCGCAGCTGACGCTGGACTTTTGCGAGCAGAATGGCATTCCCGTGACCTGGTATGAGGACGGCACCCGGTGGGACATTGGCGGCGCCACCATCGATGTGTGGCTCAAGGGTGACGAGGACTGGAAGCTCAACGACCGCTCGGCGGTGATGCGGGTGCAGTTTGGTCAGCGCACGGCGCTGTTCATGGCGGACGCGGAGTTCTCCCTGCAAAAGCGACTGGAGGAGGGGATCCCGGTAGAACTGCTGGACGTGGATGTGGTGAAGTACCCCCACCACGGCATCACGGTGATGGACAGCGGTCTGCTGGCGAAGATGACGCCTGCCTTTGCGGTGATCACCAACCAGGATTATGAGCGTATGCGGAACACCAAGGCGCGCCTGCGGGAAAACAAAATCCCCTTCGCATTCACGCTGAAGGGGCCTGTGGCGGTGTGTACCGACGGGACGACCTGGCTGGCGGAGCGCCTGCCCATTGATCCCACCACCATCAACTGATCACCACATTTTCACCAGAGAAAGATCATTATAATAATGAAGCGCGATATCTGCGCCGGTGAGGCCGTCCTGGGCCAGGGCATAGGCGCCCCATTGGGGCATCCCCACGCCATGGCCGTAGCCGCGGCCTTCCATGTGGACGCTCTTGCCATCGGAAGTAAGCTCCGTGAGCAGGGTGGAGCGCATCACGGTGCTGCCCAGGGCAATGCGCAGCTCGGCGGCAGGTACCTTCTCACCATCCACCATCAGGGTGACAGCACGACCGCTGCCACCCTTTTCATATATGGAAATTTCGTCGATGCTCCGGGGATCGGCACCCACCTTGCGGCAGGCGGCGAGGAATTCCTCGGCGGGGAAGTCCACGGACCAGGCCTTGGCCTCGGCAGGTGACTCGGGGCTGTCCAGCCCTTCGGTGATGCGGGTGTAGGCTGGCTCGGCATCCTTCCAGCCAAGGCCCTCCCGCGCCAGGGCGGTGGTGCCGCCGGAATGGGCGTGGAACCAGGTGTAGGGCAGCGTGCCGGAGGCGGTGACCAGCACCTGACCGGTGGTCTCCTCCACAGCCTGCCGGATGCGGTCGTTGATGTTTTCTTCGTTATATGCCTGCGCTTCGGCAATATCGGTGGAGATGTCCGCACCGGCATAGCGGCTCTCTTTTTCGGAAACGAAGCGCACCACGAACGTCCGGGCCAGGATGGCCTGCGCCTTCAGGGCCTCCAGGGGCCAGTCGTTCTTCATTTCGCCAGCCACCACGCCCATCACATAGGTCTCGATGTCCATGGCGGAAATGGTGTCATCGGCGGTGACGTAGACCTCCAGGGTAGGGGTGCCGGTCTCATCGGTGGCGATGCCCGCGGGCAGACTGGGCTGGGGCGTGGCGGCGGGGGCGTCTCCGGTGCCGTGGGCGGTGCAGCCGGCCAGCAGAGCGCAGGTCAGCAGGGTGCAAAGGAGCTTCATGGCATACCTCCATAGACTATATAATAAGGAAGCTTGTGCAATCAGGCCGGAAAATATGACGGAATGATGAAATGCTGAATTTGTCGTGGTTTTACAAGAAAAATTCGGGGAAAATCCGTTGACAATGACACAAAACAATGGTATCATGAAACGGTTGATTGCATACGCAGGAGAAGTGTGCCCTTTTGGGGTGCGCATTCATCCGGGTAAGAAGGAGGTCGAAGCGCGTGGAAACCTTGAAGAATGCTGCTGTCAAGGTGGTGGGTACCAAGCAGGTGCTGCGCGCGCTGAAGGCCGGTACTGCTGCCCGCGCCTATGTGGCCAACGATGCGGATACCTTCCTGTTCCAGCGGATCGTCACGGCGGCCGAGGCTGCCAGTGTGCCGGTGGTTCGGGTGGCATCCATGAAGGAGCTTGGCGTTTGCTGCGGGGTAGAGGTTGCAACTGCTTCCGCCGCCATCCTCAAGTAAACCTTCACCACTACTACAGTGCCAATAAGTTTGCGAGGGTTGCGCAAATTTTTGGACATATATTTTGGAGGTGCTCTCATGCCCACGATCAATCAGCTGGTTCGTAAGGGTCGCGAGAAGGCTGCTAACAAGTCTACTTCGCCCATTCTGCAGGCTTGCCCTCAGAAGCGCGGTGTGTGCCTGAGCGTCAAGACCACGACGCCCAAGAAGCCCAACTCCGCTCTGCGTAAGATCGCCCGTATCCGTCTGACGAACTCCATCGAAGGTACTTGCTACATCCCCGGAATCGGCCACAACCTGCAGGAGCATAGCGTTGTGCTGATCCGCGGCGGCCGTGTGCGCGACCTGCCCGGCGTTCGTTACCACATCATCCGCGGTGCTCTGGATACCGCCGGTGTGGCCAAGCGTATGCAGGCCCGTTCCAAGTACGGCGCCAAGCGCCCGAAGAAGTAAGCCTGATGCACCTTACCGCAGCCTGAACCCATGGGCAATATCCGCCGCGCGGCCCCTTCCCCTGGAACCGGGAAGGATCAGCCAAGGGGCGGGCACAGAATGTCCATCGGCCTGCATGAGCGTTGCAGGAGCTGTATGATGCTGACATACGGCCAAAAGGAGCAAGGTGCGTTTCGCTTGATGTCAACGAAGAGTTTGTAGGAGGGAATACTATGCCCCGTCGCGGTTTTGTACCCAAGCGCGAAGTGCTGCCGGATCCCGTACACGGGACCACGGTTGTCACCAAGCTGATCAATCAGATCATGCTCGACGGCAAGCGCGGTGTCGCGCAGAACGTCTGCTATACTGCTTTTGAAATGGTCGCCGAGAAGACCGGCAAGGACGCTAACGAAGTGTTCCAGGCCGCTCTGGCGAACGTTGCCCCCTCCCTGGAAGTGAAGGCCCGCCGTGTGGGTGGCGCCACCTACCAGGTCCCGATCGAGATCCGTCCCGAGCGCCGTCAGACCCTGGCCCTGCGCTGGATCGTGGACTTCGCCCGCAAGCGCGGTGAGAAGACCATGGCCGAGCGCCTGGCTGCCGAGCTGATCGACGCCATGAACAATACTGGCGCCGCTGTGAAGCGCAAGGAAGAAATGCACCGTATGGCCGAGGCCAACAAGGCGTTCGCCCACTATCGGTGGTAATAGGCACAAAAGCTGTTGTACTGTTTGCCACGATAGAAAGGAGCAAAACGATTTATGGCCCGTAGTCATCCTCTTGAGCGGGTGCGCAATATCGGCATCATGGCTCATATCGATGCCGGTAAGACCACCACTACTGAACGTATTCTGTTCTATACCGGTCGTACCCACCGCATGGGCGAGACCCATGAGGGCGGCGCCACCATGGACTGGATGGCCCAGGAGC
>JAGBEX010000017.1 GCA_017936765.1 Clostridia bacterium
GCCACCACGTGGCCCCGCTGCGGACCCAACGGCCTCGCTTGCCGCCCGGGCTCCGCCGTTTGCTGCCCGTCCCGGGCCAACTCGCTACCACGCCCCACGCCGCCCACGCGCGGGTGTGCCGCACCGCTCCCGTGCCGCCTGCCCGCGCCCCAGGCTCCCGACCCGCCCTTCGACCCGACCCGCGCCCCGGTACACTTTCCCGCTTTGCTCGGCGAAAGTCTGTGCCCCGGGAGGGGGGGGATCAAATCTCTGGGAGCGATACGCTGGAGACCGCGCGCCCCTCTCGCGTGAATTTTCGCGAAATTCAGGGGTGGGGGTATCTGGCCCAAAACGAAAAAATCAGCCGTCCTTTTCGGGCGGCTGTTGCTATTTCCGTGAACTATGAGGAGGTTTATCGTGAATACCCAAATGAACTTGCAGCGGATCCCCGTCGATAAGCTGAAGCCTGCGAAGTATAACCCTCGCAAAGACCTCAAGCCCGGCGATCCTGCTTATGAGAAGATTAAGAAGAGTCTGCATACCTACGGGTATGTCGATCCTGTGATCTGGAATGAGGTCACCGGCAATATCGTGGGTGGTCACCAGCGTTTCAAGGTGCTGACTGCGGAAGGTGCGACGGAGATCGATTGTGTGGTTGTGCATATTGAGAACGCTCAAGATGAGAAGGCTCTCAACATCGCGCTCAACAAGGCCGTTGGCGAATGGGAGCCTGTCGCACTGGCTGAACTTCTGCAGGATCTGCAGTCTTCCGGTTATGAGATGGATTGCACCGGCTTTGATGCAGCCGAGATCGACGATCTCTTTTCAAAAGTGCATGATAAGGATGTCAAGGACGACGAGTGCGACATTAACATGGTGATCAGCGTTTCAAACCACCTGACCTGCATCATCGACGGCAAGTGCTATGACATTTGGAACTGCACCGGCAAGACGGTACTCAACTACTGGACAAGAACATAACAAAAGCGCCCTGGGGCTTCAGGCGAAATGTGCTGAAGTTCCAGGGCAGCTGGCTATAAGGAGGACAACATGAAAGAATACCCGCAGGAATTGGAGCTGGACACGATCTACTGTCGACTCCCGCGTAACGGAAAGTACGTCAACATTTGTTTTACCGATCAGACAGAAGAAGAGCAGATGGGGTTCCTCAACGCGCTAACTGAGTCGGGCCTCAGGCGTATGTGTATGGAGCTGGCACGAGTGGCTAGAGCCCAGGGGCTGAGGAGCCTTCGGCTTGAAGAAGCAATGAAGCAGCGAGTGCTGCTTGACAGCATTTCGATGAAAGATGATTTTTCGTGCATGAGGCTGAACAAACAAGCGCCTTTCGGCTATAACCTTGACGGCACGGTCAATGAGCGCGAGGCTGAGGTTGTGCGGTTTGTTTTTACCAAGTCTCACGAATACTTCTTCAACATCCCTCAAGGCCTGTTAGATGAAGCGCATGCCTGGGCCGCATCCGAAGGGATTACGCTTAACGATGAGGAAGCGGCTGATATGGCCAGGGCCAGAATCACTGCTTACATCGCTACCGAGGTGCGGGAGAAATTCCCGGATGTGAAATTCAGAAAGGCCGCCCCGTCGAAGAGCAAGTATCCGTTCGGGATGAAGTACCCATCGCGTTCCTATGCAAGCGAAGAAATGATTGATCACGACCTCTACGCTCAGGTTGCGGCCATCATCGCTAAGAGCTAAACCCAGGCCCTGGGAGCGAGTTTTTTCGACGAAGAATTGAGTTACTTAAAATAAAGCCCCTCTTGCTTTTCTGCAACAAATTGTGTAAACTGTAGAAAAGCAAGAGGGGCGTTTGCTGGATCAATGGTGATCAGCCTGGTTTTTGATTCTTTGCGCGGTTTTTTCCCCTTTACCCCCAATTTTGCCCCTTTTTACCCCTGGGGGAAAGGAAATCGGGAGTTCCGTGAGATTGTATCAATTTCTACCACCAGAGCCAACTGAAACACCTCTGTGGAAAACGCAGGGGTGTTTCTTTTTTGTGTTATTGTTAGGTTTTTGAGGGGTCTGCTTCGGGAGGGGCGGGCTCTTTTTTCGTTGATGGGGATGACCTCATCCGTTTTGAGGGCCAATTTATCACAAATTCTATCACAAATCGGCCTTTTTTGCCATGTTGCTCTCCCTTTCGGAAGAACAGCAAAGAAATTCAGTTGTCAAGTTTCACTACGACATCATTATAAGAATCAAGAGTGGCGGAGGTCAATCAATCTGGCGATTATGTAAATGCAATGCAGTTTAGTTTTACATCTTTTGAATGGATGGTTACGTCTTTCCCTCTGTCTTTACATCTTTTGAGGTCTGAGTTACATCTTTCGCGGCGACCATTACATCTTTTGAGCTGGCAGCTTGCCCCTTTCGGCAGGCTGCTTTCTTTTTTTGTTCAGATGTATGGATGCAGGAACAGAACTCCTTGATTTGTCAAGAGAAACCGAAGAAAACTACAATCAGAATAGTACGGTTTATGACCACCCCGTACTGCTATAATGTAGTCACAAGGTTGAGGGAAGCACAAACAACCAAGACCTGAAACAAAACAAAAACAAGCAGCGCGAAAGCAAGGCCACTGAGAAGGAACTCAAGCGCCACATCACCTACAAGATGATGGAAGGCTACATCTCTCGCACTGACAAGAGTGAAGAGCTGATGGAAGAGTTCAATGTCATGAAAGACCTCGCCAAGGAAAGCGACCCCAAGCACGCGCACGCTCTGGTTCTGGAATGGTTCCATGAGAACTGCCCCAACTACGGCAAGGTTCCGAAGTTCAACTCTGAACACAAGGTCATCGCCAAGGATGACACCGAAACCAAGACTGTTGCCAAGATTGCCGCTTAAACAGTACGGTTTATCACCCACCACCCCTGCTATAATGTAATCACAGGTTGAGGGAAGACCTCCCTGAAACAAAGACAAAAAAGAAAGTTGAGGAAAAGATTATGACTACCACGATGGCGAGCGCTCTCAAGAAGGACAACTACTACTTCGACTTCAACACCAACACCCTCTTCTCCATGTATGGCGGCGAGATTGAGCATGTCACTTTGCAGTTTCAAAACCGCCTGATGAACGCTGTCATCGACAGGTTTGGCACTGACATCCACCCTCGCAAGGTGGACAAGAGCCATTTTGAAATCACCGTTCCCGTCGCAGTGAGCCAACAGTTCTTTGGATGGCTCTTCGGCCTTGGCAAGATGGTGCGCATCGTTGGCCCTGAAAGCGTGCGGCAGCAGATGCAGAAGGCGCTGCTTGAGCTTGGCGCAAGGTACGCAGAAGAGGCGCAGCAGGAGCAGGGGCAATAAAAAAGCACTCGCATTCCCTTGCAAGTGCAGCAGTAGGCGAACCCTGACAACTGAATTTTCTTTGCTGTTCTTAGTTGTTTTGGTGTCGGAAGACCGCCGAAGGCGGGCTTCCAGCGCGAGTTGGTAAGGATGAGGTCACCGGTTCAAATCCGGTCATCAGCTCCATGACCCTTGCAGAAATGCAAGGGGTTTGTTTTGTTTCCATAAAATGCAGCGCCCCGCCCTCCATCCCGGAGAGAGGGGCGTTCCTTATTCCCATGCTTATTCGTACTTCGGCACCTGCTCGCTTACGCCGATGCCCAGCAGCTCGGTGGTGCGGCGGGCGTTGCCAGCTTTGTTGTTGGCGCCGCCCACAATGTTCAGCTGCTCGCCCATAAAGAGGATGCAGGCGGTTTCGCCGCCATCCAGGTTGAAGGCGGTGGTGCAGCCGCGCGCCAGCATCTTTTCGGCCAGGAAGTCCACCGTGCCGCCTTTGCTTTCCTTGCAGCGGCCTTCCAGCATCATGGCAAAGGTGTGGCCGGGTTCCACCATGCCGATGGCGGCGCGGGGGTTGCGGCTCTTGCTCAGGTGCGCCAGGCCCTCTGTGTTGATCACGCCGTCGCGGATCAGATAGGGGCCAAAGGCCAGGGTGGTGGTCACGCCCATGGCCAGGTATTCGTCGGCGGTCTTCTCATCGGAGTCGTAGACCTCCATCCGGCCATCGGGATACAGCGCCAGCACGTCCAGGTTGGGAAAGCCCTTGTAGGTGGACTTGCGGGTCTTTTTGGAGAAGACCTTGCCGTTGCGGATGATGATGCCCACGGAGGTATCGCGCTTGGGGTAGCGATACTGGGCAAAGTCCGTGCTGATGGCCAGCACCGCCTGATTCTTCTGCGCAACGATATACGGCCAGGAGTTGGTACTCATGTGCTTGCCTTCCTCGTTGGTGAACAGGCGCCACACCTCGTCGCCCTTGCTCCACACCTCGGCCTCGTACCAGCGGACCTTGATGGGTTCTTCTTCCGAACGGCGGATGATCTCGATCTTCAAATCCTGGCTGGCATAGCGCCACACGCCCTCGGCTTCGTTGGCGTAAACGAATTCTCCTTCATCCAGAAAGCCATCCGCATTCAGCTGGGGGAATTCCCCCTCCGCCAGGCAGCTGGAACACACCAGCAGCAATGTTGCCAACAGGCACAGGATCCTCTTAATCATGCTTTACCCCTTCTTCTGCCGATATAAAGCAGAACCGCCAATATCTGTTTCAAGATAGCACAGACCCGCTGTTTTTGTCAATGTGGGCAGCAAAAAAGCGAGCCAGCCTTCGCCAGCCCGCTTGATGGTTACTCGTTGGTGTAGTTGTCGAAATAGCCCTGGATGTACACGATGGGGGTACCCTTGTCGCCGGAGCCGGAGGTCAGGTCGCACAGAGAGCCGATCAGGTCGGTGAGGCGGCGGGGGGTGGTACCCTGGGCGGCCATCTGGCCCACCAGGCTGGAGCCGTCCTTCTGCTGGATGGCGCCCTTGATGGCGTCCCGCAGGGCTTCGCCGGAGAGGCCGGCAAAGTCGTTATCGGCCAGGTACTTCAGCTTCAGCTCGTTGGGGGTGCCTTCCAGGCCGGCGGTGTAGGCGGGGGAAACCACCGGGTCGGCAAGCTCCCAGATCTTGCCCACCGGATCCTTAAAGGCGCCGTCGCCGTAGACCATCACCTCAATGTGCTTGCCAGTAACCTTCAGCAGGCGCTCCTGGATGTCCTCCACCAGATCCTGGCACTCGCGGGGGAAGAGCTTCACGGTGTCCTCGGTGGACTTGTTGGAACCCAGCAGGCCATAGCGGGCATTGTAGCCGCTGCCGTCGATGGACTCGGTCATGATCTCGTCCAGGCCGAAAACGCGCTCGGCACCGGCGGCCTTCAGCAGGCGCTTGGTGCGCTCGCGGGTGTGGATGTCGCAGTTGATCACATTCTTGGTGTAGTTCAGAATGGCGCGGCAGTCGTTGGCGAAAACGATCTCCACCTCTGCGCCGCAGCTGCGGATCAGCTCGGAATAATACTCCACGTAGTCAACGCCGGTGAAGGGATGCTTGATGTAGCCGAACATGGTGCGATACTGCTCCTCGCTCAGCACATCGCGGTAGGGATCCACATTGTGCTTGTCCATCAGATCCCAGTCGATGAGGTGGTTGCCCACTTCGTCGGAGGGGTAGGACAGCATCAGCACGATTTTCTTGCAGCCCTTGGCGATGCCGCGCAGGCAAATGGCAAAGCGGTTGCGGCTCAGGATGGGGAAGATCACGCCCACGGTCTCGCCGCCCAGCTTGTTCTTCACGTCCTGGGCAATATTCTCCACGCTGGCATAGTTGCCCTGAGCGCGGGCCACAATAGCCTCGGTCATGGCGACCACGTCGCGGTCACGGGGAACGATGCTGCCCTCGGCCATGGCATCCTGAATGGATTCCACCACGATCTTGGCCAGGTCGTCGCCCTCGCGGATGATGGGCGCGCGAACACCCATGGAGACAGTACCAATCATACGGCTCATAAAAACACTCCTCATTTCTGCAAAAAGAGTCGCCGAAGTTTGTTTGGTCTTTTTACTGCAATATTATACAGCATCTTTTCAAATTGGCAAATATATTTTTGTTTTTTGGAAGAACTTTTTTTGAAAGTCACCCCTCAAAGCGGACATTCCCCGCCGCAGCACAGCTAAAAGGTGCAATTTAGCAAACATTTTTCACATCTGCGCCATTGTTTATTCGGTTTTGCAGCGTTATACTTAATCGTAAACTTTTTTCAACCAATGCAGAATGGAGAGGATTCGACCATGGAAAATCTCAATCTGATCTATACCGGCAAGACCAAGAACGTGTATGCCCTGGAAAACGGCAACTGCCTGCTGAAGTTTAAGGACGACTGCACCGGCAAGGACGGCGTGTTCGATCCCGGCGAGAACTCTGTGGGCCTGACCATCGAGGGCGTGGGCGATGTGAACCTGCGTATGTCCATCTACTTCTTCGAGAAGATCAACGCCGCCGGCATCTACACCCATTATGTGAATGCCGACCTGAGCAACACCACCATGGAAGTGCTGAAGGCCAAGCCCTTCGGCCACGGCCTGGAAGTGATCTGCCGCCACAAGGCTGTGGGCAGCTTCATCCGCCGCTATGGCGCTTATATCGAGTCCGGCGCCGACCTGCCCGCCTACGTGGAAATGACCTTCAAGGACGACGCGAAGGGCGATCCCCTGGTGACCAAGGATGCCCTGGCCGCCCTGGGCGTGATGACCGAGGAGCAGTACGACACCATTAAGGACATGACCCAGAAGATCACCCAGATCGTGGCTGACGACCTGAAGGAGAAGGGCCTGGTCCTCTACGACATCAAGTTCGAGTACGGCTACGATGCCGACGGCAAGGTGATGCTGATCGACGAGATCGCCTCCGGCAACATGCGCGTGTACAAGGACGGCGAGTACATCGACCCCATGACCCTCAGCAAGCTCTTCTTTGCCTAAGAACATGAAAAAAGGCGGCTCCGGCCGCCTTTTTTTCGTATTCACTTTGTCTTGGCTCCCCCTCTGGGGGAGCTGTCGCCGTCAGGCGACTGAGAGGGCTGCGTTGCTTGCTTCGCACATCATGGTTGAAAGACGAGAACAGCCCTCTCAGTCAGCGCAAGCGCTGCCAGCTCTTCCGGAGGGAGAGCCAAGGTCGCCGCCTACGGGTGCGCACTTACATAAAGGCTCCCTTGTGTAAAGGGAGCTGCCCCGAAGGGGCCGAGAGATTGGCTGCGGCAGGATTACGCAATTGTGAAGTTACACCTTCAACCTCATGAACACCCTCGGCCGTCCATCATAGATATCCTTCTGCGCCACCCGCTCATAGCCCGCCTTTTCAAAGGAGGACAGGCTGGGGACGTTCTCCGGATCCACCGTGGCGTAGATGGTCTTGTAGCCCAGGTTGCGCGCCCGGTGCAGAAAGGCGCTCTGGATGCCCTGGCGCTGGTAGTCCAGGGAGACCATCACGTCCTCGTAGTTCAGGCTGTCCGGGTCGCTCTGGCCGATCTGCGCCGCGTAGCCGCCGTGGTGCGCCATGCGGGCAGGCACCAGGATATTCATGGCCACCAGCCGCTCCCCTTCCCAGATGCCCACCGCGTTGCCCGCCCTGGCCTGGTCGGCCAGTTCCTCCTGGGTGCTGCCATAATACCAGCGGGGATCGGGCAGGTGTGCAAACATCTCCTGCATCAGGGCATACATGGCAGGCGCGTCTGCCTCTGTGAGGGTCACCATGCGGGAAAGCCAGTCGGTCATAAGTCACCTCCGAAAGTTGCTGATCAATGTATTCTATCAGTATATTCTCATTCCCTTTTTCTTGACAGCATTCTTCCAGCAGGGTATCATGGTGGATAGAATGGAGGTTTATGCCAATGACCATCTTCTGGGACTGGAACGGTACCCTGGTAGACGATGTGGATACCGTGGTGAAGATCAACAACCAGGTCTTCGCCCAGCATGGCTATCCCCCCACCACCGCCGAGGAATACCGGCGGCTGTTCCGCTTTCCCGTGATCGAGTATTACCGCGACCTGGGCGTGACGGACGAGGATTTCCGCCTCATCGCCAAGGAATGGAACGAGGGTTTTGTGGCCGCCTTCCCCCAGGTGCCGCTGAAAAAGGACGTACCCGAGACCCTGCGCCGCTTCCACGAGGCAGGCTTTCAGCAGGTGATCATCTCCGCCTCCCAGCAGGATCAGTTGCGGGCGCAGGTGAAGCAGTTCCCCGAACTGGACGGTGTGTTCGACGAGGTGCTGGGGCTTGGCAATGTATATGCCGTGAGCAAGGTGCAGCTGGCCAAAGACTACCTGGCCCGCAGCGGCGTGGATCCTGCCCAGGCGCTGTTCATTGGCGATACCACCCACGATGCAGAGGTGGCCGCTGCCATTGGCTGCCCCTGCCGGCTGATCTCCGGCGGGCATCAGATGGACGCGGTGCTTTTCACCGCCCAGGTGCCTGTGCTGCAAAGCCTGACCCAGCTCTACCCCGAGCTGAACGTGTGACGGGAGGATCTATGCAAGACGAGCTTACCATACCCCAAGGGCTGCCGGAGGATTTCACCCCCACCCCGGCGGGCGGGCTTTCCACCCAGGAGGCGCAGCACCGCCGGGAGAATGGCTTGGGCAATGCCTCCAAGGTGGACGACGGCAAGACCCTTTGGACGATCCTCCGGGAAAACCTGTTCACCCTGTTCAATCTTCTGAACCTGTGCCTGGCGCTGGCGCTATTGGCCGTGGGCAGCTACCGCAATATGCTGTTCATGGGCGTGGTGGTGTCCAACACGCTTATTGGCACCATTCAGGAGCTGCGCGCCCGGCACACCATCCGCAAGCTGCAGGTGCTGAATGCCCCCGTTGTCCATGTGCTGCGGGATGGCGCCGAGCAGGAATGCTCCCCCGATGACCTGGTGCTGGGGGATCTGGTGATCCTCCGCGCCGGGGATCAGGTCTGTGCCGACGCCATTGTGCTGGAGGGCAGCGGCGCAGCCAACGAGTCCCTGCTTACCGGCGAGAGCCATGCGGTGATGAAGCACCAGCATGACTGGCTCATGTCCGGCAGCTATATCACCGAGGGGCGCTTTACCGCCCAGCTGCAGCGCGTGGGCGATCACAGCTATGCCAACCAGCTCACCCGCGCCGCCAGGAAGATCAAGCGCCCCAAGTCCGCCCTGATGACCGACCTGAACAAGCTGCTCAAGCTGGTCAGCGCCATTCTTTTGCCCCTGGGCATCCTTTTGTTCTGCAAGCAGTTCTTCCTGGCGGGGGATCCCCTCACCCAGACGGTTCCCTCCACGGTGGCCGCCATGCTGGGCATGATCCCCGAGGGGCTGATCCTGCTCACCAGCGTGGCCATGGCCGTGGGCGTGGTGAAGCTGGGCAAGCATGATACCCTGGTGCAGGAGCTGTACGGCATCGAGACCCTTGCCCGCGCCGACGTGCTGTGCCTGGACAAGACCGGCACCATCACCACCGGGGAGATGACGGTGGACAAGCTCCTTCCCCTGGACGGGGACGAAGAGAGCTTCGCCGCTGCCCTGTCCCGCTTCTTAGGCGGCTTTGAAATGACCTCCGGCACCCTGAAGGCCCTGGCTGACCGGGTGACCCCCGGCACCGAAGCGCCCCTGGCGGTGCTGCCCTTCTCCTCCCAGCGGAAGAAATCCGCCGCCTCCTTTGCCGATGGCACCACCCTGATCCTGGGCGCACCCGCCATGGTGCTGGGCGACCAGTACACCGGCGATGTGCTGCGCCTGGCCGAGCTGGAGGCTGCTTCTGGCGGCCGCGTGCTGGTGCTGGCGGAGGCCGAGGGTTGCGTGACCGAGACCGATGCGCCCCCGGTGAAGCGCACCCTGGGGCTGATCATCCTCTCCGATACCCTGCGCACCAACGCCGCCGAGACCCTGCGCTATTTCCAGCAGCAGGGCGTGACGGTGAAGGTGATCTCCGGCGACCACCCGCAAACGGTGTCCGCCATTGCCCAGCGGGTGGAGCTGCCCGGCTGGGACAAGTGGGTGGACGCCTCCACCCTCACCACCGAGGAAGCCATTCAGGAGGCCTGTGAGCGCTACACGGTGTTTGGCCGGGTCAGCCCCGGGCAGAAAAAGCAGCTGGTGAATGCCCTGAAGGCCGCCGGACACAGCGTGGCCATGACCGGCGACGGCGTGAACGACATCCCCGCCCTGAAGGCTGCGGACTGCTTCATCGCCATGGCTGGCGGTTCCGATGCCGCCAAGCACGCCGCCCAGCTCACCCTGCTCACCGATGATTTTGCCTGCCTGCCCCTGGTGGTGGGCGAAGGCCGAAGGGTGATCAACAACATCACCCGCGCCGCCTCCCTTTTCCTGGTGAAAACGCTGTATTCCTTTGCCCTGAGCGTGTTGATGCTGCTGCTCCCGGTGTCCTATCCCTTCCAGCCCATCCAGCTGACCTTCGTCAGCACGCTGACCATCGGCACGCCCTCCTTCTTCCTGGCGCTGGAGCCCAACCGGGAACGCATCCGCGGCTCCTTCCTGGAAACGGTGCTGACCCGCGCCATCCCCGGCGCGGCGGCGGTGGCGCTGTGTGCAGCGCTGGCCATGGCCGGGGAGCATCTGGGCTGGACGCCCGCCATCTGCTCCACGCTGGCCACGCTTTCCGCCGGGGGCATCGGGCTGATGGTGCTGGCCACGGTGTGCTATCCCTTCTCCCCCATGCGGGCAGGGCTGATGGCCGCCATGCTCACCGGCTTTGTGCTGGGGACGCTGCTGCTGGGCGAACTGTTCTTCTTTGAAACGCTGACTGCTATGCAGCTGCTGGCCCTGCTTGGCCTTTATGCCCTGGGCGCAGCGATCCTTTTCGCCATGCGCTGGCTTTTGCGCAGGCGCATCAACCATGATCATCAGGCACAGGCCTGAAAGTGAGGTGCATCCCATGCGATTTGGCGCCCTGGAGGCAGGCGGCACGAAGATGGTGCTTTCCCTGCTGGATGAAAACGGAACCATGCTGGAGCGCTGCTCCATCCCCACCGAGACCCCGGAGATCACCATGCCCGCCATGATCGATTTCTTCCGCGCCCATCCGGTGGACGCGCTGGGCATCGGCTGCTTCGGCCCCCTGGACCTGAACCCGCAATCCCCCACCTATGGCAGCATCACTGCCACCCCCAAGCTGGCCTGGCGGAATTACCCCATCCTGCGGGAGTTTGAAAAAGCGCTGGGCATCCCGGTGAAGATCGACACCGATGTGAACGGCGCTGCCCTGGCCGAAGCCCGCCTGGGCGCTGCCAAGGGACTGGGCAGCTGCCTGTACGTCACCATTGGCACGGGCATTGGCGGCGGCGTGATCATCGCCGGGCAGCCGGTGCATGGCCTTGTCCACCCGGAGGTGGGCCATCAGGTGATGATGGCCGCGGCCAACGACCCCACCCCCGATGGCTTCTGCCCCTATCACAAGCATTGCCTGGAGGGACTGGCGGCAGGCCCGGCCATCGGCAAGCGGTGGAACACCCCCGCCCCGGAGCTTCCCCCGGAGCATCCCGCCTGGGACGTGGAGACCACCTACCTGGCCCAGATGTGCCACAATGCCATCATGAGCTTCTCCCCGGAGAAGATCATCCTGGGCGGCGGCGTGATGCAACAAATGTTCCTCTTCCCCATCATCCGCCGCAAAACGGTGGAGCTGCTCTCCGGCTACCTCTGCCATGAGGTGGTGGAGCGCGGCCTGGAGGACTACATCGTTCCTCCGGGACTGGGCGTGAACAGCGGCGTGATGGGTGCATTCCTCTTGGCAAAGGAGGCCTTGGAGGCATGAAGGTCATTGTGATCGACGCCCAGGGCGGCGGCATGGGCAAGCAGCTCATCGAGCAGCTCAAGCGCGTCCTGCCCCAGCAGAAGCTCATCGCCGTGGGTACCAACGCCCTGGCCACCGCCGCCATGCTGCGGGCCGGAGCCGATCAGGGCGCCACGGGCGAAAACGCCATCCGCGTCTGCGCTGCCCAGGCAGACCTGATCCTCGGCCCCATGGGCATCGTGCTGTGCGATGCCATGCTGGGGGAGATCACCGCCGAGATGGCGCTGGCCATTGGCCGCAGCCCCGCCCACAAGATCCTGGTGCCGGTGAGCCGCTGCCAGGTCACCGTGGCAGGCGTTCCTGCCATGACCATGGCCGAGGCCATCGACGCCGCCGTGCAGGAAGCGGCAGCGCTCATCCGCGGCGCAGAATAAGGAGGGTACCATGCAGGAGCTGTTTTCCATCCACGTGATCCTGACCCAGACCCACACCGTGCAAAGCCCCAAGGGGCAGGTCAGCATGGTGCTGTTTGAGGGCAGCTGCGATTGCGATTTCTTCCACGGGCGCATCCTGCCCGGCGGCGTGGACACCCAGCGGGACGGCACGCTGTCTGCCCGGTATATGCTGGAGGGCGTGGACGATGCAGGCACCCCCACCCGCATCTTTATCGAGAACAACGGTGCCTGGAACGCTGACGGCAGCTGCACCACCCACCCCATGATCCGCACCGATAACCCCCGCCTTGCCTGGCTGGAGGAGGCTGCCCTCACCGGCGGCATCACCGGGCATGAAACGGGCGTGGACATCCATTTTTACGAATAAACAAGCAACTCCCCGGAACGGAATGTTCCGGGGAGTTGTCGTTTATTTCACTTTGGCAAAGATCATCCTGCCCGCGCTGGTCTGCATCACATTGCCCACCACCACGGTGGCGGTTTCGCCCAGCAGCCTGCGGCCGCCGTCCACCACGATCATGGTGCCATCGGGCATATAGGCCACGCCCTGGCCGGGTTCCTTGCCTTCCTTCACGATCTGCACGGCGATCTCCTCACCCTGCACCACGCTGGTGCGCAGGGCGGCGGTCAGCTCGTTCAGGTTCCAGGCGGTCACGCCCGCCACCGCAGCGGCCTTTTGCAGGCTGCCGTCGCAGGTGATCACCACACCTTCGGTCTCCTGGGCCAGGCGCAGAAGCTTGATGTCCGCACCGGGCAGGTCGTCGTAGTCCGTTTCGTCCATGCGCAGGCGCAGCTTGCCATCGGCTTTCAGCTTCTCCAGGATATCCAGACCACGCTTGCCGCGGCTGCGCTTGATGGCGTCCGCCGAATCGGCAATGTGCATCAGCTCGTTAAGAATGAAGCCCGCAACCACGACCTCCCCTTCGATAAAGCCCGCCCGGCACACGTCCAGGATGCGGCCGTCGATCAGCGCGGAGGTATCCAGCAGCTTGGGACGCAGGCGGGGTTCCTCGTCGCTCTTGCGGTGGCGGCGGGACAGCTTGCCCGGCATCCGCTCCAGCAGGGTGGTCACGTCAGCGGCGCGCTTCCAGCCGATGGTGAGGCCGGTGACGCCCAGCACCACAAAGGTGATGGCCGCCAGCACCGTGGTGAACATACTCTCGCCCATAAAGGTGAAGATCTGCGACACCAGCGCGGCAATGAGCAGCCCGGCGATCAGCCCGCTGGTGCAGCTCACCACCTGGCCGAAGCTCATGCGATCCAGGTGCTTTTCCAGGGTGGAGGCGCCCTCCACGCACAGCTTGATGATCTTAGGGCTGAGCAGATAAAAGATCGCCCCAAACACCGCCGCCGTGCCGATATAGGCCAGCACCAGCAGCCCCAGGGGCATGGTGGCGCCGGGGTTCACCAGGCGCTGCACCTGCGTGGCGCCCAGGGTCAGCGCCACGCCCAGTCCCGCACCCAGCAGAGCGATCAGCCCCCGCAGCAGCTGCTGGATCACTTTCGATTTCATCAAATAAAGTCAACTCCTCGTCAAAACAGCACGCTCAGCGCCTGCATCACCGTGTCCACGCCCAACAGCTTCACGCCCTCGGGCGGGGTGAGGCGGCGCATATTCTCCTTGGGGATCATAATGGTGTTGAAGCCCAGGCGCTGGCACTCGGCAATGCGGCGCTCGCATTGGGGAATGGCGCGCACCTCGCCTGCCAGACCCACCTCGCCCATCACGGCTACGTCTGCACCCACGCTTTCATCCCGCAGGGAGGAGGCCACCGCCACGCACAGGGCAAGATCGGCCGCGGGTTCGGAAAGCTCCAGGCCGCCAGCCACATTGATGTACACATCCTGGTTATAGGTCTTCTGTCCGGCGCGCTTTTCCAGCACCGCCAGCAGCAGCGCCACGCGGCCGGTATCCGCGCCGCCCACCGTGCGCCGGGGCGTACCGAAATAGCTCTGGGAGGTCAGCGCCTGCACGTCGCAGAGCAGGGGACGGGAACCCTCCAGCCCGCAGAACACCACGGAGCCGCTGGCACCCTTGGCGCGGTGACTGAGCAACTGCTCGCTGGGGTTTTGCACCACCTGCATACCCTTGTCCGTCATCTGGAACACGCCCAGCTCGTTCACCGAGCCATAGCGATTTTTCACCGCCCGCAGCAGGCGGTATTCCTGCTGGCGGTCGCCCTCGAAATACAGCACCACGTCCACCATATGCTCCAGCATACGGGGGCCGGCAATGGCGCCCTCCTTGGTCACATGACCCACCAGGAAGATGGCTGTGCCGCTCTCCTTGGCCAGGCGCATGAGCAAACTGGTGCTTTCGCGAATTTGACTCACGCTGCCGGGGGCAGAGGCCATTTCCGGCCGGTACATGGTCTGGATGGAGTCTACCACCGCCACGTCGGGCTGAATCTCCTTCAGCTTTTCCTCCACGCCGTCCAGGGAGTTCTCCGCCAGCACGTAGAGGTTCGGCACGTCGATCTTGAGGCGCTTGGCGCGCAGCTTCAGCTGCTTGGCGGATTCCTCGCCGCTGACATATAGCACCCGCTTGCCCTTCTGGCACAGATGGGCGCAGACCTGCAACAGCAGCGTGGATTTGCCAATGCCCGGGTCGCCGCCGATGAGCATCAGCCCGCCCTCCACAATGCCGCCGCCCAGCACCCGGTCAAGCTCGCTGATGCCGGTGGAAATGCGCAGGGTCACATCCTCGGGGATGTCCTTCAAAAGCATGGCCACCGCGCCCGTGCCGGGGCGCTGCTTGACTGCCTTCACCGGGGCAGCGGCTGCCGCCACGGTTTCCTCCAGGGTGTTCCACGCCCCGCAGCCCGGACATTTGCCGATCCACCGCGACGTTTCATACCCACAGGCCGTGCAGGCAAACAGGGTCTTATCCTTGGCCATGCTTCCACCTCCAATATTTGTCCATTATACCACATCTGCCAGTGAAAGAAAACCAGTTTTTTCATTGACTTGTAACAAGCGCCGCACTTGTCAATCATCTGCCAAAAGAGTATAATATAGGCTGCTATTTTATATGGATCGGAGCGAACCGACATGAAACGCATTTTTGCACTGCTGTGCGCGCTGCTGCTTCTGCCCACCTTTGCCCTGGCCGAAGGCACCCTCCCCCTGGGCGGCCCTGCCCCCTATGGCCCCGTGGCCGATGCCTATGGCGAGGACGGCCTGACCTACGACGATGGCACCATGTCCATCCGCATCGAGTTTGGCGAGGCTTACGATACCAAGATCACCTATGTGTATGTGAAGCTCACCGATCCCAGCCAGTTCCGCACGGCGCTGGCCGCACCCTATCCCTCCAAAAAGCTGCTCACCGTTCCCCAGATGGCAGAGGAAAATAACTCTGTGCTGGCCATCAACGGCGACTATTTCTCCTACCATTCCAACGGTGTCATCATGCGCAGCGGCAAAATGCTGCGCTACAATACCTCCAAGAAGTCCTATGGCCGTGATATGCTCATCATCAACGACAAGGGCGACTTTGATTTCATCATCCCCGTGACCCAGAAGAACTACGAGGCCTACACCGGCACCCCCAAGGAGATCTTCTCCTTCGGCCCGGCGCTGATCATCGACGGCGTGGTGCAGGAGTATGACTACCGCAAAAAGACCTCCTGCGGCTACCCCACTCCCGCCCAGCGCATGGCGCTGTGCCAGCTGGACACCCTGAGCTACCTCATCGTGTACACCGAGGGGCCTGAGCAGGAGGAACACGCTGGCCTGTCCATCCCTGAATTCACCGAGCTTCTCTCCACCCTGAACGTGAAGCACGCCTACAACATGGACGGCGGGCATTCCTCCACCATCTACTTCAACGGCCAGCGCATCAATTCGCCCGAAACCAAGAACCGCAAGGTGAGCGACATTATCTACTTTGCCACCCTGCGCACCGATAATCCCCAGTAACACCGGAGGCCATTTCTATGAAGCGTATTCTTTGCCTGCTGCTGACTTTGCTGTTCCTGCCCGTTTCCGGCCTGGCTGCGCTGGAGGATCGCGTGGCCGCTCAGGAGCTGGACGTGATCCTCAAGGACAACCGCACCGAGCTGGATCAGGCCGCCCTGCGGGACAACAGCGACACCACCGGCTATGACCCTCGCTCTGCCAAGAGCTTTATCTTCACCGCCGAGATCCCCCAGGAAACGCCCCTGTATCAGGTCTTTCTGCGGATGAACTCCCTGCCTGACTCTGCCGAATTGCAGGTGCCTGCCGCCAAGAACAAGTGGGAGACCGTGGCCAGCGCCACCACCCCCGGAGCGGAGTTCGTGCTGAGCAGCAAAACGCCTATTACCGGCAGCGTGCGGATCATCATCCGCTATGACAAGGCCGCCAACATCGCCCTGAAGGAATGCCGCCTGTTTGGCCGGGGAACCATTCCCTCTACGCTGCACAAGTGGCGCTTTGTGTCCGAGCCGGAGGTGCTGCTCCTCACCGATGCCCTCGCCGATGTGGACACCGCCGCCCTGCAAAGCTGGTGCGATACCGGCAGCACCGTGGCCATTTGCGCCCTCACCAAGCCCACAGGAGATATCCTGTCCCTCACCGATGCCCTGTGGGAGGCCGGGCTGCGCGCCACACCCCTGTATGGCAGCTACCGTGCCATGGAGGGCGATGCCGCCAAGAAGATCGCCACCTGGAAGGAAAAGCCCCTGGTGAAGACCCTCACCGGCTGGGTGCGGTACTATCAGCCCCTGCTGGCGGTCTCCGGCAGCGAGGTGGTGCAGAAGCTGCTCCCCACCGCCCTGGCCAATGCCTGCGATTACAATTACGAAACCGAGTCCGCTGCCAGCCACGGCCTGTGGATCGTGCCGGAAAGCTGCCACGTCACCGATGACGTGCCTGCCCGCATCGCCGCTCTGGCGCCCCGCAGCTATGACGCACTCCGCGCCTTCTGTGCCGAGAGCTTCGCCTCCGCCCAGCATGGCGATACCGCCACCATCCCCTATCCCACCGACCGCCTGGCGGATGGCTACCTGGCGCAGGGAGAGTTCCTCCACGAGGATCCCGATAATGGCCTGTGGGCCTACCTGTCCTCCACCGTGCAGGTGGAGATCGTCCGCTATCAGCAGGCCGATCCCCTGCGGGTGTGGTTCATCACCGATGTGAAGTTCAAGCCGGAAAGCGAGAAGTTCCAGCAGGTGCTGTACGCCAACGCCTCCTTCAAGGATCAGCAGATCTACCCGGAGACCCTGGCGCAGACCTCCAACATGGTGCTGGCCATCAACGGCGACTACTATCCCTATCGACTGGATCGCAGCCAGCCCGCGGGCAACATCCTGCGCAACTACAAGGTGCTGTACAACCACAAGAGCAAGGGCGGCTTCCCCAACCTGGACACCGTGGCCCTGCTGGACGACGGCAGCCTGGAGGTATACGCGGGCAGCGAGATCACCGCTGACGCCCTGGCAGCCCGGGGCAATGTGCATGACGCGCTGTCCTTTGGCCCCTATCTGGCACGGGACGGCAAGCTGCGCATCTACGACGGCTCCTCCTGGGATGCCAGGGAACCCCGCACCGCCATCGGCATGATCGAGCCGGGGCATTACCGCATCATCACCGTGGAAGGCCGTATGCCCAAGGGCGGCCACCAGGGCATGAACCTCAACGACCTGGCCAAATTGATGTACGCCCAGGGCGTCACCGAGGCCTTCAACCTGGATGGCGGCAGCACCTCGGTGCTGATCTTTATGGGTACCAAGCTGAACAAGACCGGCAAGGGCAACAGCGTGGGCAAGCCCCGCAACCAGCACGAGCTGTTTGGCGTGGGTACCTCGCCGCTGACCCACACGGATATGCTGAAATCAAAGTAAAGGTGGATGAACGTCCATGCGCAAGCTGCTGCTTCTGCTGAGTGTACTGCTCCTGTTTGCCCTGCCCGCCCTGGCTGAGGGCATCCCCGGCATGGTGGACATGACCCACCTCACCGAGCTGAAGGACAAGGAAGTACCCGCCCTGGTGGAGAAGCTGAACGCCACCAAGCTGGTGCAGGCCTGCGATCTGCGGGGTGTGAAGCTCTCCCGGGAGGCGCAATTGAAGCTATTGGACGGCTGCCCCCATGTGGATTTCTACTGGGAGGTGGACGTGAACAAGTCCGCCGTGGACAACCATGTGACCCACCTGAACCTGGACCAGCTGCCCAACAAGGTAGGCTACAAGAAGTTCAAGGATATGCTGCGGTGCTTCTCCAACCTGGAGGAGATCACCATGTTCAGCTACCGCTACTCCCTCAAGGAAATGGAGTCCATCTTTGCCGAATTCCCCCAGATCGAGTTCCATTGGACCATCCGGCTGGACAGCTACCTCATTCCCAATGATGCCACGGCCTTTTCCACCAACAAGGGCCGCCGGGAACCCCGCTACACCCCCCAGCAGCTGCGGGCGCTGAGCTATTGCAAGAACCTGGTGGCGCTGGATGTGGGCCACAACAATGTGTCCGACCTCTCCTTCCTGACCCAATGGCCGGGGCTGCGCATTTTCATCTGCGTGGACTCCCGCACCCCCGTGAAGGACATCTCCCCCCTGAAGGATATGCACGACCTGGAATACGTGGAGCTGTTCATGCAGAACATCACCGATATCTCCGCCCTGGAGGGCAAGACCAAGCTCCTTGACCTGAACCTGTGCTACAACGACATCACCGACCTCACGCCCCTGCACTCCTGCGTGAACCTGCAGCGGCTGTGGATCTCCAACAACCGCCACCTGCCCCAGGAGCAGATCGACGCCTTGCAGGCCGCCCTGCCCAACCTGGTGATCGAGACCAAAACGAAGAAGTCCACCGAGGCCGGCTGGCGGGAACATCCCCGCTACTTCACCATGCGCGAAAGCTTTGAATCTCACTACTATGTTCCTTTTGCTGAATAATGGAGGTGCATTGCTATGACGTTTGAGACTTCCTGGCTCTCCGATCCCACCATTTTCGCTGTGAACCGCCTGCCTGCCGTGTCCGATCACCAGATCTACCGCACCGTATCCGAGGCCGATGCGGATATGTCCTCCCTGGTGCGCAGCCTGGACGGCACCTGGAAGGCGCATTTCGCCCTCTGCCCTGCCGATGCACCGGAGGCTCTGCTGACCTGTGCTGATGGCGATGAGCAGCTGCGGGACATCACCGTTCCCGGCGAGTTCCAGCTGCAAAACCCGGCGTGGGACGCACCCCAATACGTCAATGTGCAATATCCCTGGGATGGCCGGGAAGCCCTTGTGCCGCCCCAGGTTTCCGAAACCTACAACCCCACGGTGACGGCCATCCGCACCTTTGAGCTTTCCGCTGCCGACCTGAACTGCGGCCGCATGGTGCTGACCTTCGGCGCGGTGGAAGCCGCCCTGGCGCTGTATGTCAACGGCCAGTTCGTGGGCTACAGCGAGGACAGCTTCACCCCCCATCACTTCGACGTGACGCCCTTCGTGCATCAGGGCTGCAACCGCCTGGCCGCCCGCATCTTCAAGCGCTGCTCCAGCACCTGGATGGAGGATCAGGACTTTTGGCGCTACAGCGGCATTCACCGCAGCGTGACCCTGACCTTTGAACCCAAGACCCACCTGGCGGATATCTTTGTCCGCACGCCCCTGACGGAAAACTACACCCGCGCCCACCTGGAGGCCGATATTACCCTCCACCGTGCCCAGGGCAAGGTGACCGCCGTGCTGCAATCCGCCGACCACGAGGTGCTGATGGTGGAATCCCAGCCCGCTGCGGAAACGTTGCGCATCCGCCGCGAGGTCCCCGGCGTGAAGCTCTGGTCTGCCGAGGAACCCAACCTCTACGCCCTCACCATCACCCTCACCGATGATAACGACGAGGTGGTGGAAGTCTCCCGCCTGCAGGTGGGCTTCCGCCAGTTTGAGATGATCGACAAGATCATGTGCCTCAACGGCAAGCGCATCGTGTTCCGGGGCGTGAACCGCCACGAGTTCGACTGCGACCTGGGCCGCGTGGTGACCCATGATATGCTGATGAAGGACATCCGCAATATCAAGGCCATGAACATCAACGCCATCCGCACCAGCCACTACCCCAATACCTCCGAGTTCTACCGCCTGTGCGACCGCTACGGCCTCTATGTCATCGACGAGAACAACATGGAGACCCACGGCCTGTGGGCGTATCACCAGAAATATGTGCTGCCCGGCGACAAGCCCCAGTGGCTGCCCATGACCCTTGACCGTGGCCGCTCCATGCTGGAACGTGACAAGAACCACGCCTGCATCCTTCTGTGGAGCTGCGGCAACGAGAGCTGGGGCGGCAAGAACCTCTACGAGCTGAGCCAGTTCTTCCGCCAGCGTGACCCCAGCCGCCTGGTGCATTATGAGGGCGTGACCTGGGATGGCCGCTACCCCGACACCACCGATGTACACAGCCAGATGTACCTGAAGGCGGCGGACATCGAAAACTACCTGAACAGCGACCCCGACAAGCCCTTCATCAACTGCGAATACATCCACGCCATGGGCAACTCCCTGGGCGGCATGAAGCACTACACCGACCTGGAGGACAAGTATCCCATGTACCAGGGCGGCTTCATCTGGGACTATGTGGATCAGTTTCTGCGCACCACCGCACCCAACGGCCACACCCGCATGACCATCGGCGGCGACTGGGGCGACCGCCCCTGCGACTGGGAGTTCATCGGCAACGGCATCGTGATGGCCGACCGCAGCCTCTCCCCCAAGGCCCAGGACGTGCGCTACCTGTATCAGGACGTGCGCCTCACCCCCGATGCCACCGGCGTCACCGTGGAGAGCCGCCGCCTGTTCGCCGCCCTCACCGGCCTGACGCTGAAGTGGAGCATCGCCTGCGATGGCAAGCAGCTTCGCGAAGGCGGCCTGCTGCTGCCCCATGTGGCTCCCGGCGAGCGCATCCACATCGACCTGCCCTATGGCGAGGTGCCGGAAGCCGGCCTCTTGGTAGCCACCTGCCAGCTGCTGCACAGGAACCACCCCGTGCTGGAGGATGGCACCATCATGGCCGTGGGCCAGACCATCCTGCGCCAGGCCGCCCCCAAGGCAGAAGCACCCGCCTGCGCTCCCGCGCCCATCCTTGGCGATGTGAACGTGGGTATGCACACCGATGCGCTCTCCGTGCTGTTCCAGAAGGGTAAGTTTGGCATGATCTCCTTCAAGGACAGGCTGGGCCGCGAAAGCCTGCTGCGGGCGCCGCTGCTGTCCCTGTTCCGCGCCCCCACCGACAACGACCGGGGCAATGGCGACGACGTGCGCCAGGGCATCTGGCACGCCGTGAGCCGCCACGCCTTTGTGACCAACGATGAGCCGGTGTACGAGAATGGCTGCCTCACCCTGACCTACCACTACGCCGCGCCTCTGCTCCCCGGTACGGACATCACCGTGACCTACGCCATCCGTACCCCGGACGAGGTGGAAGTTACCCTGAACTGGCCGGGCGTAGACAACCAGCCCGATCTGCCCGCCCTGGGCCTCAGCTTCCAGCTGGATCCCCGGCTGAACCAGGTGAGCTACTACGGCTATGGCCCCGAGGAGAACTATGTTGACCGCCGCGAAGGCGCGCTGCTGGGCAACTACACCTATGCCGCAGACGACGGCTGGACGCGCTATGGCAATCCCCAGGAGAGCGGCAACCGCATGGGCGTGCGCCGCATGGCCATCACCGATCAGGCGGGCCACGGCGTGGAGGTTTCCGGCGACGGACTGGAGATCAGCGTGCAGCCCTACCTGCCCGAGGAAGTCATGGCCGCCGCCCACCCCGAGGAGCTGCAAGGCTCCTGCCGCACGGTGCTGGACGTGGCGCTGTTCCGCAAGGGCGTCGGCGGCGACGACAGCTGGGGCGCTCCGGTGCTTCCCCAGTACACCTATCCCTCCAACAAGCCTTATACGCTCACCTTTACCATGAAGGCGCTGTAAGGCTGCACCACCAAGAATCACAGCAAGCCATGCCGGAGGGTGTGGCTTGCTGTTTGTATTTGGCTGTGATAGAATGAGGTTGGGACACTTGAACTTGACGAGGTGAGCATATGGCAATGTGGAATCCATGGAGAGGTTGCAAAAAGTGTAGCGACGGCTGCCTCTATTGTTATATCCACAAAGGCGACGCAAAGCGTGGCGTTGATACAAGTGTCATTGAAAAAACAAAGGACTTTGCAAAGCCCATAGAACGCATGAAAAACGGCAATTACAAAATGAAATCCGGCATTGTATACACCTGCTTTTCCACCGATTTTCTGATAGAGGAAGCAGATGCATGGCGTCCAGAATGCTGGAGGATGATAAAGGAGCGCGAGGATTGTACCTTTCTCTTTCTCACCAAGCGCATTGACAGATTTATGGACTGCATCCCTGATGATTGGGGTGACGGTTACGAAAACGTAGTCGTTTGCTGTACGATTGAGAATCAAAAGAATGCAGATTATAAGCTCGAAGTTTTTGAAAAGCTTCCGATCAAACATAAGTGTATAACAGCTCAGCCGCTTATCGAAACCATTGACATAGAACGATATCTTGACGGTATTGAGCTTGTGGTTGTAGGCGGTGAATCGGATACGAATGCAAGACCGCTGGACTACGATTGGGTACTCAATATCAGAGAGCAGTGCATCAGGAAAAACGTGTCTTTCGAATTCAGACAATGTGGAACGCATTTTATCAAGAACGGCAAGGAATATAAATTGCAGACAAAGGATCTGTGCGCCCAGGCGAGAAAAGCTGCTATAGATTTCAACGCAACTGTTGAGTAAAATCCCATTCCCCGAGCATCCACCCTCCCCGGATGCTCGGTTTTCTTTGCCCGCCGTTAACCATTTCTCATGGCATTTTCACTTGCCCGACTTTCTATCATATGATATACTATTACTGTTATTGGAATTCGTAAGGAGGATCTATGAAGCCTCGCACCAAAAAAATTCTGAATTTTGCGTTCATCTTTGGCACGCTGGCCGTGGTACTGCTCCTTGGCTTCAATGGGCAGGAAATGTCCGGCGCCATTGAAGCGCTGAAAAGCATTGCGCCCCGCTGGATCGTCCTGTGCGTGCTGGCCTGGTGCGGCTATCTGCTGTTCGACGCACTGAGCGTTCACTACTTCCTCAGGTGCCAGGGACACCGCATCCCCCTGGCGTCCTCGCTGTTCGTGGCCATCCAGGGTATGTATTATTCCAACATCACCCCCGGTGCCACCGGCGGCCAGCCCATGCAGGTCTATTATCTCAAAAAGCGCAATGTTCCCATCGGCATCGGCACCTCGGCACTCACGGTGAAGCTCTTCGCCTTCCAGTTCATGCTGGCGGTGCTGGGCACGGTGCTGTGGATCGCCTACAAGGACTATATCGCCCTGCAGCTGGGCGGCAATATGTGGATCCTGATCATCGGCTATGTGTACAATGTGATCGTTGTTGCCTTCACGGTGCTGATGGCCACCAGCAAGCGCCTGGTTCGCTTCTTCGTGATGCTGTTCATCAAGGCCGGCGCCAAGCTGCGGCTCATCAAGGATCCCGCCGCCACCCAGGCCCGGTGGGAGGACGTGATCGACACCTTCCACAGCAGCGTGATGATGATCACCCGCCGCCCCATCGACCTGGTGGTGCAGCTGCTCATCGCCATGGCGCAGATCCTTGCCCTCATGGCGGTGACCTTCTTCATCTACCACGCCTTCAAGCTCACCGGCACCAGCTATGGGCAGATCACCACCCTGGGCATCATGCTCTACACCTCCGCGGCCTACACGCCCCTGCCCGGTGCCTCCGGCGCCCAGGAAGGCGTCTTTGCCCTGTATTACTCCCAGGTCTTCCCCGATGGCATCCGCCTGATGGCGCTGCTCCTGTGGCGCTTCTTCACCTACTACATCACGCTGATCGTGGGCGCCATCGTCTCCGTGGCCAATGGCTTCCGCTCCGGCAAAAAGAAGCCCGCCGGGGATTGACAAAGCACCCCGCCCATGATATCATTTCACCAATCGTTTCCATGAAGGAAGCACAAGGACTGACGTCCTGCTTTCTTCATGGATTTTTTTGATTTGGAAGGATGAACACAATGCAAAAGAAGAACGCTCTCTACCGGATGATCATCACCGCTGTGCTGCTGGCCCTGGGGCTTGTGCTGCCTTTTCTCACCGGGCAGCTGCAGTCCTTCGGGCAGATGCTCAGCCCCCTGCACATTCCCGTGCTGATCTGCGGCCTGACCTGCGGCTGGACCTGGGGCGGTGCGCTGGGGATCATCCTGCCCCTTTTGCGGATGCTGCTCTTCGGTATGCCCGGCGCGCCGGTGGCCATCCCCATGGCCTTTGAATTGTGTGCCTACGGCGTACTCACCGGCCTGCTTTACCCCTGGCTGCGCGGCAAGCTGTGCAAGCTGGGTGCCAGCCGCCTTGTGGTGATCCTGGCCACGCTGGGTCTCGCCATGGTGGTTGGGCGAATGGTGGGCGGCGCAGCCAAGGCGCTGCTGATCACGACCGGGTTGATCCCCGGCGCACCGCTGACCTTTGCCATGTTTGTCACCGCCTATTTTGTGGAGACTGTCGTGGGTGCGCTGGTCCACCTGATCGTCGTTCCTGCTGTGGTGCTGGCGCTGGAAAAGGCGCATCTTTCTCCCAACGCTTGACGAAAAAAGCTTGCTGCGGTATCATGATAAATTGAAAACAACCTCCAAAAGGAGTTTATCATGCGCAACAAGAATTTGTGGATTATCCTGGCTGTGCTGGTGCTGATCGCCGCTGTGTTCGCCGCAGCGCTGCTGATGAAGCCCAGCCCTGCCACCATCACCGGCGGCCAGATCAATGCCGCCACCGCTACCGACCTGGCCACTACCGTACCCGCAGCCGAGGTGCAGGCCTATCTGCTGGTCACCGTGGGCGGCGTGACCTACGAGCCCATCCCCCTGCGGGGCGAGGGCGAGTTCTCCCTCACCCAGGGCGATGGCAGCATGGTGAATACCATCCACGTGACTCCCACCAGCGTGTGGATGGCGCAGTCTACCTGCGATAACCAGGACTGCGTGGATCAGGGCGTGGTTGACCTGCACACCATGGACAACCGCGTGCTGGGCAACATGATCATTTGCCTGCCCCACCAGGTTTCCCTGGAGCTGTACACCGCCGCAGAAATGGAAGCCATCATCGCATCCCTGGAGGAGGCCGCGCCATGACCAATCGCGAAAAGACCCAGCGCATCGCGCTTTCCGGCCTGCTGGTGGCGCTGATGCTGGTGCTGGGCTATGTGGAAAGCCTGATCCCCGTGGCAGCGGGCATTCCCGGCATCAAGCTGGGACTGAGCAACGGCGTGCTGATCTTCGCCATCTATATGCTGGGCATCCCCACCGCCTTTGTGCTGATGGTGCTGAAGGTGGTTCTCTCCGGCCTCATGTTCGGCGGCGTCAGCGCCATGATGTACGCCTTTGCCGGTGGCCTTTTGAGCATGATCTTCATGAGCCTGCTCAGCCGCATCAAGGGCGTCCACGTCACGGTGGTCAGCATGATCGGCGGCGTGATGCACAATGTGGGTCAGGTAGGCCTGGCCATGGTGATGCTGTCCACCCCCAAGCTTTTGTATTACATGGCCATCCTGATGGTGGTGGGCCTGGCCTGCGGCGCCCTCACCGGCGTGTGTGCCGACAGCGTGATGAAGCACTTGAAGAAGCTGCGCAAGTAAGCCAGGAGGTATCCGTCATGAAGATTTCTTCCGAGATTTTCGCCATTGCCGAGATCGTGGGCGAGCAGCAGGCGCTGGTCTCCATGGGCAAGGCTGGCTTTGACGCCTGGGACTTTTCCATGTTTGATATGTGCGGCTTTGACTGGAACCGCCAATGCGCCATCCCCACCAGTCACCCGCTCTCCGGGCAAAACTACCTGGCCTTTGCCCGGGAGCTGAAGAAGATCGGCCTGGACAACGGCATGGTGTGCAACCAGTCCCACGCACCCTTCCCCACCCATTGCCCGGAGATCCGCAGCTTCTATCAGCGCGCCATTGAATGCACGGCAGAGGCAGGCGGGCAGATCTGCGTCATTCACCCGGACAACTATTCCCCCGCCGAAAAGAACGCGGAAATGTACCAGGAGTTGCTGCCCTTTGCGAAAGCCTGCGGCGTGAAGATCGCCACAGAGAACATGTTCAACTGGGATAGCGAGAAGGACGAAGCCGTGTTTGCGGCCTGCGCCTCCGCGGAGAGCTTTCTGGAACACCTGAACGCCGTGAACGACCCCTACCTGGTGGCCTGCCTGGACATCGGCCATGCCGAAATGCGGGGCGCTGGCGGCGGCGCGGTGCGGATGATCCACGCCCTGGGCAAGCACCTGCAAGCCCTGCACCTCCACGATAACGACCGCTGGCACGATGCCCATCAGATCCCCTTCACCATGGACATCGACTTTGCACCCATTGTGGCTGCGCTGAAGGCCATTGATTATCAGGGCTACTTCACCCTGGAGGCCTCCAATTGTATGCAGGGCTATACCACCGACCAGGTGGACGCCCGTGTAGCCGAAATGGCCGCCGCTGCCAAAAAGCTGGCGGGAATGTTTGAAGCGTAATGATTCGCACACAGCCCAGCGCTGTGTGCTTTTTCATTGCTATGCGAAAAGAAATCAGCCCGCCAATCGTCTTGGCTCCCCCTCTGGGGGAGCTGTCGCCTTCAGGCGACTGAGAGGGCTGCGTTCCATGAATAGAACTGCTTGGTGCTGCACATCAGCCGCTATGCTCCCAAGCAGGGAAGCCCTCTCAGTCAGCGCAAGCGCTGACAGCTCTCCCAGAGGGAGAGCCAAGGTGCAGCACGTTACACGCTACACAACAGCAAGTCCGCTGTGTGCTTTTCCATTGCAACACCTCCATACGTAACTGAATGCAACTTGCCGCTTTTTTCTTGTCCTTTCGCGTCGCCGCCCTTGACAAATCTTTGCCAAACGCCTATGATAATTGGGTATGACTATACACTATGGAGGGAATCAACCATGGCTGAACTGACGATGGATAAGCTCAAGGCTCTTTGTCAGAACCGCGGCTTCATTTTTGCCGGCTCCGAGATTTACGGCGGCCTGGCCAACACCTGGGACTTCGGCCCCCTGGGCGTGGAGTTCAAGAACAATATCAAAAAGGCCTGGTGGCAGAAGTTTGTGCAGGAAAGCAAGTACAACACCGGCCTGGACTGCGGCATCCTCATGAACCGCGAGGTGTGGGTCGCTTCCGGCCACGTGGGCGGCTTCAACGACCCCCTCATGGACTGCAAGGCCTGCAAGGCTCGCTTCCGCGCTGACAAGCTCATCGAAGACTTTACGGGCGGCGCCGAGACCGGCGACGGCTGGAAGAACGAGGAGCTGGAGCAGTACATTGCCGAGCATGACATCGTTTGCCCCGTGTGCGGCAAGAAGGATTTCACCGGCATCCGTCAGTTTAACCTGATGTTCAAGACCCATCTGGGCGTTAACGAGGCCTCTGCCTCCGAGGTGCTGCTGCGTCCCGAGACCGCCCAGGGCATTTTCGTGAACTTCCTCAACTCCATGCGCACCACCCGCAAGAAGCTGCCCGCCGGTATCTGCCAGATCGGCAAGTCCTTCCGTAACGAGATCACCCCCGGCAACTTCATCTTCCGCGTGCTGGAATTCGAGCAGATGGAGCTGGAATTCTTCTGCAAGCCCGGCGAGGATCTGGAGTGGTTCAACTACTGGCGCTCCTTCTGCAAGGAGTGGCTGCTGAGCCTGGGCATCAAGGAAGACAAGCTGCGCCTGCGCGATCACGAGCCGGAGAAGCTGGCCTTCTATTCCAAGGCTACCACCGACTTTGAGTACCTCTTCCCCTTCGGTTGGGGCGAGCTGTGGGGCATTGCTGACCGCACCGACTACGACCTGAAGCAGCACATGAACCACTCCGGCAAGTCCCTGGAGTACATGGATCCCGTGACCAACGAGAAGTACATCCCCTATTGCGTGGAACCCTCCGTGGGCGTGGAGCGCCTGGTGCTGGCCTTCCTGTGCAATGCCTATGAAGAGGAAGAGCTGGAAGGCGGCGACGTCCGCACCGTGCTGCACCTGCACCCCGCCCTGGCGCCCTTCAAGGCCGCCGTGCTGCCCCTGCAGAAGAACAAGCTGGGCGGCCTGGCCAGCGAGATCCATGCCGAGCTGTGCAAGTACTTCCCCGTGGATTACGACGAGACCGGCTCCATCGGCAAGCGCTATCGCCGCCAGGACGAGATCGGCACCCCCTTCTCCATCTGCGTGGACTTCGACACCGAAGAGACCCAGTCCGTCACCGTCCGTGACCGCGACACCATGCAGCAGGAACGCGTCGCCCTCAAGGACCTCCGCCAGTACATCGAAGACAAAATGCGTTTCTAAGGGGCCAAAGGGGCGCTGCCCCTTTGGAAACCCTGCCCAAGGGCGCTGCCCTTGGGAATCCCGCGAAGGGTCTTCGACCCTTTCGAAACCCATCCTGTGTGAGCATACAGGATGGGTTTTCCTTTGGGGTCACGGCGCAAATACGGTTGCGCCGCGACAGAACGGAAGGCTGCGCCGCCAGTGGCGGAAGCAGCAGCCTGAAGTTCCAATGAGGCACAGAGTTCAGACAGCTTTGGCTGGCTGAACGACAATGCCGAATTGTGGGGGAAGTAACTGAGGCTCCCTCCCCGAGGGAGCTGTCGCCGCAAGGCGACTGAGGGAGTGGTTCTGCCGCTTGCCTCAACGCTATGCTTGGCTGTGCATCTGTAGGGGCGATCTGCGATCGCCCGCCGTGCCACACTCTAAATTCCGCATTCCGAATTCCGCATTCCGAATTCCGCATTCCACATTCAAAAAGCCGCTCCGTTTTTGCGAAGCGGCTTTGCTTTATTTTCTTGTCCTTATACATTGCGTAGCCATGTAGCCCACAAAGGTGCATTCCACCAGCACCACCTGGCCATCGCGGGTGGAAAGCATATCCAGCACCGGCAGATTGGCCATGCCCATGCTGCTCAGGTATTGGTACACCACCACCGCCGCCAGCAGCAGCGCGGGGATCCATAGCAAACCTGCGAAGGGTTCGCGGCGCTTGCCCGCACCGGAAATGGGCAACAGCAGCGCCAGGGTGACGCCCAGCAGGATGCCCTTCAGCACATTGCTCCAGAAGCCCAGGCCGTTCATCACCGGCAGCAGCAGGCACAGGAGCAGCGCCAGCAGCAGGGGGGCAACCATCACGGTCAGTTTGCGCAGGAACATCACATTTCCTCCAGCATACGCTTTTCTTTGTCGGTCAAGTCAGCCTTTTCCAGCAGGTCGGGGCGGAACTTCTTGGTGGCGCGCAGGGATTCCTGCCGCCGCCAGGCCTTGATCTTCGCATGGTCGCCGGAAAGCAGCACCTCCGGCACTTCCATGCCGTTCAGCTCCCGGGGGCGGGTATACTGGGGGTATTCCAGCAGACCATCGGAAAAGGACTCCTCCTCCGGGCTTTCGGCAGAACCCAGCACGCCGGGAATGAACCGCGCCACGCAGTCCGTCAGCACCATGGCCGCCAGTTCGCCGCCGGTGAGGATGTAATCGCCAATGCTGATCTCCTCGTCAATGCAGCTGTCCAGCGCCCGCTGATCCACGCCCTCGTAGTGGCCGCAGAGCAGGATCAGCTCCTCCTCCTGGGCCAGCTGCCGCGCCTTGGCGGTGGTCAGCGTGGTGCCGCGAGGCCCCATGTAGATGCGCTTGCCGCTGAAGTTCTCCCCCATAACCGCCGCCATGGCGTCCATGATGGGCTGCGCCAGCATCACCATGCCTGCGCCGCCGCCAAAGGGATAGTCGTCGGTATTCTTGTGCTTCCGGTCGGAAAAGGGACGGATGTCGATGCACTCCACCTGGATCAGTCCCTGCTCCCTGGCGCGGCCAAGAATGCTGGTGTTCAGCACGCTTTCAAACATCTCCGGGAAGATGGTGAGAATCTTAATCTTCAAAAACAGCCACCTCTTGCAGCTTTTCAGCGCAGACGTCAATGCGGCGCTGGGCCACATCCACGCTGGGGAACACGGCCTTCAGCGCAGGCGCCATAAAGCCCTTGCGCCCGTTGCGGAACACATACACATCCACCGGGCCATGCTGCAGCACATCGGTGAGCTTGCCCAGCACGGTGCCGCTTTCGTCCACCGCCTCGCAGCCGATCAGGTCAATGATGAAGGTCTCGTCCTCCTGGGGCTGCACGGCCTGCTCCCTGCGGATGAACAGCTGGGTGCCGCGCAGGCGCTCCACTGCATTGGGTTCGGTGCAATCGCCCAGGGTAATATAAGCAAAGCCGTCATGCACGCGGGAGCATTTGGCGGCGATAGGTTCGTAGGTTTCGCCCTTCTGGATATAAAGGGTCTTCCAGCGGTGGAAGTCCTCCGGATCGGCGGCATAGGGCTTGATCTTCGCCTCGCCGCGGATGCCCTGGGGCTTGAGGACTTCGCCGATCATTAAGTAGTCGTTCATGTGAGCGTTCTCCATTATCAAAGCGAATGAGCAGCGCAGCCCTCTCAGTCAGCGCAAGCGCTGCCAGCTCTCCCAGAGGGAGAGCCAAGACGTGCGGGCGATCGCAGATCGCCCCTACATTTGTACAGCCAAGTATAGCGTTGAAGCAAGCGGCAGAACCACTCCTTCCGTCAGCCGCAAGCGGCTGCCACCTCCCTCGGGGAGGGAGGCTAAGTAACTTCCCCCGCGTCGCGGCGCGCCCGTTGCGCGGCGTGACCCCTGCTCGGAGACCACTTTGCATGGCATCCCCGAACGGGATTCTTAAGGGATGAAATCCCTTAAGCGGGGTGCAGGGGCAGCGCCCCTGCTGGTGGGAGTCCAGAGGGAGGTGAAACCTCCCTCTGGTGCAAAAAAGGCGGGATCAGTTAGATCCCGCGGATTTCTGGATTTCGACAAAAACAGGCTTGTTGTTTTTGGCGGTGGCGGCCTTCACCACGGCACGGATGGCCTTGGCGATGCGACCCTGCTTGCCGATGACCTTGCCGACGTCTTCTTCGGCAACGTTCAGGGCAAGAATGATGGCCTCGGGGCCTTCGGTTTCATGGACGGTGACCTGGTCGGGATGATCCACCAGGGACTGCGCCATGAAGGTAAGCAGTTCTTGCATGGAGACTTCCTTTCTGCCGCCCGGATCGCGCCGGGTGGCCGGCGATTACTTTTCGATAACGCCGGTCTTCTTCAGCAGAACGCGAACGGTATCAGTGGGCTGGGCGCCGCAGGTCAGCCAATACTTGGCGCGCTCGCCGTCAACCTTGATCTCAGCGGGGGCGGTCATGGGGTTGTAGTAGCCGATCTCCTCGATGAAGCGGCCGTCGCGGGGGGCGTTCGCATCAGCGATGACAACACGGTAGAAGGGCTTCTTCTTCATGCCCATTCTCTTCAGGCGAATCTTGACAGACATTGGATTTCCTCCTCAAAATGTATGGTAGTGTGATCTATATGGAAATCATATACGGTGTATATGAGTCCAATCGGTTTTACATGCCGGGGAAGCGCATCCTCATGCGCCCCTTGCCCTTCATCTGGGTCATTTGCTTCATCATCTGCTTGGCATTCTCAAACTGGCGGATGAGCTGATTCACATCCTGCACCGAGGTGCCGGAGCCAGCAGCGATGCGCTTGCGGCGGCTGGCGTTGAGGATGCCGGGGTTGCGGCGCTCCCTGGGCGTCATGGAGCGGATGATGGCCTCGGGCTTCTTCATGGCGTTCTCGTCCACGTCGATGTCCTTGCCGGACATGCCGGGCAGCATCTCGATCATACTCTTCAGGCCGACCTTTTTCATGGACTGCATCTGATCCAGGAAGTCCTCCAGGGTCAGGTCAGCGGTCTTGACCTTGCGGGCCAGCTTATCCACCTCATGCTCGTCGAAGGCCTCGCCAGCCTTTTCGATGAGGGTCAGCACGTCGCCCATGCCCAGGATGCGGCTGGCCATGCGGTCGGGATGGAAGGGTTCGATGTCGGTGAGCTTCTCGCCGATGCCGCTGAACTTGATGGGCTTGCCCGTCACCGCACGAACGGAGAGGGCAGCACCGCCGCGGGTATCGCCGTCCAGCTTGGTGAGGATCACGCCATCGATGGCCAGCTTGTCGTTGAAGGACTGGGCCACATTCACCGCGTCCTGACCGGTCATGGCGTCCACCACCAGCAGGATCTCCTGGGGTTTCACGGTGTCCTTGATGCGGGCCAGCTCGTCCATCAGCTCGGTATCGATGTGCAAGCGGCCGGCGGTATCGATGATCAGCACGTCCCGCTGGTAGTAGCGGGCGTATTCCACGGCTTCCTTGGCGGTCTGCACAGGATCCTGGGTGCCTTTCTCGAACACAGGCACCTTGACCTGCTCGCCCACCACCTGCAGCTGCTTGATGGCGGCAGGGCGGTAGATATCGCAGGCAGCCAGCATGGGCTTTTTGCCCTGCTTGCTGAGGTAGCCCGCCAGCTTGGCGGCCATGGTGGTCTTACCGGCGCCCTGCAGGCCGCAGAGCATGTAGATGGTCAGCGGGCTGGAGGACCAGGTCAGGCGGGCATTGGCGCCGCCCATGAGCTGGGTCATCTCTTCGTTCACGATCTTGATGACCTGCTGACCGGGAGTGAGGGAGGACAGGATCTCCTGACCCACGCACCGCTCGGTGACCTTTTTGATAAAATCCTTGGCGACGGCGTAGTTCACGTCGGCCTCAAGGAGCGCCATGCGCACCTCGCGCATACCCTCCTTGACGTTCTGCTCGGTGAGCTTGCCCTTGCCGGTCATTTTCCGCAGGGCGCCCTGGAGCTTTTCACTCAAGCCTTCAAAGGCCATTGTTTTCCTCCTGATCCAGCCGGATCAGCGCGTCCAGCAGCTGTTCCGCCTCGTCATAATGCTTGCTGCGCAGTGCCGCGCGGCACTTGTCCAGCCCCTCGCCCATGCGGGTGAAGCGCTCGGCCATGCCCAGCTTCTCTTCCATGTCGAAGAGCTTGCTGGCAGCGCGGGTCAGCATATCGTGTACACCCTGGCGGCTCACGCCAGCCTCCTGGGCGATCTCCCCCAGGGACATATCCTCCTCGCAATGGAGCTGAAGGACAAGGCGCTGCTTTTCGGTGAGCATCCCGCCATAGAACGCCGCAAGCCAGGCCAATTCGACCTTGCGGCCGATCTCGTCGTGTCCCCGCGTTTCCATGCCAGCATCCTCCGCGTCAAGGTGTTTCGGTTGACACCTGTGCTATTATATACGCAAACAGCGGCGCTGTCAAGGGGTTTTTCTTGACAACGCCGCTGTTTTTCACAATCTATTGCAATGCTCCACCAGCGGCTGGATGTACTTCTCCTCCGCCAGGTCATAGGACTTGCACAGCATCTGGTACATCTGGCTGCTTTCGCCCTCCTGCTTCTTCACCATGACGCGGAAGGCCGCCATCATCGCCTTGTTCACAGCGCCCATCTGCTCGTAGTTCAGGCCGCCGGGCAGATAGAAGGCCTTGATGCGCCCCCATTGCTCGGTGGTGAAGTTCTTCTTCATGGCCGCTTCATTGTCCGGATTTTCTGCCGGGCTGGCACCGGTGGCGAACACCACCAGGTTCTTTTTCAGCGGCTCGGCCACCTGCAGGAACTTCTTCAGCCCCATAACGGAGCCGGCATGAAACCACCCGCCGTAGATCAGCGTGTCATAGCCCGAGAGCTGCTTGCCCTGGGCATCCTTCCAATCCAGCGCCTCGCAGCCCAGCGCAGCGGCGATCCACTCCGCATAGCGCTTGGTAAAGCCGGTTTTGCTCCGGTAAATCACGATCGCGTTCATACGTCCTCCTTATTCCTCTGTGCTTGCCTTCTCCACAACGACCTTCCCATCCCGCGCCACCAGCTTCACCGTGTCGCCCAGGGCGATGCGGCCAGCGATGAGTTCCTCTGACAAGGTATCCTCCACCGTGCGCTGGATCACCCGGCGCAGGGGACGAGCGCCGTACTTGGCGTCGTAGCCCTCCTGGGCCAGCAGGGCGGCGGCTTCCTCGTCCCAGGTCAGGTGAACGTCTCGCTCCTTCAATCGGTCGGCCACCTGGGAGAGCATCAGCTCCGCAATGGCGCGGATATGCTCCTCGCCCAGGGCGTGGAACACGATCAGCTCATCCACACGGTTGATGAATTCCGGCCGGAACAGCTCCTTGACCTCCTTCATCACGGTGTCTTTCATCATTTCATAGCTGCGCACGTCCGTCATGGCGGAGGCGCCGAAGCCCATGCTCCGGCCGCTGCCCACGGTGTGTGCGCCCGCGTTGGAGGTCATGACGATGATGGTGTTCTTGAAGCTCACCACCCGGCCGGTGTTGTCCGTCAGTCGGCCATCCTCCAGGATTTGCAACAGGATGTTGAAGACCTCCGGGTGTGCCTTTTCCACCTCGTCCAGCAGCACCACGCTGTAGGGCTTGCGGCGCACGGCCTCGGTAAGCTGGCCGCCCTCCTCATAGCCCACATAGCCGGGGGGCGAACCCACCAGGCGGGAGGTGGTGTGCTTTTCCATATACTCGCTCATGTCGATGCGGATAACAGAGTCCTCGTCCCCGAACATGGCCTCCCCCAGGGCGCGGCACAATTCGGTTTTGCCCACGCCGGTGGGACCCAGGAAGATGAAGCTGCCGATGGGACGCTTGGGGTCCTTCAGGCCTGCACGGGCGCGGCGGATGGCGCGGCTCACGGCGCTGACAGCCTCCTCCTGGCCAATGACCCGGCCATGGAGGGTCTCTTCCAGCTTCAGCAGGCGCTCGGCCTCGCTCTCGGTCATGCGCTGGGCAGGGATGCCCGTCCAGCTGGCCACAATGGAGGCGATGTCCTCCTCCGTCACCACGTCCCGGGCGGTGGACTGCTTCTCCGTCCAGGCGGCGCGCTTCATGTCGATCTCCTGCTTCAGGCAGCGCTCCTGATCCCGCAGGGCAGCCGCCTTCTCGAAGTCCTGATGGCTGATGGCGTCCTTCTTCTCAATGATCACCGCCTCCAGCTGCTTTTCCTGGGCCTTCACATCCGGGGGTGCAGTGTAGGTCTGGATGCGCACCCGTGAGGCCGCCTCGTCCATCAGGTCGATGGCCTTGTCGGGCAGATAGCGGTCGGCAATGTAGCGGTCGGAGAGGCTCACCGCAGCGGAGAGCGCCTCGTCAGTGATGCGCACCTTGTGGTGGGCTTCGTAGCGATCCCGCAGGCCGTGGAGAATGGCCAGGGCTTCCTCGGCGGTGGGTTCCCCCACCATCACCGGCTGGAAGCGCCTTTCGAGGGCTGCGTCCTTCTCGATGTGCTTGCGGTATTCATCCAGGGTGGTGGCGCCGATGCATTGCACCTCGCCTCGGGCCAGGGCAGGCTTCATGATGTTGGCAGCATCCAGGCTGCCCTCGGCCTGACCGGCACCCACAATGGTGTGGATCTCGTCGATGAACAGGAGGATATTCCCCGCCTTGCGCACCTCGCTAAGCACGGTCTTGACCCGCTCCTCAAACTCGCCACGGAACTTGCTGCCCGCCACCATGCTGCCCAGGTCAAGGCTCAGCACCTTTTTGCCCACCAGCATTTCGGGGATGTTCCCCTGCACGATGCGCTGCGCCAGGCCTTCCACCACGGCGCTTTTGCCCACGCCCGGCTCGCCGATGAGCACCGGGTTGTTTTTGGTGCGGCGGATGAGGATCTGAATGATGCGCTGGATCTCCTTGTCCCGGCCGATCACCGGGTCAAGCTCATTGTTCTCGGCGGCCTTGGTGAGATCGCGGCAATACTGCTCCAGCATCTTGCCATCGGCTTTTTGAAGCTTGGCCTCGTCCTTCATGTGGGGTTCCACGGGGCGCTCGGTGCGGATGCGCTGCACCAGCTGCTCCCGCGCCAGCTGAAAGTCCACCCCCAGCTGCCGCAGCAGATTGGCGGCCACGCCCTCGCCTTCCCGCAGAATCGCCAGCCAGAAATGCTCCGCGCTGACGTAGGTCTGCCCCAGACGGCGGGATTCCAGTATGCTCAATTCCAGCAGCTTCTTGGCGCGGGGCGTCATTTCAAAGCGGGGGGTACCGGAAAACAGCACCGTTTCCCCCTTGCGCTCGGAGAGCATATCCATTACCCGCTCATAATTCACCTTTTCACCAATGGCGGGCGGCAGGTTGTCCTGATCCTCCTTCAAAAGGCCCAGCAGCAGATGCTCCGTACCCACATAGGGCTGGCGCATTTCCGCAGCGGCACGCTGGGCAGAGGCCAGGGCGCGCTGGGCGCGCTCGGTAAAACGTCCAAAGATGGCCATCGTTGTTCCCCCTTATTCCTTCAGCATGGCGCGGATGCACTCCGCACGCTTCTCGTCCAGGGCGCGGCCGGTGACAGCGCTTTCCATCAGGGCCTGCAGATTGGCGTCCTGCACCTGCTCCAGCAAAGCGTCCAGGGTGGCAAGCTTCACCGGGAGCATCCCCATGGCGGCGCCCAGGCGCACACCGCTCCAATGCTTGAAAAACTCATTCTGGCTCATGCACCGGGCATATTTCATAATGCCCCAGGCGCGGAAGATGGTATCCTCCAGGGCGTTGCGGCCGTTTTGCAGGGATTTCTCCCGCAGGGCCAGCTCCATGTCCGTCAGCTGGTGGCCCACGGCGGTCACCGCGCTGATCAGCTCCTGCTCCGTGCGTCCCAGGGTCACCTGGTTGGATACCAGATACAGGTTGCCCAGCGTCTCGGAACCCTCACCATACACGCCACGGATGGTCAATCCCACCTTGGCCACGATCTGCCCCACGCTGCCCATCTGCTTGAGGATGGTGAGCATGGGCAAATGCAGCAGCAGCGAGGCGCGCATACCCGTGCCGGTGTTGGTGGGGCAGGCGGTAAGGTAGCCCAGCTGCTCATCATAGGCAAAGCTCACCTGACGGCTGAGGGCATCGTCCACCCGGAAGCATTCCTCTGCCGCCTTTTGCAGCTCCATGCCCTTGGCCATGGCCTGAATGCGCAGGTGATCCTCCTCATTCATCATGATGGACACACCCGCCATTTCGTTCAGCAGCACGGCAGCGGTATCCACATTGCGAAGGAGATCCTTGCTGATCAGATGCACCTCGGCCAGCGCTTTGCGCTGCACGTCGTCCATGTCCCGCAAGCGAAGCAACTCAAAGCCGGCATCCTGGCCGGAGAGCCGCAGGGCGTTGGCGGTGCGGGCGATGCACATGGCGGCGGCATCGGGCTTCTGCGCCACGTCAAAGGGCAGATCCTGATAATTCCTCGCCAGCCTTACCCGGGAGGAAAGCACGATGGAATCGCTCATGCCTCCGCCTCCTTTTCGGCCAGCGCCTTCAATTGGTCGCGGATCTTCGCGGCGGTCTCAAAGTCCTCCACGGCAATGGCCTGCTCCATCTGCCGGGTCAGGTCCTCCTGGCGATAGCGGCTGCGCTGGGCATCCTCGGTGGCCAGGGGCTTGCGTCCGGCGTGCTGCACCCGGCCGTGGATCTGCAATAGCATCGGCTGGAGCTGCTCGTGAAAGGCCTCGTAGCAGGCAGGGCAGCCCAGATGGCCGGTCTTGGTGAACTGGCTCAAAGTGGTGCGGCACCGGGGGCAAACCACCTCCGGCTGCTTCTCCGCGGGAGTATCATTCCCGGTGATGGCGGATAATATGGAGCTGAGCAGACTTTTGATATTGCCGCTGGCGATATTCATATTCATTTTGGCCATGCAGTCCCCGCACAGGTGACGGGTGGTGACCTCGTCCCCCACCATCACCGAGAGGGTATAGCTGGCCTCGTTGACCTTGCATTCTTCACATAACATGGCAAATCATCCTTTCGCTGCGCTGCGGTTCTGCCGGGCGATGGCCGTGAGCATACATTTCATGCTGCGGGCGCGCAGGGCGTCCTTCATGGCGTCAGGCACCGGCACGGCCAGCGCCTGGCTTGACACCGCAGCCCGCATGATCTCCCCTTCTTCCAGGGTCACGACCTGCTGCTGCACCAGTTGCCCGATGAGGCGCACCGCCTCTTCCTCGGAGATGGCGGAACCGATGCGCTCGTTAATAAGATACGCCAGGCGCTGCTGTCCGCTCTCCACCACGCGAACAATGCGGATATACCCGCCCCCGCCCCGCCGGGACTCGATGACATAGCCATCGTCCAGGGTAAAGCGGGTGGCCAGCACATAGTTAATCTGGCTGGGCGCGCAGCCGAAATACTCCGCCAGCTCGTTGCGCTTCAGTTCGACCTCGGTCTCCTCCTGGCTCAAAAGCGTTTTGATAAAGCTCTCGATGGAATCGCTCAATCGCATGGTCATCCCTCGTTTCTGACTATCTTTGACCAATAACATTATAGCAAGTCCCACGGTAAATTGCAAGTCCACAATCAACCAATGACACGCAAAAGGCCGGAGAGCATTCCGCTCTCCGGCCTTGCAGGCATATCTTACTTCTTGATTTGGTTCAGCGCCGCGTTCAGCTCCAGCAGCTGTTCCTTGCTGAAGCTCACGTTGGCAGCGCCCATCAGGCTGGTGAGGCGCAGCACGGAGAAGCCGCCCAACATCTTCATCATGTCGGGGGTCACGTCAAAGCCCATGGCCTTGCCGCCCTGCATCTTGCTCATGACCTGCTGCATCAGGCCGCCAAACAGCTGCATACCGGCAGGACTCTTCATGATGTCGTCCAACTTATCGTTCAGGGAGAAGTAGCCTTCCGGCTCGGTGATGTCGAACCAGTTCAGGATGGCGCCCTTCTCCTTCAGGCGATAGGCGTCGTTGAACTTCTCCACCTTCACGATCACGCTGTCGTCGGTGCAGTCGCCCGCCACGGCATGGAGCTTGCTCACGCCGGTGTTGGGCACGTCGAAGTAGAAGAAGTGATCCGCAGCAGTCTTCTTGCCCAGGGACTCGCCATTGCAGAAGAGTTCCACCTCGGGCAGGTTGGAGTACACGGTGACCTTGGTCACGTCCTCCACGCGATCCACATAGCGCTTGCCGCAGATGTGAACGAAGGGATCGTCGCTCAGCCAGGCCTTGTAGGCATAGAAGGCGTCCTTCTTGTACTTGCGGTCGATGGTCATCAGACCCTTGTGGTTCTGGCCGTTCTCGCCGCCCTCGGCACGGTTGTCGGCGCCGAAGTCGAACATGTTCCACACATGGGTGGCCCAGATGTACTTGCGGGTGAACAGCTGCTTGATCAGCTCTTCGTGGTAGAAGGCCTGATATTCCTCGGTGTAGTCACCCTGGGTGGGCTTGGAGGTGTGCCAGTTCAGGGCCTCGCAGCCGTATTCGGACACGCCCACGGGGATGTTGGGATACTTGGCGTGGAACTCATCGAACCAGGGGCCGTTCATGGTGGTGTCGCCGCCGTACCAGCCGAAGTAGTGGTTCCAGCTCACCACGTCGGGGATCTTGATGTACTCGGCATCCATGCTGCACATGGACACGATGGCCATGGTGGTGAGGCGGGTCTTGTCCATCTCATGCACCAGGTCGTTCAGGATGCGATGGTTCTCCAGCAGGTCGGGATCCTCGGCACCCTTCATGGTGATCTCGTTGGAGAGACCCCACACCACGATGGAGGCGTGGTTGTAGTTCTGGGTAACCAGTTCCTTCATCTGGGAGATGGTGTTCTCGCGGCCCTTGGGCATATGCTGGGAGATGTAGGGAATCTCAGCCCAGATCACCAGACCGTTCTCGTCGCACAGGTCGTAGAAATACTGGTCGTGCTGGTAGTGGGCCAGACGGATGGTGGTGGCGCCCAGCTCCATGATGTAGCCGATGTCCTCTTCGTGATGCTCAGGCAGCAGCGCATTGCCGATGCCCCAGCGATCCTGGTGACGGCTCACGCCGCGCAGGGGGTACTCTTCGCCGTTGAGAATGAAGCCATTCTCGGGATCGATGCGGAAGGTGCGGCAGCCGAAGCGGGTGGACACCTTGTCGATGACTTCGCCGTTTTCGATCAGCTCCACCTCGGCGGTGTACAGGTAGGGATCCTTGCGGCCGTGCCAGAGATGCACGTTCTCGATGGTGATCTCGTTCTCGGTCTTGCAGGCGCACACCTGCTCCTCGCTCACCACGCAGCCGCAGGCGGCCTTCACGGTGTAGCGCAGCTGCTGGCCTTCCTTGGCGCCGGTGAGCCACACCTGAGTCTTGACCTTGGCATCCTTGCCCTCCACGGTGGGGGTCACGGCCAGGCCGGGGCCGCCGTAGTATTCCAGGTCGAAGTGGCTCTCGCCCACGCAGATCAGGTTCACGTCGCGGTAGATGCCGCCGTAGAAGGTGAAGTCGGCCACCTGGGGATACACATGGTCATTGGCGGAGTTGTCCGCAGCAATGGCCACCAGGGTGGACTCCTTCAGGGCTTCGGTCACATCCACACGCCAGGTGGAGTAGCCGCCATCGTGGTGAGCCAGATGCTTGCCGCCCACATACACGTCGGCAGAGGAGTTGGCACCGCGGATCTCCAGGAAATACTTGGCAGCGGCGGGGATCTCCTCGCGGTCGATCTCCTTCACATACCAGCAGGTGCCGAAGTGGGCATTGCCGGGGCCTTCCTGGCCGTCGATGGCATTCCAGGTGTGGGGCAGGCTGACCCAATAAGGCAGCTGGGGTACCTGCGCAGGATTGTGCTGGGCATCCTTGGTGAAGGCCCACTTACGGTTCAGATTCAGGATCTGACGCATGTTCTATCTTCCTTTCGCTTTGAAAATCGAGAAGGTGCCCCGCTTGCGGAACACCTTCTCGTGTAATCAACCGGGGATATTAGGCCTTGGCTTCGTGGCGAGCCTTCAGTTCGGCCTGCATGGTAGCCAGGTTCTTCTTGTTCAGGTTGAAGATCAGACCCAGACCAACGAACTGCATCACGGCGCTCAGCAGATACAGAGCAGCCACCAGGTAGCGCATGTTCAGAGCGGTCTGAGCAGTCTGGTCGGCACCCAGGGTGCCCACATAGCCCAGAGCAGTCATGATGACCAGGGCAACGGCGGGGCCAACGCCCTGAGCCAGCTTACGGAAGAAGGAGTGCAGAGCATACACGGTGCCTTCCTCGCGGTTGCCGGTCTTCCACTCGTTGTAGTCGATGGCGTCGCCCATCATGGCCCAGGACACGGTGGAGTAGATGCCCAGACCCAGGGAGTTGATCAGCTGGCAGACGATGTAGATCATCAGGCCGTTGTTGTCGGGGGTGATGGGCAGCACCAGCATCAGGCTGCAGGCGATCACGGAGCAGATGGCGCCAACGGTGGCCAGCTCCTTCTTGCCGTACTTGTTGACCATCTTGCGGGCCAGGGGGGTGAACAGGATGATCGGGATCATGGCGAACATGCTCACCAGGCCGGAGATCTGAGCGTTCTTGAAGTAGGACTGGAACAGCACGGTCACGGCGGTGGCAGCGCCCTGCTGGCCCAGGAACATACCCATGGCAGCCACGGTGGCACCCACGGCGGGACGGTTCTTCAGGAAGTTGGCCATGGCCTTCATCACGTTGAACTTGGGCTGTTCCTCGTTCAGGGTGATGTCGGTCTCCACGCGGATGACGGTCTTCTTGATCATGAACTGGAAGCACAGGAAGCCCAGGAAGCCCATCAGCAGAGCAGCGATGAACACGCGCTCGCCCACCAGGTTGTTCTCGGCATCATAGATGATCATGGGCAGGATGACCATGGGGGCCATGTTGCCGATCACGGAGCCGATGGAGCGCCAGGCAGACAGGGAGGCACGATCGCCGGCATTGTCAGAGATCAGGCCCAGCAGGGAGCCATAAGGCACGTTAGCCACAGTATAGAAGGCATCCCACACCACATAACCGGCGATGAAGATGATGAACTTAGCCCACACAGGAGCATTGGGGAAGGGCAGGAAGCAGCAGGCGCCGCCCACGATCAGGCCGATGGAGCCGACCCAGATGTACTGCAGGAACTTGTTGCGCTTGTACTGATGCTTGTCAGCGTCGATCATGGAGCCGATCAGCGGATCGTTGATGGCGTCCCACACCTGCACGATGATCAGCAGCAGGGAATACCACAGATCCATACCCATGAACTGGGTCCAGAAGATGGCCATCGTTCCCTTCAGGGCGAAGGACATATTGCAGCCAAAGTCACCGGCGGCATAGGCAAGGTTGTCGATCATGCCAAACTTGCGCTTCTGCTTGATTTCAGCCATAGTTTTACCATTCCTTTCAAAGGCTTTCTCTTTTTTCCCTCTCCCCCGACAGAATTCGTCAGGATCAGATAATTCTATTTTACTTACAGGTGTTTACAATGGTTATAATGATTTTTGTTTTTATTCGTAAGTTTTTTCATCCCCCGATATTTGCCATAAAAATAATACGAAAATGCAAAAAAATAAGAAGGTCTTCCCGCGACCCATGTCGAATTAGTTTCTTTGACAACCATTTTGACTATGAAAAACCCGGGAGGTTTCCCATGGCTTATGATGCTGAGATCGGCTTTCTGTGCCGATTGATGAAAAAATACGGCGTCCAAACGCTGCTCTTCCCCCGCAGCAATCCCCCGCAGATCGACCTGGGACTGCGGGAGAATGTTCATCTGCTTAATTTGCAAAACGATTTCTTTGCACAGATGGAGCATCGCACCCTCTACGCCATCGACGACGCGCTGCTCTGCCATTATAATGCCCTGCTTTTGCCCGACAGCGATCAGGTGCTGCTCATCGGCCCCTACCTCACCCAGGATGTGACCGAGCAGACCATCCTCCACCTGATGGACAAGCATCGCCTGCCCTCCAGCTCCCTGCCCATCCTGACCCACTACTACCAACAGCTGTCCGTGATCATCACCAACGATACGATGATGCTGGGTCTGATGAACACCCTGGCCGAGACCCTGTGGGGCGGCGAATGTTCCTACGAAACGGAATACATCGAAAACAGCAGCCTTGCCGACATCACCCGCAACGAGGATCCCGCCTACCTGACCAAGATCATGGATGCGGCCGACCTGAAGCTGATGGAAGCCCGCTACGAGGCCGAAAACCGCCTGATGTACGCCGTTTCCCACGGCCACACCCATCAGGCGCAGATGATGATCTCCCACGCCAACGAACACGTGATGGAGCAGCGCACCATGGACAGCCTGCGCAACATCAAGAATTATGGCATCGTGCTGAACGTGCTTTTGCGCAAGGCTGCCGAGGATGGCTCCGTGCATCCCCTGCACATCGACCAGCTTTCCTCCACCATGGCCCGCCGCCTGGAGCAGCTCCGCTCCCCCGGCGAGGCGCTGAAGCTCTTCTCCACCATGGTCCACAAATACTGCCTGCTGGTGAAGAACCACTCCATGAAGAACTATTCCCAGCTGGTGCAGCACGTGATCCTGCGCATCGACGCCGACCTTACCGCCGATCTGAGCCTGAAGTCCCACGCGGATTTCCTCAACGTGAACCCCAGCTACCTCTCCACCCTGTTCAAGCGGGAGACCGGCATGACCCTCACCGACTATGTGAACCGCCAGCGCGTGGAGCATGGCATCTTCCTGCTCAACGCCACCGATATGCAGATCCAGACCATTGCCCAGTATTGCGGCATTCCGGACGTGAACTACTTCACCAAGACCTTCAAGAAGTTCATTGGAAAAACGCCCAAGGAATACCGGCAGGATATCCGGGGACGATAACGACAAGCAAAGAGGCTCCCTCACACGAGTTGTTTTGTCAAGGATGTTTTAGCATTTTCTTTCAAAGAGTGAGTAAAGACAAGGCAAACCAATATGAAAGAGCCGAGAGTGACCGTATGGTTATTCTCGGCTCTTTCATATCTCCTCTCTATACTCAGCCTGCAGAGTCATATTGATACCATTTGGAGTTGCACTAATAAGCTTTATTAATTTCGACGTCAAGAAAATCCAATACACTTACTGCAAACACGGAGAAGATGATATAGTATATTTATGTGGTTGCAAAGGGTAACAGCGAAAAGGAGTACAACCTGAACATCGAGCAAAATCCTGTGATCTGAAGCAAGCAGATCGCAGGGCTCTTTTTGTTTCTACCTTTTTGAAATTTGTAATACACTCTCTTGATTTTGTATTTTACAAATAGGCTCAGCAGCTATATAATATTGTTATTACATCATTTCTCAACGAGGTACGAATATGATCACAAACGCAAAGAGCTATTATGACTTTATGAGCGAAATTACCCCTGCAGATATCTATTCTGGGTTGCTTGCACATGGAATGTTTTCTGATAAACTCCCCCCTGTGTTTACATCAAAACCGTTCTATGATTATGTACAAACCAATTCCCCTACATTCCAAAGCAAGCCTCATAAATACGTGTATTACGAGAATATGCGAAACATCAATGTTCCACGTCCGTTAGCAATTCCTAATCCGTTTGCCTATCAGCGTCTTTGTGCATTTCTACGAGACATTTGGCCCAACTTACAGGTGCACTTTCAGAATCAAACGAAAACTGAATCACATCGAGTAAGTCGTATTCATTTACGCAAGATGTATCAGGAAGATAGCCTATTCCAAATGAATTATGGGAATTGGCGAGTTGACGGCTCCCCAGAAGTTGACATCTTAATGACAGGAAAGCGATATATGGTGAAAGCAGATATTTCTTCCTGTTTTCCGAGTATCTATACTCATGCATTGTCTTGGGCACTGGCAACAAAAGAGGTTGCAAAAGTCAATCGAAAGAATAGTAAGTTATGGTATAACAAAATCGACGCACTTGCTCGGAAGCTAACAAATGACGAAACTCACGGTCTTCTTATTGGTCCACATGTTTCAAATCTGCTGACAGAGCTCATTCTAACATGTGTAGACTCAAAACTACAAAAATGGTCGTATGTACGGGCTATTGATGACTATACATGCTATGTTGATAGTCACGAGGATGGACAGCGGTTCTTGACTGAACTGGGAGCTGCCTTAAGAGAATATGAACTTTCATTGAACCATAAGAAAACTGAGATCTTGGAATTGCCTCTCGCTGCTACTTCACACTGGCAACGAAAACTCAATATGCTCCCTTTAACTACCTCCTATGGAAAAACCGACTTTCCTTTGACTCGTGCGTATTTAGATCATGCCATTGAATTGATGGACCAAAACAAAGGAAATGCTGCTATTCTAAAATATGCCATCAAAGTCCTTTCGGAAAAGGATCTCACTCATAATGCAAAAGAGTACTTCACAAAAACGGTGTTAGGCCTTTCTCTGGCATATCCATATTTAGTAACCATGCTTGATGAATACATTTTTAGCAAATTTTGTGCGAATTGTTCTTCTCACGAATGCATTCGTATTTTTGCCCAAAGAGCTTTGCAGGATGGCATTACAAGACGTAATTATGAGCAAGCCGCATATGCTATCTTTTTTGCGATAAAATATGGATTTCAATTGGAAGGGTTTGATATTGCTGCTGCTATACAAAGTGCGGATAGTATCTTTATGCTAATGTCATATTACTACGTTCATAAAGAAGGATTAACAAATGAATTGGCTCAGTTAATAACGTCAGCACAACAGTATGCATCCGATTTGATTACTTTTGATGAGTATTGGATTTATCTATATGAAATTCTCCCCAAAACAGACTTGCAAGAAGATTGGCGGACACTAAAGGAAAAAGGGATATCTTTTGTCAAACCACTGTCAGATTGGTAACAAGGCCGGGAGCAAAGGAATTGAGGTGACTATTCTCATCACCTTTCCCTATTTTGCCTGTGATGCATGAAAGAAACAGTAATCAATGTGATGAGACTAAAAATGGATATAGTCGACACACCAAACACATGATAACGCAGAGCCTGCTTCCTTCCGTCAAGAAGGAAACAGGCTCTGTATTTAGTTCAATTACTTGCAGCAGGAATATTTGTGTATGTCTTTCGGGAAGTTAAGTATATCAGCGAAGCACCTCCCAAGTCACGATGGTCGGAACTCTCCGTCGATTCTTCTGGGAATCCACGTAATCAATCAGATCGCCCTGTTGTGCCTCAAAAACAATCTCCCGTCGTTCGATGCCATCGTCTGCAATACTGCCATCAACATCATAGAAGGGGGTAAACTCTTTTTTCGGATCAGTCGTGTATCCGCCTTTCACATACCACACCGGCAGTAGCCAGAACATGTCCGGATCGTCGGGATCTGTATATGGAGCATACCCAAGCGCTATGGTGTCCACGGTACGCAGTCGGCCCGCCATGATCTCTTTCTCAAATGCGGGCTTAGCATCTGCAAAGGACAGCAGTGGAACATCCGTGTACACCACTTCTTCCACCTGCCACAGCATAGCCAGTACCATATAGCCATCTGCACCTCGGTGCACCACGCTGACACGCGCTTCACTCAGCCAACTGCCGGGCTCGTAACCATCGCCAGTCTCGTTACACGCGAAATACGGAGTACCATGCAGCAGCTGCTGAAGCTGCACCTTGTAGCTGCCCTCGTCGGTGATCGCCTTGGTGTAGGTAGGATTCGACTTCTTCCCCTTGTACTGCCAGATGCGGCTGTACACCAGCGTCTCATCCAGGCGGAAATGGCTGTCGTCCAGTCCGTACAGGCGGAGAAGCTGCGTGTGGGCCAACTCCAGTGCATCCTGCGGGGAGAAGGAGCAGTCCTCCGCCAGCACATCAGGCAGCTCCGGGCCGGGATAGCAGTCAATGGACTTGAACATGGTGTTGTTCTTGATCACATATTCCGCATCGCCAGTGTAGTATTGAAACCGTCCCGGATCGTTGTAGCGGACGTCCGCATCCGCTGGCAGCAGGGATTCGTCCACCGCTGGCATTTTTCTGACCTTCAGGATGGGAAAAGCCTCAACCTGCGGTACCTCAATGGCTGCGTCTATGGTGATAGTACGCCACTTCGTCTCATAGGTCTGTGTCCAGCGGGCAGGTGTTTGCTCACATATGTCTGCTATGGAGCACCATTCCTCAGCGCTGGCGACAGAGAGCAAAGTCAGCATAGTCAACAGCATGCAGAAAAGCCGTTTCATTGCACATCCTCCCATGAGATGAAGCCTTTGTATTCGCAACGATCCTGCGCATTGCTTCGCTTGACCACTTCGCCTGTTTGTGCATCAATCAAAAGCTGGTAATAGTCCAGCGTATTACGCTCGTCATCGGAATCGCTGGGTTTGCTGCGCAGCTTGTCGGTGGCGGTGTCCTTATATAAGCAGTTTACCAGCCACATGGGACGGAGGTAGTACCGGGCAGTATGAAATTCAGCGCGGCGTTCTTTTCCAGGTTTTGAGGTAAGGAATCTCCCTGGCTCATTGTAAAGCACATATCCGAACTCGATCTCATAGATCTTGCGGATGTGTCCAGCGTTGATCTCATCTTCGATGGCTGCGATGATCGTATCGAAAGAAAGCAGCGGAATATCGTCGGCGATGGTTTGAACAATTTTCAAGGGCTTTAATCGAATGCTGGATAGGTCGCCCAGGTATCCATGATAGGTAACACCAGAATGAACATCTTCCCAGAATTCGCTGTCGCCCAAGGCGGTGCTGGTATCACCACGGACAGTTTCCTGCACATGGGATATCACCGGGATACCTTCCACCTTGGTCAGAAAATCGATGGAAATATAGCCCGGCAGTACATCGTTTTTCTTGCCGTACTCGCCGATGTGCTGCGCCCACAGCCGTACCGGTTCGTCAATCATGAAGGCATCAGGATCATAACCCAACATGCCGATGGTAGATTTGACCCGATCAGTTATTTCACCAAAGGTGATATCATCCAGCGGGACATACTGGTTTTCTGGTGCAAAGCCGCCGTACCAGTTACCTTGGGCATAGGAAGTGCCAAGACGGACGCCGTTGAGCTTTTTCGGATAGGATGGATAATCCCTGCGAAGAACCAGCTGATACGCGCCGTCAAAGCGGAAGGAATCCCAACCTATTTCCGAAGCGGCAAATGGCGGCTCAACCGCGCCACCTTCAATCTGCACAACAGGCACCTTATCAACCTGGGGGATGTTAATCTCCGCATCTATGTTGATGGTGCGCCACTTGGTCTCGTAGGTTTGTGTCCAGCGTACAGGAATCTGTTTGCGTATATCGGCAATGGAACACCAGTCCTCTGCACTGGCAGCGGACAGCATCATCAGCATTGCCATGAGTACGCATATCAGTTTTTTCATTGCACATCCTCCCACAGAAGAACCTCGGGATACATGCAGCGCCCTTCGGTCGTATTTTCCGGGTCTACCAGATCACCGGTTTGTGCATTGATGATCAGCGGACGATAGTAGTCATTGTTGCCATCGTACATGAGATTGGTGCCGCTGTTGATGCCGCCCCGTCGTTCAGAAGCGGCACCAGCCGGATGATACTCGCACCAAACAACCCAGCATGGTATGAGCAGTTGCTCGGCTGGATCAGCAGAATCGAATTGCACATACCCCAGCGTCACGCTGTCGATCCAGCGAACATGACCGGACTGGATCAGATCTTCAACCTTGTCCTTCACTGTATCGAACGGCAGTAGCGGAATGTCCTCATGAAGAAAGCTGTTTTCCTGATAGAACACACAATTCAGCGACCATGCGTTTTCATCAAAAACGATACCACGCAGGATGCCGCGCTCTTCCAGCCATACGTCTTCATCACCCACGGCGAACTGCGTAAAAGCTTCGTGAATGCTGGCCATGAAGGGAATACCGTGGAAGGATTGCGACAGACACAGGGAATATCCGCCTGTTTCGCGGATTGGTTTGCCGGTCTTTTTCCAGAATGTCCGGCCATCCACATAGACCGTTCGTAAATGAAGCGTCTCTCCGGGGAAGAGAGCAGTTGCCTGATCCTTCATGATGGCAACTGCTTCTGCAACAGTAAGCTCGTTGTTGTCCGCATACGCCTGATCCATGTCGAATTCATACAGGTCAAAGAAGTTCTGCCCCATCGCACCAGCAACGAATTCGCTATCCCTGTTCTTGCCCCACGCAGGCGGCAGTGCATGCGTCACTTGGGTGCTGTAATCGTTGGAACGGAAGGAGTACCGATTGATGTGATCTTCCTTTTCGGCCTGTTCGCACCAGGCTTCGAGCTCGCTGCATACAGACTCGGTAAGGGGCGGCATCTGCCGTACTGTAATGACAGCTGCAGTATCAACATCAGGAATCGTCACATCCACATCAACCGAAATGGTACGGCCATGCGCTTCATATCGTGCCTCCCAATGGGGCGAAGTGACCGCAGGCAGATCATGGATGGAATAATATCTGGATTCTGCCACGGCGGAAGCGCAAACCATGCACAACAAGGCAGCAAGCAAACTCAATCTCTTCATCATTGTCACCTTTTCAAGAAAGGGCGGACATGGTTGCCCACGCCCGCCCAAAGGTCTTACTTCACGCGAATCGCGTATTCCATATCAGCAGTATCGCCGTCCATGGGTGCCAGCCACAGCTCATCGGGCAGGTTCGCAGGATCCATGTAGGGATACAGGAACTCGGCCCAGCCGTTACCCACGCCGTTGCAGCCAACTGCGTCAGGGAAAAGCTCCTTGCCGTCGCCATCAACCAGCTTCAGGCCAACGATCCAGCCGCTGTACATATCCATACCGGAGTAGGGCCACAGCAGATTGCCCTGTTCATCATAGTA
>JAGBEX010000018.1 GCA_017936765.1 Clostridia bacterium
GGGGCAAGCCCACCAACCACAAGGTGTTTGGCGAGGATGTGGCCATTCTGGCAGGGGACGGGCTGCTGAATGCTGCCATGGAGCTGATGCTCCGCGCGGCCTGTGCCATGCCCGATCTGCGTGGCGTTCGCGCTGCGGAGGCCATTGCCCGCCGTGCTGGCGTTACCGGCATGGTGGCGGGTCAGACCATCGACGTGACGGAAGAGGGCAGCGAACCCACGCTGGAGAAGGTGAGCTACATCCACGCCCACAAAACGGCTGACCTGCTCACCGCGCCCATGGAGGCGGGGCTGATCCTGGCAGGCGCCAGCGAAGAGCAGGTGCAGCAGGGCATTGCTTATGGCTACCACCTGGGCATGGCCTTCCAGATGGTGGACGACCTGCTGGACGTGGAGGGCGATGCCGCGCTGCTGGGCAAGAACACCGGCATGGACGCCGCCCTGGGCAAGTTGACCTGGGTGGCCGTGCGGGGCGCGGAGCAGACCCACGCAGATGCCGCCGAGCATATCCGCAAGGCTGACAAGGCGCTGGAGGGCTTTGGCGATAGCGGCACATTCCTGCGGGAGCTGGCGCTGTCCACCCTGGAACGCGTGATGTAAGGCGAATATTGCTATTTCGTTAATTTTCGCGCAGGGACTTGCGCGGGAAGGACGAAACCGGGTACAATATGAAATGGTGCAAATGATTGGCACGAGCGGAGGAGACCCTGATGAACGACTTGCTTGGCATTTTTCAAAACCGTGCGCTGCTGTGTGCAGTAACCGCATGGTTTGTGGCCCAGGCGATCAAGATCCCCACCTATTGGCTGGTGGAAAAGGAATGGAACTGGAACCGATTCTGGGGATCCGGCGGTATGCCCTCCTCCCACACCGCCTTTGTGGTGGCGCTGGGCATCATGGTGGGCGCGCTGGTGGGTTTTGACTCGGTGGAGTTTGCCATGTGCGTGGTGTTCGCCTCGGTGGTGATGTACGATGCCACCGGCGTTCGCCGTGAGACCGGCATCCAGGCGCAGGTCATCAACGAGATCCTGCGGCAGGTGTTCATCAACGGCAAACCCATTGCCGAGGACGACCTGAAGGAGCTGGTGGGTCACAAGCCGCTGGAGGTGCTGGCGGGCGCGATTCTTGGTTTGATCACGGCTGTGGTGTATATCCTGCTGTGAGCGAGATAAATTTCAACACGGAGGAATGACGAAATGGATCGTTTTCTTGAAGAAGTTGTGGTGAAGAAGCAGCGCGGCGTGAACGAGGTGCTGTTCATGCTCTCCATGGTGCTGATGATCTTCCTGGCCATCTTTGGCTTTATGATGCTGCAGACCCTGTTCATGGCCTTTGACTTCCTGTCCCTGGCCATCACGGTGATCGCCCTGGGCGGCGCATTCCTGCTGTTTTTGTACCGCGACCGCCTGCGCGCCGAGTATGAGTATACCTTCACCAATGGCGCGCTGGACTTTGCCATGGTGTTCAACAACCAGAAGCGCAAGAGCCTGGGCAGCCTGGCGGTGAACCGCGTGGAGGCCTTTGGCAAGGTGAACAGCAACTCCTTCCAGCGCTATGTGAGCATGAAGGACATCAAGCGCAACAACTGGTTCCTCAACCGCGGCTCCGAGCTGTATTATTTCTACATCCAGAAGGAAAGCAACAAGCGGCTGATCGTGTTTGAACCCAGTGAGGAGATGGTGAGCTACATCAAGTTCTACCTGCCCCACGGTGCCCTGCAGGAGTAAAGCATGGAAGTTTATTTGGATAACAGCGCCACCACCCGTCCCAGCGACGCGGTGGTGACTGCTATGTCTGCGGCCATGACGCAAAGCTGGCACAACCCCTCGGCGCTCTACAAGCCTGCCATGCAGGCGGAAAAGCTGATCTCCGCAGCCCGCAAGGCTTGCCTGGAGGCGGCGGGCGCGGCGGGGCATCGGCTGATCTTCACCTCCGGCGGCACGGAGGCGGACAACATCGCCATCTTCGGCCATCTGCGCCGGATGAAAAAGCCCGGCAAGGTGCTGATCCTGAATGTGGAGCATCCGGCGGTGCTGGCCTGCGAGGAAGAGATCCGCCACATGGGGCATCAGGTGTGCCTTCTGCCGGTGCAGCGCGACGGCGTGCTGGATCTGGCCGCCCTGGAAAGCCTTATGGACGAAAGTGTGCATCTCATCTGTGTGATGCAGGTGAACAACGAGTCCGGCGCCATTCAGCCCCTTGCCGACGTGGTGCGCCTGCGCAATGCCCATTGCCCCCAGGCAGCCATCCATGTGGATGGCGTGCAGGGTTTCCTGCGGGTGCCGCTGGACTTTAACAGGCTAGGCATCCAGACCTATGCCTTCAGCGGTCACAAGATCCACGCCTGCAAGGGTGTGGGTGGGCTGATCGTGAACAAGAATCACAAGCTGAACCCCATTGTGTTTGGCGGTGGCCAGGAGGATGGCTACCGCTCCGGCACGGAGAATGTGCCGGGCATCGTGGGCCTGGGCGAGGCTGTGCGCACCTATCCCAGGAATGGCGCGGCGCGGATGATGGAACTCAAGCGCCGGATGTGGGAGCAGCTGCGCTCTGCCGTGCCTGCCGCCGTGCTGAACGGCCCCGCATTGGATGATGCGGCCTGTGCGCCCCATATCATCAACGTGAGCCTGCCCCCGGTGCGCAGCCAGACCATGCTCTTTGCCCTGGAGGGCAATGGGGTGTATGTGTCCGCCGGCTCTGCCTGCGCCAGCCGCAAGCAGAAGGTCTCCGGCGTGCTGACGGCCATGGGCCTGTCCACCCAGATGGCAGACGCCGCCCTGCGGTTCAGCTTCTGCCCGGAAAACACAGCGGAGGAGATCGACTACGCTGTGGAATGCATCAAAAAGCACTACGATATGCTGAGCAAATATGTCAGACGATGATAGGAGAGTTACCATGCGCGAGTTGCTGCTGGTTCGATATGGCGAGATCTTCCTCAAGGGCCTGAACCGCCCCTACTTTATCCGCGAGCTGATCAAGAAGATCAGGCACGCGGTGAAGGATCTGGGCGGCAATGTGTGGGTGAACGACAGCCGCATTTTCGTTTCCGATTTCACCGACCTGGAGGAGTGCATCCGCCGGGTGACCAAGGTCTTTGGCGTCCACAGCGTGTGTCCCGCCATTGAAATGCCAAAGGACGACTTTGAGGCCATCTGCCAGCAGGCGGTGAACATGGCTTCCGGGCTGAAGGGTACCTTCAAGGTCTCTGCCCGCCGCAGCGACAAGCGGTATTTCATGGATTCCCCCCAGATCAACGCCCAGGTGGGCGGCCGCATCCTGCGCGCAAATCCCGACCTGAAGGTGGACGTGAAGAACCCGGACTACACCGTGAATGTGGAGATCCGCGACTTGGCCTACCTGTATGTGCGGGTGATCCCCGCGGTGGGCGGTATGCCTGTGGGTACCAATGGCCGGGCTACGCTTTTGCTCTCCGGCGGCATCGACAGCCCTGTGGCGGGCTGGATGATCGCCAAGCGCGGCGTGCAGATCAGCGCGGTGCATTTCCACTCCTACCCCTATACCAGCGACCGCGCCCTGGAAAAGGTGCTGGACCTGGCCCGCATTCTCTCAGAGAGCTGCTGCGGCATCCGGGTGCATGTGGTGCCCTTCACCAAGATCCAGATGGAGATCCACGAGAAGTGTCCCGACGACTACACCACGCTGATCATGCGCCGCTTTATGATGCGCATTGCCGAGCGGGTGGCGCAGATGGAACACGCCAGCGCCCTGATCACCGGCGAGAGCATCGGCCAGGTGGCCAGTCAGACCATGACGGCGCTGGGTACCACCGACAGCGTGGTGACCATGCCCGTGTTCCGTCCGGTGATCGGTTTCGACAAGGTGGAGATCATCGACATTGCCCAGAAGATCGGCACCTTCGAGACCTCCTCGCTGCCCTATGAGGACTGCTGCACGGTGTTCACCCCCAAGCATCCCGCCACCAACCCCAAGATGGACAAGATCCTGGAGGGTGAGAGCAAACTGGACGCCGAGGCGCTGATCGAAGAGGCCATTGCGGGCATCGAGATCCACCACTGCTAAGGCAACTGCGCCAGCACGGCCAGCAGCCCCATACCCGGCAGCCCCAATGCCCCCGCCACCCACGCCGACAGGGGATTCACCCCCAGGGCGGGCAGGGAAAAGGCGTTCCACACCAGCAGGGCAAACAGGCCTGCCACACTGTGGCGCAGCACCCGGGCGGAAGGCCGTGCCGGGTCGAAGTGCAGGACGAAAACAAGCAACAAAAAGGCCACGCCTGAGAGCAGAAGGATCAGGCGGGGATAGACCATCACCATGGGTCAACACCTCCCTGCGTCAGTCTATGCAGGGAACAGAAGGAGGCTGAACCACACATGAAACATCTTTGCCGGATCATCGCGCTGCTGTTGGTGCTTATCACGGTTTTCACCTGCGCCGTGGCAGAGGAGGCCTCCCTGAACAAGAAGAATTTCAACAAGGTGATGGCCTACATCAAGGAGAACCAGCCCATGGAGTTCGACATGGAGCAGACCAAGTTCTCCATCAAGCAGCTGAAAAAGCTGATGGCCGAAATGCCGGAGGGTTCCAGGTTCAAGTTCACCATCTGGTACTGCAACAGCTGGATCGACAGCGAGAGCGAAGTGCTTGACCTGGACAACGGCAAGGCCAAGGTGACGGAAAGCGACCTGCGCTGGTTTCTCACCAATATGCCCAATGTGAAGCAGGTGAACTCCTTCAACCATCGCGAATTGGACAACGAGATCATCGTGCCGCTGATGGAGGAGTACCCGGAGATCAAGTTCAACTGGCTGGTGTACATTTCCAGCAAGTATCGCCTGCGCAGCGATGCCACGGCCTTCTCCACCCTGAAATCCGTGGACGGCAAGCCCGACCTGACGGAGAAGCACTTTGAAAACCTGAAGTATGTGCCTGGGCTGCGGGCGCTGGACGTGGGTCACAATGCGGTGAAAGATTTGACCTGGCTGAAGTACCTGCCGGAATTGCAGGTGCTGATCCTGGCGGACAACCGGGTGACGGACGTGACGCCCATTGCGCAGCTGGAGCATCTGGAATACCTGGAGCTGTTCATGAACAACATCAGCGATGTGTCGCCCCTGGCGGGCATGAGCAGCCTGCGGGATCTGAACCTGTGCCGCACCAAGCTGAAGGAGACGGACCTCTCCGTGCTGGATGGGTTGGAGCTGGAGCGCTTCTGGTGTACCCAGGCGGGGGTGAGCAAGGAACAGCAGGTGCGCTTCATCGAGGCGAACCCGGAGACCAACTGCAATTTCACCATCGGCTCCTGCACGGACAATGGCTGGCGTGATTCCTACAAGTACAAGCAGTTCCGCACCATGTTCAAAAACCGCACCTGGACGGATTTCGTCCGGCCGGAAGAAAAATGACCCACACCGCCGCGAATGTCCGTTAAAACTTTGACAAAAGGCTTGTAATTGTTGGGTGTTCGTGGTATGATGGATGGGACGGATTGCGCCCGGAGGGATGACCATGCAGGACGATTTCGTACGACTGATGCGGCAGCTGGCGCCGGAGCTGGCGGGGGAGATTGCCCGCCGCGCATTGGTGCTGGAGCGCATCGCTGCCATGGCGCCGGTGGGCAGAAGGCAGCTGGCGGCCAAGCTTGAACTGCCGGAGAGGGAAGTCCGCAGCGATGCGGCAGCCCTGAAGGATGCAGGTCTCATCGACCTGAACGCCTCCGGCATGATGCTCACCGCCAAGGGGCAGGAGCTTCTGCCCGGTGTGCAGGCCTTCAGCCGTGCCATGCATGGCCTGACGGATCTGGAAAGTCGCCTGGCGGCGGCCTATGGCATCGGCCACGTCCATGTGGCGGCGGGCGACGCCGACGGGGACGAGAGCATCCTGCAGGATGTGGGCCGCATGGCGGCCAACCGCGTGCGGGCTACGCTGCAAAACGGCAGCACCCTGGCGGTGACCGGCGGCAGCACCATGGCTGCCACGGCCAAGTATATGCAGTCTGCCAATCCCCTGAACGTGATGGTGGTGCCTGCCAGAGGCGGCATGGGTCGCTCGGTGGCCTATCAGGCCAACACCCTGGCGGCGGAGATCGCCCAGCGGCTGGGTGGCCACCATCGGCTGATCCACCTGCCGGACAGGATGGACGCCGCAGCCATGCAGGAGATGCTGAAGGTCCCCGAGGTGCGGGAGGCCATGGATCGCCTACAGCGGGCGGATGTGATCCTCCACGGCATTGGCCGGGCAGACGAAAGCGCCCAGGAGCGCAAGCTCTCGGTGCCGCAGATGCGCAAGCTGGAAGAAGGCGGCGCTGTGGCTGAGGCGCTGGGCTACTACTTCAACGGCAAGGGCGACGTGCTGCTGGCGTTTTCCAGCGTGGGCGTTGACCTGAACCGGCTCAAGCCCTCCTGCCAGATGATCGCTGTGGCGGCGGGCAAGCGCAAGGCACAGGCCATTGCGGCCATTGTGAAACGGTACCCCCATGCAGCCCTCATCACCGACGAGGGCGCGGCCAAGGCCATGCTGGCGCTGGCCGAACAAAACTGATTGCACGCCTGAAAACGAGGCTTATGCAATAAATGAAAAACACGCAAACGATTCAAAGGAGTGTTGGTTCATGGCTAAGAAGACGATTGACGACATTCAGGTTGCTGGCAAGCGGGTTCTGGTCCGCTGCGACTTCAACGTCCCCATGAAGGACGGCAAGATCACCAACGATAAGCGTATCGTGGCTGCTCTGCCCACCATCAAGAAGCTGATCGCTGACGGCGGCAAGGTCATCCTGTGCAGCCATCTGGGCAAGCCGAAGAACGGCCCGGAAGAGAAGTTCTCCCTGGCTCCTGTGGCTGTGCGCCTGAGCGAGTACCTGGGCAAGGAAGTCGTTTTCGCCAATGATGACACCGTTGTGGGCGAGAACGCCAAGGCTGCCGTGGCCGCCATGAAGGACGGCGACGTGGTGCTGCTGCAGAACACCCGCTTCCGCAAGGAAGAGACCAAGAACATCGAGGAGTTCTCCAAGGAACTGGCTTCCCTGGCTGACTGCTATGTGTCCGACGCCTTCGGCTCCTGCCACCGCGCTCACTGCTCCACCGCTGGTGTGACCGAGTTCCTGTCCCCCAACGTGGCCGGCTATCTGATCGGCAAGGAGCTGTCCGTGATGGGCAAGGCCCTGGACAACGCCGACCGTCCCTTCGTGGCTGTGCTGGGCGGCGCCAAGATCGAGGACAAGCTGAACGTTATCAACAACCTGCTGGAGAAGGTCGACACCCTGATCATCGGCGGCGGCATGGCTTTCACCTTCATCAAGGCCATGGGCGGCGAGATCGGCAAGTCCTTGCTGGACGAGAGCAAGATCGACTACTGCAAGGACATGATGAAGAAGGCCGAGGAGAAGGGCGTGAAGCTGCTCCTGCCCGTGGACACCGTGTGCATCAGCGAGTTCACCTTCGATCCCTCTGTTGAGACCGAAGTGACCGCCTCCGACGCCATCCCCGCTGACAAGGAAGGCTGCGACATCGGCCCCAAGAGCCGCGAGATCTTCGCCGAGGCTGTGAAGGCTGCCAAGACCGTGATCTGGAACGGCCCCATGGGCGTGTTCGAGAATCCCACCCTGGCCGCTGGCACCCTGGCTGTGGCTCAGGCCATGGCCGACAGCGACGCTGTGACCATCATCGGCGGCGGCGACTCTGCTGCTGCTGTTGAGCAGATGGGTCTGGGCGACAAGATGACCCACATCTCCACCGGCGGCGGTGCCTCTCTCGAGTACCTCGAGGGTAAGGTTCTCCCCGGCGTTGCTGCCCTGGACGAGGCTTGATCCACGAATTGCATGGTTCCCGCGCTCTGAAACGGAGCGCGGGAACATTTGGCGTTAAGCGGGACGAATTCGGAATGCGGAATTTAGTTTGTGTGCTGCGGGCGATCACAGATCGCCCCTACAAATGCGCAGCCAAGTGACGCATCGAGTGAGTAGCAGAACCACCCCCCCCGTCTTCGCTTCGCTCAGCCACCTCCCTCGAGAGGGAGGCTGAGCGCCTGTTTCCGCGTCGCGGCGCATCCGTCATGCGCCGTGACCCCACAGGAAAACCCAATAGCAAGACATCCGCCAATGGGTTTCGAAAGGGCCGAACGGCCCTTCGCGGAGTCCAGAGGCAGCGCCTCTGGTGGGGTTTCCAAAGGGGCAAAGCCCCTTTGGTCGCCGCAGGCGAAACAAGGGAAGCTTGAAACCGCAGGTTTCAAAGAAAGAGGTAAGATTATGCGTAAGGCTATTATTGCTGGCAACTGGAAGATGAACAAGACTCCTGCCGAGGCTGCTGCCCTGGTGAACGAGCTGAAGCCCCTGGTGGCTGACGCGAACTGCGATGTGGTTGTGTGTGTGCCTGCTGTGGACTTCGCTGCTGTGAAGGAAGCTGCTGCTGGCAGCAACATCCACCTGGGCGCCCAGAACGTGCATTGGGCTGCCTCCGGCGCTTTCACCGGCGAACTGAGCGCCGACATGCTGGTGGCTGCCGGTGTTGAGTATGTGGTAATCGGCCACAGCGAGCGCCGCCAGTACTTTGGCGAGACCGACGCTACCGTGAACAAGCGTGTGCAGGCTGCCGTGGCCGCCGGCCTGAAGGTGATTCTGTGCGTGGGCGAGCTGAAGGAAGAGCGCGAGGCTGGCTACACCGATGCCCTGGTGGAGTACCAGACCCTGATCGCCCTCACCGGCCTGACCAACGAGCAGGTGGCCGACGTGGTGGTTGCCTACGAGCCCGTGTGGGCCATCGGCACCGGCCTCACCGCCACTGACGAGCAGGCCAACGAGACCATCGGCGTGATCCGCAAGGCCCTGGCCCGTAAGTATGGCCAGGACATCGCCGACAAGGTGCGCATCCAGTACGGTGGCTCCATGAACCCCAAGAACGTCAAGGGCCTGATGGCTCAGCCCGAGATCGACGGCGGCCTCATCGGCGGCGCCTCCCTCAAGGCCCCCGACTTCTCCCTCGTCGTGAATTACGACAAGTAACCAGCGGAGGCGCTGCCTCCTCTGGACTCCACCGCCTAAGGGGCTTTGCCCCTTAGGGATCCCCACGAAGGGCCGTTCGGCCCTTTCGAAACCCATCTTCTGTAGTGGAAGGTGGGTTTTTTACTTTGCGGGGGTCACGGCGCAGGGTCTTTGACCCATTTCATTCGGTTGCGCCGCGACACGGGGACTGCTTCCGTTGACAACTTTGCTGCATTTACGGTATACTTTCTTTAGATAAAGGTGCTGCGAATTTGAAATTCGGGCATGAAAAAAGCAGCCGGTGGGCTGCTTAGAGGGTGTTGCTTTTGGCTAACTGGTCTTCTACGTAACCGGTGAGGATGTCCACGATGCGGGCATTCTTGCCGCCACGGGCTACGATCACATCGGCTTCGTTGATGTAATTCTTGATGTACTTGTCATACATGGGCTTCACCGTGTTCAGATACTGGGCGGAGATGCCGTCGATGTCGCGGGCGCGCTCCTTGATGTCACGCTGGATGCGGCGCAGCAGGCAAATGTCCGTTTCCACCTGCATATACAATTTCAGGTACATCAGCTCGCACAGGCGCGGGTCGTGGAAGGTGTGGATGCCCTCCAGGATCAGCACGTCGCGGGGGTGGATGACCTCGCCGGAATCGGCACGGCGGTGGTTGGAGTAGTCATAGCACTTCCGGGTGATGGGCTGACCGGAGAGCAGCGTTTGGATATCCTGCAAAAGCAGGTCGTGATCGAAAATGCCGGGTTCGTCATAATTCAGCAGCACCCGCTCCTCGAAGGAGAGATCCGGGTGGTCGTAGTAATAAGCGTCCTGCTGCATGATCAGGCAGCGATCCCCCAGGCGCGCCTGGAGACTTTCTGCAAGGGTGGATTTTCCACTGCCGCTGGCGCCGCAGATGCCGATGAACAGCATGGTGCATACCTCCTGAAACCATTCTATGGTAAAGATACGCCACTTTGCGGTGGCTGTCAAGCCTTATTTCGACAGCCTTCCGCACATTACCAATGACAAACCGGGCGCGCGTGTGATATCATTCATGCGAAAACTTGTCCGGAGGTGAGCGCGGTGAAAACCAATCAGCCGCGCACCAAAGAAAAAACGGCGGGGCAGCGCCTTCGCCGGTGGATGATGGGAGCTGTTGTGATGACGATGGTAGGCACGACCCTTGCCTCGGCCATGTACCCCTATCCCGTTCAGGCGGCAGAGACTGTTTTGCCCGGCGATGGCCGCCATGGCCGGGTGGTGATGTATGCTTACGACGGCGGCGGCCTGTCCCTGAAGGACGAACATGCCCATCTGGTGGATCAGCTGAACTACTCCTTCGCGCTGATCGAGGACGGCGAGGCCACCGGCGACCACTGGCGCAGCATTGCCCATGTGGAAAGCTACCTGCGGCGCAACCCGCACATCGATGGGGTGCTGAGCGTGGGCGGCTGGGGCGCGGACGGTTTTTCCGATGCCTGCGCCACGCCGGAAGGGCGGCAGAAGCTGGCAGACAGCATTCTGCGGCTGATGGACGCCCACGGCTTTGTGGGTGTGGATATCGACTGGGAGTACCCCGGCTCCTCGGCGGCGGGGATCGTGAGCCGTCCGGAGGACGAGGAGAACTGGTATCAGCTGCTGGCGCTTTTGCGCGCCGGGCTGGACGAGCGCCAGGCGGAGCATGGCCGGGACTATCTGCTCTCCGTGGCCATTGGCTGCGGCGAGGAGCAGCTGCAAATGGTGAACGGCAGTCGGCTGAACGAGCTGGTGGATCAGGCGGTGCTGATGACCTATGATCTCAGCGGGTTTGACAAGATCACCGGGCATCACGCCGGGTTGTACCCCAATGAAGACCGGCACAACAGCGGCGCCCGTGCTGTGGCGCTGCTGGCTGAAGGCGGCCTGAGCGAAGGCAAGATGCTGCTGGGCTTCCCTGCCTATGCCCGGGTGTGGCGGCAGGTGACCGGCGGCGGCAATGGTCTTCACCAGCGTGCTGCCACCAGCGGCAACAAGACCATCGACTTTGATGATATCCTGATGCTGGAAGGCCAGGGCTACACCGCCTATTATGACGAAGCCGCCTGTGCCGCCTGGTGGTTCGATGGCAACAGCTTCGTCAGCGGCGAGAGCCAGCGCTCCATTGATGAAAAAGTGGCCTGGCTGCGGGAGAATAGTCTGCTGGGCTGCGCGGTGTGGAGCTGGAACTCTGATTTGAATGGGAATATGATGGCGATGCTGGATGCGGCGATGAGAAGGTAAGGAATGCCTTGCAGGGAAGCCAGCATGGTTTTCCCTTAGCGACTGTGCGCTAATGCGGCGTGCGGGCGATCGCAGATCGCCCCTACAGGTGCGCAGAAAAGTGACTTGATCTGCGTCGCGGTGCAACCGTATTTGCGCCGTGACCCCTTCTCGGAGACAACATAGCGACGGCATCCCCGAAAGGGAGTCCAGAGGGTCGAAGACCCTTTGGCAGGAGAGTCCAGAGAGGGCAGCGCCCTCTCTGGTAGGGGAGTCCAGAGGGGACAAAGTCCCCTCTGGGGCTTGACTTTTGCAGGGAGGAGAGGTATACTGGTAGCAATCTTGATGGATGACGGGGAACACGTTTGCAGGAGAGCCGTGTGCAGAGAGTGCGAGTCGGAGGCTGAAAGCTCGCGCCGCAGGTACTTGCAGGATACCATCCCCCGACGTTGAGCGCGTCATGCCCGATAGCGCATGGAGAGTGGTTGTGAAAACAAGCCGGGTGGAACCGCGGATGCAGAAATTCAGCATTCGTCCCAGCGATGGGGCGGGTGCTTTTTGTTTACCGCCCAAAGAAAAACATTTCAGGAGGAACGCGGTATGAAGATCATTTACAACAATGGCACCGTGGCCGAATGCCCCGCAGAGGACGAGCTGCAGGTCATCCGCCACAGCGCGGCGCACATTCTGGCACAGGCTGTGAAGAACCTGTACCCCCACGCCCACTTTGCCTACGGCCCTGCCACCGAGAAGGGCTTCCACTACGACATCGACCTGGGCGACACCAAGCTCAGCGAGGAAGACCTGCCCGCCATCGAGAAGGAAATGCAGGCCATCGTGAAGAAGAACCTGCCCATCAAGCCCTTCTCCCTGAGCCGCGACGAGGCCATCAAGCTGATGGAAGAGCGCGGCGAAACCTACAAGGTGGAGCATATCGGTGACCTGAGCGAGGACACGGTGCTGACCTTCTATCAGCAGGGCGACTACATCGATATGTGCGTTGGCCCCCATCTGTGCTACACCAAGGCGCTGAAGGCCTTCAAGCTGATGACCCTTTCCGGCGCTTACTGGAAGAACGACAAGAACAACAAGATGCTCACCCGCATCAACGGCATTGCCTTCCGCAACAACGACGAGCTGCAGGATTACCTGAAGCTGCTGGAAGAGGCCGAGAAGCGCGATCACCGCAAGATCGGCAAGGAAATGGGTCTGTTCATGTTTGCTGATGAAGGCCCCGGCTTCCCCTTCTTCCTGCCCAAGGGTATGCTGGTGAAGAACGCCCTGATCGACTACTGGCGCGACATCCACTACGCCGCCGACTATGTGGAAGTGTCCACCCCCATGATGATGAACCGTCACCTGTGGGAGACCAGCGGCCACTGGGATCACTACAAGGACAATATGTACGCCACCAAGATCGACGAGGAAGACTATTGCATCAAGCCCATGAACTGCCCCGGCGGCGTGATGGTCTACCGCAATCAGCCCCACTCCTACCGCGAGCTGCCCATCCGCTGCGGCGAGCTGGGTCTGGTGCATCGCCACGAGCTGAAGGGAGCTCTCCACGGCCTGTTCCGCGTGCGCTGCTTCACCCAGGACGACGCCCATATCTTCATGACCCGCGAGCAGATCCCCGACGAGATCGCCGGTGTGGTGAGCCTGATCAACCAGGTGTACACCAAGTTTGGCTTTGAATACTTTGTGGAGCTGTCCACCCGCCCCGAGGACTCCATGGGTTCCGACGAGGACTGGGAGGATGCAACCAACGGCCTGAAGGCCGCCCTGGAAAAGCTGAACATGCCCTACATCGTCAACGAGGGCGACGGTGCCTTCTATGGCCCCAAGATCGACTTCCACCTGCGTGACTGCCTGGGCCGTACCTGGCAGTGCGGCACCATTCAGCTGGATTTCCAGATGCCCCAAAACTTCCAGCTGGAGTATGTGGCCGAGGACGGCTCCAAGAAGCGCCCCATCATGATCCATCGCGTGGTGTATGGCTCCATCGAGCGCTTCATTGGCATCATCACCGAGCATTTCGCCGGCAAGTTCCCCACCTGGCTGGCTCCCACCCAGGTGAAGGTGCTGCCCGTGTCCGACAAGAGCATGGCCTATGCCGAGAAGGTCTACGAGGCTCTGCGTGGCGCCAAGGTGCGTGCCGAGCTGGACGACCGCAACGAGAAGATCGGCTACAAGATCCGCTATGCCCGCCAGGTGGATCGCGTGCCCTACATGCTGATTATCGGCGAGAAGGAAGTGCAGGACGGCACCATCTCCGTGCGCGACCGCGACACCGACCAGACCACCGTGATGACCATGGACGAGTTCCTGGCCAAGCTGGACAACGAAATCAAGAACCGCATCTAAGGGAGGCTTTGCCTCCCTTAGGATCCCACCACCAGAGAGGGCGCTGCCCTCTCTGGACTCTCCCGGCAGGGGCGCTGCCCCTGCACCCTGCGAAGGGCTTTCAGCCCTCTCGACACCCGTTTCGCGATGCTGTTTGGCTGCCCTTTTGCTGCGTTTTGCGCGTGCAAGGGGGCGGCTTTTTTTATTGGAAGCAGGGTTGGGGGTAGAGGGGGAGTTCGGGGCAGCGGGGTTTGCAGGGGGTGTCCGTCATGCAGGGTTCCCAGCGGAGAAGGTAGGCTTCCACCAGCACCTCCAGCTGGGTGGAGAAGCAGCCCGTGTGGGAGCAGTCCGCGCACACCAGGCGGACGCAGGGCAGCACCATCAGGCTGGCGCGCCAGCACTCCGGCAGGGGGCAGGTGGGGTTGAGGCACACTTCCGTGCTGATCTCCGCCCTGCCGCTGTGCAGGCAGCCGCAGGCATCCCGCACCTGGCACAGCAGCGGGATGGTGATCAGGTAGTGCAGGGGGCGGCCATCGGCACAGGGTTCCCAGGCGGGTTCGCCGCAGGGGGAGACGCTGCACAGCGCATAGGGCGGCTGTGCCTGGCAGGGGAGGCCCTCCACCGTCAGGCTCACGCAGCTGCGCCGCAGCCATGTGCGGCCGCTGGCGATGATCCTGGGCAGCAGAACGCCCTGCATGGCGGCGGGTTTGCACGGTTTGCAGTCGTTGCAGCAGCAAGTGGGATGTTTCATGGCGCATCATCCTCCGTTCACAGGCAGGGTATGCGGTGGAGAATGCAGGGGTGCAAAAAGACCTCCGTCATTTGACGGAGGTTGTGGAACAAAATAGTATCTTTGGAGGTGTCGGAGGCACCGCAGCGCCTCTGACTGTAATCGTATCGCCCGGCTTTGCCGGGCGGGCGGGTCGTTTTTCGCCCTGCGAAAAACATTCCTTACAGATTTGGACGGCCGGGAGCGTAGCGACCAGTCCAAATCTGCCAAAACTCAAAGAAGTGACCTTCAGGTCACTTCTTTGAAACGTCAGTTGAGGGCTTCGGCATCATTTTCGATGGTCAGCTCTTCCACGCTGCGGATGCCCCAGCGGGCGAAGACCAGCTTCACGTTGTCGGTGCCAACGGACAGGGTCACGGTGTCGTCCTTGATGTTCACGATGGTGCCGTAGATGCCGCCGATGGTGCAAACGCGGTCGCCATTCTTCAGATTGGCCAGCATATCCTTGACCTGCTTGTCCTTCTTCTTCTGGGGACGGATGAGGAAGAAGTAGAACACCACGAAGATGATGATCATGGGCAGCAGGGTACCCAGCATCTGCACAACGGCGGCAGCGCCGGACAGTTCCTGCATGGCGGCGGGATCGGTGGCAGCAGTGGTGGTGGTGGCAGTTTCAGCCACGGCGGTGGCAATGCCGAAAATCTTGGTGAAATCCATGATTGAGAGTCTCCTTTCAAACTGAACCCTTTCACAGGGCGCTTTTGTTATTATAGCAAATCTTTGCCTTCTTCACAAGGGGGAAAAAGCAAAGTTCATGCCCTGTTCATCATTCCACCGTTTTGGTGGCGATGACGTCCACCCCGGTGCCGCACACGTCGGCCAGCACCACGTCGCCCGCATGGACGGGAGCGGTGATGCTCAGACCGGAGAGCGCCTGCATACAGGCGTTGATCTGCGCCTTGGGAATGGGGGTGCGGGTCTTGACGGAAAGGGGCATGGCTGCGCCCTGCACGGGGATCACCGCGGTGACCATGCGCTGGGGAGCAATGCACTCCTGCCTGGCATAGACTTCGCCGCGCTTGCAGGTGTTGCCGGAAACGGAAACGAACTGCCCGTCTTCAATGACCACCGTCATGCGGCAGCCCACGGGGCAGGAAATGCAGGTGATGGTCTGTTCCATGTTATTCGCCCCTTTCGATCTCAACGGTCACGGTGTCGTTCAGCTTGGCCACGATCTCCGGCTTCAGAGTCACCACGGCCATTTCGCCGGGGGTGAAGATGGGCGCCTTCTTGCGGGCGATCTCCTCATTGCCGCACTTCACGATGCAGGTGGCCTTGCGGAACACGCGGTCGGGACGGAACATGAGGTCAACGGACTCGTTCACGCCCTTGCGGATGCGCTGGGGAACGGTGCCGCGCACACCATTGCTATCCTTTACGGCGATGGTCTCGCCGGTCTCGATCTGGCCCCGGGCATAGGCAGCGGCGGCGCGGCCAGCCTTGAAGCTCTCGTTGGACACATGATCCACCAGGTCATGCACGTGCAGCACATTGCCGCAGGCAAAGATGCCCGGCACGCTGGTCTGCAGCACATCGTCCACCTCCGCGCCGGAGGTGAGGGGAGAAAGCTTCACGCCTGCACCCTGGGACAGCTCGTTTTCCGGGATCAGGCCCACGGAGAGCAGCAGGGTGTCGCAGTCGAAGTGGATCTCAGTGCCGGGGATGGGCTGGCGGTTCTCGTCCACCTTGGCCACGGTGACGCCGGAGAGGCGCTCCTTGCCCTGAATGTCGATGACGGTGTGGCTGAGGTACAGCGGGATGTCATAGTCGTTCAGGCATTGCACGATGTTGCGGTTCAAGCCGGAGGAATAGGGCATCAGCTCCACGCAGGCCAGCACCTTTGCGCCCTGGAGCGTCATGCGGCGGGCCATGATCAGGCCAATGTCGCCGCTGCCCAGGATCACCACGCGCTTGCCGGGCATGTAGCCTTCCAGGTTCACGAACTTCTGGGCGGTACCGGCGGAATAGATGCCGGCACAGCGGGTGCCGGGGGTAGCCAGCGCCCCGCGGGGACGCTCGCGGCAGCCCATGGCCAGGATGATGGCCTTGGCCTTGATGATTTGCAGGCCATGCTCGCTGCTGACGCAGGTCACGGTGTGGTCGGCCTCAACGGAAAGCACGGTGGTATCGCATTGGATGTAGATGCCCAGCTTCCTGGCCTTGTCGATATCCCGCTGGGCGTATTCGGGGCCGGTCAGCTCTTCCTTGAAGCGGTGGAGGCCGAAGCCGTTGTGGATGCACTGGCGCAGGATGCCGCCGGGGTTGTGTTCGCGCTCAATGACCATCAGGTTGTCGATGCCGTCTTCCTTGGCGGCGATGGCGGCGGCCAGACCAGCGGGGCCAGCACCCACCACCAGCACATCAACGGTCATGATGGGATCAGTCATGGCAGCAGCCCTCCTTCATAGCGTCCTGGATGGTACCGGTGAGCAGGCGGCTTGCACCGCCGCACTTGGTGACTTCCGTCATGGGGATGCCCAGCTCCTCGGCAATGATCTCCGCCACACGGGGGGAGCAGAAGCCACCCTGGCAGCGGCCCATGCCTGCACGGGTGCGGCGCTTCACGCCATCGATGGTGGTGGCACCCACAGGGCGACGGATGGCGGCACGGATCTCCGCCTCGGTCACCACTTCGCACCGGCACACCAGCTTGCCATAGAGGGGATCGGCAGCCACGGCGGCGGCGCGCTCCTCGTTGCTCATGGCATGGAAGGGCTTGGGCAGGGGCTTGGCGGGCTTGTAGTCGGCCTTTTTGGCCAGACCCTGCTCTTCGGCGATCTGCTTGCCCAGCATTTCGGCAATGGCGGGGGCAGAGCTGAGGCCGGGGCTTTCGATGCCCACGGTCTCGTAGGCATTGGTGCGGCCGGAAACGGCACCGATGATGAAATCGCCCTTGGCCTCGTGGGCGCGGATGCCGGAGAAATTGGTGATGGTGCCACGGGGAGAGGCGGCAGGCCAGGTGAGCTTGCTCTTCTCCAGCACGAACTGCAGGCCTTCAGCGGTGGTGGACACGTCCAGGGCATCGGGGATATCCTCGGCAGAGGGTCCCAGCAGGATGTTGCCATGCACCGTGGGGGACACCAGCACGCCCTTGCCCATCTTGGTGGGGCATTGGAACATGGTCATGGTGAAGGGCAGGGGAGACACACGGTCCATGAGATAATACTGGCCGCGGCGGTTGATGATTTCACGCTTGTCGTCGCTCATCATATTATGGATGGTGGCGCTGCCCACGCCTGCGCAGTTGATGACCACCTTGCAGGTATATTCGCCGCTGGTGGCCTGCACGTGCCACAGGCCGTCCTCGCCCTGCCATACATTGGTGACTTCCTCGTTCATGCGGAAGGTGACGCCGTTGAGGGCGGCATGATCCGCCAGGGCGAAGGTCAGTTCATAGGGGCTGGTGAGGCCGGAGGTGGGGGCATACAGGGCGCACAGCACCTCGGGGTTGGTGTTGGGTTCCATGGCCAGGATCTCGTCCCGCTCCACCAGGCGCACACCAGGAACACCGTTGTCGATGCCCTGCTGCACCAGATTTTCGATGGTCTTGCGGTCGTCCTCGGTAAAGCCGATGACCAGCGCGCCGGGCTGACCATAGGGAACGCCCAGCTCCTGGCACAGCTCAGGATACATGGTGGCGCCTTCCACGTTCAGCTTGGCCTTCATGGTGCCGGGGTGGGCGTCGAAGCCCGCATGGACGATACCGCTGTTGGCCTTGGATGCACCCTCGGCCACATCCGCGCCGCGGTCGATCACGGTGAGCTGCACATCATAGCGGCTCAGCACCCGTGCCAGGGCGCAGCCGGTGACGCCCGCGCCGATCAGGAGAATTTCGCTATACAAAAGGATCTGCCTCCTTCTTGAGGATCTGATTCAAAACATTATAGCACATTTTCTCCAATGTTGGAAGCGTTACACGTAAGAAGCGGATTTTTTTGCCCTTGGACCCAAATTCTGCGGTTTTCAGACAGCAAATTGTATCAATTGTGTTCAATTTAGTGACAAATGCCCCCGGATTGTGTATAATGACGGTGTCATGGCAAAACTAAACCGATTTTGGGAGGTTACTATCAATGAAGAAATTCACTGCTGTGCTGTTGGCTCTGCTGATGATGGCGCTGCCCGTGCTGGGCATGGCTGCCTCTCCTGCGGAGATGATCGAGGGCGCTGCCGCTGCGGGCCAGCCCATCCACACCGCCGTCACCTTTGACGCCGGCACCATTCCCGGCCTGGATGCCGAGACCGCCGCGATGGTCAATGACCTGATCGACGCCCTGGGCTTCACTACCGATACCCAGGAGAACCAGACCAACTTCGCCATGCAGCTCTCCGGCACGGATGTGCTGACCCTGGCCTGGGCCACCGAGGGCGAGGATACCTACATCAACTCCAACCTGCTGGGCGGCACCATTGCCTTCAATGCCACCGAGGGTGACGTGATCATCGACCATCTGCTGAAGATGGCTGTGGACGCCGATATGCTCACCGAGAGCGACGTGGCCGAAGTGAAGCAGGCCATTGAGCAGGTCAAGACCCAGGTGAATACCCAGGTGGAGGCCATCGACCTGGAGAACCTCGACATGACTGCGCTGCTGACCGTTGTGGAAGAGCTGATGGAGAAGGTGACCACCGGCGAAGTGACCCAGCAGCCCAAGAACAGCGATCCCGCTGCCACCGTGATCACCATAAAGCTCACGGGCGAGGACATCGCCAAGGTGTACAAGGTGATCTTCGACGTGATGAAGAACGTGCCTCAGTTCACCCAGGCGCTGGAATCTGCTGACCTGACCATGAACGGTGAGAAGGTCACCGCTGACGAGATGATCGCCAAGCTGCCCGAACTGGCCGACCAGATCGGCGCCATGGTGCAGGGCGAGATCCCCGTGGAGATCTACCTGGACGAGGCTGGCGAGCCTGTGTATGGCATCATGTCCATGACCATGAAGGCCGAGGACGAAAACGGCAAGGAAGAGACCATCACCATGGATATGGACTTTGCCCGCCGCACCGTGAACGAGGGCGTGACCTACGCCGTGACCATCCGCGCTGAGGATGCCAACGACGAGGGTGTGTCCATCACCGTGGACGTGCTGGAAACTGAAGCGCTGACCACCACCAATGTGGGCGTCGCCAGCATCGAGAACGGCGTGTCCGAGCCTGTGATCACTGTGAGCGTGCTGCTGAACAAGAACTACGGCGAGACCAAGTCCGAGGAGAACATGATCGTGGACGTGGTGGTCACCGACAGCGACAGCGGCGAGGAGATCTCCTTCAAGATCGACATGGATTCCGAGGCCGAGGTGCTGGCCGATGGCGGCGTGCAGTATGAGGCTGAAATGGATCTGTACATCCTGGGCATGGAAGAAGAGCTGTTCACCATCGAGGTGGAGCAGCTGAGCGGCAAGGCCGTGGATTCCATCGTGACGGCTGACGCGGTTCGCCCCGGCACCATGACCGAGGACGAAGTTGCCCAGTATGTGAACAATGACGTGATGAACGCTCTGATGAACGCCCTGATGGGTCTGGTGCAGAACCTGCCCGCCAGCGTGCTGAGCCTGGTCATGGAAATGTAAGTTCGTAACGGTGGAAGGGAGAGGCTGCAAGGCTTCTCCCTTCTTCTTTTGTTAAGAAAATATTGCAAACGCGGGGAAAGCGTGCTATACTATAGATTGGTATGGAGCATCCATTTCCATGCCACCAATATGTAGAAGGAGTGATCATTTTGTCTTCCGACCCATGGGGAGGTCCCTTGCTGCTTCAGCTGATCCTGATTCTTGTCAATGGTTGGTTTGCCGCCACTGAGGTTGCCGTCCTTTCTCTGAACGAGGCCAAGCTGCGCCACGATGCAGACGAAGGCGACAAGGTGGCTGAGCAGCTGCTGAAACTGTCCGAATCGCCCAATAAGTTCCTTTCCACCATTCAGGTGTGCATCACCCTGGCGGGCTTCCTGGGTTCCGCATTCGCTGCGGATCAGTTTGCTTCCCGTCTGGCTGGCGCTGTGCAGAGCTTCATTCCGCTGGATGCGGCCACCCTCAACACCATCTGCGTGGTGATCATCACCCTGATCCTGTCCTACTTCACCCTGGTGTTTGGCGAGCTGGTTCCCAAGCGCATTGCCATGCATCACCCGGATAAAATGGCGCGCATGGCGCTGGGTGTTCTGCGGTTCTGCTCCAGCGCGTTCAAGCCCATTGTGTGGCTGCTCTCCGTGAGTACCAATGGTGTGCTGCGCCTGGTGGGCATCGACCCCAATGCCGAGGAGGAAGAGGTCACCGAGGAAGAGATCCGCATGATGGTGGACATGGGCGGCGAGACCGGCGCCATCGAAGAGGCAGAGAAGGAGATGATCGAGAACATCTTCGAGTTCAACAACCTCTCTGCCGAGGACGTGATGACCCACCGCACCGACGTGTTCAGCATCTGGGTTGGGGACGACCATGATACCATCCTCAAGACCATCCGGGAGTCCGGCCTGAGCCGCTTCCCGGTGTACAACGAGGATATGGACGATATCGTGGGTGTGCTGTCCACCCGCAGCTTCCTGCTCAACGCCGCATCCGATGCGCCCAAGCCCATCCGCGAGCTGATCCGCGAGGCATACTTTGTGCCGGAGACCGTGCAGGCCGATGCTCTCTTCCGCGATATGCAGAAGAAGCGCATCCACATGGCCATCGTGGTGGATGAATACGGCGGCATGAGCGGCATCGTGACCATGGAGGACCTGCTGGAAGAGATCGTGGGCAATATCTACGACGAGACCGACCACAAGGTGGAGGCCGAGATCCAGCTGGTGGAGGAGCGCACCTGGCGCGTGGCCGGTACCGCTCCCCTGGAGGACGTGGCCGAGGCGCTGGACATCGACCTGCCCCTGGAAGAGGAATACGATACCCTGGGCGGCCTGATCTTCAGCCAGTTCACCACCATTCCCCAGGATGGATCCAACCCGGAGGTCACCGTGCATGGCCTGCACATCCAGGTGGAGAAGATCGAGGATCACCGCGTGGAATATGCCCTGGTGACCGTGCTGCCTGATGAAACCCAGCAGCCGGAAGAGGGCAGCGAGGAAGAGAAGCATGATTGATAACGCCCTGTTTGTCACCAGCGGCACGCTGGATGAGGCGTTCTTCCACGAGAATGCCAAGTATATGCTCACCGGCAAGTTCAACCGCAAAAGGCTGATCCTGGCCGCTGCGGTCACTGCGCTGTGCGTCGGCGAGGCCTTCTGGTTCAGGAGCTGGGCGTTCATGTGGATCCTGCTTGCCTACTGGGCGACCTACATCCCCTTTACCCTGTGGTATCGCAAAAGCGCGGCAAAGACGTCCATCAAGCGCTTTCAGGAGACCTATTCCCAGGGCAAGTGCGAGCTGACCACCGCCTGCACCCCCGAGGGTGTTTGGACCGAAAACCACACCTCCGGCGGCTCCGGCACCATTGGGTACGAGCATCTGCACACCATGGCCGTGGCCGACCACGCCTACATTCTGCTGACCAAGGCCGGGCAGTACACCGTGTGCTTCACGGATGCGCTGTCCCAGCAGGAGAAGGCCGACCTGCGGGCGTACCTGTGTGAAAAGGCGCCGAAGATGAAGGTTATCCGATAAAAATGATTTCACCGCTGCACGACACAAGCAGCGGTGTTTTTTATGTAAATCTTCGCTTGCCAAGCCCGGAAAGGTTGACAATCTGCCCCGGTTGATTTACCATGTAATTTGGTATTCTGTCTAATGATATCAGGACATGAAATAACAGCGGGCGCTTATGCCCGGTGCATACGGAGGAATCCGGCTTATGAAGATGGTTTGCAAGAAGATCGTGGCCCTGCTGGCCTGCATGATGCTGCTGATGAGCATGATGCACACCGCCCTGGCGGCCTGGACGACGCTGGAGGTGAACTTCCAGGGTCTTACTGCCCAGGCTGGCGGCCAATGGCGCATGGAGAAGCTGACTGGCTCTTTCAGCGTGCAGCAGAACGGCCAGGAGATCGGCCGACTGGTGGCTGACAGCAAGGGCAGCAGCATGGTGACGCTGGAAAGCACCGCCAATGTGCTGCTGGTGCCGGACATGGCCACCATGCCCGAGGGCTATCTGATCCAGCAGGCCGGGTACTCCGCGTCCGTCGCCTCCGGCCGACTGAACGCTGCCCTGGTGATGGTCTATGCCGATGCGGGTCTGTTCGCCCTGCAGACCAAGGGGGAGAACACCTTTACCCTCACCAACAGCCTGGAGGAAGCGGTGCTGACCTTCACCACCGATGCGGATGGCAGCTACGCCCTGCCGGAAGCCTTGCCCGCTGGCGTGTACACGGTGCATCATGAGAAGGGCGAGACCGTCTGGCCTGACTTTGCCCTGACGCTGACGGCTTATCGCGGCGCGGCGGAGCAGATCACCCTGGTGGACGAAGCCTACGCCCTGGCCAACAGCCTGGAGCCTGTGGAGCTTACGCCCGAACCCACGGAGGTACCTACTGAAGAGCCTACTCCCGAACCTACTGCGGTTCCCACGGAAGTTCCTACCGAAGAGCCTACCCCCGAACCCACGGAAGTTCCTACCGAGGAACCCACTCCCGAACCTACTGCGGTTCCTACCGAGGAACCCACTCCCGAACCCACGGAAGTACCTACCGAGGAACCTACCCCCGAACCTACTGCAGTTCCCACCGAGGAACCCACTCCCGAACCTACTGCGGTTCCCACCGAGGAGCCTACTCCTGAACCCACCGAAGAACCCACTCCCGAACCCACGGAAGTTCCTACCGAAAAACCTACCCTCGAACCCACGGAAGTTCCTACCGAGGAGCCGACTCCTGAACCTACGGAAGTTCCTACTCCCGCACCCACGGAGGTTCCCACCGAGGAACCCACTCTTGAACCTACGGAAGTTCCCACTCCCGAACCCACCGAAGTTCCCACCGAAGAGCCTACTCCCGAACCTACTGCCGAACCCACGGCTGTGCCGGTGGGCGAGCCTGTGATGCTGGTGGAGTTGCCTGCGGATGAGACGGCGGCCAGCCTGAATGTCCGCGTGTACAACGACCGCAACAGCAACGGCGCCCGCAACAATTATGACGGCGGTGTGCAGGATGTGGTGCTGGAGCTGATCCCTGTGGGCAGCGATGCCCCCATTGCCGTGGTGGCCACCGACAAGAAGGCCGAACCCACCTTTGAGGGTATCCCCGCCGGGCAGTATCAGCTGCGGGTCACCATGCCCCTGGGTCGCGGCTTCAGCAAGACCGGCGACCTGGAACACCCCACCTCCGGCAACATCATGGAATACAGCCTGGACAATGTGCAGCTCAGCCCGGTGTTGGAGCTGGCGGCGGGGGAGAAGCGCACGGTGGCCATTGGTACCACCACGCTTTCCGGCATCAGCGGTACGGCCTGGGATGATGTGAACGGCGATGGTATCATGCAGGACGACGAACCCGGCCAGGAGGGTGTGTTCATCTCCCTGGTGGGCATCAACAATGGCCTGGTGTATGAGTATACCACCGACGAGACCGGCGAGTTCTACCTCAGCCAGGTGAAGCCCGGCAATTACAAAATGACCGTCACCACGCCGGAAGGCACCATGTTCACCAAGTATTCTAAGACCGGCGGCTCCGCCCGCTCCTACTTCACCACCGAGGGCAAGCGCACCGATACCCGCTCCTTCAAGCTGGAGGAGGGTGAGGTGTTCAAGAACCGCCACATCGGCGTGGTGGGCGATGGCGTGATCGAGGCCTTCTGCTTCCTGGATGCCAACTTCAACGGCCGCTACGACCAGGGCGAAGCGCCCCTGGCCGGTGCGGAGATCCAGGTGATCAAAAACAACGGCAAGACCCTGACCCGCGCCACCTCCGGCGAGGATGGTATTGCCCGCGCCGGTGCGCTGCGCAACGGTACCTATAGCGTCAGCGCCACCATCCCCGAGGGCTATGCCTTCACCTGCACGGCGGAGGGCGGCAACCCCTTTGAGAACAACAATGGCCGCCGCAAGGACACCGTGAAGGACGTCACGGTGGATACCGCCACCAAGACCACCATGTACCTGGGTGCGGTGGTGCCTGCCACCATCACCGGCGTGGCCTACCTGGACGATAACTTCTCCGGCACCCAGGATGCGGGCGAGGACGTGGTCTCCGGCCTGCTGGTGGCGCTGCTGGACGAAAACGGCGAGAAGCTCACCGTGGATCGCACCACGGTGAAGGGTAAGTACATCTTCGAGGGCCTGAACCCCGGCACCTATTCCATGCGCCTGGAGGCCAAGGCGGGCTACGCCTTCACCAAGCTGGGCGAGGGCAACTACTTCCTCAACACCGGCGACGGCAAGGGGCAAACGAACCCCTTCACCGTAGCCATGGGCGCGCAGCTCACGGGCATGGACATCGGCCAGATCCTCCCCGGCACGGTGCAGGGCAGCGTGTTTGCCGATGCCAACGACAATGGCGTGCAGGATGGCACCGAGGCTGGCTTTACCGGCACGGTGGTGCGCCTGATGAGCGATGAGGGCGAGCATTTCGCTGCCACCATCGGTGAGGACGGCGCGTTCTGCTTCGATGCGGTGATGCCCGGCCGGTATTACCTGCAATACGAGCTTCCCGGCGAGAGCGCCTTTGCCAAGGTGACCAGCGGCGGCAATACCATTGCTGCGGTGGGCAACCTGGGCCAGGGCGAGTGGTTCGACTTCAAGGTGGGCGACGAAGTGAACGCTCCCCTGTGCGGTGGCCTGAAGCTGGGCAGCATCACCGGCGTGGCCTTTGCTGACCACAACGGCAGCGGCACCCAGGAAGAGGGCGAAGCCACCCTGCCCGGCATGACCTTCGAGCTGACTCCCACCCGCGGTGATCTGGAAGCCGTGACCCTGACCACCCAGGCCGATGGCAGCTTTGCCATCAAGGGCCTGCACCCCGATACCTACACCCTGAGCGTGGCTTGCCCCGATGCCTATGTGCTGTCCCGCGTGGACAACGTGACCCTGCCGCTGAAATCTGGCGTGAATGCGCAGAGCATCACCCTGGATCTGGCCATGGGCGACAGCTGGAATGACCAGCTGTTGGGCGCTGTGATGCCCGCCACCCTGCAGGGCATCGCCTGGATGGACGAGAACCTGGACGGCGTTTATGCCGAGGATGAGATCAAGCCCGCTGGTGCCACCGTGACGGTGATCGACCAGCACAACGGCCAGGTGTTCGCTACCGTGGCCATCCAGGAGGACGGCAGCTTTGCCGCCACGGGACTGATCCCCGGCAGCTACACCCTGCAGCACGGCCCTGCCATTGAGGGCAAGAAGGGTGAATCCACCTTTACCTATGAAAACGGCATGATGGTGATGCACGACATCAACCTGGCCGAGGACGAAGTCCGCTCCGACCTGATGCTGGGCATTGTGTGCCACACCAGCATTGCCGGCCATGTGTGGGTGGACATGGGCGACCAGTTCGCTGCCCAGAGCGGCGCTGAAATGACCCTCACCGATGCCAGCGGTACTGTGCTGGCTACCACCACCTCCAACGATATGGGTCACCACGCCTTCGAGGGCCTGATGCCCGGTGAGTACATCCTGCAGGTGACCCTGCCGGAAGGCCGCGTGGTGGTGGAACCCGGCGACGAGCGCCTGGCTGACGGCAGCCGCACCAGCGTGATGGTGGACTGTGATGCCCGCCACGCCAAGAGCGACGTGATCACCCTGCTGATGAGCCGCGACCTGCGCAGCATGGACGTGGGCGTGGTGCTGCCCGGCTCCCTGGGCGACAAGGTGTGGCTGGACGCCAACGCCAACGGCCTGCAGGAGACCGATGAGGGCGGAATCCCCGGTGTGAAGATCGAGCTGATGCGCGGCGAAAACGTGGTGGACGAAACGGTCTCCGACCAGTATGGCTTCTACCGCTTCCTGGATGTGTACCCCGCCACCTACACCCTGCGGGTCACCGCCCCCGGCGAGGTCAAGCCCACCCAGCAGCGCACGGATATCCCGATGATCGTTTCCGTGCTGGGCGAGGACGGCACCTCTGCTCCGGTGCAGGTGACCAGCGACAAGGCGAACCGCAACGCCGACCTGGGCTTCGTGCTGGTGAAGGAGGGCGCTTATCCCGCCGGATACGGCCAGGGCGCTACCCAGGACTGGACGAAGATCAAGACAGAGGAATAAAAATTTAGAGCGGCCTGATAGCTTTTAGGTCGCTCTTTTTGCTTGCCAGCGCTTGGGGAATGTGCTATAATATTTCTTCACAAAGGAGGCACACTTATGCGTAGTATGACGGGCTGCGGACGCTGCCAGATGCTCCGGGACGCGTGGGAGATCACCGTGGAGCTGAAGGCCGTCAATCACCGTTTTCTGGATATTTCCTGCCGCCTGCCCAGGAGCATCGCTTTCCTGGAGGAAACCGTGCGGCAAAGCATCTCCGCCCAGATGAAGCGCGGCCATGTGGACGTGTTCATCACCGTGCGCCGGGTGGGTGAGAGCAATCGCCAGGTGCAGGTGGACGCCGCGCTGGCCAAGTCCTACATGGATGCGGCTCAGGCCGTGGCGGAGGCCATTGGCAAGGCTACCCTACCTGCTGTGACCGACGTGATGAAGATGGAAGGCGTGGTGACCCTCACCGAGGCCGACATGGACGAGGAGATGGTTACCGCCCTGTGCCGCGAGGCGGCTGATGGTGCAGTTAGCCAGCTGTGCGATATGCGGGACAAGGAGGGTGTGAACCTGCGGGCCGACCTGTCCGCCCACCTGGAGGCTGCCGCTGCCCTGCGGGAGAAAATCCTGCTCCGCGCCCCCGGCGTGGTGGAGGACTACCGCACCCGCCTGCAGCAGAAGCTCAGCCAGATGATCACCGACGCGGTGGAACCCCAGCGCCTGGCACAGGAGGTGGCCATCCTGGCCGACCGCTGCGCTATCGATGAGGAGCTTTCTCGCCTGGACAGCCACTTTGGCCAGATGCGCAAGTTCTTTGAGGTCAAGGGCGAGATCGGCAAGAAGATGGATTTCCTGATCCAGGAGATGAACCGCGAGGCCAACACCATTGGCTCCAAGGCCTCCGATGCGCAGATTGCCCAGCATGTGGTGGATCTGAAATCCGAGATCGAGAAGATGCGCGAACAGGTGCAGAATGTGGAGTAAGGCATGAAACTGCTGAATGTAGGCTTTGGTAACATGGTCAACACCACGCGGATGGTGGCCATCGTCAGCCCGGATTCTGCCCCGGTGAAGCGCCTGGTGCAGGACGCCAGGGATGCAGGCCGCGTCATCGACGCCACCTGCGGCCGCCGCACCCGCGCGGTGATCGTGATGGACTCCGACCATGTGGTGCTTTCGCCCCTGCAGCCGGAAACGGTGGCCGGGCGCATGGAAGGCAAGGCAAAGAGTACGGATGAGGAGGATGTGGAATGAAAGCGACGCGCAAGGGTATGCTGCTGGTGATCTCCGGCCCCTCCGGCACGGGCAAGGGTACGCTGATCGACAAGCTGCTCAAGGACGACCCCAGCTTCGTCTTTTCGGTGAGCGTTACGACCCGCAAGCCCAGAGATTATGAAGTGCAAGATGTGCATTACCACTTTATTTCCGACGAAGAATATGATAAACTATTGGCGGAGGATGCGTTCATCGAACACGCCACCGTCCATGCCAACCGCTATGGCACGCTGAAGAGCGAGGTCTATGAGCGGATGGAAAAGGGTCAAAACGTGCTGCTGGATATCGATCCCCAGGGCGCCCGCACCGTGGTGGAAAAGGAGAAGGAGTGCGTGAGCGTGTTCATCCTTCCCCCCAGCTACAAGGTACTCAAGGAGCGCCTCCACACCCGCAATACCGAGGATCCTGTGGAGATCGCCCGCCGCCTGGGCAATGCCAAGGGCGAGATCGAGCAATTGCAGCGCTACCAATACGCTGTGGTGAACGATTCCCTTGACCTGGCCTATGAACAGCTTTTGTCTATTGTCAACGCGGAGAAGCAGCGTACCAACCGCTATTTCCCCGTGGTGGAAGAAGAATAAAGGAGGAAAAGTCCTATGTCTATTGTTGAACCCAATGTGCTGGAGCTGCTGGAACACGCCGAATCCCGCTACACCCTGGTGGTGGAAGCCTCTAAGCGCGGCCGCCAGATCGTGGCCGGCAGCCAGCCCCTGATCGACGCCCACGAGATGAAGCCCCTGAAGGTGGCCGTGGAGGAGATCAACCGCGACTTGATCACCTACGACAATCCTGTGATGGATGAGGAGCAGACCGAACAATGAAATTGACCGGCAGAGAGATCGTGCTGGGTGTAACGGGAGGCATCGCTGCGTATAAGAGCGCGGAGATCGTCTCCCGTTTGCGCAAATTGGGGGCCAATGTCCACGTCATCATGACCAAGAACGCCACCCAGTTCATCACCCCCCTGACCATGGAGACCATGTCCAACAACCCCGTGGTGGTGGATACCTTCGACCGTCCCGCCACCTGGGAGGTGGAGCATATCGCCTTGGCCAAGCGGGCGGAGGTGTTTGTCATTGCCCCCGCCACGGCCAACATCATGGCCAAAATGGTCTGCGGCATTGCGGATGATATGCTGTCCACCACCGTGCTGGCCACCAAGGCGCCGGTGCTGCTGGCGCCTGCCATGAATGTGGGGATGTGGACGGCGCAGGTCACCCAGGAGAACGCCGCCACCCTGAAAAAGCGCGGTGTGCAGTTCGTCGGCCCCGATGCGGGCTTCCAGGCCTGCGGGGACATTGGCTCCGGCCGCATGAGCGAGCCGGTGGACATTGTGGAGGCCATTTGCGGCATCCTTTGCCCCAAGCTGGACATGGAAGGCCTGCGGGTGATGGTCACCGCCGGAGGCACCCGGGAGCGCCTGGACCCTGTGCGCTACCTGGGGAATGATTCCTCTGGTAAGATGGGCTTTGCCATCGCCGCAGCGGCCAAGGCCCGCGGGGCGGAGGTCACGCTGGTGTGCGGCCACACCACCGCCAAGCAGCCGGAGGGCATCCCCACCGTGCGGGTGGAGTCCACCTGCGACCTCTACGACGCCGTGACCACCCGCGCCCCAGAGATGGACGTGATCATCCAGGCGGCGGCTCCTGCGGATTACCGCTTTGCCAACCCCAGCCAGCAGAAGATGAAGAAGGAAGCTGGCAAGCCGCTGATCTTTGAGCTGGTGGAGAACCCGGACATCGCCGCTGCCGTGGGCGCTGCCAAGAAGCCTGGCCAGACGCTGGTGGGCTTTGCTGCCGAAACCGAGAACCTGCTGGACAACGCCCGCCGCAAGCTGGACAAGAAAAACCTGGACATGATCGTGGCCAATGATGTGTCCAAGCCCGGCGCGGGCTTCAATGTGGATACCAACATCGCCACGCTGATCACCCGCGATGGCCTCACCGATTGCCCCCTGCAAAGAAAGGCGGAGCTGGCGGAGACCATACTGGACAAGGTGATGGAGCTGCGCAAGGCGTAAGAAAAGAGCCGACGAAAGTCGGCTCTTTTCTAATTCGGAATGCGGAATTTAGTTTGTGAACGGCGGGCGATCGCAGATCGCCCCTACATATGCGCCGTGACCCCTGCTCGGAGAATGCTCTGCAGGGCTCATCCGCATGGGTTTCGAAAGGATCGAAGACCCTTCGCGGGTTCCCCAAGGGCAGCGCCCTTGGGTGGGGATTCTAAAGGGGCAACGCCCCTTTAGCGGTGTCCGTCGAAGTCACGCTGTCTTGCAATTTCGTACAGGCAGATGCTTGCTGCGCACCCCACGTTCAGCGAACTGGCGGCACCGTAGATCGGGATGCGCAGCAGCTGGTCGCAGGCTTCCTTCCAGGCCTTGCTCATGCCGAAGGTCTCGTTGCCCACGATGAGGACGGTGGGACGGGTGAAGTCGGCCTGGTGAAGGCTAGCGGTGCCTTTGGCGCTGGTGCCGACGATTTGTGGCACGGTGGGCAGGCTGCGCAGGAAGGAGACGGCCTCTTCGCAGGAGCCGAAGGGGCAGAAGGGCATATGGAACAGGGTGCCGATGCTGGCGCGGATGCATTGGGGATCGTAGAAATCCGCGCTATGGCCGGTGGTGATGATGCCGCAGGCGCCGAAGGCATCAGCCGAGCGGATGATGGTACCCAGGTTGCCGGGGCTGTTGGGGCGGTCGCACAGAATGATGAGCGGGTTGGGTGCAGCCTGGATGGCGCGGCGCAGGCGGGCTTGCAGGTCGGCGCGCTGATGCACCAGACACACCAGCTCGCAGGGGTTTTCCCGGTCGCTTAGCTCGGCCATCATGTCGGCGGGCATGGGGTGGAGGAACTCCGGGTCAGCCTTGGCGATCATGTCCTGCGCCCAGCCGGAGAGCCGCTTGTCCGCATTGTAGCCCATGGCATAGAAGGCTTCCCCGGCGGCGATGGCCTGCTCCACGGGATGCACGCCCTCCAGGAAATACAGTTTGGCGTGGGTGCGTTTTTCGCGGTTGCGGCGCAGGGTCTCGTAGCGCTGGAAAACATCGCTGCGGGAGCGGAGGGGGCGAAGTTCAGGCATGGTGGTGCTTCCTTTCGTGTTCGAGCAGCCATTCCTTCATGTCCAGCCCGCAGCCATAGCCGGTGAGGCTGCCATCAGCGCCGATGACCCGGTGGCAGGGGACAATGATGGAAATGGGGTTGTGGTGATTGGCACCGCCCACGGCACGGCTGGCGCTGGGTTGGCCGATCATAGCGGCCAGCTGGCCATAGGAGCGGGTCTCGCCATAAGGGATTCTGCGCAGGGCGTGCCACACCTTCAGACGAAAGGCGGTGCCTTCCATGTGCAGGGGCAGGTCAAAATCCGTCAGCTGGCCGGAAAAGTAGGCGTTCAGCTGACGGACGCATTCTGTGAGCAATGGGGTGGTGGGCGGTGTGCAGGCCTCGTCGGTGCGGTTCACGCCGGTGATGGCGCGATCCGTGGCATCGATGCGCAGATGTCCCACCGGGGTGGCGATGATGCAATGCATCAGTCCAGCACAGTCTGGTCGAAGGGCAGGACCAGGCGGTTGGTGCCGTCCTCCCACAGGCGCTCCAGGTTGTAGTAGGCGCGCTCCTCCTGGTGGAAGATGTGCACCATGATGAAGCCGTAGTCCATCACGATCCAGCGGCCTTCGTTCTGGCCTTCGGTGCGGCGGGGGGAGATGCCGCGCTGCGCCATGCGGTCGTCCACCTCATCGGCCAGGGCCTTCACCTGGGAAGCGCTGCGGCCGGAGGCGATGATCATGTAATCGCAGATCACGGTCAGTCCCTGCACGTCCAGGGCGATGATGTCGCGGCCTTTTTTGTCGTAGATCACCTGGGCAATTTCTTGAGCGAGAGCGTTGTCCTGCATAGGTTCCTCCTGATATCAGTTGTTCGTTTGCGGCAGGCTGCGCAGCCACTGGATGGTCTCCAGGGTGGTGGGGTGCAACGCCTTGCCGCCTTTTTTCACATATTTGGTGGTGCCTTCCATGCTGTAAAGCACGGCCTTCTCCAGGGAGAGCTGTGCCAGCAGGCGGGTCTTGTTCAGCGTGGGATAGTCGGCACGGGTAGGCTCGATCTTGTCGGCCAGGTACACAATCATATCCAGCTGGGTCATCTGGGGCTGGCCGGTGGTGTGGCAGGCAATGGCGTGAAGCACGTCCGGATCCTGCACGCCGTATTCCGAGGCAGCCAGATAAGCTCCCGCCACGGAGTGCAGCAGGTTGCTGCTTTCGATCAGCGCCTCATCGGCGGTGAGCTGGTGCAGGCGGCAGATGGCTTGCATTTCCTTCAGGGGCAGGCACTTGGCGCAGTCGTGCAGGAGTCCTGCGATCTCCGCCCGGCGCATGTGCATCTGATGCGTCCGCGCCAGCTGGCGGGCGGTGTGCGCCACGGCCAGGGTGTGGGCAAAGCGCTTGGCCGTCAGCGCGGCGAAGAGCTTGTCCATCCACTCATCGGCCTGGTCGATGCGCCTTTGCATCCCATAGAGTCCCTTCACGCCGCAGTATTCCCGCACGGTTACGGGCAGCGTAGGCGTGGGGCGGCCGGCGGCCAGGTCGGCGCGGATGTCCGTGGAGGATGCATCCAGGGGTTCCATGGTCATCATCACGATGGAGCCGCCCATCTCCGTCAGGCGCTTGCGCTCGTCGTTGAGCTGTGCAGGGGTATAATGCCACGCCCGGGGGCAGACCAGGAAGGTGCATAATTGCAGCACCTGCTGAAAGCTGCGCCAGTTCTTCAATTCCATCAGCGTATCGGCGCCAATGATGTAAAACAGCTCCGCCTTGGGATAATTCTCCTTCAATATGGACAGCGTATCCACCGTATAGATCACGCCGCCACGGTCGATCTCCACCCGGCAGGGTTCCAGCCCGTTTTCCTGGGCGCAGGCGGCGCAGACCATCTTCCAGCGATCCTCCGCCGGGGTGATGCCTGTTTTGTGGGGCGGGTTGCCGCTGGGCACCACCAGCACCCGATCCAGCTTTGCCTCGGCCATGGCGGCCTTGGCCATTTCGATATGTCCCAGATGGATGGGGTCAAACGTCCCACCCATGATGCCAATGCGTTCCTTCGCCACGGCACTTCCTCCTTTGAATGCTCTTATTATAAACGATTTTCGGCAAACAATAAAGAAGAAAATGAAAAAAGGGAGGGACGATTGTCCCGACTAACGAGGACAACGCTTGCGTTGGCCGAAGTGTAGCCAGCGCCGAGCTTGTCTCGGTGATGGCCGATATGAAAAGGGGAGATAATGTGCAAAGCTATCTGCGAAAGGCGCGCCTGTCCACCCTGGCAGACAATGTCGGGCTGCGGCTGACGATCCTGCTGGCCGCGCTGGGGTGGTTCATCTACCTGTGGGGACTGAGCCTGCCTGCGCTGCTGGCGGGGTGTGCGCTGGGCATCATGGGGCAGCTGGCGCTGACCCACTACCTCCGCCGCACAGTGGACAGGCGGGAGGTCGCCCTGCGCCGCCGCCTGGGCGGGGAGCTGCTGCTGGAGGAAATGCTGCTGGCACCCGCCCGTCAGGCACATTTCCAGGCGGCGCTGCTCTTGGGGCAGCGCTACCCCCTCACCATGGAGCGGGTCACAGAAGAGGGGATGCTTTGCCGCAGCGGGGAGGAACGGCTGCTGGTGGGCTGCATCCCTCTGCCGGAGGGGAGCGAAGTGGGACAGGGGAATATCGTTGCGGTGCAGCGCGCCTGCCGCAAGCATGGCGTGGAGCGTGGCGTGGCCTGTGTGACAGGGCGCTGCTCGGCCAAGGTGGAGGCCTGGGCGGCGGAAGGGAGCATCCCGGTGCGGATCATCCGGCGGGAGGTGCTGCTGGCGCTGGCAGGCCAGGCCAGCCCAGCCACGGACGAGCAGCTGATCCGACTGGGCAAACGAAAAAATCGCCCTGCCGCCACCGGCATGGTGCAGACCATCCTCCGGCGGGACAAGGCGAAGACCTATATGCTCTATGGCGTGGGACTGATGCTGATGTACCTGGTCACAGGCCTGCGGTATTACCCCATCCCCGGCGGCGTGTGTATGCTGCTGGCGGTGCTGTGCCGGTGCGGGAAGGGGGAGGAAAGGCTGTGATCAGCGGGCCGTGATGATCCTCCCCAATATAGCCGCCGCATCGTCGATCTCCTGCTCGGTGTTGTAGATGCCGGGGGAGATGCGCACAGCGCCGCTTTGCAGCGTGCCCAGCCAGGTGTGCATGGCGGGGGCGCAATGCAGCCCGCCCCGCACCGCAATGCCGCTGGCGTCCAGCCCATCGGCGATCTGCCCGGCGTCCATGCCCTCCACCACAAAGCTGGTGATGCCTACACACTCGGCGTCCGGGTGGTGGAGCAGCCGCAGGCCGGGGAGGCCTGCCACCTGGCGGCGGAAGCGCTGGTTGAGGTAGCTCTCGTATTCGTGGATCTCGCTGCGGTAGCGCCGGGCAAAGCGGATGCCCTGCAACAGCCCTGCAATGCCCGGCAGGTTCAGCGTGCCGGATTCATAGCGGTCGGGCAGCAGGTCGGGCTGGAGCATACTTTCCGAGGCGCTGCCGGTGCCGCCCACCATCAGGGGTTCCGGGTCGATGCGCTCGCCCAGGGCCAACAGGCCTGTGCCGTGGGGTCCCAGCAGTCCCTTGTGACCGGGCATGGCCACCATGTCGGCACGGAGCGCCTCGGGACTGACGTCCAGCACACCGGCGGTCTGGGCGGCGTCCACCAGCAGGGGAACACCGTTTTCACGGCAGATGGCACCCAGCCGGGCAACGGGCTGGATCACCCCGGTTACATTGCTGGCGTGGCACACCACCACCAGGGCGGTGCGGAGGGTGATATGCTCCTGCAGGGTGTGGGGCTGCAATATGCCCATGCCGTCCGGCGGCAGCACCCGCAGGGCGATCTGCCCCCAGGCGGCGTAGCGCTTGAGCAGGCGCATCACCGCATTATGCTCGCTGTGGGAGCAAAGCACCTCGTCCCCCTGCTTCAGCACCCCGCTGATGGCCAGGTTGAGGGCCTCGGTGCAGTTCTTGGTGAACACGATGCGCTCCGGCTTTTCCATGCCAAGCAGGCGGGCGGCTTCCTCGCGGCAGGCTTGTACCACCCGCCCAGCCTGCAAGGCCAGGTGGTGGCCGCCCCGGCCTGGGTTGGCGCCCAGCTTCTCCATGGTGCCGGACACGGCGCGGATCACCTGGGGCGGTTTGGGAAAGCTGGTGGCGGCGTTATCGAGGTAGATCATGGTTCTTTCAGCTCCTTTGCACCAAATGCACGGTTTGGGACTATTGTATGGTGTGGGGAAGGAGGTAGAACCATGGAGGAGCAATTCGGCATCGCATCGTTCCGATCCCGCCAGCAGGTGATGCACTTCGAGCGGGCGCTGCGCCGGGCAGGCGTGCCTGCATCCATCATCACCACGCCCAGAAGCGTGTCGGTGGGCTGCGGGCTTTCGGTACGGTTTGAACTGCGGGACGTGAAGGACGTGCAGGACGTGTATCAGGTGACAAAGCCGGGGAATCTCATCGGATTTTACCGGGTGGAACGCCTGGATGGCCGCACCCAGGTGAGGCCCATGGGCGTACTGACGGGCTATTGAGTTGAAAATCAGAAAAAAGTTTGCGAAAAGGCTTGCATTTTTGTGCCGGACATGGTATTATAACTTGCGATGTTCCGAAATACTTGAAGGAGGTGAATCGAGTGCCGAATATTAAGTCCGCTAAGAAGCGCGTGAAGGTCAGCGAGAAGAAGACCCTACGTAACCGCATGGTGAAGAGTGGTATGCGTACCTCTGTGAAGAAGTTTGTGGCCGCCCTGGCTGATCCTCAGACCGCCAATGTGCAGTTGACCGCGACCACCTCCGCGATTGATAAGGCCGCCGCTAAGGGCATTATCCACAAGAATGCCGCCAATCGCAAGAAGGCCCGTCTGGCCAAGCAGCTGAACAAGGCTGCTGCTGTGTGAGCCTGCCGGTTTCGCGTTTGATAAACCTCGTTCCAGCAATGGAATAGAGGTTTTTCTTTTTGGAGTCGTCAAAGTGGCGGAGCCACTTTGAC